>NZ_JAPFBW010000004.1 GCF_026153205.1 Aquabacterium sp. A7-Y | reverse complement strand
CCTCCTGGAACACATAGCCGATCGCTGCTTCGGCCCCGGGCAGCCGCAGCTGCCCGGCGCTCGGCGCCTCCAGCCCGGCCACCAGGCGCAGCAGGGTGCTCTTGCCGCAGCCCGAGGGCCCCAGCAGGGCGACGAACTCGCCGGCCTTGATGCGCAGGCTGATGTCCTGCAGGGCCAGCGTGCCGGTCGGGAAACGCTTGTCCAGGTGTTGGGTCTCGATCAGGGATGGCGCCAATGCTGCGGTCCTCGGGTCATGCGCGGGGTCGGCCCGATTGTCGCGGCGATTGGGCGCGCCGGGGGGGCAGGGCGGTTTTGAAGCCCTGCCGCAGACAGCTTCGAGGGGCGTCCCTGAAACAGGGGACAAGCTGCCGACCCCCCCAACATCAAGGGAGGGCGCCGGTTGAAACAGCTCGTTAGCATCCGGCCCCATCAGGCCTTGGAGCCGTCCTGCTGGAGCTTTTCACTCATGAATGTCGTCAACCGCGCGCGCAACCTGCTGTTCTCGTCCAACACCGAATGGCCGGTGATCGCGGGTGAGAACCACAGCATCGGCACCATCTATGCCCGCTACCTGGCCTTGCTGGCCGCCATCCCGGCCATCGCCACCTTCATCGGCATGGCCGTGGTCGGGGTGGGCTTTTTCGGCGTCAGCGTGCGTTTGCCCTTTTTCGGCAGCCTGGTGCAGGCGCTGGTCAGCTACGGGCTGTCGCTGGTGATGGTGTTCGTGCTGGGGCTGGTGATCAATGCGCTGGCGCCCACCTTCGGCGGCCAGAAGGACGCGCTGCAGGCCTTCAAGGCGGCGGCCTACAGCATGACCGCCTCGATGGTGCTGGGCATCGGCGGCGTCTTCCCGATGCTGGGCGCGCTGTTGGGGCTGATCGGCGCGGTCTGGTCGATCTGGCTGCTGTACCGCGGCCTGCCGGTGCTGATGAAGGTGGCACAGGACAAGGCGGTCGGCTACACCGCCGCGGTGGTGGTCTGCGCCATCGTGCTGGGCCTGCTGGTCGGCGCGCTGGCGGCGCTGGTGGCGCCCGGCATGCCCTCGATGGGCAGCGCCGGTGCCGGCGTGACCGTCGACACGCCGCAGGGTGAGGTCAAGCTCGACGAGATGGCGCGCCGCATCGAGGAGGCCGGCAAGCGCATGGAGCAGGCCAGCCAGTCCGGCGACAGCGCCGCCATCGGTGCAGCGGCCGGCGAGATGGTGAAGGCCATGGGGGCCGGCGGACGCGCACCGATCGCGGCCCAGGAGCTGAAGGCGCTGCTGCCAGAGTCGCTGGCCGGCCTCAAGCGTGAAAGCTACGAGGCGCAGAGCGGGGCCGGCATGGGCTTCAACACCTCCTCGGCCGAAGCGGGCTACGGCAACGGTGGCGAGGCCACGCTGCAGGTTTCGATCGCCGACGTTGGCGGCCTCGGCGGACTGGCGGCGATGGCCGGGTGGATGAGCATGACCGGGGAACGCGAAACCGAGACCCGCATCGAGAAGGTCTACAAGGCCGGCGGCCGCACGGTCCGCGAGCAGAGCGAGAAGGACGGCTCGTCCGCCGAGATCTCCATCGTGCTCGCCAACGGTGTGGTGGTCGAGGCGCACGGCAATGCGATGCCGCTGGCCTCGGTGCGCCAGGCCGTCGAGGCACTGGATCTGGCGCGGCTGGAAAGCCTGGCCCCGGCCAAATAAGGCGCCGTCCGGGGACGGGCAAGCCCCGCCGTCCGGGACGTCCGTCGCGCGCTGCCGCGGAGCGGCCGACAGGCTCTGTTAGCCTCGCGGGACATGACGCTCCTGCAAACCCTGTCCCCCTGGATCAATACCGCCTGGGCCGCACTGGTGGCCGTCGTGCTCGCGCTCATCGGGCACCGCATCGGGCGTTTTCTGCTCTTGCGCATCACCCGGCACACCACGGTGCTCGACGCCGTGGCGCGCAGCTGCGACCGGCCCGCGCAGTTCGTGCTGCCGCTGGCCGCGCTGCAAGTGGTCTGGTTCGGCGCGAGCGAGACGCTGCCGCGCCTCATCGTGCTGCGCCACGTCAATGCCGTCGTGCTGCTCGCCTGCATCACCTGGCTCGGCATGCGGGCGGTGCGCGGGGCGACCGCGGGGTTCATCAAGCTGCACCCGGCGGACGTCGCGGACAACCTGCAGGCCCGCCGCATCCAGACCCAGGCGCGCGTGTTGTCGCGCACGGCGCAGTTCGCGGTCCTGCTGGTCGGGCTCGCGCTGATCCTGATGACCATCCCCGGGGCGCGCCAGGTTGGCGCGAGCCTGCTGGCCTCCGCCGGCGTGGCCGGCGTGGTCGCGGGTCTGGCCGCCAAGCCGGTGTTCGGCAACCTGATCGCCGGGCTGCAGATCGCGCTGGCCCAGCCCATCCGCATCGACGACGTGCTGATCGTCAAGGGCGAGTGGGGCCGGGTTGAGGAGATCACCGGCTCCTACGTGGTGCTGAAGATCTGGGACGAGCGCCGCCTCATCATCCCGCTGCAGTGGCTGATCGAGAACCCGTTCGAGAACTGGACCCGCACCACCTCGCAGATCATCGGCACGGTGTTCCTGTGGGTCGACTACGGCATGCCGCTGGAGCCCCTGCGTGCCGAGGCGAAGCGCGTCTGCGAGGCGACGCCGGAGTGGGACGGGCGGCTGTGCCTGCTGCAGGTCACCGACACCTCTCCCCAAGGGGTGCAGCTGCGTCTGCTGGTGACGTCACGCTCCTCGGGCGAGAACTGGGACCTCCGCTGCGCGGTGCGCGAGGCGCTGGTCACGCTGATGCGGCGCGACTACCCGCAATTCCTGCCGCGCATGCGGGCCGAGCTGGGCCATGAGGGTCGGCAACTGTGACCGGATGACCAGAACTGCGAGCGGGTGTGTCGAGTCCAGCGTGTCGGTTGCGCTTCGCGACGCTTGCTTACCGTGCCGCAGCCCTGCTGTGAAATGATCGCGGGAGCGCTTCCCACCGGTTTGCCGGCAGGAACACGCATTTCGATAATCTCTCAGGAGGACCCGATGGCTGGCGTCGTCGTACGCCGCCATCGCGGAAACGAGCTGTGCGTGGTGTGTGACCTCGGGCTGGCGGCCGGGCTTTTTATCCCGTCCCTCACTCCTCGTCCTTCACCCGGTACTGGCTCACCAGCTGCTGTTGAACCCCGGGCGGCACCGGGTCGTAGTGCGACAGCGTGATGCTGTACTGACCCTGGCCGCCGGTCATCGCGTTGAGGCGCGACTGGTAGCCGTTGAGTTCGGACAGCGGCACTTGGGCGAGCACCGTCATCGTGTTTTGTCCGAGCGCGCGCGTGCCGCTGACCTGCCCGCGTTTGGACGACAGGTCGCCGGTGACGTCGCCGACGCTGCTCTCCGGCGCCGTGATCTCGATATCCACAATGGGCTCCAGCACGATGGGCCGGGCCTTCTGCACGGCGTCGATGAAGGCCTTGCGGCCGGCCGTCACGAAGGCGATTTCCTTCGAATCGACCGAGTGGTGCTTGCCGTCGTACACCACCACCCGCACGTCCTTCACCGGGTAGCCGGCGATCACGCCGCTGTCCAGCACCTGGCGCACCCCCTTCTCGACGGCCGGGATGAACTGCGAGGGAATGGCGCCGCCCTTGACCTGGTCGACGAACTCGAAGCCCGAGGCCGCGCCGCTCGAGCGCGGCAGCGGCTCGACGCGCAGGAACACCTCGCCGAACTGGCCGGCGCCGCCGGTCTGCTTCTTGTGGCGGTGGTGGCCTTCGGCGGGCGCGGTGATGGTCTCCTGGTAGGCGATGCGCGGCGGCCGCGCATTCACTTCACATTTGTAGACCTCGGTCAGCCGCTCCAGCAGGGTGCGCAGGTGCAGTTCGCCCAGCCCGTAGACCACCGTTTCGTTGGTCACCGCGACGTGCTGCACCCGCAGACAAGGGTCCTCGTCGACCAGCTTCTGCAGGATGTCCCAGAGACGCTGCTCGTCGCCGCGGCGGCGCGGCTCGATCGCCAGGCCGTGTACCGGGGTCGGGAAGTCCAGCGGCTTCAGGTGGATGTGCTCGTCCTCGGCGGCATCGTGCAGCACCGCGTCGAAGTGGATCTCGTCGACCTTGGCGACCGCGCACAGGTCACCCGGGCCGGCGCGCGGCACCTCGACATGCTCCTTGCCCTGCAGCAGGAAGAGGTGGCCGACCTTGAAAGGCTTGCGGCCGTCGCCGACATACAGCAGGCTGTCGCGCGTCACCGTGCCCTGGTGGATGCGCATCACGCCCATCTTGCCGACATAGGGGTCGACGGTGATCTTGAAGACGTGGGCCAGCACGTGTTTGGCCGGGTCGGGTTCGGCCTTCAGTGGCTGGGCTTCGGGGCCTTCGCCCTGCAGGAACTGAGGCGGATTGCCCTCCGCCGGGTTGGGCAGCAGCCGCACGATCACGTCCAGCAGCTCGGCGATGCCCGCACCGTTGCGGGCCGAGACGAAACAGACCGGGATCAGGTGGCCTTCGCGCAAGGCCTGCTCCAGCGGGGCATGCAATTCGCGGGGGTCGACGTCGCCGTCGTTGAGGTAACGCTCGACGAAGCCGGCGTCGACCTCCACCACCTGCTCCACCAGGGCGCGGTGGGCCTGCTCCACCGAGGAGAAGTCGGCCTCGCCCGACGGGTTGAAGAAACAATCCACCACGCGGGTGCCACCGTCGGCGGGCAGGTTCAGCGGCAGGCATTCCTTGCCGAAGGCCTCGCGCAGTTGCTCCAGCAGGGCCGGCAGGTCGACCCGCTCGGCGTCGATCTTGTTGACCACGATCAGGCGGCACAGCCCGCGGCCGGCGGCCCAGTCCATCATGCGCGCGCTCAGGGGCTCGATGCCGGTGGAGGCGCTGAGCACCACGGCGGCGGTCTCGACCGCCTCCAGCGCGGTCAGCGACTGGCCGAGGAAGTCGGGCGCCCCCGGCGTGTCGATGGCATGGATGCGGGTGTCGAGGTGGTCGAAGTGCACCACGGCCGACGCCAGCGAGTGCTGCATCTTGCGCTCCAGCGGGTCGAAGTCGCAGACGGTGTTGCCCCGCTCGACGCTGCCCGGCGCGCCGATGGCGCCGGCCTTGTGCAGCAAGGCCTCCAGCAAGGTCGTCTTGCCGGACGCTGCCGCACCGACCAGTGCAAGCGTGCGTATCGAAGCGGGGCCGGGCAAGCCGGGCAAGGTCATGGGCGCTCTCCTGAGGACTGCAGAGGCGTCGCATGCACCGTGCATGGCGGGCAAGTCGCGCGACTGCTGGGGTGGGCCGACCGGTGCGGCACAGGGTAAGGGATGACGCGGCGCCGCACAAGGAGGTCGATCCGCGGACAGGGACAGCCGGTGGTCTGGCGCTGACGGTCCGGCGCCGTCCGGTACTGCAGCCCGTGGGTATGGGGCTTGCATGCCGGCGGGTCGTCCAGCGGCCCTGCGAAGCTGGCCCCGCGCCCCATGCACCGCCATCCCGTCGCCTCCAGCAGCCTGCGCTCGATCGGCTACGACGCGGTGCACCGCACGCTCGAGGTCGAGTTCGTCACCGGTCGGGTCTACCGCTACCTGGACGTGCCCGAGCTGGCCTATCAGCAGTTGATGGCGGCCCCGTCCCTGGGGCGGCATTTCAATGCCCGCGTGCGGGATGTCTACGAGGCCGTCGAGCAGGTGCCGGCCCCGGCGCCACGGCGACGGCTGGGCGGCGGTCCGGCCGGCCGCCGGACCTGAGGCCCCTGCTTCTGGTGTTCAGCCCTCCGGATTTCCGGCGCGGCCCTTCTTTGCAAGCTGCTCCATCAGATGGCCGGCGACCTCGTTTTCGAGCTCGACGAGGGCCGCCGGCGAGACCTGCAGTGCGGTGGCATAGTGCTCGATGCGCTGGCGCTCGCCGCCGGTGTAGCGGCCGTCGGCAAAGGCCAGGTACAGGCAACATTGCAGGAACACGGTACGCAGCTCGGCGCTGTCGAAAACGCGGCTCAGCGTGCTGCTGTCGAGCGGCTCGCGCACGATGTCCTCGAACGAGTCGGGTGCCGCGAGCCGGCCGTGGCAGGTGTCGTAGAAGCAGCGCAGCAGGGCCTGCTCGCTGTCGTGCTGTCCGTCGACCAGCGACAGCTCGTGCAGCGCGCGCACCAGGGCGCGGACGTGGTGGATCTCCAGCTTCTCCAGGGAGGCGAGCGGGTGCTTCATGCCGAATCCTTTCGCTTGGGATCGCAGGGGCTGGCGGCCGCAGCGGCGCGCCGGCAGGCAGGACGGCAAGGAAGGGGGAGGGAGCTGGAAGCAGTGTGCGCGGGCGGGCGCAAGAAAAACGGCGCGCGTCGGCCGGGCCTTCCCGGCCAGGCTGACGTCCGGCCCG
This sequence comes from Aquabacterium sp. A7-Y, assembly GCF_026153205.1. Lineage (GTDB taxonomy): Bacteria > Pseudomonadota > Gammaproteobacteria > Burkholderiales > Burkholderiaceae_C > Caldimonas. The sequence continues at coordinate 251,612 of NZ_JAPFBW010000004.1, read as the reverse complement.
CGCGCAGGCACAGGCCCGACACCCGCTGGAACAGCGTTTGGCATCGGCTCACCGACCGGCCCTCCTTCTAGGAATTCTGCCGGCGAGTGTAAGGCAGGCGGGGGGCGGCGGCGGCTGGCCGCCGCCCGAGGCTCACTGGAAGGCGACTTCGGCGAAGCTGCGCAGCTTGCGGCTGTGCAGCTGGTCCTGGCGCTGCTGGCGCAGGATGTCGACCGCGCGCAGGCCGATGCGCAGGTGCTGGTCGACCCGCTCGCGGTAGAACTGGTTGGCCATGCCGGGCAGCTTGAGTTCGCCGTGCAGCGGCTTGTCGCTGACGCACAGCAAGGTGCCGTAGGGCACCCGGAAACGGAAGCCGTTGGCGGCGATCGTCGCGCTCTCCATGTCGAGGGCGATCGCGCGGCTCTGGCTGAAGCGGCGCTCGGGCGTGCGGTGCGGCAGCAGCTCCCAGTTGCGGTTGTCCACCGATGCGACGGTGCCGGTGCGCATCACCCGCTTGAGCTCGTAGCCCTGCAGTCGGGTGACCTCAGTCACCGCCGACTCGAGGGCCACCTGCACCTCGGCGAGCGGCGGAATCGGCACCCACAGCGGCAGGTCCTCGTCGAGCACATGGTCCTCGCGCACGTAGCCGTGGGCCAGCACGTAGTCACCCAGCTGCTGGGAGTTGCGCAGGCCGGCGCAATGGCCAAGCATGATCCAGGCATGCGGGCGCAGCACCGCGATGTGGTCCGTGATGGTCTTGGCATTGCTGGGGCCGACGCCGATGTTGACCATCGTGATGCCGCTGCGGTCCTTGCGCACCAGGTGGTAGGCGGGCATCTGGGGCAGCCGGGGCGGCGGCGAGCCGTTGAGGTCGCTTTCGTCGGTCAGCAGGTGGGCACGCCGCGTCACGACGTTACCGGGCTCGACGAAGGCGATGTAGTCGTCGTTGGGCGAGTTGTCGGGGGCCGAGGCCATCAGCTCGCGGCCGATGCGCACGAATTCGTCGATGTAGAACTGGTAGTTCGTGAAGAGCACGAAGTTCTGGAAGTGCTGCGGCGCGGTGCCCGTGTAGTGGCGCAGCCGGTGCAGCGAGTAGTCCACCCGCGGCGCGGTGAACAGGGCCAGTGGCCAGGGCTGGCCGAAGGGCGGCTCGTAGGTGCCGTTGGCGATGCCATCGTCCATCGCGGCGAGGTCGGGCAGGTCGAACACGTCGCGCATCAGCAGCCGGCGGCCGGCCGGCAGCGTGCCTTCGAGGTGGTCGTCCTCGAAGAGGGAGAAGTGCAGCGGGATGGGCTGGGCGCTGGTGCCGATCTCCAGCGGGATGCGGTGGTTTTTCAGCAGCAGGCCGAATTGCTCGCGGAAGTAGTTGCCGAACAGCTCCGGCCGGGTCAGCGTGGTCTCGTAGGTGCCGGGTCCGGCGACAAATCCGTAGGCCAGCCTGGAATCGGCCCGCGCCACCGTGTCGGTGTGCACACGCACGAAGGGATAGTAGGCCCGCACGTGGGCCTCGGGGGTGTCGCCGGCGATGAAGCGGTGCAGGGCCTGGCGCAGGTGCGCAATGTTGGCGTCGTAGATCTCCTGCACGCGGGCCAGGGCGGCCTCGGGGTCGTGGAACTGCTGGGTGGGGAAACTGGGGGCTGACATAAAAACCTGTTTTTCCTCGGATGGCCTGCCGATTTTGGCCCGAGTCGGGTGCGGGGCCGCGCGGTGGCGCGAGGCCCTGCTTGCAACAAGTGTTCCAGTGCCCGCGTCAGCCAGGCGGGCGGCGGCGCGGGCGGCCTCAGACGCCGGCCGACAGCACCGCGGTGACGCTGGCTCGGGTCACCTGCGGCAGGGCGGCGGGGCCGGCCGTCGCTGGCCCGCCCGGCAGACTCAGACCGGCCTGGACGCTGGCCTGGCACAGGTCGCGCAGCGGGGCGGCAGGTTCGTCGGTGCAGCGTGCCGCGGCTTCGGCGCGCTGGCCCGCGGCCGCGCGCGCCTGCTCGGCCCGCAGCACGGCGCCAGCCAGCACCTGGTGGAAGGCCAGCAGGAGGAGCAGCGCCAGCATCACGCCGAAGGCGGCCTGATGCCGCGGCGAGCGCAGCAGGGCCTGCAGGGCGGCCCAGCCAGGCTGGGCCGCCTGCCGGCCGGGGAAGGCAGGGGCAGTGAGGGCCATGGTTCGCTCCTTGAGTTCGTATCGTGCCGGGATCGTCGCGCCGGCCGCTGCGCGAGGCTGTCCGCAGGCTCCTCGCGCGGGTGTAGGAAGGGGCCTACGGTCGGCCCTCGCAATCGGCGTTGTCGTCCATGCGTCAGCCGCGCGCCGGCGGCGACGCTACAGTCGACCGCGAAGGAGGCCTTCATGAGACAGATCGACATCGCCGCCCCGATGGCATCCACCCTGCTGCTGGTCGAGGTCCAGCCCGGGCAAACGGTACGCGCCGGCCAGGCGCTGCTGATCCTCGAGGCGATGAAGATGGAGCACGAGCTGCGCGCGCCCTCGGACGGGCGCGTGGAAGCGGTGCTTGCCCGCCCGGGCGAGCTGCTGGCCGAGGGGGACGTGCTGCTGCGCCTCGTGGTGCTCGACGCGGTGCCGGCCCAGGAACCGGCTGCGGCCGGGCCCGCGGTCCAGACAACGCCGGCTCGGCCGCCCGCCGCCGAGCCGGCCGAAGCCGTTTCGCGCGCCGACCTGCGGCGCTTGCAGGAGCGGCTTGCCTGCACCGACGATGCGGCGCGTCCCGAGGCCGTCGCGAAGCGCCATGCGCAAGGGCAACGCACCGCGCGCGAGAACATCGCCGACCTGTGCGACCCCGGCAGCTTCAGCGAGTACGGCGCCCTGGCGATCGCCGCCCAGCGCAGCCGCCGCAGCTACGAAGAGCTGGTGCGCCTCACCCCGGCCGACGGCATCGTCACCGGCATCGGCTCGGTCAATGCGGCCGCGTTCGGCATCGAGCGCAGCCGCTGCGTCGTGATGGCCTACGACGCCACCGTGCTGGCCGGCACCCAGGGCATCCGCAGCCATCAGAAGACCGACCGCATGCTGGGCATCGCGCTGCAGCAGCGCCTGCCGGTGGTGCTGTTTGCCGAGGGCGGTGGCGGGCGCCCCGGCGACACCGACATGCCCATCGTCGCCGGCCTGAACGTCGGCACCTTCGCGGCCTATGCGCGCCTGTCGGGCCAGGTGCCCGTGGTGGGCATCGCCGCGGGGCGGTGTTTCGCCGGCAACGCCGCCTTGCTGGGTTGCAGCGACGTCATCATCGCGACCCGCGCCAGCAACATCGGCATGGGCGGCCCGGCGATGATCGAGGGCGGCGGACTGGGTGTCTTCCGTCCTGAGCAGATCGGCCCGAGCGAGGTGCAGGCCCGCAACGGCGTGATCGACCTGCTGGTGGAAGACGAAGCCGAAGCGGTCGCCCGCGCCCGGCACTACCTGTCCTTCTTCCAGGGACGCCTCGCGCAGTGGGAAGCCGCGCCGCAGGACAGCCTGCGCGACGCGGTGCCCGAAAGCCGCGTGCGCGCCTACGAGGTGCGCCGCGTGATGGAAGTGCTGGTCGATGCCGGCTCGCTGCTGGAGCTGCGCGAGGGTTTCGGCCGCAGCGTGCTGACGGCGCTGGCGCGCATCGAGGGGCGGCCGGTCGGCCTGCTGGCCAGCAATCCGGCCTGGCTGGGCGGCGCGGTCGATGCCGAGGCGGCCGACAAGGCCGCGCGCTTCATGCAGCTGTGCGATGCGCACGGGCTGCCGCTGGTCTCGCTGGTCGACACGCCGGGCTTCATGGTCGGCCCCGACACCGAGGCGAGCGCCCAGGTGCGCCATGTCAGCCGCCTGTTTGTCGTCGCCGCCAAGCTGCGTGTGCCCTTCGTCAGCGTGGTACTGCGCAAGGCCTATGGGCTGGGAGCGATGGCCTTGACGGGCGGCGGCTTCCACGTGCCGCTGGCCACGGCGGCCTGGCCCACCGGCGAGTTCGGCGCGATGGGGCTGGAGGGGGCCGTGCGGCTGGGCTATCGCAAGGAGCTGGAGGCACGGCCGGAAGGCCCCGAGCGCGAAGCCTTGTTCGAGCAACTGCTGGCGCGCCAGGTCGAGAACGGCCAGGCCATCCACATGGCCGAGACCCTGGAGATCGATGCGGTGATCGACCCCGCGGACACGCGGTCCTGGCTGGTCCGCGCGCTGGCCTCGGCCCGGCCGCCGCAGGACGGCGACCGGGGCCGCGCCTACATCGACACCTGGTGAGGCGAGACGGCCTGGGCCGCTCGCCTTTCACGGCAGGAAGCGCTCCAGCGGCGGGTTGGTGACCCACTCCGCGATGTCCGCGCGCCCGGCACAGGAGCAGCAATAGCAGTAGCACATGAGGGCGCCGCGGTCGCCGATGCGGAGGCTGTAGGGCGTGCCTTGCGGGATGTACATCCAGTCGCCGGCGACCAGTTCGGTGCCGTTGTAGATCACCGAACCGTCCGCGATGAAACGCACGCCGTCGCCCTCGTCGTGCGAGTGCTCGGCCACCTCGGCGCCGGGCGGTGCGCTGGTGACAAACAGCTGCGAGGGCTGCAGCACGAAGGGCAGCTGGTACTTCTCGAAGCCCGGCGGCACGTTGCTGACCGGCAGCAGCTTGCGCAGCCGCTGCGCCTCGGGATCGCGCGAGGTCAGCACCTTGCGGCGCAGGTCCAGGCCCAGCGCCTTGACCACCCCCTCGACGCGGACCGCGCCCTCGGCGAAGGAGACCTGGTTGGGATTGAAAAGTTTCATGTCTGGCTCCTGTGGATGAAGTGGCCGGTGGGCCACTTCATCAAGCTAGCCAAGCGGAGGCGCCGCCGCCTCGCCCCGGGTGGGGACCCCCAATGGGGGTAGCCGCTTCAGGCCGCGGGCTGGGCCCGCGCCCGCTGGTTGGAGGACCAGACGCTGGATCTCCTCCGCGCTGGCGCTGCCGGCACTGTTGGCATACCGCAGCGAGCCGCTCGCGTCCGACGGCAGCTCGACGCCGCCGCCTTCCGCACCTCACCCTCGGCCTGCCGGCGGCAGTTTCGTGGGGTGGAGCCGGGCCTCAGCGCGGCGGCGGCAGGGGCTCGCCGGCCGCGCGCCGCCACAGCCAGGACAAACCCTGCCTGAGGTCGGGCCGCATCTCGATGTGGCGCGGCGTGACGGCTTCCACGCCGCCGGGCGCGCGCCGGGCCACGACAAAACTGAAGCTGTAGTGCGGCTCCATGCCCATGCGCAGGTCGGCGATGCGCAGCTCGCCGTCCTGCTCGCTGAGCTTGAAGAATCCGTGCGTGAACCAGGCCATGCGCTCGGCGGCCGGGTTGCCGCGCAGGTCGCGCCACAGCGCTTCGCCGCGCGCATGGGGCTCGAAGCGGACCTCGTGGTCCTCATCGAGCAGCGAGTGGTAGGCCTCGCTGTAGCCCTCGGGCGTGATCGCGACGATGCGCCACAACACCGTGTTGAAGGGGGTCGGCGTGACCAGCAGGCGCTCCGCCTGCAGGCCCTGGGTCTGCAGCGAGGCCCGCACCACGCTGTCGACATGCTGTTGTGCCGCCACACCCCAACCCAGGTAGGCCGTGCTGAGCACCAGCCCGGCCGCGTTCCAGCGCCAGCCCGCCGGGTTGCGCCGCGCCATCGCGACGCCGACGCCGATCAGCAGCGGCACCGTGTAGAGCGGATCGATGATGAAGACACTGCCCACGCCATAGGGGTGGTCGGTGAAGGGCAGCCCCAGCTGGGTGCCGTAGACCGTCATCCAGTCGAGCAGCGGATGCGTGACGAGGGCCAGCCACACCGCGGCCCACCAGCCGCGGAAGCGGTCGGTCTCGCGGTGCAGCTTCGCGATGAGGCCGGCCAGCAGGGGCGCCAGCAGCGTCTGGTAGAACAGCGCGTGGCTCTCGGTGCGGTGCAAGGTCATGTTGCTGACCGGGTCGCCATGGTCGACGAAGGCATCCAGGTCGGGCAGCGTGCCGCAGACGCCGCCCCACAGGGCCGCCTTCCAGACGGCGGTGCGCCGCCCCATCACTGCGATGCCGACCGCCGCGCCGAGCGCGAGTTGTGAGAGTGAATCCATGGGGCGGCATTGTGCGGTGTCCGCCCCGGACCGCCGCTCTCAGGGGGCGCCGGCCGCATCAGGAGAGCACGACCACATGCCCTGCCACAGGGTCGATGCGGCCCGCGTGCAGGTCGGCCACCAAGGTGCGGGCGGCGTCGAAGCCGCGGTGTTCCTGGACCTGCAGCCACGGGCGGCCCGGTTCGCTGACGCGCCGGATGAAGGCCAGCTGGGCTTCGTTGAACTTGCGGTTGACTTCCGCGTGCCCCCAGTCGGCGTTGCGCTTCTTGATCTGCACCGGCGCGAAGTAGAAGATCGGTGTCGGACCGGGAAGCCCCGTGTCGCGCAGGAACTGCGTGTTCTGTGCCGAGCCGGCGAAGCAGTCGTAGGTCAAGGCCTCGCCGAAGTGATGGTGCACACGCTCGCGCAGCGCCTCGTCGCCTGAAAAATCAACGTAGAGCGTCGGCTTGTCCTTCGGCAGGGCGCTGAGCCCTTCGTAACGGACCGTGCCTTGATAACAACCCAGGTTGTCGACAAAGTCCTGGTTGCGCGCCGACGTGAGGCCGATCATCTCGATGCCCGGCTGCCCTGTGAGGCAGAAGGCGGTGCCGTAGGCGGTCTTGCTGGACGCGCTCGACACCACCAGCTGCCGGGCGCCGAAAAAGTCGTTGTCCTGCAGGAAGTCGGCCAGCATGAAGGACGTGATGAACAGCGGTCGCAGCAGGATCTGGTAGTTCTCGTACCCGGGCGAGTAGACGGGGTCGGTGCTGCAGCGCACGTAGTGGTTGTAGGCGGACGTCAGGCCCTGCCGGTGCTCGGCGGCGTCGTAGAAGCCGCGCGCCGTGACGCGGTGAGGCTGCACGCGCAGATGGCTGGCGATGGGGAAGTAGCCGTAGAAGCGCTCGCCGGCCTCGACACCTTGCACGGTCGAGGCCACCACCTCGGCGAAGCCCCAGGTCGGCATGTGGCCGAACGCCGGATCGGAGGTCGGAAAGAAGCCCCAGTACTGCATCGCGTCGCCGAAGGCCGCATAGGTGATGTTGTTGGTCGTCAGCGCGACGCGCTGGATGCGCAACAGCGCTTCACCCTCGGCCAGCCCGGCCGTTTCGATGTCGGTGCGAAGCTGCGTGTCACCCAGGTCGGTCTTGCGGGTGAGCAGGCGTGTTACCGTCATCGTCGTTTCCGTCTTCATGGTGTTCCCTCGATTGCGTTGATCCAAAGACATGGCGACTTCACTGTATCGAGCGCGCCCCGGTGCCGGGTTCGGAAAGCAGGGCGGCAAGGCGGCTGCCGCGACCCAGCGCCGCGGCAGCACCGCCACGAAGCCGCTCAAGCGACCGTCCCAGGCTCGCGCCAAGTTCACCGTGCAGGCGATCTACGATGCATTGGTTCGGATTTGGCGGCGCGAGGGCTGGGCCGGTGTCACCACCCGGGCGGTGGCGCTGGAAACCGGCATCTCGGTCGGCACGCTCTACGACTACTTCCCCAACAAGCAGGCTTTGCTGTCCGGCTATGTCAGGCACTGCGTGGAGGCGCTGCTGCAGGCCATCGAGCAGCAGGTGATCCACCCCGCCGAGCTGGACTGGGGCGAGCGCATGGACCGGCTGGTGCGCCTGAGCTGCGGCGTCGACGTGCCGGAGCAGCCGTATTTCGACGCCGAGATGCTGGCGCTGGAAGCCCAGATCGCCGAGCCCAAGCACCACCGCCGGGCCTTCGAGGAGCTGTCGGCGCAGTGGCAGCGCGCGATCGCGGCCTGCACCGACCTGCCGTCGCCGCCGGATGCCGGGACGGTCAGCGCCTTGTTCGCCTGTGTGTGGGGCGGTCGGCGCTACCTGCTGATGGTGCAGCCGCGCGACGTCGACCTGCACGCCTGGGTGTCCCGCGTGCAGCATATTTGCCGGGCGGCACTGGGCCCGCCCGGCGGCAACTAGGAGCGAGCGTTTATGCCCTCAAGCGGCTGTCTTCGGCGGCATGCCGGGGTCGCAGCGGCTCGGGCGTGATCATGTCCGGGGGCGCCTCGAAGTCCTCCACCGCGGCGCCGCGCATCTGCTCCGGCGCGGCCGGCAGGCCGCTGCGGTCGCTGTAGTCGGGGACCGCAGCGTCGAGACGGCGCTGTTCGACGCGCAGCGCCTGGGCACCGGCGGCGTCCAGCGCCGCCACCGCGGCGACCGCCGCCAAGGCGCCGGCAGCACGCGAAGCCAGCGGGTTGTCCGGGCGCAGGTGCGTCGCCAGCGTGGCCGCGTCGAAGGCGTCGCCCGCGACCCGGCTCCACACCCAGGGGGCGGCGCGCCGGGCGTTGAGGATGCCGAGGCCGGTGACGATCTCGCGCACGCCGCAGGCTCGCATCAGCCCGGTGCCGCCGGGCATGCCGGTGAGCCGGCACATCGCCCGCGGCATCAGGACCTGCGCGACGCCCAGCCCGATGCTGAACCAGCCGAGGCTGCGCGCCAGCGTCGCGGTGGGGGTGTGGCGGCGGGCCTGGGGAAGGGGGGATCTGTTCTGCATGATGTCTCCCGGGTTCAGGGCTTGAGGACCACCTTGACGCAACCGTCCTTCTTGTCACGGAAGGTCTTGTACATCTCGGGCCCCTGTTCGAGGCCCACGGTGTGGGTGATGACGAAGGAAGGATCGATCTGGCCCTCCTGGATGCGGCGCAGCAGGTCGGTGGTCCAGCGGTTGACGTGGGTCTGCCCGGTGCGCACGGTGAGCCCCTTGTTCATCAGCGCGCCGAAGGGAATCTTGTCGACCAGCCCGCCGTAGACGCCGGGGATCGAGAGGATGCCGGCCGGGCGGCAGACGTAGATCATCTCGCGCAGCACGTGCGGCCGGTCGCTCTCCAGCATCACCGCCTGCTTGGCGCGGTCGTAGACCGAGTCGATCGAGCGGGTCGCGTGCGCCTCCATGCCGACCGCGTCGATGCATTTCTCGGGGCCCTTGCCCTGGGTCAGTTCCTGCAGGCGCTCGATCACGCTCTCTTCCTCGAAGTTGATCGTGATCGCACCGCCGGCCTGCGCCATGCCCAGCCGCTCCGGCACGTTGTCGATCGCGATCACCTGCCGGGCGCCCAGCAGCACGGCACTGCGGATGGCGAACTGGCCCACCGGCCCCGCGCCCCACACGGCCACGGTGTCGGTGGGCTGGATGTCGCATTGCACCGCGGCCTGCCAGCCGGTCGGGAAGATGTCGCCCAGGAACAGCACCTGCTCGTCGGTCAGGCCGTCGGGGATCTTGACCGGTGCCACGTCGGCATACGGCACGCGCACGTACTCGGCCTGGCCGCCCGGATAGCCGCCGGTCAGGTGGGTGTAGCCGAACATGCCGGCGGTGCCGTGGCCGAAGACCTTGTCGGCCAGGTCCTTGTTGCGATTGCTGCGCTCGCACACCGACCAGTTGCCGCGCCGGCACTGCTCGCATTCGCCGCAGCAGATCGTGAAGGGCACGACCACACGGTCACCGACCTTGAGGTGGCGGTTGTCCTTGCCGACGTCCACCACCTCGCCCATGAACTCGTGGCCCAGGATGTCGCCGGACTCCATGCCGGGCATGAAACCGCCGAAGAGGTGCAGGTCGGAACCGCAGATCGCGCAGCTCGAAACCTTGATGATCGCGTCGCGCCCGTCCTCGATGGTGGGGTCGGGAACGTGATCGCAGCGGATGTCCTTCTTGCCGTGCCAGCGGAGGGCTCGCATCGCGTACTCCTTGAACGTTGTGGAGGGGAGGGCGGGAGGCGGCCGGGCAGAGTCGTCGCCCGGGCTGTCTCGGCGTCTCGACCAGGAGCGTGGCAAGCGCCGCGCCTGAGCTGCCGTCGGCACCACGTCGCGCGGCGGGAAGGCGGGTGAAGAAGTGAAACGGCGGCGGCGCCGGGCCTACATGTTGCGGCGGTACTGGCCGCCCACTTCGAACAGCGCGGCGGTGATCTGGCCGAGTGAGCAGACCCGCACCGCGTCCATCAGCACCTCGAAGACGTTGCGGTCGGCCATCACCGCCTGCTGCAAGCGCTGCAGCAGGGCCGGCGCCTGGTCCGCATGGCGGGCGTGGAAGTCGGCCAGGCGCCGCAGCTGCGACTGCTTCTCGGCCTCGGTCGAGCGGGCCAGCTCCAGCGTGTCGGGCACGCTGTCGCCCTGCGGGTTGCGGAAGGTGTTGACGCCGACGATGGGCAGCTCGCCGGTGTGCTTGAGCATCTCGTAGTGCAGGCTCTCCTCCTGGATCCTGCCGCGCTGGTAGCCGGTCTCCATTGCACCCAGCACGCCGCCGCGCTCCGAGATCTTCTCGAACTCGGCCAGCACCGCTTCCTCGACCAGTTCGGTCAGCTCGTCGATCACGAAGGCGCCCTGGTGGGGGTTCTCGTTTTTCGCCAGGCCCCATTCGCGGTTGATGATGAGCTGGATGGCCATCGCGCGGCGCACGCTGTCCTCGGTGGGCGTGGTGATGGCCTCGTCGTAGGCGTTGGTATGCAGCGAGTTGCAGTTGTCGTAGATGGCAATCAGCGCCTGCAGGGTGGTGCGGATGTCGTTGAAGGCGATCTCCTGCGCGTGCAGGCTGCGGCCGCTGGTCTGGACGTGGTACTTGAGCTTCTGGCTGCGCTCGTTGGCGCCGTACTTCTCGCGCATCGCCACCGCCCAGATGCGGCGCGCCACCCGGCCCAGCACGGTGTACTCGGGGTCCATGCCGTTGCTGAAGAAGAAGCTCAGGTTGGGCGCGAAGTCGTCGATGTGCATGCCGCGCGCCAGGTAGGCCTCGACGAAGGTGAAGCCGTTGCTGAGCGTGAAGGCGAGCTGCGAGATCGGGTTGGCGCCGGCCTCCGCGATGTGATAGCCGCTGATGCTGACCGAGTAGAAATTGCGCACCCGGTGCTCGACGAAATACTGGGCGATGTCGCCCATGACCTTGAGGCTGAACTCGGTGCTGAAGATGCAGGTGTTCTGGCCCTGGTCTTCCTTGAGGATGTCGGCCTGCACCGTGCCGCGCACGTTCTCCAGCACCCAGGCGCGTTGCGCCGCGGCCTCCCGGGCGTCCGGCTCGCGGCCGTGCTCGGCGCGGAAGCGGTCCAGCCGCTGGTCCAGCGCGGTGTTCATGAACATCGCCAGGAGGGCGGGCGCCGGGCCGTTGATGGTCATGCTGACCGAGGTGCTCGGCGAGCAGAGGTCGAAGCCGTCGTAGAGCACCTTCATGTCGTCCAGGGTCGCGATGCTGACGCCCGAGTTGCCCACCTTGCCGTAGATGTCGGGCCGCGGGTCGGGGTCGTGGCCGTAGAGCGTCACGCTGTCGAAAGCCGTGGACAGGCGCTTGGCCGGCATGCCCTCGCTGAGCAGCTTGAAACGCCGGTTGGTGCGGAAGGCATCGCCCTCGCCGGCGAACATGCGGGTCGGGTCCTCACCCTCGCGTTTGAAGGCGAAGGTCCCGGCGGTGTAGGGGAAACGGCCCGGCACGTTCTCCAGCATCAGCCACTTGAGGCGCTCGCCGTGGTCCTCGTAGGCCGGCAGCGCGACCTTGCGGACGCGCGTGCCGCTGAGTGTGGTGTGCACCAGGGAGGTACGGATCTCGCGGTCGCGCACGCTCACGACATGTTCGTCGCCCGCGTAGTCGGCCTGCAGCTGCGGCCAGCCCGCCAGCAGCTCGCGCGCCAGCGGATCGAGCCGGGCCTCGCGCGCCGCGGCGAGCTGCTGCAGCGACTGCACCGCGTCGCCCTGCTCGGGATGGGCCGCCTGCAGCAGGCCGCCGGCGCAGCGCAGCTGCTGGATCTCGCGCGCCAGCTGCGCCTGCACACGGGCGCGCTGCTTGTAGCCGCGCACCGTCTCGGCGATCTCGGCCAGGTAGCGCACCCGGGCGCCCGGCACGACGGGGGTCTGGTTGCTGCTGTGGCGGGTCTCGACGCGTGACAGCCGGCCGGGGGCGGCCTTCAGGCCCAGCCCGGCCAGGCGCGGCAGCAGCGCCTGGTAGAGCGCGGTGACGCCGTCGTCATTGAAGCGGCTGGCCATGGTGCCGAACACCGGCATCTGCTCGGGCCCTTGCCCGAAGGCCTCGCGGTTGCGCTGGACCTGCTTGGCGACGTCGCGCAGTGCGTCGAGCGCGCCCTTGCGGTCGAACTTGTTGATCGCCACGAACTCGGCGAAGTCCAGCATGTCGATCTTCTCGAGCTGGCTGGCGGCGCCGAACTCGGGCGTCATCACGTAGAGCGGCACGTCCACGTGTGGCACGATGGCCGCGTCGCCTTGGCCGATGCCGGAGGTCTCGACGATCACCAGGTCGAAGCCGGCCGCCCGGCAGGCCGCCACCACGTCGGGCAGGGCCTGGCTGATCTCGGAGCCGAAGTCGCGCGTCGCGAGGCTGCGCATGTAGACGCGTGGCCCACGGCGCCAGGGCTGGATGGCGTTCATGCGGATGCGGTCGCCCAGCAAGGCGCCGCCGCTCTTGCGCCGCGAGGGGTCGATGCTGACCACCGCGACATGCAGCGCGTCGTCCTGGTCCAGGCGCAGGCGACGGATTAGCTCGTCGGTCAGGCTGGACTTGCCGGCACCGCCCGTGCCGGTGATGCCCAGCACCGGTACCGCGCGCTCCCGGGCCGCGGCATGCAGGGCGTGGCGCAGCGCCGGCTCCACGCTGCCGGCCTCCAGGGCGGTGACAAGCCGGGCCAGGGCCCGCCAGGCCGCCTCGTCGTGACCCCGGATCTCGTCCACGCTGCGGGGAGCGAGCGTCGTGAGGTCGCAGTCGCTCGCCATCAGCATCTCGCCGATCATGCCCTGCAGCCCCAGGCGCTGGCCGTCCTCCGGGCTGTAGATGCGGGTGACGCCATATGCCTGCAGCTCGCGGATCTCGGGGGCCACGATCACGCCGCCGCCGCCGCCGAAGACCCGGATGTGCTCGCCGCCGCGGGCCCGGAGCAGGTCCACCATGTACTTGAAGTACTCGACGTGGCCGCCCTGGTAGGAGCTGATGGCGATGCCGTGGGCGTCCTCCTGCAGCGCCGCTGTCACGACTTCGTCGACCGAGCGGTTGTGGCCCAGGTGCACCACCTCGGCGCCCATGCCTTGCAGGATGCGCCGCATGATGTTGATGGAGGCGTCGTGCCCGTCGAACAGCGAGGCCGCGGTGACGAAACGCACCTTGTGGCGTGGCCGGTAGGCGGCCAGGGCCTTGGCGTCGGACAGGTCGGTCATCGGGCGGGTCTCCTCTGATTATTGACGTTTACGTCAACGTCAATCATGCCACAGCCGGAGGCGGCGCCCGGGCCCTCTCCAACCCGGGAGGCGGGCAGGCCTCTCAGGTCAGCACCAGGTCCTTCAGGCCCGGCGCCGGCGGGGGATGGCGCAGCTGCATGCGCTGCAGGGTCTGCTCGATCAGCGTGGCCACCATGAGGTTGCGGTGGCTCTTGGAATCCGCCGGTACCACGGTCCAAGGGGCCCAGGCGGTGCCGGTGGCGGCGATGGCGTCCTCATAGGCACGCTGGTAGTCGTCCCACTGCTTGCGGGCCTCGACGTCGGCGAGGTCGAACTTCCAGTGTTTGGCCGGGTCGTCCAGGCGCGACTGGAGGCGGCGCAGCTGCTCGGCCTTGGAGATGTGCAGGAAACACTTCACGACCACGGTGCCGGTTTCCGTCAGCAGGCGTTCGAAGTCGTTGATCTGGCGATAGCGGCGCTGCAGTTCGGCGGCGTCGATCCAGCCGCGCACGCGCGGCACCAGCACGTCCTCGTAGTGGCTGCGGTTGAACACCACCAGCTCGCCGGTGCGCGGCACCTTGGCGTGCACGCGCCAGAGGAAGTCGTGTGCCAGTTCCTCGCTGCTCGGCGCCTTGAAGGACACGCTGTGCACACCCTGCGGGCTCATGCGGCCGAAGACGTCGCGCAGGGTGCCGTCCTTGCCGCTGGTGTCCATGCCCTGCAGCACCACCAGCAGCTTGAAGCGGCCGTCGGCGTAAAGCAGGTCCTGCAACTCGTCGAGGCGCTGCGCCTGCTCGCCGAGCGCGGCGCGGTCGCTTGCCTTGTCTCCCTGGCTGAAGGGCTTGGCGCCCGGGTCCATGGACCCCAACCGGAAGTCCTTGGCGCTGACGCCGTCGGGACCGACCTGCCAGGCGCGCAGCGGCTCCCCGGTCTTGTTTCTGGCGGCGTCAACGCCGGTGTTATTTTCGCGGTTCTTGTCGGATTTGGCCATCGTGGGCTCCAGCATGCCGCCGACCGCCAGGCATGGCAAGTCTGCCAGGCGATGTGCCGGGGTTGTCATTGCGGTGGCCGTCAGGCCGCCGAGCACGGGCGTTCGAATTCGGGATAATGCCGCTCGACATGTTCCTCGCCATCGACATCGGCAACACGCGTCTGAAGTGGGCGCTCTACGAAACGCCCCAGGCTGGTGCCCGCCTGGTCGCGCATGGCGCAGCGTTTCTCGAAACCATCCACCAGCTCGCCGAAGGCGACTGGAAGGCGCTGCCGCCGCCTTCCATGGTGCTGGGCTGCTGTGTCGCCGGTGACGCGGTGCGGCACAGCGTCGAGGAGCAGCTGGAGCTGTGGGACGTGACGCCAAGCTGGGTGGTCTCCAGCGCCGAGGAGGGCGGGCTGGTCAACGGCTACGATCATCCCTCGCGGCTGGGCGCCGACCGCTGGGTGGCGATGATAGGCGCCCGCTCGCGGCTGCTGCGCGAGGGCCCGCCGCGCCCGGTCCTGGTGGTGATGGTCGGTACCGCGGTGACGGTGGACGCCGTCGATGCCTCCGGGCGTTTCCTCGGTGGCCTGATCCTGCCGGGTCACGGCATCATGCTGAAGGCGCTGGAGTCCGGCACCGCCGGCCTGCACGTGCCCACCGGCGAGGTGCGCGACTTCCCGTCCAACACCAGCGACGCGCTGACCAGCGGCGGCACCTACGCGATCGCCGGGGCGATCGAGCGCATGCACCGCAACATCGTGCAGCACTGCGGCGAGGCGCCGCAGTGCATCGTCGGCGGCGGCGCCGGCTGGAAGATGGCGCCCTACCTGAGCGTGCCCTTCGAACTGGTGGAGTCGCTGGTCTTCGAGGGCCTGCTGCACGTCGCCCAGCAGCGCAGCAGCGGGCGCTGAGCCGGGCGGGCCTTCCGGCCCGCGCGCTCAGAGGATGTAACGGGACAGGTCCTCGTTCTTGGACAGCTCGGCCAGCTTGCTCTCGACATAGGGCGCGTCGACCGTGACCGTCTGGCCGCTCAGCCGTGTGGCGTCGAAAGACACCTCGTCGAGCAGGCGCTCCATCACGGTGGACAGCCGGCGCGCGCCGATGTTCTCGGTGCGCTCGTTGACCTCGTAGGCGATCTGCGCCAGCCGGCGTATGCCCTCCGGCGTGAACTGCAGGTCCACGCCTTCGGTCGCCAGCAGGGCCTGGTACTGGCGGGTCAGGTTGGCGTGCGTCTGGGTCAGGATGGCCTCGAAGTCGTCCACCGACAGCGAACCCAGCTCGACGCGGATCGGGAAGCGCCCCTGCAGTTCCGGGATCAGGTCGCTCGGCTTGCTCAAGTGGAAAGCGCCCGAGGCGATGAACAGGATGTGGTCGGTCTTGACCATGCCGTATTTGGTGTTCACCGTCGTGCCCTCGACCAGCGGCAGCAGGTCGCGCTGCACGCCCTGACGCGAGACCTCGGCACCGCTGCCCTCGGAGCGCGAGGTGACCTTGTCGATCTCGTCGATGAAGACGATGCCGTTCTGCTCGGCATTGGCCAGGGCCTGGGTCTTGACCTCGTCCTCGTTGAGCAGCTTGGCCGCTTCCTCGTCGACCAGCAGCTTCATCGCTTCGGCGATCTTGAGCTTGCGGGTCTTGCGCTTGCCGTTGCCGAGGTTGGCGAACATGCCGCGCAGCTGCTCGGTCATCTCTTCCATGCCCGGCGGGCCCATGATTTCGAGCGAGGGCTTGACGTCGGCGATGTCGATCTCGATTTCCTTGTCGTCCATCAGACCCTCGCGCAGGCGCTTGCGCATGGTCTGGCGGGCGGTGTTGTCGTTCGCCGGTGTGGGTGTCAGGCCGAAGTCGCCGCGCGGCGGCGGCACCAGGGCATCGAGCACGCGCTCCTCGGCGGCGTCCTCGGCCCGGGTGCGCACCTTGCGCATCTCGGACTCGCGGGTCTGCTTGACGGCCATGTCCACCAGGTCGCGCACGATGGAGTCGACGTCCTTGCCGACATAACCGACCTCGGTGAACTTGGTCGCCTCGACCTTGATGAAGGGCGCGTCGGCCAGCTTGGCCAGGCGCCGGGCGATCTCGGTCTTGCCGACCCCGGTCGGGCCGATCATGAGGATGTTCTTGGGGGTGATCTCGGGACGCAGCTTCTCGTCCACCTGCTGGCGCCGCCAGCGGTTGCGCAGCGCGATCGCGACCGCGCGCTTGGCATGCGACTGGCCGATGATGTGGCGGTCCAGTTCCGAGACGATCTCCTGCGGGGTCATCGCGCTCATCGGGATGTCTTTCTGCGTAGTCTGGGCAAGATCGAGGGCCGGGCGGGCATCAGCCCAGCGACTCGATGGTGTGATGCTGGTTGGTATAGATGCAGAGGTCGCCGGCGATCTCCAGCGACCGCTTCACCACGTCGCGCGGTGCCAGCTCGGTGTGTTCGAGCAGGGCGCGTGCCGCGGCCTGCGCATAGGCGCCTCCCGAGCCGATGGCAACGATGCCGTATTCGGGCTCCAGCACGTCGCCGTTGCCGGTGATGATCAGGGAGGTGTCCTTATCGGCCACCGCGAGCATCGCCTCCAGGCGGCGCAGCACCCGGTCGGTGCGCCAGTCCTTGGTCAGCTCGATGGCGGCGCGCGTGAGGTGGCCCTGGTGTTTCTCCAGCTTGGCTTCGAAACGCTCGAACAGCGTGAAGGCGTCGGCGGTGGCGCCGGCGAAGCCGGCCAACACCTGCTCACGGTAGAGCTTGCGCACCTTGCGGGCTGAAGCCTTGACGACGATGTTGCCGAGCGTGACCTGGCCGTCGCCGCCGATGGCGACAGTGTTGCCGCGGCGCACGCTGACGATGGTGGTGCCGTGATAGGGTTCCATGGGTGATCCGGGTGAGTCTAGTGCAGGGTGCACGAGGATGCATGCACGCGCCGCGCCGAGGCGGCGACAACTGGATGTGGGGACGGCTTGCGACCGTTCAAGCGAGCGCGCCGCCGGCGCTGCCGCGCGGCGGCAGCGCACCGCTCAGATGTTGCGCACCTTGACCCGGGCATGCTCGGTGATGCCCATGGCGCCGAAAAACAGCGCGACCAGCCGGTGTGTTTCCTCGAACTGGATCGCGCGGTTTTCGCCACGGCGGTTGAGCACCCAGTTGAGCAGGTCCCCGGCGGCAATGAAGTCGACGCGGATCAGGCGGGTGCAGGCGACCTTGACGATCGCCGCCTTGCCCAGGCCCTGGTCCAGCACCTTCAGCGTCTCGGAGATGTCGCCGACCAGCTGGCCCGAGAGCTCCAGGGACGCGACCTCGATGACACCCGGGTCGTCCATGATCTGGGACTCGACGAAGCTGGTCGACACATCACTGACCACCGACAGCGGCGCCGAGGAGGTGTTGAGCGCTCCGGTGGCGCCGCCGATCTTGACCTGGCAGCGTGCCGCCTCCCAGGACGGCGGCGACACTTCATAGGTGACGCAGTAGTCGATCGCGACCTCGTCGAACTGGTCGGGCCGGTTCGCCAGGCGCAGCGCGTCCAGCCGCAGCAGCCACAGCGCCGGATCTGCGTCCTTGACGCCGGTCGGCGCGGCGTCCTGCAGCACCTGGATCAGGCGGTCGCCCGCCAGCCAGCGCATTTCCAGGTTGTCCTTGGCCCAGCCCCGGAAGACCTCGCTGAGCCGGGCGGCGGCTTCGGCATCGATGGACTGCAGCGGGGCCCAGTCCAGCACCCAGGGCAGCGGCATCTGCAGGGTCTGCGAGCGCAGCTGGGCGACCGCGTCGACGTCCAGCAACTCGGGGCAGACCCAGCCGATCTGGCCTTCCAGCTTCGACGAGATGGTCGGCGGCGCTTCTTCGGCGGCCGCCTCGGCGACCATGCGCGGCAGCGAGAACCACTGCGGCGCCGACCAGCCGAACTGGTGCACATAGTCCAGTGCCAGGCTTTCGAACTTGGCCTGCTGGGCGGTGGCCCGGTAGAGGTCGAACAGCACCATCCAGGTCTCGCCGTGCTGGGCCCGGCTGGCGCCGGCCTGGATGAGCTCCGAGAGCGACTGTTCGCAGGACGTGAAGTCGGCATTCGCGAAGGCGATCACCGCCTCGTCGAGTTCCGGGTCATGCGCGACCTCGTTGACCTCGACCGCGAACTCCTCTCCGAAGGCCGCCAGATTGGCGCCCAGCACCGGGATGGGCGTGTGCGCGGGCGGCGCCGGCGGCTGGGCCGGCTGGGGCGCGGGCGGCAGTGGCGCGACCGGCGCCGGGGCCGCCACGGCCGGCGGTGGCCCGGCCAGCGGCGCGGTGACGGTGGCCGGCTGGCTCAGCAGCTCAGGCAGCGGGGCCGGCTGCGTTGGCGCGTTGTAGAAGGACGGCGAGCGGCGCATGCCGATGGATTCGCCGACCATCTGCTGCTCGATCTCGTCGATCTTGGCCTTGACGACGCCGATGTCGGAGCGGGCCGCCAGGTCGCGGTCGTTCTCGTCCAGGTTGGAGGTGGCTTCCAGGTAGCCGACGGTGGCCTCGGTCAGGCCTTCGCGGCGCACCTTGCGCAGCATGTCGAACTCGCGCTTGCGCACGAAATCGTTGCGCCGCTTGCGCTCGATCATCGCCTTGAGCTCGGACTTGGCGTACTCGCTCTCGCGCGATTCGGTGCTGTTGGTGCTGAGGTCGGACCAATCGGTGGTGGGGTTCGCGACGAACCTCACCACCTTGCGCAGAAAACTCGGGTTGTCTTTGTCTTTGGGGTCCGACATGGCTCGCGGGAGAGATCAGTCTCCGAACAGCTTTTGCTTGAGCTCACGCCGTTGTTGAGCTTCGAGGGACAGTGTAGCGGTGGGGCGCGCGATCAGCCGGCCCAGGCCGATCGGTTCGCCGGTCTCGTCGCAGAAGCCGTAGTCGCCGGCGTCGATGCGGGCCAGCGCCTGGGAGATCTTCTTGAGCAGCTTGCGCTCACGATCGCGGGTGCGCAGTTCGAGCGCGTGTTCTTCCTCGATGGTCGCGCGGTCGGCCGGATCGGGCACGATGGTGGTGTCCTCGCGCAGGTGCTCGGTGGTTTCGCCGGCATTGCTCAGGAGGTCCTCCTTCAGGGCCTCGAGCTTGGTGCGGAAGAACTCGAGCTGCTTGTCGCTCATGTACTCCGCTTCCGGCATGGCGAGCACCTCGGCGTCAGTCAGGTCGCGCCCGGACTTGGTTTTCCAGGCGTTGGCGAGTTTGGGGTCGGCTTGAGGCATGGTGGGGCGGGGCTGATCGAGAACCGCGGTAGCAGATGATTTGGACATGGGGGTGGGGGAGGTGGCGCGCCCGGCGTGGGCAGGCGCTGACGAAAGCGCGTCGGCCGCGGCCGACGCCTCGCTGCCGACTGCCGGGCTCGCCTTGGCTTCAGCCGCGGCCTTGCGGGCGGCGGTCTTGGACTTTGCCGGGGCGGTGCTCAAGGCGATGCTTTCGCTTTCGTCGGGTTCCTGGGCCGGTGCAGCGGACGCTTTCGGCGCCTTCACGGCAGCAGCGCCTCGCTCGCCGGCCTTGGCAGGGGCCTTGGGCGCGGGCGCCAACGCGTCGCCGCCGGCCCTCAGGGGCTCTGTCTTGGCGGCGGGCTTGCTGCTGCTGTTTCGCTGGGCCGGGGTCTTGCTCACTTTCCGTCTCCTCGCAGGGGCAGTTATATACCTGCTCTCGTCAGAATCGGCTAGGTGCGACGAGGAACTTGAGCGCTGCCAGGGCACCCAAGGGCGCCGCGGATTGTAGCGATCCCACAAGAAGAAGCGCTGGCGTTTTCCCCAGGGTGGTGTGACCGTTCGTCACTCTTGTGCCCCTCTCAGTCCGCCAGGCACTGCTCCAGGCCTTGCAGGAAGATGTCGCGCGGCAGGTCGATGCCGATAAAAACCATCTTGTTCGTCTTGGTCTCGCCTTCGGCCCACTTCGGTCCCAGGTCGCTGCCCATCAGTTGGTGCACACCTTGGAAAATCACCTTGCGGTCGGTGCCCACCATATAAAGAACACCCTTGTAGCGCAGCAGGCGCGGGCCATAGATGTTGACGATGGTGCCGAGGAAGTCCTCCAGCTTGGCCGGCTGGAAGGGCCGCTCGGAGCGAAACACGAAAGATTTCACATCGTCGTCATGGTGGTGGTGGTGCGGGTGGTCGCAGTGCTCGCCATGCTCGTGGTCGTGATCATGGTCGTGATGGTGGTGCTCGTGCTCGTCGTCGGCCTTCAGGAAGTCCGGGTCGATCTCGAGCTTGGCGTTGAGATTGAAGCCACGCAGGTCGAACACCTCCGACAGCGGCACCTCGCCGAAATGCACCCGACGCTGCGGCGCGCGCGGGTTCATGTGCTTGATGCGGTGCGCCAGGTCGTCGGCGGCGGCCTCGTCCACCAGGTCGGTCTTGCTGATGAAGATCTGGTCGGCGAAGCCGATCTGGCGGCGCGCCTCCAGCCGGTCGTCGAGCTGCTGCTGGCCGTGCTTCGCGTCCACCAGGGTCAGGATGGAGTCGAGCAGGAACTGCTCGGCGATCTCGTCGTCCATGAAAAAGGTCTGGGCCACCGGGCCGGGGTCGGCCAGGCCGGTGGTCTCGATCACGACGCGGTCGAAGTCCAGCTCGCCCTTGCGTTTCTTGGCCGCCAGGTCGGTCAGGGTGGCGCGCAGGTCCTCGCGGATGGTGCAGCAGATGCAGCCGTTGTTCATCTGGATGATCTGCTCGCGGGTGTCGGAGACGAGGATGTCGTTGTCGATGTTTTCCTCGCCGAACTCGTTTTCGATCACGGCGATCTTCTGTCCGTGAGCTTCGGTCAGTACCCGCTTGAGCAGCGTCGTCTTGCCGCTGCCCAGGAAGCCGGTGAGGATGGTGGCGGGAATGAGGCCTTGTGACATGGGGACACCCTTGTGATCAGAGAGGAGCGGCCGGCGGGGGGCGGCTGTCGCCCCGGTTTGGGGCGGCGGCCGCGCGGGTGCGGCGGCGACGCGAAGAAGCGGAGAGTGTAGCGAGGCGCGACGCCGCCCGCGGCGCCGTCGGCTGGAACGGGGGGCGGGGCTGGGGTATCCTTGCTGCTCCCCAACTCCGACGCATGCTTGTGTCCGAACCGCACCCGAGTCGTTCGCTGTCCCGATCGAGTGACAAGCGAACCCTCTTCGAACGCCTGGTCGAGTTCATTTCTCCCGGCCCCGACTCCAAAGACGAGCTGATCGAAACCCTGGCCGAGGCCGAGGACCGTGAACTGATCGAGCCGGAATCCCGCTTGATGCTCGAAGGTGTGCTGCGCATGGCCGACATGACGGCCGGCGACGTCATGGTCGCCGCGCCCCGCATGGACCTGCTGGACATCGACGCTCCCTACGAGGAACTGCTGGCCATCGTGATTGACACGGCCCATTCGCGCTTTCCGGTCTACGAAGACCAGCGCGACAACATCATCGGGATCCTGATGGCCAAGGACCTGCTGAAGCTGCAGCGGGCGCCGGAATTGAACCTGCGGACCCTGCTGCGCCCAGCAGTTTTCGTGCCCGAATCCAAGCGACTCAACGAGCTGCTGCGCGATTTCCGCTCCAACCGCAACCACCTGGCCATCGTGATCGACGAGTTTGGCAAGACCGCCGGACTGATCACGATCGAGGATGTGCTGGAGGAGATCGTCGGCGAGATCGAGGATGAATTCGACGACGACGACGCGCCCACGGGCATCTACACGCTGGCCGACGGCAGCCACCGCGTCGCCGGAGACGCCAATATCGAAGCCGTCAACGCCTTTTTCGCCGCCGAGCTGCCCGAGGATGTCTTCGACACCATCGGCGGCTTGATCTCGCACGAGCTCGGCCATGTGCCGCGCCGCGGCGAGGTGGCCCAGATCGGCGGGCTGCGTTTCGCGGTGATGTTCACTCGCGCCGGCGCGGTGCGCTGGTTCAAGGTCACGCGCGCCGAGGCGCCGGCCGTGGCGGCAGACCACTGATGCCCTTCTGGATCGCGCTGCTGGTCGCGGCGGGCGCCGGCGGCCTGCACGCCTGGTCCTTCAGCGACACCGCGCTGTGGTGGCTGCAGCTGCTGGCGGTTGCACTGCTGGCCTGGCGGGTGCGGGCCTGCCGGCGGGCGGGCCGGGCCGCGCTGCTCGGCTGGGTCTTCGGCACCGCCTGGCTGGTCGGGGGCACCTGGTGGCTGTTCATCAGCATGCACCGCTACGGCGGCCTGCCGGCCTGGCTGGCCGGCGCGGCCGTGCTGCTGCTGGGCGCCTTCCTGTCGCTCTACCTCGGCCTGGCGATGGCAGCGTATGTGCGCCTGGCGGCCCGCACCCGGCTCTGGAAAGCCTTGCTGTTCGCCGCCGTCTGGTTGCTGGCCGAACTGGCGCGCGGCGTGATCTTCACGGGTTTCCCGTGGGTGGCCTCGGGCTATGCCCACGTCGACGGGCCGCTGGCGCCGCTGGCGCCGTGGGTCGGGGTCTACGGCATCGGTTTCGTCGCCGCCTGGCTGGGCGCGTCGGCGGCCCGCCTGGCCGGCCGCGGCGGGCGGCGCGCGCATGGCTGGGCGCCGCTGCTGACGGCGCTCGGGCTGTGTGTGGTGGCGTCCCTGGTGAGCGACAGCTTCACGACCCCGACACGCAGCCTGGCGGTCACGCTGTTGCAGGGCAATGTGCCGCAGGACGAGAAATTCTCCGCGACCCTGCTGCCGCAGGTGCTGCAGTGGTATGCCGACGAGCTGGAGGCGGCCGGCGGCGACCTCGTGATCACGCCCGAGACGGCCATCCCGCTGCTGCCGGGCCAACTGCCCGCGGGCTACTGGGACGGACTGGCCGCGCGTTTCCGCCAGGGCGGGACGGCGGCCTTGATCGGCCAGCCGCTGGGCGACTTCACCGAGGGCTACACCAACTCCGCGGTCGGGCTGGCCCCCGGCGGCGCCGGCTACCGCTACGACAAGCACCATCTGGTGCCCTTCGGCGAGTTCATTCCCACCGGCTTCCGCTGGTTCGTCGACATGATGCACATGCCGCTCGGCGACTTCGACCGCGGGCCGCTGAACGCGCCGTCCTTCGAGGTGCACGGCGAGCGGGTGGCGCCCAACATCTGCTACGAGGATCTGTTCGGCGAGGAACTGGCGGCTCGTTTCGCCGATCCGGCCCGCGCGCCGACGCTGTTCGCGAACATCAGCAACATCGGCTGGTTCGGCGACACCGTGGCGGTCTACCAGCACTTGCAGATCTCGCGCATGCGGACCCTGGAGTTCCAGCTGCCGATGGTGCGCGCCACCAACACCGGCGCCACCGCGCTGATCGACCACAACGGCCGCGTCACCCAGCAGCTGCCGCCTTTCACCCGCGGCGTGCTGAGCGCGCCGGTACAGGGGCGCAGCGGCCTGACGCCCTTCGCTCGCTGGGCCTCGGTCGCCGGGCTGTGGCCGCTGCTCGCGCTGGCGGTCGCGGTGCTGCTGGCGGCTGCCGGATTGCGGCGGCGCTCCCGCTGAAAGTCGGTGCGGCGACTGCCCGGGCAGCGCTTCCCAAATAGAATCAAGCGTTTAGCCGGCGGCCAGGGGGCAGCCGGTGTTCCGCCAGCTTGTCCGGCGACTCACCTCATCACACAAGATGCTGACCTTCCAGCAAATCATCCTGCGCCTGCAGGAGTACTGGGCCGCGCAAGGCTGCGCCCTGCTGCAGCCTTACGACATGGAAGTGGGCGCTGGCACCAGCCACACTGCGACCTTTCTGCGCGCGATCGGCCCCGAGCCCTGGCGCGCGGCCTATGTGCAGCCCAGCCGCCGCCCGAAGGATGGCCGCTACGGCGAGAACCCCAACCGGCTGCAGCACTACTACCAGTACCAGGTGGTGCTCAAGCCGGCGCCGGCCAACATCCTGGAGCTCTACCTCGGTTCGCTGGAGGCGCTGGGCTTCGACCTGAAGAAAAACGACATCCGTTTCGTCGAGGACGACTGGGAAAACCCGACCTTGGGCGCCTGGGGCCTGGGCTGGGAGGTCTGGCTCAACGGCATGGAAGTGACCCAGTTCACCTACTTCCAGCAGGTCGGCGGCATCGACTGCCGGCCCCTGACCGGCGAGATCACCTACGGCCTGGAGCGGCTGGCGATGTACCTGCAGGGCGTCGAGCGGGTCTACGACCTGACCTGGACAGAAGGGCTGAGCTACGGCGACGTCTACCACCAGAACGAGGTCGAGCAGTCGACCTACAACTTCGAGCACAGCGACGTCGATTTCCTGCTGGGCGCCTTCGGCGCGCACGAGAAGCAGGCCAAACACCTGATGGAGCAGCAACTCGCGCTGCCCGCCTATGAACAGGTGCTGAAGGCGGCACACACTTTCAATCTGCTCGATGCCCGTGGCGCGATCAGCGTGACGGAGCGCGCAGCCTACATCGGCCGCATCCGCAACCTGGCGCGCAGCGTCGCGCAGAGCTATTACGAGAGCCGCGAGCGGCTTGGCTTTCCCATGGCGCCGCGCGAGTGGGTGGCACAACTGCCGGCAAAGAAGGCAGCTTGAACATGAGCAACACACAGAGCAAAAAAGAGAACCTGCTGGTCGAGCTGTTCGTCGAAGAGCTCCCGCCCAAGGCCCTCAAGAAGCTGGGCGAAAGCTTCGCCGCCGCACTCGCCGACAGCCTCAAGGCCCAGGGTCTCGCCGGCGCCGACAGTGCCGTCACCCCCTATGCCTCGCCGCGCCGCCTGGCCGCTCACTTGAGCGGCGTGCTGGCCCAGGCCCCCGACCGCGCCGTGCAGCAGAAGCTGATGCCGGTGAGCGTGGCCCTGGACGCGAGCGGCCAGCCCACCCCGGCCCTGCTCAAGAAGCTCGGCGCCCTGGGCCTGGACGCGACCGTGGTGCCGCAGCTCAAACGCGCGATGGACGGCAAGGCGGAAGCCCTGTTCCACGACAGCGTGGTGCAGGGCGCGACCCTGGCCGAGGGGCTGCAGAAGGCGCTGGAGGAAGCGCTCGGCAAACTGCCCATTCCCAAGGTCATGAGCTACCAGCTGGCCGACGGCTGGACCAGCGTCGATTTCGTGCGCCCGGCCCACGGGTTGGTCGCGCTGCACGGCGCCGACATCGTGCCGGTCGGCGTGCTGGGTCTGCAGGCCGGCCGCAACACCGAAGGCCACCGTTTCGAGGCGCTGCAGAGCCCGGTGGTGCTGCGCGATGCCGACAGCTATGCGGAGCAGCTCGAGGCCGAGGGTGCAGTGATCGCCGGCTTTGCCGCGCGCCGTGCCGAGATCGTGCGCCAGCTGCAGGCCGCTGCTGCCCAGCTCGGCGGCGGCGTGCGGCCGATCGACGACGAGGCCCTGCTCGACGAGGTGACGGCCCTGGTCGAGCGGCCCAAGGTGCTGGTCGGGCAGTTCGAGGCCGAGTTCCTCGAGGTGCCGCAGGAGTGCCTGATCCTGACGATGAAGGCCAACCAGAAGTACTTCCCGCTGCTGGACGCCGAGGGCCGCCTGACCCACCGCTTCCTGCTGGTCAGCAACATCCGGCCCGAGGATCCCTCGGCGGTGGTGGGTGGCAACGAGCGGGTGGTGCGCCCGCGGCTGGCCGACGCCAAGTTCTTTTTCGACCAGGACCGCAAGAAAACGCTGGAGTCGCGTGTACCGGGCCTGGCGCGGGTGGTCTACCACGGCAAGCTGGGCAGCCAGGGCGAGCGCGTCGAGCGCGTGCGCGCGATCGCCCGCGCGATCGGTGCGCTGCTCGGCGGCGAGGTGCTGGCCGCGCGCGCCGACCAGGCCGCGATGCTGGCCAAGGCCGACCTGCTGACCGACATGGTCGGCGAATTCCCCGAGCTGCAGGGCGTGATGGGCGGCTACTACGCGCGCCACGACGGCCTGGATGGCGAGGTGGCCGCGGCCATCGAGGATCACTACAAGCCCCGCTTCGCCGGCGACCAGCTGCCGCGCCACCTGCTCGGCGTGGTGGTGGCGCTGGCGGACAAGCTCGAGACCTTGGTGGGCCTGTTCGGCATCGGCCAGGTGCCCACCGGCGACAAGGACCCCTTCGCGCTGCGCCGCCACGCCCTGGGCGTGATCCGCATGCTCAGCGAAAAACAGCTGCCGCTGTCGGTCGAGGCCTTGCTGAAACTGGCTGCCGAGCCCTTCGGCGCACTCCTGAACGCGCCGCTCGCGCCGCTCGGCGATTTCATCTACGACCGCCTCAGCAGCGGCCTGCGCGAGCAGGGCTACAGCGCCCAGGAAGTCGACGCGGTGCTGGCCCTGCGTCCGCCGCACCTGGCCGAGGTGCCGCGGCGGCTGCAGGCGGTGCGCGCCTTCGCCTCCTTGCCCGAGGCCGAGAGCCTGGCGGCGGCCAACAAGCGGGTCGGCAACATCCTCAAGAAGGCCGAAGGCCTGATGGTGCCCCAGGTCGATACGGCCTTGCTGGTCGAGGCCCCCGAGCGGGCCCTGCACGACGCGCTGGTCGCCGCTCGTCCGGTGTCCGATGCAGCCTTCGAGCGCGGCGACTACGCTGCTTCCTTGCAGGCGCTGGCGGCGCTCAAGGTGCCGGTGGACGCCTTTTTCGACGCCGTGATGGTCAATGCCGAGGACGCCGCGCTGCGCGCCAACCGACTCGGCCTGCTTGCCACCCTGCATGCGGCGATGAACCGCGTCGCAGACCTCTCCAAGCTGGCCGCCTGAGGAGTCCTGCCGTGGAACGTGCGATGAAGCTGGTGGTGCTGGGCCGCGATGGCATCGTCAACCGTTTCCGCGAAGAACACGTCGCCTCGCCCGCCGAGTGGGAGCCCCTGCCCGGGGCGCTGGAGGCGGTGGCGCGGCTCAACCAGGCCGGCTGGCACGTCGTGCTGGCGACCAACCAGCCGGGGCTGGGCACCGGCCTGCTCGACATGGCGAGCCTCAATGCCGTGCACCACCACATGAACGAGATGCTGGCTCGCCATGGCGCCCGGGTGGACGCCATCTTCATCTGCCCTCATACCGCCGCCGAAGGCTGCGACTGCCGCAAGCCCGCGCCGGGTCTGTTGCTGAAGATCGGCGAGCGCTTCGGCGTCAGCCTGGATCAGGTGGCGGTGGCCGGCGACACGGTGCGCGACCTGCAGGCGGCCCGTGCGGCCGGCTGCGAGCCCCACCTGCTGCGCACCGGGCGCAGCGGCTACCTCAGCGACGAGGAGGCCCGCGCCTTGGCCGAGCAGGTGCCCGGCAGCATCGTGCACGACGACCTGAGTGCCTTCGCCGAATACCTGGTGCAACGCCGCCAGGCGGCGCGCGGCGAGCGCGACCCGGGCGGCCCCAGCTACGGCGACATCCTTCCCTCATTCCGATGAAACTGATCATTCTCGACCGTGACGGCACCCTCAACGAGGACCGTGACGATTTCGTCAAGTCGCCCGATGAGTGGCGGCCCATTCCCGGCGCCCTCGAAGCCTGCGCGAGGCTCTACCGCGCCGGATGGCAGCTGGTCGTCGCCACCAACCAGTCGGGTCTGGCCCGCGGCCTCTTCGATGTCGCCACCCTGGACGCCATGCACGCCAAGATGAACGCCTTGCTGGCGCAGCATGGCGGGCGCATCGACGCGGTGTTTTTCTGTCCGCACGGCCCGGCCGACGGCTGTGACTGCCGCAAGCCGCTGCCCGGGCTGTTCCACCAGATCGCGGCGCGCTACCAGGTGGACCTGCGCGGCGTGCCGGTGGTCGGCGACAGCCTGCGCGACCTGCAGGCCGGTGCCACTGCCGGCTGCGAGCCGCACCTGGTGCAGACCGGCAAGGGGGCCCGGCTCGACGCCCGCGGCCTCGCCGAGATCGTCCGCCAGGTACCGGGCACCCTGGTGCACGCCGACCTCGCCGCCTTCGCCGACACGCTGCTGAGCCACCGTGCCGACCCTTCTGCCCTGGCCTCCGGAGCCTCCGTCCGATGATCGTGTTGTCCTTCCTGCGTTCGCTGCTGTATGCCCTGTGGCTGGCCGTGACGGTGATGCCCTGGGCCCTGGCGGTGCTGGTGGTCTCGATCTTCCTGCGCGGCGCGCCGCTGTACTGGATGTGCGTCGGCTGGCTGCGCGTCGCGATCCTCGGCGCGCGCTGGATCTGCGGCATCCGCTGGCGCGTGCGGGGCATGGAGCGACTGCCGGACGGCCCCGCCATCCTGCTGTCCAAGCACCAGTCGACCTGGGAGACCTTCGCCTATCCCTGCCTGATGCCGCGGCCGCTGAGCTATGTGTTCAAGCGCGAGCTGTTGTACATCCCGTTTTTCGGCTGGGCGATCGCGCGGCTGGACATGGTCCACATCGACCGCAGCAAACGCACCGAGGCCTGGAACAAGGTGGCCGAGCAGGGCCGCCGTTTCATGGAGCAGGGCAACTGGGTCATCATGTTTCCCGAAGGCACCCGCACGCCGCGTGGCGGCCAGGGACCCTACAAGGCCGGCGGCAGCCGCCTGGCGGTGGCGACCGGCGCACCGGTGGTGCCGATCGCGGTCACCTCGGCGCGCTGCTGGCCGCGCAACGCCTTCATCAAGCGCCCCGGCCTGGTCGAGGTCTCGATCGGCTCGCCCATCCCGACGGCCGGCCGTGACGCCGACGAGGTGATGCGCGAGGTCGAGGCCTGGATCGAGGCCGAAATGCGGCGCCTGGATGCCGAGGCCTATGCCGCTTCGCCGGGCTCGGCCGCGCCGGCCGGGCTGGGCTCGGGCCGCTGAGGCCAGCCCTGTCGCCATGACGCGAAGCCGGGCCTCCGACCTCGCCTCGCCCCAGCTGGCCCTGCCTTTCGGGCCCGGCGGGCCGGACGCCGCCGTCGAGGCGCCGCCACCTGCCACGACGGCAGAGGGTGGTGTTGCTGCGCCGCCCGCGCCCGTCGCGCCGGCTCCGGCCGGGGCGACGGGCCCTGCGATCTTCCACCATCCCCGGGCGGTGCGCGAGATCGTGCTCGACGGCCAACGCGTGGCCTACGACTTCAGGCGGGCGAAGCGGCGTTCCATCGGTTTTATCGTCAGCACCGAGGGCCTGAGCGTCAGCGCCCCGCGCTGGGTGGCGGTGGCCGAGATCGAGTCGGCGCTGCAGGACAAGGCCGGCTGGATCCTGCGCAAGCTGGCCGAGCAGGGCGAGCGCAACCAGCGGCTGCAGCAGGCGCGGGTCGAATGGCGCGACGGCACCAGCCTGCCTTTCCTGGGCGAGACGCTGACCGTGGTACTCGACCCGCGTGTCAGCGGCGCCGTCCTCAATACCGACGCCACGGCGCTGCCCGGCGTGCCGCGCCTGATGCTGCATGTGGGCCTGCCTCAGCAGGCCGGCGCCGCGCAGATCCGCGACCTGGTGCAGAGCTGGCTGCAACGCCAGGCGCGCGCCGTCTTCGAAGAGCGCTGCCGGCATTTCGCCGAACGGCTGGGTGTGCGTTACGAGCGCCTGGCCTTGTCCTCGGCGCAGACGCGCTGGGGCAGCGCCTCCGCGGACGGCTCGATCCGGCTCAACTGGCGCCTGATCCACTTCGCCCTGCCCACCATCGACTACGTGGTGGCGCACGAACTCGCCCACCTGCGCGAGATGAACCACAGCCCGCGCTTCTGGGACGTGGTGCGCTCGGTGATGCCCGACTACCAGCAGGTGCGCGGCACGCTGAAGGAAACCGTGCTGCCGGTGCTGGACTGAGCGCGGGCCGGCCCGCGTCGCCACCGGCTCCGCCCGGAGGCGCCTCAGGGCCGCGACGCGAGCATCACGCCGGTGACGGCCACGGCACCACCGACCAGCATGCTGGGCAGCAGGGGTTCGCCCAGCAGCAGAAAGCCCAGCGCCGCGCCGGACACCGGCACGAGGTTGTTGAACACCACGGTGCGGGCCGCGCCGATGCGCTGCACGCCCTGGGAGTACCAGACGAAGGCCAGCGCGGTGCCGCAGACGCCCAGGTAGAGCGCCGCCAGGCCCACCTCGGCATTGAACATCGCCGGCTCCAGCCCGGGCAACTCGAAGGCCGCGACGCCGGCCAGCAGCGCGCAGCCCCACAGCGAGGCACAGGTGGTCGCTGCCAGCGGTGTCAGGCCCTTGAGCGCCACGCGCCCGATCAGCGTGTAGGCGGCCCAACTGCAGACCCCGCCGAACATCAGGACCTCGCCCAGGCCCACGGCCTGACCCAGCGCGGCGGTGAGGTCGCCGCGCGAGATCACGATCCAGACCCCGGCCAGTGCCAGCACGACGCCGAACCAGCGGCGTGCATTGAGGCGCTCATGCAGCAGCAGCGAGGCCAGCGCGATGGTCACCGCCGGGTTGAGCGCGATGATCAGCGAGGTGCGGCTGGCTGGCAGGCGCGCCAGCGCACCGAGGAAAAACAGGTTGTAGGCGAAGATGCCGGAGGCGCCCAGCGCGAAGGTCACGAAGAGCTGGCGGCGGCTCAGCCGCGGCAGCCCGCCCTCCAGCCACCAGGCGGCCAGCAGCAGCGCGACGCAGGCGACCAGGTAACGCAACACCGAGCCGGTGGCCGGCGGCACCTGCAGGGCGATCACGCGACCGGCGATGAAGGTGCCGCCCCAGATGACCGGCACGCAGAGCAGGCGCGCGTAAAGCGACCACAGGGACGAGGTGCCCGGGGTGGGGCTGGCGGGCAGGACAGCGCTCATGGAAGAAGCCTTTCGGACTCGCTGGGTCTGGATGTCGGGTGCCGATCTCCGGGGCGCAGTGCGCGGGGAGCCGGGAGGGGCCTGGGTGACGGAGGATGTGGATGAGTTTATGCTTGTCGCGCTTCATAGTGAAATGAGCGATTGCTCATCGAGCTCACGCTGACGCTGCTTCTTTTGCCGCCACGCCATGACCTTTACCCAACTCGAAGTTTTCGCCACGCTGGCCCAGGCCGGCAGCTTTTCGCGCGCCGCCACCCTGCTGGGCATCACGCAGTCGGCCGTGAGTCATGCGCTGCGCGCGCTGGAGCGTGAACTCGGGGTGAGCTTGTTCTCGCGCGACCGGGCGCTGCCCGAGCTCACGGCGGCCGGCCGGCGCCTGCTGGCGCGGGCCCACGAGATCCGCACCTTGCACGAAGCGCTGGTGCAGGACGCGAAGGACGCGCGCGGGCTGCGCGAGGGCGTGTTGCGCATCGGCTCCTTCGGCTTCACGTCCAGCCTGCGCATCCTGCCCGACCTGCTGGCGCGCTACCGGGCGCTGCATCCGGGCATCGAGGTCTACATCGACGAGGCCGGCGACGAGACGGTGGTGCGCTGGCTCACCGAGCGGCGTGTCGAGATCGGTTTTGTGGTGCTGCCCGACGAGCGATTCGAGACGCTGCCGCTGGTGGAGGACGAGTTCGTGGTGCTGCTGCCGGAGGCGCACCCGCTGGCGGCCAAGCGGGCCCTGGTGCCGGCCGACCTCGACGACCAACCCTTCATCTTGACGGAGGCCGGATGTGCCGAACTGATCCAGGGTTTGCTCGACGCGGGGGGCGCGCGACCGCGCATCCTCTACCGCTTTCCGCAGCTGCTCTCGATCCTCGGTTTCGTCGCGCGTGGGCTGGCAGTGTCGGCGGCAGCCCGGCTGGCCCTGCCCGACGAGCACCCGGGGGTGGTCTACCGGCCGCTCACGCCGCGGGCGCCGCGCCGGGTGGGGCTGGCCGTGCGGGACATGGCGAAGCTGTCGCCAGCGGCCGAGGCCTTCGTCGCGGTGGCGCGGGACATGTACAGCGGGAGGCAGGCGCGGCACTGAAAGCTGCGCGGCCCGCTTGCCCCATCAGGGATCCTGTCGATAGCAAACGATGTGCTGGGTCGACAGCGGTACGATGCGGCCGCGCTTCAGGTCGAAGGTCCAGGCCCGCTCGACGCCGGTGCGGGCGTCGATGCGTTCGCGTTGGCCCCAGCGTATCAGGGCGAAAAAGCTGGTGTCCGTGCGGCCGTTCAACTCACAGCTGCCGTTGGCGTACAGGTACAGGGCGTCGGGGTTCGTGGGGTCCCACTCGACTTCGAAGCGGGGCAGGAGCAGGGTGTCTGCAATCTGCATGGTGGCATGGCGGTCGACCCTGCCGACCTGGCGCTCCAGCATGACGACCGCTCGACCCTGACAGCGGGCTTGGGTGTACCACCATGGTTCGCGCCGGCGCCCACGGATCTCGATGCTTCCGCCGCCGTCCGTCGTGCACGACAAGGGGGGCGCAATGCGATCCCCGGGGAAGCGAGAGGTGTACTCGACGCCGACCAGGGCCTGGGCTTCCTTCTCGGCCCTGATCGACCAATCGTCATCTGCCGCCGCAAGCGTCGACAACAGCCCGAACACGAGGGCGAAAGCCGGCGACTTCATTCAATGCGCTCCCGGACGTTGACGCCGCGGATCTTCAGACCCGTCGCTCCCGACGTGGGCACTTTCTGTCCATGGCCTTCGAAGAAGGTCCAGCCTATGGGGGCGCGACCGTACAAGGTGGCCGGGTCGATCCGGCCGCCCAGACCTCTGCCGGGGTGTGGAACGGTGCGTATCTCGAAATGAAGATGCTGGTCTTCGCCATGTGGCGAGCGCGCATTGCCGGTGTCGCCGGTATAGCCGATGCGTTGACCTCGCTGGACTGGCTCAGTCCGTTCGACAAGCATGAAGCTCAAATGGCAATAGGCCGCGTACAGCGTCTGACCTCCATGCTCAAACCTAAGCAGGATGTGTTTGCCGAACTCGGCGTGTGTCGCTCTCGACTCTATGACCCCGTCCGCAATCGCATAGCAGGGGGTGCCAAGCGTCGCCGCCAGGTCCCATCCTTGGTGCGCTTTTTGGCCTCCCTCCCGCACATACCCAAACGAATTGTTTCGGATATCGCGCCGGATGTGGTTGCGCTCCAGCGGCCATGCGAGTGTGCCCATGGTGTTCCTCCCGTCATGTTGTGTGATGGAAGTCACATTCTGGCGTCAATGGGCGCTCACATCAATGTCAAGGCCGGCAGCCGCTACTCGGCGCCGACGGACGGTCAACGAGGGGCTCAGGCCAGCACGAAACGATGCACGCCGTCCGCCCCGGTCACGCGCCTCAGCTTCCCGTCCAGCCACAGCATGTGCAGGTGGGCGATCGCCTCGCCGATCGCGAAGGTGGTCTGGTGCAGGTCGAGCTTGCGCTTGAACATCACCGGCAGCAGGTCGGCGGCGGAGCAGGGCGCCTCGCCGCAGGCGGCCCGCACCTCGGCGAGGCGCTCCTCGTGGTGGGCCAGCAGCTGGTCGACCCGCTCGTGGACGCCGCGGAAGGGCCGGCCGTGCGAGGGCAGCACCAGCACCTCGTCGCTCAGCTCGCGCAGCTTCCCGATCGATGCCAGGTAGAGCGGCAGCGGGTTGCCCTCGGGCTCGACGTCGAACACGCTCACGTTGGTCGAGATGCGCGGCAGCAGCATGTCGCCGGAGATCATCACGCCCAGCGACTCGCTGTAAAGCGAGATGTGCTCGGGCGCATGGCCGTAGCCCGCGATGCAGCGCCAGGCAAAACCGCCGATGGACAGCTCCAGCCCGTCGATCAGGCGGCGGTACTGCGTCGGCACCTGCGGCACCATGTTGGCGTAGTAGTTGGAGCGCGCGCGCACCTTCTCGACCGAGTCCGGATCGGTCAGGCCATGGCTGGCGAAAAACCGGGCCGCCGCCTCGCCGCCGTAACCCGTCGTGCTTTGGCTCGCGATGCGCGCGCCGTTGTAGTCGGTCGCGCTGATCCAGAGCCGGCAGTTCCAGCGCTCGGTCAGCCAGTGAGCCAGGCCGATGTGGTCCGGGTGCATGTGCGTGACGATGACACGCAACACCGGCAGGCCCTGCAGCTCGTGCTCGAACACGCGCTCCCAGGCGGCGCGGGTGTCGTCATTGGTGATGCCGCAATCGACCACCGTCCAGCCCTCGACCGCCCGGCCATCCGGGCCTTCGGCGCGGTCGCGCAGCAGCCACAGGTTGATGTGGTCCAGCGCGAAGGGCAGGCCCATGCGCAGCCAGCGAACGCCGGGCGCGACTTCGAGGCTGTGCCCCGGCTCGGGCAGCTGGTCGCCGAGCGGGTAGTGGAGGCGTTGTTCGAGTGCGTTCATTGGCTACACTTTACGTAAACGTCAATCCAGTATAGAGAACCATGGCTGCATCCGCTGTCTCCTTGGCGTCCGTCCCGGCCGCCACCACGTACACGATCAGCGACCTGGCGCGGGAGTTCGACCTCACCACCCGAGCGATCCGCTTCTACGAGGATTGCGGCCTGCTGAGCCCCGAGCGCAGGGGGCCCAGCGGTCGCAACCGCGTCTATACCGCGCGCGATCGCACCCGGCTCAAGCTGACCTTGCGCGGCAAGCGCCTGGGCCTGAGCCTGGCCGAAATCAAGGAGCTGGTCGACATGTACGAATCGCCCCGCGACACCATGCCGCAGCTCAAGAAGTTCCTGACCGTGCTGGCCACCCACCGCGAGCAGCTGGAGCAGCAGATGGCAGACCTGCAGATCACCCTGGAGGAAGTGCGCACGCACGAAAAGGAAACCCGCCGCCTGCTTGGGGAAAGCGAGAAGAAGAAAAAGCCGTGAGCGGAGCGTCGGCCTCTACAATTGACGTTTACGTCAACGTCAATTCATTCGCGGCGCCGGCCCGGCCCGTGCCGGCGGCCTTGCGCAGCGCCGCTTTTTCCTGAAAGGTTTCCTCCATGCAACTGCCCGGACTCAACTTCCAGCTCGGCGAGGACATCGATGCGCTGCGCGACGCGGTGCGCGCCTTTGCCGAGGCCGAGATCGCGCCGCGGGCCGCCGAGATCGACCGCAGCGACCGCTTCCCGATGGACCTGTGGCGCAAGATGGGCGAGGTCGGGGTGCTGGGCATCACGGTCGAGGAGAGCTACGGCGGCGCCGCGATGGGCTACCTGGCCCACATGGTCGCGATGGAGGAGATCAGCCGCGCCTCGGCTTCGGTGGGCCTGAGCTACGGCGCGCACTCCAACCTCTGCGTCAACCAGATCCGCCGCAACGGCAGCGAGGCGCAGAAACGCAAGTACCTGCCGAAGCTCATCAGCGGCGAACACGTCGGCGCGCTGGCGATGAGCGAACCGGGCGCCGGTTCCGACGTCGTCAGCATGACGCTGCGCGCCGAGGACAAGGGCGGCTGCTACCTGCTCAACGGCAGCAAGATGTGGATCACCAACGGTCCCGACGCCGACACCCTGGTGGTGTATGCCAAGACCGATCCGGAGCTCAACGCCCAGGGCATCACGGCCTTCCTGGTCGAGAAGGGCATGAAGGGCTTCTCGATCGCCCAGAAGCTCGACAAGCTCGGCATGCGCGGTTCGCACACCGGCGAACTGGTGTTCGAGAACGTCGAGGTGCCGGCCGAGAACGTGCTGGGGGCCGTGAACGGCGGCACCAAGGTGCTGATGAGCGGGCTGGACTACGAGCGTGCCGTGCTGGCGGCGGGGCCCATCGGCATCATGCAGGCCGTGATGGACAACGTGGTGCCCTACATCCACGACCGCCGCCAGTTCGGCCGCAGCATCGGCGAGTTCCAGCTGATCCAGGGCAAGCTGGCGGACATGTACACGGTGCTGCAGGCGGCGCGCGCCTTCTGCTACACCGTGGGCAAGAACCTCGACAGCCTGGGCAGCGAACACGTGCGCCAGGTACGCAAGGACTGCGCCTCGGTCATCCTCTGGTGCGCCGAGAAGGCGACCTGGATGGCCGGCGAGGGCATCCAGATCTTCGGCGGCAACGGCTACATCAACGACTACCCGCTGGGCCGGCTGTGGCGCGACGCCAAGCTCTACGAGATCGGCGCGGGCACCAGCGAGATCCGCCGCATGCTGATCGGCCGCGAGCTGTTCTCCGAAACCGCCTGAGGGCGGCGCCACCGGCGCAGGCCGCCTTCAAGCTGACACACGCCTGAAACTCCCTGTGCCGGGCGGGTGCGTACACTGCGCACTGCAATTTCGGCGACCGCGCAATGAGCAAAGCACTTCAAGACCTTTTCGACAAGAACCGCAGCTGGGCCCAGAACCTCGAGCAGCGCCAGCCCGGCTTCTTCTCGCGTCTGCTGGAGCAGCAGGCGCCCGAATACCTCTGGATCGGCTGTTCCGACAGCCGCGTGCCTGCGAACGAGATCGTGGGACTGATGCCCGGCGACCTGTTCGTGCACCGCAACGTCGCCAACGTGGTGGTGCACTCCGACCTGAACTGCCTGTCCGTGATGGAGTTCGCGATCGACCTGCTCAAGGTCCGCCACATCATGGTGGTGGGCCACTACGGCTGCAGCGGCGTGAAGGCGGCGATGAACGGCGTGCGCATCGGCATCGCCGACAACTGGCTGCGCCACGTCGAGGACGTGCGCAACCGGCACCAGACCTGGCTGGACACGCTGGAAAGCGAGACCCAGCGCCACAACGCGCTGTGCGAGCTGAACGTGCTGGAGCAGGCCGTGCACGTCTGCCAGACCTCGGTGGTGCGCGAGGCCTGGACGCGAGGCCAGGAGGTGGTGGTGCACGGCTGGGTCTACGGCCTGCACAACGGCCTGCTGCAGGACCTGCGCATGACGGTGGGCGACGCCGATGCGGTGCAGGCTGCCTACCAGGACGCGGTGGCGCAGCTGAAGGCACGCTACGACCGGCAGCGCGAGCTCGGGGCAGGCTGATGTTCCCCCAGCAGCTCGACGATCGCCGCGCTTTCGGCATCGCGCAGGCGATGCTGGAAGGCTTCAACCGGCACTACCGGCTGTTCCGCGAGGCCAGCATCGCGGCCAAGCAGCGTTTCGAGGCGGCCGACTGGCACGGCCAGCAGCGCGCCCAGCGCGAACGCATCGAGTTCTACGACAAGCGCGTCGACGAGGCGGTCGAGCGGCTGCAGACCGAGTTCAAGGCCCACGAGCTGCCGATGAACGTCTGGCAGCAGGTCAAGCTGCACTACATCGGGCTGCTGACCAACCACCTGCGCCCGGAGCTGGCCGAGACCTTCTTCAACTCGGTCACCACCAAGATCCTGCACCGCAGCTACTTCCACAACAATTTCATCTTCGTGCGCCCGGCCATCTCGACCGAGTACATCGAGAACGAGGAGCCGGGTTCGCAGCCGACCTACCGCGCCTACTACCCGACGCGCGAGACCATGGGCGAGGTGCTGCACCGCATCGTCACCAACTTCCAGCTCAACCGCGAGTTCGACGACCTGGACCGCGACGTCGAGAACGTGCTGCGCGCGATGAGCCAGCAGTTCGGCGAGGTGCGCCTGCGCACCAACTTCCAGATCCAGGTGCTGAGTTCGCTGTTCTTCCGCAACAAGGGCGCCTACGTCGTCGGCAAGATCATCAACGGCTTCCGCGAGACGCCGTTCGCGATGCCCATCCTGCACAACAGCAAGGGCCGGCTCTACATCGACGCGGTGCTGTTCGGCGAAGACGAGATGCAGATGCTGTTCAGCTTCGCGCGGGCCTACTTCATGGTGGAGATGGAAATCCCGGCCGCGTATGTGCACTTCCTGCGCTCGCTGATGCCGCGCAAGCCGCGCTCGGAGATCTACAACGCGCTGGGCCTGCAGAAGCAGGGCAAGAACCTGTTCTACCGGGACTTCCTGTTCCACCTGAGGCATTCGAGCGACCGCTTCCGCATCGCACCCGGCATCAAGGGCATGGTGATGCTGGTGTTCGACCTGCCGTCCTTTCCCTATGTGTTCAAGGTCATCAAGGACTTCTACCCGCCGCAGAAGGAAACCTCGCGCGAGCTGATCCAGAGCAAGTACCTGCTGGTGAAACAG
The DNA here is from genome assembly GCF_026153205.1 of Aquabacterium sp. A7-Y. Lineage (GTDB taxonomy): Bacteria > Pseudomonadota > Gammaproteobacteria > Burkholderiales > Burkholderiaceae_C > Caldimonas. The sequence continues at coordinate 213,959 of NZ_JAPFBW010000004.1, read as the reverse complement.
CACGACCGGGTGGGCCGCATGGCCGACACGCTCGAGTACTCCAACGTGGCCTTCCCGCGGGCCCGTTTCGACGAGGAGCTGGTGGCCGAGCTGAAGCACTTCTGCCCCAGCCTGATCGAGGAGGACAACGGTGACCTGGTCATCAAGCACCTCTACATCGAGCGCCGCATGATCCCGCTCAACATCTTCCTGCAGGAAGGCTCGCCCGAGCAGATCGAGCACGGCGTCATCGAGTACGGCAACGCCATCAAGGACCTGGTGGCAGCCAACATCTTCCCCGGCGACATGCTGTGGAAAAACTTCGGCGTCACGCGCAACGGCAAGGTCGTGTTCTACGACTACGACGAGATCGAATACCTGACCGACTGCAACTTCCGCAAGGTGCCCGCGCCGCGCAACGAGGAAGAGGAGCTCTCCGGCGAGGTCTGGTACCCGGTGGGCCCCAAGGACATCTTCCCCGAGACCTTCGAGCCCTTTCTGCTCGGCAACGAGAAGGTGCGCGCGGTGTTCATGCGCCACCATGCCGATCTGCTCGACCCGGCTTTCTGGCAGGGCCACAAGGAGCGCATCCTCGCCGGCCACGTGCACGACGTGTTCCCCTACGACACGGCGAAACGTTTTATCCGCAACGGACGTCCGCGCGGCGAGCGCCCCGGCGCCTCGGCCCCCGGTCCGGCCCCGGCCGCGGCGCCGGCCGACGCCAAGTGAACCGCATTTCGACTTTCGACTGATCCCTTGAAGGAGACCCTCATGTCCGATTCCATCGTGATTGCTTCCGCCGCCCGCACTCCCATGGGCGGCCTGCTCGGCGAACTGGCCGGGCTGTCGGCCTGGGAGCTGGGCGCCGTCGCCATCCGCGCGGCCGTGGAGCGCGCCGGCGTGCCCGGCGACGCGGTCAACGAAGTGCTGATGGGCAACTGCCTGATGGCCGGCCAGGGCCAGGCGCCGGCCCGACAGGCGGCCCTGAAGGCCGGCCTGCCGCAGTCGGCCGGCGCGGTGACCCTGTCGAAGATGTGCGGCTCGGGCATGCGCGCGATGATGTTCGGCCACGACATGCTGGCTGCCGGTAGCGCCGACGTGGTGGTGGCCGGCGGCATGGAAAGCATGACCAACGCCCCCCACCTGGCCTTCGTCCGCAAGGGCCAGAAATACGGCGCCACCACCTTCTACGACCACATGGCGCTGGACGGTCTCGAAGACGCCTATGAGCGGGGCAAGGCCATGGGCGTCTTCGCAGAGAATTGCGTCTCGAAATACGGCTTCAGCCGGGAAGCGCAGGACGCCTTCGCCATCGCCTCGACCGAGCGGGCGCTGAAAGCCAACCAGGACGGCAGCTTCGACTGGGAGATGGCGCCGGTCACGCTGGCTGGCAAGGGCGGCGAGCAGCAGATCGCCAAGGACGAACAGCCCTTCAAGGCGCGGCTCGACAAGATCCCTGGCCTGAAGCCTGCTTTCAAGAAGGACGGCAGCATCACGGCAGCGACCTCGTCGAGCATTTCCGACGGTGCCGCGGCCCTGGTGTTGATGCGCGAATCGACCGCTCGCCAGAGGGGTGTGCAGCCGCTGGCGCGGGTGCGGGCCCACGCGGTGTTTGCCCAGGCGCCGGAGTGGTTCACCACTGCGCCGGTCGGAGCCATCGACCGGGTGCTGCAAAAGACCGGCTGGACGGCGGCGGACGTCGACCTGTGGGAGATCAACGAAGCCTTCGCGGCGGTGACGATGGCGGCCATGGCCGAGCACAAATTGCCGCACGAGAAGGTGAATGTGCACGGCGGCGCCTGCGCCCTCGGCCACCCCATCGGTGCCAGCGGCGCGCGCATCGTCGTGACCCTGCTGGGGGCGCTGCGCAAGCAGGGCCTGAAAAAGGGAGTGGCAGCGTTGTGTATCGGCGGCGGCGAAGCGACCGCCATGGCCGTGGAGCTCCTCTGAGCTCCACTTCTTGAGCTTGGGAGGACACCTATGAGTGCAGTTGCAGAAAACGAAATCGTTGCGGTCGGTGAAACCTTCGGCAAGACCGTACGTTTCACGGAGCAGGACATCGCGGCCTTTGCCGCCGCCTGCCAGGACAGCAATCCGCTGCACCGCGACCAGGCCGAGGCGGGGCAGTCCCGCTTCGGCGAAGTCATCGCCAGTGGCCCGCACACCGCCTCGATGCTGATGGGCCTGGCCGCCAGCCACTTCTCGCGTCGCAACGACGGCGTGAAGCGGCAGATGGTGTGCCTGAATTTCAACTTCGCGTACAAGGCACCGGTCTACGCCAACGAGGACATCACCCTGCACTGGGTGGTGTCCTCGGTGGAATGGAACCGCAAGCTCGGCGGCTACGTGGTGCTGGTCGACGGCGCCGCAAGCACCCAGCGCTCGGGCGTCGCGGTGGTCAGCCGCGGCACGCTGCTGGTCAAGGAAGTTGAATGAGCTCGGCGCTGGTGCTGGGCGCTTCGCGCGGCATCGGCCATGAATTCGCGCGCCAGTGGCGCGCCGAGGGGTGGCGCGTCGTGGCCACCGCCCGCGACGAGGCCGGGCTGGAACGGCTGCGCGCGCTCGGCTGTGAGGCACTGCCGCTGGATGTCACCGACACCGCGAGCGTCGCGGGCCTGGGCTGGCGGCTCGACGGCGAGCGTTTCGACCGGGTGGTGCTCAACGCCGGCGTCTACGGCCCGCACACCAGCGGTCTGGAGCCGCCGGGCCAGGCCGACTTCGACCACGTGATGCACACCAACGTGCTGGGTCCGATGCGCCTGGTGTCCCAGCTCGAGGGCGCGCTCGCGCCCGGGGCACGGCTGATCGTTCTGTCCTCGCAGATGGGCTCGATCGGCGAGCGCTCGGGCAGCGCCGGCTGGCTCTACCGCGCCTCCAAGGCGGCGCTGAACTCGGTGCTGGCCGACACCGCCCGGGTGTTCGGTGAGCGCGGCGTGGTCTGCGCCGCGGTCCACCCCGGCTGGGTGCGCACCGACATGGGCGGGCCCAGCGCGGCCCTGCCTGTCGAGCACAGCGTCTCCGACCTGCGCCGCCTGATGGACCGTCTCGACAGCGCCGACAACGGCGGATTTTTCAACCACGACGGCGCCCCTATTCCCTGGTGAGTGCCGCTGCGCGCGGCGGGCTTCACGAGAGCCCGAGGCGCGCCCCGACGCACGGAACACGACCCATGCTGCTGACCCAAGACCAGACCCTGATCCGCGACGCGGTGCGCGCCTTCGTGCAGGAGCAGGTGCTGCCGCACGCCGCTCGCTGGGACAGGGAACACCACTTCCCCCAGGACGTGCACCGCGGTCTCGCGGCGCTCGGCACTTACGGCGTCTGTGTGCCCGCCGAATACGGCGGCGCCGGGCTGGACTATCTCAGCCTGGCGCTGGTGCTGGAGGAGATCGCCGCCGGCGACGGTGGCACCAGCACCGCGGTCAGCGTCAACAACTGCCCCGTCTGCGCGATCCTGATGCGCTATGGCAGCGAGGCCCAGAAGCAGCGCTGGCTGGTGCCGCTCGCGCAGGGCGAGCTGCTGGGCGCCTTTTGCCTGACCGAGCCGCATGTGGGCTCCGACGCCTCGGCGCTGCGCACCACCGCGGTCCGCGACGGCGACTGCTACGTGATCCAGGGCGTCAAGCAGTTCATCACCAGCGGCAAGAACGGCCAGCTCGCCATCGTCATTGCCGTCACCGACAAGGCTGCCGGCAAGCGCGGCATCAGTGCCTTCGTCGTGCCCACCGACACGCCCGGCTACCAGGTGGCGCGGCTGGAGGAGAAGACCGGGCAGCATTCCAGCGACACCGCCCAGATCGTCTTCGAGCAGTGCCGCGTGCCGGCCGATCACCTCATCGGCGCCGAAGGCGAGGGCTACCGCATCGCGCTGTCGGCCTTGGAGGGCGGGCGCATCGGCATCGCCGCGCAGAGCGTTGGCATGGCCCGGGCGGCCTTCGAGGCGGCGCTGGCCTATGCGAAGCAGCGCGAGAGTTTCGGCAAGCCCATCTTCGAGCACCAGGCGGTGCAGTTCCGGCTCGCCGAGATGGCCACCCGCATCGAAGTCGCGCGCCAGATGGTCTGGCACGCGGCGGCGCTGCGCGATGCCGGCCAGCCCTGCCTGAAGGAGGCCGCGATGGCCAAGCTCTATGCCTCCGAGATGGCCGAGCGCGTTTGCTCGGAGGCGATCCAGGTGCACGGCGGCTACGGCTATGTGAGCGACTTCCCGGTGGAGCGCATCTGGCGCGACGTGCGCGTCTGCCAGATCTACGAAGGCACTTCCGATGTGCAGAAGATCCTGATTGCGAGGGCCTTGGGCTGAGCTGGGCAGCCGGCCCATAATCGCCCGACATGAACATCATCATCCTCGGCGTGGGCCGGGTCGGCGAGAGCGTCGCCGAGAACCTGGTGTCCGAGTGCAACGACATCACCGTGATCGACACCAACCCGGTGCGGGTCCGCGAGCTGCAGGACCGCCTGGACCTGCGCGGCGTGGTCGGCAACGGCATCCAGCCCTCGGTGCTGCAGGAGGCGGGCGCGGCCGATGCCGACATGCTGATCGCCTGCTCGCCGCTGGACGAAACCAACCTGGTGACCTGCAAGATCGGGCACGATCTCTACAACATCCCGACCACGATCGCGCGGGTGCGCTCGCCCGAGTTCGTCGATGGCGGTCCGCTGATGGGGCGCTCGGGTTTCGCGGTGGACCGCGTGATCTGCCCCGAAGCTTCGTTGACGCGCTACATCCGCAAGCTCATCGAGTACCCGGAGGCGCTCCAGGTGGTGGAGTTCGCCCAGGGCCGGGTCTGCCTGCTGGCGGTGCGGGCGGTGCTGGGCGCACCGCTGGTCGGGCATGCGATCAAGGATCTGAAGGCCATGATCGGCGAGGCCGAGCTGCGCATCGTCTCGATCTACCGCCGGGAGAGCGAAGCCCCCGACCGCCTGATCGCGTGCACCGGTGAGACGCGGGTCGAGCCCGGCGACGAGGTGTTCGTGCTCGCGCCCACCGGCGACGTGCGGCCGGTGCTGCACCTGCTGCGCCGGCGTGACCGCCCGGTCAAGCGGGTCATGATCGCCGGCGGCGGCCGGGTCGGTCTCAGGCTGGCGCGCCTGCTGCAAGCCGAGTACCGCGTGAAGGTCATCGAGCACGACGCGCAGCGGTGCCAGTACCTGGCGACGCAGCTGTCCGCGGGCACCCTGGTGCTGCAGGGCGACTCCACCGACGAGGACCTGCTCGAGGAGGAGAACGTGCGCGACGTGGACCTCTTCCTCGCCCTCACCAACGATGACGAGGACAACATCATGTCCTGCCTGCTGGCCAAGCGCATGGGCGCGCGGCGGGTGCTGGCGCTGATCAACCGCAAGTCCTACGCCGACCTGGTTCAGGGCACCGAGATCGACATCGCGCTGTCGCCGGCGCAGGCCGTGATCGGCGAATTGCTGGCCTATGTGCGGCGCGGCGACGTCGAGGCCGTCCACAGCCTGCGCCGCGGCGCGGCCGAGGCGCTGGAGGCGGTGGCCCGCGGCGACGCCAAGTCGTCCAAGGTGGTGGGCCGGCGCATCGAGCAGATCGCGCTGCCGCGCGGTGCGCAGATCGGCGCCATCGTGCGCGGTCTGCCGGAGGACGGCGTGCCGGCCGAGGAGGCCGAGGCGCAGCGCCGTGACGCGCGGGTGCTGATCGCCCACCACGACACCGTGATCGAGGCCAACGACCATGTCGTCATCTTCCTGCCGAGCAAGCGTGACGTGCGCGAGATCGAGCGGCTGTTCCAGGTGAGCGCGACCTTCTTCTGAGCAGTGTTCCTGATGCAGTCCCTCCTGCCCGTGCTCGGCATCCTCGGTGCCATCCTGATGTTTTTCGCGGCCGCGATGGGTGTGCCCTATGCGGTCTCGGGCTGGCTCCGGGACACGGCGATCGGTGCCTGGCCGGCGTCGATGGCCGCGACCTTCGGCTGCGGCCTGGCGCTGTGGCTCGGCGCGCGCCGCTTCCGACGTGAGCTGCAGGCGCGCGACGGGGTCCTGCTGGTGTCGCTGGCCTGGACCGTGCTGCCGCTGTTCGCCTGCCTGCCGCTGCTGCTGTACTTCCACCAGGACGCCCGCCCGATCTCCTTCACCGACGCCTACTTCGAGGCCATGTCGGGGCTCACGACGACGGGCGCCACGGTGCTGAGCGGGCTGGACGCGCTGCCGGTCTCGATCAACCTGTGGCGTTGCCTGCTGCAGTGGATGGGCGGCATGGGCATCCTGGTGCTGGCAGTGGCCATCCTGCCGCTGCTGGGTGCCGGCGGCAGCCAGCTCTTCAAGGCCGAGACGGCCGGCCCGCTCAAGGACACCAAGCTGACGCCGCGCATCACCGAGACCGCCAAGGGCCTGTGGAGCGTCTACGTCAGCTTCTCGATCGCCTGCCTGCTGGTCTACCGCATCGGCGGCATGGGCTGGCCGGACGCCTGGATGCACATGTTCACGACGGTCAGCCTCGGCGGCCTGTCTTCGCACGACAGCAGCTTCGGTTACTTCCGATCGCCTCTGCTCGAGGGGGCCTGCGTGGTGTTCATGTTGCTGGCCAGCTGCAATTTCGCGCTTTATTTCGTGGCCCTGCGCAAACGCAGCGCCCGCCAGCTGCTGGGCGATTCGGAGACCCGGGCCACCCTGGGCCTGATGGTGGGTGCCAGCTTGCTGGTGGCCGCGCTGCTGCTGCTCAAGGGCAGCTATGCCGATCCGCTGCTCGCGTTGCGGCATGCGTTTTTCAACGTGGTCTCGGTGGCCTCGACCACCGGCTTCGCGACCGTCGACTACAGCCGCTGGCCCATCTTCGCCCCGGTCCTGATGCTGATGCTGTCCGGTGTCGCGACCAGCGCCGGCTCGACCGGCGCCGGCATCAAGATGGTCCGCGTGATCATCCTGCTCAAGCAGGCCCGGCGTGAGATGTCGCGCCTGGTGCATCCGCGTGCCGTCAACCCGGTGATGCTGGGCGCAAGCCCGGTGCACTCCAGCGCCATCTTCGCGGTGCTGGCCTTCATGCTGGTCTACGGCGCCACCATCCTGGGGCTCACGATGGTGATGCTGCTGACCGACCTGGATGTCGTGACCGCCTTCACCGCGGTGGCCGCGAGTGTCAACAACATGGGTCCGGGCCTTGGGCCGGTCGGCCCGGCCGGCACCTTCGGTCCCCTCAGCGACGTGCAGACCTGGGTCTGCACGCTGGCAATGCTGCTCGGTCGGCTGGAGATGCTGTCTTTCATGGTGCTGCTCACTCCCTCGTTCTGGCGCAAGTAATGCCCGCCCGAGGCCACGGGTTTCTGCCCGTCTTGGCTGGCGGCGAGGCGGACTAGGATGGGCCCATGCGTACCCCCATCGATTTCTATTTCGACTTCTCCTCGCCCTACGCCTACATCGCGTCAGAGTGGATCGAGGCGCTGGCGGCGCGCCATGGCCGCACGGTGCGCTGGCACGCGATCCTGCTCGGCGTGACCTTCCAGGCGGCCGGACTGCGGCCGCCCATGGAGCACCCGATCAAACGCGAGTACACCTTGCGCGACTTTGCCCGCTCGGCCAGCGCCGAGGGGGTGCCTTTCGTGCAGCCCGAGGTTTTCCCCATCCCGACCCAGAACGCCGCCCGCCTCTACTGGTGGCTGGCCGAGAACGACCCGGCGCGGGCCGTGCCCTGGGCGCGCGCCGCCTTCCGCGCCTATTTCGGTCGCGGCGTCAACCTGGCCGACGTGGAGGCCCTGAAGGCCTTGGCGGCCGATTTCGGCCTGCTGCCGGAAGAGGCCGAGGCGGTCTGGAACGACGGCCGCTGGAAGGAGCGCCTGAAACACGCCAACGAGGCGGCCGTGGCCGCGGGCGTGTTCGGCGCGCCTTTTTTCATGGTCGACGGCGAGCCCTTCTGGGGCAACGACCGCAAGGCGCAGATCGAGCGCTGGCTGAGCCAGGGCCCGTTCTGAGCCAGGCGGGCCCCCGCTTGCGGGCAAGCGCTGGTCAGGCGACGACAACTTGCGTAAGATTGACGTTTACGTAAACGTCACAGGCGGGCGAGCCGAATCAAAACGACCCGCCGGCCGGCCCCGAGGACCCCATGCCCGTTCTTGAATCCAAGTTGTCCCCCCGCTCGGAGGACTTCAAGGCCAATGCGGCCGCGATGCAGGCCCTGGTGGCCGACCTCAACGCTCGCCTGGCCACGATCGCCCAGGGAGGCGGCGAGGCCGCCCGCGCCAAGCACCTGGCGCGCGGCAAGCTGTTGCCGCGCGATCGGGTCGAGATGCTGCTCGACCCCGGCACGCCCTTTCTCGAGATCGCGCCGCTGGCCGCGCTCGGGATGTACCCCGAGAAGGACGGGCGCGATGCCGCCCCCGGCGCGGGCGTGATCGCCGGCATCGGCCGCGTCTCGGGCGTCGAGTGCGTGATCGTCTGCAACGACGCGACGGTCAAGGGCGGCACCTACTACCCGATGACGGTGAAAAAACACCTGCGGGCCCAGGAGATCGCGCAGCAGAACCGGCTGCCGTGCATCTACCTGGTCGACTCCGGGGGGGCCAACCTGCCCAACCAGGACGAGGTGTTCCCCGACCGCGACCACTTCGGCCGCATCTTCTACAACCAGGCCCGCATGAGCGCCGAGGGCATCCCCCAGCTGGCCGTGGTGATGGGCTCCTGCACCGCGGGCGGCGCCTACGTGCCGGCGATGAGCGACGAGACCATCATCGTCAAGGAGCAGGGCACTATCTTCCTGGGCGGCCCGCCGCTGGTGAAGGCGGCGACCGGCGAGGTGGTGAGCGCCGAGGACCTGGGCGGCGGCGACGTGCACACCCGGCTCTCGGGTGTGGCCGACCACCTGGCGCAGAACGACCTGCATGCGCTGGCCCTGGCGCGCGCCTCGGTCGCGCGACTCAACGGGTGCAAGCCGGAGACCGGCGCGACCGTGGCCTCGCGACCGCCGAAGTACGACGCGCGGGAGCTGTACGGCATCATCCCCACCGACACCCGCAAGCCCTTCGACGTGCGCGAGGTCATCGCCCGCATCGTCGACGCCAGCGAGTTCGACGAGTTCAAGGCGCGTTATGGCGCGACGCTGGTGACCGGCTTCGCCCACATCGACGGCATGCCGGTGGGCGTCATCGCCAACAACGGCATCCTGTTCGCCGAGAGCGCGAACAAGGGCGCACACTTCATCGAGCTGTGCTGCCAGCGCAAGGTGCCGCTGGTGTTCCTGCAGAACATCACGGGCTTCATGGTGGGTCGCAAGTACGAGAACGAAGGCATTGCCCGCGCCGGCGCCAAGATGGTCACCGCGGTGGCCTGCGCCGAGGTGCCCAAGTTCACGGTCATCATCGGGGGCAGTTTCGGCGCCGGCAACTACGGCATGTGCGGCCGCGCCTATGGCCCCCGCCTGCTGTGGATGTGGCCCAACGCCCGCATCAGCGTGATGGGCGGCGAGCAGGCCGCCAGCGTGCTGGCCACCGTCAGGCGCGACGGCATCGAGTCCAAGGGCGGACACTGGAGCGCCGAGGAGGAAGAAGCCTTCAAGGCGCCGATACGGCGCCAGTACGAAGACCAGGGCCACCCCTATTACGCGTCGGCCCGGCTGTGGGACGACGGCGTGATCGACCCCGCCGACACCCGTCGCGTGCTGGCGCTGGCGCTGAGCGCGAGTCGCAACGCCCCCATCCCCGACACCCGCTTCGGTGTCTTCCGCATGTGACCTACGACGCAGGCAACCCGATGCAGACGCTCGACATCCAGCGCCAGGGCCCGGTGGCCCGCGTGTGGCTCAACCGCCCCGAGGTGCGCAACGCCTTCAACGACACCACCATCACCGAGCTGACCCGTTGCTTCCATGCGCTGGGCCAGGACGAGAGCCTGCGGGTGATCGTGCTGGGCGCGCACGGCAAGGCCTTCAGCGCCGGCGCGGACCTGAACTGGATGCGCGCGATGGCCGACTACAGCTGGGAGGAGAACCGCGACGACGCGGCCCGCCTGGCCGAGATGCTGTGGACGCTCTACAGCTGCCCGGTGCCGCTGGTCGGCCGCATCCAGGGCGACTGTTATGCCGGCGGCGTGGGGCTGGCGGCGGTGTGCGACATCGTCGTGGCCGCCGAGCCGGTGCAGTTCTGCCTCTCGGAGGCGAAGCTGGGGCTGCTGCCCGCGACCATCAGCCCTTATGTGATCCGGGCGATGGGCGAGCAGGCGGCGCGCCGCTACTTCGTCACCGCCGAGCGCTTCGGCGCCCGCGAGGCCCAGCGTTTCGGCTTCGTGCACGAGGTCTGCGCGCCCGAGGCGCTGGACACGCAGGTGGAGGCGCTGGTGCAGGCGATCGTCGCCAACGGGCCGCAGGCCGTGAAGGCCTGCAAGCGCCTGGTGCAGGACATCGCCGGCGCGCGGCTCACGCCGGAACTGCGCGCCGACACCGCCCGCCGCATCGCCGACGTGCGCGCGAGCGCCGAGGGGCGCGAAGGCGTGCGCTCCTTCCTCGACAAGCGGCCCGCCGCCTGGACGCTCTGAACACAACCCGCCGAGACACGATGTTCAAGAAGATCCTGATCGCCAACCGCGGCGAGATCGCCTGCCGCGTCGCCGCCACCGCGCGCCGCCTGGGCATCCGCACCGTCGCGGTCTATTCCGACGCCGATGCCGGCGCGCGCCACGTGCGTGCCTGCGACGAAGCGGTGCACATCGGCGCCTCGGCGCCGCGCGAGAGTTACCTGCTGGCCCAGCGCGTGCTCGAAGCCGCCCGCGCCACTGGCGCCGAGGCGGTGCACCCCGGCTACGGGTTCCTGAGCGAAAACGAGCACTTCGCGCGCGCCTGTGCCGAGGCGGGCATCGCCTTCATCGGACCACCGGCCTCGGCCATCGCCGCGATGGGCAGCAAGGCGGCGGCCAAGGCCTTGATGGAGAAGGCCGGCGTGCCGCTGGTGCCCGGCTACCACGGCGAGCGCCAGGAGCCCGACTTCCTCAAGGCCGAAGCCGGGCGCATCGGCTACCCGGTGCTGATCAAGGCCAGCGCCGGGGGCGGCGGCAAGGGCATGCGGCTGGTCCAGCAGGCCGAGGAGTTCGAGGCGGCGCTCGCGTCCTGCAAGCGTGAGGCCGCGGCGAGCTTCGGCGACGACCACGTGCTGGTCGAGCGGTACGTCACACGCCCGCGCCACATCGAGATCCAGGTGTTCGGCGACAGCCACGGCGAGTGCGTGTACCTCTTCGAGCGCGACTGCTCGGTGCAGCGCCGCCACCAGAAGGTGCTGGAGGAGGCCCCGGCGCCGGGCATGACACCCGAGCGCCGGGCCGAGATGGGCGAGGCCGCGGTGGCGGCCGCGCGGGCCGTGGCTTACGTCGGCGCCGGCACGGTGGAGTTCATCGCCGAGCAGGACGGGCGTTTCTACTTCATGGAGATGAACACCCGGCTGCAGGTCGAGCACCCGGTGACCGAGGCCATCACCGGCCATGACCTGGTCGAGTGGCAGCTCCGGGTCGCCGCGGGCGAGCCGCTGCCGGCGCGCCAGCACGAGCTGCGCCTGCACGGCCATGCGATCGAGGCGCGGCTGTGCGCCGAGAACCCGGAGGCGCAGTTCCTGCCGGCCACCGGGCGGCTGCGTGTGTTCCGCGCCCCGGCTGCAGCGGCCGAGTTCGCGGTGGCGCCGGTGCGCATCGACGCCGGCGTGCGCGAGGGCGACGAGATCTCGCCCTGGTACGACTCGATGATCGCCAAGCTCATCGTCTGGGGCGAGGACCGGGCCCAGGCCCTGGCCCGCCTCGACGCCGCGCTGGCCGAGACCCACATCGTCGGGCTGCACACCAACGTGGCTTTCCTGCGGCGCGTCGTGGCGAGCCGCTCCTTCGCTCAGGCCGACCTCGACACCGCGCTGATCGAGCGCGAACGCGAGGCCTTGTTCGGGCAGCCCGGTCTGCCGCTGGAGGGCGCCTTGGCCGGCGTGGCGGCGCGCCTGCTGCAGGAGGAGGCGGCGACGCAAACCACCGATCCGTGGTCGCGTCGCGATGGCTGGCGCCTGCACGGCGTGGCGCGCAGGCGCCTCGAGGTGCTCGACGCGGCCGGCCAGCGCCATGTCGCGAGCCTGGAATACCTGCACGACGGTTCGCACCTGGTGGAACTCGCCGGGCAGCGCCTGCCGCTGCGCGCCGGCCCGCTCGGTGCCGACCGCTACGACGTCCGCCTCGGCGAGCGGCGCTGGACCCTTTCGGTATACCGCCATGGCGATGGCTTCGCGGTGTTCGGACCGCAGGGCAGCGCCTCGCTGCAATGGCTCGATGCGATCGCCCATGCCGGCGAGGGCGGCCACGACGCGGGCCGTCTCACCGCGCCGATGCCGGGCAAGCTGATTGCGCTGCACGTCCAGGCCGGCCAGTCGGTGCGCAAGGGCCAGGCGCTCGCGGTGATGGAGGCGATGAAGATGGAACACAGCATTGCCGCGCCCGCCGACGGCATCGTCGACGTGGTGCTCTACCGGGTCGGCGACCAGCTCGCCGAGGGCGCCGAGCTGTTGCGCCTGAAGACCGCCTGAGCGCACCCCGAGCGCGGATCGCGCCTCGCGGGCAGAATGAACGGCCGGACCGGCGTCATGCCGTCCGGCCCTGAACATCTTGGAGTTTGCCGATGATGCCGAACCGCGTCACCCTGGTCGAAGTCGGCCCCCGCGACGGGCTGCAGAACGAAAAGCAGCCGGTGGCCGCCCGCGACAAGATCGAGCTGGTGCATCGCCTGCAGGCCGCCGGCCTGCGCGAGATCGAGGTCACCAGCTTCGTCAGCCCCAAGTGGGTCCCGCAAATGGCCGACAACTCGGAGGTTCTGGCCGGCCTGCAGCGCCGCGAGGGCGTGCGCTACTCGGTGCTGACACCCAACCTGCAGGGGTACGAGGCGGCGCTGCCTTCGCAGCCCGCCGAGATCGTCGTATTCGGCGCCGCGAGCGAGGCCTTCAGCCAGCGCAACATCAACTGCTCGATCGAAGTCTCGATCGAGCGCTTCCGCCCGGTGGTCGAGGCGGCGCATGCACGGGGCATCAAGGTGCGGGGCGCGATTTCCTGCGCGCTCGGCTGCCCCTACCAGGGTGAGGTCTCGCCCGACGAGGTCGAACGGGTCGTGCGCCTGATGAAGGACATCGGCGTGGACCATGTCGGCGTGGCCGACACCATCGGGGTGGGCACGCCGCGGCGCGTGCAGGCCGCGATGGAGCGGGCCCTCAGGCACTACCCGCTGGCAGAGGTGAGCGGGCATTTCCACGACACCTATGGCCAGGCGCTGGCCAACATCTACGCCTGCCTGGAACTGGGCGTGTCCAGCTTCGACACCAGCGTCGCCGGGCTCGGCGGCTGCCCCTATGCCAAGGGGGCGACCGGCAATGTCGCGACCGAGGACGCGGTGTTCCTGCTGCAGGGCCTGGGCATCGATTGCGGCGTCGACCTCGACCGGCTGGTCGATGCGGCGAGTTTCATCTCGGGCGTGCTGGGCCGCAAGCCGGTCTCGCGGGTTAGCAACGCGGTGCTGGCGAAACGGCCGGCTGCGCAGACGGAGGCGGCATGAGCAGTGTGAACGACACCCTGGACACCCCCAGCGGAATGGAGGCCCGGCCCGAGGGGTTCCTGCGCGTGACCGAGGCGCTGCGCCGCCTGGGCCATCCGCATGCCCCGATGTTCCTCGAAGTGCCGGCCCGCACCGCCCAGGAAGCGGCCGAGGCGCTGGGCGTGGCGGTCGGGCAGATCGCCAAGAGCGTGATCTTCCGCCGCAAGAGCGACGACCGCGCCGTGCTGGTCGTCACCTCGGGCGACCGCCGTGTCGACGAGAAGAAGGTCACCGCCCTGGTGGGCCCGGTCGGCCGCGCCGATGCCGACTTCGTCAAGGCGCGCACCGGCTTCACCATCGGCGGTGTCTCGCCGGTCGCGCACCTCACCGAGCCGGTGACCCTGATCGACCGCGAGCTGTTCCGCTTCGACGAGGTGTGGGCCGCAGCAGGCCATCCGAAGGGGGTGTTCCGGGTGGCGCCGCAAGACCTGGCGGCACTGACCGGCGCGCCGGTCGAGGACGTCACACCAGCCACCGAGCCGGCATGAGCCCCGCCCGGCCGCCCGAAGGGGCTCGCACCGCAGTGCGCAGCACGGAGGTTATCCAATGAGCCCCGCCCGGCCGCCCCGAAGGGGCTCGCACCGCAGTGCGCAGCACGGAGGTTATCCAATGAGCCCCGCCCGGCCGCCCGAAGGGGCTCGCACCGCAGTGCGCAGCACGGAGGTTATCCAATGAGCCCCGCGAGAGGCAGCATGGCGGCCCCCGTGAGCCCCGGCGTTCCGAGTCCCTGCGTCAGCGTCTGCCGCATGGACCCCCGCACCGGCTGGTGCGAAGGCTGCCTGCGCACGCTCGACGAGATCGCGGCCTGGTCCGGCATGAGCGACCTGCAGAAGCGCCAGGTGTGGAAGCAACTGCCGCTGCGCCGCGTGCAGCGGACCGTCGGGGGAAGCGAGCAATGAAGCAGCTGCGGTTCTATTTCGATGTCATCTCGCCCTATGCCTGGATGGCCTTCGAGCGCCTGCCGCTGGCCCTGCAAGGCATCTCGCACGAGGTGCGCTGGCAGCCGGTGCTGTTCGCCGGCCTGCTGGAGCACCACGGCCAGCTGGGCCCCGCCGAGATCGCGCCGAAACGCGAGTGGACCTACCGCCAGGCCGGCTGGCTGGCGCGCCGGCTGGGACTGCCGATGCAGCGCCCGGCCGTCCACCCCTTCAACCCGCTGCCGCTGCTGCGCCTGGCGGTCGCCTGTGCGGGCCCGCAGGGCACCCCCAACCGCTGGGTCTGCGAGACCCTGTTCCGCCATGTCTGGACCAGCGGCGAGAACCCCGAGGACCCGGCGCGCCTGCCCGATCTCGTCGCCCGCCTCGCGCCGCGCCGCGACCCGGGCAGCGTCGAGGTGAAGGAGGCCTTGCGCGCCGCGACCGCCGACGCCGCGGCGCGAGGCGTCTTCGGCGTTCCCACCATCGAGGTGGACGGCCGCTTGTTCTGGGGCCTCGACTCGCTCGAGATGTTGCGCGAGTACCTGCTGGGCGACCCCTGGTTCGACGGTCCCGGATGGGAGGACGCTGGCCTGTGGCAGCCCGGCTCGGTGCGCCGGCGGCGCGGCGCCGGGCCAGGGCAGGGGGAGAGCGCCTGATCGTTTTCCCTTGATGCGCCCCCCGGGCACGCATCTTGTTGCACATCAAGAAATCAAAGCTCAGGGTTGCACCCTAATTTGTCAGCTTTCGTTGGCTGGCCGTCAGCACGCGGTCAGAGCCCGCACTGATAGTCGTCCCCGCTACCGCCCCGGCAGGGGCGGTGATGTCCAAACCGGAGACAAACACCATGGCAGCAACGCTGACGAAGCAGGCGCCCGCCGCAGGCAAGGCGCCCATGACCCGGGAGGAGAAGAAGGTCATCTTCGCCTCCTCGCTCGGAACCGTGTTCGAGTGGTACGACTTCTATCTCTACGGGTCGCTCGCGCCCATCATCGCCGCGCAGTTCTTCTCCGGGCTGGACCCGACCTCGGCCTTCATCTTCGCGCTGCTGGCCTTTGCCGCGGGCTTCATCGTGCGTCCCTTCGGTGCGCTGGTGTTCGGCCGCCTGGGCGACATGATCGGGCGCAAGTACACCTTCCTGGTCACCATCCTCTTGATGGGCCTGTCGACCTTCATCGTCGGCGTGTTGCCGACCTATGCCTCGATCGGCGTTGCGGCGCCGGTGGTGCTGATCGCGCTGCGCCTGCTGCAGGGCCTGGCCCTGGGCGGCGAGTACGGCGGCGCGGCGACCTATGTGGCCGAGCACGCGCCGCACGGCCGGCGCGGTGCCTTCACCTCCTGGATCCAGACCACCGCCACGCTGGGGCTGTTCCTGTCGCTGATGGTGATCCTCGGTGCCCGCACCCTGCTGGGCGAGGACACCTTCAAGGACTGGGGCTGGCGCATTCCCTTCATCCTCTCGATCGCGCTGCTCGCCGTGTCCGTGTGGATCCGCATGAGCATGAACGAGTCGCCTGCCTTCCAGAAGATGAAGGCCGAGGGCAAGACCTCGAAGGCGCCGCTGTCCGAGTCCTTCGGTCAATGGCGCAACCTCAAGATCGTGATCCTGGCGCTGCTCGGCATGGTGGCCGGTCAGGCGGTGGTCTGGTACACGGGCCAGTTCTACGCGCTGTTTTTCCTGACCCAGGCGCTCAAGGTCGACGGCGCCACGGCCAACGTGCTGGTCGCGATCTCTCTGCTGATCGGCACGCCCTTTTTCGTGGTGTTCGGCACGCTGTCGGACAAGATCGGCCGCAAGCCCATCATCCTGGCCGGCTGCCTGATCGCCGCGGCGACCTACTTCCCGCTGTTCAAGGCCCTGACCCACGCGGCCAACCCCGACCTGGCCCGCGCCCAGGCCACGGCCCCGGTCTCGGTGGTCGCCAACCCGGCCGAGTGCTCCTTCCAGTTCAATCCCACCGGCACTGCCAAGTTCACCAGCTCCTGCGACGTCGCGAAGCAGCTGCTGGCCGCCAACTCGGTCAACTATGAAACCGTGGACGGCAGCGGCACCGCGGTGATCAAGATCGGCGACAAGACGATCCAGTCCTACGACGCCAAGGCCCTCAGCGGCGACGCGCTCAAGGCGCGCGATGCCGAGTTCAAGAAGGAGGTCACGAGTGCGATCAAGGAGGCCGGCTACCCCGCCAAGGCCGATCCGGCCAAGCTGAACCGGCCGCTCGTCGTCGCGATCCTCGCCCTGCTGGTGATCTACGTGACCATGGTCTACGGCCCGATCGCCGCCATGCTGGTCGAGATGTTCCCGACCCGCATCCGCTACACCTCGATGAGCCTGCCGTACCACATCGGCAACGGCTGGTTCGGCGGCCTGCTGCCCACCATCTCGTTCGCGATCGTGGCGCAGACCGGCAACATCTACAACGGCCTGTGGTACCCGGTGGCCATCGCGCTCGCGACGGTGGTGATCGGCGCGCTGTTCGTGCGCGAAACCAAGGACAACAACATCTTCGCCAACGACTGACAAGGAAGGACACTTCACATGTGGAAAATCCTGGCCGGATTCGCCGTGTTCTCGGCGCTGGCGATCTTCATGCTGATGAACGGTGGCGACATCGACATGAGCGGCGAGAAGCACGGCGTCGAGGCCACCCACGCCCCGGCCCCTGACACGGCCGCGAGCAAGTAGCGCGCGCAGCCCCCTCATCCGCGGCCCGGTGTTCACGCACCGGGCCGTTTCGTTTCGGGGACGCGGCGGCCCGCTCCCGGGGGTGCCGGCGTCACCAAAAGTTGCGATGTGCGGGGGAGACGGCGGCTTCTCGCCGCTACCATGCAGGCGACCTTTTCCTCGCGGCCGACGCCGGCGACGCCGGCCCTGGCGACCGCTTCGCGCGGTGTTCCTCTCACGGCCGTGCGTGTCCAACCCCGCTGTCGCCTGTCACGTGCAAAGAAGACGTTTCCTCTCCCACACGAGCAAAGCGGCCGGCCTGGCCGCTCTTGCCCCCTCCACCTCCTTGTTGTCGTTCGCCGCCCAGGCGGCCCAGATGCAGCCCATCGGCAAGCCGCAGGCCTTCGACTACGCCTGGCTCAAGGGCCACGCCCGGGCGCTGGCGGCCAAGCCCTACCAGGCGCCGCGCAGCACCCTGCCCAAGACCCTGGACTCGCTCGACTGGGACCAGTACCAGTCCATCCGCTTCAAGAAGGAGCACGCGCTCTGGCGCGACGAGCCGCTGCGCTTCCAGGCCCAGTTTTTCCACCTGGGCCTGTATTTCAAGTCGCCGGTGCGGCTCTTCGAGCTGGTCAACGGGCAGGCCCAGGAGCTGGCCTACAACCCGCAGATGTTCGACCACAGCAAGAGCGGCGTGAAGGCCTCCAGCCTGCCGCCCGACCTCGGCTTCGCGGGCTTCCGGCTCAACTTCCACACCGACCTTGAGCGTGACATCTCGGCCTTCCTGGGGGCGAGCTATTTCCGTGCAGTGGGCGGCGAATGGCAGTACGGCCAGTCGGCCCGCGGGCTGGCGATCGACTCGGGCCTGCCGCGGCCGGAGGAGTTCCCGAACTTCGTGGCCTACTGGCTGGAACGGCCGGCGCCGCAGTCCAACACCGTGATCGTCTACGCGCTGCTGGACTCGCCGAGCGTGGCCGGGGCCTATCGTTTCGCGATCACGCCGGGCGACACCCAGGTGATGGACATCGACGCGGCGCTCTATCCGCGCAAGGCCATCGAGCGCCTCGGCATCGCGCCGTGCACCAGCATGTTCCAGTTCGGCGAGAACGACCACCGCATGGCCAACGACTGGCGCCCCGAGATCCACGATACCGACGGCCTGCAGATGTGGACCGGCTCGGGCGAGTGGATCTGGCGCCCGCTGTGCAACCCGGCGCAGCTGCGCTTCAACGCCTACCAGGACGAGAACCCGCGGGGCTTCGGCCTGCTGCAGCGAGACCGCAACTTCGACCACTACCAGGACGACGGCGTGTTCTACGACAAGCGGCCGTGTCTGTGGGTGGAGCCCAAGTCGGGTTGGGGCGCCGGCTCGGTGCAGCTGATCGAGATCCCGACCATCGACGAGACCTTCGACAACATCGTCGCCTTCTGGAACCCGGCCGCCAAGCCCCAGCCCGGGCAGGAGCTGCTGTTCTCCTACCGGCTCTACTGGGGCGCGCAGCCGCCGGCACGCCCGCCGCTGGCCCACTGCGTCGCAACCCGCACCGGCTTGGGTGGTGTCGTCGGGCAGCCGCGCAAGTACTTTTCGTGGCGCTTCGCGGTGGACTTCGCGGGCGGCGACTTCTCGCTGCTGGGCCGCAACGCCAAGGTCGAGCCAGTCATCACCGCCTCGCGCGGCAAGATCGAGATCACTTCGGCCCGGCCGCTCGGGGCCATCAATGGCTGGCGCGCGATGTTCGACCTGCGGCCCACCGACAACAGCACCGAGCCGATCAACCTGCGCATGCACTTGCAAAGCGACGGCCAGCCTCTGACCGAAACCTGGCTGTACCAGTGGACCCCGCCGCCGCCGGCGGAACGCAAGTTCGTCTGAGGGAGCCCGTCGGCTCTGCCTGCCGGACGGCTGCACGGCCGCCAGGGGCATGGGCAGGTCGCCTTGCGGTCGGCGGCCGTGAGCGTTAAACCGGGGCATCCCTCTCACGCCCGGGTCTGCCGCCCGCCCCGCCGCCATGCCTGCCGTCCAGCCTGCCCACAGAGCCGCCGAGATCCTCCACCATCCCAGCAGCCGCCCGGCGCCTCAACCGCTGAGCCAGGAGGTGCTGCTGGAGAAGTACGCCAAGGGCGACGAGCGCAGCGCCGACGCGGTGCGGGAACGGGTCGCGCGGGCCCTGGCGGCCGTCGAGGCGCCCGAGCAGCGGGCTGGCTGGCAGCAACGTTTCCTCGATGCCCAGCAGCGCGGTTTCATCCCGGCCGGGCGCATCAACTCGGCCGCAGGGACGGAGCTGAGCGCGACGCTGATCAATTGTTTCGTGCAGCCGGTGGGCGATTCCATCACGCAGACCGAGGACGGCCACCCCGGCATCTACGCGGCGCTGGCCGAGGCGGCCGAGACCATGCGCCGCGGCGGCGGCGTCGGCTACGACTTCTCGCGCATCCGCCCACGCGGTGCCTGGGTCGGCAGCACGCAGTCGAGCGCCTCCGGTCCGGTCAGCTACATGCGGGTGTTCGACCGCTCCTGCGAGACCGTGGAATCGGCCGGAGCACGGCGTGGCGCGCAGATGGCGGTGCTGCGCTGCGACCACCCCGACATCGAGGAGTTCATCCACGCCAAAGACGCAGGCGAGCTGCGCAACTTCAACATCTCGGTCGGCGTGACGGACGCCTTCATGGAGGCGGTGGAGGCCGATGCCGAGGTCGAGCTGCGCCACCGTGCCGAGCCCGGCGCCGCGCAGAAGGCGGCCGGGGCCGAGCGGCAGGCCGACGGCAGCTGGGTCTACCGCCGCCTGCCGGCGCGGGCACTGTGGGAGCAGATCATGCGCTCGACCTGGGACCATGCTGAGCCGGGCGTTCTGTTCCTCGACCGCATCAACGCCGACAACAATCTGGGCTATTGCGAAACCATCGCGAGCACCAACCCGTGCGGCGAGCAGCCGCTGCCGGCCTACGGCTGCTGCTGCCTGGGCTCGATCGACCTGACGCGATGCGTGCGGCATCCCTTCGCTGCGGACGCCAGTTTCGACAGCGCCGCCTTCGTCGAGGTGGCCCAAGTCGCCGTGCGCATGCTCGACAACGTGCTGGAGGCGACCCACTGGCCGCTGCCACAGCAGCAGGCCGAAGCGCGCAACAAGCGCCGCATCGGGCTGGGCCTGACCGGATTGGGCGATGCGCTGGTGATGCTGGGCCTGCGCTACGACAGCGAACCGGCGCGCGCGATGGCGCGGCGTATCGTCGAGACGCTGCGCGATGCCGCCTACGAAGCTTCCGTCGAGCTGGCGCGCGAGCGCGGCGCCTTCCCGCTGTTCGATGCGGCGCTGTTTTTTCGCCCGGGCAACTTCGCGTCGCGCCTGCCGGCGGCGCTCAAGGAGCGCATTCGCAGCCACGGCCTGCGCAACTCTCACCTGTTGTCGATCGCGCCCACCGGCACCATCAGCCTGGCCTTCGCCGACAACGCCAGCAACGGCATCGAGCCGGCCTTCAGCTGGACCTACACGCGCAGGAAACGCAGGCCCGATGGCAGCTTCAGCGAATACGCGGTCGAGGACCATGCCTGGCGGCTCTGGCGACACTTGCACGGCGAAGAGGCGCCGCTGACGCCCGCCTTCGTCACCGCGCTGGAGATGAGCGCGCAGGCCCACCAGGAAATGGTCGCGGCGGTGGCGCCCTACGTGGACACCTCGATCTCCAAGACGGTCAACGTGCCCGAGGACTACCCGTATGCCGACTTCCAGGACCTCTACCTGCGAGCCTGGAAGTCGGGACTGAAGGGGCTGGCCACCTACCGGCCCAACACCGTGCTGGGCGCCGTGCTCAGCGTCCAGCCGGCGACCCTGCCGGCGCCGCTGGCGCCGCCCGACGCCAACCGCCGCCTGGCGCTGGAGCGCCTGCCGGCGCCGGTGCTGGCCTCGCTGCGCTGGCCCGGCCGGCCCGAGCTGCCGGGCGGCAATCCAGCCTGGAGCTACATGATCCGTCACCCCTTCGGCGACTTCGCCCTCTTTGTCGGGGAGCTGGCGGGGGAGGGCGGCGGCCCCGGGCGGGCGCTGCCCTTCGAGGTCTGGGTCAACGGCGCCGAGCAGCCGCGCGGCCTGGGTGCGCTGGCCAAGACCCTGTCGATGGACCTGCGCGCCAACGACGCGGCCTGGCTGCGCCTCAAGCTCGACGCGCTCGCGACGGTGGCCGAGGAGCGCGCCTTCGACCTGCCGTTTCCGCCGCAGGGCGAGCCGCGCCGCTTCCCCGGCGTGGTGGCCGCCACGGCGGCCGTGATCCGCTGGCGCTGCGAGCAGCTGGGCGTCTGGCAGGCCGGCTCCGAGGCGACCGCGACGCCGGTGCTGGACGCGATGTTCAGTCGCGAGGAGCCGCGCACCGGGCCCTCGGGCACCCTGGCCTGGGCGGTCGATATCGACAACCCGGCCAGCGGCGAGAGCTTCACGTTGACCCTCAAGGAGATCACCCTGCCGGACCCCGACGGCCAGCCGGTCACGCGTCCCTGCGCGATGGGTCTGTCGGGCAACTACCCGCGTGCGATGGACGGGCTGGCCCGACTGCTGTCGCTGGACATGCGGGTGGTCGATCCGGCCTGGATCGGGATGAAGCTGCGCAAGCTGCTCAACTATGCCGAGCCGCTGGGCCACTTCCTCGCCTTCGTGCCGGGCCTGGGGCCCGGCGAGCGGCGCCAGCAGGTCTGGCCTTCGACGGTGGCCTACCTGGCGCGCCTGGTGATCCACCGCTACGCGATGCTGGGCGTGCTCGACGAGGCCGGTTACCCGGGGCGTGCGATGGGCATCCTGCAGCCGCCCTGGTCCCACGAAGGCGTGGAGGGCCGCGCGCCGGTGCTGGCCGGCGCGGCCTGCCCCGAGTGCGGCAATGCGACCGTGATCCGCAAGGATGGCTGCGACTTCTGCACCTCCTGCGGCTACACGGGGGCGTGCGGCTAGTGGGGTGTTCATCCCGCTCGCCTCGGTGACCGGGATGAAACGGGCGCCCGCCGGCCTTCGCCCCCGCCGCGATGTCTCGACCAGGACGGCGAGGCTCAGGCACGGCTGTCCCCGAGCGGTGTTGTCGGCGACGCCCGGAAAACCTGAATTGACTTTTTCGCTGCGTGGCCTCAGGAGTAGGTGGGGCCCCAAGGACAAGGGATGGCCCAGGCGAGCGGCTTTGTTCACGATGCATGAGCCCCCGCTACCCCTGACCACAAAGGAGAGCCCCGGAGATGAGCCTGCTTGCCCCAGCCCGTCAGTCCCCCCTGATGACGCCCGCTGTCCCGGTCGCGGCCGCTGTGCCGCCTCCGTACGCCCTGCCGCGAGCGCGGGCGAAGCGGGGAGTGGCATGAGGGGACCGGCCGCGCAGTACCATGGGAGAGTGACAAGCTCCCTCTCACCTCTGGACGACGTGGTCCAGGCCACCGACCTGCCGCGGGATGCCCGCAGCGTGCTGGAGCTGACTGCCCGCTCCATGTTCCAGCTGTTCGCCGAGACGGCCGAAGGCATGATGGTGGTCGACCGGCTGGGCCGGGTGGTCTGGATCAGCGAGGGCTACAAGCAGTTCCTGCCGGGCCTGGGCTTTCAGCACGAATCCGATTTCGTCGGGCATGCCGTCGAGGAAGTGGTGCCCAACACCCTGATGCGCGAGGTCATCCAGAGCGGCCGGCCGGTGCTGGTGGATCTGCTGACCAACAAGGCCGGCACCTTCCTGGTCAGTCGCATTCCGCTCCGGGATCCCGGCGGGCAGGTCATCGGCGCGTTGGGCCTGGTCCTGATGGCGCACCCGGAAAGCACCATGCAGCCGCTGATTCGCAAGTTCTCCCGGCTGCAGAGCGAGCTCGACGATGCCCGCAAACAGCTCGCGGAACAGCGCCGCCCCAAGTACAACTTCGCCAGCTTCATCGGCGCCAGCCCTCAGGTGGTGGAGGTCAAGCGGCAGGCCCGGCGGGTGGCGCAGACCGAGAGCACGGTGCTGCTGCTGGGCGAGACGGGCACCGGCAAGGAATTGCTGGCGCATGCGATCCACGGCGCCTCCGCGCGCGCCGCGCGGCCTTTCATCGGCGTCAACATCGCCGCCATCCCGGACGCCCTGCTCGAAGCCGAGTTTTTCGGCGTCGCGCCGGGGGCCTACACCGGCGCCGACCGGCGCAACCGGGACGGCAAGTTCAAGCTCGCCGACGGCGGCACCTTGTTCCTCGACGAGATCGGCGACATGCCCGGCCCGCTCCAGGCCAAGCTGCTGCGCGCCCTGCAGGAGCAGGAGATCGAGCCGCTCGGCTCCAACCAGGTGATCAAGGTGGACGTGCGGGTAATTGCCGCGACCAGTCGGGATTTGCCGCGGCTGGTCGCCGAAGGTCGCTTCCGCGAGGATCTGTATTACCGGCTCAATGTCGTGCCGATCCGGTTGCCGGCGCTGCGCGAGCGGCTGGGCGACCTGGAGGCCCTGGTCGAGGCGCTGGAGAACGACGTCGCGCGGCGCAGTGGCATGCCGCACCGCGAGCTCACCCCCGAGGCCTTCGAGGTGCTGCGCCGCCATCCCTGGCGGGGCAATATTCGGGAGCTGCGCAACGTGCTCGAGCAGGTCACGATGCTGTGCGACGACCTCCGGCTCGACGCACAGCATTTCCGCCGCGTGCTACCCCAGGGTGAGCTGGCCGCGCCGGCGGCCCCGCCGTTGCCGCAGACGGCCGCGCCCGGCCAGCCGGCGGAGGCCGAGGCCGAGGCCGAACCCGGCGCTGCGCCGGCGATCCGGCCGCTGCCCGAGGCCATCGCGGAACTGGAGCGTCGCTCCATCGAAGCAGCCCTGGAGGCGACCGGCGGCAACAAGCTCGCCGCGGCGCGCCTGCTAGGCATTTCGCGCGCGACGCTATATGAGAAGCTGGCCAGCCGCGGGCTGGTCAAGACCTGAGACGATGCTCCCCGGTTTCAGCGCGGCCGGGCCCAGGGCTGCTCGCGCGGCGGGGCGGTGGCCGCGCCACGCTTGCTGAGCGAGCTGGGTGCATCGACATGGGCGTCGTCCGAGACGCCCACGCCGAGGCGGTCGACCAGCTCTCCGCCCAGCCAGCCGGTCACCAATGCCAGTGCAGCGCCGGCGAAGGACAGCAACAAGGCCAGCCAGGGCGACGGTCCGGGCGGCTCGGGCCGCAGCATCCAGCTGCCCAGGAAGAGCAAGGTCACCACCAGGTTGCCACCGCCGTGCAGCGCGCCGATGCGCTTGGCACGGGTGCCGGACGGGATGGCGAGCCAGTCGCGCGTGCCGAAAGGCGCCGCCGCAAACGCACCGACCAGGCCGGCCGCCACCAGCCAATAGGCGACCGCCGACATCATGGGATCGTTGTTGGCGAGAAAGATCAGATCGAAGATGACCGCGGTGGACAGCAGCCCGAGCGGGAAGACCACCAGCACCTGGTGCACCGGATGACCGAGCAGCTTTGCGCGACTTTCCATGACAGCTCCTTCGAGTGGGCCGGGCCCGCAGGCAGTGCGGGCCTCACCGCTTCCACAGCAAGCCGCAGGCCCGGGAGCGTGTTCTTGCGGGCTTGACCAGCTCCCAGACACAGGGGCGAGTCAAACCCGCCGTGCAGGTCCGGGGACGCGGAACCCCCGTCGTGCGGCACGTTCTCCCAGCGGCGGAAAACGGATGTTGGCGTGGAAAGCATCACGATCTTGCGTCAATGCCCCCTGGCGGATCGACGAGGGCCTCTTGGCGAATGTCCTGACTTCGGACATCTGTCTGGATTTCAGGCGCTGTTCGCGGGTTAACGCTGTGAGGATCCTGGGCATTGCGACAGCCGTATTAACCCTGATGCCAGGCGAAAACCGTAACGTTTTCAAGCCCTTGGCACTAGCGTGAATTGTTGGCACATACCTTGCAGTTCCATCTCCTGCCGCCGGAGCGGCAAGGGCTGAAGGCCGACGCCCATCCCAAAATCCAAGGAGACAACAACATGAGCTTCCGTTTCGCCCCCCGGGGCCTGCTTGCCTGCATGGCAGCTGCACTGGCCTGTGCCGCCGGTGCCGCCATCGCGCAAGGCAAGGACATCCGTGTGGCCCATATCTATAGCAAGACCGGCCCTCTCGAAGCTTACGGCAAGCAGTCCGCCGCCGGCTTCCTGCTCGGCCTCGAATATGCCACTCGCGGCAGCATGACGGTGGCGGGCAGGAAGATCGTCGTGCTGGAAAAGGACGACCAGGGCAAGCCCGACGTGGGCAAGTCGCTGCTGGCCGCGGCCTATACCGACGACAAGGCCGATGTGGCCGTGGGGCCGACCTCTTCCGGTGTTGCGCTCGCGATGCTGCCGGTGGCCGAGGAGTACAAGAAGCTGCTGCTGGTGGAGCCGGCAGTGGCCGACTCCATCACCGGCGAGAAGTGGAACAAGTTCATTTTCCGCACCGGCCGCAACAGTTCGCAGGATGCGATCTCCAACGCGGTGGCGCTCGACAAGGAGGGCACCTCGATCGCCACGCTGGCTCAGGACTACGCCTTCGGCCGCGACGGCGTGGCGGCCTTCAAGGGGGCGCTGAAGAAGGCCAAGCTGGTTCACGAGGAGTACCTGCCGACCAACACGACCGACTTCACCGCCGGGGCACAGCGGCTGTTCGACAAGCTCAAGGACCAGCCGGGCCGCAAGGTGATCTTCATCATCTGGGCTGGTGCCGGCAACCCGTTCAAGATCGCCGACCTCGATCCCAAGCGCTACGGTATCGAGATCGCCACCGGCGGCAACATCCTGCCCGCGATGACGGCCTACAAGCAGTTCCCGGGCATGGAAGGCGCGACCTACTACTACTTTGGCATTCCCAAAAATCCGGTCAACGAATGGCTGGTCGCCAACCATTACGGCAAGTTCAAAGGACCGCCCGACTTTTTCACCGCCGGGGGCATGTCGGCCGGCATCGCGCTGGTGGAGGCGCTGAAGAAGACCGATGGCGATACCAGCTCCGACAAGCTGATCAAGGCCATGGAGGGCATGAGCTTCGACAGCCCGAAGGGCCGCATGACCTTCCGCCCCGAAGACCATCAGGCCATGCAGTCGATGTACCACTTCAGGATCAAAGCCGACCCGGCCTTCGCCTGGGGCGTGCCTGAACTGGTGCGGGAGATCAAGCCAGAAGAAATGCAGGTGCCGATACGCAACAAGCGTTGAATCCCTGCAGCACGCCAGGCCTTACCCGCCTGCGCTGACCCCGACTGACCCGGAGCGACAAGCCGGGCTGCCTCGAAGATGCGAGCGACCTCGGCCCGATCCCTCGGGCCATGGGTGGACTCGTGCCGGAAGCAGAACAGCGGGAGGGTCTTTACCCTCACCAGAGCAGGAGACAGAAATGAGACAACACCACAAGTTCCATTCCAAGAAAGGCTGGATCGCCGGTGCCGCAGTGGCGCTGGCAACATCCCTTCAGGCTGCGCCCTTGCCGCAGCTGTCCATCGATGCAAGCCAGGTTGGCGTTTCGGGCTTGTCCTCGGGCGGCTACATGGCGGTGCAATTGCATGTGGCCTATTCTTCGACCTTCAAAAGAGGGGCCGGCGTCGTCGCGGGCGGACCTTTCTACTGTGCTGAAGGCACGGTCCTCAACGCGACCGGCCGCTGCATGACGCACTCGGGCGGCATCCCGCTCAGCAACCTCGTGACCACCACCCGCAACTGGGCCGCGAGCGGTCAAATCGACCCGCTCGAGAACCTCAGCGGATCCAAGGTCTACATGTTCTCGGGCCTGCTCGACAGCGCGGTCCGGACGGCGGTGATGAACGACCTGCTGACCTATTACAAGAATTTTGTGCCGGCAGCCAACATCGTCTATAGAAAGGACATCAATGCCGAGCATGCCTTCGTCACGGAGGACTATGGGAACGACTGCGCGACCAAGGCGGCGCCCTACATCAGCGACTGCAACTTCGACCTCGCCGGGCAGATCCTCAACCACCTCCACGGCCCGCTGAATCCACGCAACAGCGGCCAGCTGACCGGCAGGCTGATCGAGTTCGACCAGACCGCTTTCGTCAACGGCCATGCGATGGCGAACACCGGCTGGGCCTATGTGCCGCAGAGCTGCGCCGCCGGCACGCGATGCAAGTTGCATGTGGTGCTGCATGGCTGCCTGCAGAACACGGCCACGGTCGGCCAGCAGTACGTGCAGAACACCGGCTACAACCGCTGGGCCGACACCAACAACATGGTGCTGATCTATCCGCAGACGAGCATCCTGGCAACCAACGGGTGCTGGGACTGGTGGGGTTACGACAGCCCCGACTACGCCAAGAAGTCGGGGCCGCAGATGCGCGCGATCAAGGCCATGGTGGACCGCGTCAGTTCGGGCGCGCCGGTGTCCGGGCTGGCGCCGCCGACGGGCGTCAGCACCTCGGGCGCGACCAACACCAGCATGAACATCGCGTGGTCCTCGGTCCAGGGTGCAGCGGGCTATACCGTCTACCGCAACGGTTCACGCGTCACCGCACAGGCGGTCACCGGCACCAGCCACAAGGACACCGGTCTGCAGCCCGGAACCACCTACACCTGGACGGTGAAGTCGGTCGATGGGCAGGGCGGCGAGAGCCGTCCCTCGGCCGGCGCGACCGGCAAGACCACCGGGGTCACGGCCTCCTGCACCACGGCGTCCAACTATGCCCATGTGTCGGCGGGCCGAGCCTATCAGCAGTCCGGCTTCGCCTATGCCAAAGGGTCGGGTCAGAAGATGGGCCTGTGGACGCCGGCGACAGTCACCACCTTGAAGCAGACCGGCCAGGACCACTACGTCCTGGGCAGCTGCACCTAGCCTGTTCGACAAAGGGGAACGGTACATGAGCGGTACGCTTGAAACCAGGGATCTCACCATTCGCTTCGGCGGGCACGTCGCGGTGGATCGGGTCAGCTGTGCCTTCCAGCCGGGCACGTTGACCGCCATCGTCGGGCCCAACGGCGCCGGCAAGACGACGTATTTCAACCTCATCTCGGGTCAGATCCGGGCCAGCAGCGGGTCCGTGACCCTGGATGGGGAAGACATCACCCACTTGCCTGCGCCGCTGCGCACGCGCCGCGGCCTGGGACGGGCCTTCCAGCTCACGCAGCTGTTCCCCAAGCTGTCGGTGCTCGAGAACGTGCGCCTGGCTGTGCAGTCCCGCCATGGCGGCGGGCTGCGCTTCCTGAGCGTCTGGCTCGATCACCGCCAGCTGATCGAGGAGGCGCGCGCCGTGCTTGATGCGGTGCGCCTGGCCGACAAGGCCGATGCCGAAGCCGCCAGCCTGCCCCATGGTGACCAGCGCAAGCTGGAGGTGGCGCTGATGATGGCGCTCGACCCCAAGGTCTACATGTTCGACGAGCCGACCGCCGGCATGAGCGTGGACGAGGTGCCGGTGGTCCTCGACCTGATCCGCCAACTCAAGCAACGCCGCGACAAGACCATCCTGCTGGTCGAGCACAAGATGGATGTGGTGCGCGAGCTGGCCGACCGCATCATCGTGCTGCACAACGGGCAGCTGCTGGCCGACGGAGAGCCATCCCTGGTGATGGCGCTGCCGGTGGTGCAAAACGCCTACATGGGCACGGTCCTGGAGGCAGCATGACGTTCCCGCAGTCCTCCGGCGCGACCTGCCGCCGTCTTTCAGGTGCCGCGGCCCCAGCGGGGCGCGGCCAGCCCGCGGGACCCGGGAGGGGGCAGCCCCGGCGCCTCGCCCGTGTCCGCAGCGCCAGCCACAGTCCTGCATGAGGTCTTGCATGAGCAGCACACCCATCCTCACCCTCGAAGGCGTCCACACCCACATTGGCGCCTATCACATCCTCCACGGTGTCGACCTGGAAGTCCCGCGCGGACAGGTCACGATGCTGCTGGGCCGCAACGGCGCCGGCAAGACGACCACCTTGAGGACCATCATGGGCCTCTGGCAGGCCAGCCAGGGCCAGGTTCGCTTCGACGGTCATGTCCTTGCCAGCCCCGGTCGGCAGCTGGCGACGCCGGACATCGCCCAGCGCGGCGTCGCCTACGTGCCCGAAACCATGGGCATCTTCGCCGACCTGAGCGTCAAGGAGAACCTGCTGCTGGCGGCGCGCCACGCCCGCAGCATCGACGACATCGACACGCACCGGCTGGAGTGGATCTTCGGATTTTTCCCGGCCCTGAAGAAGTTTTGGCTCTACCCGGCCGGCAAGCTTTCGGGCGGGCAGAAGCAGATGCTGTCGGTGGCGCGCGCCATCATCGAGCCGCGCAAGCTGCTGCTGATCGATGAGCCGAGCAAGGGTCTCGCGCCCGCCATCGTGCAAAACCTCATCACCGCGCTGCGCGAACTCAAGCGCACGGCCACCTCGATCCTGATGGTGGAACAGAACTTCGGCATGGCCAAGGCCCTGGGCGACAGCGTCGCCGTGATGGACGACGGCCACGTCGTCCACCACGGCCGCATGAGCGACCTGGTCGAGGACGAGGAGTTGCAGCATCGGCTGCTGGGCCTGTCGCTGCAGGCGCATCAATAAATCTGGAGGGTCTCCGCCATGAATACCGTTACCGTTCCCGCCCCCGCGCCGGGCAGTTCCGCCGGCGCCCAGGTGCCGCGCACGCGTTTCGATCTGACGCCGCTGCTGCTGGTGGTGGTGCTGGCCGTCGTCGCACTGCCCCTGGTCGGCTCCCTGCCCACGTGGATGACGCTCACCGTCGCGGGCCTCGCGATGGGCATGATCGTCTTCATCATCGCCTCGGGCCTGACCCTCGTGTTCGGCTTGATGGACGTGCTCAACTTCGGCCACGGCGTGTTCATCGCGCTGGGCGCCTTCGTGGCCACCAGCGTGCTGGGCGGCATGTCCGACTGGACCGGCAGCGCTTCGCTGGTGCAGAACGTGATGGCCGTGTTCGCCGCCATGGCGGTCGCGATGGCGGTGGCCGGCGCCATCGGTTATGCGTTCGAGCGGGTGGTGGTGCGGCCGGTCTACGGGCAGCACCTGAAGCAGATCCTGATCACGATGGGCGGCATGATCATCGGCGAGGAGATCATCAAGGTGATCTGGGGCCCGCAGCAGATCCCGCTGCCGCTGCCCGACGCGTTGCGCGGTGCGATCCTGCTGGGCGACGCGGCCATCGAAAAGTACCGCGTGCTGGCGGTGGCCATCGGGCTGGGCGTGCTGGCCGCGATGCTCTACCTGCTCAACAACACCAAGATCGGCCTGCTGATCCGCGCCGGCGTGCAGGACCGCGAGATGGTCGAGAGCCTGGGCTACCGCATCCGGCGGCTGTTCATCGGCGTTTTTGTCGTCGGTTCTGCGCTCGCGGGCCTCGGCGGCGTGCTGTGGGGCCTTTACCAGCAGATGGTGGTGCCGCAGATGGGGGCGCAGGTCAACGTGCTGCTGTTCATCGTGATCATCATCGGCGGCATGGGCTCCACGCTGGGTTGTTTCGTCGGTGCGCTGCTGGTCGGGCTGATGGCCAACTACACCGGCTTCCTGTTTCCCAAGGCCGCGCTGTTCTCCAACATCGGCCTGATGGTGCTGATCCTGCTGTGGCGTCCGCAGGGCCTGTACCCGGTCCACAACCGCTGAGGAGCTTCCATGATGCTGAAGCACTTGTTGTCCCACGACCTGCCGCGCAGCCGCTGGCTCGCCGCGCTGCTGGTCGTGATCTTCCTGGGCCTGCTGCTGGTCCCCTTCGTGATGCCGGGCAGTCGCTCGCTCAACGTCGCCGCGAAGATCCTGATCTTCATCGTGCTGGTCGCGAGCTACGACCTGCTGCTGGGCTATACCGGCATCGTGAGCTTCGCGCACACGATGTTCTTCGGCATCGGGGCCTATGGCATCGCGATCGCCTCCGCCCGCATGGGGGCGAGCTGGAGTGCGCTGGCCGTCGGTGCCGGGGCGGCCCTGCTGCTGTCGATGCTGCTGTCCTTGCTCATCGGCTTGTTCAGCTTGAGGGTCAAGGCGATCTACTACGCGATGATCACGCTCGCGGTGGCGGCGGCTTTCCAGACGCTCGCGTCGCAGCTGTCGCACTTCACCGGTGGAGAGGACGGCATGAGCTTCCGCGTGCCGGAGTCGCTCACGCCCAGCTTCGAGCCCTTGCAGAGCCCCTTGTTCGGCGTCACGGTGGACGGCCGGTTGATCACCTACTACCTGGTTTTCGCCGCTGCCGCCGCGCTGGTGCTCCTGATGCTGCGTATCGTCAATTCGCCCTTCGGTCGCGTGCTGCTGGCGATCCGCGAGAACGACTTCCGCGCCGAGGCCATCGGCTACCGCACCGTGGTCTACCGCACGCTGAGCAACGTCATGTCGGCCTTGTTCGCCACGCTGGCAGGCTGCCTGCTGGCACTCTGGCTGCGCTACAACGGTCCGGACACCTCGCTGAGCTTCGAGATCATGCTGGACATCCTGCTGATCGTGGTCATCGGCGGCATGGGCACGATCTACGGTGCCGTGATCGGCAGCGTGCTGTTCGTGCTGGCCCAGAACTACCTGCAGGACCTGATGCGGGCCGCGTCGGGTACCTTCGAAGGGCTGGGACTGATCTCGGAGCTGGTCTCGGCCGACCGTTGGCTGCTCTGGCTGGGCGTGCTTTTTGTGCTCTGCGTCTACCACTTCCCGAGCGGTATCGTCGGCAAGCTGCGCCAGAGCAGTCAGGCACCAGCCGCCGTCCCGCCCGCAGCACCACCTCAGGGGCAGCCCCAGGCCGCCGCCGCCCGCTGAAACCCTCAGCCAACGGTTTGGCAAGGAAGAAGTCATGAGCTTTACATCGCGCTACCTGGTCTGCGAAGGTCGCGAGATCCACTACACCGAATGGGGGGGACAGCATCGCGAGACGGTGATTGCCTGGCACGGCCTGGCGCGCACCGGGCGAGACATGGACGAGGTGGCCGAGCACCTGTCCACGCGCTACCGCGTGATCTGCCCCGACACCATAGGCCGCGGCCTGTCGCAATGGAGCCCGGATCCGGTCCAGGAGTACAAGCTGTCGTTTTACGTGAGGTTGGCGACCTCGCTGGTCGACCAGCTCGGCATCGAGCGTTTCCACTGGCTGGGCACCTCGATGGGCGGCGCCATCGGCACCCTGGCGGCGGCCACCTCGCTGCGCGGCCGCATCCGCCGGCTGATCCTCAACGACAACGGTCCCAAGCTGGCGGACGACGCGATCATGCGCATCCGCGACTACGCCGGCAACCCGCCCTCGTTCACCCGCGTGACCGAGCTGGAGGAGTTCCTGCGGACCGTCTACAAGCCCTTCGGTTGGCTCTCGGAGGCCCAGTGGCGTCGTCTCACCGAAACCTCGACCCGGCGGCTGCCGGGCGGTGGCGTGACGACGCATTACGACCCGGCGATGGCCATGCAGTTCACCCACCACCCCGACGACTACGACCTCTGGGAAGCCTACGACAGCCTGGAGATCCCGGTGCTCTGCCTGCGCGGCGAGCACTCGGACCTGCTGCTGGCCGAGACGGTCGAGGAGATGCGTTTGCGCGGGCCCTGCGCGGTCTCGGTGACGATCCCGAACTGCGGCCACGCACCGGCGCTCAACGTGCCCGAGCAATGGGAGATGGTGGCGCGCTTTTTCGCCGCGGACGATTTGCGCTTGGCGTCCTACGGGTGACGGGAGGGCCGGCGAAGCAGCGGGAGCAGGCCGTGCCGCTGCCCCGAGTCCGGCGCGCCGCGCGATTCCGTCCTGGCGCTGGCGCGCCGGCGCGTGTCAGCGCCGGAACCTGCCGTGGTCGTCGATGATGGACAGGTCGGCGTAGTCGAGGCCCGAGTGGTCGCTGGGTGTGTAGCTGATCTCCATGCCGCCCAGGTCGAATTTGCGCAGGCTGTGCAAGGCCGCGAGGATGCGCTCGCGGCTGGGCGAGGGGCCGGCGCGGCGCAGCGCCTCGACCAGCACCTTCGCGGAGGCATAACCCTCCATCATCGCCGGCGAAACCTCGCTGGCCCCCCTGGCCTTGGCGAGCTCCAGCGCCTCCTTGACGATGGGCGCCGAGATCGAGCGTTCGTAGGGAAACACCTGGGTGATGATGGTGCCGCGCGCCAGCTCACCCATGGACTTCACGAAACCCGACGAGGCGTTGTTCGACAAGGTCACGACCTGGGCCCGCGAGCCGGCCGTGCGGATGGCCCGGGTGCCTTCGACCAGCGCCGTGCCGGCGCCGATGAACAGCACGGCCTGCACGTCCGCTGCCTGGATTTTCTGGGCCACCGGTCCGAAGTCGGGGTGGCTGCGGTCGAACTTCTCGACCAGTACCGGAGTCTTGTTGACGCCCGCAAAGCCCTTGCTGGCGCCCTCCATCGCGTCCGCGCCGAATGAATCGTCGACGTGGACCACGGCAATACGCTCCATGCCGCTCAGGCTGAGGTGTCGCACCGCGCGCTCGGCCTCGCGCTGATAGGTCGCCCGCACATTGAAGATATAGGGGTGCACCGGCTCGTGCAGCACCATCGCGCCGGTGGACGGGCCGATCAGCGGCACCTTGTACGCCACCAGCAGGGGCGCCAGGGCCTGGGTGTGCGGCGTGCCGCGGGTGAGGAACAGTGCCGCCACCTGGCGCTCCGTGATCAGCTTGAGCGCGTTCTCGGCCGCGAGCTTGGGCTCGAACTTGTCGTCGAGCGAGACGAGCTCGACCTTCTGGCCGTGGATGCCGCCTCTGGCATTGACGGCATCCAGGTAGAGCCGGGCGCCGTCGGTGGTTTCCTTGACGCCGGCAGCGACCGGACCCGAGAAGCCGGCCGTCTGCCCCACCACGATCTGCGCATGGGCGCCGAGCGCCGTCAACAGGCCGAGTGCACAGGCCCAGCGTGCGACGAGGTGTCCTGTCTGCATATGTCCTCCTTCTCCGCGAAAAAGCTTGCCTCTTGAAAATTCGTCGCACAGTGTCACCTGTCGATTCAGCTGTGCAATGTGATGAATCGCAGGAAACTTGCGGGATTTACATGCGGAAACAGCGCGGCGCCAGCCCGGTTCGACGCGCTTTGCGGGGACATCGTGGCGGCGCCCGGCGCGGCCGCGCCGCTTGCCTAGAATGCTTCGCCAGCCGGCCCCGCCATTCCTCCCAGAAAGTCCCGCCACCATGAGTTCAGGCGTCATCCGCATCCGCGGCGCACGACAGCACAACCTCAAGAGCCTCGACCTCGACATCCAGACCGGTGAACTGACGGTTGTGACCGGGCCCTCCGGCTCGGGCAAATCCAGCCTGGTCTTCGACACGCTCTACGCCGAGGGCCAACGGCGTTACGTGGAGACCTTCAGCGCCTATGCGCGGCAGTTCCTCGACCGCATGGACCGCCCGGCGGTGGACAAGGTGGAGGGCGTGCCGCCGGCGATCGCGATCGACCAGACCAACCCGGTGCGCACCTCGCGGTCCACGGTCGGCACGATGACCGAGCTGAACGACCACCTGAAACTGCTGTACGCCCGCGCGGCCCGGCTGTTCGACCGCCAGACCGCCCGGCCGGTGCGCGAAGACAACCCGGAATCGATCTATGCCGAGCTGCAGGAGCGCACCCGCGCGGCCTCGCCGCGTCTGGTGGTGACCTTCCCGGTCGAGTTGCCGGGCGGGACCAGCGCCGAGGAGGTCGAGCAATGGCTGTCCGCCAGCGGCTTCACGCGCGTGCAGGCGGAGCGCGAGGTGGCAACGCCGACCGGGCCGCGCAAGGTGCTGGACGTCGTGGCCGACCGCTTCCGGCTGCAGGGGACCGAGAAGGCGCGGGTGGTCGAGGCGCTGGAAGTGGCGCTCAAGCGCGGCGCCGGCCGCGTCAACGTCTACGCGCTCCGCGAGGAGGGCGAGCCCGACGTTTGGCGCTTCTCCGCCGGCCTGCACAGCCCGGACAGCGAGCTGCGCTACAGCGCGCCCACGCCCACCATGTTCTCCTTCAACTCGGCCTTCGGCGCCTGCGAAACCTGCCGCGGCTTCGGTCGGGTGATCGGGGTGGACTGGGGCCTGGTGATGCCCGACCACCGCAAGACCTTGCGCTCGGGTGTCATCAAGCCCTTGCAGACGCCGGCATGGAAGGAGTGCCAGGACGACCTGCTCAAGTACGCCGGCGAGGCCGGCATCCCGCGCGACACGGCCTGGAGCCAGCTCAGCCCGGCCCAGCGCGACTGGGTCATCGAGGGCTCGCCGAACTGGACCGGCAACTGGAACAAGCAGTGGTATGGCATCCGGCGCTTTTTCGAGTACCTCGAAAGCAAGGCCTACAAGATGCACATCCGCGTGCTGCTGTCCAAGTACCGCAGCTACACGCCCTGCGGGGCCTGCGGCGGCGCGCGGCTCAAGCTCGAGTCGCTGCTGTGGCGCCTGGGCGGCAAGGACGAGGCCGACGCGGTGCTGCCGCCCGAAAAGCGCCACCTGCCGGTCGGCGCCGCCTGGTCGCGCGAGCAGCTCGAGGCGCTGCCCGGCCTGAGCCTGCACGACCTGATGCTGCTGTCGATCGAGCGGCTGAAGCGCTTTTTCGACCAGCTCTCGCTGCCCAGTTCGATGCTGGACGAGGCGCTCAAGCTGCTGCTCGACGAGATCCGCACCCGGCTCAAATACCTCTGTGACGTCGGCCTCGGCTACCTCACCCTGGACCGCCAGAGCCGCACCCTGTCCGGCGGCGAGGTGCAGCGCATCAACCTCACCACCGCGCTCGGCACCTCGCTGGTCAACACGCTGTTCGTGCTCGACGAGCCCAGCATCGGCCTGCACCCGCGCGACATGAACCGCATCGTCGAGGCGATGCACCGGCTGCGCGACGCCGGCAACACCCTCGTGGTGGTGGAGCACGACCCGGCCGTGATGCTCAATGCCGACCGGGTGCTCGACATGGGCCCCGGCCCCGGCGAGCGCGGCGGCTCCGTGGTGTTCGACGGTACGCCCGAGGCGCTGCGCCAGGCCGACACCTTGACGGGCGCCTACCTTGGGGGGCGCAAGCGCATCGGCATGGGCCTGCGGCGGCTGGTGGACGACAGCACGCCCAAGCTGGCCGTCGAGG
This sequence comes from Aquabacterium sp. A7-Y, assembly GCF_026153205.1. Lineage (GTDB taxonomy): Bacteria > Pseudomonadota > Gammaproteobacteria > Burkholderiales > Burkholderiaceae_C > Caldimonas. The sequence continues at coordinate 177,960 of NZ_JAPFBW010000004.1, read as the reverse complement.
GCGTGCGCGAGCACAACCTGCGCAATGTTTCGGTCGAGTTCCCGCTGCAGCGCCTGGTCTGCGTGACGGGCGTGAGCGGTTCCGGCAAGTCCACGCTGATGCAGGACGTGCTCTTCCCGGCGCTGTCGCGCCACTTCGGCAAGGCCACCGAAAGCCCCGGCGAGCACGATCGCCTGCTCAACGCCGACCGGATTGCCGACGCGGTGTTCGTCGACCAGTCACCGATCGGCAAGACGGCGCGCTCCAATCCGGCCAGCTATGTCGGGGCCTTCGACGAGATCCGCAGCCTGTTCGCGGCGGCCCCGCTGGCCCAGCAGCGCGGCTACAGCGCCGGCATGTTCAGCTTCAATGCCGGCGACGGTCGCTGCCCGACCTGCGGCGGCTCGGGCTTCGAGCATGTCGAGATGCAGTTCCTCAGCGACGTCTACCTGCGCTGCCCCGACTGCGACGGCCGGCGCTACCGCCCCGAGGTGCTGGAGGTGCACATCGAGCGCGAGGCCGAGGACGGCTGGCGCGCGCTGAGCATCTCCGACGTGCTGGAGCTCACCGTCAGCGAGGCGGCGCAGCTGTTCAAGGACGACCGCGAGGTGCTGCGCGTGCTGCAGCCGCTCGTCGACGTGGGCCTCGAATACGTCAAGCTCGGCCAGCCGGTGCCGACCCTCAGCGGTGGCGAGGCGCAGCGCCTGAAGCTGGCCGGCTTCCTGGCGGAGGCGGCCAAGAACGCGACCTCCAGCCGGCAGGCGGTGGCGAAAAAAGGCACCCTGTTCCTGTTCGACGAGCCCACCACCGGGCTGCACTTCGACGATATCGCCAAGCTGATGCGGGCCTTCCGCAAGCTGCTTGACGCTGGGCACTCGCTGATCGTGATCGAGCACAACCTCGACGTGATCCGTGCCGCCGACTGGATCGTCGACCTCGGCCCGGAGGGCGGCGAGCAGGGCGGGGAGCTGGTCTGCACCGGCACGCCCGACGACGTCAAGGCCCACCGCGGCTCGCACACCGGCCAGGCGCTGCGCGACTACGAAGCCGCGCTGGGCCTGGCAACACCCCGGGCGGAGGAAGGGCTGCCGCTGCAATCGCTGGTCCGGGCCCGCCGCGCCGAGAGCCGCCGCGCCGCGGAGGACGTGATCCGCATCGTCAATGCCAAGGAGCACAACCTCAAGTCGATGAACGTCGACATCCCGCGCGGCAAGTTCAGTGTGGTGACCGGCGTCTCGGGTTCGGGCAAGTCCACGCTGGCCTTCGACATCCTCTTCAACGAAGGGCAGCGGCGCTACCTCGAGTCGCTCAACGCCTATGCGCGCAGCATCGTGCAGCCGGCGGGCCGGCCCGAGGTCGACGCGGTCTACGGCATCCCGCCGACCGTCGCGATCGAGCAGCGCCTCTCGCGCGGCGGGCGCAAGAGCACGGTGGCGACCACCACCGAGGTCTACCACTTCCTGCGCCTGCTCTACGTCAAGCTGGGTGTGCAGCGCTGCATCCACGACGGTGCCGAGGTGCGCCCGCAGACGCCCGAATCGATCACCGCCCAGCTGCTGCGCGACCACAAGGGGCAGCACGTCGGCATGCTGGCGCCGCTGGTGGTCAACCGCAAGGGCCTCTACACCGACCTTGCCAAGTGGGCCAAAGGCCGCGGCCACACCCACCTGCGGGTGGACGGCCATTTTGTCCCGGTGGAGCCCTGGCCCAAGCTGGACCGCTTCAAGGAGCACACCATCGAGCTGCCGGTCGCGGACCTCGTGATCAGTGCCGACAACGAGGCCGAGCTGCGCGCGGCGCTGGCCCGCACGCTGGAACTGGGCAAGGGCGTGATGCACCTGCTGTGGCCTCTGGACGGACTGCACGCGGCGATGGCCGCCGGTGGCGGCACCGACCGCATCGGCACCACCAAGGTCTTCTCGACCAAGCGGGCCTGCCCGGTGTGCGGTACCAGCTATCCCGAGCTGGACCCGCGCATGTTCTCCTACAACTCCAAGCACGGCTGGTGCACCGACTGTGTCGGCACCGGCGTGCAGCTGACGCGCGAGCAGCGCAAGGCCTACGACGACACCCAGCGCGACGACCAGCAGGGCCGCGAGCAGACTTTCGCGGAGCCCGAGGTCGAGGACGTCGCTGACCAGCCCTGCGTCACCTGCCACGGCGCGCGCCTCAACCCGGTGTCGCTGGCGGTGCGCTTTCGCGAGGCATCGATCGCGCAGATCGCGGCGCGCTCGGTCGGCGACGCGGCCGCCTGGGTGGCGGGGCTGAAGCTCGACGGCCGCGAGGGCGCGATCGCACGCGACCTGATCGTCGAGATCAAGAGCCGGCTGGAATTCCTTGGCGAGGTCGGGCTGGGCTACCTGACGCTGGACCGCGCCGCGCCGACGCTCTCGGGCGGCGAGGCCCAACGCATCCGGCTGGCGGCCCAGCTGGGCTCCAACCTGCAGGGCGTCTGCTACGTGCTGGACGAACCCACCATCGGCCTGCACCCGCGCGACAACAACATCCTGCTCGACGCGCTGCACAAGCTGGGCGGCCAGGGCAACACCCTGGTGGTGGTGGAGCACGACGAGGACACCATACGCCGCGCCGATCACATCATCGACATCGGGCCGGGCGCCGGCAAACGCGGCGGCCGGCTGATCGCGCAGGGCACGGCATCCGAACTGGCGGCGCATGCCGACTCGCTGACCGGCCGCTTCCTGGCGCGACCGCTGATCCACCCGCTGCAGGCACGCCGCGAGGTGAACGCCGAGACCGCGGTGCTGACGGTGCGCGGCGCCAACTTGCACAACCTGCGCGACGTCGACGTGCGGGTGCCGCTGCACCGGCTGGTGGCAGTCACCGGCGTCAGCGGTTCCGGCAAATCCACCCTCGCGCGCGACGTGCTGCTGGCCAACGTCCAGGCCATCGTCGCCAACCGCGGCAAGGGTCTGCCGGCCTGGAGCGGCTGCGGCGGCATCGAGGGCTGGGAGCGGGTGGACCGGGTGCTGGAGGTCGACCAGACGCCGATCGGCAAGACGCCGCGCTCCTGCCCGGCGACCTATGTCGGCTTCTGGGACACCATCCGCAAGCTGTTCGCCGAGACGCTGGAGGCCAAGGCGCGCGGCTATGCGCCGGCGCGCTTTTCCTTCAACACCGGCGACGGCCGCTGCCACGCCTGTGAAGGGCAGGGCATGCGCACCATCGAGATGAGTTTCCTGCCCGACGTGAAGGTGCCCTGCGACGTCTGCCACGGCCAGCGCTTCAACGCCGAGACACTGGCGGTGACCTGGCGCGGCAAGAGCATCGGCGACGTGCTCAACATGGAGGTCGACGAGGCGGTCGAGTTTTTCGCCTCCATGCCCAACATCTCGCACCCGCTGCAGCTGCTCAAGGACGTGGGGCTGGGCTACCTGACGCTGGGCCAGCCCTCGCCCACGCTCTCGGGCGGCGAGGCGCAGCGCATCAAGCTCGTGACCGAGCTGAGCAAGGTGCGCGACGACGTCACGCGGCGCGGCCAGAAGGCGCCACACACGCTCTACGTGCTCGACGAACCGACCGTGGGCCTGCACATGGCCGACGTCGAGAAGCTGATCCGGGTGCTGCACCGCCTGGTCAATGGCGGCCACAGCGTGGTGGTGATCGAGCACGACCTGGACGTCATCGCCGAGGCCGACTGGATCCTCGACCTGGGCCCGGACGGCGGCGTCAACGGCGGCCGCGTGGTGGTGGAGGGCACGCCCGAGGCGGTGGTCGCCGCGGGCAGCCACACAGGCATCGCGCTGCGGCCGGTGCTGGGAAGACAGCCATGATCGTGCGTTTCCTGATCGAGCGCTCCGGCGCCGCGAGCTACGCCTACGAGGTCAGCGCCGACGCGGCCGAGCTCTACTCGGACGACGGCCTCACCTCGGTGGAGGACTGTCTGCGGGCGGCGGCCGAGGGCTGCGGGGACGACATTGCGGCCGCCGAGGTCTGGTATGGCGGCATCGTGTCCGGCACCTACCCGCTCGCGACCTTGCTCGCCCATGCCGATCAGGTGGCCGAGCATGCGCTCAACACGACCTCGGCGGTCGCCGAGGCGCTCATCGATGTCGCGCGCCGGCAGGGCCGCTGAAGGCCGCCACGGGTTCACATCGCCAGGTAGCGCCCGGGCCGGTGGTTGACCGCCAGCACGCCGTTCAGCGCGACGGCGCCGAGCAGCGAGTAGAGCACCTGCCGCGGCTCGACCAGCAGGACGGCCAGCGCGACGATGCCGCCGTCGATGGCCAACTGCACCTTGCCCGCGCGCCAGCCGTGCGATTCCTGCAGGTAGAACACCAGCACGCCGACACCGCCGAGGCTGGCGCGGTGACGCATCAGCATCAGCATGCCGGTGCCGATCACCAGGCCGCCGAGCACCGCGGCGTAAGCCGGCTCCAGCCGCTCGAAGCGCAGCACCAGCGGGTGGAGCTCGGTGAACACCGACAGCAGCGCGACCGCGGCGACGGTCTTGAGCGTGAAGGCCCGTCCCATCTTGCGCCGAGCCAGCCAGTAGAAGGGCAGGTTGAGCAGGAAAAACACCTGGCCGAAGCCCCAGCCGCCGGCATAGTGCAGCAGGAAGGCCAGGCCCGCGGTGCCGCCGCTCAACAGGCCGGCGTGCTTGAACATCACCACCCCCAGCGAAATGAACAGGGTGCCGATCAACAGGGCCTGGACGTCCTCGAAGGGGGTGTGCCGGTCGGCGGCGGGGAGCAGGGAGGTGGACAACAGCTCAATCTTCCGTGAGGAGGGCGCGCGCCATCTCGACATGCAGCCGCTCCATGGCGTCCAGCGGTCGGCAGGCGGCCGCCTCCTCGTAGCATCGCTGCGCGGCGTCGAAGCGGCCTTGCTCGCCATCAAACACCGCGAGGGCGAACCCGTATTCGATCCTGGCGATCACCGATTCGGGATGCAAGACCAGCGCCTGCTCGAACAAACGCCGGGCTTCGGCGGGATCGGCCCCCTGCGTGCGCGCCAGCCGCTCACCCGCGGTGTGGACGAGTTCGGCGTGCAGGACGCCGAGCGCGATGTGGGCATCGGCATGGCGCGGCGACAGCGCCAGGGTCCGGTCGAGCGCCTGGCGAATTTTCTGCCCGAGACCCTGCCCCAGCGCGCGCGCCAGGCCCAGCCCCTGCGCATAGCGGCCGAGCGCGTAGGCTTGCCAGAACCAGGCGTTGGCGTCCTGCGGGTCCTCGCGCTGACGCGCCGCGGCGCGCTCGGCCACCTCCAGCAGCAGCGCCAGCTTGCGGGCTTCGTTCTGCTCCAGGCAGCTGGCATAGACCGCCTGGGCCTTGTTGGCCGCTGCCACGCCGGCGCCTCCGGCGGCCAGGCCGGCCCGCATCGCCGGCTCGAACTCGCCGGCGTGAAACAGCGCCCAGGCCCGCTGCACGGCGGGGTCCTCGGGCCAGGGCTCGACGTCGCCGCCATGCAAGCGGCTCCAAAGCCGCTCCAGGGCCTCGGGATCATGGCGGTAGTCGGTGGTCTCGTAAGGAAAGGCGCTCCAGGGTCGCATGGCGGCCTCCTCAGTCGGGGTCGGGGTCGGGGTCGGGGGAGCGGCCCTCGCCGGCCACGAGCGCGAGCAGTTGCTCTTTCCCGGGCGGCTCCAGATAGGGCAGCAGCAGGCTCAGCACATGATGCGCCCCGCGCACCAGCGCGGCGGAGGCACTTTCGGGCTCCAGGGCCTTGCGCGGGTCGCGCACGTACTCGTAGCTGAGCCAGTAGGTCAGCACCACCACCATCGCGGTGGCGACCGTCGCCGCTTCAGCCGGCGCGATGCGCATGGCTTCGTGGCGGCCGAGGCCGTCGAGCAGGGCCTGCACCGCGCGCGACTTGTTCTTGAGCAGGAATTGGAAGTGGGTCTCCAGGCGGCGGTTTTTGCTCAGCAGGTCGTTGAGATCGCGGTAGAGGAAGCGGTACTGCCAGATCAGCTCGAAAAGGCTATGGAAAAAGCGCCAGGCATCGTCGACGTTGCGCACCTTCTCGGCGGCACCGAGCACCTCGCCGAGGGCGCGCTCGTAGCGGTCGAACAGCGAGTTGATCAGCTCGTCCTTGGCCGGGTAGTGATAGTAGAGGTTGCCCGGGCTGATGTTGAGCTCGGCCGAGATCAGGGTGGTCGAGACGTTGGGCTCGCCGAAGCGGTTGAAGAGATCGAGGGTGACTTCGAGGATGCGCTCCGCGGTGCGGCGCGGCTTCTTCTGTGGCATGGCGGCTCCGGTGCTTCACGAATCTAGCAAAAACACGGCGCAGCGGAAACGGCGAAGACCCCGCGGCAGCGCGCGGGAGGCGTGCTGCCTACAATCTTCCGCCATGCCAGCCGTTTGTTTCCAGCAGGTTTCCAAGTCCTACCCCGGCCCCAAGGGTCCGCTGCAGGCGCTGCGCGAGGTCAGCTTCGACATCCAGCCGGGCGAGTTTTTCGGGCTGCTGGGGCCCAACGGCGCCGGCAAGACCACCCTGATCAGCATCCTGGCCGGCCTCTCCCGGGCCAGCGGCGGGCGGGTGCTGGTCAACGGCCATGACGTCGTCAGCGATTACGCCCAGGCGCGCCGCCAGCTCGGCATCGTGCCGCAGGAGCTGGTCTTCGACCCCTTTTTCAGCGTGCGCGAGGCCTTGCGCATCCAGTCCGGCTACTTCGGCGTCAAGCACAACGACGACTGGATCGACGAGCTGCTCGCCCACCTGGGGCTGTCGGACAAGGCCCATGCCAACATGCGCCAGCTCTCCGGCGGCATGAAGCGCCGCGTCCTGGTGGCGCAGGCGCTGGTGCACCGTCCGCCCGTGATCGTGCTCGACGAACCGACCGCCGGCGTCGACGTGGAGCTGCGCCAGACCCTGTGGCAGTTCATCGCGCGCCTGAATCGCGAAGGCCACACGGTGCTGCTGACCACCCACTACCTCGAAGAGGCGGAGGCCCTGTGCCACCGCATCGCGATGCTCAAGGCCGGGCGCATCGTCGCGCTCGACCGCACCTCGGCGCTGCTGGCGGGCACCGCCAGCACCATGCTCAGCTTCAAGCTCGACGGCCCGCTGCCGGCGCCGCTGGCCGAGCGCGCCCGCCTGATCGGGCGCATCGTGCAGATCAAGGCGCGCGACGCGCAGGAGGTCGAGGAGATCCTCGCGACCCTGCGCAAGAGCGGCTGCACGATCGAGGACCTGGAGATCGGCCGCGCCGACCTGGAGGACGTTTTCCTGGAAATCATGCAGGCCGAGCCCGGGGCCGCCCAGCGGGACCTGGAGGCGCTGCGATGAAAGCCGTCACGACCCGCTTCGCCGGCGTGCGCACGCTGCTTTACAAGGAGGTGCTGCGCTTCTGGAAGGTGAGCTTCCAGACCGTGGCGGCGCCGGTGCTGACCGCGGTGCTCTACCTGCTGATCTTCGGCCACGTGCTGGAGGACCACGTGCGGGTCTACGACTCGGTGGGCTACACCAGCTTCCTGGTGCCGGGCCTGGTGATGATGAGCGTGCTGCAGAACGCCTTTGCCAACAGCTCGTCCTCGCTGATCCAGAGCAAGATCACCGGCAACCTGGTGTTCCTGCTGGTCACGCCGCTGTCGCACTGGGCCTGGTTCACCGCCTATGTCGGCGCCTCCGTGCTGCGCGGGCTGGCGGTCGGGCTGGGGGTGTTCCTGGTCACCGTGTGGTTCGCGCCGCCGGCCTTCGCGGAGCCGTGGTGGATCGCCGTGTTCGCGGTGCTGGGCGCCGGCATGCTGGGCTCGCTGGGGTTGATCGCCGGGCTCTGGGCCGAGAAGTTCGACCAGATGGCGGCCTTCCAGAACTTCATCATCATGCCGATGACCTTCCTGTCCGGCGTGTTCTATTCGGTGCACTCGCTGCCTGCCTTCTGGCAGGGTGTGAGCCACCTGAACCCGTTTTTCTACATGATCGACGGCTTTCGGCGCGGCTTTTTCGGCGTCAGCGACGTCTCGCCCTGGGTCAGTCTGGCGGTGGTGGGCACCAGCTTCGTCGTGATCGCCGCGGTGGCACTGCAGCTGCTGCGCTCGGGCTACAAGCTGCGCCACTGAGTGCGGCATACGTCACGGCGGGGTCGCCGGAATCGCTTCAGCAATGAACCGGACGTTTCGCCAAGGCCCGGTGCCGAGCGCAAGCCGCCCGGCTGGGTCATAATCCGCTTCCTATGGCCGATCCCACCCCCCAAGAGGTCCGCGATTTCATCGCCCAGGGGCTCACCTGCGAGCACCTGGAGGTGGAAGGGGACGGCCGTCACTTTTTCGCGACCATTGTCTCGGCCGAATTCACGGGCAAGAGCCGGGTGGCCCGTCACCAGAGCGTCTACCGGGCGCTGGGCGATAGAATGCGCGAGCAAATCCACGCCCTGTCCATGAAGACGCTGACCCCTGCCGAGTGGGCTGAGACCTCGGCCAACCACCACCACCATTGATCGGCAACCGCCGCTGCGGCGCGGTTGCGGGCCCTGCGCGTGCGTCTCGGGCACGCTGCCGATGGTGGGCCTGACGACAGCGCGGCGCGGGGCGGTCCACCCCCTACACCATGGACAAACTCCTCATTCGCGGTGGCCGTCGCCTCAACGGTGAAGTCACGATATCCGGGGCGAAAAACGCGGCGCTGCCCGAACTCTGCGCCGCGCTGCTGAGCGCCGAGCCGGTCACCTTGCGCAAGGTGCCGCGCCTGCAGGACGTCAGCACCACGCTGAAGCTGCTGCGTAACATGGGCGTGGTCGCCGAGCGTTCCGAGGCAAGGCCGGACGAGGTGGTGCTCGACGCCGGCCGGCTCGACACACCCGAGGCGCCCTACGACCTGGTCAAGACCATGCGCGCCTCCATCCTGGTGCTGGGCCCGCTGCTGGCGCGTTTCGGCCGGGCCCGGGTGTCGCTGCCGGGCGGCTGCGCGATCGGCTCGCGGCCGGTGGACCAGCACATCAAGGGGCTACAGGCGATGGGCGCCGACATCAAGGTCGAGCACGGCTACATCGTCGCGAAGGCCTCCCGCCTCAAGGGCGCCCGCATCACCACCGACATGGTGACCGTCACCGGGACCGAGAACCTGCTGATGGCGGCCGCGCTGGCCGAAGGCGAGACGGTGCTGGAGAACGCGGCCCAGGAGCCCGAGATCCCCGACCTGGCGGAAATGCTCATCGCGATGGGCGCGAAGATCGAAGGCCACGGCACCAGCCGCATCCGCATCCAGGGTGTGGCGTCGCTGCGCGGTGCGACGCACCAGATCATCCCCGACCGCATCGAGACCGGCACCTTCCTGTGCGCGGTCGCGGCGGCCGGCGGCGACGTGGTGCTTCGCCAGGCGCGGGCCGATCACCTCGACGCAGTGATCGAGAAGCTGCGTGAAGCCGGCGCCGTCATCGAGGCGGGGCAGGGTTTCCTGCGCGTGCGCGGCGACGGCCGCATGAAGGCGGTGTCCTTCCGCACCAGCGAGTACCCGGCTTTCCCGACCGACATGCAGGCCCAGTTCATGGCGCTCAACTGCGTCGCCGAGGGCCCGTCCAAGGTCACCGAGACCATCTTCGAGAACCGCTTCATGCACGTCAACGAGCTGGTGCGCCTGGGTGCGCGCATCGAGGTCGACGGCCACACGGCGCTGGTGCAGGGGGTCGAGCGGCTCTCGGGCGCCACCGTGATGGCGACCGACCTGCGGGCCTCGGCCAGCCTCGTGATCGCCGGGCTGGTCGCCGAGGGCGAGACGGTGGTGGACCGCATCTACCACCTGGACCGCGGCTACGACCAGATGGAAGCCAAGCTGCGCGGCATCGGCGCAGACATCGAGCGCGTCAAGTAAATGATCACTCTAGCCCTGTCCAAAGGACGCATCTTCGAAGAGACCCTGCCGCTGCTGAAGGCCGCCGGCATCGAGGTCACCGAAGATCCCGAGACCTCGCGCAAGCTCATCCTGGCGACCAACCGGGACGACGTGCGTGTCGTGCTGGTGCGCGCCACCGACGTGCCGACCTATGTGCAGCATGGCGGTGCCGACCTCGGCGTGGCCGGCAAGGACGTGCTGATCGAGCACGGCGGCCAGGGCCTGTACCAGCCGCTGGACCTGCGCATCGCCAAGTGCCGCATGAGCGTCGCGGCGCGCGCCGACTTCGACTACGCGGCGGCGGTGAAGCAGGGCTCACGCCTGCGCATCGCCACCAAGTACACCAACGTGGCGCGCCAGCACTTCGCCGACAAGGGCGTGCACGTGGACCTGATCAAGCTCTACGGCTCGATGGAGCTGGCGCCGCTGACGGGCCTGGCCGACGCCATCGTCGACCTGGTCTCCACCGGCAGCACGCTCAAGGCCAATCAGCTCGTCGAGGTCGAGAAGATCATGGAGATCTCCTCGCGCCTCGTCGTCAACCAGGCGGCGCTCAAGCTCAAGCGCGAGCCGATCCGCCGACTCATCGACGTTTTTTCCAACGCCATCCCACAGAGGTGAACCCCATGAAGGTGCAGATCCGTCAACTCGCCACCACCGCGCCGGACTTCGAAGCCGAATTCCATCGCGCGCTGCATTGGGCGGCCGAGACGGATCATGCGATCGAGCAGCGCGTCGCCGAGATCCTGGCCGACGTGCGCTCGCGCGGTGATGCGGCGGTGTTGGAGTACACCAACCGCTTCGATGCACTCGGGGCGACATCGGTCGCCGCGCTGGAGCTGGGTCAGGCCGAGCTGCAGGCCGCGCTGCAGAAGATCACCCCGGCCCAGCGCCAGGCGCTGGAGGCGGCGGCGCGCCGCGTGCGCCTCTACCACGAGCGCCAGCTGGAAGCCTGCGGCCGTTCCTGGAGCTACCGTGACGAGGACGGTACCCTGCTGGGGCAGAAGGTGACGCCGCTGGACCGTGTCGGCGTCTACGTGCCGGGCGGCAAGGCCGCCTACCCGTCCAGCGTGCTGATGAACGTGATCCCGGCCCGCGTCGCGGGTGTCGGCGAGATTGTCATGGTGGTGCCCACCCCGCGCGGCGAGAAAAACCCCTTGGTGCTGGCGGCCGCTGCGGTGGCCGGCGTGAGCCGTGTCTTCACGATCGGCGGTGCGCAGGCGGTGGCGGCGTTGGCCTACGGCACCGCCACCGTGCCCAAGGTCGACAAGATCACCGGCCCGGGCAATGCCTATGTCGCGAGTGCCAAGAAGCATGTCTTCGGCAGCGTGGGCATCGACATGATTGCCGGGCCGAGCGAGATCCTGGTGCTGGCCGACGGCAGCACGCCGCCGGACTGGGTCGCGATGGACCTCTTCAGCCAGGCCGAGCACGACGAGCTGGCGCAGAGCATCCTGCTGTCTCCGGATGCGGCGTATATCGAAAAAGTGCGCCTCGAGATCGAACGCCTGCTGCCCGAGATGCCGAGGCGGGAGGTGATCCGTGCGTCCCTGGAAGGCCGCGGCGCGCTGATCCACACCCGCAGCATGGAAGAGGCCTGCGAGATCAGCAACCGCATCGCGCCCGAACACCTGGAGGTGTCTTCGCGCGAGCCGCAACGCTGGGAGCCGCTGCTGCGGCATGCCGGCGCGATTTTCCTGGGTGCCTACACCAGCGAGTCGCTGGGCGACTACTGCGCCGGTCCGAACCATGTGCTGCCGACCTCCGGCACGTGTCGCTTCTCGTCCCCGCTGGGCGTCTACGACTTCCAGAAACGGTCCAGCCTGATCGAGGTGAGCGAGGCTGGGGCCCGCACGCTGGGCGGCATCGCCGCCGAACTGGCCTACGGCGAAGGCCTGCAGGCGCACGCGCGCGCTGCCGAGCTGCGCCTGTCCGACATCGACAAGAAGGGAGCCTGAGATGGCCGTCATCAGCCTGGAACAACGCCTGCAGTCCTGCCTGCGCGAGGACGTGCGCGCGATGCACACCTACGTGGTGCAGCCCAGCACGGGCATGGTCAAGCTCGACGCGATGGAAAACCCCTTCGCGCTGCCGCTGGAATTGCAGCGCAAGCTGGGCGAGCGGCTGGGGCGCGCGCCCTTGAACCGCTACCCCGACGACTGCGCCGCCGAATTGCGCGAGGCGCTGACGCGTCACGCCCAGGTGCCCGAGGGCTATTCGCTGATGCTGGGCAACGGCTCGGACGAGCTGATCTCGATGCTGGCGGTCGCCTGCGCCAAGCCCGGCGCGACGCTGCTCACGCCGGAGCCCGGCTTCGTGATGTACGCGGTCTCGGCGCAGCTGCACGGGCTGAAGTACGTCGGCGTACCGCTGCGGCCCGACACCTTCGATCTCGACGGGCCGGCCATGCTGGCCGCACTGGTCGAGCACCGCCCGGCCCTGGTTTACATCGCCTACCCGAACAACCCGACCGGCAACCTGTTCGACGACGCCACCATCGAGCGCATCGTCGAGGCCGCGCCCGGCCTGGTGGTGATCGACGAGGCCTACCAGCCCTTTTCCAGCCGCAGCTACATCGACCGGCTGGCGCGCCACCAGCACGTCATCCTGATGCGCACGATGAGCAAGTTCGGCCTGGCCGGCGCCCGCATCGGCTACATGATGGGGCGCAAGGCGCTGATCGAGCAAATCGACAAGGTGCGCCCGCCCTACAACGTCAGCGTGCTGGATTGCGAGGCGGCGCTGTTCGCGATTGAGCACGAGCCGGAGTTCGCCCGCCAGGCGGCGGTGCTGCGCGCCGAGCGCGAGCGGCTGATCGCGGCGCTGCGTGCGATGCCGGGCGTGCAGCCGTTCCCGAGCGAGGCCAACATGGTGCTGGTGCGCCTGCCCGACGTGGAGCGCAGCTTCCAGCACCTGCTGGCCCGCAAGGTGCTTGTGAAGAAGGTCAATCGCAACCCGGTGCTGGCCGGCTGCATGCGCCTGACCGTGGGCACCCCGGAAGAAAACGACTTGATGATCGCCGCCCTGCGCGAGAGCCTGCAATGAGCACGACACCCCAACCCGATCGCGTGGCCGAGGTCACGCGCCACACCGCCGAGACCCAGATCCGCGTGGCCGTCAATCTCGACGGGACCGGCAAGGCCAGCCTGTCGACCGGCATCGGCTTTTTCGACCACATGCTGGACCAGATCGCCCGCCACGGCCTGATCGATCTGGAGATAGCCGCCAAGGGCGACCTGCACATCGACGGCCACCACACCGTCGAGGACGTCGGCATCACGCTGGGCCAGGCGGTCGCGAAGGCAGTCGGCGACAAGAAGGGCCTGCGTCGCTATGGCCATGCCTACGTGCCGCTCGACGAGGCGCTGTCGCGTGTCGTGATCGACTTCTCCGGCCGCCCCGGGCTGAGCATGCACGTGCCCTTCAAGGCCGGCATGATTGGTGCGTTTGACACACAGCTGGCCTATGAGTTCTTCCAGGGTTTCGCCAATCATGCGCTGGTGACGCTTCACATCGACAACCTGCGTGGCGAGAATGCCCATCACCAGTGCGAAACGGTGTTCAAGGCGTTTGCGCGCGCTCTGCGCATGGCCCTCGAACTCGACCCCCGCATGACGGGCATCATCCCCTCCACCAAAGGATCCCTCTAAGCCATGCCGACAGTTGCCGTGGTCGACTATGGAATGGGCAACCTGCGCTCGGTGTCGCAGGCCGTGCTCCATGTGGCCCGGGGCTCGGGCGTGGAGGTGCACGTCACCTCCTCCCCCGAGGACGTCTATGCGGCCGAGCGGGTGGTGCTGCCGGGCCAGGGCGCGATGCCCGACTGCATGGCCGAGCTGCGCCGCTCGGGCCTGCAGGACGCCGTGCTGCACGCTGCCGCGAACAAGCCGCTGATGGGTGTGTGCGTCGGCATGCAGATGCTGCTGGACCGCAGCGAGGAGGGGCCCACCGAAGGCCTGGGTCTGATCCCGGGCGAGGTGCTGCGCTTCCAGCTCGACGGACAGGTCCAGCCCGACGGCAGCCGCTACAAAGTCCCGCAAATGGGATGGAACCGGGTGTTCCAGGCCCACCCGCATGCGATGTGGGACGGCGTGCCGGACGGCGCCTGGTTCTATTTCGTGCACAGCTTTTATGTTCGCACGCAGCATCCGCACCACAGCACCGGGGAAACCGAGTACGGCGCCCGCTTTACCTGTGCTGTGGCACGGGATAATATTTTCGCCACGCAGTTCCACCCGGAGAAGAGCGCAGACCACGGCCTCGCCCTGTACCGCAACTTCCTGACCTGGAAGCCTTGACGGCTGCACCCCCTCTCTTCTCCGTCCCTATCCTCTTCTCCCTACTCCACAAGCTTCGGCTATGTTGCTGATCCCTGCCATCGACCTGAAAGACGGCAAGTGCGTGCGCCTCAAACAAGGCGACATGAACGACTCCACCACCTTCGGTGAAGACCCGGCCGCCATCGCCCGGCGCTGGGTCGAGGCCGGGGCCCGCCGCCTGCACCTCGTGGACCTCAACGGCGCCTTCGCGGGCAAGCCCGTCAACGAGGCCGCGATCCGCAGCATCCTGGCCGAGGTGGGTGACGAGATCCCGGTACAGCTGGGCGGCGGCATCCGGGACCTCGACACCGTCGAGCGTTACCTCGACGACGGCCTCAGCTACGTGATCATCGGCACCGCGGCGGTGAAGAACCCCGGCTTCCTGCAGGACGCCTGCACCGCCTTCGGCGGCCACATCATCGTCGGCCTCGATGCCAAGGACGGCAAGGTGGCGACCGACGGCTGGTCCAAGCTGTCCGGGCACGAGGTGGTCGACCTGGCCCGCAAGTTCGAGGACTATGGGGTCGAGGGTGTGATCTACACCGACATCGGTCGCGACGGCATGCTGACCGGCATCAACATCGATGCCACGGTCAAGCTGGCCCAGGCGCTCACCATCCCGGTGATTGCGTCGGGCGGTCTCAGCAACCTGTCCGATATCGAGAAACTGTGTGCCGTCCAAAGCGAAGGGGTGGAAGGGGTGATCTGTGGACGCGCCATCTACACCGGCGACCTCGACTTCACCGCGGCCCAGAAGCTCGCCGACGAACTCAACGGCGGCGTGTGAGCCGCCGGGGCTGGGTGGCCCCGGCGCCCGGAACCGGGCTCGCGCCGCCGCCTTTGCGCTCTCCTTTCCGGACTCAGCCATGCTTGCCAAACGCATCATCCCCTGCCTCGACGTCACCGGCGGCCGTGTCGTCAAGGGCGTCAACTTCGTCGAACTGCGCGACGCCGGCGACCCGATCGAGATCGCGGCCCGCTACAACGAGCAGGGCGCCGACGAACTCACCTTCCTCGACATCACCGCCACCAGCGACGGGCGCGATCTGATCCTGCCCATCATCGAGGCGGTGGCCAGCCAGGTGTTCATCCCGCTGACGGTGGGCGGCGGGGTCCGCAGCGTGGACGACGTGCGCCGCCTGCTCAACGCCGGCGCCGACAAGGTGAGCTTCAACTCGGCGGCGGTCGCCAACCCGGAGGTGATCCGCGAGGCCTCGCGCAAGTACGGCGCCCAGGCCATCGTGGTGGCGATCGACGCCAAGGCCCGCCCGGGTGGCGGCTGGGACGTCTACACCCACGGCGGGCGCAAGAACACCGGGCTGGACGCGGTCGAATGGGCTCGCCGCATGGCCGAGCACGGCGCCGGCGAGATCCTGCTGACCAGCATGGACCGCGACGGCACCAAGAGCGGTTTCGACCTGGCGCTCACGCGCGCGGTCAGCGACGCAGTGCCGGTGCCGGTGATCGCCTCGGGCGGCGTCGGCAACCTGGACCACCTTGCCCAGGGCATCCAGCAAGGCCGGGCCGACGCCGTGCTGGCTGCCAGCATCTTCCACTACGGCGAATACACGGTGGGCCAGGCCAAGGCCCTGATGGCCGAGCGCGGTATCCCGGTGCGGCACTGAGCCGCCGTCCGGCGGCCCGGCCACCGGCTCATGACGGTTTCGTCACAAGCCGGCGCTACACTGCCAGGATGAATTGGCTGGATCAAGTGAAGTGGGACGAGCAGGGTCTGGTGCCCGTGATTGCGCAGGAAGTGGGCAGCCAGGACGTGCTGATGTTCGCCTTCATGAACCGTGAAGCGCTGGCACGCACCGCCGAACTGGGCCAGGCCGTGTACTGGAGCCGCTCGCGCCAGCGCCTGTGGCACAAGGGCGAGGAGTCGGGCCATATCCAGAAGGTGCACGAGATGCGCCTGGACTGCGATGCCGACGTGGTGCTGCTCAAGGTCGAGCAGTTGGGACACGATCCCGGCATCGCCTGCCACACCGGCCGCCATTCCTGCTTCTTCAGGGTCTGGCGCGACGGGCAGTGGCAGGAGGTCGACCCTGTCTTGAAAGACCCGGAGCGCATCTACAAATGAGCGGCATGACGTCCAACCAGACTTTGGAGCGCCTGGCCGCGGTGATCGAGTCGCGCAAGGGCGGCGACCCGGAGAGTTCCTACGTCGCGCGGCTGTTCCACAAGGGGACCGACACCATCCTGAAGAAGGTCGGCGAAGAGGCGACCGAGACGGTGATCGCGGCCAAGGACGGCGACCGCGCGAAAATCGTCTACGAGGTCGCCGACCTGTGGTTCCACTCGCTGGTCGCGCTGGCGCAATTCGGGCTGGGCCCGGCCGAGGTGCTGGCCGAGCTGGAGCGGCGCGAGGGCCTGTCGGGACTGCAGGAGTTCGCCTCGCGCAAGGGCTGAGCCCGGCGCCGGGCGGCGAGCGCGCACATCCGCATTGTCAGGAGTGGCATCATGATGACCGACCCCATTGATTCCGTCGAACGTGAACGATCGCTGAAGAGTATCGGTGTCGTCAGCTACCTGCTGCACAGCATCGTCGCGGTCGGCGCCGTGGTGCCCGGCGTACAGGCCAGCGTGGTCCTGCTGCTGATCGCCTTCGTCCTCGACCTGGTCAAGAAGGACGACGCCGCCGGCAGCTGGCAGGAGTCGCACTTCCGCTGGCGCATCCGCTCGGTCGTCTGGGCCATGGTGCTCTACGGCGTGACGTTTCCGCTGTGGTTCCTGTTTTTCCTCCCCGGCATGGTCGCCTGGGCGCTGATTTCCATCTGGTTCCTCTACCGTATCGTGCGCGGCTGGATCAACCTCAACGCCAACCGCCCGATCCAGTCCTGACCGGGGTCTCACCGCCCCGGCCGCTTCGCAGCCACCCTGTCGCACCCCGATGTCATGACGCACGACCCGAACTGCATCTTCTGCAAGATCGTCGCCGGCCAGATTCCGGCCCAGAAAGTCTACGAAGACGAGGAGCTGCTGGCTTTCAACGACATCCGGCCGCATGCGCCGGTGCATTTCCTCATCATTCCCAAGCTGCACCTGGCCTCCTTGGAGGATGTGCGCAGCGAACACGAGGCGCTGCTGGGCCGCATGCTGGGGCTCGCGCCCCGGCTGGCGCGCGAGCAGGGCGCCGCGAACGGTTTCCGCACCGTGGTCAACACCGGTGCCGACGGCGGACAGGAGGTGTTCCACCTCCACGTCCACGTCATGGGCGGTCCGCGGCCCTGGAGAATCGGCTGAATCGCCTCAACGTAAAATTCGACTCTGTCGTTAGGAGAACATCATGGGTTCCTTCAGCATCTGGCACTGGTTGATTGTGCTGTTGATCATCGTGCTGGTGTTCGGCACCAAAAAGCTCAAGAACATCGGCTCCGACCTGGGTGGCGCCGTCAAGGGCTTCAAGGAAGGCATGCGCGACGGCTCGGCCGCCGACCCGGCCGCGCCGACGCAGCAGGTCACCGCCGACAAGTCGGCCGAGAAGCCGACCATCGACGTTGAAGCCAAGACCAAGTCCTGACACCTCCAGACCCGCGGGCGGACGCCTGTGCCGTCGCGCTGACCCTGCCGCCCCGCCGTCCCCCTCATGATTGACCTCGGTTTCGACAAGTTGGCCCTGATCGGCGCGGTCGCGCTGATCGTGATCGGGCCCGAGCGCCTGCCGCGCGTCGCGCGCACGGTTGGCCACCTGCTGGGCAAGGCGCAGCGTTATGTGGCCGACGTGAAGGCGGAGGTCAACCGCTCCATCGAACTCGAGGAGCTCAAGAAGATGAAAACCGAGTTCGAGGATGCCGCGCGCAACGTCGAACAGACGGTGTCGCAGGAGATGGGCCAGGCCCGCAGCGACCTCGAACAGGCCTGGGGCGACACCCCGGCTGCCGACGCAACGCCTGCGCACGGCGGCTGGGAGCCGCCGCCGCCTCAATACCAGCATCCGAAGAAAAACTGGCGCCTCAAGCGCGGCGCGGTGCCGCAGTGGTACAAGCAGCGCCACGGCGTGCGCACCCGCGCCCAATCCGGCGCCGCGCGTGTCGCGCGCTTCCGCCCGCCGAAAGCCCGTTCGTGAGCCCCAATTCCAACAATGACCGTCCCGATGAACTGGACGGTACCGAGCAGCCGTTCGTCTCCCACCTGGTGGAGTTGCGCGACCGCCTGATCCGGGCGGTCCTCGCCATCGCGGTGGTTTTCGGTGTGCTGGCGATCTGGCCCGGCCCCGGCCAGCTCTACGACCTGCTGGCCGCACCACTGGTGGCGAACCTGCCGGAGGGCGCGACCCTGATCGCGACCAATGTCATCTCGCCCTTTATCGTGCCGCTCAAGATCACCTTGATGGCGGCCTTCCTGATCGCGCTGCCCGTGGTGCTCTACCAAGTCTGGGCCTTCGTCGCGCCCGGCCTCTACACCCACGAGAAGAAGCTGGTGCTGCCGCTGGTGATCTCCAGCACGCTGCTGTTCCTCGTCGGCGTCGGCTTCTGCTACTTTTTCGTCTTCGGGCAGGTCTTCAAGTTCATCCAGAGCTTTGCGCCCAAGAGCATCACGGCCGCGCCCGACATCGAGGCCTACCTCAGTTTCGTGCTGACCATGTTCATCGCCTTCGGCCTGGCCTTCGAGGTGCCCATCGTGGTGGTGGTGCTGGCGCGCCTCGGCATGGTGAGCGTCGAGAAGCTGAAGGCCTTCCGCAGCTACTTCATCGTGCTGGCTTTCGTGATCGCCGCGGTGGTCACGCCACCGGACGTGATTTCGCAGCTGGCGCTGGCGGTGCCGATGTGCCTGCTCTACGAGTTGGGCATCTGGGCGGCGCAGGTGTTCATCAAGCACACCCAGGCGCCCGACGCCGAGAACGATACGGCGCACTGAGGCGGCGCCGGCGTCACGCCGGCCGCGGCCAACGCGGGGGCGGCCCGATCAGCGCTGGTCCGGTGCGCGCCGCGAGACACGCGGCCGCTGGGCCACCTTGACCTTCACCTCCAGCTTGTGGTCGCCGCGGTGCAGTTCGATGGGGGCATCGGTCTCGGGCTTGAGGTCGGCCACCGCGTTGAGCAGTTGCACGGTGCTGGTGACCTCCTTGCCGGCCACCGAGATGACCACGTCGCCCGGCCGCACGCCGGCCTGCTGGGCCGGCCCGCCTTGCAGCACGCCGGTGATCAGCACGCCTTCCTTGACCGGCAGGTTGAAGGTCTCGGCCATCTCGGGCGTCAGGTCCTGCGGCTCGACGCCGATCCAGCCGCGCGTGACCTGGCCGTCCTTGATCAGGCTTTCCATCACCTGGCGCGCGGTGGAGGCGGGGATGGCGAAACCGATGCCCATGTTGCCGCCCGAGCGCGAATAGATCGCGGTGTTGATGCCCATCAGGCTGCCGCCCGCGTCGACCAGCGCGCCGCCGGAGTTGCCCGGGTTGATGGCCGCGTCGGTCTGGATGAAGTTCTCGAAGGTGTTGATGCCGAGCTGGTTGCGGCCCAGCGCGCTGACGATACCGGCCGTGACCGTCTGGCCGACACCGAAGGGATTGCCAATGGCCAGCACCACGTCGCCGACCTCGAGCGAATCGGAGTCTCCGAAGGTGATGGCCGGCAGCTTGTCGAGCGTGAGCCTGAGCACCGCGAGGTCGGTTTCGGGGTCGGTGCCCACCACCTTGGCGTGGGCCTTGCGCCCGTCGCTGAGCATGACCTCGATGTCGTCGGCGCCTTCGATCACGTGGTTGTTGGTCAGCACATAACCCTGGGGCGAGACGATCACGCCCGAGCCCAGGCCCACCTGCGGCTGGGGGTTGCCGCCCTGGTCCCCGAAGAAAAAGCGGAACCACGGATCCTCGGCCTGAGGGTTGCGGGCAGGGGCCTTGCTGGTGGCGATGTTCACCACCGCCGGCGCCGCCCGCTTGGCCGCGCCGGAGTAGCTGCCGGGCGCCTTGGGGCCCATGGCCGGCGGGGCCTCGGTCACCGAGATCGTGGGCACCACGCCGGTCGGGCTGCGCTGCAGCCACTCGGGCTTGAGTGTTGCGACCACGAACAGCGCGGCCACGGCGACGGTGACCGCTTGCGAGAAAATCAGCCAGGTATTGCGCATAGGACGTTCTTGATGACCCACCGCGATGAAATGAACTCGTACCTGAAAGGTCTGCTGGAGGTGGATCGTTTTCGGGATTATGGGCCGAACGGCCTGCAAGTCGAGGGCCGGGCGCAGATCCGCACCCTGGTCAGCGGCGTCACCGCCAGCCTTGCGCTGATCGAGGCGGCCGTCGAGGCCAAGGCCGACGCGGTGCTGGTGCACCATGGCCTGTTCTGGCGCGGGCAGGACGGCCGCGTGGTCGGCTGGATGAAACAGCGCCTGCAACGCCTGCTGGCGCACGACATCAACCTGTTCGCCTACCACCTGCCGCTGGACGCCCACCCCGAGTTCGGCAACAACGCCCGGCTGGCCCGCGAGCTCGGTTTCGCGCCGCTGGCGCCGCGCTTCGGCGAGCAGGACCTGGGCTGGCTGGGCAGCCCGGCGCAGCCGCTGACCCTGGCGCAGCTGGCTGTTCTGGTGCAGGGCCGGCTGGGTCGCGCGCCGGTGGTGGTCGAGGGCGACGGGCGGCCGATCCGCACCGTCGCCTGGTGCACCGGCGGTGCTCAGGGCTATTTCGAAGCCGCCATTGCCGCCGGGGCCGATGCCTTCCTCACCGGCGAGATCTCCGAGCCCCAGGCCCACTACGCGCGGGAGACCGGCGTTGCCTTCCTGGCCTGCGGCCACCACGCGACCGAGCGTTATGGCGCGCCCGCACTGGCGGCGCACGTGGCCGAACGCTTCGGCCTGGTGCACCGCTACATCGAGGTGGAGAACCCGGCATGAGACCTCCAGTGTCGACCTCCTGCTTGCGAAGCGCGGAGCTTAGCCAATGACCCCCCACCGAGAAGCGCCATCCGGCAAGGCCCCGCTGGCGATCACGATGGGTGATGCGTGCGGCATCGGCCCCGAGATCATCGCGATGGCCTTCCGGGGCGAGGCCGCGGCCGGTGCCTTCGTGCTGGGCGACGTCGACGTGATGCGCCGCGCGGTGCGCCAGACCGGCGGGCTGCAGGCTGTGGCGGTGATCGAGCGCCCCGCCGATGCCCTCGCCCTGCCGCCCGGCTGCATTGGCGTGCTGCCGGTGGTGCAATTGCCGGATTCTCTGCCGCAGGGACAGATCGACGCGCGCGCCGGCGCCGCCGCGCACGACTGCATCCGGCGCGCCTGCGAGCTGGCGCTGGCGGGGCAGGTGGCGGCGCTGGTCACGGCACCGATCCACAAGGAAGCGCTCTCGGCTGCAGGCATCGCCTTTCCCGGCCACACCGAGATGCTGCAGGCCTACGCCAACGGCCCCGAGGGGCCGCCGGTGCGCATGATGCTGGCCAACGACGAGCTGAAGACCGTGCTGGTGACCATCCACATGTCGCTGCGCCAGGCAATCGAGCGCGTCGATTTCGACAACGTGCTCCAGACCTTGCGCATCGTGCATCGCAGCGCCCGCCTGTGGGGCCAGCCGGCGCCGCGTATCGCGGTTGCCGGCCTCAACCCGCACGCAGGCGAGGGCGGGCTGTTCGGCGACGAGGAGCTGCGTGTGATCGGGCCGGCCATCGAGGCGGCGTGCGCCGAAGGCATCGCGGCCAGCGGCCCCTATGCGCCCGACACCGTGTTCATGCGCGCGCGCAACACCCTGGACCATCCCGGCGAGTTCGACGTGGTGGTCGCGATGTACCACGACCAGGGCCTGATTCCGGTCAAGTACCTCGGCGTGGAGCGCGGCGTCAACGTCACCCTCGGGCTGCCTTTCATCCGCACCAGCCCCGACCACGGCACCGCCTTCGACCTGGCCGGCAGCGGCCGCGCCGACCCGTCCAGCCTGGTGTCCGCGATCGAGATGGCGCGCCGCCTGGCAGCCGCCGCCTGAGCTCGGTGCCGCTCAGCTGCGGCTGTTGACCGACAGCTCGGCCAGCTGTTTGCGGGCGCGCGCGACGGCGCGCTCGATCAGGTAGGCCTGCTCGAAGGCCTTGAAGCGCCCGGTCTCGCACAGCCGGGCCAGCATGCGGCCCGTCATCGAGATGATCTTCTGGTGCTTCTTGCCCTGGCTGAAGATGAAGAAGCTGCGGCCTGGGCTGACCCAGTTGAGGCGCACCTTGGTCCAGCCCTCCTCGGTGTGCATCTGGTAGGCGATGCCGGCCTGCACGCACTGCGCCAGCGGGGCGCCACGCGTCGGCGTTTCCGGCGCCAGCTCGGGGCCCAGGCCGTCGAGGTTGATGTCGAGGTCGCTGCTCGGCCCGCCGTCCAGGCTGCCCAGGTCGATGTCGACCGCACCATTCCAGTCGATCGAGGTTTCCTCGACGAAACCCAGCTGGCGCGCCTCGTCGTGCGAAAAGGTGGTGTCGGTCTCCGGCAGCGCGGTTGGCGCCGAGAGCTGGTCGAGTTGCTCGGGCGTCGGCAGCGGCTGGCGCTCCAGCGCCTGCAGGTGCACCTCCAGCTGACGCAGCTGGAAGTCGGTCGGCGCCTGGCCCTTGAGCGACTGCGCATGGCAGGGCAGCAGCTCGCCGAAAAACGCCTTCTTGCTGGCCTCGGGCCACTGGATCAGTGCCAGCCCCTCATTGAGGGTTTTCATCAGCTGGGGCAGGGCCAGGATGAACTGCTTGCGGTCGGCCGGGGTGCTCTTGGGCTGCACACTGAGGATCAGTTCTCGCGTGGCGTGGCGCAGCCGCTCGGTGGCCTCGGCCTCGGGCCCGTGCCGCAACGCCGCCTCGACCTGCACCTGGCTCCAGACGCGGTGCAGGAAGTCGCGCAGGAACTCGGGCAGCGCCAGCGGCAGCAGCAGGGCCTGCACCTGCTGCTGGTAGCGCGCATGGATGCGCAGCTGGGTTTCCTTGTGGACCAGCAGTTGCACCGCCTCGGCATGTGCCTCGACCTCGGTGCGCGTCTGTTCCTGGACGAAACTCTCCAGCACGCGCAGCTGTGCCTCGTAGAGCTCCATCTGGTCGAAGTCGCCCTCGACCACTTGCTGCACCAGCTCGCGCACCAGGTCCAGGAAACGCCGGCCGGGCCCTTCCGAGAAGTCCTCGAAGGCGCAGGCGATCGAGGCCATGCGGTTGACGAAACGGCGTACCGGGTGGCTGCGCGAGGAGAAGAACTGCACGTCCTTCAGCGCGACGCGCAGCACCGGCAGCTGCAGCCGGGCGATCTGGCGCGCCATCTGGGGCGGCACCTTGTTGTCCGACAGGATCTGGTCGAACAGCGAGGCGACGATGTCGATCACCATGTGATCCAGCGCCCCGCCGGAGGCTTTCATCAGCTCTTCGCGGTGCGTGCGGATCAGGTTGACCGCCATCAGGCCATTCAGGCCGGTGCCGCCGGCGCTCGCGCTCGAGCCCAGGCCGGCTCCCGAGCCCGTCGTCAAAGGGGTCGAGCCGGTGCCGGCCCAGTGGGTGCGCGGGTCGAGCTCGCTGGGTGCGCTGGCGAGGAAGGCGAGCCGGCGGATCAGCTCCACCATCTGGGCGTCACTCACCGCCTGCGTGGCGGTCGACCGGGGGGCGCCGAAAGCCGTTGCGCTGCTGCGCGTGGACGGGCCGAAACCGCTGCCGAAGGCCGAGCCGCCGTCGCCCATGACGCTGCCGCGGCTGTTGCCGCTGCTCGCTCGGAAACCGGCCGGCATGGTCGGAGCCGGCTCGACCGGCGGGGCCATGCCGAACATCGCGCTGAGCGCCCGCACGGCGTCTGCCGTCGCTGCGCCCGGCGCCGTCGGCGGCGTGGGGTGGGGTGCCCCGGCAGGCAGGTGGGGGGCCATGCCGAAGCGGCCGCGCACCGTCAGCCCTGCCGGCTGGATGCCGCGGGCGCTGAAGTCGCTGACGATCTCGCCATAGCAGCTGCGCATGGCCTTGGCCAGGCCGTGGCCCAGTTCCCCGGCGAGCGTCTTGCGCACCGCCGCGTCGGGCGAGGCGGTCTCGATGGCGCGGAACAGTGCCTTGCCGAGCACCTCCGGCCGCACCGGGTTGCGCTCCGGATCGGCGCGTTCGAGTCCCAGCAGCGAGCCCATGTAGGCGTCCAGCTCGCGCAGTTCCCACTCGCAAGCGTGCGCAATGGCGAGCGCCAGCCGGTGCGCCGTGACCTGCTCCTCGACCTCGCTGTCGCCGACCAGGCTGAGCGCCGCCCAGTTGGTCGCTTGGCCCGACAGGCGAGCCGTCAGCCGTGGGTTGAGTTCCTGCGCCACCTTCTCGTTGAGAACCGTCGAGAAGGTCATGTTGAAGACGGGCAGCGAGCGCTGCAGGTCGAACTGGGCCGTCATGTAGCCCTGGCGTTCAGAATTGCTCTTGGCCGCGAGCGCCAGCATGCCCATGGCGTCCACCACCCGGGCCGAGGTGGCGGAAACCGTGGACAGGATCTTCTGCACCGCCGATTGCATGGCGGTGTGGAGGCGCGGGTCTTGGGGGCTCATCACACCTGCGTTCGCAAGAGGTAACAAGTATCGCGTGAAAAACCCGCTCGGAAGGGCGGGCAAAACGGCGGACCGGGCCTGAGTGTGAACAGATCGGCAGCCAGGCGGCCCCGACCGGTCCTTGCGGGCCAGTTTTTACGTTTGATTACTTTTTCAACGCGTCGCGAATCTCGCGCAGCAGTAGGACGTCCTCGGGCGGCGGCGCCGGCGCGGCCGGCGGTGGCGCGGCTTCCTGGCGGCGCTTGAGGCGGTTGATCTGCTGGACCATCAGGAAGATCACGAAGGCGAGGATCAGGAAATTCAGTGCCACGGTGATGAAGTTGCCGTAGGCGAACACGGCGCCGGCCTTCTGGGCCTCGGCCAGCGTGGGCGCGCTCTGGCCCGCCAGCGGGATGAAGTAGTTGGAGAAGTCAAGCCCGCCGAAGAGTCGGCTGATCACCGGCATGATGATGTCCTTGACCAGCGAATCGACGATCTTGCTGAAGGCGCCGCCGATGATGACGCCGACCGCGAGGTCAATCACGTTGCCCTTGACGGCGAACTCCCGGAACTCTTTCAAGAACGCCATGTAGCGCACTCCTGTGCTCAAGTGGGGAACGAACGGCGCGGGTGCCCCCGTGCCGGGCGAGGGGGACCCGAAGTATGTCCGAGGCCGGCCGTCTGGCTCGGCCACGGCGAGGATGTCCCGGCCCAGGAGGCGCGGCGGTTTCGGGCTGGTTTCCTCTGGAGGCAGTCGGCTACAATCACGGGTTGCCCCTAACAGTAGAAGTGCTTCTGAGGATCCCCATGAGTGACCAGCAAGTGGACAAAGGCCGCCGGACCTGGGTGGCCATTGCCTGTGGCGCGGGCGCCGTCGGTGGCGTGGCCACTGCCGTTCCCTTCGTCAGCACCTTCCAGCCGTCCGAGAAAGCACGCGCCGCTGGTGCCGCCGTCGAGGTCGACATCAGCGCGCTCCAACCGGGCGAGATGACCACCGTCGAGTGGCGCGGCAAACCGGTCTGGATCATCAAACGCACACCTCAGCAGTTGGAATCGCTCAAGCAGACCGAGGCGCAGGTTGCGGATCCGGTTTCGGCCCGCACCCAGTACCCGACGCCCGAGTACGCGAAAAACCAGCACCGCTCGATCAAGCCCGAGATTTTCGTCGGCGTCGGCATCTGCTCGCACCTCGGCTGCTCGCCGAGCGCCAAGTTCGCCCCCGGCGCACAACCCTCGCTGCCGGACGACTGGCAGGGGGGCTTCCTGTGCCCCTGCCACGGCTCCACCTTCGACATGGCGGGCCGCGTGTTCAAGAACAAGCCGGCGCCGGACAACCTCGAAGTGCCGCCGCACATGTACCTCTCCGACACCAAGCTGTTGATCGGCGAGGACAAGAAGGCCTGAAGCCCACGCAGTACTTTGAGGTGACACCCCATGGCTAAATTCAAAGAAGCTCCGGCAGGCGCCACAGGCGCGCAACAGCTGCTCAACTGGATCGACAACCGATTCCCGCTGAGCAAGCTCTACAACGAGCACGTGGGCGAGTACTACGCGCCCAAGAATTTCAACTTCTGGTACATCTTCGGCTCGCTGGCGCTGGTGGTGCTGGTCATCCAGATCGTCACCGGCATCTTCCTCGTGATGCACTACAAGCCGGACGCCAACCTGGCGTTCGCCTCGGTCGAGTACATCATGCGCGACGTGCCCTGGGGCTGGCTGATCCGCTACATGCACTCGACGGGGGCCTCGGCCTTTTTCGTCGTCGTCTACCTGCACATGTTCCGCGGACTGCTCTACGGGTCCTACCGCAAGCCGCGTGAGCTGGTCTGGATCTTCGGCTGCGGCATCTTCCTGTGTCTGATGGCGGAGGCCTTTTTCGGCTACCTGCTGCCCTGGGGTCAGATGTCCTACTGGGGCGCCCAGGTGATCGTGAACCTGTTCGCCGCCGTGCCCTTCATCGGCCCGGACCTGGCGCTGCTGATTCGCGGCGACTATGTCGTGTCGGACGCGACCCTGAACCGCTTCTTCAGCTTCCACGTGATCGCGATCCCGCTGGTGCTGATCGGCCTCGTGGTGGCTCACATCATCGCGCTGCACGAAGTCGGCTCCAACAATCCGGACGGCGTGGAGATCAAGGACAAGCTGGACGCCAAGGGCCGCCCGCTCGACGGCATCCCCTTCCACCCGTACTACACGGTGCACGACATCTTCGGCCTGTCGATCTTCCTGATCGTCTTCACCGGGATCATCTTCTTTGCTCCCGAGGCCGGCGGCTACTTCCTGGAGTACAACAACTTCATCCCGGCCGATCCGTTGAAGACGCCGTCGCACATCGCCCCGGTGTGGTACTTCACGCCCTTCTACTCGATGCTGCGTGCCACCACCGACCCGATGGTCAACGTGCTGTGCGGCGTGATCGCGATCGGCGCCATCCTGGGCGTGCTCAAGGGCGGCTTCCGCCCCGCCGCCAAGCTGGTGATCCTGGTCGCGGCGGCGGCGGCGGTGTTCCTGCTCAAGGTCTTCGACGCCAAGTTCTGGGGTGTCGTGGTGATGGGCGGCGCCGTCGTGATCCTGTTTTTCCTGCCCTGGCTCGACCGCAGCCCGGTGAAGTCGATCCGCTATCGCCCGCAGTGGCACACCTACCTGTACGGCGTTTTTGTCGTCTACTTCCTGGTGCTGGGCTACCTGGGCATCAAGCCGCCGTCCGAGATCGGCACGCTGATCGCGCAGGCCGGCACGCTGTTCTACTTCGGCTTTTTCCTGCTGATGCCGTGGTGGAGCCGCCTCGGGACCTTCAGGCCGGTGCCCGACCGCGTCGTCTACGTCGCCCACTGAGCCCGCCGGAGCCACTTCTGATGAAAAAACTGATCCTCTCCCTGCTGGCCGGCATGGCCGTGGCCTTCAGCGTGACCGGTGTACGCGCCTCGGAAGGCGGCATCCCCTGGGACCGCTTTCCGGTGTCCCGGGTGACCGACATGGCGGCGCTGCAGAACGGCGCCAAGCTGTTCGTCAACTACTGCCTGAACTGCCACTCGGCGGCCTTCATGCGCTACAACCGGCTGCGCGACATCGGCCTGACCGAAGAGCAGATCAAGAACAACCTCATGTTCGCTACCGAGAAGGTGGGCGAGACGATGAAGGTGGCGATGGACGCCAAGCAGGCCAAGGACTGGTTCGGTGCGACGCCACCCGATCTGACCGTGATCGCGCGCTCGCGCGCCTCCTCGGGCATGGGTACCGGCGCCGACTATCTCTATACCTACCTGCGCACCTACTACCGCGACGAAACCAAGGCGACCGGCTGGAACAACCTGGCCTTCCCCAACGTCGGCATGCCGAATCCGCTGTGGGAGCTGCAGGGCCAGCGCGCTGCAAAGTACGTCGAGGAAAAGGACCCGCACGATGCCAGCAAGACCCACCACGTCTTCGCCGGCTTCGAGCAGCTGACCCCCGGCACCATGACGCAGCAGGAGTACGACGCGGCCGTTGCCGACCTGGTCGCCTTCCTGCAGTGGATGGGCGAGCCGGAGCAGAACACCCGCGTGCGCCTGGGCGTGTGGGTGCTGATCTTCCTGGCCTTCTTCACCTTGATCGCGTGGCGCCTCAACGCCGCCTACTGGAAAGACGTGAAGTGATCCGGTGCAGCGTCGCCTTCGCGGCGACGCTGCGCCCCTCGGAGTGGGTGAGCGACCAGCGCCCACTCCGTTTGTGTTTTTGAGTCAACCTCGCCCCTCAAGGAGCACGCCATCATGATGGTGCTTTACTCCGGGACTACTTGTCCGTATTCCCATCGTTGCCGCTTTGTCCTGTTCGAAAAGGGCATGGACTTCGAGATCCGCGACGTGGACCTGTTCGCCAAGCCCGAAGACATCGCGCTGATGAACCCGTACAACGAGGTCCCGATCCTGGTGGAGCGGGACCTGATCCTGTACGAGTCGAACATCATCAACGAGTACATCGACGAGCGCTTCCCGCATCCGCAGCTGATGCCCGGCGACCCGGTGGCCCGTGCTCGCGTGCGCCTGTTCCTGCTGAATTTCGAGAAGGAGCTGTTCACGCACGTGAACGTGCTGGAGTCGCGCGGCATCAAGCCCAACGACAAGCAGATGGAGAAGGCCCGCTCGCAGATCCGCGACCGCCTGACCCAGCTGGCACCGATCTTCTTGAAGAACAAATACATGCTCGGCGAGGATTTCTCCATGCTGGACGTGGCGATCGCTCCGCTGCTGTGGCGCCTCGACTACTATGGCATCGAGCTGTCGAAAAATGCTGCGCCGTTGCTGAAGTACGCCGAGCGCATCTTCTCGCGGCCCGCCTATATCGAGGCGCTGACGCCGTCCGAGAAGGTGATGCGCAAGTAAATCTCCGTCCACATGAGCAATCTGCAATCGACCGGCGGGTCCGCGGGCAGCTCGACCCGGCCCTACCTGATCCGTGCCTTGCACGACTGGTGTACCGACAACGGCTACACCCCCTACCTGGCGGTGTTCGTCGACCGGTCGGTGCAGGTGCCCATGGAGTACGTGAAGAACAGCGAGATCGTGCTCAATGTCAGCTTCGATGCCACCAGCGGCCTGCAGCTCGGCAACGAGTACATCGAGTTCCGGGCCCGCTTCGGCGGGGTCCCGCGCGACATCGTGGTGCCGGTCGACCACGTGATCGCGATCTACGCGCGTGAGAACGGCCAGGGCATGGCTTTTCCAATGCCCGGGGACACCGCTGCGGTGGACCTGGCCGCCGGCGACGGCGAGCCGGCACCCGAGGCGGCGCTTCGCGGCGATCCGCCCCCGGGGCTGAAGCTGGCCCCGGCATCCGAAGAGCGCAGCCCCGCCGCCAGCAGCGAGGAAGCGCCGACCGAGCCGCCCACCCCGCCCACCGGCGGACGGCCCTCGCTCAAGCGCGTCAAGTAAAAAGCGCATCCAGTAAAATCGTGCGCCAGCGGCCTCCACAGGCCGCATCCGCCGGCTTAGCTCAGTTGGTAGAGCAACCGCCTTGTAAGCGGTAGGTCATCTGTTCGAGTCAGATAGCCGGCACCATCGTTTTCCCAGGTCGAGACCACTTTTCGAGCACTTTTGCACGGATTCCGTGAAGGCTTACTCACGGGTTACCGGCGGTTGCGCCTGGGACCTTCACCCGGATTGAACCTTGACCCGTATCGCGCTAACCTGCCAGCCACGCTGCCGGAGCGCCTCTTCAAGGCGCGGCTGCAGCTGACGCAGCTTCGCTGCGGCTGCCCCGTTCGGGGCCAACAGGGACCAACCCTGCTCATCGACCGGCCCGGGTTTGACGTGGGCGGCGAGGGCGGGTGGCAAGAGAGGGCGGACCACCGCGAAGCGTTCATTGGATTCGCGCATCAGATCCTGGAGCCGCTTCAGTCCGGCATGCCGGCTGAGCGCCTCATGGATGGCGAGAGTGCGGTCCGCGCGTTGCGTCATGGCAGGAGTGTATGGATGCAGATCATGATCACACACGGACGGCTGGCAAGAACCCGCGTCTTGCAACTCGGCCCGTGGCAAATGGCACTGCTGCTCTTCGTTCTGGCCGGCCTGATGCTAGCGCTCTCCGGCGCGATCTACCACTTCATTTTCCTGAAGGCCGCCCGCGACGGCTGGCCCGTGGTCAGCTCGCTGGTCAAGCTGGTGGTCAAGGACGAGTTCGCGCAGCGCGACCGCTTCATGCGCGAGAACCTCGATGCCATGGCCCAGCGCGTTGGCGAGATGCAGGCCAAGCTGATCCATCTGGAAGCGGTTGGCGATCGGGTCTCCGGTCTCGCCGGCCTGAAGCCCGAGGACCTTCGGCCTGAAGAACTGAAACCCGCGGCGCTCAAGGCGACCGACAAGCTGCCCGGCCAGGGCGGGCCCTTCGTGCCGAGCGACAAGCCGTCGCTGAGCGAGCTCAATCGGGCCATCGACCTGCTCGACGACGTCTCCGCGCAGCGCGCCGACGTCTTCACGATGATCGAGTCGCGCCTCTTCGAAGAGCAGATGAAGTCGCTGATGGTGCCCAACTCCAAGCCGGTGGACGGTCACACCAGCTCGGGCTTCGGCTTCCGCTCCGACCCGTTCTCCGGCCGCTCGGCGCTGCACACCGGGCTGGACTTCCCCGCCAACTCCGGCGCCCCGATCATGGCGGCTGCCGGCGGCGTCGTGGTGCGCTCCGAGTACCACCCCCAGTACGGCAACCTGATCGACCTCGACCACGGCAACGGCCTGGTGACCCGGTATGCGCATGCCTCCAAGCTGATCGCGGCGCAGGGTGATCTGGTCAAGCGCGGCCAGGTGATCGCCCAGGTGGGTTCGACCGGCCGGTCGACCGGTCCGCATCTGCACTTCGAGGTGCTGCTCAACGGCGTCCACCAGGACCCGGCCAAGTTCCTGGCCGGCGGCGGGCGCTCCTCCCACCGCGCCCCAGCCGCTCTCGCTGCGGCTTCGCCGCGCAGCCGAACCGTCGCAAGCGCCACTGGCGGCGCCTCTCCGGCGGCGCCCTGAGCGGCTCGCCGCCGACGTGTCGCGCGGCCTCGCAGGCCGCGCCCTGACCGGCCCCGAGCGCCGGAAGGGCGGCACAGGAGGGCTCTGCCCCCGGTGCTAAACTCCGACGCTTTTGGAGCAGCCGCACGTGTGGCAGCCGCCGGGCCCCGGGGCCTGGCTTGCAAAACCGCGCGCACGGCCTCACCTGCGCTGACTCTGACCGGACCCGAGCCGCATCTGGCGAGTTTCGCGGCGTGAGCCGCTCGCCGCGGCCGATGGCCGGTGCGCAGCGCGCTGCGGCCGTCCAGGCCGCTCTTTTCATCCAAGAACCAATCCGCATGTTGCCCAAGCTTCTCACCCAGATTTTCGGCAGTCGCAACGATCGCCTCCTCAAGCAATACCGGCGTGTGGTGGAGAAGATCAACGCCCTGGAGCCGCAATTCGAGAAGCTCAGCGATGACGAACTGCGCGGCAAGACCCAGGAGTTCCGCGGGCGTTGTGCCAAGGGTGAATCGCTGGACGGGCTGCTGCCCGAGGCCTTCGCGGTGGTGCGCGAGGGCAGCAAGCGCGTGCTGAAGATGCGCCACTTCGACGTCCAGCTGATCGGCGGCATGGCGCTGCACGACGGCAAGATCGCCGAAATGCGCACCGGCGAAGGCAAGACCTTGATGGCGACCTTGCCGGTCTACCTGAACGCGGTGTCCGGCCGCGGCGTGCACGTGGTGACGGTCAACGACTACCTGGCGCGCCGCGACGCCGAATGGATGGGCCGGCTCTACAACTTCCTGGGCCTGAGCGTGGGCGTCAACCTGCCCCAGATGCCGCGCGAGGACAAGCAGGCGGCTTATGCCGCCGACGTCACCTACGGCACCAACAACGAGTTCGGCTTCGACTACCTGCGCGACAACATGGTCTACGAGACCGGCGACCGGGTGCAGCGCGGCTTGAACTACGCCATCGTCGACGAGGTCGACTCGATCCTGATCGACGAGGCGCGCACGCCGCTGATCATCAGCGGTCAGGCCGAGGACCACACGGCGCTCTACCTGCAGATCAACAAGGTCGTGCCGCTGATGAAAAAGCAGATCGGCGAAGCCGATCCGCGCACCGGCGAGGGTGTCATCGAGCCGGGCGACTTCACCGTCGACGAGAAGACCCACCAGGTGTTCCTGACCGAGGCCGGCCACGAAAATGCCGAGCGCATCCTGGCGCAGGCGGGGCTGCTCGCCGAGGGCGCCAGCCTCTACGACCCGGCCAACATCACGCTGATGCACCATCTGTATGCGGCGCTGCGGGCCAACCACCTCTACCACCGCGACCAGAACTACGTGGTGCAGAACGGCGAGGTGGTCATCGTCGACGAGTTCACCGGCCGCCTGATGACCGGCCGGCGCTGGTCCGACGGCCTGCACCAGGCGGTCGAGGCCAAGGAAGGCGTGCAGATCCAGGCCGAGAACCAGACCCTGGCCTCGATCACCTTCCAGAACTACTTCCGCATGTACGGCAAGCTCGCCGGCATGACGGGCACGGCCGACACCGAGGCCTACGAATTCCAGGAGATCTACGGCCTGGAGACCGTGGTGATCCCGCCCAACCGGCCGATGCAGCGCAAGGACCAGCTCGACCTGGTCTACAAGACCGCACGCGAGAAGTACGATGCGGTCACCGCCGACATCCGCGACTGCTACGAGCGCGGCCAGCCGGTGCTGGTGGGCACCACCTCGATCGAGAACTCGGAGCTGATCTCCGGACTGCTCGACAAGGCCAAGCTGCCGCACCAGGTGCTCAACGCCAAGCAGCACGCCAAGGAGGCCGAGATCGTCGCCCAGGCCGGCCGTCCCAAGATGATCACGATCGCGACCAACATGGCCGGCCGCGGCACCGACATCGTGCTCGGCGGCAATGTCGAGAAGCAGATCCAGCTGATCGAGGCCGACGCCTCGATCACCGAGGCCGAGAAGCAGGCGCGTGCCCAGCAGCTCAAGGACGAGTGGCAGGGCCTGCACGAGCAGGTGAAATCGCTCGGCGGCCTGCGCATCATCGCGACCGAGCGCCATGAGTCGCGCCGCATCGACAACCAGCTGCGCGGCCGCTCGGGGCGCCAGGGTGACCCCGGCTCCTCGCGCTTCTACCTGTCGCTGGAAGACCCGCTGATGCGCATCTTCGCGGGCGACCGCGTGCGCGCCATCATGGACCGCCTGAAGATGCCCGAGGGCGAGGCCATCGAGGCCGGCATCGTGACCCGCTCCATCGAAAGCGCCCAACGCAAGGTGGAGGCGCGCAACTTCGACGTGCGCAAGCAGCTGCTCGAGTACGACGACGTCTCCAACGACCAGCGCAAGGTCATCTACCAGCAGCGCAACGACATCCTCGACGCGACCGAGCTGGCGGCCCAGATCGCCAGCCTGCGCGAAGGCGCGCTGACCGACGTGGTGCGCACCTTTGTGCCGGCCGAAAGCGTCGAGGAGCAGTGGGACCTGGCCGGCCTGGAGAAAACGCTGCGCGAGGAGTGGCAGATCGACCTGCCGCTCCAGGCCGAGGTCGAGAAGAGCTCGGCCATCACCGACGAAGACATTGTCGAGAAGGTCGTGAAGGCCGGCCACGAGCTCTACCAGCGCAAGGTCGAGCAGGTCGGCAAGGAGCAGTTCACGCAGTTCGAGCGCATGGTGCTGCTGCAGTCCATCGACTCGCACTGGCGCGAGCATCTGGCCGCGCTGGACTACCTGCGCCAGGGCATCCACCTGCGCGGCTACGCCCAGAAGAATCCCAAGCAGGAGTACAAGCGCGAGGCCTTCGAGCTGTTTGCCCAGCTGCTCGACGTCGTCAAGATGGAGGTCACCCGCGTGCTGCTGACCGTGAGCATCCGCTCCGAGCAGCAGATCGCGCAGGCGGCCGAGGACATCGAGGACCGCGCCGAAAGCATCTCCAACGTCACCTACACCCACCCCAACGACGACGGCAGCGTGGCCAGCGAGACCGACCCGGCCACCGCGCGCGACGCCGTGCCGCGTGTGGGCCGCAACGACCCCTGCCCCTGCGGCAGCGGCAAGAAGTACAAGCAGTGCCACGGGCGCCTCGCCTGAGGCCCGGGGTCTCCCGCTTGCGAGGGCTCCTTCGGGAGCCCTTTGTGTTGGGGCGCGCAGGCGGCTCCTACAATGTTTCGTTCTTCCTTTTACCGTCGAGCGCCTGACATGCCAGTGAACCTGTCCGTCCCTGATCCGCAGCAACTCCACCCCGTCGCCGGCGTCCGCCTGGGCATCGCGATGGCCGGCGTGCGCAAGGCCAACCGCAAGGACTTGACGGTGATCGTGCTCGACGAGGGCGCGCAGGTGGCTGGCGTGTTCACCCAGAATCGCTTCTGCGCGGCGCCGGTGCAGCTGGCGCGCAAGCACCTCGCCCTCGACGTGGGCACGCGGGCGCTGCTGATCAACACTGGCAACGCCAACGCTGGCACCGGCGAAGACGGCCTGGTGCGCGCCTTCTCGACCTGTGTCGCGCTGGCCCGCCACCTGGAGCTGGCGCCCGAGCAGGTGCTGCCCTTCTCGACCGGCGTGATCATGGAGCCGTTGCCCAACGACCGCATCGAGCAGGGTCTGCCGGTCGCGCTGGCCGACCTCAGGGCCGACCACTGGCACCAGGCGGCCGAGGCCATCATGACCACCGACACCCTGCCCAAGGCCGCGTCGCAGCGCGTCACTGTGGGCGGACGGCCGGTGGCGGTCACCGGCATCAGCAAGGGGGCCGGCATGATCCGGCCCAACATGGCAACGATGCTGGGTTTCATCGCGACGGATGCCGACGTCGAGCCGGCCGTGCTGCAGCAGCTGGTGCGCGAGGCGGCCGACCTGTCCTTCAACCGCATCACCATCGATGGCGACACCTCCACCAATGACTCGCTGGTGCTGATCGCCAGCGGCAAGGCCGGCAACCCGCGCATCACCGACCTCGGCTCGGCCGACGGGCAGACGCTGCGCCGGGCGGTGGTCGAGGTCGCGCAGCAGCTGGCGCAGGCCATCGTGCGCGACGGCGAAGGCGCGACCAAGTTCATCACCGTGCAGGTCGACGGCGGGCGCAGCCAGGACGAGTGCCGCCAGGTCGCCTACGCGATCGCTCACTCGCCGCTGGTGAAAACCGCGTTTTACGCGAGCGATCCCAACCTCGGCCGCATCCTCGCGGCGGTCGGTTATGCCGGCATCACCGATCTCGATCAGGCGGGCATCGATCTCTACCTCGACGACGTGCATGTGGCCCGCCAGGGCGGCCGCCATCCGGACTACCAGGAAGCCGATGGCCAGCGCGTGATGAAACAGAGCGAGATCACGGTGCGTGTGCTGCTGGGTCGGGGCCAGGCCAGCGCCACCGTCTGGACCTGCGACTTCTCGCACGACTACGTGAGCATCAACGCCGACTACCGCAGCTGAGCCGGCGCCACCGGACCGCACCGAAGCGGCGGGAGGGCAGGGCGCGCTTGCCGCGGCGTGTCGCTGCCCTGCGCCGCGGCGGTGGGTGGTTTCGTGTGGATACAACAGGACCGCGATGTGTTGGAGGCGGGCGTTGCCGGCAGAAGCCGTCCAGGATCGACCGGGACGCCAGCCCCGGACGTTTACCTCGGCGATCGGCCCTCCATCGGCGTGCTTCTTGTCGGGTTGCCTCGCGAGGGACCGCTTCCTAAGATGCACGCTCTTTGCGGCCGGGGCGGTTCCGCGGCTGCGCAGGAGGACGGGAGATGACGCCTGATACCCCCCCGACGATGACGGCCAGCGCCTCATGGCAGGCGCGCAGCCTGCGTCACGTGTGGCACCCTTGCACCCAGATGAAAAGGCTGGAGGCGGTCCCGCCACTGGCCATCGCGCGGGCCGCCGGTCCCTGGCTGTACGACCACGAAGGCCGGCGCTATTTCGACGCCGTCAGCTCCTGGTGGGTCAACCTCTTCGGCCACGCCGACGCACGCATCGGTGCCGCGCTCAAGGCCCAGCTCGACGAACTCGAACATGTGATGCTGGCCGGCTGCACCCACGCGCCTGCGGTGGAGCTGGCCGAGCGGCTGTCGGCGCGCACCGGCGGCGTGCTGGACCACGTCTTTTTCGCGAGCGACGGGGCCTCGGCGGTCGAGATCGCGCTGAAGATGAGCTTCCACAGCTGGCGCAACCAGGGCCGGGGGGACAAGCGCGAGTTCGTCTGCCTGCGCGGCGGCTACCACGGCGAGACGATAGGCGCGCTGGCCGTCACCGACGTGAAGGTCTTCCGCGACGCCTACGACCCCTTGCTGATGCGTGCTCACCTGGTGATGTCCCCCGAGGCCCGGCAGGCCGCGCCCGGCGAAACCGCGCAGGACGTGGCACGGCGGGCGGCGGCCGAGCTGGCGGCGCTGCTCGAGGCGCGCCACGAGCACATCGCGGCGCTCATCCTCGAGCCGCTGGTGCAATGCGCTGCCGGCATGCTGAGCTATGACCCGCTCTACCTGCGCGAGGCGCGGGCGCTGTGCGATCGCTACCAGGTGCACCTGATCGCCGACGAGATCGCCACGGGCTGCGGTCGCACCGGTACTTTTTTCGCCTTCGAGCAGTCGGCCCCGGACGGCAAGCAGCCGCTCTGGCCTGATCTGATGTGCCTGTCCAAAGGCATCACCGGCGGCTACCTGCCGCTGTCACTGGTGCTGGCACGGGATACGCTGTACCGGAGCTTCCTCGGCGACGACACGACGCGTGCCTTCCTGCACTCGCATTCCTACACCGGCAACCCGCTGGCCTGTCGCGCGGCGCTCGCGGTGCTGGACCGCTTCGACCGGGAGCCGGTGCTCGAGCGCAACCGCAAGGCCGCCGAGGTGCTCAGCGCCGCCTTGCGCGAACGCCTGCAGGACGACCCGCGCATCGAGGCCCAGCGCCAGCTCGGCATGATCTGGGCCTTCGATGTGTCGGAGTCGCTCGCGGGCGAGCGTTTTTCCGAACGCTTCCACCTGGCCGGCCGCGAACAGGGCCTGCTGATCCGGCCCATCGGCCGCACGGTCTACCTGATGCCGCCCTATGTGCTCGATGCCGACCTGGCCGCCTGGCTGGCCGAGCGCACCGTGTCGACACTGGACGCCGTCCTGCCGCTTTCGAAAGCCGCCCATGCTGCTTGAGCACCTGCAGCGCCAGCTGGCCGAGCGCGACGCCCAGTCGCTGCGCCGCCGCCGCCGCACCACCGAGACGCCTTGCGGGCGCGAGCAGCGGGTTCAAGGCCCGGACGGCACGAGCCGCCCCATGCTCGCTTTCTGCAGCAACGACTACCTGGGACTGGCGGGCCACCCCGCGCTCGCCACGGCCATCGCCGAGGGCGCGGCGCGCCACGGCGCCGGCAGCGGTGCCTCCCACCTCATCAGCGGCCACGGTCGGGCGCATGCCGAGCTGGAGGACCAGCTGGCCGACTGGATGGCGCCGCACCTGCCCGAGCCCCGGGCCTTGTTCTTCTGCACCGGCTACATGGCCAATCTCGCGGTGCTCACCGCGCTCGGCGACGCTCAGACCACGCTGTTCTGCGAGGCGCTCAACCATGCCTCGCTGATCGACGGTGCCCGGCTCGCGCGGGCCGAGGTGGTGAAGTACCCGCACTGCGACCTGGCGACGCTCGCCACGCAGCTGGCCGACTGCCGCAGCCCGCTCCGGCTGATCGTGACCGACGGCGTCTTCAGCATGGATGGCGACATCGCGCCGCTGCCCGAGCTGTTGGCCCTGGCCGAGCGCCACGACGCCTGGATCGTCGTGGACGATGCCCACGGCTTCGGCGTGCTGGGCGAGCGCGGCCGTGGCTGCCTCTCGCACTTCGGTCTGCGCAGCGAACGGCTGATCTACATGGGCACCCTGGGCAAGGCGGCCGGCATCGCCGGCGCCTTCGTCGCCGCGCATCGCACGGTGATCGACTGGCTGGTGCAGAGCGCGCGCACCTACATCTACACCACGGCTGCGCCGCCCGCGGTGGCGCACGCGTTATCGACCAGCCTGCGGCTGATCGAGGGAGAGGAGGGCGAGCAGCGTCGCCGGCACCTGCAGGCGCTCATCGCCTTGCTGCGCCGGCGCCTCGGCGGCGCCCTGGCCGGGCACCGCTGGCGGCTCGCGGAGTCCTTGACCGCGATCCAGCCGCTCATTGTCGGCAGCAACGAGGACGCACTGGCCCTGTCGGCCCGGCTGGAAGCACAGGGCCTGTGGGTGCCGGCGATCCGTCCGCCCACGGTGCCGGCGGGCACCGCGCGCCTGCGCATCACGCTGAGCGCCGACCACCGGCGGGAAGACGTCGACCGCCTGGTCGAGGTGCTGGTGCAGGCCGCCGAGGAGCTGGCATGAGCAGCCGGCTGAGGGGCTGCTTCGTCACCGGCACCGACACCGAGGTCGGCAAGACGCTGGCCAGCGCCGCGCTGTTGCAGGCGCTCGCTGTGCGTGGGCTGCGCAGTGCCGGGTACAAGCCGGTGGCGGCCGGTGTCGCCTTGCGCGAGGGCCGCGAGCTCAACGAGGACGTCGAGGCGCTGCGCGCGGCGAGCAGCGTCGCGCTCGAGCCTTCCGAGGTCTGTGCCTGCCTGCTGCGCGAGCCCTGTGCCCCACACATCGCGGCGCGCCTGGAGGGGCGCAGCGTCTCGCGTGCCACCTTGCTGGATGGGGCGGCGCGCCTGGCGCGGCGCGCCGACTGGGTGGTGGTCGAAGGGGTCGGGGGCTTCTGCGTGCCCTTGGGCGAGGACTGGGGCGCCGACGACCTGGCGGTCGAGCTCGGCCTGCCGGTGGTGCTGGTGGTGGGGCTGCGGCTCGGCTGCCTCAACCATGCACTGCTGACGGCCCAGGCGGTGCAGGCGCGCGGCCTGCACCTGGCCGGCTGGGTGGGCAACCGCATCGATCCCCGCTTCGCCTGGCCCGAGGACAACTTGGCGACGCTGGAGCGGCTGCTACGGCAGCGCCACGGCGCGCCTTGCCTGGGCGTGCTGCCCTGGCTGGAGCCGCTGGACGTCGCGGCAGCCGCCGCACAACTTGACGTGACGCCGCTGCTGCAGGCCGCCGACGCGCGCTAGCGAGCGCCTCAGGCGCCGAAGCCCGCCAGCACCACCTTGCCGTGTACCCGGCCGCTCTCGACCAGCGCGTGCGCACGCCGCAGGTCGGTCGCGTTGACCGGGCCCAGCGTTTCGGACAGCGTGCTGCGCAGGCGGCCGGCTTCCATCAGCGCCGCTGCGACGACGGCGAAATCGCGCGGCGTTGGGCGGCGGAGGGGTTTGGGATCACCTACAAGAGCGAGCTCGACGCACGCGCCGACCTGGAGACTACTTTTCGATCGCCGTGACGGTGTAGGTGCCGCCAACCTTCTCGGCCTTGAAGCGCACCTTGTCGCCCACCTGCACCTTGTCGAGCAGGCCGGCTGGCTGGGCCTTGAACACCATGGACATGGGCGGCATGTCGAGGTTCTTGATCTCGCCGTGCTTGATCGTGATCTTGCCGCTGTCCTTGTCGATCTTGCGAACCTCGCCCTCGGTCATCTGTGCCATCGAGGTGCCGGCCGCCAGGGCCGCCGCGGCGGCCAGGAACATCTTCATCTTCGTCTTCACACGTTCTCCTTCAGATCCCTCAACGTTTCAGCGGTAGCTCCGGTAGACCGAGGCCTGTCCCTGCCGGCTGACGAGCAGCACATCGTAGGCGTCGTGCCGGCCCTCGACCTCCATGCCGGGCGAGCCCACCGGCATGCCGGGCACGGCGAGACCCAGGGCCGCCGGCTTTTCCTTCAGCAGCCGGTGGATCTCGCTGGCCGGCACGTGACCTTCGATCACGTAAGCTGCCACCCGTGCCGTGTGGCAGGAGCCGTAGCGGTCCGGCATGCCAAGTTTTTCACGGTAGTCCGCCGGTCCCTCGACGTTGCGGACCTTCACATCGAAACCGTTGTCGCGCAGATGTTTCACCCAGCCTTCGCAGCAGCCGCAGCTTTCCGACTTCCAGACCTCGATGTGGGGACGGGAGCCGGTGGCGAGGGCGGGCAGGGCCGCCGCAGCGGCCAGGGCCAGGGAGGTATGGAGAAAGCGGCGTCTGGCGGCAGTGAACATCGGGAATCCTAGGTGGGTAGTGGGCTTGGAGCCGGTTCGTGACGAGATGTTCCCTCGGCCTCGCATCCAAGCCGGCGCGCGCTGCCGCACTCTACCGTCCGAACGGGACAGCAAGTTCCTCCAGCACCAGATCGCGCCTTCAAGTCGACCCTAAAATCCGACACTGTTTTTCCGTCCATCCTCACCCGCCACACGGAGTGCACCCCTCATGAGCACCGAGCCCCCCGCTGCCGCCCCGTCCACCGAAGCCGACCTCGCGCACATCTCGCCGCGAGACAAGGCCGAGATCCTGGCGCAGGCGCTGCCCTACATCCGCAAGTTCCACGGCAAGACCATCGTCATCAAGTACGGCGGCAACGCGATGACCGACCCGGGCCTGCAGCAGGATTTCGCCGAGGACGTCGTGCTGCTGAAGCTGGTCGGCATGAACCCGGTGGTCGTGCACGGCGGCGGTCCGCAGATCGACGAGGCGCTGGCCAAGGTCGGCAAGAAGGGCACCTTCATCCAGGGCATGCGTGTCACCGACGCAGAGACCATGGAAGTGGTCGAGTGGGTGCTGGCGGGCCAGGTGCAGCAGGACCTCGTCGGCCTCATCAATGTCGCCGGCGGCAAGGCGGTGGGCCTGACCGGGCGCGACGGCGGGCTGATCCGCGCGCGCAAGCTGAAGATGCTCGACAAGGACGACCCGTCCAAGGAGCACGACGTCGGCCAGGTCGGCCAGATCGAGACCATCGACCCCTCGGTGGTCAAGGCACTGCAGGACGACCAGTTCATCCCGGTGATCTCGCCCTTGGGCTTCGGCGAAAACAACGAGAACTACAACATCAACGCCGATGTCGTGGCCGGCAAGCTGGCCGAGGTGCTCAAGGCCGAGAAGCTGGTCCTGCTCACCAACACGCCGGGCGTGCTCGACAAGACCGGCAAGCTGCTGACCGACCTGTCGGCGCGCGAGATCGACGAGCTGTTCGCCGACGGCACCATCTCGGGCGGCATGCTGCCGAAGATCGCCTCTTCGCTCGACGCGGCCAAGAGCGGTGTGAATTCCGTGCACATCATCGACGGTCGTGTGCCGCATTCCATGCTGCTGGAGATCCTGACCGAGCAGGCTTATGGCACGATGATCCGCTCGCACTGAGCAGGGCTTTTCCACCTACCAACGGCCGCTTCGAGCGGCCGTTTTCACGATGCCGAGTCAACAACGCGCACCGGTCTGGCTGTTCGACCTGGACAACACGCTGCACGACGCCTCGCATGCCGCCTTCGGCATGATCGACCTGTCGATGAACGAGTACATCGCGCGCGAACTGAGCGTGAGCCCGGAGCAGGCCGACGTCCTGCGGCGCGACTATTGGCGCCGCTACGGCGCAACCTTGCTGGGGCTGGTGCGGCACCACCAGGTGCGCGCCGCCCACTTCCTGCACCACACCCACCTGCTGCCCGGCCTGGAAGAGCGCCTGCGCTGCCATGCGCACGACCGTGCCGCCCTGCGGCGGCTGCCGGGGCGCAAGTACGTGCTGACCAACGCCCCCGAGGCCTATGCCTTGCGCGTGCTGAAGGCGCTGGGGCTGGACGGCTGCTTCGACGCTGTGCTCTGTATAGAGCACATGTGCATGTTCGGGCAGTTCCGGCCCAAGCCCGATGCCCGCATGCTGCGCCACGTGCTGGCGCGCCTGAAGGTCCCGGCGCACCGTTGTTTTTTGGTTGAAGATACCCTCGCACATCAGAAATCTGCACGCCGATTGGGCATGTCGACAGTGTGGATGCAGCGATACATGCGTAGCAATTCACACGGACCTGAAGTAGGTGTTTACGTGCGACGCCGTCCGACATATGTGCATGCGAGAATCGGCTCGCTACAGAAGTTACGCGAGCTGTGATGTCAGATACCAATTTCCCCATTGATGTGGCGGCTTCCACTTCGGACCAGCCTGCCGAGGACTCGTCGATCGAAACGGCGGCGCGCAAGCGCCCGAAGCCGGGTGAGCGGCGCATTCAGATCCTGCAGACCCTGGCGTCCATGCTGGAACAGCCGGGCGGCGAACGCGTGACGACGGCGGCCCTGGCGGCGCGGCTCGACGTCAGCGAAGCGGCGCTCTACCGGCACTTCGCCAGCAAGGCCCAGATGTTTGAAGGCCTGATCGACTTCATCGAGCAGAGCGTCTTCACCCTCGTGAACCAGATCGCCGAGCGCGAGCCACAGGGCAGCGGCCAGGCTCAGAAGATCGCGGCCGTCGTGCTGCAGTTCGGCGAGCGCAACCCGGGCATGACGCGCGTGATGGTCGGCGACGCGCTGGTGTTCGAGAACGAGCGCCTGCTGGTCCGCATGAACCAGTTCTTCGACCGCATCGAATCGCAGCTGCGCCAGAGCCTGCGCAGCGCGGCCGAGGCCGGCGGCTCGGTGTCCCCCACCGTGGACGCCACCGCCCAGGCCTCCGCGCTGACCAGCTTTATCGTCGGCCGGCTCCATCGTTACGCCCGTTCGGGCTTCAAGCGCTCCCCCAGCGAACACCTCGAGGCCAGCCTGAAGGTGTTCGTCGCGGGTTGACCCGCCGGCCGTGCTGACGACCGACTTCGGCGGCGCAAGCCTGGTCCTGCTGCCGGAGAAGGCCGTCTTTCTGCCGGCCGATCACACGCTGCTGATCGCCGATGCTCACATCGGCAAGGCGGTGTCCTTTCGCCGCTGGGGTGTGCCGGTGCCGCGAGGCACCACGGCCGAGACCCTGGGGCTGCTGACCGCCCTGGTGGAGCGCACCGGCGCCCGCCGGGTCGTGTTTCTGGGCGACTTCCTGCATTCCGAACGTTCGCATGCGCCGGGCACGCTGGCAGCGCTGGCCGCCTGGCGTGCCGCGCACCGGTCGCTGGAACTCGTGCTGGTGCGCGGCAACCACGATGAGCGTGCCGGCGATCCCCCCGCAGGGCTGGACATGCAATGCGTCGACGAGCCCTGGCGGCTCGGGCCGCTGGCGCTGTGTCACCACCCGCAGGCGGTGCCGGGGGCCTGGAGCCTGGCCGGCCACCTGCATCCCTGCATCGCCCTGAGCGGCCGCGCGCTGGACCGCC
Source organism: Aquabacterium sp. A7-Y (assembly GCF_026153205.1). Classification (GTDB taxonomy): domain Bacteria; phylum Pseudomonadota; class Gammaproteobacteria; order Burkholderiales; family Burkholderiaceae_C; genus Caldimonas. The sequence goes on along the minus strand of NZ_JAPFBW010000004.1, from coordinate 134,886 downwards.
TCCGGCTGCCCTGCTTCTGGTTCTCGGGCGCCACGGGCGTGCTGCCGGCTTTCGGCAGTTTCACCGGCATGCAGCACATCCGCCCGCAGCCCGGCGACCGCCTGTTCGTGAGCACCGGAGACCGGGTGTTCGAAGTGCCACGAGCCTGAGGCGCCGGGCGCTAGCGCCGGCCGGGCTGCCCGCTACACTGCCGCTCGGCTCTGTCATTTCCTTTCCTGCCACGATGACTGAATCCCTGGACGCCCTGATCTCCCGCGCCGAGCGCCTGCTGGCCCGCCTGGAAGCGGTGCTGCCCCATCCTGCCGCCGCACCGGACTGGTCGGCCTCGACCGCCTTCCGTTACCGCCGCCGCGGGGCTGGTGCCGCGATTGAGCCGGTGCGCCACGTCGCGGGCATCCGGCTGTCGGAGCTGAAGGAGGTGGACGGCCAGAAGGAGCGCCTGGTGCGCAACACGGCCCAGTTCGTTGCCGGCCACGCGGCCAACAACGCCCTGCTGACCGGGGCGCGCGGCACCGGTAAGTCTTCGCTGATCAAGGCGTGCCTGAACGAATACGCGGCGCAGGGCCTGCGGCTGATCGAGGTGGACAAGGCGGACCTGGTCGACCTGCCCGACATCGTCGACCTGGTCGCCGAGCGGTCGGAGCGGTTCATCGTCTTCTGCGACGACCTCAGCTTCGACGAGGGCGAGCCCGGCTACAAGGCCCTCAAGTCCATCCTCGACGGCTCGGTGTCGGCCGCTTCGGCCAACGTGCTGGTGTATGCGACCTCCAACCGCCGCCACCTGCTGCCCGAGTACATGAAGGAGAACCTCAGCTACCAGCACACCGAGGACGGCGAGGTGCATCCCGGCGAGGTGGTCGAGGAGAAGATTTCGCTGTCCGAACGTTTCGGGCTGTGGATCAGCTTTTATCCCTTCAGTCAGCCGGAATACCTGGCGATCGTCGCCCAGTGGCTGCGCAGCTTTGGCGTCGGCGAGGCCGAGATCGAGGCCGCGCGGCAGGAATCGCTGGTGTGGGCGCTGGAACGCGGCTCGCGCTCGGGCCGCGTCGCGCACCAGTTCGCGCGCGACTTCGCCGGGCGGCGGCAGGGCGGTAAGGCATGAGCGCGCAGCAGCGGGCCGCTCGGGAGCCGGTCGATGTGGCGGTCGGCGTGCTGGTCGATGCCGAGGGCCGTTTCCTGCTGACCTCGCGCCCTGAAGGCAAGGTGTACGCCGGCTACTGGGAATTCCCGGGCGGCAAGCTCGAAGCCGGCGAGAGCGTCGAGCAGGCGCTGCGCCGCGAGCTGCACGAGGAACTGGGCATCACGATAGGCGCCGCCCATCCGTGGAAGATGGAGATGTTCGACTACCCGCATGCACTCGTGCGGCTGCACTTCTGCAAGGTCTACGAGTGGAGCGGAGCCTTCGAGATGCGCGAACAGCAGGCGATGGCCTGGCAGTCCCTGCCCGTGCAGGTGCAGCCGGTGCTACCCGGGACCATCCCGGTGCTGCGCTGGTTCGCCGAGGAACGCGGCTTCGAGGGGCTCACCCACGCGGGCTGAGCCGGCCTCAATGCGGCGGCGTGTCGGTGTCGTCGAGTGACTCGCGCGGGTCGGGCCGGTCCTCGACACGGTAGGTCTCGCTGGCCCAGGCGCCGAAATCGAGGTTTTTGCAGCGCTCGCTGCAGAAGGGTCGCCAGGGGTTCTCGGGGGCGAACAGACTCGCCCCGCCACAGGCGGGACAACGCACGGTGCGGGGCTGAGGGGCGGGCGGGTTCTTCTGCTCGATCATCTCAGCACAGGGCCAGCTCGAAGCCGGCGTCTTCGATGGCGGGCCGCAGCCGGCCCTCGGCATCCTGGCGCATCAGCCGGATCGACACCATCAGGCGGTGGCCGCTGATCTCGGGGATGATGCCCAGCTGCGGATCGAGGCGAACCCGCAGCAGCTGAAAGGTGCGGCCCGCCGGCAAGCTCTGCTGGTACTGCCCCTGCTGCGCCATCACCTTGTGCGGCATGCCGGAGTCGCGCAGCAGCGACAGCAGCAGCTTGAGCGGCTCGGCCAGCGGCATCAAGGTGGCGATCCACTGTTGCAGGTCGGCCTGGCGACGTGCAGCCGGCAGCTGCTGCCAGGCGTAGTAGGCCGGCAGGTCGAACTCGCAGGTGCCCCCGGGAATGCTGATGCGGCTGCGTATGCTCATCAGCCATTCATTGGTGGTCAGCGCCTGGCCGGCCTTGCCGGGCAGTTGGTTGAGCCCGTTGAAGGCGTGGTCGATGCGGCCGATCACGTCGTCGAGCACCCGCTCCGAAATCGAAGGATTGCCCCGGAAGCCGTTGAGCTGGGCCTTTTGGCGTTCGAGTTCCTTCAACAGGTCGGACTTCAGGTCGGCCCGCGAGGCGACGTCGATGATCTCGAACATCGTGGCGATGGCGAAATGATGATCCACCGCTGCTTCGCGGGGCATCAGCTGGGCGAGGCGGTCGAACAGATGCTCGAGCCGCAGCATCGTGCGGATGCTCTCGTTGAAGGGGTATTCGTACAGTGTCAAGGCAGATTCCTCGGCCCGCAGGCGCCGGGCCGTCGGTGGCGAAGCTTTGCGGCATTGTTTCACAGGCTTTTGCCCGCGGCCACGCCTTGGAGAGACACCGTAACAGCCGCGAGCGTCTTGTCACCCGGATCAGAGCAGCGGCTCGCTCGTGTCAGCCGCCGTGCCAGCCGGCCCAGAGCGCTTCGACCTCGGTGCCGAGCTGGGCAATCGACAGGCCGTCGTTGTGGATCACCGCGTCGGCCGCCGCCAGGCGTTGCTCGCGCGAGGCCTGCTGCGCAATGATGCGCTCGACCTCGGCCGGCGGCAGGCCGGAGCGACGCACCACCCGTTCGACCTGGGCGGCCGGGCTGCAGTCCACCACCAGGATGGCGTCGACCAGGGCTCGCCAGCGGCCCGACTCGACCAGCAGCGGCACGTCGAAGACGATCATCTGGCCCTCGGCGGCGAGCGCTGCCTGGCGCACCGTTTCCTGCCCGATCAGCGGATGAAGGAGCTGTTCCAGCCGTCGTTTGGCGCCAGGGTCGCGGAAGGCCAGTTCTCGCATGCTGGCGCGATCCAGTGCTCCGGTGACGTCGATGAAGGCGTCGCCAAAGGTCTCGCGCAACGCAGGAATCGCCGCACCGCCGGCCGCGCTCAAGCCGCGCGAGATCGCGTCCGTGTCGACCACCAGGGCGCCCAGCCCGGCCAGCAGGCCGGCGACCGTGCTCTTGCCGCTGCCGATGCCGCCGGTGAGGCCGAGACGTGCGGGCGCGGGCATGGCGGAGCCAGGCGGGGACGGGTCAGTACCAGCCCAGCCAGCTGGCCACGCTGTCCGGTCCCATCAGGAACACCGCGACGCCGCCGCTCGCGAGGAAGGGGCCGAAAGGCACGTAACGGCCCTCCCGCAGCGCGCCGCTGAACTTCATGCCGAGACCGACCACGGTGCCGGCCACCGAGGCGAGGATCAGTACCGGCAGCAGCATGGACGCGCCCAGCCAGGCGCCGATGGCTGCCAGCAGCTTGAAGTCGCCGAAGCCCATGCCTTCCTTGCCGGTGGTGAGCTTGAACAGCCAGTAGACCGCCCACAGCGAGAGGTAGCCGGCCACGGCGCCCCACAGCGCCGTGCTCAAGGGCTGGCTCCAGCCCAGCGCCGCTGCCACCAGCCCGGCCCACAGCAGCGGCAGCGTCAGGTCGTCCGGTAGCAGGGTGGTGTCCCAGTCGATGAAGGTCAGCGCCACCAGCGCCGCCAGCACGCCGCACCAGAGTGCTGCCTGCGGTTGGGGGCCGAGCTTCCAGCCCGCGGCGGCGAACAGGGCCCCGGTCAACAGCTCCACCAGGGGGTAGCGCAGCGGAATGCGGGTCTTGCAGCCCGCGCAGCGCCCCTTCAGCAGCAGCCAGCTGAGCACCGGGATGTTCTCGTACCAGTGGATCGTATGGCCGCAGTGGGGGCAGCGCGAGCGCGGCCGTGCCAGATTGAAGGGCGAGCCCTCATCTTCCTCGAGCTGTTGGCCCAGCATCTCGGCGCTGTCGCGTCGCCACTGGCGCTCCAGCATCACCGGAAGGCGGTAGATCACCACGTTCAGGAAGCTGCCGACGCACAGGCCGAGCACACCCAGCACGGCCGGTGAGAGCCACCAGCTCAGGACTTCAGGATTCATGGACGGTACGGAAGGCTGCGGCGGCGTTCGTTCAGACCACCTGGCCGAGCTTGAAGATCGGCAGGTACATGGAGACCACGATACCGCCGATGATGGTGCCGAGCACCACGATGATGATCGGCTCCATCAGGCTGCTCAGCCCCTTGACGGCCTCATCGACCTCGGCCTCGTAGAACTCGGCGGCCTTGTTGAGCATGTGGTCGATCGACCCCGATTCCTCGCCGATGGAGCACATCTGAAGCACCATGATGGGGAAGATGCCGGTCGATTGCATCGACATCGTCAGGCTGGAGCCGGTCGAGACGTCTTTCTGGATTTTTTCGGTGGCTTCGGCAAATACCGCGTTGCCCGAGGCGCCGCCGACGGAGTCCAGGGCTTCGACCAGCGGCACGCCCGCCGAGAACATCGTGGCCAGGGTGCGTGTCCAGCGAGCCACCGCCGATTTGTAGACCAGGGAACCGAAGACGGGAACGCGCAGCAGCAGCCGGTCCATCGTCTTCTGCATCTTTTCAGAGCGTTTCCAGGATTCGAAGAAGAAATAGGTGCCGCCGATCAGCGTGCCGAAAATCAGCCACCAGTACGAGACGAAAAATTCGGACATCGCGATGACCATGAGCGTCGGCGCCGGCAGGTCGGCACCGAAGGACGTGAACACTTCCTTGAAGGCCGGAATCACGAAGATCATGATCACCGCGACGACAATAAAGGCCACCACCAGGACGGCGACCGGATAGATCAAGGCCGACTTGATCTTCGCCTTGATGGCGAGGGTCTTCTCTTGATACAGCGCGAGCCGGTCGAGCAGCGTTTCGAGAATACCGGCGGCTTCGCCGGCTTCCACCAGGTTGCAGTACAGCGCGTCGAAATAGAGCGGGTGTTTGCGGAAGGCCGAGGACAGGCTGGTGCCGGTTTCGACATCGTTGCGGATGTCGTTCAGCAGCTTGGTCAGCCTCGCGTTGGAACTGCCGCGGCCCACGATGTCGAAGGATTGCAGCAGCGGCACGCCGGCGCGCATCATCGTTGCGAGCTGGCGGGTGAAAATGGCGATGTCCTTGTGCTTGATCGACCTGCCGCCCGCGGTGCGGCGTTTTTTCACCTTGGTGATCAGCACGCCCTGACGGCGCAGGCTCGCGCTGACCATGGCTTCCCCGCCGGCGCGCATTTCACCGCGCACGGGCTTGCCGTTGCGGTCCTTGCCTTCCCACTCGAATACGAAATCCTGAACTTTTTTCGCCGCAGCAGCCGTTGCCATAGTGCCTCCGGGGCTCACCACCCCCACCTTGTCGTGTCTATTCGTTCGTGACCGAGATCACTTCTTCCAGCGTGGTCACGCCCAAGCGGACTTTGTGCAACCCGGCTTGCCGGAGGTCTCTCACACCTTCTTTTTCTGCCTGGGCCGCGATGTCCATTGCGCTGCCATCGGACAGAATGATGCGCTGAATCTCCTCGGAGATCGGCATCACTTGGTAAAGACCTACACGACCTTTATACCCATTGTTGCAATTCGCGCAGCCCACGGCGCGATACGGTTTCCAGCCGCCGTCCAGCTCTGTGTCCTTGAATCCCGCTCGTAGCAGGGCTTCGCGCGGGTAGACCGCGGGCGCTTTGCAGCTCTCGCAAAGACGGCGTGCCAGACGTTGAGCCGTGATCAATATCACGCTCGAGGCGATATTGAAGGGTGCCACCCCCATGTTGCGCAAACGCGTCAAAGTCGTCGGCGCGTCGTTGGTGTGCAGGGTCGACATCACCATGTGGCCGGTCTGTGCGGCCTTGATGGCGATGTCGGCCGTCTCCAGGTCACGAATTTCGCCGACCATGATCACGTCCGGATCCTGGCGCAGGAAGGCCTTGAGCGCGGTTGAGAAATTCAGGCCGGCCTTGTCGTTGACATTCACCTGGTTGATGCCGGGCAGATTGATTTCGGCCGGGTCTTCGACGGTCGAGATGTTCACGCCCGGCTTGTTCAGCAGGTTCAGGCAGGTATAGAGCGAGACGGTCTTGCCGCTGCCGGTCGGACCGGTGACCAGCACCATGCCGTAGGGTCGCTCGATGGCCTTGAGCAGCCGTTCTTTCTCTTCCTTTTCGTACCCCAGCGCCTCGATGCCCAGTTTGGCGCTGGACGGATCGAGGATACGGATCACGATCTTCTCGCCGAACAGGGTCGGCAAGGTGCTGACGCGGAAATCGATGGCGCGGTTGCCGAACTTCAGCTTCATGCGGCCGTCCTGCGGGACGCGCTTCTCGGCGATGTCCAACCGAGAGATGACCTTGATGCGCGAGGCGAGCTTTTCCTTGATGGCGATCGGCGGCTGCGTGATCTCGCGCAGCTCGCCGTCGACCCGGAAGCGCACCCGGTAGTTCTGTTCGTAAGGTTCGAAGTGCAGGTCCGAGGCGCGCAGGTTGATCGCGTCGATCAGCATCTTTTGAAGGAAACGCACCACCGGTGCGTCCTCGACATCGGTGGTGACTTCCTGCGATTCCTGGGGCGTCGTTTCTTCGTCGGTGACGTCGAACTCGAACTCGCCGCCGACGATGTTTTCCAGGGCTTCGGCGGCCGAGGTGCCGGTGCTCTCGAGCAGTTTCTGCAGCTTGTCGTGCTCGACCACCACCCACTCGGGGGTCAGCTGCGTCGCGAACTTGATGCGCTCCAGTGCTTCCTGGTTGGTCGGGTCGGCGCCCGCGACGAACAGGCGGCTGCCGCGCTTGCCCAGCACTGCGACCTGGTACTGGGCGGCGAGCTTGGGCTCGATGACGTTCTTCGGCAGGCGCGGAACGTCGACCGCGGACAGATCGATCAGCGGCAGCGAAAACGCCGTCGACAGGGCGTGGGCGAGGTCGCTGGCGGACACGGCGCCGGCCGAGATGACGGCGGCGATGAAGCTGATCTGCTTGTCCTTGGCGAGCTTGGCGAGGTCCTCTGCCGTCTTCGCGTTGAGCTTGCCCGCGTTCACGAGCACGCGCGCAACGCCGGACAGAGTCAGGTTCGGGGCCTCAGCCAATGTGTCCATGGATAGGGAAATCTCAGCGCAAGCCGAGCAAAAGTGCTCGAAAGAGGCCTCCTGGGAGCGCCAAAAGCCGGCGAATCATCGCTGATCCGACGTGCACTGTAAACCGACCGGGGGGAAGACGACCGTGCAATAAACCGCAGCTTCGCGGTGAATCGTTGAGGTCTGAATGATGTTGATCTGCGACGCAGATCAGAAGTCTGGTCGGGGTGAGAGGATTCGAACCTCCGGCCTCTACGTCCCGAACGTAGCGCTCTACCAGGCTAAGCTACACCCCGTGTGTGAACCCGCATCGCGGTCAGGATCAGCTCATGACCCGTCGGCGTTGCGTCGCTCGTGATGGGTCAAGAAGACCTGTCGATCGAGCGAACACATAATTCTAGCAGAGCTTCGCGATAAGGTGAAAGGGGTATCGCATCCAATGAGGCGCGGGCCCGGTCGGCCTCGCGTCGTGCGGCCTCTCGCGTGCCTTCCAGCGCCCCTGTTTCGGCGACGATGCGGATGATCTCCGGCAGCCGCTCGACCTCGCCCTGCTGGATGGCCCCACGGATGAAGTCGCGTTGTGCCGGGGTGCCCTGTTGCATCGCCAGCAGCAGCGGCAGCGTGGGTTTGCCCTCGCGCAGGTCGTCGCCGACGTTTTTGCCCAGCTCGGCCGTGCTGCCCTGGTAGTCGAGCAGGTCGTCGATCAGCTGGAAGGCGGTGCCCAGGCTGCGGCCGTAGTCGGCACAGGCATCCTCGAGCTCGCGCGGCGCATCGGCCAGCACGGCACCCAGGCGGGCGCTGGCCTCGAACAGCTTGGCGGTTTTGTAGCGGATGACCTTCAGATAGGCAGGAATGTCGATGTCCGGGTCGTGCATGTTCATCAACTGCAGGACCTCGCCCTCGGCAATGATGTTGGTGGCCTCCGCCAGCACGTCGAGTACCCGCATGCGGTTCACCGACACCATCATCTGGAAGGCGCGCGAGTAGAGGAAGTCGCCCACCAGCACGCTGGGCGCATTGCCGAACAACGCGTTGGCCGTGTCGCGGCCGCGCCGCAGCGCCGACTCGTCCACCACATCGTCGTGCAGCAGGGTCGCGGTGTGGATGAACTCCACCACGGCCGCCAATTCGAAGCGCTCGCGCCCGGCAAAGCCGAGGGCATTGGCGAACAGCAGCACCAGCATCGGGCGGATGCGCTTGCCGCCCGCGCTGATGATGTAGTCGGAGATCTGGTTGATCAGCACCACCTCGGACGCCAGGCGCTGGCGTATCACCTTGTCGACTTCGCCCATCTCGTCGGCGACGAGCGACAGGGCATGGCGGGACGGGGCGGCGGCGGAGGGGGAGGCGACTGACACGCGAAACCTTGAAGCAGAGTGGGCAAATTATAGGGAGCGTGCACCCTGCCGCCGTGCATCGGCGCCGGCTGTCCGCGCGATGGCCGCCGTCTGCCCGGCGCGATGATATCCGCCCCGGTGCTCATCCTTGTCCGTGCTACAATCGCCGGCTCGGCCAAAAGGCCGGGTTGCGGCTATGCCTTGGCGCATCGCCGCGATATCGTAAGGGGTGCCGGCCCTCAGGCCGGCGCACAGTGTAGGGGCCTTCGGGCCCATGAAGGGGCTGATATGTACGCGGTCATAAAAACCGGCGGCAAACAATATAAGGTTGCTGCAGGCGAAAAGATCAAGGTAGAACAGATTGCTGCGGAAGTTGGCCAAGAGATCGTGATCGACCAGGTCCTCGCCGTGGGTAACGGCGCTGAGCTGAAGGTCGGCACGCCCTTGGTGGCTGGCGCGAGTGTGAAGGCCACGGTCGTGGCCCATGGCAAGCACGACAAGGTTCGCATCTTCAAGATGCGCCGCCGCAAGCACTACCAGAAGCATCAAGGTCATCGCCAGACCTACACCGAGCTGGTCATCGGCGCGCTGAGCGTCTGATCCGCCGGCCACAGTTCAAGGAGCTCATTCCATGGCACAGAAAAAAGGCGGCGGTTCCACCCGGAACGGCCGCGACTCCCAACCAAAGATGCTCGGCGTGAAGGTGTTCGGCGGTCAGGTCATCCCGGCCGGTTCGATCATCGTGCGCCAGCGCGGCACCCGCTTCCATGCGGGCACCAACGTGGCTACCGGTCGCGACCACACGCTGTTCGCCCTGGTGGACGGCGAGGTCTCCTTCTCGGTGAAGGGCCCGCTCAACCGCAAGGTGGTCAGCGTCACGCCGGTCTGACCGTCGCCCGCTGCGAATTTCGAAGCCCCGGCGTGCCGGGGCTTTGTCGTTTGAGAGCGGCGCACGGGCGCCGCCCTGCCTGAAGTACCATCGGCAGGTTCCCCGATAGACCGGCACCGGAGGGCGCGTGAACAAGAGCGGCCTGATACTCATCCTCGTCGGCCTCCTGCTGCTGGCCCGCAACTTCGGCTGGTTGAGCAGCGAATGGCTGGCGCTGTGGTGGCCGGCTCTGCTGGTGGTGCTCGGCGTCTGGCTCCTCGTGAGCCCGGCTCGGGGTGCTGCCAGCAGACGTACGAGCCGCCCGAAGTCGGACACACAACCATGAAATTTGTAGACGAGGCTTATATCGACGTCGCGGCCGGCAACGGCGGCAGCGGCTGCATAAGCTTTCGGCGCGAGAAGTTCATCCCCTTCGGCGGCCCCAACGGGGGCGACGGCGGGCGCGGTGGACATGTCTTCGTTGTCGCCGATCCCAATCTCAACACCCTGATCGACTTCCGTTATGCGCGCCGCCACGAGGCGCGCAACGGCGAGCAGGGGCGGGGCTCCGACCAGTTCGGCGCCGCCGCCGAGGACATCGTGCTGCGCATGCCGGTGGGCACCATCATCAGCGATGCCGACACCGGCGAGGTGATCACCGAGCTGCTGGTGCCGGACGAGAAGGTGATGATCGCCAAGGGCGGCGACGGCGGCTTCGGTAACCTGCACTACAAGTCCAGCACCAACCGGGCGCCGCGCCAGAAGACACCAGGCTGGCCCGGCGAGCAGCGCCGTCTGAAGCTGGAACTGCGGGTGCTCGCCGATGTCGGCCTGCTCGGCATGCCCAATGCCGGCAAGTCCACCCTGATCGCGGCGATTTCGAATGCGCGACCGAAAATCGCCGACTATCCCTTCACCACCTTGCACCCCAACCTGGGTGTCGTGCGGGTGGGGCCCGAGCAGAGTTTTGTGGTCGCCGACATCCCCGGCCTGATCGAAGGCGCGGCGGAGGGGGCTGGGCTCGGCCACCAGTTCCTGCGTCACCTGCAGCGCACGCGGGTGCTGCTGCACCTGGTCGACATCGCGCCTTTCGACGAAGGCGTGGATCCGGTCGCCCAGGCCAAGGCCATCGTCGAGGAGCTCCGCAAGTACGACCAGGCCTTGTACGAAAAGCCGCGCTGGCTGGTGCTCAACAAGCTGGACATGGTGCCGGCCGAGGAGCGTGAAAAACGCGTCAAGGACTTCGTCAAGCGCTTGAAGTGGAAGGGCCCGGTGCACCAGATCTCGGCGCTCACCCGGGAGGGTTGCGAAGATCTGATCCGCGCGGTGTACCAGCACGTCGCTGCGGAGCGCCGGCCTCCGGTCGAGGTGCCTGACGTTCGTTTTGTCGCGCCCGCCGAGGAGGCGGTGCCGCCGCCGCCGCCGTCCGACGATCCCCGCTTTCGTTGACCGCATCCGCCCGCTGGGCAGCCTTACTTCTCCGGACTTCTTCTTCTCAGCATGAGTGACGTGCTCAAGAACGCGCGACGTATCGTCGTCAAGGTCGGCTCCAGCCTGGTGACCAACGAGGGTCGGGGTGTCGATGCCGAGGCGATCGGCCACTGGTGCCGCCAGCTGGCCGCGCTCGGTGCCCAGGGCCGCGAGGTCGTGATGGTCTCCAGCGGCGCCATCGCCGAGGGCATGAAACGCCTGGGCTGGGCCGCGCGGCCGAAGGAGCTGCACGAACTGCAGGCGGCCGCCGCAGTCGGGCAGATGGGTTTGGCCCACATCTACGAGACCAAGCTGCGCGAGCAGGGTGTGGGCAGTGCCCAGGTGCTGCTGACACATGCCGACTTGGCCGACCGCGAGCGTTATCTGAATGCGCGATCGACCCTGCTCACGCTGCTGAGGCTGCGTGTGGTGCCGGTGATCAACGAGAACGACACGGTCGTCACCGACGAGATCAAGTTCGGCGACAACGACACCCTGGGGGCCCTGGTCGCCAACCTGGTCGAGGCCGACGCGCTGGTCATCCTGACGGACCAGAAGGGCCTCTATTCGGCCGATCCCCGCAAGGATCCCCAGGCGCGTTTCATCCACGAGGCCGAGGCCGGCACACCCGAGCTGGAGCGCATGGCCGGCGGGGCCGGCTCCAGCATCGGCAAGGGCGGCATGATCACGAAGATCCTCGCCGCCAAGCGGGCGGCAGGCAGCGGCGCGTCCACCGTGATCGCCTGGGGCCGCGAGCCCGATGTGCTGCTGCGCCTGGCGGCGGGTGAAGCGATCGGCACCTTGTTGCACGCCAAGACCGCCAAGCTCGCCGCGCGCAAGCAGTGGATGGCCGACCACCTGCAACTGCGCGGAGGCGTGGTGGTCGACGAGGGCGCCGTGAAGAAGCTGCGCGAGGAAGGCAAGAGCCTGCTGCCCATCGGCATGGTAGAGGTCAGCGGCGAGTTCGCACGCGGCGACGTCATTGCCGTGCGTGCGCCCTCGGGCCTCGAAGTGGCGCGCGGCTTGGCCAACTACTCCAGCAGCGAGGCACGCCTGATTGCGCGCAAGCCGTCCAGCGAGTTCGAGCGCCTGCTCGGCTTCACCGGCGAGCCGGAGATGATCCACCGGGACAACCTGGTGCTCACCTGAACGAGGGCCGGCCCCGCGCGCAACGGCGCGCCGGGCCGCTGTCAGGCCTCCGGATCCAGCTCGCCTGACGGTTCTTCGGCCCCGACCGCCTGAGCGGCGCCGCGCTCGCTGCGCGGTTCGTCCCGCTGGTGCGGCCGCATGCCGCCACGCAGGTAGCGGTTGTGGTGGTTGGCGCGCGGCAGGAAGCGGGCCAGTTCCGTCAGCGCCATCTGGTAGACGTCGCGCTTGAACTCGATCACGACGTCCAGCGGCACCCAGTATTCGTTCCAGCGCCAGGCGTCGAATTCGGGGTGGTCGGTCGCGCGCAGGTTCATGTCGCAGTCGCGGCCGGTCAGCTGCAGCAGGAACCAGATCTGTTTCTGGCCCCGGTAGTGGCCGCGTGCGTCGCGCCGGATATAGTGCTCGGGCACCTCGTAGCGCAGCCAGTCTCGGGTCCGGGCCAGGATGCGCACATGTTCGGGCAGCAACCCGACTTCCTCGTGCAGCTCACGGTACATCGCCTGCTCGGGGCTCTCGCCGTGTTTGATGCCCCCCTGGGGAAACTGCCACGAGTGCGTGCGGATGCGCTTGCCCCAGAAAACCTGATTCCTCTGGTTGAGCAGGATGATGCCGACGTTGGGCCGAAAGCCTTCCCTGTCGAGCATAATCAAACCTCAATTTTGTCAACTGAAACCATTATTGCACCGGCGGGTGCGGTTTCAACCCCCTCACAAGCCCTCAGTCCACCGCCTGTCTCGGCCCGGCCGGGGGGCGGGACCCGATCCATGAAAGCCTCACAGTTTTTTATCTCCACCCTGAAGGAAGCGCCCGCTGATGCGGAGGTCGTGAGCCACAAGCTGATGATGCGGGCCGGTCTCATCAAGCGCCTGGGCGCCGGCATCTACAACTACATGCCGATGGGGCTGCGGGTCATTCGCAAGGTGGAGAACATCATCCGCGAGGAGATGAACCGGGCCGGTGCGGTGGAACTGCTGATGCCGGTGGTGCAGCCGGCCGAGCTGTGGCAAGAGACCGGGCGGTGGGACAAGATGGGCCCCGAGCTGCTGCGGGTCAAGGACCGCCACGAGCGCGACTTCATCATCCAGCCGACCTCGGAGGAGGTGATCACCGACATCGCCCGCCAGGAGCTGCGCAGCTACCGCCAGCTGCCGAAGAACTTCTATCACATCCAAACCAAGTTCCGGGACGAGCGCCGGCCCCGCTTCGGCATCATGCGCGGCCGCGAATTCACGATGAAGGATGCGTACTCCTTCGACCGTGACGTCGAGTCCGCCGGCCGCAGCTACGACGCGATGTATGCCGCCTACTGCCGCATCTTCGACCGCCTGGGTTTGACCTACCGCGCGGTGGCGGCCGATACCGGCGCCATTGGCGGCGACCGCTCTCACGAGTTCCAGGTCATCGCGGAGACCGGCGAGGACGCCATCGTCTACAGCCCCGACTCCGACTACGCCGCCAACATCGAGCTGGCCGAGGCGGTCGCCCTGCTCGACTCGCGGGCCGCGGCCACGCAGTCGCTGGCCAAGACGCCGACGCCGGGCAAGAGCACCTGCGGGCAGGTCGCGGAGCTGCTGAAGCTGCCGCTGTCCCAGACGGTGAAGTCGCTGGTGCTCGCGACCGACGAGAAAAACGAGGCTGGCGACATCACCCGCACCACCCTCTGGCTGCTGCTGGTGCGTGGCGACCACGAGCTCAACGAAGTCAAGACCGGCAAGCTCGAGGGGATGCAGGCCGGCTTCCGCTTCGCGACCGAGGCCGAGATCGTCGCCCACTTCGGCTGCAAACCCGGCTACCTGGGCCCGGTCGGCGTGAAGCACCCGGTCAAGGTGGTCGCCGACCGGACCGTTGCCCGGATGGCCGACTTCGTTTGCGGTGCCAACGACGCCGACTTCCACTACACCGGGGTCAACTGGGGCCGCGACCTGCCCGAGCCCGACCTGGTGGCCGACATCCGCAACGTGGTCGAGGGCGACCCCTCGCCCGACGGCAAGGGTCGCCTGGCGATTCAGCGCGGCATCGAGGTGGGCCATGTCTTCTACCTCGGCACCAAATATTCGCTGGCGATGAACGCGAACTACCTGGACGAGAACGGCAAGCCGCGCCCGATGGAGATGGGCTGCTACGGCATCGGCGTCACCCGCATCCTGGGCGCCGCCATCGAGCAGAACCACGACGAGCGCGGCATCGTCTGGCCCGAGGCGATGGCGCCCTTCCAGGTGGTGCTGTGCCCGATCGGCTACGACCGCTCGGCCGAGGTCCAGGCCGCCGCCCAGCAACTGCACGACGAGCTGGCCGCCTTGGGCGTGGACGTGCTGCTGGACGACCGCGGCGAGCGCCCGGGCGCGATGTTCGCCGACTGGGAGCTGATCGGCGTGCCGCACCGCGTGGTGATCTCCGACCGAGGCCTGAAGGAGGGCAAGCTCGAATACCAGGGCCGCCGCGACGCCCAGGCGACCGCCGTCGCGCCTGCCGACGCGCTGGCCCTCCTGAAGGAGAAGCTGTCGGCATGAGCCGGCCGGGCAGGTTTCCGCTCAAAGGGCTGACGCGTCGCGGCCTGCTCGGCACGGCCGCCGGCCTGCTGAGTGCCGGTTGGGTCCCTCGGGTGCAAGCCGGCGGCCAGGTCGAGGAGCCGCTGGCCAATGCGGTCAAGACGGCCTTGTCGGCCGCGATCGCAAACAACGCGCCGCCCAGGGCCGTGTTCACCAACATCGACGACCGGCTGCGCTACCTGCGCTGGCTGGGGGCGATGAGCGAGCGGCTGGCGCGCCGCAAGCCGGACGTGCAGACCCGCCTGGAGTTCCTCGAGACGGTCTGGTACGAAAGCCGCCGCGCCGGGCTGGAAACGGCGCTGGTGCTGGGCCTGATCCAGGTCGAGAGCGGCTTTCGCAAATACGCGATCAGCAGCGTGGGCGCGCGGGGCTACATGCAGGTGATGCCGTTCTGGAGCCGCCTGATCGGCGACGGCGACCCGGGCAAGCTCTTTCACATGCAGACCAACCTGCGTTTCGGCTGCGTGATCCTGCGCCACTACCTCGACATCGAGCGTGGCGATCTTTTTCTCAGCCTCGGGCGCTACAACGGCAGCCGCGGCAAAGCGACCTATCCGAACGCCGTGTTCGGCGCGCGTCGCCAATGGGAATTCAAGGAATGAGCCGGAGACCGGCCTTCACAGGCCGGTCCACTCGCGCGGATGCGCCTGGGACACCCCCATCAGCGCCAAGGCCCGTTCCACCGTGTCGTCCACCAGCTGCTCGATGTTTTGCGGCCGGTGGTAGAAGGCCGGCAGCGGCGGGAAGATGATGCCGCCCATCTCGGTGACGGCCGTCATGTTGCGCAGGTGGGCGAGGTTGAAGGGCGTCTCGCGCACCATCAGCAGCAGCCGGCGGCGCTCTTTCAGGGCCACGTCCGCGGCGCGCGTCAACAGGTTGTCGCACAGGCCATGGGCGATGGCCGCCAGCGACTTCATTGAACAAGGAGCGACCACCATGCCGTCGGCGGCGAAGCTGCCGCTGGCGATGGCCGCGCCGACGTCAGCCGGGGCGTAGGAGACGTCGGCCAAAGCCTCCAGGTCGCTGCGCGCCAGGCCGAGCTCGTGGTGCACGTTGAGCACACCGGCGGGCGTCACGACCAGGTGGGTCTGCAGACCCAGGGCGCGCAGCCGCTGCAACAGCCGCACGCCGTAGACGGCGCCCGTGGCGCCGGTGATGCCGACGACAAAACGCGCGGTCACGCGGCCTTCAGCACGTCCTGCAGTTCGCCGGCCTGGTACATCTCCATCATGATGTCCGAGCCGCCGACGAATTCGCCGTTGACGTAGAGCTGCGGGATGGTCGGCCAGTTGGCGTATTCCTTGACGCCCTGGCGGATCTCCTCGTCCTCCAGCACGTTGACGGTCTTCAGGTCGGACACGCCGCAGGCCTTGATGATCTGCACGGCGCGGCCCGAGAAGCCGCACATCGGAAATTGCGCGGTGCCCTTCATGAAGAGCACTACCCGGTTGGTCTTGACGAGATCGTCGATGCGTTTTTGAACGTCGCTCATGGTGGCCTTGAAATGGGGTCGGGAATCAGCCCACTTTATAGAGCAAAAAGGCCGGGAAGCCAGGGCCGGTGCGGGATGTCCGAGCGCCGGCCTGCGGCGTTGCCGGACCGGTCTTGGCCCGAGGCGTCAGAACGAGTACGACAGCCCCACCTGCACCAGCGGCGACAGGCGCCAGTCGCCCAGCAGACGCGGCAGGTCGACCTCACCCTCGCGGCGTGTTTCCTCGTGCGTGAACCAGGCGCCGCCGGAAGAGCTGCCCAGCTTCACGGTCGACTTGGGCTTGAGCATCACGACGCCGACGTCGGCGAAAAAGCCCCAGCCGCCGGCGGCTGCCAGCTCCGAATAGCCCATGCCGAGGTAGGGCAGGGCGGTGCTGCGGCTGTCCAGCCCGAGGGTTGGCGTGCTGCGAGCGCTGCTGCTGCCCAGCGAAGCGGCGACAGGGGCGGTGTCGTCGGCCAGCATCGGGCGCGCCTTGTCGGCCTTGAGCAGGCCGCCGGTGGCGCGCAGCCCGAGGCTGCGGCGGAAGTAGTAGTCGCCCAGCAGCGACCAGTCGGCGAGGCTGAGCCGGGAAAAGGACGTGAGACTGTGGTCGCCCGGGTCGAGTCGGCCGTTTTTCAGCATCGCGGGCCGCATGGCGGCGGCCCGGCCGTGGTCTCCGAGCGGCAGGGTGCGGCTGATGTTCAGGCCCGGGCCCTCGATGCGGACCGAGAGCAGACCGTCTTCCGCACGCGCCGTCCCGGCGAGCACAAGGGCCGCACCGCCAGCGGCAAGACGAAGGAACATGGCGCACTTCATGGCTCGCTCCTGGTGGAACGCCCGCTGGGCGGGGGCCGGGCGGCACGCTCCTGGCACTACGATGAAGTGATCGTAGACCGGCGCGGCGGCCTCGCCAAGGGGGCAAGGCGAACTTGCATCGTCGCGCTTCGTGATCGAAGCCGCGGGCTTCGTGCCTGAAACTTCCTGATACGAAAAGGGCAGGCCGAGGCGGCCTCAGGGACGGCGTCCGCCGGTGCAGCGCGGCTGCCCGCCGAGGTCGCGGCGGGTCGCTACATCCACGAAACCAGCCTGCCGCAGCAGCGCTTGCACCTCGGACGCCTGCTCGTGGCCGTGCTCCAGCAGCAGCCAGCCGCCGGGCGCGAGGTGGTCGGCAGCGCCCGCAATGATGTCCGCCAGGTCGTCCAGGCCGCGCTCGCCCGCCGTCAGCGCCTGCCGCGGCTCGTGGCGCAGGGCGTCGAGGTGGGGGTCGCCCTCGGCGATATAGGGCGGGTTGCTGACGGCCAGCTCGAAACGCTCGTGCGGTTGCCCGGCGAAAGGCCGCCACCAGGAGCCATGCAACCAGCGCACCGGCAGGCCCAGCCGCTCGCCGTTGGCGCGCGCGACGGCGAGGGCTTCGGGCGACCGCTCGACCGCGGTGAGCCTGGCTCCGGGCAGTTGGGCGGCCAGGGCCAGCACGATGGCACCGCTGCCGGTGCCGAGGTCGGCGATGCGCGCCGCCAGCAGCGGCCGGGCCAGCTCCAGCGCCCATTCCACCAGCGTCTCGGTATCCGGGCGCGGCACCAGCACGGCGGGTGACACCGCCAGCCGGAGGCCATAAAACTCCTTCTCGCCGACCAGATAGGCGAGCGGTTCGCCGGCGGCCCGGCGCGCCGCGAGCGCGGCATAACGGGCCGCCGCATCGGCCGGCACCGGGTCGCTGTCGTGAGCCAGCAGCCAGGCGCGGGCACGCTCCGCCGGCAGACCCAGCACATGCGCTAGCAGGGCCTGGGCATCGAGGCGCTCCAGGCCCAGGCGCTGGCCGGCCCGCCAGGTTTCGGCCACGCTGGCGGGCGTTGTGACCGCCGGGTTCATTGGATAACCTGCGTGCTTCGCACTGCGGTGCGAGCCCCTTCGGACGGCCGGTCGGGCCTCATGCCGCGCCCCCCAGCTCGAGCGCGTCGAGCTGCTCGGCGAGCTGTTCGGCTTCACGGGCAGTACGCAGCGCGCCGGTGACCTCGGTGAGGTCGCCGTCCATCACGGCCTGCAGGCGGTAGAGGGTCAGGTTGATGCGATGGTCGGTGAGCCGGCCCTGGGGGAAGTTATAGGTGCGGATGCGGTCGCTGCGGTCGCCGCTGCCGATCAGGCTCTTGCGGGTGGCCGCCTCCTTGGCCTGCCGTTCGTGGCGTTCGCGGTCGCGCAGCCGTGCCGACAGCACCGCCATCGCCTTGGCCTTGTTGCGGTGCTGGGAGCGGTCGTCCTGGCATTCCGCGACGATGCCGGTGGGCAAGTGGGTGATGCGGATGGCCGACTCGGTCTTGTTGACGTGCTGGCCGCCGGCTCCGCTGGCACGGAAGGTGTCGATGCGCAGTTCGGCCGGGTTGATGGCGACCTCCTCGGCCTCGTCCGGTTCCGGCATCACCGCCACGGTACAGGCGCTGGTGTGGATGCGGCCCTGGGTCTCGGTGGCCGGCACACGCTGCACCCGGTGACCGCCGGATTCGTACTTGAGCCAGGCGTAGACGTCCTCGCCCTCGATGCGGGCCACCACCTCCTTGTAGCCGCCCAGGTCCGAGTCGCTGGACGACATCAGCTCGCTGCGCCAGCCTTGGCGCTCGGCGAAACGCAGGTACATGCGCAGCAGGTCGCCCGCGAACAGCGCCGATTCGTCGCCCCCGGTGCCGGCGCGGATCTCCAGGAAAACATTGCGCGTGTCGTCAGGGTCGCGCGGTAGCAGCGAGCGCTGCAGCTCGCCTTCCAGGCGCTGCAGCTCGGCCTCGGCTGCGGCGATTTCCTCCCGGGCCATTTCGGCCATGTCGGGGTCAGCCAGCATTTCGCGCGCGCCCTGCAGGTCGTTCTCACGCTGCAGGTAGCGCTGGTAGCGCTGGGCGACCACAGCGACCTCGGCATGCTCGCGGGTCAGCCCCCGAAAGCGCGACAGGTCGCTCAGCACGTCGGGCGCGGCGAGCACGGCGTCCAGGTCCTGCAGACGCTGGACATACCGTTCGAGTTGTTGGCGCAGGGCGGTTTTCATCGTGGACCCGGTTCAGGACACTGGAGGACATTAGGGGGCCCGACGGCAGAAAAGCGCGCTCGCGCCCATTCCGCGCCGGGCACGGGAGGGGGGCTAACGGCGGCTGTTGCCGGGCCGCGAGGATCCGCGCAGGAACAGGCGCGACACCGTGTCGGCCAGCTGGGAGCGGTGCTGGGGGTCGGCGCTGTGCAGTTCGGCCAGCGCGCCATGCAGCATCTTCTGGGTCAGGCCGCGTGACAGCGCCTCGAGCACCGCCTCCACGTCGACGCCGCGCGCGATCGCCTTGCGGGCCCGCGCCAGTTCCATCTCGCGCCACTCGTCGGTCTGGGCATTCAAGGCCTGGATCAGCGGTACGGTCGCGCGCTGATCCAGCCAGTGCACGAAACTCTGCACGCCGGTCTCGATGATGGCCTCGGCCTGGGCCACCGCGGCCTGGCGTTTCTCGCCGGCGCTCTGCACCACGCCGGACAGGTCGTCCACGGTGTAGAGGTAGACGTCGTCCAGGCGCGCGACCTCGGGCTCGATGTCGCGCGGCACCGCGAGATCGACCATGAAGATGGGCCGGTGCTTGCGCGCCTTCAGGGCCCGCTCGACCGCGCCGAGGCCGATGATGGGCAAGGAGCTGGCGGTGCAGGACACCACCACGTCGAACTCGTGCAGGCGCGCGGGCAGGTCCGCGAGGCGCATGGCCTCGGCGCTGAAGCGGGTGGCGAGTTTCTCGCCGCGCTCGAGCGTGCGGTTGGCCACCGCCATCGCACGCGGCGCCTTGGCCGCGAAGTGGGTGGCGGCCAGCTCGATCATCTCGCCGGCGCCGACGAACAGCACCTTGACCTCGCGAAGATCCTCGAAGAGCTGGGCCGCCAGGCGTACCGCGGCGGCGGCCATGCTGATCGAATGTGTACCGATCTCGGTGGAGGTGCGCACCTCCTTGGCGACCGCGAAGGAGCGCTGGAACAGCTGGTGCAAGGTGGTGCCGAGGGCCCCGGCGGCGTCGGCTTCGCGCACCGCCTGTTTCATCTGACCCAGGATCTGCGGCTCGCCCAGCACCATCGAGTCCAGCCCGCTGGCGACGCGGAAGGCATGCCGCGCGGCCTGGCCGCCCTCCAGCACATAGGCATGGTGGGCCAGCTCGGTGCCTGCCACGCCGCCCATGCCGGCCAGCCAGTCCATCGCCGGACGCACCAGGTCGCGCGGCGCCGCGCAGTACAGCTCGGTGCGGTTGCAGGTGGAGATCAGCGCCGCCTCGGGACGCAGGCTGAAACGCTCGCGCAGGCTGCGCAGCGTGGGACCCAGCTGTTCGGCCGTGAACGCGAACCGCCCCCTCAGATCGACGGGGGCGGTGGTGTGGTTCAGACCGAGGGCGAAAACGCTCATGCGGGGGATTATAAAATTTCAAGGAGTTTCAAGCACTTGGTGTGTCACTATGGGCTTGATCGAGATCAACTCATGGAGCGCTTCCGCTGATGGGCCCCCTGGACGCCTTGTGGCACCTGCTCAATTTCTTCGCGCCCGCCGCGGCCCTCGGCCTGCTGAGTGCCTGCTTCGTCAAGCTGGCCTGGCGCGGCCAGCTCAAAGGGGTGGCCTGGCGCCGTCTGGCGGCCTGGAGCGGGGCTGGCGCGGCGCTGGCCCTGGTGGCGGGGCTGGTGGTGCTGGGGCGCGACGGCCGCATGTTGACCTATCTGGCGATGGTGCTGGCCAGCGCGCTGGCGCTGGCCTGGGTCGGCTGGGGACCGCGCAGTCGTGGCTGATCGCCTGGCGCGGGCGGTGCGCCGGCTGCTGCCCATGCTGGGGCCGGTGGTGCTGGCGGCGCTGCTGCTCGCGCTGGCCCCTCGGGCCTGGGCGGTCGAGCCCATGCCCCTGGTCGGCCAGGCCGACTACCTGGTCGATGCCGGCGGCCGACTGAGCCCCGAGCAAGCCCGCAAGGCCGGCGACTGGCGCCGACTGGGTCCGCGCCAGGAATTCGCCGCTGCGCCGGCGGCGGTCTGGCTGCGCTTCACACTGCCGTCCGCGCTCGGACCCCGGGTCGTGCTGGACTTGCCGCGCACGGTGGTGAGCGAGGCGACCCTGTTCCAGCCCCTCGAAGGCGGTGGCTGGAGCCGCCTGGAGGCGGGCGACCGCATCCTGCCCTCGCTGTGGCCGATCTCGGCGCCGGAGCTCGCGTTCCCGGTGCGAGCGCTGGCCGGCGCACAGCCCACCGAGGTGCTGCTGCGGCTGCGCCATGCCGACCCCTTCCTGCCCCGGCCGCTGCTGTGGCCCGAGGAGGGCTACGACACCCACCGGGCGATCGAGCACCTCTGGATCGGGCTTTTCCTCGGCGTGGCCCTGATGGCGGTGGCCTACGCGAGCGGCGAGGCGCTGTTTCGCGGCGACGCGGTGAGCGCCTGGTACGCCTGGCACGTGGTGTTGATGGCGGTGTTCCAGCTGGTGCAGATGGGCTACGCGCGCGTCTACCTGGGCGGCCACGAGGCCGGCGCGACCCAGGCGGCGCGCCTGGTCAGCGGCACGCTGCTGGCATCGGTCAGCCTGCTGTTCGTGCGGCGGGCCCTGCCGCAAGCCATCAGCGGCCTGCGCGCCAGCACCTGGGCGCTGGCCGTCGCGGTCTTCGGCGTCACCCTGACCGCCGCCTACGTGCTGTGGCCCCAGCTGTCGCAGGAGCCCCGCGTGCTGACAGCGCAGCACGGCTACTACGCGCTGGTGATCTTCAGCGTCGGTTTGCTGCTGTGGACCGTGCGCGGACTGCGCCTGCCCTACATGCGCTGGTACGTGGGGGCGTTCGCGGCCGCCGCCGTCGGCGTGGCGACCCAGATCGCCTATGCGCAGGGCTGGCTGCCGGCCGACAGTCCGGCCCGCTACGCGATGCTGGCCGGCGTGGCGGCCGAGATCGCGGTGCTGACCTACGCGCTCAACTTCAGCGCCCGAGAGGTGCTGAGCGACCCCGGCCTGAAGCGCGAGGGCGCGCGGCGGGATCGCCGCAGCGGCCTGCTGCATGCGGCCGAACTGCCCTCGCTGCTGATGGCCATGGCGGTGCGCGCGTTGCGGCTGAATACCAAGGGCTCGGTGGTGCTGCTGCGCCTGGCCAACCTCGACGACCTGCGACGCGCCCATGGCCCGGGCCTCTCCGAGGCGGTTGCCAAGGCCTGCGGCCGGGTGATGCGCGAGGCCTGCAACCCGGGTGACCTGCCGCTCCGGCTGGACGACGACCGTTATGCCGTGCTGGTCGAGCAGGTGCACAGCCGCGGCGAGGCGCACGCCGTGGCCGAGCGCATCCTGGAGCTGGGCCTGCGCCACCATCCCGAGCTGCCGCCGCTGGAGCAGCTGCACTGGCACGCGGCCATTGCCCATCTGCCACGCCACCTCAAGGGCGACCCGAAGACCGTGGTGGAGCGGCTCGACCAACTGCTCGGGCAGATCCGCCGGGGCAGCGCTGCGCTGGTGCGCGAGCTGCCCTGAACGCTGTCGGCCGGCTCAGGCCGGCAGCGCGACGCCTTCGCGCGTCAGCACCTCGCCACGCAGCGAATGGGGCAGGGCCTGGGTGATGGTGACATCGATCATCTGGCCGACCAGCCGGGCGGCGTTGGGGCCACCTGCGAAGTTGACGATGCGGTTGCACTCGGTGCGGCCCATCAACTCGCCGGGGTCCTTGCGGGAGGGGCCTTCGACCAGGATGCGCTGCACGCTGCCGACGCGGCTTTCGCTGATGCGCCGCACATGGGCCTCGATGGTGGCCTGCAGGTGCTGGAGTCGCTTGAGCTTGACGTCCTTGGGGGTGTCGTCCTGCAGCGCGGCGGCCGGCGTGCCGGGGCGCGGGCTGAAGATGAAGCTGAAGGAACTGTCGTAGCCGACGTCGTCGATCAGCTTCATCATCTTCGCGAAGTCGTCCTCGGTCTCGCCGGGGAAGCCGACGATGAAATCGCTCGACAGGCAAAGGTCCGGGCGCACCGACCGCAGCTTGCGGATGGTGCTCTTGTACTCGAGCGCCGTGTAGCCGCGTTTCATCGCCATCAGGATGCGGTCCGAGCCATGCTGCACGGGCAGGTGCAGGTGGTTCACCAGCTGCGGGACGCGTGCGTAGACATCGATCAGGCGCTGCGTGAACTCGTTGGGATGGCTGGTCGTGTAGCGGATGCGCTCGATGCCCGGGATCTCGGCGACGTACTCGATCAGCAGCGCGAAGTCGGCGATCTCCGCCGTGTCGCCCATCGCACCACGGTAGGCGTTGACGTTCTGGCCCAGCAAGGTCACTTCCTTGACGCCCTGGTCCGCCAGGCCGGCGACCTCCACCAGCACGTCGTCGAACGGACGCGAGACCTCCTCGCCGCGCGTGTAGGGCACCACGCAGTAGCTGCAGTACTTCGAGCAGCCCTCCATGATGGAGACGAAGGCGCTGGCGCCGTCCACCTTGGCCGGCGGCAGGTGGTCGAACTTCTCGATCTCGGGGAAGCTGATGTCCACCTGCGGGCGGTTGAGCTGCTCCCGCCGGGCCAGCAGGTCGGGCAGGCGATGCAGGGTCTGCGGGCCGAACACCACGTCCACATAGGGCGCGCGCTCGATGATGGCGGCGCCTTCCTGGCTGGCCACGCAGCCGCCCACGCCGATCTTGACGCCCTTGTGCTTGAGGTGCTTGAAGCGGCCCAGGTCCGAGAACACTTTCTCCTGGGCCTTCTCGCGCACCGAGCAGGTGTTGAAGAGGATCAGGTCGGCATCCTCGGGGTTGTCGGTCGGCTGGTAGCCCTGGGCGGCGTTGAGCACGTCGGCCATCTTGTCCGAGTCGTACTCGTTCATCTGGCAGCCGAAGGTCTTGATGTAGACCTTCTTGCCGGTCTTGAGCGTGTCGGTCATGGCGGCCTCCTCAGGGACGGGTCCAGGTCTGGGCGATCGGGTCGAAGCGCCAGCGCGCCGCTTCCTCGCGGGTCTTGGGCCAGACCTTTTTCGCCTCGTCCTCGCGCAACACCCAGGCGTCCTTGACCAGGCCGTAGTCGTCAAGCGTGTAGTTGACGCGCAGCTTGGTGCCGATTACCGAGCCCGACATCAGCAGCATGTTGTCGGTGCCGCGCAGGCGGGCGCCGGGTGCCAGGCGTGCGGCCTCGCCGTTGAGCGTGATCTCCGGCGGCTGCTGCACGACGATCACGCCGCGCAGGGCGTTCTGGGGGAAGGCGCGTTGCACCTGGGCCTGCACGATGGCCGGCAGGGCGAGGGCGGCGGCAAGGCCGAAGAGGACACAGCGGTGCATGGTGTAGATCCAGGGGCTGTTGTGGGTGAATGCGGCCGCGCAAGCTCCAGGCGGCGGAAAGCCTGTCAGTGTAGCGCTCGGGCCGGTGCGCCGGAGGGGGTCAGCGCAAGTGGCGCAGCAGGGCGGCGGCCAGTCCGGCGCCGGCCAGCGTGATGCACAGCGTCCCGACAGCGAAGGCCAGCAGGCGTCCGCCTTTCCACTCGGTCAGCTCGTCCGCCAGGATGGACAGCAGCACGTCCAGCGGATGCGGCCGGCGCGCCGGTCCCCAGGCCTGAGCCGCGCGGATCGAGCTGCGGAACACGAGGCGGAACAGCCAGGCCACGAGGGCCAGGCAGATACAGACGGCGGCGGTGGAAATTGCCAAAGGGGCCATGGTTGTCAGCTCGCTCGCATCGGCGTCCGCCAAGGCGTCCGACCGGCAGCGATGAGCTTAAGCGACCTGTTAGCCCTGCCAGCCCCGGGGTCAGGGTTCGCCACGACGCAAAGCGAGACTTTTTCCACCCCGCGGTCGGTGTCGGCGGCCCGGCATGGGCGTTGCCTGTCGGTCTCATCCCCACTTCCACCTTGAAGGAGATCCTCATGGCCCATCAGCCAGCCCATCGCGGCGCCGACGCGCGCCCACGCATCGACGTCCATCAGGAGCAGGCGCTGCGCGAGTGGTCGAAAAAGCTCGATGCCACGCCGGAGCAGCTCAGGGAGGCGGTCGAGGCCGTCGGCGACGGCGCCGACGACGTCGAGATGCACCTCAAGGGCAGCCGCAGCAGCAGCAACAGCGATCGGATGGCAGGCAAGGCTTCCTGAGCGTCGCGGCCGCCCACCGGAGCGGGTGCGAGGTCCGGAAACGACAAAGGCCCAGCAGCCGTGCTGGGCCTTCGATAGGTTCTGGTGGAGGAGGCGGCGGCTATTGCAAACTTTCCTCTCAAGCTCCTGCGTGCCACTGAGGGCGCCCGCCGATTGAGGCATCAGCGACTGGTGCAGGACCACCGAAAGGCAGAGCTTCCTGTGCTGTTCCTGCTCCCACACACGACCTTCGACGCTCATTCGGTAGCTCGGGTAGATCCAAAGGAGGGAAGCGCCGCTCCGTCACCGACACGCGCCCTGCAGCATTGATAAGCAGTTCGGCGCCGTCGCTTCGTGGCCGAGCACCGTCCCCGGCACCATCCCGCAAATGTGCCGCGCACCATGTGCAGGTCGGTACCGCAGATGGCGCTGGCGCTGATGCGCACGATGGCGTCGGTGGGTGCCTGGATCACCGGGGCGTCCGTCCCCAGTTTTTTGTCCGCAGTGCCGTGAGGCGGCACTCACACGCTTCCTCGGCTAACGCTTTCCCAAACTCCTGAGGTGGAACTGGTACGTTGGCCCCCACAACGCGCCGCGGCGAAGCTGCATGTCGGCGCCAGAGGCAACCGATCGGGGCCGGGCGCACGTCACCACCTCCGCCACTGCCGGCCGGCGGTTTCTGTGGCGCTGAGGCCGTGGCGAGGCGCACGAGCCGGGGCCGCCCGTGGTCGGCCCGGCCGGCAACGCTATTCGTGACGCTTGCCGGCCGCCGCCTGCGGCGCAGGCTTGCGCGGGCTCTGCGTGACCTTCTTGCCCTGGCCGCGCTGCGGATCGTTCTGTGCCTTAACGGGCGGACTGGCGTTCTTGTCGTTGCTTCCGGACCCGGCGCTCGGCGTGCGCGGGTGGTTATGCTGGGTATGGGCCATGACTCAACTCCTTCCAGATCTCGATGGAACGATCAGTTGCTACGCGTGCCGACCAGAGGCGGGGGCGCCTTCTTGCCGTCACCTGACTTTCCCCCCGCGGCGGCCATGCCGTGCTCCGTGTCGCTCAGCTTCCTGGCATGGCTGCTTTCGTCGTTGCGGGTGCGACCGCTGTTGGTGCGCATTCCTCGACTCGGACTCGTCGACGACCGGACGAAAGACATGTTCGGGTTGCGGCTTCGGCTCCTGTGTGCGGTTCTCGGGACTTCGCTACTGCGGCCGGTCCGGCCGGGCCGGCTCCCAAGTGCTCTGCAGTGCCTGCCCCGCTCGTCGTTCGTGCAGGCCATCCCTCACTCCAAGCCTTGCTTTTCATGGCACGCACTTGCCGCAAACCTGGGCCGCGAACGATGGACAAGCACCGAGGAGGCCTCGACATGCGCATGGCCGGGCTCCAAACCCTAGGATGGCTGCGTGAAGGACTTGAGATATTTCGACCCGCACCGGCGGGCGACCTGGCTGGAACTGTTCTTCGACCTGATCTTCGTCGTCGCCTTGCGCGACGTCGGCGAGATCCTGACCGAAGTGCACGACGGCCACATCGCTCCGCAGCAGTTCCTGCAGTTCGTGCTGGCGTTCCTGCCGGTATGGTGGATCTGGGCGGGCCACACGATCTACGCCAATCGCTTCGACACCGACAGCCGCCAGCACCGGCTGTCGACGCTGCTGATGATGTTCCTGCTGGTCGTCATATCGGCGCAGGTCTCGGACGCCGCGCAGGACGCTCGCACGTACAAGCTGGCCGTGGCCTGCTACTGCGGGGCGCGGCTGATCGTCGCCGGGATGTACTTTGTCTCCAAGCGCAAGCACCACGACCAGGGTGGCATCGCGACAACGGTGGGCACGGTGTTCGCCATCGGCGCCGCGGTGAGCCTGTCCTCGGTCCTGCTGCGGCCGCCGTGGAACTACCTGGTCTTCTACGCCGGGATCCTGTTCGACATGGCGGCCCTGGTGGTGCTCAACCGGCGCCTGCATGTCGTGCCTGCGCACACGACGCATCTGGTCGAGCGGGTCGGCCTGCTGACCATCATCATGCTGGGCGAATCGGTGATCAGCATCTCCGCGGCACTGGCGGACATCGCCTGGAACCGCTCCAACGTCATCGCCGCCGTCAGCGGATTCGTCATGGTGTCGGCGATCTGGTGGATCTACTTCGACAGCTTCCACCTGCTGGAGCATCGCAAGTTGACGACTGGACACTCGATCCTCTACTCGCACTTCTTCCTGTTCATCGGGCTGGCGATCCTGGCCTTGCTGATCCGGCATGCGATCCTGGGCGGGCTCGACCCGCGTGATTTCCGCCTGCTCGCCGCCGCCGGCACCGGGCTGTTCTTCCTGGGCAAGCAGTACGGTTATTACATGGAGGTGCCGGAACTGCGGCCTTACCTGCTGTCCAACACTGCCGCGGTGTTCGCCCTGACGGCACTCGTGCTGATGTTGCCCCTGCGGCTCGAGGCCATGCTGGCGGGCATGACGGCGACGATGATCTGCTATGTGCTGCTCAACCTGCGCTACCGCCATCTGGTGCGCTCCGCGCACCTGCCGGCCTGAGCCGTGTGCGCAGCACGGCCAGGAGAAGCCCGAGCAAACGACATCCGGTCTGTCATTGACGGCGCCCAGAGTCGCCTGCAGATCGCTTTACTTGCCCTCGTGCTCCGCGAGGACAAGCACACGCCCGCCACGCCGCTCACCCCGACCCAGCGCGACGATGTGGGCATGACGCCCTGCGTGCGGAATCCCAACTGCTCCACGACTTCCGCGCGCTCGACGAGGATGTCGAAGTGCGGCCCATCCTCGACCAGTTCGCGAAGCTGCCGCCGGCCTCTCATGGGCCGCGAAGGGCAGGCCATCGACCTTCGCAAACCGCCCGCAACCCCGCGCCGGCGCGGGAACTGCCCAAACGAAAACGCCCAACCGAGACCGGTTGGGCGTGGTGTTCTGGTGGCGCTTCAGGGATTCGAACCCCGGACCTGCGGATTATGATTCCGTCGCTCTAACCGACTGAGCTAAAGCGCCAAGAGACCGAGATTATAGCCACACTCCCCGGGGGCTTTGCAAGCCCCGTGCATCTCGGGCTGCCGAATCGTTGCGACGCGCGTCGCGACACATGCGCTTTGCGCCCAAGCAAAGCCGAAAAGCTTCGTTCCCGGCGCGGGCTCGCGCTTCTATCGTGAGGCCCATCGCATCACCCAGGCGGCCCCAGGGGCCCATCGAAGTCGGCATGAAAAACATCGGCATCTCAGGCAGTTCGTCCTCCCTCTGCCGCTCCTGTCCCTGCCGGCCCTGACGGACCGGCGTCTCCTCGCCCCCAGCCACGGGGCCTTGCACCCCGACTCGCCGCGTGCCGACGGCCGTGCGGGGTGGCTTTTTCGCGCTTTCTCCGAGATCCCAAGAGCACCCCATGAAAAACGACACGTCCCCCCTCCGCGGCGCTCGCCGCACCTGGCTGCGCACGGCGCTGGCCGTCGCCGCCTCGGCCGGGCTCGGCGCCGGCATCCCGGCGCGGGCCGCCGACCAGCCCGCCCGTGTGCTGCGCATTGGCTATCAGAAGTACGGCACCCTGACCTTGCTGAAGGCGCGCGGCGATCTGGAGAAGCGACTTGCGCCCCAAGGCATCAGCGTCAAGTGGACCGAGTTTCCCGCCGGTCCGCAGTTGCTGGAGGGCCTGAACGTCGGCTCCATCGACTTCGGCACGGTCGGCGAGGCGCCGCCCATCTTCGCGCAGGCCGCCGGGGCGGACCTGGTCTATGTCGCCCACCAGCCGCCCGCGCCGACGGCCGAAGCCATCATCGTGCCCAAGGACTCGACGCTCAAGTCGGTGGCCGGGCTCAAGGGCAAGCGCATTGCCTTGAACAAGGGCTCCAACGTCCACTACCTGCTGGTCAAGGCGCTCGCGAAGGCCGGCGTCAGCTACAAGGACGTGCAGCCGGTCTTCCTGCCGCCGGCCGACGCCCGGGCCGCCTTCGAGCGCGGCAGCGTGGACGCCTGGGTGATCTGGGACCCCTTCCTCGCTGCTGCCGAGACCCAGCTCGGCGCGCGTGTGCTGGCCGACGGCCAGGGCCTGGTCGCCAACCACCAGTTTTATCTCGCGGCGCGCGGCTATGCGGACAACAACGCCGCGGTGATCGGCGCCATCGTCGATGAGCTGGCTCGGCTGGACGCGTGGTCCGCCCAACACCCGAAGGAGGTTGCGGCGGTGCTGGCGGCGCAGATCGGACTGAGTGCCGAGGTGACCGAGCGGGCGGCCGCGCGCTTCGCCTACGGCATCCGCCCGGTCAACGCCTCGGTCGTGGCCGAGCAGCAGAAGATCGCCGATGCCTTCCACCAGCTCAAGCTCATCCCCAAGCCCATCCGCGTCGCCGACGCGCTGCCTCCCGCCGGCACCCTTGCGGCGTGGGGCGGCCGCTGAACCGGCAGGAACACGAGGACACCGCCATGAAACTGCACTGGTTCATTCCCACCCACGGCGACTCACGCTACCTCGGCACCAGCAGGGGCGCCCGTGCCGCCACCTTCGACTACTTCAAGCAGGTCGCCATCGCCGCCGACAGCCTGGGCTACGAAGGCGTGCTGCTGCCCACCGGCCGGTCCTGCGAGGACTCCTGGATCCTGGCATCCAGCCTGATCGACGCCACCCGGCGGCTCAAATTCCTGGTCGCGCTGCGGCCGGGGCTGCTGCAGCCCTCGCAGGGCGCACGCATGGCGGCCACGCTGGACCGGCTCTCCGGCGGGCGCCTGTTGATCAACCTGGTCACCGGCGGTGATCCCGACGAACTCGAAGGCGACGGCCTCTTCCTGAGCCACGACGAGCGCTACGAGCTGTCGCGGGAGTTCCTGACGATCTGGCGCGAAATCCTCGCGCGCAGCCATGAGGGCGGCAGCTTCGACTATCCCGGCCGGCATCTGCAGGTGAAAGGCGCCAAGACCCTCTATCCGCCGGTCAGCCGCCCCCATCCGCCGCTGTTTTTCGGCGGTTCCTCGGAGGCGGCGCACGAGCTCGCGGCCGAGCAGCTGGACACCTACCTCACCTGGGGCGAGCCGCCCGCGGCGGTGGCGGCCAAGGTGGCCGACATCCGGCAGCGCGCGGCACGCCACGGGCGCAGCCTGAGCTTCGGCATCCGCCTGCACGTCATCGTGCGCGAGACCGAGGCGGCCGCCTGGGCGGCGGCGGCCGAGCTGGTCTCGCACCTCGACGACCAGGTCGTCGCGGCGGCCCAGAAGAAGTTTGCGCAGATGGATTCGGTCGGGCAGCGCCGCATGGCGGCGCTGCACGGCGGCAGGTTCAACCGCCACGACGTGCGCGAGGGCCTGGAGATCTCGCCCAACCTGTGGGCCGGTGTCGGCCTGGTGCGCGGCGGCGCGGGCACCGCCCTGGTGGGCAACCCGCACCAGGTGGCGGACCGTCTCAAGGAGTATGCCGAGCTGGGCCTGGAGCACTTCATCCTCTCGGGCTACCCGCATCTCGAAGAGGCGCACCGGGTGGCCGAACTGGTCTTCCCGCTGCTGCCGCTGGCACGCGAAGGCGGCGACCGCCTGCCCGGGCACCGCAGCTTGACCGGCCCCTTCGGCGAGATCGTCGCCAACAGCTTCGTACCGCCCAGCAACGACGAGGCGCGGTCCGCCCGGGCCGGCGCGAGCTGATGAACCGTTCCAGCAGTCCGGAGTGAACCACCATGGCAGAGATCCACGGCATCGACCACATTCAACTGCCCATCCCCTTCGGCGCTTCGCCGCGGGCACGGGCCTTCTACCAGGGCCTGTTGGGCCTGACCGAGGTGCGGCACCCCGAGCTGGACCGGCCCGGCGTGCTGCGCTTTTCGCTCGGCTGGCAAAGGCTGGACCTCAGCGAGGGGTCCTACACCGGCGTCGCGCCGCAGGCGCATATCGCCTTGCGCGTGGCCGGTGTCGCCCGGCTGGCCGATGCCTTGCAAGCCACCGGGCAGCGCGTCGACCGTTCGGCGCTGAACGACGGCCGTGTTTTTGTCGAGGACCCCTTCGGCAACCGGCTGGAACTCATCGAGCCGCCCTCGAATTCCTTCGACACCCAAGGTGAGCACCATGTCCGCGACCTTCACCTTGCCGTCTGAAACCACGGCGTCTCCCGGGCCGGCCCGGCCCAGCGCGGCAAGGCCCCGCTGGCATGCCCTGCGGCGCCGGGGGCTGCCCTGGCTGCTGCCGATCGGCATCCTGGCGGTGTGGGCCTTGGCCTCGCGTGCGGGCTGGCTGTCCACCCGCGTGCTGCCCGAGCCGAGCGCCGTCGTGGTCGCCTTCTGGCAGCTGGCGGCCTCGGGCGAGCTGTTCGAGCATGTGCGGGTCAGCAGCGCCCGCGCGCTGGCCGGCCTCGCGCTGGGCGGCGGTCTTGGCCTGCTGCTGGGCCTGTTGACCGGCACCTTCCGCAGCGCCGAAACCCTGCTGGACTCGAGCCTGCAGATGCTGCGCAACATCCCGGCGCTGGCGCTGATCCCGCTGGTCATCCTGTGGTTCGGCATCGACGAGGCGGCCAAGCTGTTCCTGGTCGCCGTGGGCGTGTTTTTCCCGATCTACCTCAACACCTTCCACGGCATCCGCTCGGTGGACCGCGGACTCATCGAGATGGCCCGCAGCTACGGCCTGCGCGGCTGGACGCTGTACCGGCAGGTCATCCTGCCGGGGGCGCTGCCCTCCATCCTGGTGGGCCTGCGCTTCTCGCTGGGCCTGATGTGGGTCTTGCTGATCGTGGCCGAGACGCTCTCCGCGCAGGCGGGCATCGGCTACCTGACGATGAACGCGCGCGAGTTCCTGCAGACCGACGTGGTGGTGCTGGGCATCCTGCTCTACGCGCTGCTGGGCAAGCTGGCCGACCTGTTCGCCAAGGCCCTGGAGCGCTGGTGGCTGCGCTGGCATCCCGGCTACCAGGTCCAAGGGGAGGCCTGAGCCGTGCAGATGAGCGCTGAACTGGAACGTGTCGTATCCCTGGAGCTATCGGTGCCCGAGGCGCCTGCCGCCCGCAGCAGCCGGGGACGGGGCACCGCCGTCGAGGTGGCAGGCCTGTCCAAGGCCTATGCCGGCCGCCGTGTGCTCGACCGTGTGGACCTGCGCATCGCGCCCGGCGAGTTCCTGGCCATCGTCGGCCGCAGTGGCTGCGGCAAAAGCACGCTGCTGCGCCTGTTGGCCGGCCTGGAAAGCGCTGATGCCGGGCAGCTGCGCTTCGACGGCCGGACGCTGGCGGGTCGCGACGAAGACACCCGGCTGATGTTCCAGGATGCCCGCCTGCTGCCCTGGAAACGGGTGCTCGACAACATCGCGCTGGGGCTGACCGGCCCCGACGCCCGCGAGCGCGCCCGCGAGGCGCTGGCCCAGGTGGGTCTGCTCGAGCGGGCCGGGGACTGGCCCGCGGTGCTCTCGGGCGGGCAGCGCCAACGGGTCGCGCTGGCGCGCGCGCTGGTGCACCGGCCGCGCCTGCTGCTGCTGGACGAGCCGCTGGGCGCGCTGGACGCGCTGACGCGCATCGAGATGCAGCAACTGATCGAGTCGCTGTGGCGCGAGCACGGTTTCACCGCGCTGCTGGTCACGCACGACGCGTCCGAGGCGGTGGCCCTGGCCGATCGCGTGGTGCTGATCGAGCAGCAGCGCATCGCCTTCGACGAGCGCATCGGACTGGAGCGGCCCCGCTCGCGCGGGGCGGCAGCCTTCGCGGCCCGGGAGGAGCGTATCCTGAAGCGGGTGTTGCAGCAGCCAGGGCAGGACAGGCCGTCCCGCGACCCCGCCGCCATGCCGCTGCCTGCGCCCGACTGGCGCTTTGCCGTGTGAGCCTGGCAGTGTGAACCCGCCGTGACCACTTCAGCCCTCGGAGACCCGTCCATGAGCCAGAGCCCCCAGCCTTCCCAGCCCGACTGGAAGTTCGAGACCCTTTCGGTGCACGCCGGCCACCAGCCCGACCCGACCACCCACGCGGTTGCGCCGCCCATCTACCAGACGGTCGCCTTCGCCTTCGACAGCGCCCAGCACGGCGCCGACCTGTTCGACCTCAAGGTGCAGGGCAACATCTACACCCGCATCATGAATCCGACCCAGTCGGTGCTGGAGCAGCGGGTCGCCGCGCTCGAAGGCGGCATCGGCGCGCTCGCGGTGGCCTCGGGCCAGGCGGCGGTGACCTATGCGATCCTGACCATCGCCGAAGCCGGCGACAACATCGTCTCGTCCAGCGCGCTCTACGGCGGCACCTACAACCTGCTGGCCCACACGCTGCCCCAGTACGGCATCCAGAGCCGCTTCGCCGACTATCGGGATCCGGCCAGCTTCGAGCCGCTGATCGATGCTCGCACCAAGGCCGTGTTCGTCGAATCGCTCGGCAACCCGCAGGGCAACGTGACCGACATCGCTGCGATCGCCGAGGTGGCGCATCGCCACGGCGTACCGTTGATCGTCGACAACACGGTGCCCACGCCCTACCTGTGCCGGCCCATCGAACATGGGGCCGACATCGTCGTGCACTCGCTGACCAAGTACCTGGGCGGCCACGGCACCAGCCTGGGCGGTGCCATCGTCGACTCCGGCCGCTTCCCTTGGGCCGAACACAAGGAGCGCTTCAAGCGCCTGAACGAACCCGACGTCAGCTACCACGGGGTGGTCTACACCGAAGCGCTCGGCGCCGCCGCCTATATCGGGCGGGCCCGGGTGGTGCCGCTGCGCAATACCGGCGCCGCGATCTCGCCCTTCAACAGCTTCCTGATCCTGCAGGGCATCGAGACGCTCGCGCTGCGCATGGACCGCATCAGCGACAACACGCTGAAGGTGGCACGGCACCTGAAAAGCAGCGCCAAGGTGGAGTGGGTCAACTATCCCGGCCTGCCCGACCATGCCGACCACACGCTGGTGCAGCGCTACCTCTCCGGCCAGGCCTCGGGCCTGCTCACCTTCGGCATCCGCGGCGGCCGTGAGGCCGGCGCGCGTTTCCTCGACGCGCTGCAGCTGTTCACACGGCTGGTGAACATCGGCGACGTGCGCTCTCTCGCCACCCATCCGGCCTCCACCACCCATCGACAGCTGTCCGGCGAGGAACTGCGCAAGGCCGGTGTCACCGAGGACACCGTGCGGCTGTCGGTCGGCATCGAGCACATCGACGATCTGCTGGCCGACCTCGACCAGGCGCTTGCCGCGGCCTGAGCCCTTCGTCGCCGCTTCACTTCACCGGGATCGGGGTGCCGCGGTCCACCGGCACCGCCGTCACGCTGTTGCGCGGCGAGCCTTCGATCAGCCGGTCGGAGTAGGTGAGGTAGAGCAGGGTGTTGCGCTTGCGGTCCACCATGCGCACGATACGCAGCTTCTTGAAGAGGATGGACAGGCGTTCGTTGAAGACCTCTTCCTGCTGGCGCACCGGCTGGGCGAAGGACACCGGGCCCACCTGGCGGCAGGCGATCGAGGCCTCGGCCTTGTCTTCGGCGAGGCCCACCGCGCCCGAGATGCCGCCGGTCTTCGCCCGCGAGACATAACAGGTCACGCCGGTGACCTTCGGATCATCGTAGGCCTCCACCACCACCTTGTGGTCCGGGCCGATCAGCTTGAACACGGTGTCGACCGAGCCGATGGGCTCGGCCAGCGCCGGGGCAGCGGTGCAGAGAAGGGCGATCGCGAGGGTGGCCGGTTGGTTCATGAGGACTCCGCAGTGGCAATGAAGGCCACAGTGTGACCGGTCCCGGCGGGTCTGAAAAACCGAGCATTCTGCTTGCAGCCGCGGCTGCGGTAGGCTTGCCCGATGCGCCAACCACCCGCCCCCGCGTCCGCCCCGCAGCCCGGCCCGTCGGCCGGCCTGCTCGCTGCCTGTCTCTGCGCCGGCTGGTGCCGGGTCTGCGAGGCTTACCAGGCGATCTGGGAGCAGGCCGAGGCGGAATGGCCGGACGTGGCCTTCCGCTGGGTGGACATCGAGGACGAAGCCGAGCTGCTCGGCGACCTCGACATCGAGGATTTCCCCAGCCTGCTGATCGTGCGCGACGGCGAGGTGCGTTTTTTTGGCCCCGCGCTGCCGCACGCCGACACGCTGCGCCGGCTGCTGCGCAGCGCCGCGGACGCACCGCCGGTGCCGGTGGAGGCCGTGGTCACCCGGCTGGCCTGCGAGCTGGTTCAGGAAGCCCAGCTCGGTTTCGTCAACCCGCCGCACCGGTCGGCGGCGGGCTGAACCCGCCCCGGAGCGGGCGCGGGCCAGGCTCCGTGCCGCGCAGGTTTTCTAGAGGCTGGCCTGCTTGCGCGAGGGCGGGGCATCGCCCTCGGCGGGCCCCTCCCACCCGCCGCCCAGGGCCCGGATCAAGCCCACCGTGGCCTGGTACTGCGCCGCCTGCACCACCAGGGCCTGGCGGCGGTTGCGCAGTTCGCTGCGCTGAGCGTCGAGCAGTTCCAGCTGGCTGACCAGCCCGTTGCGGTAGCGCGAGGCCGACAGCGCCGTGGCGCGGGCCGCGGACTCCACCGCGCGTTGCTGCAGCTGTGACTGCTGCGCCAGCAGGCGCAAGCCGCTCAGCTGGTCCTCGACATCGCGGAAGGCCGTCAGCACCTGCTGGCGGTAAGCCGCCAGCGCGGCGTCGAGCTCGGCGCGCGCGGTTTGCACGCCGGCCTCGCGGCGCCCGCCGTCGAAGATCGGCAGCGACAGCAGCGCGCCGACACTCCAGGCGCGCGCCGACCATTCGAACAGATCCGACAGCTCACCGGAGGCATGGCCGCCGCTGGCGGTCAGTGCAAGGCTGGGGAACCAGGCGGCGCGCGCGATGCCGACCCGCTCCTGGGCCGCCATCAGGCTGCGCTGGGCCGCCGCCACGTCCGGCCGGCGCGCGAGCACCGTGGACGGCAGGCCGGGCGGCACATGGGGCAGCTCGACCTGCGGCAAGGGCTGCCCGCTGGCCGCCAGGTCGACCACCGCGAAGCTGGAGGCCGGCTCGCCCACCAGCACGGCCAGCGCATGCTCCAGCTCGGCACGCTGGCGGTCCAGGGCGAGGGCCTCGGCCTCGGTGGCGGCGACCTCGGTGCGCACCCGCGCGACGTCGAGCTCGGCCACGTCGCCGGCCTCGAAGCGGCGTTCGGTGAGGCGCAGGGTGTCGCCGTAGGCGAGCAGGGTGTCACGCACCAGCCTGCGCTCGCTGTCCAGCGCGCGCAGGGTCAGGTAGGTGTAGGCGACGTCGGCCTGCACCACCAGCCGGGTGCTTTGCAGCAGGGCCTCGCGAGCCTGGGCGTCCAGCGTGGCGGCGCGCGTCGCGGCCGACAGGCGGCCAACCAGGTCGGCCTCGTAGGACAGGCCCAGCCCCGCGGACAGCAATGTGGCGGCTCGGCCGCCCATGCCGGGGGGCGCTTCACGCAGCGCGCCGGCCTGGGCCTGCAGCTGCGGGGCGCGGGCGGCATCGCTGACACGCAGCAGGGCCCGCGCCTGGGCCAGCCGGGCAGCGGCCCCTTGCAGGTCGGTGTTGTGCAGGGCGGCGCGCTCGGCCAGGCCGTCGAGCACCGGGTCGGAGAACAGGCGCCACCAGGCACCGCGCTCCTGCATGTCAGCCGGCGCGGCCACGGTCCAGCGGCCGCTGTCGGCTTCCTTGAAGCCGGCCGGCACGGCGGGCAGCGCCGCCGGGTCCACGGCCTCGGGGGTCGCGCAGCCGGCCAGCACCATCGCGGCCAGCAGCGCGGCGAGGGCCGGTCGTTTCAAGGCAGGGAAGGTGATCGCAGTCATGAAAGATTCCTTCGGGTTCGAATGCGGGCTCAGTCCAGCGCCTCGCGGGGCGCGGCCGGCAGCGGGCGAGCGGTCGCCCCGCCGCCCGCTTGCGTGGGCTCGGTCACCTGCCAGGGGTGCGGCACCTCGCCGTGCAGCTTGAGGGGCCGGTTGCCGGTGAGGCGGCGCATCAGGACGTAAAACACCGGCGTCAGGAACAGGCCGAACAGCGTCACACCGATCATCCCGGCGAACACCGCCACCCCCATGGCCTGGCGCATCTCGGCGCCGGCGCCGGTGGACAGCACCAGCGGCAGCACGCCCATCACGAAGGCCAGCGAGGTCATCAGGATGGGGCGCAGGCGCAGGCGGCTCGCCTCGATGGCCGCCTCCACCGGGCTGCGTCCGGCGAACTCCAGCTCACGCGCGAACTCGACGATGAGGATGGCGTTCTTGGCCGACAGCCCCACCAGCACGATCAGCCCGATCTGGGTGAACACGTTGTTGTCGCCGCTGGACAGCCACACGCCCGTCATGGCCGCCAGCAGCCCCATCGGCACGATCAGGATGATGGACAGCGGCAGGGTCAGGCTCTCGTACTGCGCCGCCAGCACCAGGAAGACCAGCAGCACCGCGAGCGGGAAGACCCACAGCGCCGAGTTGCCGGCCAGGATCTCCTGGTAGGTCAGTTCGGTCCACTCGTAGCTCACGCCCTTGGGCAAGGTCTCCCTGGCGATCCGCTCGACGGCTTCGCGCGCCTGCCCCGACGAGTAGCCGGGCGCCGGGCCGCCGTTGATGTCGGCCGAGAGGAAGCCGTTGTAGCGCATCGCGCGCTCGGGCCCGAAACTCGGCTGCATGCGGATCAGCGACGCCAGCGGCACCATCTCGCCGCTGGACGAGCGCACCTTCAGCAGCCCGACGTCCTCGGCGCGCGCCCGGTAGGCCGCATCCGCCTGCACCCGCACCGAGTAGGTCCGCCCGAACTTGTTGAAGTCGTTGACATACATCGAGCCCAGGTAGATCTGCATGGTGTCGAACACGTCGGTCACCGAAACGCCCAGCTGGCGCGCCTTGGTGCGGTCGATGTCGGCGTAGAGCTGCGGGACGTTGACCTGGAAGCTGCTGAACATGCCGGCCAGTTCGGGCGCCTGCCAGGCCTTGGCCATGAAGGCGTTGGTCGCCTCGGCCAGCG
Source organism: Aquabacterium sp. A7-Y (assembly GCF_026153205.1). Taxonomy (GTDB): domain Bacteria; phylum Pseudomonadota; class Gammaproteobacteria; order Burkholderiales; family Burkholderiaceae_C; genus Caldimonas. The sequence continues at coordinate 97,026 of NZ_JAPFBW010000004.1, read as the reverse complement.
CCTCGTAGCCGAGCGCGGCGCGGTCCTCGATCTGCAGCTTGAAGCCCCCGATGGTGCCCAGCCCCTGCACCGGCGGCGGCGGGAACATCGCGATGAAGGCGTCTTCGATGGCGCCGAACTGCTGGTTCAGCTGGGCCGCGATGGCGCCGCCGCTCAGTGTCTCGTCGCGCCGCTCGTCGAAGGGCTTGAGCGTGACGAACACGATGCCGGCGTTGGAGCTGTTGGTGAAGCCGTTGATCGACAGGCCGGGGAAGGCGATCGCGTCTTCGACGCCGGGCTGCTTCAGCGCGATCTCGCCCATGCGCCGGATCACGTCCTCGGTGCGATCCAGGGTCGCGCCGTCGGGCAGCTGCGCGAAGCCCACCAGGTACTGCTTGTCCTGGCCGGGCACGAAGCCGCCCGGGACGGCACGGAACAGCCCGAAGGTGGCGGCCGCGAGTGCCAGGTAGAAGGCGAACATCAGACCGCGCCGGCCGATGGCGCGCGACACCCCGCCGCTGTAGGCGGTCGAGCCGCGCCCGAAGGCCCGGTTGAAGCCGCGGAACAGCCAGCCCAGGCTGCGGTCCATGACCCGTGTCAGCGCGTCCGGGGGCGTGCCGTGGGCGCGCAGCAGCAGGGCTGCGAGTGCCGGCGACAGGGTCAGCGAGTTGATCGCCGAGATCACGGTCGAGATCGCGATGGTCAGCGCGAACTGCTTGTAGAACTGCCCGGTCAGACCGCTGATGAAGGCCAGCGGCACGAACACCGCGATCAGCACCAGGGCGATCGCGATGATGGGCCCCGAGACCTCGCGCATGGCCCGGTAGGTGGCCTCGCGGGGACTCAGGCCGGCCTCGATGTTGCGCTCCACGTTCTCGACCACCACGATGGCGTCGTCCACCACGATGCCGATCGCCAGCACCAGGCCGAACAGGCTCAGGGCGTTGATCGAGAAGCCGAACAGGTGCATCACCGCGAAGGTGCCGACGATGGACACCGGCACCGCCAGCAGCGGGATGATGGAGGCGCGCCAGGTCTGCAGGAACAGGATCACGACCAGCACCACCAGGGCCACGGCTTCCAGCAGCGTGTGCACCACCGCGTCGATGGAGGCGCGCACGAACTGCGTCGGGTCGTAGACGATCTGGTAGTCCACGCCCTCGGGCATGTCCTGCTTCAGCTCGGCCATGACCTGGCGCACCTGGTCGGAGATCGCGATCGCATTGCTGCCCGGCGCCTGGAAGATGGGCAGTGCCACTGCCGGCTTGTTGTTCAGCAGCGAGCGCAGCGCGTACTCCGAGGCGCCCAGCTCGATGCGCGCGATGTCGCGCAGGCGTGTCACGCCGCCGTCGGCGCTGGTCGCGACAATGATTTCGCCGAACTCCTCCTCGGTCTGCAGGCGACCCTGGGCATTGATGGACAGCTGCAGGTCCACCCCAGGCAGGCTCGGCGAGGCGCCAACGATGCCGGCCGCCGCCTGCACGTTCTGCTCGCGGATCGCGCGCACCACGTCGCTCGCGGACAGGCGCCGCTCGGCGACCTTCTGCGGGTCCAGCCAGACCCGCATCGAGTAGTCGCCGGCGCCGAAGATCTGCACCTGGCCGACGCCTTCGACCCGTGCCAGCCTGTCCTTGACGTTGAGCAGCCCGTAGTTGCGCAGGTAGGTCATGTCGTAGCGCTCGTTGGGCGAGAGCAGGTGCACGACCATGGTGAGGTCGGGCGCGCTCTTGACCGTGGTCACGCCGAGCCGCCGCACCTCCTCGGGCAAGCGCGGCTCGGCCTGCGAAACGCGGTTCTGCACCAGCTGCTGGGCCTTGTCCGGGTCCGTGCCGAGGCGGAAGGTCACGGTCAAGGTCAGCAGGCCGTCGGTGGTGGCCTGGCTGCTCATGTAAAGCATGCCTTCGACGCCGTTGATGGCTTCCTCCATCGGCGTCGCGACGGTTTCCGCGATGACCTTGGGGTTGGCGCCGGGGTACTGCGCCCGCACCACCACCGAGGGCGGCACGACCTCGGGATATTCGGAGATCGGCAGCGCGCGCATGGCCAGCAGGCCGGCGATCAGCATCAGCAGCGACAGCACGCCCGCGAAGATGGGCCGGTCGATGAAAAACTTCGATAGGTTCACGTTGGACTCCCTGGGGTGCGATCAGGACCGGGTGGCGCCACGGCCGCCGGCCTGCTGCTGGGCGCGCGCGTCCATCTCCACCGGCTGCGGGGCGACCTGCGCCCCCGGGCGCACGCGCTGCAGGCCGTTGACGACGATGCGTTCGCCGGCCTTCAGGCCCGAGGCGACGACACGCAGGCCGTCGATGCTCGGGCCCAGCGTCACTTCCCGGTAGCTGGCGGTGTTGTCCGCGCCGACCACCAGCACGAACTTCTTGCTCTGGTCGGTGCCGATGGCGCGCTCGCTGATCAGTACCGCCGGCTGCTCGCTGGGCTGGCCCATGCGCAGGCGCGCGAACTGGCCCGGCATCAGGCTGCCGTCGGCGTTGTCGAAGACGGCACGCACGCGCACCGTGCCGCTGCGTGCGTCGACCTGGTTGTCGACCAGCTGCAGCTGGCCGGCATGCGGCAGGTCGGCGCTTTCGGCGGTGCCCATGCGCACCGGGATGCGCGCGAGCTGGCTGCGCGCCGAGCCGCCGCCGGGGAGCTGGCGCAGCGCGCGCAGCACCACCTGTTCGTCGGCCTCGAAGCTGGCGTAGATCGGGCTCACCGACACCAGCGTGGTCAGCACCGGGGCCGAGGCGCCCGCGGCCACCAGGTTGCCCACCGTGACCTCAAGCCGGCCGACACGCCCCGCCACCGGGGCGCGCACCTGGGTGTAGCCGAGGTTGAGACGGGCCGCCTGAAGCGCGGCGCGGGCCGAGCGCAGGTTGGCCTCCGCCTCGCGGGCGGCGTTCTCGCGTTCGTCCAGCTCGCGTTGGGCGATGGCGCGCTCCTGCCAGAGGCGTTGCGAGCGCTGCAGCTCGCTGGCGGCATGCGAGACGCGGGCCTGCGCCGCCGCAACCTGGGCGTCCAGCCGTTCGACTTCGGCGGCATAGGGCGCCGGGTCCAGCGTGACGAGCAGTTCACCGGCCTTGACGAGTGCGCCCTCGCGGAAGTGCACGGCCTGCACCGTGCCGGCCACGCGCGGGCGGATGTCGACCCGCTCGACCGCTTCAAGGCGGCCGGAGAACTCGTGCCAGGCGGCCACGCTGCGTTGCAGCGCCGGTGCCACCGAGACCGGTGTGGCCGGCGGCGGTGCGGCCGGGGCGTTGGCTTCGGCGCTGGGGGAGGACAGGCCCAGCACCGCGGCGCCGCCGCCGGCCAGGGCCGCGACCAGGCCGCCCAGGGCCCAGAGTTGGCGTCGCCGGCCGCGCGCAGCGGACCGAGCAGACGCAGAGGAAGGTGATGCCGTCGCGGGCGGCGAGTGAGGGTCGAGCGGGAGGCTCATGAAAAACTCCTGAGAGTGTGTCGTTCTGAGGTGAAGGAGCAGGTGATCGGAATTCGGGGCGCGGGTCAGCCGGTCTGCAGAAAACGCCGCAGCCGCTGCAGCAGCCGGGGGATCCAGGGCGCTTCCAGCGTCGTGACCTCGTCCCAGCTGCCCGGCGCGATGCGGGCCCCGTCCATCACGCAGTCCTCGGCCGCGATGCCGGCGGCGCGCAGCCGACGCGTGTAGGCCAGCGTCTCGTCATGGAAGGGGTCGCCGGGCGCCGTGATGGCCAGGGCCGCCGGCAGTCCGTTCATGCGACGCGCCAGTCCGGGCACCGCATAGGGGTGATCGGCCTCGCCGCCCGGGCCCAGGTAGTGGCGCCAGCCGGCCGCCCAGCGGCAGCCGTTGAGGCCGGCTTCGGCCTGGCGCGCCGAGCCGGTGCCCAGGCAGGGGTCCAGCATCGGCGACAGCAGCACCTGGGCGGCCAGCGGCGGCGCATCGCGGTCACGTGCGACCGCGCACAGCGCGGCTGCCAGATTGCCGCCGGCCTCCTCGCCGGCCACCATCAGCCGGGCTCGCCGGCCGGCCAGCCGGACCCTCGCGGCCCAGGCCCACAGCAGCGCGCGATAGCCGACTTCGAGGGGCTGCGGGAAGGGCGCGCCGGGGGCCAGCGGGTAGTCCACCGAGACCACCACCGCGCCAGCAAGCGCCAGCAGGCGCGCGACCACCGCACCGCTGTCCAGCGATCCGCCGACAAAAGCGCCGCCGTGGAAGTGCAGCACCAGCGGCCAGGACTCCGCGAGCGCCGGGCGGCGGTCACGCCGGCCGTAGACCCTCAACCCGACACGGCGCGACGGGCCCAGGCCGAGCTGTTCATCGCGGATGTCGGCGGGCTCACCGAACGGGCTTTGTGGGCGGGAGGAGGGGGCGGAGCGCATCGTTGGCCGGGCTTGTGTTGCACTGCGGCAAACGATATGGTTTTGCTTACGCCGAATAAATACGAAGTTCTTGGTTTCTTTATTTCTATGGATGAATAATCGCCGCTGGCCTGGTGCCCACCGGGCTTGCCGACGGAGGAAAGATGGACCAACTTGCCGCAATGCGCGCCTTCCTGCGCGTGGCCGAGACGGGCAGCTTCACCAAGGCCGCCGACCTGCTCCAGACCCCCAAGCCCACCGTGACCAAGCTGGTGCAGACGCTGGAGTCGCACCTGCACACCAAGCTGCTGCACCGCACCACGCGGCGTGTCACCGTGACCTCCGAGGGGGCTGCGTATTACGAGCGCGCCGCGCGCCTGATCACCGAACTCGACGACATCGATACGACGATGTACAACGCGCGCGCCTGCCCGGGCGGTCGCCTGCGCATCGAGGTGCCGGCCAGCGTCGCCACCCTGGTGGTGTTGCCGGCGCTGCCCGACTTTCTCGAGCGTTATCCCAAGATCCAGGTCGACATGGGCGTGAGCGACCGGCCGGTCGACCTGATCGGCGACAACGTCGATTGCGCGCTGCGCGCCGGGGAGCTGACCGACCCGTCCATGATCGCCCGGCGTATCGGCGAGGTGCAGTCCATCGCCTGCGCCAGCCCGGTCTACCTGCAGAAGCACGGCCAGCCGCGCCACCCCTCCGAGCTGGAGGAGCAGCACACGATGGTGAGCTACTTCCTTTCAGGGGGGCGCTACAAGAACTTCGTGTTCGCCAAGGACGGCGAAAGAGTGCAGGTCAAGGGCAGCTACCGCGTGTCGGTCAACGACAGCAATGCCTATCTCGCGGCGGGCCTGGCCGGCATGGGCATCATCCAGGTGCCCACCTTCATGGTGCAGCAGCACCTCAGCAGCGGTGCGCTGCAGCCGGTGTTGTGCCAGTGGATGGCGGAGCCCAAGCCCATCCACGTGATCTATCCGCCCAACCGCCACCTGACGACACGGCTGCGCGTGTTCGTGGACTGGGTGGCGGAGCTGTTCGCCAACAACGACCTGATCCAGCGGCGTTCGACCTTGCACCTGGTCCAGCTCGGCGTGCTGCGGTGCGAGCAGGCGGAGCGTTTCGCCGCGCACGGCGGGGAGGAGGCCGCGCCGGCCGCGTGGCCGGCGGTGGAGGCCGAGCCGGTGGCCGGCTGAGGCCTCGCGGCCTTCAGTCCGCGCTGCGACGCTGGCGCCGGCGAGCCTGCAGCCACAGGCCCAGGCCGCCGGCCGCGAGCAGTGCATAGGTGGACGGCTCGGGCACCGCCGGCGCGAAGGTGGTGAGGGTGTCGGAAATCGGCCGGCCGACGATGTTGCGACCCAGGCTCACGCTGCCGGTCTCGGCAAAGGCCGTGGCATCGGTGTCAAGGAAAAAGAAGTAGGTCGAGGCGCCGGCGGCGAGCGGCTCGTCGCCGGCGGCGAAGCTGAAGTCCACGCTGCCCGGCTGGCGCGAGACGGGGAGGGCCAGCTCGTCCCAGCGGTGCAGGTAGCTGGGGGCCATCGTTCCGGGCTCGTCCGTGCGCCAGCCGGCATCGTAGGAGAAGGCGGCGTTGTAGACGCCGTCCAGCATGACGCGGAAGTCCCAGGCCGGGTCCGAGTTCGCGTCCAGCGTCACGCGCCAGTAGAAGTCCAGCGTGCCGTCGAGCGAGGAACGCACCACACGCGACTGCAACTGGCCGGTGACCTGGCGGTCCTCGATGGGGGGCGGGCCGAGGTCGAAATCGGCGTAGCTGAAATCGGCGACGGCATCGGCGACCACGGTGCCGGCCAGCGAGGGACGGTCGGCGATCGAGGCGGGCGTGGCCTCCAGCATGGTGTCCGGGGGCGTCAGCGGCACGGCCTGGGCGCCGAGGGCGGCAACCGAGAGCAGGGCGGCGAGGGGGGTGTGCGGCACGGTCGGCATGCGGATCTCCTGAAGCTTGTGGGTGGTCAGTGAGCAAGCCGGCAGCAAGCGGCGCGCCCAGGCGGGCGGCAGAGGCGGTCACCGCCGGTGTTTACTGCCCGGAAGGGCAGCCTGCGCTCAGCCGGGCCGCAGCTGGCAAGCATAGGCAAGCCGTTGCGATCCCGAGGTCGCCACCCAGCCCGGCATCGCGGCCGGGAGCAGCTTCACGACAGGCCGCTCGCTTCGAGGCTGCGCAACTCCTGCGCGAAAAAGCCGCGGTCCACGGCGTTCATGGCTGCGACGAGGCAGCGCAGCTCGGTGAGCAGAGGCGCCACGCCGCCGGCGGCCGCGTGAGCGCGCCGGCACAGCTGCCACAGGTGCTCCAGCATCACCCCGGCCGTCTCCAGCCGGCCGTGGGCCTCGGGCTGCGCGCGCACTTCGTCCAGCAGGGCGGAGGTGACGAGGGACCAGTCGTCGCTGCCCGGCGGCACGCCCAGCAACTCCCCGAAGGGGCCCAGCTGCTGCCGCAGCGTCGCCAGCTTCAGCGGCGTTGTCGTGCCGGTGGCGGAGGGCGCCGCATAGGGCAGGCCGCCGCGCGCGATGCGGCACACGCTCAACAGATTGGACAGCGAACCGGCGGCCAGGGCGTGGCGGCGCCGGTACCACTCGCTGAGCAGCAGCCAGCGGATCGCGTCGACCCGCTGCGCCTCGCCGTCCGGGGCGTCGCCAGCCGCGCCGAGCTGAAGCAGCCAGATCGCATACCCCAGGTTGGAAGCGATGCTCTCCACCAGCGTGAAGGAATCCGCCTCGATGGCGCACACCAGCGCCTCCTCGAAGCCCGCGATGACACGGGCCGCATCGGCCGTCGCCACCGGCTTGCCGGCTGGCCGGCTGAGGCGGCTCTTCAGCAACAGCGCCTGCAGGTTGAGCCGTTCTGCGCGCAGACGCGGGTTGTGCTGCCAGACGGCGCCCTCGGCGGGCTTGAGGCCGCGGTCCAGCAGCGCCTGGGCCTCGCCGTAACGTCTGTCCTGGTAGGCGCACCAGGCCAGCCCCAGGTGGCAGAGCCCGCGCACCGCCTCCCGGCGCGGCTGGCGGGCCTGCGCCTCGGTCGCGGCCAGGGCCCGCTGCAAGGCCTCGCGGGCGGAGCCGGTCGCGTCGCGCCGGCGCGCCTGGCGCGCCAGCGCGAACAGCGCCCAGGCCTGCTGCAGGTCGGCACCGGGACCCTGGGCCAGCGCTGCCAGACCGGACAGCGAGGGCAGGGCCGCGGCCGGCGGGACCGATCCGCCTTCTTCCGCCTGCTGGCGGGCCTGCAGGAAGGAGAACCAGAAGCGGCCGTCCCCCGTCGGCGCCGGTGTGCCTGCGGCAGTTTCCGGGTCGGCGCACGCGGCCAAGAGGTGCTGGCGCAGCGCCGGCAGGCGCAGGCGGCGCTCGCCCAGCCAGAACCGCAAACGTCGCGCCTGGCCCGGCGCCACCCAGAAGGGGCCATGTTTGCGGCCGTGCAGGCTGAGTCCAGTCGGCGCGGCCGGGCCGCCGGGACCCCAGCCGATCTGCACGCCGGCGGCTTCACAGAGCCGGAACAGCCGGGTGACGGCCATCGGATAGGCCGCTTCGTTGCCGATGCGGCGTCGCAGTGCGTCGGCCGGCAGGCTCGCCGGCGATCCGGCCTGCAGCGCGCGCTCGGCCAGCGCGGCCACGAACCAGGTCGCCAGCGCGTTGCAGGGCCGGGGGCCGATCGCGAAAGGGCGCTCGAGCTGGACGTCGATGAAGTCGGGGTGGGTCATGGCGGGGTGGCGTGTGAGCGGTCGCGGATGTTATGACGGCCGCAAGCGCTGCCCTTGCGGACGGGCGGCGATGACAGGGTGTGCACGATCTCACGCGGGATGCCTGGCGCCGAGGGCTCCTGAAGGATCTGACAGTGCGTGCCTGGAGCGGACTCGGCTACCGTCGCCCCGGCGATGCCGAGACGCTGCCGCGGCCTTGAGACCGGTGTCTCAACCGTCCGGTCGGCAATTTCGACCGTTGATCAGGGTGACAGCCTTCTCTGACCAGCCGCCTCGCCGTTGTGAAAGTGCATGTTAAATTCGCCGCTCAGGGAAAGGTCGGCCGACGCCAGTCGCGGCTGAACACATCAAGATGCAACAACAAACGTTCAGGCGCCTGCCTGCTGCGGCTGCGCGCCGTTTTGTCTCACTCACCAGCGGTGCCATCGCCTTGGCGGCATTGCTCGCAGCTTGCGGCGGCGGTGGCGGTGGCGGTGGCTCCGGCGACGCTGCCGACAGGCATGAAGTCCCGGCCGAAATCCTCGGCATCAGCGCTTGCGAGCCGGGCAGCGGCACGGACTACCAGGTCGGACCGCGCGCCGGACAGTTGAGCGACCTCGACCAGGTGCCCTGGGAGCAGCTCAAGGCCGGCGACACGGTGCGGGTCTTCTACCGCTCGACGCCTTACCACGGCAAGGTGGTGATCGCTGCGCAGGGCCGTGCCGACGCGCCGGTGCGCGTGTGCGGCGTGCGCGGCCCCAACGGCGAGCGTCCCATCCTCGACGGCCGGGACGCGGTCTCGCGCCGCGGCGTGCCCTACGGCCATGAGCTGCACGAGTCGCGTTCGGTGGTCCTGGTCAACCGCCTGCAGACGCAGGCCTGGCAGGCCTACCCGCGTTTCATCCAGATCGACGGGCTGCACATCCGCGGCGCCCGCCCCGGGAATCACTTCACCGACAGCTTCGGCCAGCGCCGGGAGTATGTGGAGTTCGGCGCCTGCGTGTGGATCGAGCGCGGCCACAACATCACGATCGCCGACAACGAGATCAATGACTGCTCCCAGGCCATCTTCAGCAACTCGAAGGAAGAGGGCGACTTCACGATCACGCGCAACCTGCGCATCGCCGGCAACCATTTCCACGGCAACGGCGTGGCGGGCATCCAACTGAACCACACCACCTACATCCAGAGCGTGGGCACGGTCTACGAGTTCAACCGCTACGGCCCGATGCGCGCGGGCGCGGCGGGCAACTCGCTGAAGGACCGCTCGGTGGGCCCGGTGATCCGCTACAACCGCATCGAGGACGGAGCCCGCGCGCTCGACCTGGTCGAGACCGAGGACTACTACGTGCTGATCAAGGACGACCCGGCCTACCGCCGCACCTACGTCTATGGCAACCAGATCGTCAAGGACGGCCGCAAGGGCAGCACCATCCACTACGGTGGGGACCACGCCGGCAACGAGGACAGCTACCGCAAGGGCACGCTGTACTTCTTCAACAACACGGTGCACATCACGGGCGACGACTATGCCGTGATCTTCCAGATCTCGACCACAGAAGAGACCGCCGAGGTCTGGAACAACGTCTTCCTGTTCGATGCCGCGATCCCGTATCCGCGCATGCGCGACAAGCAGGACAACGCCGACGGCATCCCCTCGGGCGGCATCGTCAACCTGGGTCGCAACTGGATCGATGCGCGCTGGACCGATGCCGGTCTCTGGCACCAGGTGGGCGGCGCGCTCAACGGCGTCGCCAACCTCATCACCGGCCGCACCCCGCCGGTGGACTTGCAGACCCTGCAGCCGCTCGCCGGCAGCCCGGTGGTGAACGCGGGCCAGGAGTCGCCCCAGGCAGTGCGCAACCTCGCGGTGACCTACCAGCTCGACGCCAGGGGCCTGCCGGTGCCGCGCCGCAGCGTCGGTGGCATCGACCTCGGCGCGGCCGAGCGGCAATGATGCACGCCCCGTGCCCTCAGCGGGGCGCGGGGCCGGTGTCCTGTGCCGAGCCGGCGGCTCGCACCGCCAGCCGCTGCATCGAGAACAGCGCGAGCACCGACAGTGCCGCCGTCGAGGTGCTCAGCCACAGCAGCACCCGCGCCCCGGCCAGCTCGGCCGGGTAGGTGTACCACAGGGCCCCGAGGGCCAGGCCGTTGCCCGCACCGGCGAGCAGGCCAGCGGCATAGTCCTGGAAGCGGCGCGCGCTGTTGGCGCTGAGCGACCAGCGCGGATCCGTGTTGTAGCTGGGCAGGCGCAGGTGGGCGTCGCCGAGTTGCTCCAGCGCGGACAGGAAACCTCGCAAGTGGGCCAGCGCACGTTCGGTCTTGTAGTTGAGCAGGACCAGGCACCACGAGGCGACCGGAAAACCCAAGGACAGCCAGTGCACCGGCAGCCGCGGGGCGCCGCCCTCGTGCTGGAGGCCGAGCAAGGCCGCCAGCAGCCCCAGCGTGAGCGTCAGGTAGAGGCCGAGCGCCTGCAGGCGCTGGCTGATGCGCGCGTTCAGCTCGTTGGAGGCTGCGATGAAGCGGTAATTGGCGTCGACAAGATCCGAGGGCATCGCGGGCGGCGTCGGTAAAAGCTCCGATTCTCCTGCGAACGCCGGCGCCCGGTGTTCCAGCCTCTGCTCGCCGACCCGCATGCGCTTTCCGCATGTGCAGCGTCGGATTCATTCGTTCTCCGACCAGGTCCGCTTCGTTACCTTCGCTGCTCGAGCCCGCCGGGAGCGGCCGGGCCGCACCTCACCCCCCACAGGAGTTTCCGCCCATGAGCATCACGGCCATCAATGTTCGCAACCAGTTCCGCGGCAAGGTGAAGGAGGTCATCGAGGGGCCGGTGGTGTCGGAGATCGACGTCGAGACGCCGGCCGGCCTGATCGTCACCTCGGTCATCACGACCCGCTCGGTCAAGGAACTCGGCCTGACGGTCGGCAAGGAGGTGATCGCCCTGGTGAAGTCGACCGAGGTGTCGATCGCCACCCTCTGAAGCCGGTGAAAGGAGTCGGTGTGGCATATCGAGGCGATCCGGTCCGGGTGCTGGTGATCCCGGGCTTGAACGACAGCGGTCCGGGGCACTGGCAGACCTGGCTGCAGCACCAGTTTCGCGGCAGCGTCCGCGTCGAGCAGGACGACTGGACGGTGCCCGACCTCGACCGCTGGGCCGGTCGCATTGCGTCGACCTTGCAGGGCCATCCGGCCGGCGCCTGGGTGGCCGTGGCGCACAGCTTCGGCTGCCTGGCGCTGGCGCGCTACCTGATGCTCGCGCAAGCCGCCGGGGAGCGCGAAGCGCCGGTGCGTGCGGCGCTGCTGGTGGCGCCGGCCGACCCCGCCAAGTTCGGCGTCGAGGCGCAATTGCCCCAGCACCGGCTGGCGCTGCCGCATGGGCTGGTCGCCAGCGAGACCGATCCCTGGATGGACATCGAGTCGGCGCGCGCCTGGGCGCGTCGCTGGGGCAGCCAGTTTCTCAATCTCGGCGATGTCGGCCACATCAACGTGGACTCCGGTTTCGGGCCGCTGCCTCAGGCCAAAACACTCACCCGCCTGCTGGTGCAGCAGGTCGAACGCGCCCGGCGGCCGGAGCGAGCCCACACGCTGGAGTTTTCGTTCGCGGTCTGAACCGCTCGCTTCATTGTTTTTCGAATAAGGAACGGCGGATCCATTCGTTCTTCCGCGGCTGCTCTGTTTTTAGCATCTCTTCACCGCGAAGAGCGCAAAACCAAACACCACAGGACTCCGATGTTTTCCTTCCGCTTCCTCCGACACTCGCTGGCCGCGCTGGCGCTGGCCGCCACCGGCACCGCAGCCCTCGCCAAGGACGTCAGCCTGCTGAACGTCTCCTACGACCCGACCCGCGAGCTCTACCAGGAGTACAACGCCGCCTTCACCCGCCACTGGAAGGACAAGACCGGCGACACCGTCAGCGTCAAGACCTCGCACGGCGGCTCGGGCAAGCAGGCTCGCTCGGTGATCGACGGGCTGGAGGCCGATGTCGTGACGCTCGCGCTCGCCTACGACATCGACGAGGTGGCCGCGCGCGCCAAGTTGCTGGCCCCCGACTGGCAGAAGCGCCTGAAGCACAACAGCGCGCCCTACACCTCGACCATCGTGTTCCTGGTGCGCAAGGGCAATCCCAAGGGCATCAAGGACTGGGACGACCTGGTGAAGCCGGGTGTGCAAGTCATCACGCCGAATCCCAAGACCTCCGGCGGCGCACGCTGGAACTACCTGGCCGCCTGGGGTTATGCACAAAAGAAGTACGGCTCGGAAGCCAAGGCCCAGGAGTTCGTCACGAAGTTGCTGGCAAACGTGCCGGTGCTGGACTCCGGCGCCCGCGGCGCGACCACCACCTTCGTCGAGCGCGGCCTCGGCGACGTGCTGCTGGCCTGGGAGAACGAGGCCCTGCTGGCGCTGAAGGAGCTCGGCCCGGGCAAGTTCGACATCGTCGCGCCTTCACTGAGCATCCGTGCCGAGCCGCCGGTCGCGGTGGTCGACAAGGTGGTCGACAAAAAGGGCACGCGAGCCGTCGCACAAGCCTATCTCGACTACCTCTACTCGCCGGAGGGCCAGGACATCGCCGGCCGCAACTACTACCGGCCGGTCGACCCGCAAGCGGCAGCCAAGTACGCCGGGCAGTTCCCCAAGGTGACCCTGTTCACGATCGACGAGACCTTCGGCGGCTGGAGCAAGGCACAGAAGACCCACTTCGCGGACGGCGGTGTCTTCGACAAGATATTTACCCGGAAGTAGTGTTGAGGTGAGTCTATATACGAAATCCGGATAAGCAACTGCGTATCAAATCGTTCGTCATGGAAGGAGGGGTCCTTAGGATGGGGCATCTCTGTTGGATTCTGGACACCCCATGCCCTTTCCCGCCTCTCGCTTCCTGCCCGGCCGCCGGGCCCTGCTGTGCACCTTGGCCGCGGCGGCCGTCGGCGGGACCGCACTGCCGGTCTTTGCCCAGGCGCAGAGCCTGCTGAACGTCAGCTACGACGTTTCACGCGAGTTCTACAAGGACTACAACACCCTGTTCGCGAAACACTGGAAGGCCAGCACCGGGCAGGACGTCAAGCTGAACCAGTCGCACGGCGGCTCCAGCAAGCAGGCACGCAGCGTGGCCGACGGCCTGGAGGCCGACGTGATCACGATGAACCAGTCCAACGACATCGACATGCTGCACGACCGCGGGCAGCTGGTGCCGGCCGACTGGGCCAAGCGCCTGCCCGACAACAGCGCGCCCACCACCTCGGTCTCGGTGATCCTGGTGCGCAAGGGCAACCCGAAGAAGATCAAGGACTGGGACGACCTCGGCCGCGCGGGCGTCTCGGTGGTGATTCCCAATCCCAAGATCACCGGCAACGGCCGCTACACCTATGTGGCGGCTTGGGGTGCGACCCTCAAGAAGGGCGCGACGCCGGCTGCCGCACGTGAGCTGGCGACGCGCATCTTCGCGAATGTGCCGGTCTTCGACGGCGGCGGGCGCGCCGCCACCACCACGTTCGCACAGCGCGGCATCGGCGATGCGCTGGTGACCTTCGAGAGCGAAGTGCCGCTGATCAAGCGCGAGTTCGGCGAGGACTTCGACGTGGTCTACCCGAGCTGGACCATCCTGGCCGAGAACCCGGTCGCGGTGGTGGACAAGGTGGCTGACAAGCGGGGCAGCCGCAAGCTGGCCGAGGCCTACCTGAAGTACCTGTGGTCGGACGAGGCCCAGGACCTGGCCGCCCGCCACCACCTGCGTCCCCGTGCTGCCAAGGTGCTCGCGAAATACGCGAAGGATTTCCCCAGGGTCCAGGTGTTCACGATCGACGAGGTGTTCGGCGGCTGGAAAAAGGCCCAGAAGGAGCACTTCGACGACGGCGCCACCTACGATCAGATCCTGTCGGCCGCGAAACGCTGACCCGGAACGCTGACCATGATCTTCTCCCGCACCCTGCTGCGGCGTCACAGCGTGCTGCCCGGTTTCGACCTCGCGCTCGGCTTCACGCTGCTCTACATCAGCCTGGTCGTGCTGATCCCGCTGTCGGCGGCCTTCCTCAAGACCTTCACCTTGAGCTGGCCGCAGTTCTGGGAGGCGGTCAGCTCGCCGCGCGTGCTGGCCTCCTACCGCCTGACCTTCGGCGCTTCGCTGGCAGCCGCCTTCGTCAATGCGGTGTTCGGGCTCTTGGTGGCCTGGGTGCTGGTGCGCTACTCCTTCCCGGGGCGGCGTGTGGTCGACGCGCTGGTGGACCTGCCGTTCGCGCTGCCGACCGCCGTGGCCGGTATCGCGCTGACCGCGCTGTATGCACAGAACGGCTGGATCGGCCAGTGGCTGGCGCTGCTGGGCCTGAAGGTCTCGTTCACGCCGCTGGGCGTTTTCGTCGCGCTCACCTTCATCGGCCTGCCCTTTGTCGTGCGCACCGTGCAGCCCGTGCTGGAGGACCTGCACACCGAGCTGGAGGAGGCGTCGGCGACGCTGGGTGCAAGCCGCTGGCAGACCTTCAGCCGGGTGATCTTCCCCATCCTGACGCCCGCGCTGCTGACCGGCTTCGCGCTCGCCTTCGCGCGCGCACTGGGCGAGTACGGCTCGGTCATCTTCATCGCCGGCAACATGCCCATGGTGTCCGAGATCACGCCGCTGCTCATCATCACCAAGCTGGAGCAGTACGACTACGCCGGCGCCACCGCGATCGCCGTGGTGATGCTGGTGGCCTCCTTCGTGATGCTGTTTTTCATCAATCTGCTGCAGGCCTGGTCGCGCCGGCGGCAGGGCCGCTGAGGGCCGACGTCCGATACCATGATCCATACCGCTACCATGCCCGCCGGCACGCACCACCCCGCAACGGCCGTGCCGCCGCCGCAGCGGCGCTCGGCCACCCAGGAAGCGCCCTGGGTACGTGTCACGCTGATCGCCGTCGCGCTGTTGTTCCTGACGCTGTTCCTCTTCGTTCCGCTGGTCTCGGTGTTTGTCGAGGCGCTGAAGAAGGGCGTCGAGGTCTACCTCGCCGCGATCACCGAGCCTGACGCGCTCTCGGCCATCCAGCTGACGCTGACGGCGGCCGCCATCGCGTTGCCGATGAACCTGGTGTTCGGCGTCGCAGCCGCCTGGTGCATCGCGAAGTTCGACTTCCGCGGCAAGAACCTGCTGCTGACGCTGATCGACCTGCCGTTTTCGGTCAGCCCGGTGATCGCCGGCCTCATCTATGTGCTGCTGTTCGGCCTGCAGGGCTGGTGGGGCGAGTGGCTGCGCGACCACGACGTGAAGATCATCTTCGCGGTGCCGGGCATCGTGCTGGCGACCATCTTCGTGACTTTCCCCTTCATCGCGCGCGAGCTGATCCCGCTGATGCAGAGCCAGGGGCAGGAGCAGGAGGAGGCCGCACGCGTGCTGGGCGCCTCGGGCTGGCAGATCTTCTGGCGCGTCACCTTGCCCAACATCAAGTGGGCGCTGCTGTACGGGGTGATCCTGTGCAACGCCCGGGCGATGGGCGAGTTCGGCGCGGTGTCGGTGGTCTCGGGCCACATCCGCGGCCAGACCAACACGATGCCGCTGCACATCGAGATCCTCTACAACGAATACCAGTTCGCGGCGGCCTTTGCGGTGGCCTCGCTGCTGGCCGGGCTGGCGCTCGTCACGCTGGTGCTGAAGCTGCTGGTCGAGCAGCGGGTGAAGCGCGAGAAACAACTCGCGGGAGAGCTGGAATGAGCATAGAAGTCCGTGGTCTGAACAAGCGCTTCGGCGCCACCGTCGTCTGCGACAACCTGAACCTCGACATCCCCTCCGGGGAGCTGGTCGCGCTGCTCGGGCCTTCGGGCTCGGGCAAGACCTCGCTGCTGCGCATCATCGCCGGGCTGGAGCGGCCGGACAGCGGTTCGGTGCGCTTCCACGGCGAGGACGCGACATTCGCTGACGTGCGCGAGCGCCAGGTGGGTTTCGTGTTCCAGCACTACGCGCTGTTCGGGCACATGAGCATCTTTGAGAACGTCGCCTTCGGGCTGCGCGTGCGTCCCAAGGCCAGCCGTCCGCCCGAGCGTGAGATCCGCGCGAAGGTGAACGAGTTGCTCAAGCTGGTGCAGCTGGACTGGATCGCCGACCGCTACCCGCACCAGCTTTCCGGCGGCCAACGCCAGCGCATCGCGCTGGCCCGCGCGCTGGCGGTCGAGCCCAAGGTGTTGCTGCTGGACGAACCCTTCGGCGCACTCGACGCCAAGGTGCGCAAGGAGCTGCGCCGCTGGCTGCGGCGGCTGCACGACGAGATGCACGTCACCAGCGTGTTCGTCACGCACGACCAGGACGAGGCCATGGAGGTGGCCGACCGCATCGTCGTGATGAACCAGGGTCGCATCGAGCAGGAGGGCTCGCCGGACCAGGTCTATGACCACCCGGCCACGCCTTTCGTGCTGCAGTTCCTGGGCGACGTCAACCTGTTCCACGGCCGGCTGGGCCATGGCCCGGGCGGCCTGGCGGCCGCTGGAGAGGTCAGCTACGTGCGCCCGCACGAACTCGAGATCGTTGCGACGCCGGAGCCCGGCACGCTGCCCGTCACGCTGTCGCAGGTGCTGACGGTCGGACCCAACACCCGCATCGAGTTCAAGCGTGTGGATGACGGCAGCTATGTCGATGTCGAGCTGCCGCGCTCCGAATACGGTGCCTTGAGCGAGCGGCTGGGCCTGCGTCCGGGCGTGGCGGTCCACCTGAAGGCGCGTCGGGTGACGCGCTTCGAGTCGTCGCCCGCCTGAGCGGCGTTCAGCGGTCTGACGGCCGCTCGTGCCCGACGCGCAGACGCGCCGGGCACACCACTCAACCGTAGGGGTAGTGCGGGTCGTTGTTGAGCTCGGTCGCGCGCGAGTCGAAGGCCACGCGCGGATCCGTGAACAGCGTGCCGTCGCGCTGGTACTCGGCGAACAGGTGGTAGATGTAGGTCATGCGCTCGCCGTAGCGCTCCCAGTGGCCGGTCGCGGCGCTGGCCGGATCCGACGGGTCCTTGTCGTCGCCGCGCAGCCCGGCGAGCCGGTCGTTGAGCGCGTCGTTCAGTCGGATGGTCTTGCCGTCAACCGTGGTGAAGGTCGCGTCCAGCTTCACGCGATCGCCCGACACCGGGAAGGACTCGTTGGTGTGGAAGGTCCGGTCGGGGCTGTGCAGGTCGATCCAGTGCCGCCCGGCGCCCCAGAGATTGACCGGCCCCAGGCCGGCGCCGCTTTGCATGCCCTTCTCGATTTCGGGCTGGATGATGTCCTGCTCCTGCAGCCCCACGAGGGTGTTGGCATACAGCATCAGCTGGCCGCGGCGGTTGGCCAGCGCCGCGATCTCCTGCTCGTGGCCGGGGCCCTTGAGGCCGAGGTCGGTTTCCTGCTGGCGCAGCTGCATCGCCTCGTGGTAGGCCTTGAAGGCGTTTTTCATGTCCAGCTGCGTGTCCTGGCCGCCGTCGAGGTAGGAGATGCCGCGGCCGCCCCACTCGGCCTCGAAGCCGGCCCAGAAGTCCTCGAAGCTCATGTTGCGGTTGGCCGGGTCGCTGAAGACCTTGGTGAAGTGCTGGAAGCCCGGGCCGATGTCGGAGATGAGCTTGGAGTTGCCCACGCTGAGCCAGTGGCGGGGATCGCCCAGCCCCATTTCGCCGAGCTCGATGCCGAGCCCGCCTTCCAGATTGCGGCCGATTTCGTCGGAGGCCCAGACGGCAAAGGTGGCCCAGTTCGCGTTGTCCTTGCCGACGATGTCGGCCATGTCGTGTGACAACTGGGAGTACTGCCGGGTGACTTCCTCGTTGCGCTCGATGCGGTCGGGGTAGGCGAGCAGCAGTTCGCCATTGGTCTTCAGCCCGTCGTTGTCGCGGAAGGCGTCGCGCATCGCGGCCAGCTGCTCCTTCGAGAAGCTGACCGGCGCGTCATGCTGATGGCTGACGACACCGCCGGGGGTTGTCACGGTCTGGAGCAGGTCGAGGGTCTGGTTCTCGTACCAGTCCTGGTGGCGCTGCACCGAGAGCGTGAAGTCGCGCACCAGCGTCTTGTTGTTCGGATCGGCGATGAAACTGCGCATCTGGTCGGCCGGCACCCCGCTGAAGGCGGTCAGCGAGCGTTCGAAGCCGCCCCGGTCTTCGGTGTTCTGCCGGCGCATGTAGCTGGCGATCAGGGCCGGGTCCTTGGAGTCGCGGATGAAGTTGGCCGGGATCTCGTCGGCATTGAAGCGGCAGCCCTCGATGCCGGCCTTCATGCCGCGGAAGATCGTGTCGCGCTCCTGCGTCGTGAGCAGGCCTTCGCCGGTGAGGTCGTGGACCCGGTTGGACTTCAGCCAGGAGTCGAAGGCGCCCGGGTCGCGCTTGAGAATCTCGTCGATCAGCTCGGCCTGGTACTGCGCGTCGCCCTGGCTCATCTCCTGAGCGAAGACGTCCAGGCGTTTTTCGTAGTTGTCCTTGATGATGGGCCGCTCGCCGGCGTCCATCACGCGGTCGGCCGCGGCCTGGACATCCGGTTTTTTCGGCGCCGGGGGCAGCTCGGGTTCGGGCTCCCGGTAGTACACGGGGGTGTAGACATAGGAGGTGCCGCCTGCGGCGTCCAGCATGGTTGTCTCCGGTAGTGGGGTGCTGCAGCCCGGCATGCAGGCATCAGCGGCCCCTGGCCGGCGCCTTCGTTCGCTCCTGCGGTCGGTGCAGCACCAGAATGGATCCAGGGTGTGCCCGTGAACGATAGAAGCGAGGAGGGGGTGCAATGAACCCCTCACATCGAAAGCACTGTGTCCTTGCGTAAGCCCGGGCTCAATGCGGGTGCTGCTCCAGCCGCCACAGCAGGGCGCCGGCCGCCTGCGGAGCGTTTTCCTTCGCGCCGTTGATGAAATAGATGAAGACGTCGCGCGCACGCGGCTCCGCCGGCGCATCGACGATACGCGGCAGTTCGGCCGGCTCGCCGCCGGCGGCCCACCGGCGGGCGCGCTCGCTCCAGTCGTCCAGCTCGTCGTCGGGATAGCCGGTCGGCAGGTCGGGCTGGGAGTTCATCAGCCGTGCATAGACGAAGTCGCCGCCCAGGTCGGCGAAGCTGGGGTACTTGTCCGAGTCGGTGTAGACGCTCGCGGCCCGATGCTGGCGCAGCAGGGCCGGGAATTCGGCGACCAGGAAACTGTCGTGGCGCGCTTCGACGACGTGGCGCAGGCTCCGGGGGCCGGCCTCGCGCGGCAGCGCCTGCAGGAAGCGGTCGAGGTCGTCGGCATCGAAACGATGGGTCGGGGGCAACTGCCAGACCACCGGCCCGAGCTTGTCGCCCAGGTGGGCCGCGGCCTCGAGGAAACGCGCCGACGTCTCAAGCGCCTCGGCCAGCACCTTGCGGTGGGTGCAGTAGCGCGGCGCCTTGACCGAGAACACGAAGTCCTCGGGCGTTTCGTCACGCCAGCGCGCGAAGATCTCGCCGGGCGGCGCGCGGTAGAAGGTGCTGTTGATCTCGATCGCGCTGAGCTGCCGGCTTGCGTAGTGCAGTTCCCGGTGCTGCGGGAGGCTGTCGGGGTAGAAGGTCTCGCGCCACGGCTCGTAGCTCCAGCCGCCGATGCCGACGCGGATGCGCCCGAGGTCTGCCATGCCTGCTCCTTGCGATGCGACACGGCGAGTTTAGGGCCTGGCTCAGATCTCGAAGCTGGTACCCGGCTCGGCGCCGAGCGCCCGGTCCACCGCCGCGCGCGTCAGGGGGGGCGCGAAACACTCGATGAAGGCATAGACATACGCGCGCAGATAGGTGCCGCGGCGGATCCCCAGGCGTGTCATGTTCATCGCGAACAGGTGGCGGGCGTCGAGGGCGCGCAGGCTGCGGTCGCGCTCCTCGTCATAGGCGATCGAAGCGACGATGCCGATGCCCATGCCGAGTTCCACATAGGTCTTGATGACGTCGGCATCCATCGCGGTGAGCACCACCTCGGGCTGGAGGCCGGCGCGCTGGAAGGCCTCGTCGATGTGCGAGCGGCCCGTGTAGCCCTCGTCGTAGGTGATGACGGGGTGGCGCACCAGGCGCTCCAGGGTCAGCGGCTCGCCATCGAGCAGCTCGTGATCCGGCGGCACGATCACGCAGTGGGTCCAGCGGTAGCAGGGCAGCGCCACCAGGTCCTCATAACGTGTCAGCGCCTCGGTCGCGATGCCGATGTCGGCTTCGCCGGTCAACAGCATCTCGGCCACCTGTCGCGGCGAGCCCTGGTGCAGCTTGAGCGTGACGTTGGGGAATTGCCGCCGGAAGTCGCCCACCGCGGTCGGCAGCGCGTAGCGCGCCTGGGAGTGGGTGGTGGCGATGCAGAGGCTGCCGCGCGACTGCGACGCGTAGTCGTCGCCGGCGCGCCGGAGGTTGGCGGCATCGAGCAGCATGCGCTCGATGATGGGCAGCACCTCGGCGCCCGGTGGCGTCAGGCCGGTGAGCCGCTTGCCGGCCCGCACGAACAGCTCGATGCCCAGCTCGTCTTCCAGCTCGCGGATCTGCCGGCTCACGCCGGGCTGCGAGGTGTGCAGCACATGGGCCACCTCGGTGAGATTGAAACCCCGCCGGACCGTCTCGCGGACGGAGCGCAATTGCTGGAAGTTCATGGATGTTTACCGGCCGGCGGCACGCCGGGCAAAAGAAGAGCGACCCGCGGCCCTTGGCGCAGGCGCGACAGAAGTCCAGGTGCGGGGCCCGGACCACCGGGTCCCGGCAGGCGGGGGGCTCAGGGCTTGTTCGGCTGCGGCGTCAGCCGCAGGTAGGGCGTGACGGCCTTGTAGCCTTTGGGGAACTTCTGCTGGATCACCTCGGGGTCCTGCAGCGAGGGCACGATCACGACGTCCTCGCCCTGCTTCCAGTTGCCCGGGGTCGCGACGCTGTGCTTGTCGGTGAGCTGCAGCGAGTCGATGACGCGCAGGATCTCGTCGAAGTTGCGCCCGGTGCTGGCCGGGTAGGTGATGATGAGGCGCACCTTCTTCTGCGGGTCGATCACGAACAGCGAACGCACCGTCAGCGTGGCGTTCGCATTCGGGTGGATCATGTCGTAGAGCGTGGACACGCTGCTGTCCGCGTCGGCCAGGATCGGAAAATTCACCTGGCAGTTCTGGGTGCTGTTGATGTCGCCGATCCACTTCTGATGTGAATCGACGGGATCCACCGACAACGCGATTGCCTTGACCCCGCGCTGGGCGAACTCGTCCTTCAGCTTGGCGGTCAGACCGAGCTCGGTGGTGCACACCGGCGTGAAATCAGCCGGGTGCGAGAACAGCACGCCCCAGCTGTCGCCCAGCCACTCGTGGAAGCGGATGCGGCCCTCGGTCGAATCCTGTTCGAAATCGGGAGCGATGTCCCCGAGACGCAGACTTGCCATGACTTCCTCCTTGTTCAGATGTGCGACATGCGGAAAACGATTATCAAAACGACTTTTTATGAAGGGAACAAATAAAAAGTTCTTTCTTCACTCGTTTTCCGCATAAGAAAGGCGGCGCGGCAGGGCGTCGCCCGAACACCGGAAGGTCAGGCGTGCAGCCGGCTGCTGCGCGGCACGCTGGCGAGCAGGAACTCCATCTGGTCGGCCAGGATGCGGCGGCCGCGCAGGATCATGTCCTCGTGCAGGCTGGGCACGTAGGGCAGGTAGAGCAGGGGCATGCGGGCTTCCTCGGGCGTGCGGCTGCCCTTGCGCCCGTTGCAGCTGCGGCAGGCGGTGATGCAGTTCATCCAGCTGTCGCAGCCGCCGCGCGAGGTGGGCTCGATGTGCTCGCGTGTCAGGTCCTCGACCGGGAACTGGTGGCCGCAGTAGGCGCACAGGTGGCGGTCACGCACGAACAGCTTGGCGTTGGAAAGCGCCGGCACCTGGCGCCAGGCCCGGCTGGGGACCGAGCCGCGGACCGCCACGATGGGGTGCAGCTCGATGCGCGATTGCAGCCCGGTGATCCGCTGTATGCCGCCTCGCAGAACGACAAAGGGATCCCCCAACGTCCAGGCGACACAGTCGCTGGCGTACAGGATGGCCGCGTCCTTGGGCGATATCCACGCTTGGGGCCGGCCAGACACGTCGAGTTGTAGGACGTCCATAGCTTTGCCTCTCCGCGCAGCATACTGCAATATGCATTCCCGGCTCAAAGGCTTGCGTGCAAGTGCTGGGGCGACGCCGCCACAGTGCGGCCCTGCGGCGGCCTCCGGTCATCGTTCCGACATCTTGGCCGGGGCAGCGGGCGAGGCCACCGACAGCGAGCTGCCTTCCTACAATGCCCGGCATGAAGTCCTTCTTTGGCTGGCTGCGCCGCGCAGCCGTGTACGGGTTTGCGGGGCTGGGCATGGCGGCGGTCTGGGCTCAGAGCCTGCCCCTGGCTCAACCCCCGTCCCAGGGCGCTCCGGCGCTGCCTCCAGGCGAAACCGCCACGAGCCTGTCAGCTCCTCCCGTGTCGGCCACCGCGCAGCGGCTCTATGGCGTCACCCGCGGCCAGCTGGTGCAGGTGCGCACGCTGCTCAAGGGGCAGGCCAGCCAGGCCTCGGTCGGCTCCGGGTTTGTCGTCACCGCCGAGGGCCACCTGATCACCAACTACCATGTGGTCAGCCAGGTGGCGCTCGAGCCGGGTCGCTACCGTCTGGTCTACAGCACCGACGATGGCCGCGAAGGACCGCTGCAACTGCTGGCCTTCGACGCGATCCACGATCTGGCGCTGGTACGCGCCGGCGACGCCGGCCTGCAGGGGCGCACGCCGCTGGCCTTCCGCCCCTCCGGGCGCAGCCTCGCCAAGGGTGAGCGCATCTACTCGCTGGGCAATCCGCTGGATGTGGGCTTCGCCGTGGTGGAAGGCAACTACAACGGCCTGGTCGAGCGCAGTTTCTATCCCAACATCTTTTTCGCCGGTGCGCTCAACGCCGGCATGAGCGGCGGCCCGGCGCTGGACGAGCAGGGCCGCGTGATCGGCGTGAACGTGGCAACACGGCGCGACGGCCAGCTGGTGAGCTTCCTGGTGCCCGGCCGCTATGCCGAGGAGCTGCTCGCGCAGGGGCGCGACGCCAAAGCCATCGAGGGCCCGCTCTACGACCGGCTGAGCGAACAGCTGCTGGCTCACCAGCAGCGCCTCACCGAGCGTTTCCTGAAACAGCCCTGGCGCGAGAGCACGCATGCGCGCTACGCGATCCCGGTGCCCCAGGAGACCTTCATGCGCTGCTGGGGCAATTCCACGCCGGCCGATACGCGCGGCCTGGAGTTCGAACGCTCGGAGTGCGAGATGGACACGCAGATCTTCATCTCGGACTGGCTGCAGACCGGGGGGCTGAGCGTGCGCCACGAAGCCTACGACGGCAGCCGCCTGGGCAGCCTGCGTTTCGCCGCGCAGTACTCGGCCAGCTTCCGCAACGAAAGCTTCGGCGGCCGCGCGACGCGCCACCGCACCGTGCCGCAGTGCGAGGAACGTTTCGTCGACCGCGACGGCCTGGCCCTGCGCGCGGTGCTTTGCATGAGCGCCTACCGCAAGCTGACCGGTCTCTACGACTTGAGCGTGCTGGTGGCGACGCTGGACCAATCCACCGCTGGCGTACAAGGCCGCTTCGATGCCCGCGGGGTCGATTTCAAGAACGCGATGCGGCTCGCCGCCCACTACCTGCAAGGCTACGGATGGACAAGATCGCGCTGATCGAAGTGCTGGACCGCGACGGCCAGCTGCGGCAGTCCTACCCGGTGACGGCCTGGCCGGTGAGCCTGGGCCGTTCGCTGGACTGCGACATCGTGCTCGACGATCCACATGTCGCGCCGCGCCACCTGAGCCTGGAAGGGCGCCCCGAGGGGCTGCTGCTGGCCGTCGGTGACAGCGTCAACGGCGTGAAGAGCGGCCGCAGCTGGCTGCGCGCCGGCAGCTCGGCCTTGAGGCCGCCCGGCGAGGAGCTGCTGCTCGGCGGCACGCGTCTGCGGGTGCGCCTGCGGGGCGAGCCGCTGGCGCCCGAGGTGGCGGTTCCGCGCCCGGGCAGTTGGCGACCCGGCCTGCCGGCCTCGGCGCTCGGCGCCAGCGCGCTGTGGCTGGCCTGGATGAGCTGGGAGGAGTACCTCGCCACCGATCCGGGTGAGTTCCTGCTGCGCTTCGCGCTGATGGTGATCGTGTCCTGCGCGGCGCTGTCGCTCTGGTCCCTGCTGTGGGCCCTGGGCTCCAAGTTGTTCCGGCACCGTTTCGACTACTGGACCCATCTGCGCATCGCGGCCTCGGGTCTGCTGGCCTCCGGCGTGCTCGGTGCGCTGCTGGCGGTGCTGGCCTTCGCGAGCTCCTGGGTCCTGTTGAGCCGCATCCGCCCAGCCGCCGAGACGGCCGTGCTGGCCGGGGCGGTGTACGCCCACCTGTGCGCGGTGCTGCCGTCGCGGCGGCGCCGCCTGGCCGTGGCCACGACACTGCTGACCGCCGGTGGGCTGGCGACCGCGGCAGCCTTCCAGTGGCAGCGCAGCGGCCGGCTCACCGACGAGCTCTACCTCACCACCTTGCCGCCCCCGGCGCTGCGGCTGGCGCTGCCGGTCGCGCCGCAGACCTTCCTGGAGGAAGCGGCCGCGCTGAAGGATCGCCTGGACCGCAAGGCTCGCGATGAGGACACTGAGGCAGCCGCCGACGAATCGGTGGAAGAGGGCGATTCCAGCGGCGTGCAGGACTGAGGTGCTGTCTTGCACTCGGGGTTTACCCGCAATCCGGGCCACGTCTGTCGCTTTTAGGCACCCGGCTCTAGAAATTCCTCCGGCTTCTGCAGTGCGGGTCGCCGGATTTCTGCAAAATAGAACGACCGTTCGTTTTATTCCGGATGCATCGTGAGCTCCCCCCCCATGACCGCCAGCAAGTCGACGCGCGAAATCGCCCGTGAGTCCACGCGCGGCCTCCAGAAGGGGCAGCAGACCAAGGCCGTGATCCTTGACGCGGCCCTCAGCCTGGCCTCGCAGGTGGGGCTGGAAGGCCTGTCCATCGGCGCGCTGGCGGAAGTCACGCGCATGAGCAAGTCGGGCGTGTTTGCCCACTTCGGGTCGCGCGAGGAGCTGCAGATCTCGGTCATCCGTGAGTACCACGCCAAGTTCGAGGAAGAGGTGTTTTTTCCGGCCGTGCTCGAGCCACGCGGCCTGCCGCGGCTGCGCGCGCTGTTCGAGCGCTGGGTGCGGCGCGTCTCGGTCGAGATCGACTCCGGTTGCATCTACATCAGCGGCGCGGTCGAGTTCGACGACCGCCCCGGCCCGGTCCGCGATGCCTTGGTCGAGATGGTCCGCATGTGGCACCGGGCGCTGAACCGCGCCATCACGATCTCGATCGAGGAAGGCCACCTGCGTCCCGATGTCGACGCGATGCAGATGCTGTTCGAGGTGCACGGACTGATCCTCGCCTTGCACCACGACGCCCGTTTCCTGCGCTCGCCAGGTTCGATCGACCGGGCTCGGCGCGGCTTCGAGTTCATCATCAGCCACTACGCGACCGAGACGGCGCCCAAGCCCGGTTCCGCCGTGCCGGTCTCGCGCAAGGCGGCCAAGACCCCTGCCCCCACCCGATAACCGTCCCCCCTTTTTTCGTAGGAGACCCTCCATGGCCCAGTACACCCCGCCGTTGCGCGACATGCAATTCGTGCTGCACGAGATGTTGAACGTCGTTGACGAATTCAAGCAGATGCCCGCGCACGCCGAGGTCGACGCCGACACGATCAACGCCATCCTGGAGGAGGGCGGCAAGTTCGCTTCCGAGGTGATCTTCCCGATCAACCAGACGGGTGACCAGGAGGGCTGCACGCTGGACAAGGCCACCCACGAGGTGACCGCGCCCAAGGGTTTCAAGGAGGCCTACCAGAAGTACGTCGAAGGTGGCTGGCCGGCGCTGAGCGCTGATCCCGAGTACGGCGGCCAGGGCCTGCCGATCACGGTCAACCAGTGCTTCTACGAAATGATGAATTCGGCCAACCAGGCCTGGACCATGTACCCGGGCCTGTCGCACGGCGCCTACGAGGCCCTGCATGCCCACGGCACGCCGGAGCAGAAGAAGACCTTCCTGCCCAAGCTGACCAGCGGCGAGTGGACCGGCACGATGTGCCTGACCGAGCCGCATTGCGGCACCGACCTGGGCCTGCTGCGCACCAAGGCCGAGCCGCAGGGCGACGGTACCTACCGCATCACCGGCCAGAAGATTTTCATCTCCGCCGGCGAGCACAACCTGGCCGAGAACATCGTCCATCTGGTGCTGGCCCGCCTGCCCGACGCCCCGCAAGGCTCCAAGGGCATCTCGCTGTTCGTGGTGCCGAAGTTCCTCGTGAACGCCGACGGCAGCGTGGGCGAGCGCAACAAGATCTATTGCGGCGGCCTGGAGCACAAGATGGGCATCCACGGCAACGCCACCGCGCAGATGGTGCTGGACGGCGCCGTCGGCACCCTGGTGGGCGAGCCGCACAAGGGCCTGCAGGCGATGTTCGTGATGATGAACGCGGCCCGCCTGGGCGTGGGCATGCAGTCGCTGGGCCTGACCGAGGTGGCCTACCAGAATGCGGTGGCCTACGCGAAGGACCGTATCCAGATGCGCTCGCTGTCGGGCCCCAAGGCCACCGACAAGCCGGCCGACCCCATCATCGTGCACCCCGACGTGCGCAAGATGCTGCTGACCGCCCGCGCCTATGCCGAAGGCGGCCGCGCGCTGTCGCTCTGGACCGCGCTGCTGATCGACCGCGAGCTCTCCAGCACCGACGAAGCCGCCCGCAAGGAAGCCGCCGACCTGGTGGCCCTGGTGACGCCGATCGTGAAGGCCTTCCTGACCGACAACGGCTGGATCGCGACCTCGCACTGCATGCAGGTCTTCGGCGGCCACGGCTACATCGCCGAGTGGGGCATGGAGCAGTACGTCCGCGACGCCCGCATCAACATGATCTATGAGGGCACCAACACGATCCAGTCGCTCGACCTGCTGGGCCGCAAGGTGCTCGCCGACAACGGCGCCAAGCTGAAGAAGTTCGGCAAGATCGTCGCGACCTTCGTCGAAGAAGAAGGCGTGAACGAAAACATGCAGGAGTTCATCAACCCGCTGGCCGACCTGGGCGACAAGGTCACCAAGCTGACCACCGAGATCGGCATGAAGGCCTTCCAGAACCCCGACGAAGTCGGTGGCGCGGCGGTCGACTACCTGCGTGTCTGCGGCCACCTGGTGTTCGCCTACTTCTGGGCCCGCATGGCCAAGGTGGCGCTGGCCAAGGTCGACTCCGGTGATCCCTTCTACAAGGCCAAGCTGATCACGGCGCGCTTCTACTTTGCCAAGCTGCTGCCCGAGACCGCTTCGCTGATCCGCACTGCCCGTGCTGGCGTCAAGCCTTTGATGGAGATGGACGAGGCTTTGTTCTAAGCTGGGCCGGTCGGGCGGCCCGCCTGTCCAACGCGGTCTGCCCGGCATCCAACACCATCAAGGAGAACATATGAACAAGCTTCTGGCCCTCGTCGCCGCCGCCTTCGTCTGCGGCGGCGCCTTCGCGAACACCTCGCCGGTCGGCCTGTGGAAGACCATCGACGACGGCACCAAGAAGGAGAAGTCGCTGGTGCGCATCCAGGAGACCAACGGCGTGCTGAATGGCAAGGTCGAGAAGATTCTCGACCCCGAGGCCAAGCCGGACGCGGTCTGCGAGAAGTGTTCCGACGAGCGCAAGGACAAGCCGGTGGCGGGCTTGACGATCATTCGCAACGTCAAGAAAAACGCCGAGGATGCCCAGCTCTGGGATGGTGGCGACATCCTCGATCCCAACAACGGCAAGGTCTACAAGGTGAGGCTCAAACCCACCGAAGGCGGCCAGAAGCTCGAAGTGCGCGGCTATATCGGTGCTCCCCTGCTGGGGCGCACGCAGGTCTGGCAACGCGTCGAATGAGTCTGCGCCGGCGCCCTCTCCATCGGGAGGGCGCCGGCCGAATATCTAGGAGAACTCCGTGAGTCGATTCCAAGTCCGCAAAGTCGCCGTGCTCGGTGCCGGCGTGATGGGTGCGCAGATCGCTGCCCATCTGGTCAATGTCAAGGTGCCGGTCGTGCTGTTCGACTTGCCCGCCAAGGAAGGCCCGAAAAACGGGATCGTGACCAAGGCGATCGACAACCTCAAGAAGCTCAAGCCGGCCCCGCTGGGCGTGCCCGAAGACGCCGCACTGATCGGCCAGGCCAACTACGAAGAGCACCTGGAGCAGCTCAAGGAGTGCGACCTCATCATCGAGGCGATCGCCGAACGCATGGACTGGAAGCTCGATCTCTACAAGAAGATCGCTCCCTTCGTGGCGCCGCATGCCATCGTCGCCTCCAACACCTCGGGCCTGTCTATCACCAAGCTGTCCGAGGCGCTGCCCGAAGAGATCAAGCCGCGCTTCTGCGGCATCCATTTCTTCAACCCGCCGCGCTACATGTACCTGGTCGAGCTGATTCCGACCCCGACCACGCAGCCGGCGATCCTCGACCAGCTCGAGAGCTTCGTCACCAGCAGCGTCGGCAAGGGTGTGGTGCGCGCGAAGGACACCCCCAACTTCATCGCCAACCGCGTCGGCATCGCCGGCATGCTGGCGACCATCAAGGAAGCCGAGAACTTCGGCCTGTCCTATGACGTCGTCGACGACCTGACGGGCAAGAAGCTCGGCCGCGCCAGCTCCGGCACCTTCCGCACCGCGGACGTGGTGGGCCTGGACACGATGGCCCACGTCATCAAGACGCTGCAGGACAACCTGGCTGACGACCCCTTCTTCCCCACCTATGCGACGCCGCCCGTGCTGGCCAAGCTGATCGAGAAGGGCGCGCTGGGCCAGAAGACCGGCGCCGGCTTCTACAAGAAGGCCGGCAAGGACATCCTGCGCCTGGACCCGGCCAAGGCGGACTACGTGCCGGCTGGCGGCAAGGCCGACGAGCTGGTCGCCCGCATCCTGAAGAAGCCCGCCGCCGAGCGCCTGAAGCTGTTGCGCGAGTCGAGCAACCCGCAGGCGCAATTCCTGTGGGCCATCTTCCGCGACGGTTTCCACTACTGCGCCGTGCACCTGGAAGACATCGCCGAGACCGCGCGTGACGTCGACTTCGCGATCCGCTGGGGTTTCGGCTGGAAGCAGGGCCCCTTCGAGCTGTGGCAGGCCGCCGGCTGGAAGCAGGTCGCCCAGTGGATCAAGGACGACATCGACGCCGGCAAGGCCCTGAGCAAGGCGCCGCTGCCTGCCTGGGTGTTCGACGGCCGCGAGGGTGTGCACACGGCCGAAGGGTCGTGGTCGCCCGCGAAGAAGACCTATGTGCCGCGCAGCAAGCTGCCGGTCTACCAGCGCCAGCTGTTCTCCGAGGATGTGCTGGGCTCGGGTGCCGCCGCCCCCGAGACCGCCGGCAAGACCCTGCACGAGGACGACTCGGTGCGCCTGTGGACGCTGGACGACGAGGTCGTCATCGTCAGCATCAAGACCAAGATGCACGCCATCGGCCCGGGCGTGGTCGAAGGTCTGCTGAAGGCGGTCGATCTGGCCGAGGCGCAGTACAAGGGTGTGGTGGTCTGGTCGCCGGATGATCCCTTCTCGGCCGGAGCCGACCTGCAGGCCATGCTGCCGGCCTTCATGGCGGGCGGCTCCAAGGCCATCGAGGCCGAGGAGAAGAAGCTGCAGGACGCGATGCTGCGCCTGCGCTACGCCAACGTGCCGGTGGTCTCCGCGATCCGCGGCATGGCGCTGGGCGGCGGCTGCGAGCTGGCGGTCTACTCCGCCAAGCGGGTTGCCGCGATGGAAAGCTACGTCGGCCTGGTCGAAGTCGGCGTGGGCCTGATCCCGGGTGCCGGCGGCCTGACCTACATCGCCCGCCGTGCGGCCGAGATGGCGGCCGCGGGCAATGCCGGCGCCTTCATCCTGACCTTCCTGACCGAAGGCTTCACGGGTGCCGCGATGGCCAAGGTCGGCACCAGCGCGATCGAGTCGCGCAAGCTGGGCTACCTGCTCGACAGCGACGTGATCGTGCCCAACAAGGACGAGCTGCTCTACGTCGCGATCCAGCAGGCCAAGTCGCTGTTCGACAGCGGCTACCGCCCGCCGGTGCGTCGCCCCTTCCCGGTGGCCGGGCGCTCGGGCATCGCCAGCATCAAGAACCAGCTGGTCAACATGCGCGACGGCGGCTTCATCAGCCAGCACGACTACCACATCAGCAGCCTGATTGCGGACGTGCTCTGCGGCGGCGAGGTCGAAGGCGGCTCGCTGGTGACCGAGGAATACCTGATGGCGCTGGAGCGCAAGCACTTCTGCTCGCTGCTGGACAACCCCAAGACCCAAGAACGCATCATGGGCATGCTGCAGACCGGCAAGCCGGTCCGCAACTGATCGCTCGGAGAATCAATCATGAGCAAGCAAATTCAAGAAGCCTACGTCGTTGCGGCCACCCGCACCCCGATCGGCAAGTCCGGCCGCGGCTACTTCAAGAACACCCGCCCCGACGACCTGCTGGTCGCCGCGATGCAGGGCGCGCTGAAGCAGGTCCCGACCCTGGATGCCAAGGCCATCGAGGACGCCATCATCGGCTGCGCGATGCCCGAGGGTGAGCAGGGCCTGAACGTCGGGCGCATTGCCGCGCTGCTGGCCGGCCTGCCCAACACCGTCGGCGGCGTGACCGTGAACCGCTTCTGCGCCTCCGGCATCACCGCGGTGCAGATGGCGGCCGACCGCATCCGCGTCGGCGAGGCCGACGTGATGATCGCCGGTGGCGTGGAGTCGATGAGCATGGTGCCGATGAGCGGCAACAAGCCCTCGATCAACCCGGCCGTGTTCGCCAAGGACGAGAACATCGGCATCGCCTACGGCATGGGCCTGACGGCGGAGAAGGTCGCCCAGCAGTGGAAGGTCTCGCGCGAGGCGCAGGACGAGTTCGCGCTGCAGTCGCACCTGAAGGCGCTCAAGGCCATCCAGGCCGGCGAATTCCGCGACGAGATGACCCCGGTCGAGATCGTCGAGCGTTTCCCCAACCTGGCCGACGGCTCCATCAAGGTCAAGACCCGCACCGTTGACGTCGACGAGGGCCCGCGCCCCGACACCTCGCTGGAGGGCCTGGGCCGCCTGAAGACGGTGTTCGCGGCCAAGGGCAGCGTCACCGCCGGCAACAGCTCGCAGACCTCCGACGGCGCCGGCTGCCTGATCCTGGCCTCCGAGAAGGCCATCAAGCAGTACGACCTGAAGCCGCTGGCCCGCTTTGTCAGCTTCGCGGTCAAGGGCGTGCCGCCCGAGATCATGGGCATCGGCCCGATCGAGGCGATCCCGGCCGCGCTGCGCTATGCCGGCCTGCAGGCCTCCGACCTCGACTGGATCGAGCTGAACGAAGCCTTCGCGGCGCAGTCGCTGGCGGTGCTCAACTCGCTGGACCTGGACCGCTCCAAGGTCAACCCGATGGGCGGCGCAATCGCCCTCGGCCACCCGCTGGGCGCCACCGGCGCGATCCGCGCGGCCACCGTGGTGCATGCGTTGCGCCGCCACAACCTGAAGTACGGCATGGTCACGATGTGCGTGGGCACCGGCCAGGGTGCGGCCGGCATCTTCGAGCGGGTCTGATCGACCCCGGGCCGCCGCCGGCGGCCCGGCGGCGTTCCGGACGGGACGCGTGAAGAACAAGGGCCGCCGTGTGCGGCCCTTGTCACTCAGGTGACCGCCGCACCGGGCGGCGGCGGTGAGGATGGCGGGCAGGACGAGCCCCGGCACCCAGACCGAGGCCAGGCCATCGAGGAGAGAAGAGATGGAAAACGTGGAGCTGCAGACGCCGGACGGTGCCCGCATCGCGGCACGCCTGTTCCGGCCCGACTCGCAGGTTGCCACTGCGCGCGCCGCGGTGCTCATCGGTCCGGCCATGGGGGTGCGCCAGGAGTTCTACCGCCCCTTCGCCCGCTGGCTGGCGGAGCAGGGTTACCTGGTCGCGACCTTCGACTACCGCGGCATGGGCGACTCCCGGCCGCGCGAGCTGGCCCGCAGCCTCAAGGGCTTCGAGGCCGACTTGTTCGACTGGGCCTGCGACTACGACACCGCGATCGAGGCCTTGCGCGCGGCCGCGCCGGGACTGCCACTCTATCTGCTGGGGCACAGCCTGGGGGCGCAGTTGCCGGGGCTGCTGCGCAACCGGGGCCGGGTCGACGGCCTGGTCTCGGTGGCTGCAGGCAGCGGCTACTGGCGCGACAACGCACCCCGCACGCGCCGCACGGTGCTGTATTTCTGGCACGTCCTGGTGCCCCTGGCGACCCGCCTGTACGGCTACTTTCCGGGTCGGCGGCTGCGCAAGGTCGGCGACCTGCCGCGCGGCGTGATCCTGCAGTGGCGGCGCTGGTGCCTGCATCCGGGCTACCACGTCGGCGCCGAGGGCCACCATGTGCAGCAGGCCTTTGCCGAGGCGCGTTTCCCGGTGGTGGCGTTCTCGATGAGCGACGACGAGCTGATGACCGAGCGCGGCACCCATGCGCTGGTCGACTGCTACCGCAATGCGCCGCGCCGCATCGAGCGCATCACGCCACAGGACGCCAACGTCGGGCGCATCGGCCATTTCGGCTTTTTCCGCGAGCAGTTCGAGGCGACACTGTGGCGACGTGCCAGTGAGCTGTTTCACGGCTTCCAGAGTTTCAACCAGGAGATGACATGAGCATCAAGACCGCTGTCGTGAACGGCGTGCAGACGATAGAAATCGCGCGTCCCGAAAAGAAAAACGCGCTGACGGCCGCGATGTACCAGACGATGGCGGATGCGCTCAAGGCCGCCCAGGCCGACACGACGGTGCGCGCGGTGCTGATCACCGGACAGCCGGGCATCTTCACCTCGGGCAACGACCTGGAGGACTTCATGCAGCGCCCGCCGCAGGGCGGCGACTCGCCGGTGTTCCAGTTCATGCAGCAGCTCACCGCGGTCGAGAAGCCGGTGGTGGCGGCCGTGACCGGGGCCGCGATCGGCATCGGCACCACCCTGCTGGCCCATTGCGACCTGGTCTACGCGGCCGACGACGCGCGCTTCGCGATGCCCTTCACCAGCCTGGGCCTGGTGGCCGAGTTCGCGTCCAGCTTCACGATCCCGCTCTACGCCGGCCACGTGAAGGCGGCCGAGAAGCTGCTGCTGGGCGATCCCTTCGGCGCCGAGGAGGCCCAGGAGATGCGCCTGGTCAACGCCATTCTGCCGGCTGGCGAGGTGGTCCACCACGCGCGCCGCATGGCCGAGCGCTTCAACCAGCTGCCGCCGGCCGCCGTGCGCGAGACCAAAAAGCTGATGCGCCGGGCCCATGCCAAGCTGGTGCAGGAGACCATCGCCGTCGAGGGCGAGATCTTCGGCCAGCGCCTGCGCAGCCCCGAAGCGCGCGAGGCTTTCCAGGCCTTCTTCGAGAAGCGCAAGCCCGACTTCTCGAAGTTCGAATAAAAGGACGCTGGAAGCGGCCGCGCGACCATGTGGGGACTGACCAAGTTCACCCTCTCGCCCTTGCTGGTGGCGCAGGGCCTGCGCGTGCGCAAGCAGGCGCGGGTGCTGCCCGAGGCCGACGGTCCGCGCGAAGGGCTGGCCGCGCCCGCCGGTACCGCGGAGGCTGCCGGTGAGCCCTTGCGCCTGCTGGTGCTGGGCGACTCCTCGGCGGCCGGCGTCGGTGTCACCACCCAGGACGAAGCGCTGGCCGGCCCGCTGGCCCGCGAGCTGGCGCTGCGCCTGTTGCGGCCGGTCGCGTGGCAGCTGCTCGCGCGCACCGGCCTGACCACGCAGGACGCGCTGCCGCTGCTGCGCCAGCTGCCACCGCGGCCCTGCGACGCGGTGCTGGTCGTGCTGGGCATGAACGACGTCTTGAGCCAGGTGCCGCCGGCACGCGCGGTGCGCGAGCGCGACGCGCTCTGGCTGGCGCTTTGCCAGCAGTGCCGGCCCCGTCTGGTATTGTGGTCGGCGACACCGCCGCTGGAGCATTTCCAACTGCTGCCCTGGCCGCTGAGGAGCGTGCTGGGGCGCGACGCGCAGCAGCTCAACCGGGCGCAGGCGACCTGGGCGCCCTCCCGGCAGGTGGTGCACGTCGAGCTGCCTGCGGAGATCGCAGAGGGGCAGCTGGCCGCCTCGGAACTCGCGGAGGACGGTTTCCATCCCGGAGCCGGCCTGTATGCGCGGTGGGCCCGCCATCTGGGCCACGTGATGGCGCAGCGACTGCCGGCCCCTCAGCGGGCCGCGGCCGATCCCTTCTTGAGCACCGCCTCCTTCGTGCGGCGGCCCTGAGGACTCAGATCACCACACGCACCGCCATCTCGCCGGTCTTGCGCGTCACCTCGATGCCGACGTTGTTGTCGTAGCGCTGCAGCAGCAGGTCCACGCTGCTGCCGCCGATCGAGAGCTGGCGGATTTTCATCCAGTCCACGAAGGCCGGCAGGCGCGGCGACTTCAACACCACCTCGGCCGGCTCGGCGCGGAAGTCCAGCCCCAGGCAGGCCTGCACCATGCCGAACACCGCGGCCGCCGCCCAGGCCTGCGGCGAGCAGGCTACCGGGTAGAGGGTCGGCCCTTCCGACGGCCTGCGGGGGAAGCCGCAGAACAGCTCCGGCAGCCGGTGCTGACCGAAAAACAGGCTGGCGTCGAACAGCCCGGTCAGCACCCGCAAGGCTTCCTGCGTATAGCCGTAGCGCGCCATGCCGGCGGCGATCAGGGCGTTGTCGTGCGGCCAAATCGAGCCGTTGTGGTAGGACATCGGGTTGTAGCGGGCCTGCCCGCCGGCCACCGTGCGCACCCCCCAGCCGGAGTAGAAGTCGGGATGCAGCAGGCGCTGCGCCATGCGACGGGCGTGTTCGGGCGCGGCGATGCCGGTCCACAAGGCATGGCCGGCGTTGGAGGTCGCGACGCGGCAGGGCTGCTTGTGCCCGTCGAGCGCGATCGCGTAGGCGCCGATGTCCTCGCACCAGAAGCTGGCCTGGAACTTCTGCTTCAGCGCCTCGGCCTCTTTGCGCAGCCGTACCGCGTGGTCCGGCTCGCCGAGATGCACCGCCATCTCGGCCGCCAGCACCTTGGCCTCGTAGACATAGGCCTGCACCTCGCACAGCGCGATCGGCGGCTCGGCCATGCGGCCGTCGGCGTGGAAGACCGAGTCGTTGGAGTCCTTCCAGCCCTGCTGCACCAGCCCGTCCTTGCTGCGGCAGGCGTACTCGACAAAACCGTCGCCGTCACGGTCGCCGTAGCGGTCTATCCACTCCAGCGCCGCCAGGATGTTGGGCCAGATGCCGCGCAGGAACTCGTGGTCGCCGGTGCGGCGGTGGTAGGCGCCGGCCAGCGCGACGAACAGGGGTGTCGCGTCGACCGTGCCGTAATACTGACCGAAGGGGATCTCGCGCGTGTTGGCCATCTCGCATTTGCGGGCCTCGTGCAGGATCTTGCCCGGCTCGGCGTCGCGCTCGGGCTCCTCGGAGGTGGCCTGGGTGCGGGCCAGGAAGCTCAACACCCCACGGGCCAGCGAGGGATCGACCCAGAGGTATTCGCGCGCCGTCAGGATGCCGTCGCGGCCGAAGGTGGTCGAGTACCAGGGTGTGCCGGCATAGGGATAGGGGCCGCTGGGCAGCGCCGAGGTGAGCATCGCGAGGTCCGACACCGAGCGGTTGAGCCACAGGTTGACCAGCGGGTTGGAGGTTTCGACGTGACAGGACAGGCCGAGAACCGCACGGCGCGCGCTGTCGTTCTGGCGGAAGGCCTCGTCGTAGTGGAGCAGCGCGGGCGCCTGGGGGGCTGGCTCGGCGACCCCGGCCGGCTCCTGTTCGCAGCTGGCGGTGCAGTAGAGGTGAAGCTCTTCCTTGGGATCGACTTCCAGGACGAAATCGGCCTGGCCGGGGGCGAGCGAGGAGGGGGCCGGCTCGAACACCACCCGGGTGCGCCGCACGATGTCGTCGAGCCCGCGATAGACCAGCTGGGCCTCGCTACCGTTGCAGGCCCAGGGCTGCAGCTCGCCGCGCCGGGCCCGCTCCATGCCGCGCACCTCGAAGAGGTCGGCGAAGTCGGCGTCGAACAGCAGTGACAGGCGCAGCCGCGCGCTCTCGTCGCCGTGGTTGGTGACGCGGATGTGCTCGTAGCAGGCGTCCTTCCAGAGCAGCTTGGCGCGGAACAGGTGCAGCGTGCCCTTGGGCACCGCGTTCTCCTGCAGGTCCGGGTTCATCAACTCGACGATCAGCAGGCTGTTGTCTTCCTTGACCGCCGAGCCGAGGAACATGGGCCGCACGCCGTCGATCAGCAGCTCCAGGTGGGACAGGTAGCGCGTGTCCTCGTGGTAGAGCCCCTGCTCGCCGTCGCCGTGGCCGTGGATGTCGCCGAAGCGGTCGAGCAGCAGGAAGGCCTCGTTGTGTTTGAGCACGTGGGGGTTGTCTTCGCTCCGCGCGGCGTGCGCGCTGACGTACCACTTGTCGCCGATGCGGATCTTGTCGGTCACGCTGATCTCCTGACAATCGGGTTGCCGCGCCCCGGCTTCGGCCTGGTCGGCAGCCGGGGGCGGGAGGCGGGCTAGGGCCTGTCTACAGGCCCTAGGTGGCTATTTCAGCAGCCCTGTTGCCCGTACGCCGGCTCGCCCGCGTTTGCAGCAGGGTCTGGTAGACCTTGAGGTAGTTGCCGGCCATCGTCGCCGAGGTGAAGCGGCGTTCGAAGATCTCCCGGCAGCGTCGCCGGTCGATGTTCCCGATGCGGCGGGCCGCCTCGATGGCGTCGCGCTGGTTGTCGACGATGTAGCCGCTCACGCCGTCCTCGAGCACCTCCCGGACCGAGCCGCAGGGGTAGGCGATCACCGGCGTGCCGCAGGCCAGCGCCTCGATCATCACCAGCCCGAAGGGCTCGGGCCAGTCGATCGGAAACAGCAGCGCCCGGGCCTTGCCGATGAAGTCGTTTTTGCGGGCTTCCTCGATCTCGCCGGCGAAGTCCATCAGCGGGTGCGCGAGCAGAGGGCGGATGTGGCGTTCGAAGTAGTCCTGGTCGGCCTGGTCGACCTTGGCGGCCACGCGCAGCCGGGTGTTGCAGGCCATCGCGATCTCCACCGCGCGGTCGAGCCGTTTCTCGGGTGAGACGCGACCTACGAAGGCGAAGTAGTCCTCGGGCTGGTCCTGGAAGGTGTACAAGTCGCGCGGCAGCCCGTGGTGGACCGTGGCGCACCAGTTGGCCTCGGGCAGCGGGGCCCGCTGGGCGTCGGAGATGGAGATCACCGGGTGCTCGCGGAAGTGGCGGTGCAGCGCCTGCACGTCGGGCAGGTCGAGGCGGCCGTGCAGGGTGCTCAGGCAGGGGGTGCGGCAGCGGCGTGCCAGCGGGTAGTGCTGGTAGTCCATGTGGAAGTGGATGACGTCGAAGGTCGAGGCGCGCGACGCCACCTCGTCGAGCATCATCGTGTGCCAGGGCAGCGGCTCCGGGCGGCGCGGGTGCAGGCGCAGACTGCGTTCGACCACCGGCACCAGGTCGGCGCTCGTCACGGAATCGCCACTGGCGAACAGGGTCACCTCATGCCCTTGCGCCACCAGCGCCTCGGTCAGGTAGGAGACGACACGTTCTGTGCCTCCGTAACCATGGGGCGGAACGCTCTCGATCAGCGGGGCCACCTGCGCGATCTTCATGGGGATCCTCCGTGATGCGACCCTGAAGAGGGAGCAAACGGCATTCCCTGGAACATGCCCGTGCGGCCAGTGTGGATGCCCGTACCCCGTGCCCGGGGTCCCGGTCAGGGGGAGGCCGGCGCGGCCTTGCCGGCCTGGACCGGCAGCGGCCGGGGCCGGCCCTCACGGTCGATCGCGACATAGGTCAGGCTGGCCTCCGTGACCTTGACCACCTGCGGATCGGCCGGGTTGCGCTCGGCGTAGACCTCGACATGCACGGTCACGGAGGTGCGGCCGACCCGCTCGACACGGGCATAGAAAGACAGCAGATCGCCCATGGACACCGGCTGCTTGAAGACGAACTGGTTGACCGAGACGGTCGCGATGCGGCCCTTGGCGAGGCGCACCGGCAGCACCGAGCCGGCGAGGTCGACCTGCGCCATGATCCAGCCGCCGAAGATATCGCCATTGGCATTGGCGTCCGCGGGCATCGGCATGACCCTCAGCACGAGTTGCATGTCAGCAGGCAAACTGGCGGGCTGGTTCACGCAGGGAACCGGGCAGGTGTTGGAATCGGCCATCGTTTCCTCACTCCATAAATCGTACAGACATAAACTGAATTGTTTCACGATGCGCAGATATGCAGCTTTGCCGGCCGAGGCCGCGCCTCCTGACGCTCCCGCCGGCACGCCGCGCTCCGACTGGGCCACCCTGTCGCAGCTGTTTCCCTACCTGTGGCAGTACCGCTGGCGGGTCCTGCTGGCGCTGGGTTTCATGGTCGGCGCCAAGCTCGCCAACGTCGGCGTGCCGCTGCTGCTGAAGCGGCTGGTCGACAGCCTCTCGATCCAGCCGGGCGACCCGCGCGCACTGCTGGTCGTGCCGGTCGGCCTGCTGCTGGCCTACGGCGGTCTGAGGCTGTGCACCTCGCTGTTCACCGAGCTGCGCGAGCTGGTGTTCGCCAAGGCGACCGAGGGGGCGTCGCGCAGCATCTCGCTGCAGGTGTTCCGCCACCTGCACAGCCTGAGCCTGCGCTTCCACCTGGAGCGCCAGACCGGCGGCATGACACGCGACATCGAGCGCGGCACGCGCGGGGTGCATTCGCTGATCTCGTATTCGCTCTACAGCATCATCCCGACATTGATCGAGGTGGTGCTGGTGCTGTCGCTGCTGGGCGTCAAGTTCGATGCCTGGTTCGCCGTCATCACCGGCCTCGCGCTGGTCGCCTACATTGCCTTCACCGTCTTCGTGACCGAGTGGCGCACGCGCTACCGCAAGACCATGAACGAGCTCGACTCGAAGGCCCACACCAAGGCCATCGATTCACTGCTGAACTACGAGACGGTCAAGTACTTCAACAACGAGGACTACGAGACCCGCCGCTACGACGAGAGCCTGGAGAGCCTGCGGCGCGCCAAGCTCAAGTCGCAGTCCACGCTCTCGGTGCTCAACAGCGGGCAGCAGCTCATCATCGCCACCGCGCTGGTCGTGATGCTGTGGCGTGCCACCGAGGCCGTGGTGGCCGGGCGCATGACGCTGGGCGACCTGGTGATGATCAACGCCTTCATGATCCAGCTCTACATCCCGCTGAACTTCCTTGGCGTGATCTACCGCGAGATCAAGCAGGCGCTGACTGACCTGGAGCGCATGTTCAGCCTGCTGGAGCGTGAACGCGAGATCGACGATCGGCCCGGGGCGCCGGCGTTGCAGGTGCACGAAGGCGTGGTGCGCTTCGAGAACGTCAGCTTCGCCTACGACCCCAGCCGGCCCATCCTGCACGACCTGAGCTTCGAGGTGCCGGCAGGCCGCAAGGTCGCGGTGGTGGGTCCCTCGGGGGCCGGCAAGTCCACGCTGGCGCGGCTGCTGTTCCGCTTCTACGATGTCAGCGGTGGCCGCATCACGATCGACGGCCGGGACATCCGTGAGGTGACCCAGGCCAGCCTGCGCCAGGCCATCGGCATCGTGCCGCAGGACACGGTGCTCTTCAACGACACCATCGAGTACAACATCGCGTACGGCCGCCCGGGAGCGACGCGCGAAGAGGTCGAGGAGGCGGCCCGCGCCGCGCACATCCACGCCTTCATCGCGTCGACGCCGCTGGGCTACGACACCATGGTGGGGGAGCGGGGACTGAAACTCTCGGGAGGCGAGAAGCAGCGCGTGGCGATCGCACGCACCCTTTTGAAGAACCCGCCGGTGCTGATCTTCGACGAGGCCACCTCGGCACTGGACTCGGCCAACGAGCGCGCGATCCAGGCCGAACTCGCGTCGGCCGCCCGCAACAAGACGGCCCTGGTGATCGCGCACCGCCTGTCCACCGTGGTGGACGCGCATGAGATTCTGGTGCTCGAAGCCGGCCGCATCATCGAGCGTGGCACCCATGCCCAGCTGCTCGCCGCCGGCGGCCGCTATGCCCGCATGTGGGCACTGCAGCAAAGCGGCGGCGACTGAGCCGCGCCGCCGGCCCGCTGACGGGCGGCGCTCAGGGCTGCTCGGGCGGCGTGCCGCTGCCGGCCCCGCCTGTGTCTTCGGCCGGGTTCTGGGCGTCGGACGGGGCGTCGGACGGGGTGTCGGAGCGCTCGGACTTGCGCTTGAGCTTCTCTTCCTTCTTGCGCTTCTTGGCCAGTTCTCGCTGGCGCTTCTCGTAGGAGTAGTTCGGGGTGGCCAATCGTTTCCTTTCGGTCCCGCGACGGGCGCGAGCAGGTGTTGAACAACGCCCATCCTACTCGCCTCGCGTCGCTCTGTGCCAGACTGCCGGCCATGGCTCTCAAATCCACGATATTCAAAGTCGACCTCCAGATCGCCGACATGGACCGCTCCTACTATGCGGACCACGCCCTCACGATCGCCCGCCACCCCTCCGAAAACGACGAGCGCATGATGGCGCGCGTGCTGGCTTTCGCGCTGTTCGCCGACGCGCAGCTGGCCTTTGCCAACGGCATGACGACCAATGACGAGGCGGACCTCTGGCGGCGCGACCTCACCGGCGACATCGAGCTCTGGATCGACGTCGGCCAGCCGGACGAAAAACTGCTGCGCAAGGCCAGCCACCGCTCCCGCGAGGTGGTACTGCTGAGTTTCGGCCGCACCGCCGAGACCTGGTGGTCACAGAACCGCAGGGAGCTGGAGAAGCTCGCCAACCTGCAGGTGCTCTACCTCAAGCCGGAGTTCAGCCAGGCGCTGGCCGGCCTGGTCGAGCGCACGATGCGGCTGCAGTGCACGGTGCAGGACGGGCAGGTCTGGCTCGGTCACGAGAAGCAGACCGTGCAGCTGGAGCTGCAGGTCTGGAAGCGGGCGGAGTCGTCGGCGCGCTAGGGAAAACTGGCGGCGCCATCAGGCGCGCTGTGACCGCACCTGTCCGGCCCTCACGTGCCGCAGCAGGCGCCAGCCGAGCAGCACGCCGAGCACCGCCGCGTAGACCGCCACTTCGGCCTGGTCGTTCTTGCCGGAGCGCATCCAGAAGAAGTGCAGCAGCGCGAGTGGCGCCACCGCGTACACCGCCCGGTGCAGCAGCTGCCAGCGGCGTGCTCCCAGCGCCTTGATGGCGCGGTTGAAGGAGGTGGCCGCGAGCGGCAGCATCAGCAGCAGCGCGCTGAAGCCGACCAGGATGAAGGGCCGCTTGGCAATGTCGCGGGCGATGTCCTCGACGTAGAAGCCCATGTCGAACCAGGCGTAGGCGAGCAGGTGCAGCACGCCGTAGGCGAAGGTGGTGAGCCCGAGCAGCCGGCGCAACCGCGCCAGCGCCTGCCAGCCGGTCCACTGCCGCAACGGCGTCACCGCCAGGGTCAGGCACAGGCAACGCAGCGTCCAGTCGCCCAGCGAGCGGATCAGCGCCTCGGCCGGGTTGGCGCCCAGCGTGTCGGCGTAGGCGCCGTAGAACAGGCGGGCCAGCGGCAGCAGGCACAGCAGCAGGATCGCCGGCTTGGCGGCCGGATGGAGCAGGGCACGGGCAACGCGGCTCGGTCCCGATCGCGCCGGCGGCCGGGGGCGCTCGGCAGAGGCTTGCATGAAGGGCCTCAGTAGAACTTCTTCAGGTCCATGCCGGCGTAGAGCGGTCCCACCTGGGCCTCGTAGCCGTTGAACATCGCGGTGGGGCGCTTGCGCTGGAACAGGCCGTCCTCGCCGATGCGGCGCTCGCTGGCCTGGCTCCAGCGCGGGTGGTCGACCTTGGGGTTCACGTTCGAATAGAAGCCGTATTCCTGCGGCGCCGAGACGTTCCAGGCGGTGGCCGGCTGCTTCTCGACCAGGCGGATCTTGACCAGCGACTTGGCCGACTTGAAGCCGTACTTCCAGGGCACCACGAGGCGCACCGGGGCGCCGTTCTGGTTGGGCAGCACCTCGCCGTAGAGGCCGAAGGCCAGCAGGGTCAGCGGGTGCATGGCCTCGTCGATGCGCAGCCCCTCGACATAGGGCCACAGCAGCACGCGGCTGTTGACGCCCGGCATCTGGGCCTTGTCCGCCAGGGTGTGGAACTCGACGAACTTGGCGCGCGAGGTGGGCTCGGCGCGTCGGATCAGCTCGGCCAGCGACCAGCCCTGCCAGGGGATCACCATGGACCAGCCCTCGACGCAGCGCAGCCGGTAGATGCGCTCCTCCATCGGCGCGAGCTTGAGCAACTCCTCGATGCCCCAGACACGCGGCTTGCCGACCTCGCCCTCGACCGAGACGGTCCAGGGCCGCGTCTTCAAGCTGCCGGCCAGGCGCGAGGGGTCGTCCTTGCCGGTGCCGAACTCGTAGAAGTTGTTGTAGGTGGTGATGTCGTCGTAGGCAGTCGGCTTTTCCATCGTCACCGCGCCGGCCACGCCGCTGCGGGTGGACGGCAGGGCGGCGAGGCGGTTCGGCCGGGCCGGAGCCGGCTGCGCGTGCGCCGAGCGCTGGGCCCATCCGGCGAGCGCGGCGCCGGCGCCGCCGGCGGCCAGCAGGCGCAGCAGTTCGCGGCGCTGCTCATAGACCGCGCGCGGCGTGATCTCGCTGGCGGCGGGGATGTCGAAGCCCGGATCTCGTTGGACGTGCATGCTCGGCTTTCCGTTCAGAAGTGCAGGTTCGACGGAGCGCGACCGGGTTTGGTTCCTCCCCAGTTCTTGGGGGATGGCGGGCCTCAGCGCCCCAGGTCGTCGTGGAAATCGGTGTCGATGACGTCGAGGCCGGCAGTCGCGGTGCTGCTCCCCGCGCCGAGCGGCGGCAGCTGGGTCACGGCGTCGAGCGCGGCCGGGTCGAACAGCTTCAGCGAGTTGCGGTTGCGGCTGTCGCGGAAGCTCTTGCGCGAGAACAGCTTCTGCTGCGCCTCGGGCGGCAGGTCGGTGATGCGGATGACGTTGCGCGCGATCAGCAGGTCGATCACGTCTTCCAGCACCCGGACGAAGTCGGCGTCCAGGGCCTGGAAGCGCTCACCCTCCGGGTGGGCCGGCTGCGGCTTGCGGCCGACGAAGGCTTCCACGTCGGGATGGTCATCGGGCAGGAATTCCTGCGTCTGCGGTGTCGGCTCCAGGTGCAGGCTGACAACAACACCGTGCAGGTTGCGGGCGACAAAAGGCATGACAGGCGGCGCGGGCGGTGGATCGACCCACTATACGCCGCCAGCCGCGCCTTGGCTTACAGCTCACCGTAGGAGTGCAGGCCCGAGAGGAACATGTTC
Source organism: Aquabacterium sp. A7-Y (assembly GCF_026153205.1). Classification (GTDB taxonomy): domain Bacteria; phylum Pseudomonadota; class Gammaproteobacteria; order Burkholderiales; family Burkholderiaceae_C; genus Caldimonas. Next base: position 53,988 of record NZ_JAPFBW010000004.1, on the reverse strand, counting down.
ACGCCCAGGAAGGCAAAGGTCGTGACCGCCAGGCCCACCAGGGCCCACCAGGCCGCCACGGTACCGCGCAGGCCCTTCATCAGCCGCATGTGCAGCCAGGCGGCGTAGTTGAGCCAGACGATCAGCGCCCAGGTCTCCTTGGGGTCCCAGCTCCAGTAGCCGCCCCAGGCCTCGGCGGCCCAGAGGGCGCCCAGGATCGTGGCGATGGTGAAGAAGGCGAAACCGACCGCGATGGACTTGTACATCACGTCGTCGAGCAGCTCCAGCGCCGGCAGGCGGGCGGCGATGCGGCGACGGCCCATCAGGATGCCGGCGACGATCAGAGCGGCGATGCCGAAGTAGACCATCCAGTAGATGCCGCTGCCCTCGGCGCTGCGGCGGAACACCACCGGCTCGAAGCACAGCACCACGCCCAGCGCCCACAGCGGCGCGAGCTTGTACCAGCGGGTCTCGCCCGCCTGCTGCTTGACGAGGTAGGCGAAGGCCACCATCGCGGCCAGCGCGAAGGTCCCGTAGCCGATGAAGTTGGCCGGCACGTGCAGCTTCATCCACCAGCTCTGCAGCGCCGGCAGCAGCGGCTGGATCTCCTGGGCGCCGCGCTCGAACACGTACCACACGAGAAAGCCGACCGCCGCGCTCACCACCAGCATCACGAAGGCGCCCAGCGCGCGGGTCTTGTACTGGTCCTCGTAGTAGAGGTAGAAGGTGGTGGTCAGCCAGCAGAACAGCACGAAGACCTCGTACAGGTTGCTGACCGGGATGTGGCCGATGTCGGGGCCGATCTGGTGACTCTCGAACCAGCGCACCAGCGTGCCCACCAGGGCCATGGTGACGGCCGCCCAGGCCAGGCGCGAGCCCAGGCGCTCCGCGGTGTTGTCGGGGCTGCGACCGAGATAGCCCAGCCAGTAGAACAGCGTGCTCATGAAAAACAGCACGCTCATCCACAGGATCGCGCTCTGGCTGGAGAGGAAATATTTGAGCAGGAACACCTGCTCGGCCTGCGCCAGGTCGGCGCCGAAGGCGTCCGCGGTGCGGCTGTAGAGGCCGATGGCCAGCAGCGCCACGCCCGAGCTGCCCAGCATCAGGGCCCGCAGCGGGCGCCAGGACCAGCCCAGCCAGATCGCGAAGGGCACGACGCCGATGAGGATGCCCTTCTCGTAGCCGTCCATCGCGCCGGCATAACGCTGGAAGGCGAAGCCGGCGCCCAGCACGATCAGCGCCGCGAACAGCCAGTCGAACCAGCTGCGGCGCGAGAGATAGCCGGGTTCGTCGAGGTTCAGGGTGGTGGTGTTCATCGTGCCTCCGGTGGCGGGGGGGCGGGCAGCAGGGCTGCCTTCAGGGAGTCGAATTCGCGGTCGGTGTCGAGCGACTTGCGGGTGGACGACAGGGCAGCGGTGAGTCGGGTGCCGGCTTGCTCCGGTTGGAGCCAGATCCACAGTCGGCGTTCCCTGACGTAGAGCATCGCGAACACGCCGATCACCAGCAGCAGACAGCCCAGGTAGACCAGCTTCTTGCCCGGCGCGCGGGCCAGCTGGAAGACACTGGCCTGCACGTGCTGGAAGTCCTTCAGCTCCAGCAGCACGGGCGCCGGGTAGAAGGCGGCGTCCGACAGTGCCAGCACCGACATCGTCATGAAAGCCTGGGTCTTGTCGTCGGCCTGCATCGCGGGCAGCCCCGCTTGTTCGCGGGCGAGCTGGGCCAACTCGAACAGCGCGCCGTTGAGGATGCGGATCAGCACTTCGGAGGTGCGGGCCCGATCGGCCTCCGGCACGTTGGCTTCCATGAAGTCGGCAATCGCCTGCAGGCCCCCGGTGCGGGGCGCACCCGGCTTGCCCGGCTCGACACCGGCGAACAGGTTGAGGCCGCGCTGCGCCGACAGCGTCAGCTGGCGGGCCAGCTCCGGCTTGTCGGGCGAGACCGCCTGGGCGACATAGCGGCCCACCGCCTGGTCTCGCAGCGCCCGGTCCTGCAGTGCGGCACGCAGCTGCATCCAGGTGTCCAGGCTGTCCTTGTCGTCGGCGGGGATCCTCAGGTAGCGGAAGGCCTCGGCCGGGGTGTCGCGCACGCCGGCCAGGAAGACGCGCTGCCCGTCGAGCTCGACCGGCAGCATGTAGTTGTGGAATTCGCGTGCCTGGCCGCTCGCGTCACGCAGCTTGTAGCTGACCGACGGGCCGATGTTGCGCAGGGTCTTGTCGCCGGGGGGCTTGGCGCCCGAGCCGAGGTGCTTCTCCAGGCGCTGCGTCAGGTCGACTTTGCGCACGTCGGTGGTGCCCGGCGCACCCTGGGGGGCGCCGAGATTCTCGACGTTGATCACGCGCAGAGCGGTGAACTCCAGCCCGAGCTTCTCCTGCGTGTCACTGCGCAGCGTGGTCGAGCCGCCGACCTGGCCGCTGATCTCGAAGCGCTTGCCCGCGCCGTTCAGGGGATAGGCGGTCAGCTTGAGATGCGAGCCGCCGTCTTCGAAGCCCGACTGGTAAATCGCCACGCCGCGGTGAAAGGCCGGGTGGTTCACCTTGACCGTGTGGGGGATGGCCTCGCCGGTCTCCAGGTCGTGGATCACGATCTCGCTGGCAAACAGCTTGGGCATGCCGGTGTCGTAATAGTCGACGATGAACTTCTTCAGCTCGATCTCGAAGGGCAGAGGCTGCAGCAGCACGCCGTCGGACTGGCTCAGGGTCGCCGTGCCCGCCCGCCCACCCTCGGGCACCAGCATGTTGCCGCGGAAGGTCGGGTTGGAGGGGCTCAGGCGGTGGCGCTCGGGCACCTGGCTGATGAAGCCGCTGCCGCTGTAGGGCGTCTTGCCGGTGGCCCACATCTGCAGCCGCACGATCAGGTCGCCGTCGAACAGCCCGCCCAGGCAGATCAGCACGATGGCGCCGTGCGCCGCCAGGTAGCCCAGGCGGTTGGCGCCGCCCTTCTTGGCGGCCACCATCACGCCGTGCTCGCGCACCTGAGCACGCGCTTTCCAGTGGTTGCGCTGCAGCAGCGCGGTCAGGCGGGCCAGCGCCTGGTCCGGCGTTTCGGCCAGGACGCCGCTGACATGGTGGTGGTGGGCCAGCAGGCTCTGCTCGCGCACGTGTTCCTTGTAGACCTTCAGGTCGTGCAGGATCTTGGGCGTGTTGCGCGCGATGCACAGGCTGGTGGAAATCACGAGGAAGGCCAGGATCACCAGGAACCACCAGGCGCTGTAGATGGAGTACATCCGCACCGCGCCGAACACTTCGGCCCAGAAGGGGCCGAACTGGTTCACATAGTTGACCAAGGGCTCGTGCTGCTTGACCACCGTGCCGATCACCGAGGCGATGCAGATTACCGTCAGCAGCGAGATGGCGAAGCGCATCGAGGAAACCAGTTCGACCGCTTCGCGCAGCGGCCGGGACCCGGATCGGACTTCAAGACCGGTGGTGGTGACAGACATGGTGTGGATTATCGAGCGGCTGCGCTTCGGGTGCCGGCAAGTTGGGCAAAGCCGCAGGTGGCCGGCTGGCCATGCAAAAACAAAAAGGCGGGCATCCCTCCCGGGACCCGCCTAGTACGTGCGTCACAGCGTCGGCCGGCATGCCGGCGGTGGGGCCTGTGGAGGGGCCCCGGGCGCGTCAGCGCAGGCCGGCGATGTAGTCGGACACCGCCTGGATCTCGCGGTCCGACATCTTGGCGGCGATTGCCGTCATCTGCGCGTTGTTGACCCGGCCGCCGGCGCGGAAGGCGTTCAGCTGGGCCAGGGTGTAGTCGCCGTGCTGGCCGCCCAGGCGCGGGTACTGGGAGGGCATGCCGCCGCCGCCGGGGCCGTGGCAGGCCGCGCAAGCCGGCACCTGCTTGTCGGCGATGCCGCCGCGGTAGATCTTCTCGCCCAGCTCGACCAGCTCCTTGTTTTTCGCGAAGCCCGGCTTGGCCTGCTTCTGTGAATAGAAGGCGGCAACGTTTTTCATGTCGGCCTCGCTCAGTGCGGAAGCGAAACCCTGCATGACCGGGTTCTTGCGCTTGCCGGCCTTGAACTCCGTCAGCTGCTTGACCAGGTACTCGGGGTGCTGGCCTTGCAGGATGGGGTTGGCCGGGCTGCCCCGGGACCCGTCCACGGCGTGACAAGCGGCGCAGACCTGGGTGGCGATGGCTTCGCCCTTGGCGAGGTCAGGCTTGGCAGGGGCCGCGGCGTCGGCCGCCACGGCAGGAGCCACTGCGAGGGCAGCGAGCAGCAGGGAAACGATCGATTTCATGACGTGGGAGGGATTTGTGGGCCGAGTGCAAAACCGCGGGATTTTACAATGCGCTCCACGATGTCAGACTCCCCACGCTCCGGCGCGCCCGCTTCCGCGCCCATTTCCTCCCCGTCCTCCGCTACGGCGGCGCCGGATCCCGGCACCCGTGCCGCGCTGGGCTGGGCGCACACGGCGCGCTTCCTGACCACCGCCAGCCGGCTCGACCAGCTGCCGGCGCACGAGCTGCCCGAGATCGCCTTCGTCGGCCGCTCCAACGCCGGCAAGTCCACCGCGATCAACACGCTGACCCAGCAGCGCCAGCTGGCCTTCGCCTCCAAGACGCCGGGCCGCACCCAGCACATCAACCTCTTCGAGCTGGGCCCCAAGGCCGCGGCCGACGCGGTGTTCGCCGACCTGCCGGGCTACGGCTACGCCGCGGTCGAGCGTTCGGCCAAGCTGCGCTGGCAGGAAGTGATGGCCAACTACCTCGAGGTGCGCCGCAGCCTGAGCGGCGTGGTGCTGCTGTGCGATCCGCGCCACGGCATCAAGGACCTCGACCACCAGCTGCTGCAGTTTGTCGCCCCGCGCGTGGGCACCGGCCAGGTCAAGCTGCTGCTGGTGTTGACCAAGGCCGACAAGCTCAACCGCAAGGAACAGGCGCAGGCCCTGCGCGACGCGCAGGAGGTGCTGGGCGAGTTCGTCACCGACGAGAGCGACGTCGGCATCACGCTGTTCTCGGCGCTGAACAAAAGCGGCCTCGGCGATCTGGCGACCACGCTGTACGGCTGGGCCCATCCGGCGACGTCGGGGGGCTCCGAGACCGCGGCCGTGCCGGGTCCCGAGCCTGCCGACACCCCGCCCGGCGCGTCGCCTGCGTGACTCGGCGCCCGCCGAAGCGGGCCCATACTCGGCGCCACTGTCCGACAGGAGCGCGCCGATGACCTCCGTGATGCCTTCCGCCTCGATCGAGACCTTCGCCGTCGAACTGCCACACGGCATCCGGCTGTCCTGCCGGGCCTGCGGCCCGCGCGGAGCGCCACTGCTGGTGTTCCTGCACGGTTTTCCCGAGGCCGCCTTCGTCTGGGACGAAGTGATGCTGGCGCTGGCCGGGCCCTGGCGCTGCGTCGCGCCGAACCTGCGCGGCTATGAGGTCTCGTCGGCGCCGTCGGACGTCGCCTCCTACCGGGCCAAGCACCTGGTGCAGGATGTGGCGGCGCTGATCGGGGCGCTGGGCGGGCCGGCCGCGGGCCTCGCCGCGCACGACTGGGGCGGCGCGGTGGCCTGGAACCTCGCGGTGCAGCAGCCGCAGCTGATCGGGCGCCTGGCCATCCTCAACTCGCCGCACCCGGGCACCTTCCTGCGCGAGCTGCAGAACAATCCGGCGCAGCAGCAGGCCAGCGCCTACATGAATTTTCTCTGCCAGCCGGACGCCGAGGCGCTGCTTGCCGAGGACGACTATGCGCGGCTGTGGCCCTTCTTCGATCACCTGGGCGACGGTGCGCCCTGGCTGACGCCGGCGCTCAAGGACCAGTACCGCGCCGTCTGGCGCGCCGGGCTGACCGGGTCGCTGAACTATTACCGCGCCTCGCCGCTGCGCCCGGCCACCGGCGCGGACAGCGCGGTGAACAGGCTGTCCTTCCCGCCCGAGCAGATCACGGTGCGCCTGCCCACGCTGGTGTTGTGGGGCGAAGCCGACACCGCGCTGCTGCCTTCGCTGGTGGAGGGACTGGAGGCCTGGGTGCCGCAGCTGGACCTGAAGCGTGTGCCCGGTGCCAGCCACTGGATCCTGCACGAGCAGCCGACGCTGGTGGCCGACGCGCTGCGCGGGCACTTCGGCGCGCGCTGAGGCGCCGCGCCCGCAGTGCTTCAGGCGAACTGCAGGATCTCGCGCGCCACCGCCTCCAGCGGCACGCTGCGCTCGACCGCGCCGCGACGCACCGCTTCCTTGGGCATGCCATAGACGACGCAGCTGCGCTCGTCCTGCGCCAGGGTGCGCGCGCCCGCCTGGCGCATTTCGAGCAGGCCGGCGGCGCCATCGTCGCCCATGCCGGTCATGATCACACCCAGCGCGTTCGCACCCGCGGCCTTGGCGGCCGAGCGGAACAGCACGTCCACCGAGGGCCGGTGGCGGTTCACCGGCGGGCCGTCGATGACGTCGACCAGGTACTGCGCGCCGCTGCGCCGCAGCACCAGGTGGCGGCCGCCGGGCGCGATCAGCGCCCGGCCGGGCAGCACCCGGTCGTTGGGCTCGGCCTCCTTCACCGTGATCTCGCACAGCGTGTCGAGCCGCGCCGCGAAGGCGGCCGTGAATTTCTCGGGCATGTGCTGCACGATGACCAGGCCGGGGCTGACCCGCGGCAGCGCCGTCAGCACCTCCTCCAGCGCCTGGGTACCGCCGGTCGACGTGCCGATCGCGACGAAACGTTCGGTGGTCTGCGCCATCGGACGGCTCGCGGCGGCGGCCGGCAGCACCGCGTCGGCGCTCAGCTTGGCCGGGCTCGCGCCCTCGCGGGCGACAAGCCGCCGGACGTTGGCGCGTGCCGCGGCGCGTACCGTGGCGATGAGCTGGTCGCCGGCCTCGTTGAGGAACTGCTTGAGCCCCAGCCGGGGCTTGGTCACGATGGCGACCGCGCCCGCCGCCAGCGCGTCCAGGGTCGTCTTGGCGCCTTTCTCGGTGAGGGTGGAGCAGATCACCACCGGCGTCGGCCGCTCCTCCATGATGCGGCGCAGGAAGCTGATGCCGTCCATGCGCGGCATCTCGACGTCCAGCACGATCACGTCGGGCCAGCCGAGCTTCAAGCGTTCGATGGCGAGCACCGGATCAGCCACCGCGCAGCTGACCTCGACGTCCGGCGCGGCGTTGAGCAGGCCGCTCAGCACCTGGCGCACCACCGCCGAATCGTCGACCACCATCACCTGGATGCGCTTCATGGCTTCCTGTAGATGGAGGGGGCGACCTGCTCCACCGCGTCGACCAGGCCCGAGAGGCTCTCGGAGTGGCCGATGCAGAGATAGCCGCCCGGCCGCAGGGTGGACAGCACCCGCGTCGCCACCTCGCGTTTGGTGTCGCCGTTGAAATAGATCATCACGTTGCGCAGGAAGACCACATCGAAGCTGCCCAGCTGCGGCAAGGCCTGGTTGAGGTTGACCTGCAGGAACTGCACCCGGCTGCGCGTCTCGCGCGAGACGAGCAGGCTGCCCTCCTGGGGGCCGAATCCCTTCAGACAGTAGCGCTTGAGATAGGCCGGCGGGATGTGGCGGGCGCGCTCCATCGGGTAGTGGCCGGTGCGGGCGCGCTGCAGCACGCGCGTGCTGATGTCCGAGCCCGTCACCTCCCAGGGGCGGTTGCCGAGACAGTCGGACAGCACCATCGCGATGCTGTAGGCCTCTTCGCCGCTGGAGCTGGCGGCGCTCCAGACGCGCAGCGCGCGCCCCTGGGCGGCGGCGTCGGTCGCCGCCTTGCGCAGCAGCTCGAAGTGCTTGGCCTCGCGGAAGAAATAGGTCTCGTTGGTGGTGAGCAGGTCGATCGCGGTCTGCACCTCCTCACCGGCCTGCCCGCTGGCCAGCAGCTGGAAGTAGTCGCCAAAGCTGTCCAGCTGGCGCGCCTGCAGGCGCTTCGCCAGCCGTCCCGAGACCAGCGCCTTTTTCGAGGCCGACATCGTGATGCCGGCCTCTTCGTAGATGAAACGCTGGAAGCGGCTGAACTCCTGGTCGCTCAGGGCCTGCATGGCGGACCTCCCGTTAGAAGCTCGCGAAATGCGTTTCGTCGACGCCGCCGGCCGCCACCGAGGAGGCGGGACGCGCCGGGCGGGCCGCCGCCGGCGCCGGCTTGCGCACCGGCATGGCGGGCTTGGGGCGCGCCGTGGCCGGCGCGTTGCGCATCGCCCCGCTGTCCAGCTTGAAGAAGGCCATGGTCTGCTGCAGTTGCTCGGCCTGACTGCTCATCTCCTCGGCGGTGGCGGCGAGCTCCTCGGAGCTGGAGGCGTTCTGCTGGGTGGTCTGGCTGAGCTGGCTGACCGCGGCATTGATCTGACCGACGCCGGAGGACTGCTCCTCGCTGGCGGCGGTGATCTCCTGCACCAGGTCGGAGGTCTTCTTGATGTTGGGCACGATCTGGTCCAGCAGCGTGCCGGCCTTCTCGGCCAGCTCCACGCTCTCGCTGGCGACGGTGCCGATCTCCTGGGCGGCGACCTGGCTGCGTTCGGCCAGCTTGCGCACCTCGGCGGCCACCACCGCGAAGCCCTTGCCGTGCTCGCCGGCGCGGGCGGCCTCGATGGCGGCGTTGAGGGCCAGCAGGTTGGTCTGGTAGGCGATGTCGTCGATGATGCCGATCTTCTGGGCGATCTGCTTCATCGCGCTGACGGTGGCCTTGACGGCCTCGCCGCCTTCGGTGGCTTCACCGGCGGCCTTGGTGGCCATGCCGTCGGTGACGCGGGCGTTCTCGGTGTTCTGAGAGATCGAGGCGGTCATCTGCTCGATGGAGGCGCTGGTCTGCTCGACGCCGGCGGCCTGTTCGCTGGCGGCCTGCGAGAGCGACTGCGCGGTGGCGCTGACCTCCTCGGAAGCACCGGCCAGCGCCTCGGCCCCGCTGTTCACCTCGCTCACCACCTGGGCGAGCTTGTGCACCGTGTCGTTGACGTACTGCTTCATCTCGCCGAAGGCGCCTTCGTAGTTGCGCTCGATGGTCTGGGTCAGGTCGCCGCCGGACATCGCGCCCATCACGCGCACCACGTCGGCGATGCTGCCGCCGGTGGTGCCGACCAGATCGTTGAGGCCCTGGCCCATGTCGCGCTGGAAGCCTTGCAGTCCGTCGAGGTTCACGCGGGCGCTGAAGTCGCCGCGATTGGCCGCCGCGACCACCTGGCGCTGGCCCTCGATGACCTGGCGCAGGCGCTGCACCATCTGGCGCAGCGCGAACAGCAGGCTGCGGTCGTCGCCGGCACGCAGGGTCACTTCGACGTCCAGGTCGCCGTCGGCGACGCGGCGCAGCAGCGCGGCCGCATGGTCGGGCTCGCCGCCGATCTGTCGCACCACGATCCGGGTCACCGCGATGCCCAGGCCGATGGCCAGCAGCACCGAGCCGACGATGACGGACAGCAGGATCTGGCGGGCCTGGGCCACGTCGGCGGTGGCGGCGTCGTTGGTGGCCTTGGCCTGGCGGCTCAGCTCATCGGTCAATTGGAGCAGCACGCCTTCGGCATCGCCGGCGACCTTGCGCGCCGGACCGTTGACGAGCACCGCGGCTTCGTCGAACTTGCCCGCCCGCACCAGGCGGTCCACATCATCGTGGAGCTGGTGGTAGTTCGGAAGTTGGGCGTCGAGCTCCTTGAGCAGAGCCTGCTCCTTCTCGCTCAACACCGTGGCCCGGTAGCGTTTCATCGCTGCATCGAAGCTGTCCCGGTAGCTCTGTGCGCGCTTCAGCGTCGATTCCAATTCCTCGGGCTTGCGCAGCATCGGCAGGCGCACGTAGGAGCGAGAGTTGGCGGACAGGCGGGCGCTCGCCTCGGCGGCGTCCTGCAGCGGCAGCACGTTGTTGGCATAGGTGCCGGCCATCATGCCGCTCATGTCCTGCAGGCGGAACAGCGCGAACACGCCGACCGCAGCGGTCAGCGCCGAGCAGGCGAGGAAGGTGAGCAGCAGCTTGTGGGCCAGCTTGCGCCGGGTGAACCAGGTCATGGCGGGAGTCCTAAAACGACAGGGTCAGGCGGGCTCTGCGACGTCGGCAGGGAGCCGGCCCAGGGTTTCGAGTTCGTCGAGCGAGAGCACGCGATTGACGTCGAGCAGGATCACGAAACGGCCGTGCACCTTGCCCATGCCCTGCATGAAATCGCTGCGAATGCGGGTGCCGAAAGCCGGCGCCGGCTCGATGTCGGAGGCGGCGATATCGAGCACTTCGTTGACGGCGTCGACGACCACACCGATCACCTGGCGCTCGCCGTCCGTGGCCTCGACCTCGACGATGACGATGCAGGTGCGCTTGGTCACCGGCGAGGGCTTGCGGCCGAAGCGGGCCTGCAGGTCCATCACCGGGACGACAGCGCCGCGCAGGTTGATCACCCCGCGCACGCACTCGGGCATCATCGGCACGGTTGTCAGGCTGTCGTACTCGATGATTTCCTTGATCGCGAGGATGCCGATGGCATAGGCCTCGCCGGCGAGCATGAAGGTGAGGTACTGGGTCGGCTCGGTGGTCGCCGCAGCGTGGCGGTCGGGCTGCTTCATGGGGTGCTCCTGGGGGTCCTGTTCAGAATCGGCCGAAATGCGACTCGTCGGGGCCGTCGCCGGCCAGGGCCAGCGCCGGGGCCGCGTGCCCTGCGGTGCGGGCGACGATGCCGCTCTTGCGCGCCGCGGCGGGGGCGGCGCGACGTGTCGCCGTAGCGGCCTGACCGGCAGCGCCCGCGAGCTTGAAGAAGGCCATGGTCTGCTGCAGTTGCTCGGCCTGACTGCTCATCTCCTCGGCGGTGGCGGCGAGCTCCTCGGAGCTGGAGGCGTTCTGCTGGGTGGTCTGGCTGAGCTGGCTGACCGCGGCATTGATCTGACCGACGCCGGAGGACTGCTCCTCGCTGGCGGCCGTGATCTCCTGCACCAGGTCGGAGGTCTTCTTGATGTTGGGCACGATCTGGTCCAGCAGCGTGCCGGCCTTCTCGGCCAGCTCCACGCTCTCGCTGGCGACGGTGCCGATCTCCTGGGCGGCGACCTGGCTGCGTTCGGCCAGCTTGCGCACCTCGGCGGCCACCACCGCGAAGCCCTTGCCATGCTCGCCGGCGCGGGCGGCCTCGATGGCGGCGTTGAGGGCCAGCAGGTTGGTCTGGTAGGCGATGTCGTCGATGATGCCGATCTTCTGGGCGATCTGCTTCATCGCGCTGACGGTGGCCTTGACGGCCTCGCCGCCTTCGGTGGCCTCGCCGGCGGCCTTGGTGGCCATGCCGTCGGTGACGCGGGCGTTCTCGGTGTTCTGAGAGATCGAGGCGGTCATCTGCTCGATGGAGGCGCTGGTCTGCTCGACGCCGGCGGCCTGTTCGCTGGCGGCCTGCGAGAGCGACTGCGCGGTGGCGCTGACCTCCTCGGAAGCACCGGCCAGCGCCTCGGCGCCGCCATTGACATCGCTCACCACCTGCGACAGCTTGGCGACCATGTTCTGCATGGCCTGCAGCAACTGCCCGGTCTCGTCCTTCGTGGTGGCCTCCACCCGCACCGTGAGGTCGCCGTCAGCGAGCCGGTTGGCGACCTCGACCGCCTGGTGCAGCGGCCGGGTCACGCCGCGGCTGATCAGCAGGCCCAACGTGATGCCGAGCAGCAAGCCCAGGCCGATCGCGCCCAGCATGGCAGCGCGGCTGCTTTCGTACATGCGGGTGGTTTCGTCGGAGGCCTGCTTGGCATTGGCTTCCTTCGATTCGCTCAGCGCCGTCATCAGGGTGTCGAGCCGGCCGTTGGCCTCGGCCAGCCGGCCGAGCAGCGTGCTCAGGGCCGCGTCGCGCTCCTGCAGCTTGCTGGCCGCCACCAGGGCCTTGGTCTCGCCCAGCAGGCGCTCGTACTCGTCGGTGGTGTTCGCGAGCGCAGCGAAGTTGCGCTTCGCGTCCTCGCTCTGGAACAGCGGCTTGGCCTTCTCCAGGTAGTCCTTCATCGTCGCGCTGCTCTTCTCCATGACGGCGAGCTGCCGCTCACGCTGCTCCTGGGTGGACGCGAGCATGTACTCGGCCCGTGCCCGTGCGACATAGATGAGGTTGATGTTGGCCTCCTTGACATACGACAGGCCCAGCAGCTCGGTGTCGTAGAGGCGGTCGGCCATCTCGTTGAGCTTGCCGGAGTTGGAGATGCCGATGAAACCGACCCCGGCACTGATGGCGGTGACCAGCAGGAAGCCGGCGATCAGCCGTGTACCGATGCGGAAGTTGCCGAACATGGTTCGTCCTTTGAAAAAAGAGGGATAGAGGTCAGGCAGTCACGGCCGCGCTGCGCGCGCCGAGGGCGGCCGCCTGGGCCTGCTGGAGGAGTCCGGGAACGTCCAGGATGAGCGCGACCTCGCCGGTGCCGAGGATGCTGGAGCCGCCGATGCCCGGCACGCGGCCGAACATCTTGTTCAGCGGCTTGATGACGGTCTGCACCTCGCCGAGCAGCGCGTCGACCACGAGGCCGGCCTTCTGGCCGGCGTGCGTGACGACCACCAGGTTGTCGCGTGTGCCGCGCGCGCCCTGCACGCCGAACAGCTCGCGCAACCGCACCACTGGCAGCACCTGGCCGCGCAGGTCGGTGTAATCGTGCGAGGACTGGTTGGCAAAGGCCACGCACTCCTCGACCATCTCCAGCGGCACCACGAAGACCGAGCGGCCCACGCGCACCTGGAAGCCGTCGATGATGGCCAGGGTCAGCGGCAGCCGCACCGTCACGGTGGTGCCATGGCCTTCGGTGCTGCGGATCTGCACGCTGCCGCGCAGCGCCGCGATGTTGCGCTTGACCACGTCCATGCCGACGCCGCGGCCCGACAGGTTGGTGATCTGCGCGGCGGTCGAGAAGCCCGGCTCGAAGATGAGGTTGAAGATCTCGGCGTCGGACAGGTGCTTGCCGGGCTCGACCAGGCCGCGCTCCAGCCCCTTGGCGAGGATGCGGTCGCGGTTGAGCCCGCCGCCGTCGTCGCTCACCTCGATGACCACGCTGCCCGAGTCGTGGTAGGCGTTCAGGCCCACCGTGCCGCGCGCCGGCTTGCCGCGTGCAAGGCGCTGCTCGGCCGGCTCGATGCCGTGGTCGATGGCATTGCGCACCAGGTGGGTGAGCGGGTCGGCGATGCGCTCAACCACCGTCTTGTCGAGCTCGGTGTCCTCACCGTCGACGACCAGGCCGATGTCCTTGCCGATCTCGCGCGAGACGTCGTGCACGACACGCTGGAAGCGGCTGAAGGTGGTGCCGATCTTGACCATGCGCAGCTGCAGTGCGGTATCGCGCACCTGCTCGACCAGCGCCGCCAGGGCCTCGTGGCTTTCCAGCAGCTCGGGCACGCGCACCTTGCGGGCGACCAGGTGGGCGCCGGCCGAGGCGGTGACCAGTTCGCCGACCAGGTCGATCAGGCGGTCGAGCTTGTCGGCGTCGACGCGCACCGAGGCGCGTTCGCCGGTTCGCGCCTCGCGGGTCGGTCGGGCGGTCGGCGCCGCGGCGCTCGCCGGGGCCTCGAGAGACGCCGCCGGGTCAGGGGCAGGAGGCAGCGACGCAATCTGCGAAGCAGGCGAGGGCGTCGGCGTGGCCGGGTTGTCGGACACAGCCTGCACGTGGAGTTCACAGTCGTCTCGGACGAACTCGAAGACAGCTTCGATGGCTTCCTGCGAGGCTTCGCTGTCGAGTTCGATCTCGAAGGCCAGGTGGCAGGCCTCGGGGTCGAGCGTCTGCAGGCCGGGCAGGCGGTCGGCGAGCAGGCGCACGCGGACCAGCGTGCCCAGCGTGCCCAGGTAGCGGATGAAGGCCAGCGGGTCCATGCCGTTGCGCAGCACCTCGGTGCCGAAGCGCACCGACAGCTGCCAGCGCCGGCCGGCCGGCGCCGGGACCGCGTCCGGCAGGGCCGACTGGCCCGGCGTCGCGTCGGCACCCGGCAGGTAGATCGCGAGCCGTTGCAGCAGCGGCTCGCCCTGGGCTGCCACGCCGGCGTCCGGGTCGCCGCGCTGGATCTCGGCGGCGTCGATCAAGGTCCGCATGTGGTCGCCGCAGGCGAGCATCAGCGCCACCATGGGGTCATCGACCGTGTAGCGGCCGGCACGCACCTCGTCGAGCACGCTCTCGACGACATGGGTGAAGGCGACGATGCGGTCGAGCCCGAACAGGCCCGCCGACCCTTTGATGGTGTGCGCGGCCCGGAAGATCGCGTTGATCGCTTCGCTGCGCGCCTCGCCCTCGGTGGCCTGGATGCCGAGCAGCGCGCTCTCCATCTCAGCCAGCAGTTCGCGGCTTTCCGCGATGAAGGCATGCAGGACCTGGTCGAGGTTCATGCGGCTTGCTCCTGGGGGGAGTGGGGCGTCGTGAGGCCGACCTCCTCGCCAAGCGACAGCAGGCCCAGGACCTCGTCGATGGCTGGGCTGGTGGCGCTCAATCGGAGTTCGCCGCCCAGCTCTCGGGCCGAGCGGCGCGCGGCCAGCAGCAGTTGCAGGCCGGCGCTGTCGAATTCAGTGACTTCGGCCAGGTCGAGCGCCAGGGCGCCGGCCGGCGTCAGCGCGGCCAGCAGCAGGGGGCCGAGTTCGGCGGCGCGGTAGATGGTCATCTCGCCTTCGATGCGCAGCACACCGTCCGGGCGCGCCGTGGATGCCGTGCTCATGGCAGCACCAGCTTCTGCACCACCGCGAGCAGCTGCTCGGGCTTGAAGGGCTTGACCACCCAGGCCTTCAGGCCGGCTTCCTGGCCGGCGCGCTTCTTGTCGTCGCCGCTCTCGGTGGTCAGCATCACGACGGGCGTGAACTTGTAGCTGGGCAGCGACTTGACCGCCTTCACGAAGCTCAGGCCGTCCATATTCGGCATGTTGAGGTCGCTGACGATGAGGTGCACCTTCTGGCCCTTGAGCTTGTCCAGCGCGTCGCGGCCGTCGCTGCCTTCGATGACCTCGTAGCCCGCGCCCTTGAGCGCGATGCCCACGACCAGCCTCAGCGAGGCAGAGTCGTCCACGATCATGATGGTCTTTGCCATGGTGTCTTTCAGAAAAAGGTGATCTCTTCAGCGGCCGCCGGGGCGGCGCTCGCCTTGCCCGCGCTGTGGTGCAGCGCGTGTTCCTCGGCCATCGCGTAGGTGGCCTGCAGCTCGGCCAGCAGCGGTGCCGCGTCGAGCGGAGCCAGTCCCGCAGCGCTTGCACAGGCGCGGCCGTGCTCGGCCAGCACCCCGGGCAGGCGTTCGATGTTCGTCTTGACGTGATTCATCACCTGGCTCACGCGGTCCTGGAACTGCAACTGCACCAGCGCTTCGCCGATGTCGTTCTTGATGCCCTGGCTGTCCTGCTCCAGCAGGCCGGTGGTCGCGGCCAGCGCCTCGGTGACGCCGCGCAGCTCGGCCAGCACGCTGCCGATGTGCTGCTGCGAGGCGCGGATGGCCGCGTCCTCGTCGGCGGAGGAGGCCTCGGCATGCTGACGGGTGGCCTCGATGGCGGTGTTGACCAGCCCCACCTTCTCGGCGATGCGGCGCCCCATGTCGCCCGACAAGGCCGAGAGCTTGCGCACTTCCTGCGCCAGCACCGAGAAGCCGCGGCCGTTCTCGCCGGCATGGGCGGCTTCGATGGCGGCGTTGATGGCCAGCAGGTTGGTCTGCCCGGCGATGCTGGCGACGTCGGCGGCCATCTGCTGCAGCTCGGCGACGAAGCGGGTCAGGCCCTGCACCTGGTTGAGCAGTTCCGCCTTGCTGCCCATGAGTGCCTGCATCGAGGCGATCACGGCGTCGAGCTGCTTTTCACTGCGTGCGAAGACCGCGACCAGGCCGCTGTCGGCGCTGGCGATCGAGCCGGTGGTGGCGCTGGTGGTCCGGGCGGTCTGGTCGAGCTTGTCGACGATGCCGGCGAAACGCTCGGCAAGCGCCGAGATGGCGCTTTCCATCTGCGTGCGCGAGGATTCGATGTGGCCGCTCCAGACCGGCGCAAGCGCCTGGGCGAAACGCTCGCGTCCGGCCAGGTAGTCGTCGAGCGCCTGTTGCTCGACGCTGCGCACGCGCGCGGTCTCGCCACCGGCCAGCAGGCCCAGCACGAGCAGCACGGCCGCGCTGGCCCAGCCGACCCAGCCGCCCGAACTCACAGTCAGCACGGCGGCGGCGCCGGCGCTGCCGAGGAGCGGCCCGTGCAACAGGCACAGCCGGGCGCGCACGGAGCGAGCGGGCCGGCTCGGGGCCGGTGGCAGGGAAGGGGCAAGGGGGCTTGGCATGCATGGGTTTTCGGCCGGCCGCGCCGCGGCTGCATCCGCCGATCGGCTAGCGATGCCTAGGCCGAATTCCTAGCTGGCCGGTGCTGACGGCCCGCGCCATGTGATACGGCGGCGTCGCCTTCCGGAAAAGAAAAAAGGCCGCTTTGCAGCGGCCTTTTCGTGAGCAGAGAAGCTCAGGTGGACATTACATGTCCATGCCCATGCCGCCCATGCCGCCCGGCATGCCGCCGCCAGCGGGGGCTTCGTCCTTCGGGGCTTCGGCGACCATGCACTCGGTGGTCAGCATCAGCGAAGCCACCGAGGCGGCGTTCTGCAGCGCCGTGCGGGTCACCTTGGTCGGATCCAGGATGCCCATCTCGATCATGTCGCCGTACTGGCCGTTGGCGGCGTTGAAGCCGTAGTTGCCCTTGCCGCCCAGGACCGCGTTCACCACCACGCTCGGCTCGTCGCCGGCGTTCGCCACGATCTCGCGCAGCGGGGCTTCGATGGCCTTCAGGATCAGCTTGATGCCGGCTTCCTGGTCGGGGTTGTCGCCCTTGATGGTGCCAGCCGCCTGGCGGGCGCGCAGCAGAGCCACGCCGCCGCCGGCCACGATGCCTTCTTCGACGGCGGCACGGGTGGCGTGCAGCGCGTCTTCGACACGGGCCTTCTTCTCCTTCATCTCGACTTCGGTCGCGGCACCGACCTTGATCACAGCCACGCCGCCGGCCAGCTTGGCCACGCGCTCTTGCAGCTTCTCGCGGTCGTAGTCGGAGGTGGCTTCCTCGATCTGCACGCGGATCTGCTTGACGCGGGCTTCGATGTCGCTAGCAGCGCCGGCGCCGTCGATGATGGTGGTGTTTTCCTTGCCCACTTCGACGCGCTTGGCCTGGCCCAGGTCAGCCAGGGCGACCTTCTCGAGGGTCAGGCCGACTTCCTCGGAGATCACCTTGCCGCCGGTCAGGATGGCGATGTCTTCCAGCATGGCCTTGCGACGGTCGCCGAAGCCCGGCGCCTTGACGGCCACGACCTTCAGGATGCCGCGGATGGTGTTGACCACCAGGGTCGCCAGCGCCTCGCCTTCGACTTCCTCGGCGATGATCAGCAGCGGACGGCCGGCCTTGGCCACCTGCTCCAGCGTGGGCAGCAGGTCGCGGATGTTGCTGATCTTCTTGTCGTAGAGCAGCACGAAGGGGTTGTCCAACAGCGCCGATTGCTTCTCGGGGTTGTTGATGAAGTAGGGGCTCAGGTAGCCGCGGTCGAACTGCATGCCCTCGACGACGTCGAGTTCGTTGTCCAGCGACTTGCCGTCTTCGACGGTGATGACGCCTTCCTTGCCGACCTTGTCCATCGCGTCAGCGATGATCTTGCCGATGGACTCGTCGCTGTTGGCGGAGATGGAGCCGACCTGCGCGATTTCCTTCGAGGTGGTGGTGGGCTTGGATGCGGCCTTCAGCTGCTCGACCAGGGCGGTGACCGCCTTGTCGATGCCGCGCTTCAGGTCCATCGGGTTCATGCCGGCGGCCACGTACTTCATGCCTTCGCGCACAATGGCCTGGGCCAGCACGGTGGCGGTGGTGGTGCCGTCACCGGCGTTGTCCGAGGTCTTGGAAGCGACTTCCTTGACCATCTGGGCGCCCATGTTCTGGAGCTTGTCCTTGAGCTCGATCTCCTTGGCGACCGACACGCCGTCCTTGGTCACGGTGGGGGCGCCGAAGGAGCGCTCCAGCACCACGTTGCGGCCCTTGGGGCCCAGGGTGACCTTGACTGCGTTGGCCAGGATGTTGACACCCTCGACCATGCGGGCGCGGGCGTCGCCGCCGAAGATGACGTCTTTAGCTGCCATGTTTGATTTCTCCGAATGCTTGAAACTGGATGGTTGGGATGTTCGTGTGTCAGAGAAGCGTTACTTCTCGATGACGGAGAACAGGTCCTCTTCACGCATCACGAGCAGCTCGTCGCCGTCGACCTTGACGGTCTGGCCGCTGTACTTGCCGAACAGCACGCGATCGCCAACCTTGACGTTCAGGGCCACGAAGTCGCCCTTCTCGTTGCGCTTGCCCGGGCCCACTGCCAGCACTTCACCCTGGTCGGGCTTCTCGGCAGCGTTGTCGGGGATCACGATGCCCGAAGCGGTCTTGGTTTCGTTTTCCAGGCGCTTGACGATCACGCGATCGTGCAACGGACGAAGTTTCATTGCATCTCCTTAGGATTCTGAGGAAGGCACTTCTGATGAGGAACGAGCGCCAAGTGAGCGCTCGTTGACATGACTAGCACTCGCTTCACCTGAGTGCTAACAGCACTGATTATAGGGACGTCGGATGACGTTTCAAGAGGGGGCGCGGCCGCTGGAGATGGACGGCGGCCGCGAGGGGGGTCACTGTGTGCTGACCCGCCAGATCACGTTGCCGACATCGTCGGCCACCAGCAGGGCGCCGCGTTTGTCGAGCGCGACCCCGACCGGCCGGCCCTGAGCCTCGCCCTGGCCGTTGACGAAACCGGTCAGCACGTCCAGCGGCTGGCCCGAGGGCTTGCCGCCCTGGAAGGGCACGAACACCACCTTGTAGCCGCTGCGCGGCTTGCGGTTCCAGGAGCCGTGCTGGCCGACGAACATGCCGCTGGCATAGGCCGCCGGCAGCGAGGTGCCGCCCGACCAGGCCAGGCCCAGGGAGGCGGTGTGGGCGCCCAGCGCGTAGTCGGGTACCAGCGCCTTGGCGACCAGATCCGGCCGCTGCGGCTCGACGCGCTGGTCGACGTGCTGACCATAGTAACTGTAGGGCCAGCCGTAGAAGCCGCCGTCACGCACCGAGGTCATGTAGTCGGGCACCAGGTCGCTGCCGATCTCGTCGCGTTCGTTGACGGCGGTCCACAGCGCCCCCGTGTCGGGCTGCCATGCCAGGCCGTTGGGGTTGCGCAGGCCGGTGGCGAACAGTCGGTGCCGGCCGGTCTTGATGTCGACCTCCCAGATCGCGGCCCGGCCCTCCTCCTCCTGCATGCCGTGTTCGGCCACGTTGCTGTTGGAGCCGGTGGTGACGTAGAGCTTGCCGCCGTCGCGGCTGGCGATCAGGTTTTTGGTCCAGTGGTGGTTGCGCGGGCCGGCCGGCAGGTCCACCAGCTTGCTGCCCGGGGCGCTGAGGCGGGTCTCACCCTCCTTGTAGGGAAAGCGCATCACGGCGTCGGTGTTGGCGACATAGAAGTCGCTGCCGACCAGTGCCATGCCGAAGGGCGAGTTGAGCCCTTCGAGGAAGGCCGAGCGGGTTTCGGCCACGCCGTCGCCGTCAGCGTCACGCAGCAGCGTGATGCGGTTGGCGCTCGGCACGCCGGCACCGGCCTTGGCCATCACCTTGTTCATCACCCAGTTGCGCAGGCCTTTCTGGTCCTCGGGCTTCGGCGGCGCATTGCTCTCGGCCACCAGCACGTCGCCATTGGGCAGCACGTGGATCCAGCGCGGGTGGTCCAGGCCGTCGGCGAAGGGGCTCACCCTGAGCCCCTCGGCGGGGACCGGTGTGACGCCTGCCGGCCAGCCGGTGGCCGGGGCGATGTGCACGGTCGG
The DNA here is from genome assembly GCF_026153205.1 of Aquabacterium sp. A7-Y. Taxonomy (GTDB): domain Bacteria; phylum Pseudomonadota; class Gammaproteobacteria; order Burkholderiales; family Burkholderiaceae_C; genus Caldimonas. Next base: position 34,387 of record NZ_JAPFBW010000004.1, on the reverse strand, counting down.
AATCAGGGTCCGCTTGGGCTCGGGCAACTGCGGGCTGGGGCCGATGCCCGCCGACTCCGGCAACTGAGCGGTCTCGCCGCAGGCGGCCAGCGCCAGCAGGCACAGCACGGCCAGCGGCCGTGGCGACAGGGGGACGGGACGACACATCATGCGATCTCCGGCAAGAGGTAGTGGGCAGGGCGGTCTCAGTCGGGAATCTCATCGAGGCTGGCCGGCTCCAGGCGCGGCTGCCGGTTCATCTCGTGGCGGAAGCGCGTGGACGCCTCGTAGGCCTTGATGCGCACCCGCATGATGGAGCCCAGCGGCCGGTGCGCTTCGATGCCCTGCCAGGGGTTGAAGGACAGCTGGTCGTCGCCGCAGACCCGGCGCGCCGGGCTGTAGGCGTCCTGGGCCGGCAGCACCAGCTTGGCGACGGGCAGCCAGGGCGACAGGCTCTCGGGCCACTCGACGGAGGCGTCCTCGATGGGCATGCGCTGCAGGTCGGTGCAGAGCTGCACGCGCAGCTCGTACTCGGCGCCCTCGCGCGCGAAAAACGCCACCACCGCGTCGCGCAGCGCCGAGTCGCCCTCGGCAGGCAGGGGCTGGCCGGTCAGGGCCCGCAGGTTGACGGACAGCGGCGCGGCGCTCAGCTTCGCGACGTAGTCGCCGTGGCGCAGCGCGGCCATGCTGTAGAAGGTCTCGCCGAGGAGGTGGTGGTTGGGCATCGCCAGGGTGTCCAGCGTCGGGTTCTCGACACCCAGCAGGTCCGCCACCTTGCTCGCGCCGCGGGCCAGCGCGGACAGCGTGCGGCGGGCCACCTGGGGGGCGTCGACGTTTCGCTCGGCGATCTGCTGCATCTCCCAGTAGGCCTGCACGTGGCCGAAGGGAATCACCGGGTGGTTGACCAGCAGGAAGTCCTGCGTGCGGGCCTCGGGCTGCTGCGGCCCCAGCAGGCGCGCGCCGTTCACGTCGAGCAGCTTGATCGCCATGCCGCGCGGCGAGGGCACACGGTCGCTCAGCAGGTCGCCGGGTGCGGTGGACAGGCGCACCACCGCGGGGTAGCGGCGCGGCTCGGCGAACACACCCTGGCGCAGCGGCTCGGGCAGGCCGTCGTAGACCTGCAGCTCGCCCTTGAGGATGCCGTGGCTCTTGGCATGCGCGTCGCGTGTGGCATGGCGGTGGCGGTCGAAGACGATGCGGTTGACGCGGCCCATCGAGGCGACGATGCGCTCGATCAGTGCTTCCTCGTCGGGCTGCCGGGTCTCGAGAGAGTCGCTGTAAGGAACGGGGGCGGGGGGCAGGGTCATGGGGCTCCTGTTGGATGAAGGTGGGGACGGACAGCGGCGCTGCCTGCCCGGCAACGTGCGTGCCGGGCAGATGAGGGAAAGGCTTACTCGGCCGGCCCGGTCAGCCAGTACGAGGCGAGCAGCGGCGTGGCGGCGAGCTCGGCCTCGGTGTGCGGCACACGCAACCAGCGCCCGACGCTGTAACGCAAGGTGGCGTCGATGTGGTGGGGCGAGGCCGGGTCGTCCGACTGCGAGTGCGTCAGCAAGGTGTAGGGCTGCACGCCTGCGTCGCTGAAGGCCACCACCTGCAGGTAGGTGTTGCCGATGCGCTCGCCGTCGATCGCGTAGCCGCCCTGTTCGATGCGCTGGGACGGGCAGGCGATGGTGAAGTAGCCGTGCTGCTGGCAGCCCCCATAGAAGGGGATCTTCAGCTCGGCACGCGGCACATACATCACCTGGTCGCGCCGCGCGTCGAGGGCATAGCCGCTTTGTTGCACACGCAGCACGCCGGCCGCCAGCGCCTGGATCACGCGAGGGTCGGGGCGCAGCCCCCGCGGGGTCTGCAGCGGTTGCTCGGGGTCGAACACGGTGACGAACAGCTCCTCGGGCGGGATCAGGAGCAGGCGCTTCCACCACTCGTCCCACAGGTGCGCCCCGCGCGCGCTGCGCCGGCCGCTGTTGTCCCAGCGCGCCAGCTGCTTGCAGGCCGGCTGTACCGAGATGCGGCGCGGTGGGTCGAAACGTTCGCCGGTCAGCGGGTCGAGGGTCAGCGCCACCTCGGGCGAGCTGCAGGCGAGCTCCAGCGCCTCGCGCTTGAAACGCTCGGCGCTGAGCGAACGGCTGTCGAGCGCCATGCGCTGCACCGCGGCGGCGTCCGTGCGCGGCCCGCCATGCCCGTCGTTGCCGGCCAGGCGCGCCTGGGCCATCGCATGGCCGAGCTGGGTCCGCAGGGACTGCGGGCCGCGCTCGGGACCGACGATGCGAGCGTAGCCGGTGAGCGGCTCGGCCGGGTTGCTGAGCCAGTGGCTGTCGTTCATGTTGGCGACGTAGTCACGTCTGAGCAGGCCGGGCAGCTGCGAGGGACCCAGGCTGCCGGGCTGCACCGAATCGGGATCGCTGCCCCATTCGCAGGCGCGCCGCGAGCCGTCGAGGAAGGGCACGCCGGGCGCCACCTGGGCAAAGGTCTGGCCGAGCGGGGTGGTGCAGGCGGCCGCCAGGCGGTCCGGCACGTTGGGGACCGCACCGATGTCGGCATACCAGACGCGCGCATCACCGCGGCCCGCGGCGACCGTGTTGGTCCAGGGCACGCCGGCTTCTTCCTTCTGGATGCGGATGAAGTCGTCGAGCGAGCCTGCGCCGCCGAAGCGCAGGAAGGTGTTGAGCAGACGGTAGTTGCTGGCGTTGATGTCGCGGATCGCGAAGGCCTTTTCGTGGCTCCAGGCCATCTGCGGCGAGAAGCCGCTCAGGTCCACGAGCGGGCCGAAGTGGCTGCGCCACAGCGTGCGCGTGACGCTCCCCGCCCCAGTGCGCACGCTGAGGGTCACCGGTGTCATCGGCAGCACCTGGCCCTCGTAGCGGTAGGCGGTGGGCGAGCCGGGCGAGAGCTTCAACTCGTAGAGGCCGAAACGCGAGGCGGTGGAGGTCGTGTGGCTCCAGGCGATGTGCGGGTTGTAGCCGATCAGGATCACCGGCATGCCGAGGATCGTGATGCCGGCCGTGTCCAAGGTGCCGGGCAGGCTCAGGTGGGCCTGGTAGAAGCGGTCGGGGCCGCGCCAGTACCAGTGCGGGTTGCCCAGCAGCAGGCCGTGGGCGGACCCGGTCGCCTCGCCGCCGAAGCCGATCGCGTTGCTGCCGGTGCCCGCGGCCCCGCCGACCTTGAGAGCCCGTGGCGCGACGGCTGCCGTGGATGCGGGGCCACCGGGCTGCAGCGCTGCGCCGGTGGCAGGCGGCTGGGCCGAGGCGATCTCGCGCGCGAAGACGCTGTAGCCGCCGGCTAGGCCGAGCGTGTAGACCCGGCGCCAGACATCCATTTCGTGAATCTCCCGCACCCAGGGACGGCCCCGGCAGAGCCGGTGCGCGAGCGACGAGGGGCCGGGCCTGCCGACCCGGTGCCCCGTGGCGATCTCGCGCACCAGGCGGTTGTAGCCGGCCGTCCAGCCGCGCACCAAGCGGCGCAGCGGTTCGGGATGCTGGTCCCGGTAGTGGCTCACGCTGGTTTCGTCGGCGACGTGACGGAAGAAGAAGTCGAGCTCGAGGTTGGGCAGTTGCCCGAAGGTGGAGTCGGAGGCGGGCCTGGCCTCGGCGCCGAAATGCAGCGAGCGCTCGCCGCGCAGGCTGACGAACAGTTCGGCCAGCGTGCACAGGTTGTCTTCGGCCTGCACATAACCGAAGCCATAACCCAGGCTGGCATGGTCGCCGGCCTTGAGGTGCGGGATGCCGTCGGCGCTGCGCCGCACCAGCACCCGCAGGGCAGGTGCTGGTGCGGCGCGCGGGACGACCGCGGGCTGGTCAGGGCCGGAGCCTGCGCTGGCGGGCGCGGCCGGGGCTGAGGCGGCGCCGAGGACGGCGCAGCCCAGGGTCAGGGCAATCGGGCGTGCGAAAGCGCGCATGGGTCTCCTCCTGTTCACTGCGGATCAGAAGGCGCTGCATGTCGAAACCGCCAGGCACCAGCGCCGCATGGACACCGGCTCGCTTCAGGCAGGCGGGCCGGCGCGCTGCCCACGGGGCAAGAAGCGCACCTCCACCGACCGGCAGATTTGCCAGGGGCGGCCCCGCGCTCAGACGGCGAGGCCGAGGCTCTGCTGAATGCTGCGGAGCAGACCGTCCTGCTGCGGGAAGAGGAAAAAGTGGCCGCCGTCGTAGAGCTCGATGCGGCAGCCGGCGCTGCTCTGGCCGGCCCAGCCCTGCAGCAGCGCCGGCGGCGCGGTGCTGTCGTCGCGTCCGCCATAGACGACGATGGGGCAGGGCAGCGGCGGCCGCGGTCGATCTCGGTGCTGTTCGCACCAGGCGAAGTCGGCGCGCAGGATCGGCAGGAAGTAGTCGACGGCGTCCTGGTTCGCCAGCAGCTCGTCGGGGAAGCCGCCCATCGCGTGCACGTGCCGCAGGAAGCCCGCGTCGTCGAGCTGCAGCAGCGGCGCCAGCGAAGCAGGGCTGCCCGGCGCACGCCGGCCGGAGACGAACAGGGCCTCGGGAGGACGACCCAGGTCATGGCTCAGGCGGCGCGCCACCTCGAAGGCCATCAGAGCCCCCATGCTGTGACCGAACAGCGCGAAGCGGTGGGGCGCCTCGGCGGCGATGGCGTCGGCAATGCTGTCGGCAAGGCCGGCCAGTGTTGCCGGCCGTGGTTCGCGATACCGTTCGCCGCGGCCTGGCAACTTCACTAGGGCCAGCTCCAGCGCGTCCGAGACCAGGGCGCCCCAGGGACGGAAGATGGTATGGCCTGCCCCGGCATAGGGCAGGCAGTAGAGCCGCACCTGAGGCGCACGGGCGCCCCCCAGCAGCGAGAACCAGCGGTGTTGCATCGATGGCAGGCCTGCCGGGCAGGCGGAAGAAGGGCCGGGGCCGCGATGCTAGCACCCGGCCGCGACGGCACCGCTTCAGGCTGCCGGCACGCCGAAGTCGAGCTGCGAGTTCAGCAGCATCACCGAGCGCACCGGTACGCTGGCCAGGCGCTTCAGCAGGACCAGATAGATGTCATGGTCGAACACCGGCGTCTGCTCCAGCAGCGGCCAGATCTCGCGCTCGTGGGTGGCGGTGCCGAGGTGGCACCAGGCGTCGAGCACGTGAACGGCTTCGCCTTCGCGCAAACCGATGGCGCCGGGGTAGGGCCAGGCTCGCGGCGCCGGCAGGTCGCGGTGGCGCGGCAGCTGGTGATGGCGCGGCTGCAGCGAGCGGACCAGCGCGACCTCCTTCAGCTGTGCGCCCAGGGTGCCCGGGGCGGCGACCGTTTCGATGTGGCCGACTTGCTCCGAAAGCCGGGTGCCGGCCGTCAGTCCCTGGTCGGTGCGGAACAGGGACTGCACCTGCTGGCGCAGCCGGGTGGCGCGCCCGACCAGCAGCGGCCGCCCGTCGACGCCGTGGAAGATGTAGACGCCGTGGCCCTCCGGCAACTCGGTGTCCAGATGGGCCGGCAGGCCCGGGCGCGAAGGCGGCGGGCCGAGTGCCGCGGCCAGCCGGGTGGCGGGGAAGTCGCGGCAGGCGATTTGCCAGAACTGCCAGATCAGCCGGGTGTCGCCGAGCGCACGGTGGCGCTCGCTCACCTGCAGCCGGTGGCGCGTGATCAGGGTGTCCAGGTTGTGGCGCTCCTGCTCGGGATAGAGCTTGCGCGACAGCTTCACGGTGCAGCTCACCTGCGGCGGGTGCCAGGCCAGGCCCGCGGCCTCCAGCGCGTGCGCCAGGAAACCGTGGTCGAAGCGGGCGTTGTGCGCGAAAAAGACGCGCCCCTCCAGGCGGGCGAGGACCTCCGCTGCCAGGCTGGCGAAGCTCGGCGCGCCGGCCACCATGGCATCGTCGATGCCGGTGAGCTGCTGGATGAAGGGCGGGATGGGGCGGCCCGGGTTGACCAGGCTGCTCCATTCGCGCACGCCCTCGGCGTCGACCTGGATGATGGCGACCTCGGTGATGCCGTCGCTGCCCGGCATGCTGCCGGTGGTTTCCAGGTCGACGAAGGCCAGCCGCGGGTAGACCGCCAGGCAGCGCTGCAGCAGCGCGGGCTCCAGCGGCACGACACGTTCGTGGAAGGTCACGGCACCTCCTGGCCAGCGCTGGCGCTCCAGATCTCGTGCCAGCTCGCTGGGTCGAGCACGAGGTCGAGCGCGGCCACGGCTTCGCGCAGCGCCTCGATGCGGCTGGATCCGACGATGGGCAGCGGCTGCGAGGGATGGCGCAGCAGCCACGCGTAGGCGAGGGTGGCCGGGCTGCAGCCGAGCCGGGTGGCGATGGACTCGAGGCCTTCGCGCACGCGGCGGCAGCGCTCGTCACCCGCCGTGAAGAGCCGGCCGCCGGCCAGCGGCGACCAGATCATGGGCTTGCAGCGCAGCTGCTGGGCCTGGTCCAGGGTGCCGTCGTGCAGTGCGGCGAGCTGCAGCGGCGAGCACTCGACCTGGTTGGTCACCAGCGTCGTGCGGCTGGCCAGCAGCGCGAACTGCGCCGGCGTGAAGTTGGAGACGCCGAAGTGCAGCACCTTGCCGGCCTGGCGCAGATCGTCGAAGGCGCGTGCGACCTCGTCGGCGTCCATCAGCGGGTCGGGGCGGTGGATCAGCAGCACATCGAGCCGGTCGGTGCGCAGCTCGCGCAGCGATCGCTCGGCCGAGGCGACGATGTGGGCGCGGCGGGTGTCATAGGCCTTGATGCGGTGCGCCGGCCGCGCCGGGGCGACCAGCTGGATGCCGCACTTGCTGACGAGCTGGAGTTGCTCGCGCAAGGCCGGCGCGAGCGCCAGCGCCTCGCCGAACAGGCCTTCGACCGTGTAGCCGCCGTAGATGTCGGCATGGTCGAAGCTGCTGACGCCGAGTTCGAGGTTCTGTTCGATCCAGCGCAGGCGCTGCTGGGGCGTCCAGCCCCAGGCGTCCATGCGCCAGGCGCCGGCGACGAGGCGGGAGAGTCGGGGGCCAGCGGGGGAGAGCTCTGTCTTCGGGACGGAGGGGCGGGCGACGGGAGAAGGTTCGATCATGGAAGGGATTTTCGCAGCCGCCGAATGTATAGCTGCTGCCCGACGACGCTGGTCACGGTGCAAGGCGGCACAGAGTCGGGTATGCGCCTTCGATATCTACTATGATAGATATCAAGGGGGTGCTCAGCATGTCGAAGACCGCAAAGATTTTCACCACGGGCCGGAGTCAGGCGGTTCGCCTGCCACTCGAATTCCGTTTCACCGAGAAGGAGGTCTACATCCGCCGGGACGCTGCGACGGGGGACGTCGTCCTGTCGAGGCGCCCGGACTCTTGGGAAGGCTTTTTCGCCCTGGACTCCACGACGGACGTCCCGGCGGATTTTTTGTCGGAGGCTGACAGGCAGCAAGGCACGCAGACGCGAGACCCGTTTGAGGGCGCCCAAGAATGACAACCTATCTGCTCGACACGAACATGGCGAGCCACGTCATCAAGGGCGACATCCCGAGTGTGAGGAGCCGCTTGGTCGACGTGCCGATGCAGTGCGTGGCCGTGTCGGTCGTTACGCAGGCCGAGCTTCTGTACGGAGTGGCGAAGCGAGGGCATCCTCAAGGACTCACGACGCGGGTCCGCGAGTTCCTGGCGCGTGTACGGGTCGTTCCGTGGACCGAGGAAGTCGCCGAGGTCTACGGCAGGCTCCGCGCTTCGTGCGAGGCGGCCGGAGTCCCCCTGGCTCCGATGGACATGATGATCGCCGCGCACGCGAAGGCGCTGTCCTTGGCCGCTGCGCAAGTGGCCGACACGGCCGTTCTGATCACGAGGGATCGTGCCTTCGCGCGGGTTCCCGGTGGCTTGAGCTTGGACGACTGGACGCAGGAACCGGCAGCCTGAGCCGCAACATCGCGCCGGGCGGCTGTCGCCAGGGCCGCGCGCGACGACGCGGTCCGATGAGGATCCCTCTGCTCGACGCGCCGACGCCGCTCAGACGTTGAATAGGAAGTGCAGCACGTCGCCGTCCTTGACGATGTCAGTAGGAGCCAGGGTCAAGGTAGGAGCCAGGCCTTATGTTTCGGCGCCAGGGTCAAGCGCATGAGGGTCATCAGCGCATGAGGGGTCACGCATGAGGGCCTTAAATCTGAAGTCCCGCATCTCGGATGCATAGCAGGGTGTGGCTCTTAAGATTTAAGACCCCCAGTCCTCAATGACCCCCAGTCCTCCCACGCCCTTGAGCGTGCCCCAGTAGAAGGTGTCCTGGTTCAGCAAATCGCCGGGAGCGCTGGAGTGCACATGGCGGCAACGGAAGTCGGGGCTGTGACGCTCCAGCAGCCTCACCTGATCATCGGTGAGCACGAAGGTCGTGTTGTCGCGGCTCTCGCGCTCCAGACGCATCAGGCGCTTGTACCGGGTCTCCAGGTCATTGCGCAGCCACACGCCGCGCACGCCCGAGGGTGAGACCTCCACGCGGGCCAGGCGCAGCTCGTTGGACACGCGCTGAGCCCCGTGTGTGGGGCGCTTGAGGCAGTAGTCGAGAACCTTGGTCTCGATCTCCGGCGCCACCCGGTTCGGATGCGGGCCACGAGCACCGCGGCGGCTCTCGACGAGGGCGGCGACGCCGCCGGTCTGGAAGGCACGACGGACTTCGTAGAAGGTGTCGCGATGGAAGCCCATGATTTTGCAAGCCTTGGCCACGTTGCCAAGTTCGTCGGCCAACTGCAGAAGCGACAGCTTCCGCTTGATACTGTGGGTCTGGGCGGTCACGGTGTTCTCCTGGGTCAGATTGGTGGGGTCGCATCCCCAATCTGCCAGAAGACCCGTCGACCGCTCAGCCGCTTGCGCGCAAGCGGCTGAGCGGCCCTCGACTCGCGTCGAGTGTCGGAAAAATACTAAACGCGTTCAACCCGGCTGCACGCAGCAATGCTCAGCTACTCGTGGCCCGCAGCATCTTCTGTGCATGTTGCCGAGCGCGCTGCGACATTACTTTGTTCTTCGAGAACGTCAGCAGCTCGCCCTGGAACCTTGGCCATAACGCTTGCTCCGTTTCGAGCCAGGCCAGAGCCCGTTCCGGCCAATAGCTCGAATAGGAGGTGTGGAAGATGTGCTTCAACAGCGTCTCCCGAGGGAAGCCGCTTATCTGATGAGCGAAGCGTGGGTTTGTGGCTGCGGCCTTTTGCACGAACGCAGAGAACTCACTTGGCTGCATCTCCAACAACGGCCCTAAGGGGACGAACTTGCTTTCCACATCAAGCACAAGGATGCTGCCATCGTTGATGCGCACGCACCATCCGTTATCGACATGAACACCGATAACGCTGCCTCCAAGGGAGATGAGCCAGCAATAAGAGCCTTCCTCAACAGCCGGGTCCAACATTTTTAGTTCCATCACCTTCTCCACGACTCATGAACCACCGGCCGCTGCACTCGTTCGCTAAGCCACCGTTGGAACTGGGCGCGAACATCGTTGTTCCAGTTCTGCCCGTAATGACCACTGTTCTCGGTCGTGAAGAACTCCCCCCTGGGGCCTCGCTCGAAGGTTCCGCCCACGACCTCAGAACTGTTCCTCGCTGAACCAATGGACTGGGCCAATTGCTCATGTGGCGAGCCATCGAACAAGCTTACCTCTGGCCTACCAGTTGCAAATCGGCTTGTGGTCGGATCGTATACAAACTCAACCCCGCCTCCCTTCGGGTAATAGTTCTGCAGAGCCTTTACCGATGTTGAGTCGGTGATGCCAATCGTGCCCGGAACCGGCCCTGCGCCACCTCGGCCTGGCCAACCCAACGGCGTGGGTGATAGCCCTTCAAGAGGCGTAACCGGTCGCAAATCAGCAAGCAGTCCAGCACGCATCTCGGCCTGCAGCTCGGACATCACCACCGAGCGCTCACCCAGCAAGAAGCTTTGGACCGGGGTCGCAGCGCGGCTGAGCAAGCCAACAACCTTCGCTGCTGCCAAGTCACCTGCTGCTATAGCGGCAGCATCTGGTAGTCCTTGCGCCACCTGGAAGTGCCAGTTGTCGCCGCGCACCGCATCGAGCCCACCGCGAGCCTTCGCCAGATAGGCCTGCGCAGGCGGGAGGCGCGATACCCCATCCCAAGATGACACCGATTGCCCAGGCAAGCGCGACAGCGCCGCCTCGTAGTCGCGACTCAAAGCCACCGCCTGGGCATCTCCCGAATAGATACCCAACGCCCGAGCACGCTCCACAGTCGGGCCGATGCGCATGCCATCGGCACCAATCAACGAGGCCGCCTGAGCGGCTGCCGCCTTGGCCTTGGCATCAGCGGCATAGAACCTGTTGGCCTCGCCCCGCGCTTCGTCGGCGCTCATCGCCCAATCAGCACGCATAGACTGACCAACGCGAAGCATGTTTGCGTTCTGCACACCCATGCCGCGCATGTAGCGGCCCATTAGTTCCTTGTCCCCGCCGATCAGTCTCTCCAGCGTGTCCCCAGCCCTGATGACTGCACCAGTGTCGGTTGCCTGGCGATACGCTCGCTCGGTAGCACGGAAGTTCTCTTGTGCCGCGGCAGCGGTGGCCTCGTACATCCGGCGGTTCTGAATGGCATCGCTGGTATCAATCCACTCCTGAGCGCGCCGCGCCTCGTAGGCTTGGTCGCTCTGGATATCCGAGCCATTGCGGTAGTTGATGTCGGACCACGGCCCCACGCCCTGAGTTTTCGGCGCAGAGGCTGCGTCGGCAAGGCTACTTCCCAACGCATTGCCAAAACTCTGCGCCGCAACGAGCGCCCAGTTCGGCCGATATCCCTGCACCAGGGCCTGCACTCCGCCGCTTGCCAGCCCACTCACGGTGCCGCGGAACAAGCGACCGGCCACGTCGTTCTGCGCCACGCCCACCGGCAGGCTCTCCATGAATTTGCCGACGCCGTAGCCCACGCCGGAACCGATCGCCGAGGCGGCGACGCTGCGCCACTCGAACTTCTGCTGCAGGCCCGTCGCCACGGCCACGCCCTGCGTGATCGCATTGCCCGCCGCACCCAGGCCGGCAGCTGCCTGTATCGATGTGGCAGGTCCGAACGCCGCACCCAATCCGGCCCCAACGCCCGCGCCGATCGCCCCCATCGCGACATTCGTCCACGAGAAGCTGTCGACCGCGCCGATCGCCATCCCCACCGCCTGGCTGGCGACAGCGCCGACCGCACCGCCGATGGCTGCCGAGGCCACCGCGGTGGCACCCGCGCTGCCCAGCGCAAACCCGGCCGTGCCCATGACCAGCCCGCCGCCACCGCCCAGCGCTGCGCCGCCCACCGCAGCCATGCCGGTCGTCCCTGCCGTCGTCGTGGAAGCCGCCCCCAGCCACCCAGCAGCTGCGCCGGCGGTGTAAACCGTCGCCACGATGGCCACGACGACCATCACGATCATCCCAAGGACGCCGCAATTCTTCCCAGCCGGCGGCGGCGGCGCGGGCGGAAGCGTGGGCCTCACGTCTCCCATCGCCTCGGCCGGGTCGTAGACCCGGAAGGTGCCGCTGTTGTTGTGGATGTTGGCGACCTTGGGCGGGATGGTCAGCCTTTGACCCTCCACCAGCGTCTCGGTGCCGTTCAGGCCGTTGGCGTCGGCGATCAGGTACCACATCGCCCGGTCGCCCCACACCGCCGCAGCGACGGTCTGCAGCGTGTCGCCCTTCCTCACCGTGTAGCTGAACGGCGTCGTCTTCGGGTAGTTGGCGCCGATCGGCTCGTAGTTCTGGTCGAAGTCGGCGCTGAGGATGGGCTTCCAGTGTTTGTAGTCGGGCTTGGTCTGGCCACGCTCGGCCAGCGCCTGCACATAGTTGACCCGGCTCGGGCCGTCGTTGCCGACATCGCCCACCCGCACGCCGTTGACGTAGTAGTAGCGGTGCATGCGGTTGTTCCAGCCGCTCTTCACCACCTCGTCGCGACGCAGAATCAGGCCCTGTGCGTCGGTCACATACCTGAAGCGGCGGTCACCCTCGACGTCAATCGCCGCCTTGACGTTGCCGTTGACGTCGTACTCGATCTGCGAGTAACCCTTGCCCCAGGCGCTGTTCTTCGACTTGAGTTTCGGGTGGTAGGCCTGGTTCGTGATCGCGAACTGCTTGGCCTCGTCCCAGTACTCGTACGCATAGTAGGTATTGGTGGTGCTCTTGTCCTCGAAATTGGTATGGAAGGTCCTGGCCAACTCGCCTGCACCATCTGCGGTGGCACGGGAGACCGCACTGGCATTGTCGATGTTGCTGTTGCTGTCGGTGGTGTCGGTGTTGTCGCTGTAGTAGTAGTACTCCGTCTTGCCCTTGTTGTCTGTCTGAGACTTGACCCGGTGGTCGTCGCTGTACTCGGTGCTTTGGGTGTATTCCGTGTTGTCCGGATTCCACGCCTTGTAGGTCAGGACACGCCCGCCCAGGTCCACGTCGCGGCTGGAGCCCGGGCGCTGCGGCCTGTCGTTCTCGGTGATCCAGGTGGCGGCCAAATAGCCGTCGGCCGTATAAAAGTACTCCTCCCAACTGGAGTTGACGGCATTCCTGACCACCGTGCGCTGGCTCGCGGCGTTGTAGTCAACCGCCACACCCTCGCTGCCCAATTCGATATAGCCGGCGGTGTCGGTCGCCGAGGTGGCCACCTTGCCCCCCAGTTTCCCCATCGAGATCCTGAAGCGGTTCAGCGCGTCGTAGGTGTACCAGTAGTCCTGTACCTGCCGGTCGCCGTGATTGCCATCGTGGTAATAGCTGTTGACGTGCCGGCGGTTGCCCACCGCGTCATAGTCGTAGAGGATTGTCGCTTGCGGATCGTCGATCTTGACGATGCGGTTCAACGCGTCGTACTCGATCTTGGCACCCTGGTAGTTCTGCAGCACCGGCCCGTTGATGTCGGCCGGGTTGCGCAGGTAGAAGTACCGCTCCAGCGTGCGATTGCCCGCCTTGTCGTACTCGTAGCGGGTGACGGCCCCGGTGCTCTTGTCCCAGATGCTTTCGATGTAGCCGTTGACGTAGTAGCTGAAGACGATGTCCTGACGGGAGCTGCCGGTCTGGCGGGTCACCGACCCCATGCCGTTGTAGCTGTAGCTGAAGGTGTGCCCGCCCAGGTCCTGCTTCCACGTCAGCCGGCCGAACAGGTCGGTGTGCTCGATGCTGGTCCGGTTGATCCCGTTGGTCGTCGTCTTCTGCCAGCCGCCGACCTTCACACCGGCGTTGCCGACGATGGTGCTGACGTACTGGTAGTCGTAGCGGATTTGCACACTGGCGAAGCTGACTGTTTTGGTCACCCGGCCCAGGCTGTCGTAGTAGGTCTTCTCGGTCTTGTCCAATGCGTTCGTGTGAGCGATACGCTGGCCGGCCGCGTCGTAGCGGTAGGTCTCGATCGCCCGTACCGCCGTGGCGCCCGCGTTGCCATACGAGCCGGCCTTGCGCTCGGGGTTGCGCATCTCGACGAGGCGGCCCATCTTGTCGTAGATGTAGTCGGTGCGGCCCGTGTAGTCGTTGACGTCGACGGCCAACTCGTTGAGGGCGTAACGCCGTTCGCCGAACACGTCGTAGCCGTTGCGCTTGCTGCCGTAGGCATGCCGCTCGGCTGTCAGCTGTTGGCCCTCCCCGCCGGCCAGCCAGGTCTGCGACTGCGTGTTCTCGTTGGCGTCGGTCACGGCGACCAGCCGGCCGGCCCGGTCGTAGTAGTTGCGGGTGGTCGGGCGCTTCTCCTCGCGGTAGCCGTTGTCGTATACGACCCAGGTCTTCGGCGCCTGCTGGACCGTCAGACGGCCCATGGTGTTGTAGCTGAAGTCGGTCACGTTGCCGCGGCCGTCCTTCTCCCAACTGGCCTCGCCGAAGGCGTTGTAGCCAAAGTGCCGCTGGATCTGGTGCAATGGGTCGTTGTCTGGTCCCACGATGACCCAGTCCAGGCGAGCCGTGCTTTGCGCGGTGGCTTCCAGTTCAAACTTTCCATAGGTCCTGCCGAGCTGCTGGCCGTTGATATCGAACGTATCGTAGAAGTACTCGTAGTCCTTCTTGCCACTGGCGGGTCGTGGAATGCCGGACAGGATGGCGTGGAACTCACCGGCAACGGCTTCGGTAGGCAGCGCGACATACGTGCTGTCGGTATTCTTTTCCCGGTAGCCCATCACGATCCGAACCGCGGACTGCTGGTCCGACGGCAGCGTCAGGCGTAGCGTCGGCGGAATGTCCTCGCCCTGTGCCGACACCACCGTTTCGTAGCTGCCCAGAGATACGGTGGCCGTGGTTCGGTTGTTCAGCAGCTTGCCTTGGTCGTCGCTGAAAGCCTCGATGATGAGATCGTAGCTGTAGCTGTTGTTGCGGTTGGGCACCAGAAACCCCGTGTCCCAGGGCCACCGGCCGGTGTGGTCCGTCGCCTTGATTTCGATGGCCGCAGAGTACGTGTCCGTGCCGTGCGTGCGATAGCGGACCTTGACCAGCCGCGTGTCGGGACGCTCGGTGAACCGGATGATGTCGCGCAACTGGTCATAGGGGGTCGGAACGGGGTCGACCCAAACCTTGCCCTGCGCGTCACGGCCAAATGACAGCCGTGAACGCTTGAGTGTCACGTCCCCCGCGTCGAGGGACGTCACATCCAGTTCGTAGTCCTTGCCGGCGGCGAAACCGTCCCACTTGAACGCAAACCAGCCTGCCACCGGCAAGTCGCCCTCCTTATAGGGCTGATGCAGTCGCCTGTGGCCTTCCAGCGTGATCCACGCCCCATTGCTTCCCTTCTCTCGATAGCGCACATGCAGGCTGGCCGAGGTCGCGCCTTGATCCAGCAAGTGCAGGTAACCGTCTCCCGTCGCCAAGGCGATCCCTGGACCGTTGTTGCCACCCAGCGCCCCGCTGTCCTGTACCGCTGACGGGTCCTGTCCATCGGTGGCACGGTTCACCGAGCCCCTCTGCCGGTTCACGACCACGTCGTCATGGGTTAGCGCGACGTAGATGAAATCGAACGCGTTCGCCAATGCCAACGCAGAATCCATCGTGAAGGCTTCGTCGGGTCCCCTGAACACCTTCTTCGGTCCCGACCAGGAACCGTCAGGTTGCGCACGCGTGAAGACCAGCAGCTTGTAGGCGTCCGCGGGCTGCCCGACGAACTTCAACTGCCGCGGGAGTTTGACCTCTGCAGAGTTACTCCATCCCGGATCAGGCTGAAAGTCGGAGGTCTTCCAGGTTTCCGTCTGGATGGTTGTTTCCCCCAGAAAGATCCTGCCGGTGTCTATCTTCTTGTAGATCTTGTAGGTGATGAAGTCGATGTTCTGTTCGTTGGGCGGGGGCGGATACTTCCCGAGATAGGCATTGACCGTCCCGGAGCCGCCCGCCGGAATGATGGTTGCTCCGATGGGCTGAGGATTCTGAGGGGGGGAGTACGGATCTCCGGCTTCCCGCAACTGCACAGGCACCCTGGCGCCCACGGAGTCGATGAACCAACCGGAGGCTTCGACGACCACGTCGCCGGGGCCAAACGAACTTGTATCCCAAGGATGGATGACTACGCTCGCGGTGTACCAACGAGGACCGGACGGCTTGTGCAGGCCATTGAAACGTGTGTACTGATCAATGGACACGTTCCCCGAGGTGATCCGGACGTTCGAACCGGTCACCGGCGTACCCGTATTGGGCATGCCACCGCTCAGCACCTTGTCGGGGCCGATTTGAATCGCCGATTTGTCGCCGACAAAAATCGACTGTCCCGCCTTGTTAACGTCGATGCTGACCGTCTCGCGCTTGCCGCCCATCGCCGCCTGATAGGTTGAACTGAGCTTGCTGCGCGCGTCGTACAGGAAGTAGGTCCGCTCGGTATCGGTCAGCGCCGTGGCGTCCTTCAGGCTGGTGTTCGTCAGGTCCGTCTTGCCCGTCAGGGTCATCACCAGATTGCCCGCCCGGTCGTGACCGTGCAGCTTCACGATGCCGTCGCCGGCACTGGTCTTCCAGGCCCGCCCGGCGCGGTCGAACTCGGCGATCTCGTGCCAGGCGCCTTTGGCCCCGCCGCCATTGGTGCGCCGGCCCGTCACCTCGCCGAAGCTGTTGTAGCGGGTCTCCCGGTAGGTCCCGCTCGCCTCGTCGGTGTTCTTGATCTCCCGATTCCGCGTGTCGTAGACGTAGTAGGTGATGTCGTTGACCTTCAGGCCGTCGGCATTGACGCGGTCTTTCAGGATCTTGCGCGTCACGTTGCCCGCCGCGTCGTGGCGGAACTCGGTGACCGCGTCGGCTGCATCGGTCTGGCGGATCATCCAGCCGTTCTTGTCGTAGTCGTAGGCCGTGACGCGGTCGTCGGTCTCCGTCGCGGCATTTTTGCCGTGACGGATCTCACGCCGCACATTGCCCAGCGCGTCGTACTCGCGCTCTGTGGTGGGCCGCACCGACGCGCCCTCGAAGTCGGTGAACTGCGGCTTTTCCTCCTTGATCTGCCGCCCCAGCTTGTCGAAGGTCCAATTCGTCACCGCGGTCGTCGCATCGGTCTTGCGGGTGATGTTGCTCAGGCCGTCGTAGGCATAGTTGGTGACCGCATCAAGCTTGGCCGGGACGGGCTTGCCGTTGGCGCCGATGGTGGCGGTCTCGACTCCCTTGCGGGTTTCGCTGAGCAGTCGGTTCAACTTGTCATACGTGTGAATCGTGATGCGGTCGTCGGCGCTGGTCTTCAAGTAGGCGGTGTTGGTCAGTTGTTCCAGCGTGGTGCTGTCATTGACCGTCAGGCCGGCGAGCGCCGTCGCGTAGCGCGTCTCCTTGCTGATGTTGCCCTGGCCGTCGTAGTCCCACTTCACCAGGTAATGCGCGGCGTCGAGCTGGGCCACCTTGCGGCCGGCCCGGTCGTAGTAGAGCCGGGTGACGTTGTGGTTGGCGTCCACCTGCTTGACCACCTTGCCCGCGGTGTCGTAGACGGTCTGGGTGAGCAGGTCGCCGGTGTAGGACTTGTATTCCCCCGGCTTTTTGATGGGGGTCTCGGTGGGCGGTGCGTACTGCCCGTAGGCGATGTTGGGAATGCGCGTGCTGGTCTGCCGGCCAACCCGGTCGTAGCTGTAGAGGACCGGGCGGTCGTTGGTCGAGTCGGTCAATACGTACACGGCGGCGGTCCCCGTCGGCGGCACCGCCGTCAGTACCTGGGGGGGCGCGGCGGCGCTGAGCGTCGCGCCGCCGGACAGCTGCACGGCCCTTGCATGGATCTTCTGCGACAGCTTGTTGCCGGCCTTGTCGTAGGTGTAGGTCGTCAGCACCCCGGCGGCGTCCACCCGCGCGGTCTGCCGCCCCAGGTTGTCGTAGTAGTACAGCGTGCGCCCGCCTCGGGCGTCCAGCGTCTCCACCACGTTGCCGTGCACGTCGTACTGGGTGCTCAGTGTCGGCGTGAGTGTCACCTCCTGGCGCGAGGCTGCATCGTAGGCCAGCACCGACTGGCCGATCTGCTGGGTCTGGCGGTCCAGCCGGTCGTAGCGGAACTCGGTGATGCGCTCTTCGTACAAGCCGGTGGCCTCGATCTTGTGCCGCAGGTTGCCGCGCGTGTCGTAGTCGTGGGTCGTCACGACATCCACCATCACTGGCTTGGCGTCGCCGCCTAACACTGGCTGGCCGTTGGTGCCGAGCTTGACCGTCTTCTCCGCCGAGGTCTCGGTCTTGACCCGGCCATCACGGTAGTGCGTGTAGGTGAAGACGCCGCCGACCTTGTTGGTATAGCGCCACTTGTTGCCCAGGCGGTCGTACTCGATCTTCTCGAGATAGGTCGCCGCGTCGGTGATGCTGGTCTGGCGGTTGAGCTTGTCGTGGTCGATGCGGGTGATCTGGTCCAGCTCGGGGTGCCGCAGCACGTACACGCCGGCGTTGGGCGCCGCCGACACGATGTCCGGCCGCTTCGTCTCGCTCAGGACGTACAGGGTGTTGTCGCCAGCCACGGCCACGCGGTGGAAGTAGCGTGTGCTCGAATCCACCGTGCCGAAGGCGGTGTAGGTTTTCTCCAGGACCCCGCCGTCGGGGTCCACGTGCAAGACCTCCTGGTTGCGCCGGTCGAAGTAGAAGTAACCGGCGTTGCCGTTCGGATCAAGGATTTTGACCGCATTGCCGAAGGCGTCGTATTGGGTGTTGGTGACGCCGCCCTGAGCGTCGGTCACGCGGGTGAGGCGGCCTTGCTCATCGAAGCTCTGGACGGTCGTGTACCGGGCCAGCAGCGCGGCAGTCTTGCCGGCGTCCAGGTCCTTGCGCAGTTCGGCATAGCCCAGGCTCTTGCGCGTGTTTTGGGCCCAGAGGGTGTCGGTCTCGGTCAGCTCGATCCCCAGCGGCCCGACGATGCGCTCGCGGTTGCCCATTTTGTCGAGCACATAGCGGGTCACAACCCCTTGGTCGCTGCCGTCCATGCGGGTTTCGCTCTCCAGCCGCCCGCCGGCGTCGTAGCCATAGTGGGTGTGGCGCTGGGCGCTGGTGCCGACACCTTCCTTTTGATCGGTGAGGCGGCCCACCGCATCGTAGTCGCGCGAGGTGACGCCGTCTTCGCCGTTGCGCACTTCGACCAGCCGGCCGGCTCTGTCGTACCCGTTCACGCTGCGTGCATCGCGCTCGACCGCGCCTGCTGCCGAGCGGAACACCCAGCTCTTGCTGGTGGCCTTGGGCGTGCCTCCGGCGTCCAGCACCTCGGGCGACTGGCCATCGAAGACCCCCTGCAACCGGTTCGCGTACCGCGTCGCCGACTTGACCCGGCCCATCCCGTCGTATTCGTACTGCGTGACCGCGTATTCGCCGTCGATCGCGAACAGCTGCCGGTTGCCGCGGTCGTAGATGCTGCGCTGGACCTGGTCCCGGGCGTCGTCCGCGGCCACGATCACCGTGAGCAGGCCGTTGACCACGGCCGTGCCCGTCATCGCGTTCGCGTGGCGCCGGGTCTCCAGCACATTGCCGTTGCCGTCGTAGCGGTGCTGCGTGACGCCGCCTTCCGCATCGACGCTGAAGACCAGGCGGTTGGCGGCGTCGTAGAAGCTCTGCGCGACCTGGTCCTTGCCGTCCTGCACCACGTAGGCACCGGCCGGCACCGGGTCGCCGCCGGCGATGGCCAGTGGCGCCGCGTAGCTGACCAGCTCGGCCGGCACGCCGGCCGGATTGACGACCGGCGCGAACAGTCCCTGCACGGCCTTGGCGTAGCGGGTCTGCTTCACCACGTTGTTGCTGCCGTCGTATTCGCGGCGGGTCACGAAGCCGAGGGCATCGACGCTGTGCGTCAGGCGGCCGTCGCGGTCGTAGACACGCACCTCGACCTGGTTCTGGGCGTGGCTGGCATAGCCAGCGTGGGTGGCGGCCAGCGCCGCGCCCACCTCGGCCTCGCCGGCCGTCAGGCTCAGCGCCGCGAGCTGGGCCGCACCTACGCGCACGGCGTAGGCGGTGCTGCGGCTGAGGCGGCCCTCGGCGTGGTACTCGCTGCGGCGCACCGCGCCGCTGGCGTCCACGGTCCAGGTCAGGCGGTTCTCGGCATCGTAGGCATAACGCGTCACGAAGCCGCGCGCGTCGGTCTTGGCCGTGACGTTGCCGTTCTCGTCATAGGTGTAGACGGTGCGCAGGTCCAGGCTGCCCGGCGCCGCCACTTCTTCGGTGCGGCGCCCGAAAACGTCGTACCGGTACTCCGTCACCTGGGGCTGTGCCGAGCCGGCGCCTTCGGTGACGCGCAGCACCCGGCCGCCGAGGTCGTGCGCGTATTCGGTGCGCAGCGCCAGGCCGGCCGGATTGTCCGGCGCCGTGCCGCTAACCCAGTCGGGCCCGTACTTCGGGTCGACCACCACGGCCCTGACGCGGCCGTCGGCATCGTATTCGGTCTGCGTCCAGACGCCGTTGGCGTCGCGCATCCAGACCGCCTGGCCCTTGGCGTCGTAGCGGTAGATGGTGGTGAGCTTGAGGGTGTTGGGATCCACGGTCCGCGTCAGCACCCGCCCGGCGGCGTCGTAGACCGTGCGCGTGACCGTGCCCCTGCCGTCGCCGGTCTCGAAAACCCGGCCGGCGGCGTCGTAGGCGGTGAGGGTACGCGTCACCAGCGTGCCGGTGGCCTGCTCCTCGATCCGTGTGGAGGTCAGGCGGCCGTCGCGGTCGTAGGTGTACTCGGTGCGTGTGCGCCCATCGCTGACGCTCACCCGCTCGCCGAAGGCGTTGCTCTCGGTGACCTGCTTGATGCCCTCCGGCGTCTGCAAGGTCATGCGACGGGTCGCAGGGTCGTAGGTGTAGGTGCTGGTGCGCTGCAACGCGTCGGTACTCGTCAGCACGCGCGAGAACGCGTCGTAGGTGGTACCGCGCAGCACGCCGAGCGCGTCGGTGCGGCCGACCTGGCGCCCCAGCCGGTCGTAGTGCTGCTTCACGACGCCGTTGCGCGCGTCGGTGGTCTGGACGACGCGGCCGAAGGCGTCGTAAAGCGTGCGCATCTCCCGGCGCGCCGGGCCGTACTCGTCCTGCGACTGCAGCTCCAGCAGGCCCCGCCGGTTGTAGCGGTAGCGGCTTTGAAGCGATTGGGGGGCGCTGCCGTCGCGCAGGTGGTCGGTGCGGGACGCGACCTCTCCGAACATGTTGTAGCTCTGGCTCCCGAGGCGGCGCTGGCTGCCGTCGTACCACTCGGTCAGCCGGCCGCGTCGGTCGTACACCCGTCGTGCCGTGTCCTGGCCTCCGGTCAGGCCGGCGACGGCGGCCGGGATGGTCGACCGGAGGCCGCCGGGGCCTGCCGCTGCCGGGTCGACCCGCGCGCTGAAGCGGGTTTCGCGCACCTGCTGGCCGAAGGCGTCGTAGCTGTACTGCGTCATTTCGCCGAGCGCGTTGATGCTGTGCGTGAGGCGGCTCTCGCCGTCGTAGTAGTAGAGGGTCTTGTCCCCTGTGCCGGCGGCGTTCGGGGTCACCGTGGCGACTCGGCGGCCCGCCTTGTCGTAGCTGTGGAAGGTCGCCCATTTCTGCCACACCGCCTCGATCTGCGCGTCGGTGGCGGCGCCCAGCGCGGCCAGGGCCTTGTGGCCTTCGCCGCCGAGTTCGGCGGTAAGTCGGCCTTGCTTGTCGTAGCGCTTGCCGGTGACGCGCGCATCGGCCAGCCCGAGACCCCGGGTGGTCTGGCGCAGCCGGCCCAGCTCGTCGTACTTCAGTTCCGTGACCAGGGCTGCGGGCTCGGCCCGATCGCGTCGGTCTTCCCTTACCAGTCGGCCGAGTGGGTCGTATTCGTAGGCGGTGAGCTGGTCCTGGGCATGGTCGGCCACCGTCGGAGCGGCCGCGGGGTGGTTCACGCCATAGGCGGCGAGCCGGGCGTAGCGGGTCTCGCCGGTCTTGCGGCCGTCCCCGTCGTAGCGGTAGGTGACCAGATAGCCCTGGTGCACCGCCGCCGTCTTGGCGTAGCTCTGCGCGTCGAAGCGGCTGACGAGCTGGCCCTTGGCGTCGTAGAAATAGGCGGTCAGCGTGTCGTTGGCATGGTTGGCCGCCGGGCGCAGTTCTTCGAGGGTGCCGCTGGCCCGCAGGTCGATGGCGCTGGCCGCGGCGTAGCGGCGTGTGCGGGCCAGCCGGCCGGCGGCGTCGTAGCTGTGCTCCGTCAGGTAGCCGTCGCCGTCCAGCGTGCCCAGCAGCAGACCGGCATCGCTGTAAAAGTGGCGGGTCACGCGATCGTCGATGTGGCCCTCGACGGTCGTCGAGCCGTGGTTCTCCAGTTCCAGGTCCAGCATGCCGCCATTGGCTTCCACCACGACGTGGGCGAACACGTCCGAGGCCACCCGGCCGGCGCGCGCGGCGGTTTCGATGAGCCGGCCGGCGCCGTCGTAGCGGTAGTCCACCGTCGCGGCGCCGGTGCCGTCCGCTTCCAACGTGCGCGCGAGCCGGCCGGACCGGTCATAGAGGTTGAAGCTCATGCGGTCGCCACTGGACGCCGGCGGACGCAGGTTGAGCTGGCTGGCCGTCGTTCTGGCGGCCGGCACTTCGTTGAAGTGGGGCCGGGCGAGGAACACGTAGGAATCGGCCTGCCCCGCCAGCGTGGGGGCCTTGCGCACCACGACCTCGGCGCTTGAGGCGTCGACCGGCGCTGTGACGAAACCCCACAGCCGCTTGTAGCCCGACAGCTGGGTGCCGCCGCTTTTCTCGGCGTTGTTGACGGCGGTGCCGCCAGTGGGTACCGCGGCCGAGCCGATGCGCTGGCCCCCAGTGTTGTAGAAAACCACTTCCAGCGAGACCGAGGCGCGGTGCGCACCCGTATAGGCCGACACCTCGTAGCGCTTGCCGGCACTCACGCTCAAGCGCGGCGAGCTGATCAGGGCCGAGACCGCGGCGGTGCCGGTCTGGCTCATCCACAAGGTCTTCTCGCCTGCCAGCGTCCATTCGGGCCGGAAGTTCTCGCCGAAGGCCAGGCCGGTCGCCGGTCCGTCGCTGCCTGGAAACCAGCCGCTCATGCCGGGCTCGAGCCGCTCGGGCGGCAGCGACACGCCGGTGGGGTCGGCCTTCAAGGCCTCCAGCATCGCTGGAGACACCGGGTTGGCGTAACGCTTGACGCCGGTGACGCGGTTGTTGCGGTCGTAGAGGTACTCCGTCAGCGCGCCTTCCGCATCGACCTCGCCGACCTTGCGGCTGGCCGCGTCGTACAGCGTATAACGGCTCGCACCGGTGGCGTCGATCGACTTCACCAGACGGCCGAGCTTGTCGTACTGATAAGTGGTCGCGCCCAAGGCGGGCATCGCCAGTGTCGAGTCCTGCTGCTCCTGCTTGAGCAGGCGTCCTGCCTCGTCGAACACGCTCAGCTGCACCAGCCCGTTGGCCAGCGTGACACGGGTTTGCCGAAGCTGGTCGTTGTAGACCGTCAGTGTGACCTGGCCCTGGGCGTCGGTCTGTCGCACCAGGCGGTTCAGTCCGTCGTACTGGTAGGTGGTGACATGGCGCTGCTGCAGGTCCTTCTTCTGCTGCGCCGTCAGCGCGCTCGCCAGCAGCCCGTTCTGGTTGCTGTCGACCAGCCCGAGCTGCTTGCGCTGAGCCAGCGCCCAGGCGGTGTCGCGGTGGGCCAGCTCGTCCCCGCGCGCCTCGATGGACTGCAGCAGCAGGCCGGCCGGATCGTAAACATAGCGGGTCACGCTCTGCTCGCCGTTGAGCAGGCCGACGCCTGCGGCGTCGAGCTGGCTGTAGGTCACCGTGCTGGCGAGCTGTCCTCGGAAGTCATAGCTGTAGTCGGTGCGCTGGCTGCCGGCCTTGCCGACGCCGGCGGCCCAGGCCTCCAGCGCCGCCAGGTCGCTCGGCGCGGCACTGTAGAGGCCGCCGCCGTGCTGCAAGGTGCTGCTGCGCTGACCGTTGCCGTTGTAGCGGTGTTCGCTGACCCGGCCGTCGGGATCGACCACGAAACGCAGACGCAGTTGCGCATCGTAGACATATCGGGTGCGGGCGGGCTGCTGGGGCAACTGAGGGCCGTCACCGTCCGGGTCGGGCGCTCGGTAGCGGGTCTCCGTCAGCAGCTCGTTGCGGCTGCCGTACACACGCTCGATGACGTTGCCGGCTGCATCGCGCTCGTAGTTGCGGTTGCCGTTGCTGTCGTAGCCATACGTGGTGACCTTGCCCTGCCCGTCGATCGCCTGGGTGGGCTTGCCGTCCGCGTTGTACCGATAGCCGGGCGACTGATGCACAACGCCCACCGCGGGCGACCTGAGGCTTTGCAGGCGGCCCGTCAGCTTGTCGTAGACCAGCTCCGTGCGCTGGCCCAGCGCGTCGGTGATGCGGGTCGTGCCCGGCGCGGAATAGTCGAAGCTGGTGCTGAGCACCTGTCCCCCGGTGTGTTCCTTGACGGTTTTCAGTCTCCCGCTGTCGTCGTAGTCGAAATCGAGCTTGCTGCCGTCGCTCTGCGTGAGTGTGTCGAGCCGCCGGGAGGTGGCATCGACATAGGTGTAGATGGTGACGTAGGTCTTGCCGTCGACGATCTCGTTGTCGGTCGGACTCAGGTCCACCGTGACCGTGCTCAACCGGTTCGCGCTGTCGTAGGCATACCGCACCCGGGTGTGGGTGCCGTCGCCTTTGACGGTGCGAAGTTGCGTGATGTTGCTGGTCTTGCCCGCGGCGCTGTCGTAGTCGATAAACACCGTCTCGCCGTTGGCCGTCTTCACGGCGTTCACCAGGCCTGCGCTGTTGTAGCCGACCGTCAGGCTCTTGCCGTCGAGGTCGGTCACGCTCTTCAGCCGCGCCTCGCGGCTGGCCGTGTTCGTCACTTCGTAAACTTCCCGCACCTGCGTATCGCCGTCGGTGAAGGTCCAGGCGGTGCCGTTCCAGCTCAGTGTGTCGAAGGCTCCCGCGCCTTGCTTGCTCACATAGGCATTGCGCGTCGCGTCCCAGTGGTAGAGCGCCTCGCTGCCGTCCTCGGCGATGCGGCGCACCGTGTTGTCGGTGGCGTTGTAGCCGGTGATCCGACGGCTCAGGCCGAGTCGCCAGTTGTCGCCGTTGTCGGCGTCGCTGCCGCCCTGGCTGTTGTAGGTGCGCAGCAGCGCCGCGTCCGGTCCCGTGCCGACCAGCCATTCATCCTGCTGCTGGACCACCAGGTTGCCGGTACTGGCATTGACGTACACCCGCTCGCCGGAGCGGCCCTGCCCGGCGAGCCCCAGTTGCCCGCCCGCGCCCAGGAGGCCCAAGGAGGAGTTGATCCAACCCAGGCCCTGGCCTGCCACGATTGCCGTCATGTTTTTCTTCCCTTGAGCACCGCGTTCGCGCGAGAGAGACAGGGCGCGGCCCGGCAGCTGTTTTTTGTTGTCGCGAGCAGCAGGCGCTGCGCGCCGACCGCCACGGATTGGTTGGCGGCACAGAAGCGTCCGCCGCTGCCCTGGATATCCGGCGTTTGGCGCGGCGGTTTAGGCTCGAGCAGGAAGAAAACTGAAACGGTCTGTGTTCACGGCGCGGTGAGCGCGCGTAGCGAAGGAGGCGGAGCTTCTTCCTCACGCACCGAAGGCGCACGGGTCCCGGCGTCTTGCGTCAGCCATAAAAAAAGCCCTCGCATTCGAGGGCTGGACTCGCGGACGCAACGGCGTCGGCTTCTCAAGCGCGGCAAGCGCCTTTCCGGCTCAGACGTTGAACAGGAAGTGCAGCACGTCGCCGTCCTTGACGATGTACTCCTTGCCTTCCGCGCGCATCTTGCCCGCGTCCTTCGCGCCCTGTTCGCCCTTGTAGGCAATGAAGTCGTCGTAGGCGATGGTCTGCGAGCGGATGAAACCGCGTTCGAAGTCGGTGTGGATCACGCCTGCGGCCTGCGGCGCGGTGGCGCCGATGGGCACGGTCCAGGCTCGCACTTCCTTGACGCCCGCAGTGAAGTAGGTCTGCAGGCCCAGGAGCTTGAAGGCGGCGCGGATCAGGCGGTTCAGGCCCGGCTCGTCCTGGCCCATCTCCTGCAGGAACATCAGGCGGTCGTCTTCCTCCATGTCGGCCAGCTCGGCCTCGGTCTTCGCGCAGATGGCGACCACCGGGGCGTTCTGGGCCGCCGCATACTCGCGCAGCCGATCGAGGAAGGGGTTGTTCTCGAAGCCGTTTTCATCGACGTTGCCGACGAACATCGCCGGCTTGGCGGTGATCAGGCACAGCGGCTTGAGCACCGCCTGCTCCTCCTTGCTGAAGGGGATGCTGCGCACCGGCTTGCCTTCGTTGAGCGAGGCCTCGCACTGCTTGAGCACGTCGACCAGCCGCTGAGCTTCCTTGTCGCCGCCGGCGCGCGCGACCTTGGTGTAGCGCTGCAGGCTTTTCTCGACAGTCGCCAGGTCGGCCAGGCAGAGCTCGGTCTGGATCACCTCGATGTCGGAAATCGGGTCGACCTTGCCGGCCACGTGGATCACATTGGGGTCGTCGAAGCAGCGCACCACGTTGACGATGGCGTCGGTCTCGCGGATGTGGGCCAGGAACTGGTTGCCCAGGCCCTCGCCCTTGGAGGCGCCCGCCACCAGGCCGGCGATGTCGACGAATTCGACGATGGCCGGCACCACCCGCTCGGGCTTGACGATCTCGGCCAGTGCCTGCAGCCGCGGGTCGGGCAGCTCCACCACACCCACATTGGGCTCGATGGTGCAGAACGGGTAGTTCTCGGCGGCGATGCCGGCTTTGGTCAGGGCGTTGAAAAGCGTGGACTTGCCGACGTTGGGCAGGCCGACGATGCCGCATTTGAGGCTCATGGCGGGCGTTCCGGGGTAGGAGGGAAAGGAGCGATTTTACGGGGCGGCGGCCTGCCCCCGGCCGCACGCCAGCCTTGGCCGCAGCGCCGGCCCGGGCTTCGCGGGCCGGCTCACGCGGCCGTGAGCGGCGCGGCGAATGCCGGCCCGTCTCAGAAGTTGAGGCTGGCGCGACCTTTGCCGCCCACCGTCAGCAGGTGCTCCAGCCCCTGCAGCATGATGGCGTTCATGCCGAAGGTGACGGCGCCGTCCAGGCGGGCGTCGCTGCGGTAGGTGGCCAGGGTGTCGCCGGGTTCGTGGCCGGTCTCGCCGGTCAGCGGGTCGACATTGGGGATGGTGCAGCGCGTGCAGGGCTTGACCAGCTGCAGCCGCACCAGGCCCTGGCCGGTTTCGATCTGGAGTTCGTCGAAGTAGTCCTCGGCATGCGGGTCGAGGTCACCGGCGATCACGATGTTGGGACGGAAACGCTCCACTGCCACCGGCCGACGGCCGCGGATCAGCAGCCGGTCGTTGAGTGCGTCGAGCGAGGACTGCGACACCACCATGTAGGGATAGCCGTCGCTGAACTGGTTCTCGGCCTCGCGGCCGTCGGTCCACTTGGGGTCGGACAGGCGCTTGAACTCCGGATCGAAACGCACCAGGCGCAGCCGGCGGCCCAGGAAGTCGCTGAACCACTGGGCGGCCAGGTCGCCCATGTCGTAGGCGCGCACCACCTCGTTCCACAGCCGCACGCGCACCGCTTCCTCGACGCTGTCGTAGGCCACGTGCAACGCCAGCATGCCGGGCGCGCGCAGCACCATGTCGGTATGCCGCAGGGTGGGGCGGATCAGCGCCATGCGCGGCAACTCACGCTGGGTGACGAAGCTGCCTTCCTCATCGACCACCATCCAGGCGCGGTCGAACTCCAGCCCGGTTTCGATGATCAGGGACTCGGGCAGCGAGACGCCCGCGCAGGACTTGATCGGGTAGACGTACAGCCCCGTGACGACAAAGGTCGGATCGCTCACTTGAGTATTCCCTTGAGAAGTTGTTCTTTCAGCTTCTCCCGGGCGGCCTCCCGCGTTTCACGGGATGGGCCGGGCGCGGAGGCCGCGGCGCCGGGAGCGGTGGCGGAGGCGGGGGTCTTGATGCCGAGCTTGTCCTTCAGCTTCTCTTCCAGCCTGTCTTTTACCGCGGTTTCGGCCGCCTGGGCTGCCACGGCGGACCATTGCACTTGCCAGCCGGGGCTTTCCAGCGCCCCGCTGAGGTGCACCGGCACCGTCAGCCCGCGCAGCGCGGCCAGCTCGTCGCCGCCCTGGCCCTTGCTGGTGTTGGCGATACTGGCCCGGGCCAGATAGTCGATGCGGCTGCGGCCGATGTCGATATCGCCTTCGCCGCCCAAGCGTAGGAAGGGGCTTTTGAGGTCAAGGTCCTCGTTGCGGGCCACGCCGTCGGCAATGCGGAAACTCGCGTTCAGCTCCGAGAAGTCGGTCTTCTCGGTCTCGCGCGCCTGCTGCATGCGGTCCTGGCGCATCGCCAGCGCGGCCTTGGCCTCGCGCAGTGTGCGGGCCAGGTTGATGCCCTTGAGCGCGCCGTCGCGCAGCTGCAGCGCCGCCTGCCCCGCCAGGCGCGACTTCATCTCGTTGACGCTCTTGCCGGTGGCCTCGAGGTCGAGGCTGATGCGGCCCTTGCCCTCCAGCAGGTCCTTTTGCGCCACGTCGCGCAGCGCGGCCTGGATGTCGATGTTCTCGCCGCTGCCCTTGAGCAGCACGCGCTGGGCCCGTGCATCGGCAAAGGCACTGGCGTCGATGCTGCCGCCCCAGATGCGGCCGGCGAGGGTGGAGACCCTCAGCATGCCGCCGTCGAGCGTGGCCTCGACGCGCGCATCGTGAAGCTGGTAGGGCCGCCAGGCGAGCCGGCCGGCCTTGAGCGAGAGGCTGCCTTGCAGCCGGCGCAGCGGCGACAGGTCGACCGGCGTGTCGGTCGGAACCGGATGGGAGGCCGGGCCGGAGGTGCTGCCGCGGCCGGCCGGCGCCGGTGGCGGCTCGGCCAGCAGGGTGTTGAGGTCCAGCGAGTTGAATTCGCCGCGCGCCTTGAGCGTGGTCACGGTGCCGGCGAACAGGGCCTGGCCCTCGGTGTTGAAGCGGTTGTCGTTGAGGGCGCCGCCGAGCTGCCACGATGCCGCCTGCGTCGAGCCGGCGGCGCGGCCCTCCAGGTCGACCGCCAGCGGCTTGAGCGCCGGGTCCTGCAGGCGCGCCTGCACCTTCAGCGCGTCCAGCGTGAGAGCGGCCTTGGCCGGCTCGATCGCGAGGTCGGCCCGCACCGTGCCCGAGACCTGGCGCGTGCCGCTGCTGCTGAGCACCGCCTCGAAGCCGGGCAACCGCACCCGGTCAAAGTTGCCGCTGGGGGCCGCCGAACGGAAGTTCGCCTTCCAGGGCTGGGCGCCGCCGAGCGAGAGTTCTCCGGTGAGGGCGCTGCCCTGCAGCGCCTGGCCTTGCACCTGCAGCTGCGGCCATTGCAGGGCCGCGGCGATGGGCTGCTTGTCGCGCACCGCGCGAGCCTGCAGCGCGAGCTGCTCGATGCTCAGCGAGCGGGCCTGTGGTTCGTAGGCGAAACGCCCCACACTGAGTGTCGAAGGCTCGAGCTTGAGCGCGCCCAGCATCGCGCGGGCCTCGAGCGTCAGGCCCTCGGCGCGCAGCGCGCCGTGGCCGCCCTGGTAGGCCAGGCTGCCGCTCAGGCGGGTGTCGAGTTCGCGCAGGCCGAAGGCGTGGCCCTGGAAACCGAGCCGGGCTTCGCGCAGGTCCACCGAGCCGCTGGCGAGGTCCAGCTTGAGCAGGCTCTCCGCCTGCAGCTGGCCTTCGAGCGCCGGTTCCTGCAGCGCCAGCCGCGCCTCCAGCTTGAGCGGCGACTCGGTGCGGTCGGCCAGCCGGCCCAGCGAGAGCGAGCCCAGCTCGACCTCGCCGCGCAGCCGGGCCGGCACGTCGGCCAGGCGCACCCGCACGTCGCTCAGCTCGACCGCCTGGACGTCGAACTGCGGCGGCGGGCCAGCGTCCGGCGGGTCCTGCGGCGCCTTGTCGTCCGCGGGCTTCAGCAGGTCGTCGATGTTGCGGCGGCCCTGCGCGTCGCGGGTGTAGTTGAGCCGCACACCGCGGGCGCTGAGACGGTCCACCACCAGCTGCTTGCGCAGCAGGGGCATCACGCGGACGGCGAGCGCCGCTTCCTCCAGGTGCAGGAACTCGTCGGAACGCTGGTGTTCGCTGAGTGTCACCTCGCGCAGCGTCACCTCCAGCCGGGGGAAGACGCTCAGACCGACCGGGCCGTCGATCACGAGCGTGCGCTGCTTGTGATCGCGCATCCACTCGACCAGGAGGCCCCGGTAGCGGTTCGCGTCGAAACTGGCGACCAGCCAGGCGGCCGCCGCCGCCAGCACGAGCAGCAGGACGCCGAAGGCCAGTGCCAGCCGTTTCATCCAGGGTTTGATCGAGAGTGTCCGTGTCGCTTGCATCGTTCCTATTGTGCCGAGAGGCAGGCGGGCCCGGCCAGGCTGCGCATCCCGCGGCAGCGACCGCCCGCCTACAATGCCTCGGCATGAAGGCCTTTGACGTTTCGATACAGGGCAGCGGCATCGTCGCCAAGACCCTGGCGCTGAGCCTGGCCCGGCTCGGGCTGCAGGTGGCGCTGGCTCGCGCGCCCGCAGCCCCGGCGGAAGACGTGCGGGCTTATGCGCTGAGCGCCAAGTCGGTGAACCTGCTGCGCGATCTCAAGGTCTGGAGCGGCCTGCCGGCGCGAGCCGCGACGCCGGTCTACGAGATGCGTGTCGAAGGCGACGCCGGCCCGGCTGCTGCGCTGGAGTTCAGCGCCTGGGAACAGGGGGTCGGCGAGCTGGCCTGGATCGTCGACGCCGCGGCGCTCGAAGCCTCGCTGTCGCAGGCGGTGCGTTTCCAGGCCCATGTCACCGAGACCGAGACGGTCGCGCGGGCCGCGCTGGTCGCGATCTGCGAAGGCAAGGCCTCGGCCGAGCGCGAGGCACGCGGTGTCGAATGGCAGCGCCACGGCTACGGCCAGACCGCGATCGCCGCCCGCCTGGTGGCCGACCGGCCGCACCGCGGCATCGCGCGCCAGTGGTTCCGCTCGCCCGATGTGCTGGCGCTGCTGCCCTTCGACCTGCCCGAGGCCGGCCGCAGCTACGGCCTGGTGTGGTCGCTGCCGGAATCGCGTGCGGCCGAGCTGATGGCGCTCGACGATGTCGCCTTCAACACAGCCCTGGAGGAAGCCACCGGCACGCAGGGCGGTGCCGGCGTGCTGCAGCTGCAGTCGGCGCGCGCCAGCTGGCCGCTGTCGCTGGCCCAGGCGAGCCGCTGGAGCGGCCCGGGCTGGGTGCTGCTCGGCGACGCGGCCCACGTGGTGCATCCCCTGGCGGGCCAGGGCCTCAACCTGGGGCTGGCCGATGTCGAGGTGTTGACGCGGGTGATGCGCGAGCGCGAGTCGTGGCGCTCCCCCGGCGACGACAAGCTGCTGCGCCGATATGAGCGGGCGCGTACCGTACCGACCTGGGCCATGGGCCGGGTCACCGACGGGCTTCTGCACCTCTTCGCGGCCGATGCCGCGCCGTTGCGGGAACTTCGCAACCGCGGGCTGAGTCTAGTGAACCAGCTTTCCCCCTTGAAGCGCTGGCTGACCGGCCGCGCACTCGATTCCTGAGGAACACATCCCGATGTCCATGACGATGCGCCGAGCGGTCGCCACCGCCTTTTTGTCCCTGGCCGCGGCGAGCAGCTTCGCGCAGGAAGCGACCATCCGCAAGAACCTCGCCGAGCGCCTGCCCAACGTGCCGAAGATCGACGAGATCTCGAAGACCCCGATCGAGGGGATCTACGAGGTGCGCATCGGCACCGACGTGGTCTATACCGATGCCGAGGGCAACTACCTGATCCAGGGCGACATCATCGACACCCGGGTTCGCAAGAACCTGACCCAGGAGCGCATCGGCAAGCTCACGGCGATCGACTTCGCCAGCCTGCCGCTGAAGGACGCGATCGTCTGGAAAAGCGGCACCGGCAAGCGCAAGATCGCGGTCTTCGCCGATCCCAACTGCGGCTACTGCAAGCGTTTCGAACGCGACCTCCTCGACGTCAAGGACGTGACGGTCTACACCTTCCTCTTCCCTATCCTGGCGCCGGATTCGACCACCAAGTCCAACGCGATCTGGTGTGCCAAGGACCGCACCAAGGCCTGGCAGGACTGGATGATCCGCGGTATCGCACCGGCCGCCGCGCCGGCCGGCTGCTCGACGCCGGTGGCGCGCAACACCGAGCTGGGCCGCAAGCACCGCATCACCGGGACGCCGGCCCTGGTGTTCGAGGACGGCACCCGCATCCCGGGCGCGCTGAATACCCAACAGATCGAACAGCACCTGGCCCAGGTGGCCGGCGCCGTGCCCCGCTGAACGGGGCCGGCGGTCGCCCGAGCGGTGGCCGACGCGACAAAACGCCGCGCTGGAACAGCGCGGCGTTGTCGTTTGGGGCCGACGTTCCCGGCGCTCCAAGGGGCCAAGGGCCAGGGTGTCTCAGCGCACCTGCGCGGGAGCGGGTTGGGCGGCCAGGCGGGTGGCGGCCTGGTTTTTCGCGACCAGCTCCTGGTAGGCGACCGGGTCGAAGACCGGCTGGTTCAGCAGGGCGTACTCGCCGTTGGCCTGGGCGCGGCGCAGTTCGGCGATCACTTCGGCACGGGTCAGCTGCGACTTGCCATTGGGCGCCGGGTCTTGGACGGCTTCCTGGGCCTGGGCGCCGAAGGACAGCAGGGCGGAGGTGGACAGCAGGGCGGCGGCGATCAGCTTGTTCATGACAGTTCCTTCTTCAAGATATGTGAATGAGTTCGGAGCTGGCGTCTCGCTGTGGTGTTGCGCGTCTCCGATGGCTCAATCTTCGGGTTTTCCCGCTGTTCGATAAATCAGTCGCCTGGAAATGAACTGTTGCTCCAGAGAGAAGAATCGCCCGGGCCCGCGCCTGGCAGCCCGACCTTGCTGCGGCGACAATCGGCGCTTCCTGTTTGTCTCGGAGAAACAAGTTGACTGGTGCTGCGAGCCGGGCCCCGAGCCCGGCGGGCCCGAACCCCATCGCCCTGAAACTGGGCTATGCGGGCCTGATCCCCTTCGTGCTGGGCGCGGCCCTGGTGTGGCTGGTGCATCCCGAGGTGCTGCACCACGTCGCCTACCCGCTGGCCGGCTACGCGGCCCTGGTGCTGTCTTTCCTGGGCGGCATCCACTGGGGCCTGGCGATGCGCCAGAGCGTGCCTTCGCCCCGCCTGTATGCCTGGGGTGTGATGCCCTCGCTGGTGGCCTGGGTCGGTGTCGTGATGCCACCCTATGCCGGGCTGGTGGTGCTGGGCGCGATGCTGGTGGTCTGTTATGCGGTCGACCGGCGCGTCTACCCGCGCCAGGGCGCCGGCGCCTGGCTGGTGCTGCGTTTCCGCCTCACCGCGGTGGGCAGCCTGAGTTGTTTCCTCGCGGCCGCCGGCACTTGAGCCGGGCGGCCCTGAACGAGTCTTGCCGATGATTTCCTACCGCATCGAACCCCTGGACCTGCACGCTCACCTGTTTCGCGTCAGCGTGCGCATCACCGAGCCTGCGGCGGAGCAGCGCGTGTCGCTGCCGGTCTGGATCCCCGGCAGCTACCTGGTGCGCGAGTTCCAGCGCCATCTGCAGCGGCTGTCGGCGCGCCAGGGCAGCCGGGCGCTGAACGTCGAGCAGCTCGACAAGGCCAGCTGGCTGCTGCGCTGCCAGGGCCGGGCGGCCTTGGAGCTGAGCTATGAGGTGTATGCCTTCGACACCTCGGTGCGGGCCGCCTTTCTCGATGCGACCCGCGGCTTCTTCAACGGGACCGGCGTCTTCCTGCGTGTCGAGGGGCGCGAGCAGGAACCGCAGCGCCTCGAAATTCGCGGCCTGCCGCGCGGCTGGAAGGTGGCGACGGCACTGCCGGCCGTGCAGGTCGACGCCCGTGGGCAGGGGGCCTACGAGGCGGCCGACTACGACGAGCTGGTCGACCAGCCGGTCGAGCTGGGCGACTTCTGGCGCGCCGAATTCCGGGCCGGCGGCGTGGTGCACGAGCTGGTCGTCGCCGGCGCACTGCCGGGCTTCGACGGCGAGCGCCTGCTCAAGGACACGCGGCGCATCTGCGAGGCCCAGATCGCCTTCTGGCATGGCCGCAAGCGCCCGCCCTTCAAGCGTTACGTGTTCCTGCTCAACGCGGCGGAGGACAACTACGGCGGGCTCGAGCACCGTGCGAGCACCGCACTGATCTGCTCTCGGCGCGACCTGCCGCGCGAGGGCGACAGCGGCCAGAGCGACGGCTACGTCACGCTGCTGGGCCTGATCAGCCACGAGTACTTCCACACCTGGAACGTCAAGCGACTGCGCCCGGTCGAGTTCGCCCGCTACGACTACACGCAGGAGAACTACACACGCCTGCTGTGGTTCTTCGAGGGTTTCACGTCCTATTACGACGACCTGTTCCTGGTGCGCACGGGACTGATCGACGAGGCGCGCTACATGAAGCTGCTGGGCAAGACGATAGGCGGCGTGCTGGCCACCCCCGGGCGGCAGCTGCAGAGCGTCGCGCAGGCCAGCTACGACGCCTGGATCCGCTACTACCGGCAGGACGAGAACAGCGTCAATTCCACCGTCAGCTACTACACCAAAGGGTCGCTGGTCGCGCTGGCGCTGGACCTGCAACTGCGCAGCGAGGGCCGCGGCTCGCTCGACGAAGTGATGCTGGAGCTGTGGCGGCGATCCTCCGGCGGGCCGGTCAGCGAGGCCGACATCTCGGCGGCGCTGGAGCAGGTGTCGGGTCGGTCTTATGAGGACGAGCTGGCGCGTTGGGTGCACGGCACCGCCGACCTGCCGCTGCCCGCCCTGCTGCAAGCAGCGGCCATTGCCTGGAAGGACCAGCCCGCGCCGCTGGCCCAGCGCCTGGGCCTGAGGTCGGCCGACGGCGCCGGCGGCGTCG
This sequence comes from Aquabacterium sp. A7-Y, assembly GCF_026153205.1. Lineage (GTDB taxonomy): Bacteria > Pseudomonadota > Gammaproteobacteria > Burkholderiales > Burkholderiaceae_C > Caldimonas. Next base: position 475 of record NZ_JAPFBW010000004.1, on the reverse strand, counting down.
TGCAGGTCAAGGCGGTGGTGCGCGGCGGCGCAGCCGAGCAGGCCGGGCTGGCGGCCGGCGACGAGCTGCTGGCCGTGAACGACTGGCGCCTGCGCAAGCTCGAGGACCTGCCCTTGCTGGCCGCTCCCGGTGGCCCGCTGGAACTGCTGGTCGCGCGCGACCAGCGCCTGCTGCGACTGCGCGCCCGGCTGCCCGATGCCGAGTCGGTCCAGGGGCCCGTGATGCTCGGACCCGCGGCCCAGGCCGCGCCCGAGGCGCTCGCCCTGCGCGAGGCATGGCTGGGCCGACGCTGAGGCCCTTCCCGGCGCCGCGGCCTCGCCGCCTGCGGCGCGCGCTCACTTTGCTGCTGCTCGTGCTGACGGTGGTGGCGCTGCACCTGTGGCTGACCGGCGAGCTGAGCCGGCGCCTCGGCGCGGCGGGCAGCGCCGCCGAACCGCAGCGCCTGCAGGCGCTGTACATGCGCCAGCTGCAGCCG
>NZ_JAPFBW010000003.1 GCF_026153205.1 Aquabacterium sp. A7-Y | reverse complement strand
GGAGTGCTTGCCCGTCCATGCGCGCCGGGGAGCATGGAGCTACCGGGCCGGCCGTTTTGTGCTGCGCCATCGGATCGCGGTGGGGGTTGCGACGGTGGCCAATCTGGCGATGGTGGCCGGCCTCACCTTCGCCGCATATCAGGCCTACGAGGCCAATCGAGAACGAGAACGGGCCGAGCGCCACTTCGCCAATGTGCGCCAACTGGCCAACGTGTTCATCTTCGATGTTTACGCTGCCATCGACACCCTGCCGGGTAGCGTCGACGCGCGCAAACTGATGATCCAGACGGCGCTGGACTACCTGGAGCGCCTCAGCGCCGAGCGTCGCAGCGACCTGAGCTTGCAGATCGAGATCGCGCGAGCCTATGGACGCATCGGTGACATCCTGGGCGGGCCGAATCGACCCAGCCTGGAAGACAAGAAGGGAGCCCACCGTGCCCGCAGCAAAGTGAAAGCGCTGCTCAAGCCGGTCCTCGATAGCACCGGGTCGACCTCGCCGGCACATCGTTTGGCGCAAAACGAAATGGCGAAGGTGCTCAATCGAGAGGCTTCGGCAATCATGTTTGACGGCCGGGCCAAGGAGGCGGTGGCCTTGCTCCACCAAGCGCTCCCGCATGCGGAGGCGGTGACGACGCTCGAGCCGCGTGCGCTCCCGACCGTACTCAGCAACCTCGCGCTCGCCCACAGCGCCGCATGCGACGACGCCGGCTACGAACGCTACCATCAAAAGACGTGGCAGGCATGGCAGGAGCTGCTGGCGAAGCAGCCCGCCGACACCGATGCATTGATGGGGCTGGTGTACTACCACAATCAGCGCGCCTTTCATCTGCTCGGAAGAGACGCGTCCCCCGACACCGCGCGCCTGGCGGCCCAGGCAGCCCGGCTCACCTTGCAGACCGTCGCGTCACTGCGCGGCAAGGCGCCCGATAACGCCGAGATCGCACTTCACGAGGCCTTGGCTCACGGGCACCTCGGCTTTGCACTCGGACGCACCGGGCACTGGTCCCAGGCGGCTGAGGAACTGCAGTCCGCCTTGGCCCTGACCCGATCGGAGATCCAGCGGGAGCCGCGCAATATCTTGCTCCAGACGGCCCTGGCGGAGATGGAGGTCAAGCTGAGCCAGGCACGGCTGGCCCTGCACAGGACCGACGACAGCGTCGCCCTTGCGCGCGCAGCCGTCAGGCGATACGAGGCCTTGCAGGATGACGTTCGCAACGAGAAGTACACCCTGAACTGGACGGCGCAGGCGAACTATGCACTTGGGCAGGCGCTACTCAGGCGCAGCGCGACTTCCACCGCGTCCAGCGCAGCGGCTGACGGACGTGAAGCCTGCGATCGATACGGCCGCGCTGCGAAGCTGCTGGAAGCCGCAGAGCGAAAGGAACCCAATTGCGCCGGCGTTCTGAGCACGGAGACCGTGCGGCAGGCGATGCGGAAGTGCTCGCCCTGACGGGACATCGACCGCCCTCGACGGACCCGGCACCGGCCCAGCGCACGCCGGGCAATGTATTCCCTTGTATCGCCCTGATCTCTCCTCCAGCTCCATTGCGCTCTATGTCGCAAGGGGCCGAATCTCGGCCCGCCACTGCGGGAGACGAGGGTGCAGACAGATGAGCGGCCTGGCAAGCAACTGCGGCGATTTCCAACAGGGTCAGGCGGACACGCAGTCCACCCGAACTCCGCCGACGACCCGGACGTGCTGCTGTTTCTCGACCCACCCCGTCACCCCGACCCACGCCGGCCTACCGGATCGACAGGGGCAGAGTCCGGTGTGCACCCGGTACTGGCCGAGCTATGCGCGGCTGAAGATTTTGTCGACCGCCGTCGAGTGGTTCACTCGGCCCTGGCTGCACTCGGTCTGTCGACCCTCGGCTACATCTGCATGACCTGGATTGGCAAGACGCCAACGCCGCTGGCAGCGTGCACCGCGCACGAGGACCCAGGCTGGGTGCGACGCTATATCGCGCGCCACCATTGCCGCGTGGACCCGCGCCTCCGACACGCCGCGTCGGCTGCACTGCCCCTGATGTGGCAGACCGAAGGTCTGGCGATGCTGTCGGCCGATGCCCGGCCGTCGGCTGCTTTGCTCGAATTCATCGCCGAGTTGGGCGCGACAGGCACCGGCAGCGGTCTGACGTTGAGCCTGCCGGGAGACAGCGGGCGGGAACGTTACTTCATCACCCTGACATCAAGCGCTGACACCACCGACATGCTGCGGGACGTGCTCGGCCCGGCCGTGGTGCTTGCCCTGGCCGTGCACGATTTCTACACCTGCCATTGCGCCCTGCCCACGCATGCCAAGCTTCGCGGCGCGCCGCTTACCCCCCTCTACCGGCGCATCATGCAGGCCTTGCTGCAGGGGCTTCCGGACAAGGAGATCGCAGCGACGCTGGCCTTGACGCGATCCAACCTCGACTACCACATGCGGCAACTGCGCAAGCGCTTTGGGGCGCACAACCGCCTGCAGCTGTTGCAGGCCATGAAGGGAGCCACCGACGCCCCTGCACCGGACACAGCGCCCGGTGCGCCTCAGCGGCAGGGCGAATCCCCCGCCCGCTCGCTCACCTCACCGCCAGGCGGGTAGGTTGATCAGAACGCCTCGTCGGTCTCACAGGCTGTCGGACTGGCCGGCCTTGTGCGGAGAACGGTCCCCGCCTTTCAGCTCGCGGGCCAGCCAGATCCTGGCGGTGGCCGCCTCGCGCACCACCGTCGAGGGCGAAACGCCGAGGACGGTGGCGGTTTCCTCAACACTCAGCCCGCAAAGGAACCGCATCTCGACGACGCGCGCCTGCCGGGGGTCCAGGTCGTCGAGCCGGCTGAGCGCCTGGTCCAGAGCCATCAGATCGGGCAGATCGGACGCTGACCGCCTGGTTGGCTCGATCAACGCGTCTGCCAGGCCCTGCTCTTGCAGTGCATCCAAGCTTTGAATCGCCTCTCCGCCCCCTCGTTTCGCGGCATGCCGAGCGCGCGCAAGGTCCACGAGCACATGGCGCATCAAGCGCGATACGCAGCCGTAGAAATACAGCCGTGAAGGCCAGTGCCCCGAGTCAAGGCGCACGATACGCAGGAAAGCTTCGTGGACCAGATCGGTGCCCTCCAGCCCGTGGCCCTGTCCAGCCCGCCGCAGGTGCCGCCGCGCCAAACGCCGCAGTTCCTGATAGACGAGTGGCAGCAGGCGGTCCAGGGCTTGCTTGTCACCGCGCGACCAGAGCCACAACAAGGTCGTGATGTCCCCCGACCCGTCGGTGCCGTGAGCGGACGGGGTCCTGCTGGGGGCAAGAACCGATCTCAACTTCTGCATGGTGTGTCGTGCCTGTGCGGTCCCGCGGTGCAAGACGGTTCATTCGGCGGCGGCGCCACCACTCAGATGGTCGACCATCGCTTTGATCGCCTGCATTTGCGGGCCGCCTTTCTTCGCATAGTCGGGGCTGGTGTAACCCCACCAGTCCCAGCAATGGTAGAGCTGCGCGTCGTTGGTCTGCGGATACAGCATCACGATGTTGTTGGTGTCAGCCCAGCGGTTGTACCCGGTGTCCCGCACATATTGCTGGCCCAGGTCCATCGTGCTCTGCAAACAACCGTGCAGCACCACATGCAGCTTGCAGGTGGCGCCCGCCGAGCAGGCCCGTGGCACATAGATCCAGGCGGTGTCGGCGATGCCGTGCTTGCGTACCTTGGCCGGGGCCGCGGGGATGAAGGCCGTCTGGTCGAACTCGATGAAGCGCCCGGACGGCGCGCCATCGCTGCGCGGGTTCAAGGGGCCGTAAAGATGCTGCAGCAGGGCGCCGGCCAGGTCGAAGCCGCAGTTGTTGATGTACGGTGTCCACGACGCGGTGCAGTCATTGCCGAATTCGTCGGTGACCATCGCATGCCCAGCTGGGACATCCTTCTTGTAGGCGATGTTCCCCGCCGGCACGAAGTTCTTGTAGTAGGTCAACAGATCGTTCATGACCGGGGTGATGACCGTCCTGTCGTTAGAGCCGGAGAACAGGTAGACCTTGGAGGACCTGAGGTTCTCCACAGGGTCGAGGTCACCCTTCTCGGCCCAACTCTCGGTGATCTCCACCAGGCGGGATACCGGAATCGGGTTGATCTGGATCCGCGTGCAACTGAGGCTCACGGCCACCTCATCGCCTTGCGCGCAATAGAAGGGCCCGCCCGCCACCACCCCTGCGCCCGTCTTGAAAGTCGACGAATAGGCGACGTGGAGCTGCACCGCCGCGTAGCCGCCCGAGGACAGCCCCGAGACGGTGGTCTTTGACGTGTCGATCGCCAGCGTCGGCAGCGGCTCTGCCGCCTGTGATGCCCCGGCGATGCCCATCAGGGAGGCGCCGATTGATAGGGCGGCCGTCATCTTTTGGGGGAATTGCATGGTATGTCTCCGTCCATGAATTTTCATTGAATGATTTCTTTCCGCACACCGGCCTGCTGGGGTCGGCGTTCGCCTTATTGCAGGCCGGCGGCGCCGGCGCTTCAGGGCGCCAGTGGTCTGGCTGCTGCCCCGCGCCGAGCGATGGGCCTCGATGCCGTCCTGATCGACCGCGGCCGCTGGCTGGCTGCAGGTCGTGCCCGGGTGCAGGCCTGCCTCCACCCGTCTTGTCGACCCCGGCATGAATCGCCTGTGTCGGTGGGCGGCCCTTCTTGGTGCAGTGCGCCGGAACGCCCGGTCCCCGGCAACCGCAAGGCCGTGGGACTTGGGGTCGTGAGACCTGCGTGACCTGACGCTCCGGCTCCATGCCCATCCTCCTCAAGCTCCGCACAGGGACGGCGTTCTCAAGGAGGAAAACGACTTACAAATGTTCGGGAGGTCGCGATGGATACAACTTCACACCGATTCGGCAGGGCGCTGTTCATCTGCCATCGACAAGCCGTCGATTCGGACAGACGACCGGGTTCAGCGGCGCTCGACACCATCGACGCAATGCGCGTCTCCGCTGGCGGAACCCGCTCTAGATGGCTGCCAGCGCTTGTTCCAGGTCGTCCCGCAGGTCGTCCACGTCCTCCACGCCGACCGACAGCCTGACCAGGGCGTCGCCGATGCCGAGCCGGGCACGCTGCTCGGGCGGGATGGTGGCGTGGGTCATGATGGCCGGGTGCTCGATCAGGCTCTCGACACCGCCCAGGCTCTCGGCCAGCGCGAACAGCCGACAGTGTTCCAGGAAACGCCGGGCGCCGGCGCTGTCGGTGGCGAGATCGAGCGAGATCATGCCGCCATAACCGTGCATCTGGCGGCGTGCCAGCGCATGCTGCGGGTGCGAGGGCAGCCCCGGGTAGCGCACCCGCGCAACCTTGGGGTGTCGCTCCAGCCAGGCGGCCAGCGCCTGGGCGTTGCCGACGTGCCGTTCCATGCGCAAGGCCAGCGTCTTGAGGCCGCGCAGCGCCAGGAAGCTGTCGAAGGGCCCGGCGATGGCACCTACCGCGTTCTGCAAAAAACCCAGGCGCTCCAGCCACCCGGCCTGGCGCGGCTCCCGCCCGACGACCGCCACGCCGCCGATGACGTCCGAGTGGCCGTTGAGATATTTGGTGGTCGAGTGCACGACGACGTCGAAACCCAGCTCCAGAGGCCGCTGCACCCAGGGACTGGCGAAGGTGTTGTCGGCCACGCTGATGAGACCTCGCGAGCGGCAGATCGCGGCGATGGCGGCGAGGTCCGCCAGCTTGAGCAGCGGATTGCTGGGCGTCTCTACCCACACCATGCGGGTCTCGGGACGCAGGGCTGCCAGCAGGCGCTCAGGGTCGCCCAGGTCGACGAAACTGAAGTCGAGCGCGGCGCTGCGCCGGCGCACCCGCTCGAAGAGCCGGTAGCTGCCCCCGTAGAGGTCGTCGCCCGCCACCACGTGCGCGCCGGCGTCGAGCAACTCCAGCACCGTCGCGATGGCCGCCAGGCCGGAGGCAAAGGCAAAGGCCTGGGCACCGCCTTCCAGGTCGGCGATGCAGCGCTCCAGCGCCCAGCGCGTGGGGTTGTGGGAACGGCCGTAGTCCAGCCCCTTGTGCACGCCGGGACTGGACTGCACGAAGGTGGAGGTGGCATAGATGGGCGGCATGATCGCGCCGGTCGAAGGGTCCGGGGACTGGCCCGCATGGATCACGCGAGTGGCGAAGCCGAGCGGACGCGCGGGGCTGTCGGAAGCCGTGCGGGCGGTCGCCGGGATCGCTGCGGGAGAGGGTTCAGCCAGGCGGTCGGTGGGGAGGTCGGGCGTCATTGAAGGGTCCTGCGCAAGTGGTTCAGGAGGTCGAAGCGGGTGATCAGACCGTGCAGCCGCGAGCCGTCGGCGACGAGGGCCACCAGACCGCGTGCCAGCACGGCACGCAAGGCGTCGAGGCCCGCGTCGGGGGCCAAGGTCTCCAGCTGGGTGCTCATCGCCGAAGCGACGCTGCGGGCATAACGCGAGGGGTCTTCCTGCACGTCCAGCAGCAGGTCCGACTCGTCGATCACACCGACGAGCCGGCCCGCGTCGAGCACCGGCAGTTGCGACACATCGGCCTGCCGCATGCGCTTGAAGGCCGTGAGCAGGCTGTCCTGGGGTGCCACGCTGACCACTTCGCCCGCGTCGAGCGGACGTGCCACGAGATCGCGCAGGTCCCCGTGGAGCGGCCGCTTCAGCAGTCCTTCGTCGAACATCCACTGGTCGTTGTAGAGCTTGGAGAGGTAGCGCGTTCCGGTGTCGCAGACGAAGCTGACGACCCGCTTGGGCCTGGCCTGGGCGCGACAGTAGCGCAGCGCCGCGGCCAGCAAGGTGCCGGTGGACGAGCCGGCGAGGATGCCCTCGACGCGCAGCAGTTCGCGCGCAGTCGCGAAGCTTTCCGTGTCCGGGATCGCATAGGCCTGGGTCACGCAGCCGAGGTCGGCGATCGGCGGCACGAAATCCTCGCCGATGCCTTCCACCGCCCAGGCACCCGGCGGCCCGTGCCGCCCGGTCGTCACCTCGTCATGCAGGATGGATCCGAGCGGATCCGCCAGCACGAAGTCCAGCCCCGGCCTCACGCGGCGGAAAAACCGGCTCAGACCGGTCAGCGTACCGCCCGAGCCGACGCCGACCACCACCGCGTCCAGTTCATGACCGCACTGCTCCCAGATCTCGGGCGCGGTGCTGTGCTCGTGGGCCAGCGGGTTGTCAGGATTGTTGAACTGGTCGGCGTAGAAGGCTCCCGGAATCTCATGCGCCAGGCGCGCGGCGTAGTCCTGGTAGTACTCGGGATGCCCTTTGCCGACATCCGAGCGGGTCAGGTGCACTTCGGCGCCCAGGGCCTTCAGGTGCAACACCTTCTCGGTGGACATCTTGTCCGGTACCACCAGCACCACCCGGTAGCCCTTCGCGCGTGCCACCAGGGCCAGGCCCAGTCCGGTGTTGCCCGCGGTGGCCTCGACGACCGTGCCGCCCGGTTTCAGCCGGCCGTCGCCCTCCGCGGCCTCGATCATCGCGCGCCCGATGCGGTCCTTGATCGAACCGCCCGGGTTCTGCGATTCCAGCTTCAGGAAGAGCCGGCAGCAGCCGGTGTCGAGACGGGTGACCGGCAACAACGGCGTGTTCCCGATCAGATCGAGCACGGCCGGTTGTGCGGCCAGGGGTGCGGACATGACAGGCTCCAGGGTGTGCGGCGCACTGCCGGGCACGGCAGCCGCCTGGCCAGATCTTGCCCGGCCTTGTGGCAGGGACCTCACGATAAGCCCCGGAGCGCGATAGGGCTGCCTCCCATTTCAGATAAGTTCGTGAGAGAAACGCGTCTCCCGCGGTGGCGAAGCGAAGGGACTCCCGGGCTCCCGTGCTGCTGTTTCCGTGAATTTCCACCTCGCTTGGAAATTTCCGGGTTTCATGGAAAACTACGGAAATGGCGACCGATTCCTGGCGTTATCCGCGCCCCCAGCTTGCCGCCCACTACCTGGGACTCCTGGCCGACGCGCCGCGCCGGCCGCTGGCTGTCTTCGGTCCACGACAAACCGGCAAGACCTATTTCCTCACCCACGATCTGACGGAGGCCGCCACCGACAGCGGCCTGCGGCCGGTGTACGTCGACCTGTGGAGCCAGCCCGACCCGCTCGGCGCCATCAACACCGCGCTGGCCTCCGCGCTGCGGGCCCTGAACAGCCAGGTGCAGCGTACCGCGGTGACACGTGTCGGCGCCTTCGGGCTCAGCGTGGGTCTGGCGGCGCCGCCCGCGCTACCCGAGGGCAGCGACGCCCCCGCCTGGCTGGCGACCCAGTTCGCCGAGCTGCGCCGACTGGAGCCGACCCGCCCGGTGCTGCTGATGCTGGACGAAGCGCAGACTCTCGGCAAATCCGGCCACGGCGACGCTGCGATGAAAGCCATCCGGGCGCTGTTCAATGCCCACCCCCAGGGCCTGCTGCTGCTGCTCACCGGCTCCTCGCGCTCGCAACTGCTGGCGCTGGTCGGCGACCACAGCAAGACGGCCTTCAAGCTGGCCGCCCACATGGACTTCCCCCTGCTGGGCATGGAGTTCGTGGCCTTCGTCGCGCAGCGCTACCAGGCTGCCAGCGCCCGTGACGTGGCCCTGGCCGATCTCGACTGGGCCTTCTCCCAGCTGCTGCACCGTCCCGGCGAGATGATCGACTTCGTGCGCTACTGGATCACCGACGCCCCGGGCCGCGCTGTCGCCGAGGCGCTGGCCCGCTTCAAGGAAACCAGCAGTCCCGACGTGCTGTTCGAGGACATCTTCGCCGCTTGCACGGCGCTGCAGCGCGCGGTGCTGCGCGAACTGGTCGGCGAGGCGCCGCAGCTCTTCTCCAAGGCCACCCGCGAACGCATCGCCGCCGCACTGGGCCTGAGCGACGCGGTGGCGCCGGCCTCGGTGGCCAATGCCATCCAGCAGCTGGAAACCCAGGGCATCCTGGGCAAGGTGCAGCGCGGCCGCTATGCCTTCGAGGACGAAGGCTTCCGGGCCTGGCTGCAATCGGCCGCCGACACCTGAATCCCAATATCAGGACACAAACGGTGTCCAAGCTCCTCCTATGCTGGGCCAGCCGGGGCGGTACTGCCCGGCGCCCTCACAACAAGCACGCACAGGAGAAGCGATGCACCGCCCTAGCCCCCCGCCCCGACCGCAGGCCTGTCCCCAGCCCTGCAGCGACGGCACCCGCCGAGCCGAAAAGCCGGCTTCCCGATGTATCTCTGCGGAAAGAACCGCAACAAGGGCTGCCCCGGCGCCGCTGCTGATCGCCCTCCTGCTCACCGCGGCCTGCGTCGCCGCCGGCAACCCGGCCCACGCACAGACGACCAACGCCGCACCGCTGCCCATCTCCGCGGCCGGCGCCCGCGCTGACCTGAGCGAGCCGCGCATGAAGGACATCGCGATGCAGCTCGTCTCCAGCGCCGAGAACTCCTCGCTCGACTGGCGCGCCCAATACCAGTACATCGAGGACATCGACGACGGCCGCGGCTACACCGCCGGCATCGTCGGCTTCTGCTCCGGCACCGGAGACATGCTGATGGTGGTCGAGGACTACACCCGGCGCTCGCCCGGCAACCCGCTGGCCAAGTACCTGCCCGCGCTCCGCAAGCTCTACGGCTCCGACTCCCACGCAGGCCTGGACCCGCATTTCACCTCCGACTGGCGCAAGGCCGCGCAGGACCCGGCCTTCCGCCAGTCGCAGGACGCGCTGCGCGACAGCGTCTACTTCAACCCCGCGGTGCAGCAGGCCAAGCAGGACGGCCTGCGCGCGCTGGGCCAGTTCATCTACTACGACGCGATGGTGATGCACGGCCCGGGCCCCGACAGCAGCAGCTTCGGCGGCATCCGCAAGAAGGCCTTGCGCAAGGCCAAGCCGCCGGCCCTGGGCGGCAACGAGGTCGACTATCTCAACGCCTTCCTCGACGCGCGCGTCGCGGCGATGAAAACCGAGGAGGCGCACAGCGACACCAGCCGCGTCGACACCGCCCAGCGTGTGTTCCTGCGCAAGGGCAACCTCGACCTGCAGCTGCCGCTGCAATGGAAGGTCTACGGCGACAGCTTCCGCATCGACGCAGCCGACGGCAACCCGCCGCCGCCGGCCCCGCCACCGCAGCAAGGCGTCGACGCCGACGGTGTGCAGATGTTGTTCCCCTCGGCCACCAAGGGCACCACGCGCCGGCTGGGCAACCAGGACCCCAACACGACACGCACCATCTACCTCGAGAAAAAGCAGAAAGCCTGGCCCGAAACCGCCGGCGTGCTGCGCTACTGGAACACCGAGTCCTACCCGCTCAACTACGCCAGCGGGGGCAGCGGCTGGACCATGCGCCTGCACCTGCTCGCGAAGGAAGGCGAGCAGTACTACACCTGGAAGAACCAGAAGGGCTACCTGGGCAGCAGCGCCGACTTCAAGAACCAGGAGTTCACGGTCTACCTGCGGGTGCATCAGCTGCTGGACGCGGAGCGAGCCCAGCTGCAGATGAAGATCCGCGGCGGCTCGCACAGCAGCGGCCGGCCCGACGCCGCCTCCACGGTGATGATGACACTCGGCCCGGCCGGCGGCAGCCGGGTGGCGCGCTTCGCCAAGGAGCTGACGCATCCCGACTACGACTACGTGAAGCTGACGCCGAAGTTCGACGCCTCGCTGACCGAGAACAGCTGGATCGGCCTCAAGTTCGTCAGCTGGAACGACCCCACCAGCCGGCTGCGTGTGGTCAACCGCCTCTACCTCGACACCACCCCCTTCGACGCCGACGGGCGGCCGCGCAACCAGTGGCGGCTGTTCAGCGAATACATCGATGTCGAGGGCCAGAGCACGGGCAAGTACTCCAAGCTGGTGCGCTGGGCCGGACCGCTGTCCACCCTGCGGGTTGACGGCTACCAGCGCATCGACTTCGCGCTGCCTTCGGTGCGGGAGATCCTGCCGCCCGCGCCCTGACGCTGGCGGCGTCGGGCCGCTTGCCAGCCCGGCGCCGCCGGTTCAGTGCCGAGCCGTCTTGCCCGCAGGCGGCGGCTCCTCGTGGTGCAGCGCCCGGACATCCCCGGGTGTCAGGCCGCCCTGGCCGACCGACATGTCCATGCCGGCACCCGGATCCTCCTCGCCCGCCACCGACTCCACGGACAGGTCGACCTGCGGCACGTCGGGATGCGGCGTGTTCTGTCTCGGCGGGGCGCCGAGGTCGGGCTGCCCGGGTGGCACTTGCTTGTCCTGTCTTTGCATCGGGAAACTCCTGTGCGGTTCACGGCGTGGTTACGAAGGCCGGCCCTCGGTGGCGTCGCCGTCGGCCGGCTCCTCTTCGGAGCCGGGATCGGGCACGTCCTGCAGACGGTAGTCGACCAGGCGGCTGTAGAGTGTCTTCTTGCTGATGCCCAGCAGACGTGCGGTGCGGTTGCGGTGCCCTCTGCAGATCCTGAAGGTTGCCAGCGTCACCGCCTTGTAGGCGTCGGCGAGCTGCATGCCCAGCGGCAGCTGCACGGTGAGTTGCGGGTCGCCCCCGTCGTGGCTGCGGCACAGCGGCATCAGCTCGATGTCCCGCGCCTGGATCACGGGGCCGCTGGCCATCAGGAAGGCCCGCTGCACCGCGTTGCGCAGCTCGCGCACATTGCCGGGCCAGCTGTGGCGCGACAGGCGTTGCAGCGCTTCCCGGGAGAAGCTGCGTTGCACACCCTCGCGCGCCCGGCACTCGGCCAGGAAACTTTCGGCCAGCAGGGGCAAGTCCTCGATGCGCTCGGCCAGCGAAGGCACGCGCAGCGGGAAGACCTTCAGGCGGTAGAGCAGGTCGTCCCTGAGCCGGCCGCGGCGGACGGCTTCATCCACGCTGCAGTTGCTCGCCGAGATGAGCCGCACGTCGCTGCGCATGGCTTCGACCGCACCGACCGGCCGGAAGCTGCCGTCCTCCAGCACGCGCAGCAATTTGACCTGCAGCTCCGGCGGCATCTCCGTCACGTCGTCGAGCAGCAGCGCGCCACCGTGCGCCAGTTCGAACACCCCGCGGCGGCGCTCGTGCGCGCCGGTGAAGGCGCCGCGTTCGTGACCGAACAGCTCGCTTTCAATCAGCTGGGGCGAGAGCGAGCCGCAATGCACCACCAGGAAGGGCTTGCCGGCACGCCGGCTGGCCTCGTGGATGGCCTGGGCCACCAGCTCCTTGCCGACGCCGGTCTCGCCCTCGATCAGCACCGGGAGGTCGCTGCGCCCCACCTTTGCGATCGCGCGACGCAGCGTCTGCATGTCGGGCGCCGTGCCGAGCAGACGATGGGCCGCCGAGGCCGGCCGTTCCGCCGCGTGCACGCTCGGGCCGGCGCGCACGGACACCGCTGCGGCGGCGGGCGGCATGCCGGACGGGGCACGGGCGATGCTGCTCAGCAGCGATTGCAGCTCGGCGATGCGCACCGGCTTGGTCAGGTAGTGGGCGGCGCCACGCCGCAGCGCCTCGATGGAGGTCTCGACGCTGGCATACGCGGTGACGAAAACGACCGGCACCTGGTCCAAGGCCTCTTTGGCATTGAGCAGCTCCATGCCGCTGCCGTCCGGCAGGCGGAGGTCCAGCAGCACCACGTCGGGCCGTCGCCGGGCGAGTTGCAGGCGTGCGTCCTGCAGGCTGCGCGCGGTCGCCGTGGAGTAGCCCTCGGTGGCGACCAGCCGGGCCAGCGTCTCCGCTGTGGGCCCGTCGTCATCGACGATCAAAGCGTGGGCCGGAAGGCGGCCCTGGGGCGGCCGGACCGGACTCGACGGCCGCTGCGATGCACTCCGGCTGTCTCTGTGGTACATCCATCTCCTCCGTGGTTCTGTGTCACCACTGCAAGGTCTGTTCCTGCGCGACGCGGACCCCGGCAAGGACGGCAGGGAAGTTTCGCGGCCAGAACCCGGGCCGTACTGCGCCGCCCCGGCCGGCACCCTCCCGGCCTCGGTCGGCGTGCCCGGCGGCGCCTCGGTATGCGCTACACGGCGCGTAGACCCTACACCTTCTGCCAGGAAGATGAAACCCCGGAACCACCCCTGCACGCCCCTCCTGCACCCGGCGTGGCGCGGCGGCGCCGCGCCTTGCCGCATGCGCGCACGTGGCTTGCTGTCGCCCATGACCGCACGCCGCCGGCGCTGCGGCCTTCAACATCGAGGAGTTATACCCATGAGCAAAGCATCACTGGCCCGACTTTCCCTGTCCGTGCTGATCGCCGCCCTGGCATCCGCCGTCGCAGCGCAGACCGGCGCCGGCGGCAGCACCGGTGCGGGCACCGGCACCTCATCCCAGGGGGCAGGCCGCAGCGGGCCAGGGTCGCCGGAACCCGCCGCGGCCGGCGGCACCGGCACGCAGGACACTGCCACGCAGGGCAGCGCCGGCACCAAGGGCGCGACCGGCAGCACCGGCAAGAGCGCCGACGAGAAGAAGCGCAAGAACAAGGACAAGGCAGCCACCGGCACAGAGGCGGGTGGCACCGGAAACACCGGCTCGACGGGCAACACCAGCGGTACCCAGCGCTGAGCGGTGAGGGCTGCGCGCCGGCGCAGCCCTTCCCTGCCGGACAGGACAGCCGGCCGCCTTCGGCGATCCTGCCGACTTCTCCTGGTCAGCGTCCGGTCGCGAGCCACCCTGGCCTGCACGGCCTTCTCCTGAACTCCCGCCCCTTATCACCGTGTCACACATGTCGTGATCGACAGGTTCCTGCGCCCCAGGAAACACTGTATATTCGTACAGCTTCAGGCCGGCCGAGATGCCGGCCCCCCGCGGCCCCCGGTGCTCAGCCACGCGCGTGCAAGCCGCCCCACCACGACAAAACCAAGGACATCCATGACACACCGCGTCAAGACGGCGTGGATCGAGCGTTGCGCCGCGCGCCTGCTGGTGCTGCGGCCCTCGCTGCTGTCGGAGCAGGCACTCCGGCTGGCACGTGAGCGCTGGGAGCACCAGTCCCTGCTCGATCCGGAAGAAGCCGCCAACTCCGAACTGCGCTGGGAGGACAGCTCCGAGCCGTCGCCCACCCCCTCCCGCGTGCCGGCGGCGCGCGACCTGATCGAGGGCCCGTCCTTCCGCATGGGCGGCCTCACGCTGCAGCCGCTGGCCATGGGCAGCCGCCACGAGTACTTTGCCGCCGCCCGCATCGAGGGCGTTCACGACGGCCTGCCCTGCCGCCGGCGGCCGGTGTGGACCGGCCGCAGCTACCTGCATCCCTCCGAGGCGCTCGAAGCAGCGCGCTGGCTCTCGCAGGCCCTGGTCCAGCAGGGCCTGCGCCGCAGCCCGGCCGCCGGTGTCGAGGCCGGCTCCCGGACGAGCGCAGAGACCGGCCAAGAGCTCGACCAGGACACCGACGCCCCGGCCGGCGTGCAGACCAGCCACCGGGTCGCGCTGTCCTGAGGGCCATCACGCGGCCAGAAGCGGCCGACTGGAACGGCTGCGTTACGGCTTGACAAGGCGGCTCCGCCTTTCACCCACGAATACTCCTTCAGCCCCTCAACAGCCGCTCTTGCGTCGGTCCGACCGGGAGCGTCGCGACTCACCGCACACACGGTACTCAAGGAGAAGGAGAAGACGATGCAGCAGACACATGCGTATCCCCACCCCAAGCGCCTGCCCTGGCTGGGCGCATCCATGACGGCCGTCGTGCTGACGCTGGCCGGCTGCGGAGGTGGCGACGGTGACAGCGGCGGCGGCGACGAGGCCGCCGCCGGCCTGCCCGCCGCCCCGCAGGCGCCCCGCCTGGGCTGTGCGGCAAGCGGCAACAACGTCATGAAGGCCCTGCTCGACTGCGTGACGCTCGATGGCGTGATGGCCCACCTGCAGGCGCTGCAGCAGGTCGCGGATGCCAACCAGGGCACTCGCGTTGCCGGCACCACGGGCTACGACCAGTCGGTTGCCTATGCCGAGCGGGTGTTGCGCGAAGCGGGCTACCTGGTGCGGCGCCAGGAGTTCCAGTTCCAGACCTTCGTCACCCGCAGCCCCAGCGTGCTGCAGCAGCTCGCACCCGCCGCCCGGGTGCTGGAGAACCGCATCATGGCCTACTCGGGCAGCGGCGATGTCAGCGCCCCGGTCAGCCTGCCTTCGGGCGCGCCCACCGGCTGCGAGGCGGCGGACTTCGCTGGCTTCCCGGCCGGGCGCATCGCGCTGGTGAGCCGTGGCACCTGCACCTTCGCGCTGAAAGCCAGCAACGCCCACGCCGCCGGGGCCACCGGGGTGGTGGTCTACAACAACGTGCCCGGTGACCTCAACGGCACGCTGGGCAGCGATTTCGCGCTGGAGCTGCCGGTCACCTCGGTGAGCCAGGCACTGGGCCAGCAGCTTGCGGCCACCGCAGGCCTGGTGCTGCGACTCAAGACCGACACCTTCCGCGGCCTCGCCACCACCAGCAACGTCATCGCCGAGTCGCCCGGCGGCGACCCGTCCAAGGTGGTGATGGCCGGTGCCCACCTCGACTCGGTCAACGAGGGCCCGGGCATCAACGACAACGGCACCGGCAGCGCCGCGGTGCTGGAGACCGCGGTCCAGATGGCCGGCATCAAGACGCGCAACAAGCTGCGTTTTGCGCTGTGGGGCGCGGAGGAGTCGGGCCTGGTGGGTTCGACCCGGTATGTCGAGCAGCTGCCGCAGGCCGAACGGGACAAGATCGCGCTGTACCTCAACTTCGACATGATCGGCTCGCCCAACCCCGGCTACTTCATCTACGACGGCGACAACTCCGACCAGGTCGGCGCGGGACCCGGCCCGGCCGGCTCCGAGCTGATCGAGAAGACCTTCGAGAGCTTCTATCGCCAGCGCGGCATCCGCTTCAGGGGCACCGATTTTTCCGGCCGCTCCGACTACGGCCCCTTCATCGAGGCCGGCATCCCGTCAGGTGGCCTGTTCACCGGTGCCGAAGAGATCAAGAGCGCCAGTGACGCGGCCCTTTGGGGAGGTACCGCGGGGCAGGCCTATGACCGGTGCTACCACCTCGCTTGCGACACGATCGCCAACGTGAACCGCACCGCCTTGGAGATCAACGCCGATGCGGTGGCCTACGCCACCCTGGTGTATGCGATGAACACGCGAGGGCTGGAGGCACGCCGGCCACAGGCTGCGATGCAGCGCATGGCACCTGCGCGCCTGAGCTGGCCGGAGCATCCGCCCGTCACGCAGTGAGATCCGGCGTCAAGGCCGGAGGTGCTGCCGGACCACCGGCCCGGCAGCGCAGCCGCTCCATGCAGCGGCGTCAAGCATGGCCGCCTGCAGGCGGCCGATGCCGGGAGGACGGTTTACTTGGCGGCCTTGCGCTTGGCGGCCTTGGGATCCACGGCGGCCTTGAACTTGGCGCCCGGGACGAACTTCGGGACCTTGGTCGCGGGGATCTTGATCGCCTTGCCGGCCTGGGGATTGAAGCCAGTGCGAGCCGCGCGGTCGGCGCGCTTGAAGGTGCCGAAACCGATCAGTTGCACGCTGTCGCCCTTCTTCACGGCCGTCACGATGCTGTCCACCACCGTGTCCAGGATACGGCCTGCGGCCGCCTTGGTCAGTTCGTGCTCGGAGGCGATCTTTTCGATGAGTTCAACGCGATTCATTCTCTGGGTACTTCCAATTGCAAACTTCGCCTCCGCTGTTGCGGAGTGCGGCCCTCGCGGTATGCGGGGCGGCGCAAGTGTAGCGGGCCCGCGGCGGGTAGGCCGGAAGTTCTTCACGCCGGCCGCCCGATGCTGCCGGCGCCCGGAACCCGCGGCTGCACCTCCGCAGCAAGGGTTACTCGGTGAGCCAGGGCGGCCGGTGTTATCTTTTTCCTTCCCCCTGCGCCTGGCGCCCAAGGAAAGGAGGGATCCTATGAACACCCCCTTCCCGTCGTTTCCCTCGGGCAGCAGACATGCCGCACCGAAGGACCTCGACGGGACCCCGCTGCGGGTCCTGCTGGCCGACGACGACGCGGTCAGCACGATGACCGCCCAGGCCGCCCTCGAGAGCTTCGGCTGCTCGGTGACGCTGGCGGCCGACGGTGTTTCGGCCCTGAAGACCGCTGTCGACGGCTGTTTCGACCTCCTCCTGGTGGACTACCACATGCCCTACATGAACGGCCGCGCCGTCGCGCGCGCGCTGCGGGCGCTGGAGGCGGCCAAGGGGCAGCACGCCACCCGCATCGTCGGCCTGTCGGCCGGCGCCTCCGCCGAGGAGCGGCGCCAGTGCCTGGACGCCGGCATGGACGCGGTCCTGCCCAAGCCCTTCGTGCTCGCCGATCTGCGCAAGCTGGTGCTGCGCTGGGTATCGCCCGAGAGCCCGCAGGCGCCGCACATGCCGCCGCACTTGACCCGCGGCGACACACGTGGCTCGGCGTGACGTGGTTGTCATCGGCGCCTCCGCCGGCGGCGTCGTCGGGCTGCAACGCCTGGTCGCCGGATTGAGCGCCGACTTCCCGGCCACGCTGCTGGTCGTGCTGCATGTCGGCGCGCACCACAGCACCTTGCCGGCCCTGCTGTCACGGGCCGGCCCGCTGCCGGCCTGCCGTGCGCGGCACGGGGAAGCCGTGCTGCCCGGCCGCATCTATGTCGCGCCGCCGGACCACCACCTGCTGGTGGCCCGGGACACCCTGCGGCTGACACGCGGCCCCAAGGAGAACCACAGCCGCCCGGCGGTCGACCCCTTGTTTCGCTCTGCCGCGGTCGAGTACGGGCCGCGTGTCGTCGGCGTCGTGCTGACCGGCTACCTGGACGACGGCAGCGACGGCGCCCGGGCCGTGGCCGAGTGCGGTGGCGTCGTGGTCGTGCAGGACCCGGCCGAGGCCTTCGCCCCTGAAATGCCGGACAGTGCGCTGCGGGCGGTCCGGACCGCCCAAGCGAGCCCGCTGGCCGAGATACCGGCCTTGCTGGAGCAATTGACCCGTGAAGAGCTCGCCTTGCCCCCGGTCGCCGTGCCGGAAACCTTGCTCGTAGAGAACGCCATCAGTCTGCTGGAGGGACATTCCGTGGAGGAACTGAAGAAGATCGCCTCGCCCTCTTCGCTGACCTGCCCCGACTGCGGTGGCTCGCTGTGGCGGATCAAGGACGGGGAGCGCCCGCGCTTTCGCTGCCACACCGGGCACGCCTTCTCGGAGCTGGCCTTGCGCGATGCGCAGCGCAGCGCCACCGAGGAGAGCCTGTGGTCCGCCGTGCGGTCCCAGCAGGAGGAAGCCCTGCTCGCTCAGGAAATGGCGCAGTCGCTGCGCTTGCTCGGCGAGGACCGCCGTGCCAAGGCCGAGGACGTCCGGGCGCAGAAGCTGATGCAGCGGGTGAAGGTGTTGCGCAGCCTCCTGGAGGAGCAGGAAAGCCCGCCCTGAACCGCCGCCACGGCCTTCCAGGCCCTCGCGCGGGTCACGCAGCGGCCGGCTCAGTGACGCAGTGCTCGTTTCATGCAAGTCGCCCCTGCAGCGGCCGCCGGCGGCGCAGTTAAGCTCGGGCGGCCCCGGGGGACTGCACCGCCCGGCCTGTTCCAAGCACACCGAGACCTGACGTGGGCCCGTCCTTTCCCCCCCCGCCTCGCGCCGAGGCCGCCTTCGAGCCGATCGCCGACGATGTCGACATCGGCCCCTACCGCCTCGCCGACCGCGCCGACATCGCGGCCGCCCTGCAAGCCCTGGTGGCGCCCGGTGTTGCGGTGGCCGCGCACCCGACCGAGGGCCGGCCCGCCGTGCCAGGCCGCCTGCTCGCGGTGGACCCGGAGGCCGGCTGCCTGGTGTTCGAAGCCGACGCCGCCGAGCCGATGGCGGACGGGCTGCTGCTGCTGGTGGCGGTGCAGCACGGCGTCAAGCTGCAGTTCATGCTGGACACCCCGCGGCACGCCGAGCCGAGCCGCCCCTGGCGCCTGTCGGCGCCCCTGCCGAGCGAGCTGATCCGCCTGCAACGGCGCGAATTCCACCGGCTCGACGCACCACTGGGCCGGCCCTATGTCGCGGAGTTTTCTCTCAACGGCCAGCCCTACGAGCTGAACGTCTACGACCTCTCGCTGGGCGGCGTCGGACTGCGGGCTTCGCCCCAGGACGCGCCCCGCTTTTACATCGGCCGCCGCCTGCCCAAGGTGAAGCTGGAACTGGGCGACGACGAGATCCTCGTCGCCGACCTGGAGATCCGCCTCTGCCGTGCCTTCCGCTCGCACCTGCTCGGCGAGCAGTTCCACGTCGGCTGTCGTTTCGTCGACCTGGCACCGGCCGCCCAGGCCCAGCTGCAGCGCCTGGTGACGCAGCTCGAGCAGGAGCGGCAGGTGCTGATGGGGTCGGCGCGGCGTCCGCCTCGCTGACGCGCCCGCCGGTTCAAGAAGCCGGGGCCGGCTGCAGCGCCGGCTCGTCCTCGCCTTCAGCCGCCTCGAAGGCCAGCCGTGCCTGCTCGCGCGCCAGTTCGCGCTGGCGCCGCCACAGCTCGCGCATGCGGTCGCCCTTGAGCAGGCGCTCGTCGCAGTCGGAGATGAAGTCCAACTCGCCGTTGTCGATCGGTTTCAGGCGCGTGAAGCTGTACTCGCGCGTGAACTCGTCGCGCAGGCTGCCGGCCTTCATGGTCGGCATCGCGCTCAAGACCTGCAGGTCCAGTTTGTCGCGCAGGAAGCCGAGCACCGCCCGGGCGCGCGGCTCGTCCATCTTCGAGAAGCTCTCGTCGTTGGCCAGCAGCTTCAGGCTGGGGCCCTTCTCGAACAGCTTGAGCCGGTTGGTCACGACCGCGGCCCGCACGATGTAGGCGGGCGTCTCCAGCTGACCGCCCGAGCCGGTGCCCCATTCCGACAGGCGGATGCGGCCGCCGCTGTCGGACTCGTTCCAGATCTCGTAGCGGCGGTAGTTGCGGTAGTCGGCGATGCGCATCAGCTCCTTGGTGGCGCGCTCCTGGTCTTCGTCCAGCAGCAGTTTTACCAGCCGGTCGCGCACCTGCACATGGCGCGCCGACAGCGCGACCTCGCCGAACAGGTCCACCGTCTCGGGCGCGTCGGCCAGCTCGGCCACCGCCTTGAAGAAGGCGTAGTAGTCCTCGAACTCCGGCTCCCAGCGCGACCAGTCGATGTCGAAGCGGTCGGGCCCGAAGCTCAGGTTGCGCAGCTCGTTGTTGAGCTGGCGCAGGGTGCGGATGCCGTCCTCCACCCGGCTCTTGATCTCGACGCAGAACTGCTTGGTGAAGACGTCGTGGAAGGACTTCTCCGCCTTCTCCAGCTCGCTGCGATTGTGGTACAGGCCGATGCTGCGCAGGCCGTCCAGCGTTTCCTGCACCGAGCGCCCGAGCGCCACCAGCGGGGCGTAATTGGCATCGAAGGTGGCACCGTCATGGTGGTGCGGCAGCGCCACCGCGAAGCGCTCCTCGGCGCGGCACTGGCTGTTGTAGGCCGCCAGCGACTCGCGCACCTCGCCGAGCAACTGATCGGGCTGCTTGTTCAGCAGCTCGAGCTTGCGCCGGAGGGCGTCGAGGTCCGGCGTGCCGGCCTTGAGCATGTCCTCGACCTCCTCCGAGAGCACGCTGTAGTTGCGCTCGGGGTTGGCCTCGCAGAGCCGCTTGAGGCGGCCGATCTGCACCTCGCGGGCCTGGAAGCGGGCGTCCTGGCCCTGGCGGATCTGCCGGATCGCCTGCTCGGCGGCCTCGATGCGCGCTTCGGCCCGGTTCATCTCGCGCTGCGCGGCCTCGATGTTGGCTTCGTAAGCTTGGATTTCGGCCACGATGCGGCCGATCTCGGTTTCCAGGTCGTTCAGCTCGGCCAGATTGAGCTGCGACAGCGAGCGGCGCGCGGCATCGATGATGCGGGCCGCCTCGGTCAGCGGCGCCGCCTCGAAACGCGGCTCGCGCAGGCTTTGCAGCGGGCGCTTGATGCCCTGCAGCTCGGACGCCAGCGTCTGCAGGCGCTGCACATCCTGCTCGGCGCGCTCCAGCTCGCCGCCCGCCTGGGCCAGCGCGGCCTCGCGGGCGTGGCGGCCGAACACCAGCTCGCGGTTTTCGGTGGCGAACAGGGTGCGCGAGCCGCTGCCCTTGCCGTCGCGCGTCAGCCCGCGCGGCGTGCGGCGCAGCTCTTCGGAGGAGCGCACCTTGACCACCCCCCCGTACTGCTCCACCAGGTAGGCCTCGGCCACCGGGTTGGCGGTCTTGAGCTCGTGGATGATGGAGTCGGCCGGCACCAGACCGGGGTTGGCGCGCTTGAGGCACAGCGAGCCCTGGATGACCTTCGAGCGCAAGCCGCGCGCCTGCACGAAGTCGATCGCGCGGGTCTCCCAGTCGGGATCGACGACGAAGTTGAAGCGCGCATGGTCCAAATAGCCCTCGATGGCCGGCTGCCACTCGGGCGACAGCGGCTCGATCAGGTCGCACAGCACCTGCACATGGGCCTGCGGCAGCGACTCGCGCATCAGGTCCAGCGCACGCGCCACCTGCGGCGGGTAGTTGCCGCCGCCGGCCACCAGGCGCGACTTGCGCGCACCCAGCTCGCGCACCGCGCGCTGGGCCTCCTCCAGCCGCTGTGCCAGCGCGACCTCCTCGGCCGCCACCGCCAGCGAAACGCTGTCCTGTGGGCCCACCAGCGCCGCGTGCACGGCCTCGATGCCGGTGTTGGCGCCGTCGAAGGCCTGCGCCAGCTGCTGCAGGCGCGCGCTGTTGAGCTCGGCGTCGCCGGCCGCTGCGGTCACCGCATCCTGGTAGTCGGCCAGCCGGTCCAGCGAGGTGGCGGCCAAGGTGCGGGCCACCCGCTTCACCGCGGAGCGCAGCTTGGGAAAGTCCTCGGGCAGGTCACGCCCGCTCAGCTGGCGGGCGGTCTGGTCCAGCAAGCCGGCGGCCATCAGCGCACGGCTCAGACCTTCCAGCGTGACGCGCGCGGTCTGGGTCGCGCCCTGCAGCTGCTTGTCCAGGTCTTCTTTCTGGGCATGCGCGGCGATGCCCAGCTTGCGGGCCTCCAGCCCGATGCGGCTGGCGTCGAGCGAGGCGCGCCGGGCCTGCCAGCCGGCGATCTTGGCGGCTTCCTGCTGGATCAGCGTCCGGTCGTCCTCGATCTGGCGGGCACGCGTCGCCTGAGCCTCCTCGTCGGCCTGCAACTGCAGGCGCGCCAGCAGCAGGTCGTGCTGCACCTGCTGCTCGAAGGCGCCGGTGGTCTGCCGCACCAGGCCATGCAACTCGCTCAGGCGCGCCACGCTGGCTTGCAGGCGCGAGCCTTCCTGCTTGAGATGGGTGACTTGGCGCATCAGCCCGCCGATACGCTCGATGCTTTCCTGCAGCAGCTTGGCGTCGAACTCCAGGATCTCGTCGCGCACCAGCTCGTGCACCGAGCCGATGGGCCGGTAGGCGATCGACTGGCACCAGGCGCGCGCCGCGCCTGCGGCCTCCTCCCAGCCGGTGCTGCTGCGGCCGCGGAAGCGGCCGAACAGGCCGCACAGATAGTCCTTCTTCAGTTGCCCGTAGACCATCACGCGCGGGTATTTCGCCTTCAGCCGGCGCACCACGGCGTCGACCGGCACCCACTCGCCGGCCTGGGCGTCCTCGAGGAAGTCGCGGTAGCTCAACACCGCGTCATCGACGATGACCAGTTCGAGGCGCTCCAGCTGCGCCTGGCGGCGCTCGGCCGGCCCTTCCACGCGGGCCGAGGCGGCCACCAGGGCGGTGAAGGGCCGCAGCTCCTCCTCGTCGCCGTCGGGCCGGAACACCGCGGCGATGTAGCCCTGCGCACCGTCGGGGCGCGAGAACTTGCTGTACTCGGCCCCCACCACGTAGGACTCCAGCGTGCGCTTGGACTTGCCGCGCCGCTGGTCCTGGCTGACCTCGTCCTGGCCGGGGTTGTAGTTGAAGATGCCCTTGTAGGCCGCCGTCATGACGGTCTGCAAGGCATCGAGCATCGTGGACTTGCCCGAGCCGGTCTCGCCGGTCAGCAGCGTCATGTTGCCCATTTCGTAGTCGCCGGGGCGGATCTGGCCCCAGTTGACAAGCACCAGCCGGTCCAGCTTCATGATGCGACTCCTTCGGCCTGGGCGGCCCCGGCTGCCGGCTCGGCTGCAGCCTCGGACTCGGCTTCGATGCGGCCTTCGGCCTCCAGCGCCGCAGCCAGCGCGTCGTTGCTCACCACGCCCAGGATGGTCGGGCGGATCGCCAGGTAGGCGTCCTCGTCGGCGATCGAGAAGGTCGAGGCATAACGCAGCAGCCGGTGGCGCTTGAGCTCGGCCAGCAGCGCCATGCGGTCGGTGGTGCCGGCCGGCAGCGGCCGCTTGATCTGCGTCTGCAAGGTGGCCGCCAGGTCCTCGAAGCTCACCAGCGCCTCGCCCTGGGGGTCGATGTAGCCGCCGTTGAGGCGCTCCTGGTAGAGGAAGCGCAAGGCCAGCGCCGCGGCGACGAAGTCGGCCGAGACGCGCGCCTTCAGTGAAGGCACCGGCTCCAGGGTGTCCTCGGGCAGGCCGTCGACCACGGCGCCCGGGCCGTAGAGGCGGAAGAACTGCGCGTTGCTGTCATGGTGCAGCAGCAGGCCGGCCAGGTCGAAGTAGTCCGACAGCAGGCCCTCGACGCGGCGTGCGTCGTCGTAGAGCAGCTGCTCGGTGCGGTCCTCGTCGCGCACCAGCACGCCCCAGGACAAGAGCCGCGTGATGAGTTCGCGGAATCGTTCGCGCGAAAGGTTGGCTTGTGCAAGCTGTTCCTGCACGGAGGTCGTCAAGCTCATCTCTTTACTTCTTCAAATCGATTTCGTAGTCGGCGCCGCTGAAGTACTCGTTGTCGAGCCGTCCCGGCAGCGGCCGGGCCACCAGGTCGCGGCCGCGCGCGTTGCGCACCGCCTCGACCGCCTGCATCACCTGCAGCAGCTCGCGGGCGCTGCCCACCGGCAGCGAGGAAAGGCGGATCGGGTGGCGGAACAGCTTCAGGTCCTCGCGCAGCTTGTCGGCCAGCTCCTCGTTGGCGACCGCGAAAGCCTCGGTCTCGGCGCGTTTCATCGCCGCCTCCAGGCGCGCCTCGCGGCTCGGGCGCGGCTGGATCGAGACCGTCACCGCCTTGCGCCGCTGCACCGCGGAGCGCAGCCTGAAGCTCGACGGATCGAGCAAGCGCAGCTCGACGAAGGAGAGGCGCTCGCCGATGGCCGCCAGCAGGCGCTCCTGGCGCGGCAGCTCGAGCGCCGACAGTTTCTGGATCGCCGCCAGCCAGGCATGCCGGTTCTGCCCCGAGCGCAGCATCATCGACTGCTGCACCAGGCCCGCGACCCGCTTCAGGTAGCTGTCCATCGCCTTGATGAAGCCGGGCTGCTTGGATTCGCAGGCCGCGTTGACCACATCATCGATGCGGTCGAGCAGCCAGTCGTAGACCGAGCCGCCGGTGTGCTCGCGCACCGCCCACTGGGCGATGTCGTGCAGCTGCTCTTCCATGCGCTGGCGTTTCGGCCCCGGCACCTCGCTGCGCAGGCGCTCCAGCTTCTGGCGGATCGCCTCGCGGTTGAGTGTCGCGTTGTCGGCCGTGAGCTGCTTGGAGTAGTTGCGGCGAAAGCGCTCCAGAAACTCGACAAACTCGTCCCACTGCGAATGCAGGGTGGCCTCGCGCATCAGCCGCCTGAGCAGCTCCTGGAAATAGTCGATGCCCTCGGACAGGTCGCGGTTGACCTGCACCGCGTATTCGTAGGCGTCCACCAGGTCGTGCGCGTCGCCGCGCTCGGCGAGGGCCGCGTCCAGCGAGTTGCGGCAGCTGCGCATGTTGCGCTGGCGGCTCTGGCTGGGCCGGTTGAGCGACCAGAAGACCTCGGCAAACAGCACTCCCGGGCGCGAAAAGCGAAAGGCCGTCACCAGGCCCTGGCGGTCGGGGAACTGCTCCAGCCAGCCGTCGCGCAGCAGCACCCGCATCAGCAGCGAGGTCAGCTGCTGCGGGTCGCGGCTTTCGGCGCCGTTGAACTCATCCGGCTCGCCATCGGCCTCCACCGCCTCCAGGTGCTCGCGCACCACCGGCAGCAGCAGCTCCTTGAGCGTTTCGCGGGTGAGGTTATGCGCGTAATCGGCGGCCGGCCCGTGCAGCCTTTCGTACAGGGCACGCAGGCACGCGACCACCAGTTCCCGACGCGAGCTGTGCAAGGGGCGGAAGAAGGTGTGCCGCTCTCCTTCGAAGAACGTGATCGAACTCATCAAAACGCGGTCGTTGGGTCAGGCAGGCAGCGCCGGCATGGATTCCATGACGGAAAAATCGCCGCCATGGCGGCAAGGAAAACCGGCCATTATCCCAAGACGCGCTCCTGCCTCCACCACCGGCCCCGGCGCAACTGCCAACAGTTGCCGTTGTCGGCGTCCCGGCCGTGACCTACTGTCCCATTTCCCTGCACCTCCCGTGCAGCCGCCGTGCCTCGGACACGGCGGGGGCGCGGCGCCCGCCGTGTCCGGGCCATCCCGAAAAAGGAGATGAAAATGGCAATCATCAACGGCACCGCCGCCAACGATGTGTTGGTCGACGACAGCGACGATCCCAGCTCCATCCTGAATGCCAACTGGTCCGCCGGCGAGGACGTCATGGTCGGCTTCGCCGGCAACGACACCTACAACGTCAACTCGATCGGCGACGTGGTGGTCGAAGCCGCAGGCCAAGGCACCGACACCGTGGTCTCGCGCCTCGCCAACTACACGCTGGGCAACAACCTCGAGAATCTCACGCTCGACAGCACGGTGGCCGGCGCGCTCAACGGCACCGGCAACGCGCTCAACAACATCCTCACCGGCAACGACGCCGCCAACACCCTCTCCGGCGGCGCCGGCAACGACACGCTGCACGGCGGCAACGGCAACGACACGCTCAACGGCGGCGTCGGCAACGACACCCTGTGGGGGGGCAACGGCCTCGACACGCTCAACGGCGGTGCCGGGGTCGATGAGCTGTGGGGCAGCAACGGCGGCGACACCCTCAACGGCGAAGGCGGCAACGACGAGGTGTACGGCGAAAACGGCGACGACACCCTGAACGGCGGTGACGGCGACGACCTGATCGACGGGGGCATCGGCGCGGACACCCTCAACGGCGGTGCCGACAACGACACGCTGGACGGCCAGAACGGTGCGGACACCCTCAACGGCGGTGCCGGCATCGACACGCTCAACGGTCAAAACGGCCAGGACGTGCTGAACGGCGGCGCCGGCGACGACACCCTGAACGGCGGTGCCGGCATCGACACGCTCAACGGCGGTGCCGGCGTCGACACGCTCACCGGCGGCAACGGGCAGGACAGCTTCGTCTTCTCGCTCTCCGGCGCGGGCAATGCCGACGCCATCCTCGACTTCGTCGTGGCGGACGACACCATCGTGCTGTCCAACGCGCTGGATGCGAGCCTCGCGGGCGCGCTCGATCCCGGCCTGGTCGGCGTGGCCTTTGCCGGTGGAGCAACACCCGGCAATCCGCTGGCTGCCGGCTCCTTCTTCAAATTCCCCCCCGGACAGCAACCCCAACGCCGCGGGCGCCGCCAGCGGCATCTACGTCAACACCGCCACCGGCCAGATCTTCTACAACCCGACCACGCCCACCGGCAACGACGCCCTGCTGCTCGGCAGCGTCGACCCCGCCGTTGCGGGCTCCCTGACCAACGCCGACTTCGTCTTCGGCGCCTGACTTTTTTCGGCCTTCCACTGCGGTAGAAGAGCTACCGCGCGGCCCCTCCCCGGGGCCGTCGGGCGGGGCGCCAGCCCCGCCCTTCTTCGCCTTGCAGTGCCGCCCATGACTTCCGGCACTGCGGCTTCCCCGCCTGCTTGCCGACACTCGCTGCCTTGCCTGAGGGAATCGTCCCGGCCGCCGGCGTGACCGAATTGGCTGGGCGCCGCCGGCGCACGCGGCCGGCGCGCGCGATCTGAGCTACCCTCGTCAGCTCCGCCGCCGCATCGGCCTCCCGCAGGCAGGCAACAATCACGCCTTGCAGTGAACCATCTCCTGCCTGTCTTCAGCGCTTGTTTTGCATGTCAACGTCCCCGACTCCCCTGGTCCATCCCCAAGAACTCGGTGTGCGCGAGTTCTCCGACTACGCGCTCGTGATCGACGCCCGCTCCCCTCGCGAGTACGCCGAGGACCACCTCCCCGGGGCCGTCAACCTGCCGGTCGTGGACGATGTCGAGTTCGCCGAGGTCGGCACCCTCTACCGCGACAATCCGCATGCGGCCTATCTTCGGGGCTCCCAGTACGCACTGAGGAACATCGCCGATCACATCGGCACGGTACTGTCGCGCTACACGCGCGACGATCGCATCCTCGTCTACTGCTTCCGGGGCGGCAAACGCAGCGGGGTGTGGGCCGAAATCCTGCGCAACACCGGCTTCAAGACCGACCTGATCAAGGGCGGCTGGAAAAACTACCGGCGCTGGGTGCGGGGCAGCCTGGAGACGCTGCCGCCGCATCTCGACCTGCGGCTGCTGGCCGGATCGACCGGCTGCGGCAAGACGCGCCTGCTGCAGGCGCTGCGCGAAGCCGGCGAGCAGGTGCTGGACCTGGAGGGCCTCGCGGTGCACCGCGGCTCGCTGCTCGGTGCCCTGCCCGGGCGGTCGCAGCCGAGCCAGAAACTCTTCGACAGCCTGCTGCTCGAGCAGTTGCGCCGCTTCGATCTGGCAGCGCCGGTCTGGATCGAGGCCGAGAGCAAGAAGATCGGCAACATCCAGCTGCCCGATGCGCTCTACCAGGCGATGCGGTCCGCCAGGCCTTTCCTGGTCTCGGCGCCCCTGCCCGACCGGGTGCGGCTGCTGCAGCAGGAATACGCGCATCTCGCCGCCGACCCGCGCGCGATGGTCGAGAAGCTGCGACCGCTCAAGCCCCTGGTGGGCGGGGACGAGCTGGACCTGTGGGAGAGGCTCGCCGCGCAAGGCCGGGTCGAGGAGCTGTCCGAACGCGTGATCAGCGCCCACTACGACCCCTGCTACGAGCGATCGCGCAAACACAGCCCCGGCGCCTCCGACCCTGCGGTCCAGGTCTCGCTCGTCTCGCTGGCTCCCGCGCCGCTGGCCGAAGCGGCGACCGACCTGAGCCGGCGTTTCGGGCGCGCAGGCCAGACCGGCCTCCAGGCCGCCTGAGCGCTTCGACCCGGCGCCGCGGTCGGATGTAACCGGCCGGGACCTGTCTCGTCTCGGCGCTGCCCACCTTCGGGCCAGGTGGCGTCGCGGGCCGAAAGCTTCACGTCTGAAACAGCTGCGTCCGTGTGTGCGCGGCCCCGAGCCGCCCGCTGCAGCTTCCGCATGGCTCCGTTAGCATCGCAGCGTCCCCCGACGAGGATCGCCCATGCGCTTGTGGTTTGCCGCTTTGTCGACGTCCGTGTTCCGCCTGCACATCAGCACACCAGGCGCGGGCGCGGCACCGTGAGCAGCGACTTCCTCGACTTTCTGAAACCCGACGGTCCCGGCATGCTGGTGCTGGTGCTGCTCGCGGCCGTGGTGCTGCTGATCCTGTTCGTCTGGTCCATCAAGCGCCACCGCGACCCGCTCCTGGCGGTGGACTGCGACGCGCCGCTGAACGAGCTGATCGGCTCGCTCGCCGGCCTGACCCACGGTCCGATCATCGAAGGCAATGCCGTCGAGGTGTTCGAGAACGGCCGCTTTTTCGAGGCCCTGTTCGAGGAGATCGCCGCCGCCCGCCACTCGGTGCACTTCGAAACCTTCCTCTGGAAGGACGGCGAGCTCGGCCGGCGCCTGGTGGACGCGCTGGTCGAGCGCCGTCGCGCCGGCGTCGAGGTGCGGGTGCTGGTGGACGCACGCGGCGGCAGCAAGATGGGGCGCGAGTCCAAGCGCCGGCTGCAGGAGGCCGGCTGCAAGTTCGACATGCACCACCCCGTGCACATCCGCAACATCGGCGTGTTCAACGAGCGCGACCACCGCAAGCTGGCGGTGATCGACGGCCGCGTCGCGATGCTCGGCGGCCATTGCATCGTCGACAGCTGGCTGGGCGACGGCGACGCCAAGGAGCACTTCCGCGACGTCGGCGTGCGCTTGCGCGGTCCCGCCGTGCAGGCGGTGCAATATGCCTTCAGCGAGAACTGGATCGAGGAGACCGGCGAGCTTTTCGTCGGCGAGACGGTGTTCCCGGTGCTGCAGCGCGAAGGTGAGGTCGCGGTCCACCTGGCCTGCGTCAAGCCGGAGGGCTCGCCGCCGGCGGTGAAGATCCTGCACCACCTCGTCATCTGCGTCGCGCGCCAGCGGCTGTGGATCCAGAACCCCTACTTCCTGCCCGACCTGGAGGCCATCGAGGCCCTCGGCCGCGCCGTGGCGCGGGGGGTGGACGTGCGCGTGATGGTGCCGTCGGCCGCGGCCTCGGACATGCCGGTCGTCCAGCATGCCGCGCACCGCAACTTCGGCAAGATGCTGGCCGCCGGCGTGCGCATCTTCGAGTTTCAGACCACGCTGCTGCACCAGAAGATGATGACGGTGGACGGCTGCTGGTGCGCCATCGGCTCCAGCAACTTCGACGACCGCTCGCTGGAAACCAACGACGAGATCACGCTGGGCCTGCACGACGCCGCGCTGGCGCGCCGCTTCGAGCAGATCTTCGAGCGCGACATGCAGCACTGCGTCGAACTGCGCCTGGAAACCTGGCAGCAGCGCGGGCTCTGGCACCGCCTCAAGGACAACACCTTCTACCTGTTCAACGAGCTGCTCTGACGGCGGCCGGGCGGCGCCCCCCCCCGCGCCGGCTCAGCGCGTCCGCTCGGCAGCGAAGCGGGCGATCGCGGCCTCCAGCTCGTCGAGGTCGGGCGGCTTGACCACGTGCTCGTCGAAGCCGGCCTCGCGCGTGCGCTCGCGGTCCTGCTCGCTGCCGTAGCCCGTCAGCGCGACCAGGCGCAAGTGCGCGCCGCATTGGGCGCGCAGGCGGCGCGCGACCTCGTAGCCGTCCAGCTCGGGCAGGCCGAGGTCGAGGAACACCAGGTCGGCAGGATGCTCCAGGACGTGCTGCAGTGCCGCCTTGCCGCTGTACACCACCGAAGTCGTGTGGCCCAGCAGACGCAGGATCTCGGCCAGGGAGTCGGCGGCGTCGCGGTTGTCGTCCACGACGAGGATCTGGAGCGCCGAGTCAGCGCCCGAAGACGGGGAAGTGGAAACTGACATGTCTGAAGGTAAGTCGGTCGGAAGTGTAGCGACACCCGGCCGCAGACGGACCGAAAGCGACCGCGCAGGCCGACCGACACGGCCGCGCGCATCCGGACTCCTCGTGCGGTTCGATCTGCGAGCGTACCAGGGTCCGCAGCCGGCCCGGTGTCCGGCCGGAGACAGACAGCCGCGCGACGGCGGTCGCCCCCGCGTCGGCCTCAAGCCCGGCTCCCGCGCCCGCCGCGCGTCGGGCCGGTCGGGCCGGCTGAGCGGCCGGGGCTGCCTTTCCGGGCGCTTTGGCCTCACAATCGCCGCTCATGATGCTCCGCCCTCACACCGTCTTCGCCGCCGCCATTGTCCTGTCGGGGGCCGCCGCCGGCGCACCGGCGGCGCCCGAGGCCGCAGCGGCCGCCGAACCCCCCCCGGTGATCCAGGCGCCCCAGCCCGCCCGGGCTGCGCCGTCCCCGGCCGCCAAGCAGGCCGCCCAGGCGCAGGCGGGCGACCGTTGCGAGGCTGCGGTCGCAGAGACGGTGCGGGCCATGCGCGGGCGCGAGGCCGAGGACGTGCAGTTCATCGGCTCCAAGCGGGCGCTGTCGCCGATGTCGGACGATGAAACCGGCGTCAAGGGCGAAGGCCGCTACCAGGGTGCCGGCGGCGCGGTGCCCTTCACCTACAGCTGCGCCTACAACGCCAGCACCAGCGCCACCTCGGGCGTGGTGTTCCGTGAGACCGGGCGGGCCCGTGCGCTCGCCGAGGCCGCCCGCGAGCCGGACGTCACCCATGTCTCGCCAGAGGCCTGCGAAACCGCGGCCGCCGGCGTGCTGAAACAGAAATACCCGCGCGTCGGCCGCATCGTGTTCGGCTCCGATTCGCGCCGGCTGCGTGCCACCTCCAACATCCGCACCAGCCTCGAAGGCCAGGGCGGCGTCGAGCGGGCGCCCGGCATGAACGCGATTCCGTTCAGCTACCGCTGCGACTTCGACAGCCGCAACGGCCGCATCCTCAGCGCGCAGACGGCCGAGTAGGCCGAGGCGCTACACCAGGCGCAGCAAGTCCGCTCGAAGCGCGCGCAAACGCGCGAGCGCGGCCGGATCGCCGCGCAGGAAAGAAAAATCCGCGGAATCGAAGCCGGGGCCCACGGTGGCGCCGACATAGGCGAACTCCCCCAGCGGCTCGGCGGCCTGCCACCAGCCGGCCGGCACCACATGGCGCGGGCGCCGCGTTGCACCCGCCAGACCCAGCTCCACGCTCTGCAGCCCCCCTGCCTCCGGCGGCATCAACCACAGGCGCAGCGGCCCGCCTTCCAGCAGGTGCCAAGCTTCGTCCGATGCAACCCGGTGCCAGGCGCTGAACTGCCCATTCGTCAGCAGGAAGTCGATGCTGGTGAGGGACGACCGCGCCGGGCGGCCGTCCTCCGGCGCGACGGTCGAGGCCGAACGGTGGAACTCGCGGAAGTGCCCGCCTTCGGGGTGCGGCTGCAGCTGGAGCAGTTCGATCAGTTCAGCGGCGCGGTTGCGGGTTTCCTCGGGGCGGGGGACGCAGTCCATGGTGACGAGGCAGCAGGCAGGGACGCTTATTGTGGCGGGCACGACCGTGGCTGTCACTCGGCAGCGGGCCGGTTGCAGCGCCGTCCGCACCATCCCGATCACGGCGGCCCCGGCTCCGACGGGTGGTGGAACAGGCGCTGTTTCGGTGTAAAAATGGTGCACACCATCTTTCGCTCATCGAGGAGTTCGCCATGGCAGTCCGATTCAACGTCCAGTTTTCCGATGACTTGAACGAGGAGCTGGACAAGGTGGTCCAGGAAAGCGAAAGCAGCAAGGCCGAAATCTTGCGCAAAGCCCTGCAGCTTTTTCTCGCGGCGCGCGAGGGCAAAAAGCGCGGCCTGAAGGTGGGCTTGGTCGAGCCGAAGACCCACAAGCTCGAAACGGAAATCATCGGCCTGTGAGCAACATCGACTTGAACAGACCGCCGCCGAACCACAAGTTCAGCGTCGCCATCGATCGCGAAGAAACGAATGATGAACGCAAGGTCCGGCTGTTCAAGGATGTGGCGCTTTTTTTGGTCGCCATCGCCTTCGTTTTGCGCATTGCGTGGCTGTGCTACAGCACTTTGACCTCGCCTACATGGGCCCCGGAAGAGAAAAAGTGGGCCATGTCAGTGATTTCGGCGGCCGCCGGCGGCATCATCGGGTACCTGGTCCGGCGATAACAGGGCCGCGGGCGCAAGCCCTCCGCTTCTGTCGTCCAATACGGGGATGGAACGTCCCCACCCCCTGGAACAACGCGTGACCGATCTCGAGGTCAAGGCCGGCTTCACCGAGGATCTGCTCGATCACCTCAACGAAGTCGTCGCTCGGCAGCAGCAGCAGATCGAGCTGCTGATGCGCGAGATCCTGCAGCTGCGGCAACAGAACACCGAAACAGGCGGCGGCCTGCTGCGCAACCTGCGCGAAGAGCTGCCGCCGCATTACTGAGCGGCCGGCCGTGGACCTCAGGTCGTGCGGTCCGTGCGCACCGCCAGCACCACCGAGGTGGTGGTGCGGGTCACGCCGTCGATCTCACCGATCTCGTCCAGCAAGGCATCCAGGCGCGACATCGAGTCGGCCCGCAGCTGGGCGATGTAGTCGAACTCGCCGCTCACCGCGCACAGCTGCCGCAACTCCGGCAGCCGGGCCAGCCGGCGTGTCACGTCGCGACCGGACTTGGGCTCCGTCGTGATGCCCACATAGGCGAACACCGACCGGTCCACCACGTCCTGGCCCAGGCGCACGGTGTAGCCGACGACCACCCCGTCGGCTTCCAGCCGGGACAGCCTCGCCACCACCGTCGTGCGCGCCACGCCGAGCTTGCGGGCGAGGTTGGCCGTGCTCTCGCGCGCATTCGCCTGCAGCAGGGCCAGCAGGTCGCGGTCGAGCTGGTCGCGAAGCTGGGGTACGGGAGCGGGCGAGGGGCTGGACGTGGGCATGGGGCGGAGCTCCTTCTGACGAAATGCATCATAGCTCGCTGCATAACGTCGGCTTGAGCCGATGTTTTGTCGAACTCGTGCTTTTTTTCGTCAGCGCTGCTCCCTAGACTCAGCCGCAGCCCCTCGGGCAGCAAGCACCTCAACTCGGGAGACAGACATGCGTGTGGTTCTTCTCGGCGCCGGCCATATCGGGCAAACGATCGCCCGCCTGCTGGCCCACAGCGGCGACTACCAGGTGACCGTGGTGGACAAGAGCGAAACGGCGCTGGCCAAGTTGAAGGGCAGCGGCGCCGCCGTCCACCTCGCCGACACCGCCGACACGCGCCAGCTGCTCGCCGCCATGCGCGGCCACGAGGCGGTCGTCAACGCCCTGCCCTACCACCTCGCCATCCTTGCCGCCACCCAGGCGCGCGAGGCCGGCTGCCACTACTTCGACCTCACCGAGGACGTCGCCGCCACCCGCGAGATCAAGCGCCTGGCCGCCGGCGCGCCGACCGCCTTCATGCCGCAATGCGGCCTGGCCCCCGGCTTCGTCGGCATCGTGGCGCACCACCTCACCCGCCAGTTCGACACCTTGCACGACGTCAAGATGCGCGTCGGCGCGCTGCCCGCCTTCCCGACCAACGCGCTGAAGTACAACCTGACCTGGAGCGTCGACGGCCTGATCAACGAGTACTGCCATCCCTGCGAGGCGATCCGCGACCACCGCTGCCTGGAGATGCTGCCGCTGGAAGGCCTGGAGCACTTCTCGCTCGACGGCGTCGAGTACGAGGCCTTCAACACCTCCGGCGGCCTGGGCACCCTGTGCGAAACCTTGGAGGGCCGCGTGCGCACGCTGGACTACAAGTCGGTGCGCTACCCCGGCCATCGCGACCTGATGAAGATGCTGCTGGAGGAACTGCAGCTCAAGGACGACCCCGAAACCCTCAAGGACATCCTGCGCCGCTCGGTGCCCAGCACCATGCAGGACGTCGTGCTGGTGTTCGTGACCGTCAGCGGCCTGCGCCACGGTCACCTGGTGCAGGAGGTGTTCACCCGCAAGATCTTCGCCGACCGCAGCGAGGACGCGCCGCTGTCGGCCATCCAGATCACCACGGCCGCCGGCATCTGCGCCGCCGTCGACCTGTTCCGGGAGGGTAAGCTGCCGCGCAGCGGCTTCATCCGGCAGGAGCAGGTGGAGCTGCCGGCCTTCCTGGCCAACCGCTTTGGCAGCGCCTACCAGCAGTCGCGCCACGTCGAATCGATCGCCTGACCCCCTTGGAGCCCACGAGCATGAGCCACGTCCACGAACTCCTCCAGGCCCTCGGCGTGCCCGCCGCGGCCTTGAGCGGCGGCACCCTGTCGGTCCGCTCGCCCATCGATGGCGCCGCGCTGGCGCAGCTGGCCGAGACCACCCCCGAGCAGGCCCGCTCGGCCGTCGCCCGCGCCCAGCAGGCCTTCCTCGCCTGGCGCGAGGTGCCGGCGCCCCGGCGCGGCGAACTGGTGCGGCTGCTCGGGGAGGAGCTGCGCAGCCACAAGGCCGAGCTGGCCCGGCTGGTCTCGATCGAGGTCGGCAAGATCGCCAGCGAAGGTGAAGGCGAGGTGCAGGAGATGATCGACATCTGCGACTTCGCGGTGGGCCTGTCGCGCCAGCTGCACGGCCTGACCATCGCGTCCGAGCGCCCCCGGCCACCGCATGATGGAGCAATGGCACCCGCTTGGTGTGGTCGGCATCATCAGCGCCTTCAACTTCCCCGTCGCGGTGTGGTCCTGGAACGCGGCCCTCGCGCTCGTGTGCGGCGACCCGGTCGTGTGGAAGCCGTCCGAGAAGACGCCGCTGACGGCGCTGGCGACCCAGGCCGCTGTTCGAACGCGCGCTCGCGCGCTTCGGCGCCGACGCACCCGAGGGCCTGTCGCAGCTGTTGATCGGCCGCGCCGCGCTCGGTCAGCTGCTCGCCGACGACCCGCGCATCGCGCTGCTCTCCGCCACCGGCAGCACCCGCATGGGCCGGGCCGTGGCGCCACGCGTGGCGGCGCGTTTCGGGCGCTGCCTGCTGGAGCTGGGCGGCAACAACGCCATCATCGTCAGCGCCTCGGCCGACCTGGACCTGGCGGTACGCGGCATCCTGTTCGGCGCCTACGGCACGGCCGGCCAGCGCTGCACCAGCACCCGGCGCGTGATCGTGCACGAGAGCGTGCACGACACGCTGGTCGAGCGGCTGGAGCGCGCCCGTGCGCAGCTGCGCATCGGCGACCCGCTGGAGCCCGGCACCCTGGTGGGCCCGCTGATCGACCGTGCCGCCTTCGAGCGCATGCAGCAGGCGCTCGAGCAGGCGCGCACCGAGGGCGGCGTGGTCAGCGGCGGCGCACAGGCGCTGGCCGACCGGCACACCGACGCCTGGTATGCCGAGCCGGCCCTCGTGCGCATGCCGGCGCAAACCGCCGTGGTGCGCGAGGAAACCTTCGCGCCCATCCTCTATGTGCTGAGCTACCGCGCGTTCGATGAGGCGATCGCGCTGCAGAACGAGGTGCCGCAGGGCCTGTCCTCGGCCATCTTCACCAACGACCTGCGCGAGGCCGAGACCTTCCTGTCGGCACGCGGCTCGGACTGCGGCATCGCCAACGTCAACATCGGCACCTCGGGCGCCGAGATTGGCGGCGCCTTCGGCGGCGACAAGGACAGCGGCGGCGGGCGCGAATCCGGCTCCGACGCCTGGCGAGCCTACATGCGGCGCGTCACCAACACCGTCAACTACTCGCGTGCGCTGCCGCTGGCGCAGGGCGTGAAGTTCGACGTCTGAGCGGGACCGGGGCCGGCCGCGCCGGCCGTCCCGCATGCCGGCGCGCCCTCCCGGGCGCCGTTCCTTCCCTCTGGAGTTGTCCCATGGCCGACACCGGCTTGTTCCGTCTCGTCGGCGCCCTGCTCGGCGCCGACGCCGCCGCCCGCTGCTTCTCGCGCGTCTTCATCGCGCCCGCGCTGCTGCGCCCGGCCACCGCCCGCCTCTCGCGCGCCGAACTGGCGCAGGCGCTCAACCTGCTGCTGTTCGACGACCTGCTGCAGCGTGTGCCGGTGGCGCGGGACTACGTCGAGGACGTGCACGCCGCTGCTGGACCTGGCCTTCGACACGGGCAACGCGACCGGCATCTTCCAGATGACGCGGCTGGAGGCCGGCACCGATACCTCTTGAGCGACACGCGCGCGCACGCCGCGAGGCTCATTGGGTAACCTCCGTGCTGCGCACTGCGGTGCGAGCCCCTTCGGGCGGCCGGGTCCAGCGCTCCGGCTTCCACCAGGCAGGCAGCAGTCGACGCACCTTGGACTGCGCGAAGCGATCGTCGATCAGGAACACCACACCCTGGTCTTCCGGCGTGCGGATCACGCGGCCCGCCGCCTGCACCACCTTCTGCAGGCCCGGGTAGAGATAGGTGTAGTCGTGACCCGCGCCGAGGCGCTCGTCCAGGCAGCGTTTCATCTGCTCGTTGACGGGGTTGAGCTGCGGCAGCCCCAGGGTCGCGACAAAGGCGCCCACCAGCCGGCGCCCCGGCAAGTCCACCCCTTCGGCGAACGCCCCGCCGAGCACGGCGAAACCGATGCCGCGTCCATCGGCGTGAAAGCGCGCCAGGAACTGCTCACGCTCGGTTTCGTCCATGCGTGCGGACTGCTCCCACACCGGGCAGCCGGGAAGGCGCTCGCGCAAGGCTGCCGCGACTTGCCGCAGGTAGTCGAAGCTGCTGAAAAACGCCAGGTAGTTGCCCGGGGCGGCCTGGTATTGCGCAGCGATCAGCTCGGCGATGGGCGCGAGCGATCCTTGCCGGTCCGGGTAGCGGGTCGAGATGTGGTCCACCACCCAGACCGCCAGCTGCTCGGCCCGGAAGGGCGAGGCCACCTCGACCCTCGCGGTGTTCTCCGGCAGCCCGAGCATGTCGGCGTAAAACAGCGCCGGGCTGAGCGTGGCCGAGAACAGCGCGACCGAACGCGCCGCCTGGAAGCGCGGCTGCAGGAACGGCGCCGGCACCACATTGCGCAGGCACAGCAGGCTGCGGCGCCGGCCCCCGGCGCGGAGGCCCCCCGGCTCCAGCGTGACATCGAAGATCGAGTGGGTGCCAAAACTGTCGGCCAGGCGGGCGAAGTGCAGCGCGGCGAAATGAAAGTCCTGCAGCCCGGGGCTGGTCGCCGCCGGCTGCTCGGCCAGGTGCTCGGCGATGGCGACGCTGGCCTTCTGCAGGGCGGCCAGCAGACGCTCGGGCGGCTCGGGATGCGCCTGGTAGGGCAACAGCTGCTCCTTGTGCAAGGCGTTCCAGGCCCGGTTGACGCCGTCCAGCACCTTTTTCAGCGAGGCCGGTGCCGCCGCGCGCAGCGCGTCGAAAGCCGGCTTGCGCAGCTCGGCGCTGTACATGCCGCGGGCCCGCTCAACCAGGTTGTGGGCCTCGTCCACCAGCACGCCCACGCGCCACTGGTTGGCGAGCGTCAGACCGTGCAGCATCGCGCTGCCGTCGAAGTAGTAGTTGTAGTCGCCCACCACCACGTCGGCCCAGCGCGCCAGCTCCTGACCCAGGTAGTAGGGACAGACCTGGTGGGCCAGCGCCACCTCGCGCACCGCCGCCTTGTCCAGCGTGGTCGCGGCGCCGAGGGCGACTGCCGCGCTGCGCGCGGCCGGCAGCCGGTCGTAGAAGCCCCGCGCCAGCGGGCAAGACTCGCCATGGCAGGCGAGCTCCGGGTGCTCACAGGCCTTGTCGCGCGCCACCAGTTCCAGCACGCGCAAGGGCGTGGCCGAAGCCGGCCCCGCGATCGCGCGGGCCGCCTCCAGGGCCAGCCGTCGCCCCGAGGTCTTGGCAGTGAGGAAAAACACCTTGTCCAGCGCCTGGGTCGGGCAGGCCTTGAGCAGCGGAAACAGGGTGCCCACGGTCTTGCCGATGCCGGTGGGCGCCTCGACCGCCAGGCAGCGGCCGCTGCTGGCCGCCCGGTAAACCGCCTCGGCCAGCTCGCGCTGGACCCGGCCGGAAACCGCCGTGAGGAAAACCCAGGCCCGCCAGCGCCGCATCGCGCCCGGCGCGGTGCGCCAGCTCCTGCACGGCCCACTGCAGGAAACGCTCGCACTGCAGTTCGAAGTGCTGCCGCAACACCTCGGCCGGGTGGCGCTCGGCGAAGACGGTCTCCTCGGCGCTGCCGACATCGAAATACACCAGTGCCAGCTCGACCTCGGCCAAACCCAGCTGCCGGCACAGCAGCCAGCCGTAGACCTTGAGCTGGGCCCAGTGCAGCTGGCGATGATTCACGGGCTGGCGCGCCAGGTCGCCACGGAAGGTCTTCACCTCCTCCAGCCGGCCGCGCGCTGCGTCCCAGCCGTCGGCGCGGCCGCGCACCGACAGCTCCTTGTACTCGCCGACCAGGCTCAGCTCGGCCCGGTAGCCGGCGCCGCGACGCGCGGCGACGGCGGCATGGCCGGCGATGCCCTCTTGCGCGGTGGGCGACGGCGTGAAGCGCAGGTCGAGGTCACCCTGCTTGGCGGCGAACTCGCACAGCTCACGGACGGCGACGGTGTACTGCGTCACGAACTGCACCCCGTGCGTGCGGGCCAGTGCCTCAGCCGCGGCCCGCGTCCCGGCCGCGCGCCCGGGCCAGGGCCGCGCTCTCCTTCTTGAGCGGCCCGCCGACCGGGCAGAAGGTGGCGAGGTAGTTGCTCAGCTGGCCCATCAGGTTGTCGTCGGCCAGGCTGTAGTGGACGAACTGGCCGCGCTTCTCACTGTTCACCAGGCCGGCGTTCTCCAGCACCTTGAGGTGCTTGCTCAGCGAAGGTTTGGTCATCTCGAAGCGCGCGGCGATTTCACCCGCCGTCAGCGATGTTTCAGAGAGATACGCGAGGATCTGGCGGCGCGGCGCCGATGCCAGTGCCGTGAAAACCTTGTCGATATTCATGAGCCCGCTCCACAGGAGGCCGCGACAGTGAAGATCGTCGCGCCGATACTTAGCTAATTAACTAAACGGAGGCATGATAACAGCCGGGTTCCATCCCCCGCACGGGGGTGCGTAAGCCCCGCCTGCCGGGCCGACAATGGCAGGCGCGTCCGCGTTCACCCATCTTCCGTCTCACCCATGAAGCCCTTCCCTTCGCGCCCGCGGCCTCTCGCTGCAGCCGCCTTCCTCGCTGCCTGCAGCACCAGCGCCCGGGCAGCCGGCCCGGTCCCCGACTGGGTCGGCATCGGCGTGATGGCCGGCATGCTGGGCCTGGTCAGCTTCGCGGTGGGCTTCCATGTCCGGCGTTTGGTGCGCTCGCTGCGGCGGCGGCGGCTCGACCGTCGTTGTCCGTGGCCGGCGGCTGCCTGGCAGGGCCCGGGGCAGGCGCTGTCTGCCCGGCTGCTGGGCTTTGGCGCGGTGATGACGGCGAAT
The DNA here is from genome assembly GCF_026153205.1 of Aquabacterium sp. A7-Y. GTDB lineage: Bacteria > Pseudomonadota > Gammaproteobacteria > Burkholderiales > Burkholderiaceae_C > Caldimonas. Next base: position 230,205 of record NZ_JAPFBW010000003.1, on the reverse strand, counting down.
GCCGGGCTCGCCCCGGAGCGGCTGCAGGCCCGCCTGGCGCAGGCGGCCGAGAAGGAAGGCCTGCAGCAATGGTGGGGCATCGTCGACGGCGACAGCGCGCGCAAGTGCATCGACGATCTGATCGATGCCGCCCGCGCGCCGCAGCGCGGCGCCGACGCGATGCTCGCGGTGCTCAACAGCGGCCAGCCGGGGAGCGAGCTGCAAACCTGGCTGGACGAGCTCTACGGCCGGCGCGGTTATCTGGAAGCCCCGGACGAGGAGCCCCCGCCCTTCACCGCCGAGGAGGCGGCGCAGAGCCCGCGCGTGCCGGCCAGCTGCCGCGGCCAGGCCGCCGACCTGGCCAACTTCTGCCTGCTCGAGCGCGGCTGCAGCACGCTGGCCGAGGCTCGCAAGCACCTTGCGGCGGCGGTGCAGGCCACGGCGCGCGCCCGCGACCTCGTCCACGACGCCTTCGGCGCGGCGGCTGCCGGCCGCTGTGACACCACCGCTGCCTATGACTTGGAGCGCGCTGCCTACCTGGCGCGCATCTGCTGCAACCTCGGCTACCTGCATCCGCGCGAGGCCTGGAGCTGCCTGCAGCGCGCGGCCCTGGCGGCGCGGCGTTTCCCCGACTGGGACACCTACCTGCTTTCGCTGCTCTACGGGCGCGGCGTGTGGATGGGTTTCAACGCCGACGAGTTCGCCGAGGCCCTGCACCGCTACAAGGCCAGGCGCGACAACCTGTGGAGCCGCCATCCGCTGCCCGAGGTCTGTGCCACCGAGTGGCCGCTGGACTTCTACGCGCAGGACTGGGGACGCGACGCCGCGCTGCCCTACGCCCGCGCCTGGGCGGCCGCGTCGCTGTGTGTCGACCATCTGGCTGTCGGCGAGCTGCCGCGCGGCCGGGCCCTGCTCGACGTGGTGGCCGCGATGAAGGACCGGCCGGGCGAGCCGCCCCGCATCGCCGGCCTGCACGCCTGGGCCACCAAGGAATTGCGCAGCGCCCTGGCGGCCGCCGGCCGGCTGGCCGAGGCGCAGGCGGCCTGCGCCTCGCTGGAAGCGCTGGCCCGGCACCATCCCGACTCGCAGCAGGTGGCGCGCAGCCTGGCGCTGGCCGCCGCCCAGATGGCGAACGACCTGTCCGCGCAGGACGACGCGCTCAGCCACATCGACGCGATCTCGGCCCTGCTGGCGACGGCCGAACGGCTGGCACGCCGCTTCCCGCGCGACCCCTTGTGCGCGGCCATGGCGAGCGGCATTGCCGCCGACCTGGCCTTGCTGTCGCAGCAGGCGGGCCAATGGAGCGGCGTGCGGGCGGTGTTCCGGCTGGCCGCCGACATGGAGGCCCTGCACCCGGCCGACGCCTTCGTGGCCGGGCGCTTCGCGACGGTGGCCGCGGCGCTGCAGATCGGCGAACTGAGCCAGGGCCGCCTGCACAAGGCGCGCGACCTCTACAACCAGATCGCCATGGTGGCGCATCGCCATCCCGGCGATGCCCAACTCGCCGCCGCGCATGCCGGCGCGGCGCAGCGTCTGGCCCGCGCCTATCTGCACGAGGAGCTCGACAGCGAAGCACACGAGATGCGCTCGGTGCTCGCCGGCATCGTCGGCCGCCATCCCGCCGACGCGGGCTTGAGCGCGCTGGAGCTTGAACTCGATGCCCTGTTCCGCGGTCTGGCCGATGGCGGCGACGAGGAGCCGCGTGCGCAGCTGGCGCGCAACCGGGCCCTGCACTAGTTCAGGGGACTAGGAGGAGCCGGTCGACCCGTCGGCCGCCGGGCGACCCGGCAGCAGCTGGCGGATCTTCCGGGCCAGCTCCTCGCGCCGGTAGGGTTTGCTGATGAGGTGCACGCCGGGGTCGAGGCGGCCGCCGTGCACGATGGCCTCCTCGGTATAGCCGGAGGTGAACAGCACCCGCAGCTGGGGCAGCAGGGCCTGCGCCTGACGCGCCAGCTCGGGACTGCGCAGCGGCCCCGGCATCACGACGTCGGTGAACAGCAGGTCGATCGGGATGCCGCTCTGCACGATGGCCAGCCCGCTCTGGCCGTCGTGGGCCTTGAGCACACGGTAGCCCAGCTCCGAGAGCGTCTCCACTGTCGTGGCGAGCACCTCCGGATCGTCCTCGACCACCAGGATGGTCTCGTCGCCGCCCCGGACCGGCCCCGTGGCCGGCTTGTCGCTGCGGGTGTCATCCTCCAGCGCACGCGGCAGGAACACCTTGACGGTGGTGCCGTGGCCCGGCTCGCTGTAGATCTTCACGTGCCCGCCGCTCTGGGTGACGAAGCCGTACACCATGCTGAGGCCCAGCCCGGTGCCCACGCCCTCCGGCTTGGTCGAGAAAAACGGCTCGAAGGCGCGCTCCAGCACCTCCGGCGGCATGCCGCTGCCCGTGTCGGTGACCGCCAGCAGCACGTACTCGCCCGGCCGCACATCGGCCTGCGAGCGGGCGTAGTGCTCGTCCAGCACCGCGTTCTCGCAGGCCACTGTCAGCTTGCCGGCCTCGCCCATCGCGTCGCGCGCGTTGATCGCCAGGTTGAGCACCACGTTCTCGAGCTGGGAGGGATCGGCGAAGGTGTTCCACAGATCGTCCGCGACCTTCACCTCCAGCTCGACCGTCTCGCCCAGCACACGCCGCAGCAGGTCATTCATGCCGCGCATCACGCGGCCCAGCGCCAGGGTGCGGGGCTCCAGCGGCTGGCGCCGCGCGAAGGCCAGCAGCTGGCCGGTGAGCTTGGACCCGTTGGCCACCGCGTTGTCGGCCACACCCAGCCAACGTTGCGCGGTGGCGTTGCCGCTGGTGAGACGCTTGAGCAGGTGCAGGCTGTTGCCGATCACCTGCAGCAGGTTGTTGAAATCGTGCGCCACCCCGCCGGTGAGCCGGCCCAGCGCTTCGAGCTTCTGCACGTGCTGCAGCTGCGCCTGGGTCTCGGCCCGCTGGGCTTCGCTGCGCTCCAGCGCCTCGGTGCGCTCGCGCACCAGCGCTTCGAGCTGCGAGCGGTAGCGGTTCATCTCCTCCTGGGCACGACGCTGCTCGGTGATGTCCTGACCCTGGGCGAAGATGCCCGAGACGTTGCCGCCGGCGTCCAGCACCGGCTGGTAGACGAAGTCGAGATAGCGCTCCTCGAGCGCGGCCTCGGGCTCGCGCTGTACCTCGACCCGCATGCCGCGGCCGACGAAGGCCTCGCCGGTCTCGTAGACACGGTCCAGCAGCTCGAAAAAGCCCTGCCCGGCAACCTCGGGCAAGGCCTCGCGCGCGGGCTTGCCGACGATGTCGCGATGGCCCACCAGCTGCACATAGGCCTGGTTCACCAGGTCGAACACATGCGACGGCCCGCGCATCACCGCGATGAAACCCGGCGCCTGCTCGAACAGCCGGCGCAAGTGGCGATGCTGCATGTCCAGCACCTCGTGCGCCGCCTGTACCGCCTGAGCGCGCTTGAAGACCCCGCCTTCGATCTCGTTGGCGCGCGCCTGCTCGACGGCGCGCAGGGCCTTCTTGAGCTGCTGCAGCTCGGTCACGTCCACGGTGTGCTGCAGCACCGCCACCACCTCGCCCGCGTCGTCCAGCACGGGGGTGTGGGTGGCACTCCAGTAGCGCTCCTCGAACACGGTACGGCCGTCGCGCTGCTGCGGGATCGCGTAGCGGATCAGCGCCAGGTGGTGGGGCCGCCGCTGTTGCAGGGCCTGTTCGAGCGAATCGCGCAGCTGCGCCACGCTGGCATCGTCGGGATCCGCCGGGTTGCCGGGGAAGGCCTCGAACATGTTGCGGCCGATCAGCTCGTCGCGCGTGCGCGAGGTGACGGCGAGGTAGGCGTCGTTCGCGTCGACGATGGTCCACTGCGGGTCCAGCACCGTGTAGGCGTTGGGCGACAGTCTGAACAGCAAGCTGTGGTTGATGCGGTGGGGCATGGGAGGGCAGTGACCCGCAGGGCGGCAGGGTCGGTGACCCCGGCGCGAACGCCCATGCGACGCATGAGCGGCGATTATAGGAGCCCGCGGCGGGCCTCAGCCGGCCCCGCCGTCCCAGTAAGCGCCTGCGTAGCCCCGATAGGGGTTGCCGTACACGCGCCGACCGGCCTCGCGGTGTTCGGCCATGAAGGCCTCGACCGACTCGGGCCCGCCACCCTTGTACATCTCCTTGAGCACGCCGTCGGGCAGCAGGGCCCGGTAGCGCACCGGCATGCCGGCATAGGCCGCGCCCTCGGCGAGGTCGACAGGAATCTCGGTGGGGTCCAGGAAGCGGCTCTCGCCGAATTCGCTGTCATGGTGGCGGCGCACGCGCTGAGCTGCGTCGAGAATGCCCTCGACGACGTCACTGAGCGTGCGGCCGCTGATCTTGGCCCGCCAGGAGGCGCGCAGGAACAGCAGTTCACCCGGATCGACACCGGGGCAGGCGCCCTGGTAGGCCGCCGTCAGGCAGTGGTCGCCGGCAGCCAGCAGGCGCTGGGTCTCGGTGGGCTCGCGCTCCAGCAGCATCAGCACCTGGCCCAGCGAGGCGCCGCGCAGGTAGTCCTCGGGTGGCACGGTGTAGCCGGGGTCGCCGGGATGGTGGTGGTCTACCCTGAGCGCCGCCTCGCGCCCCGGCAGGCCACACTCGACAAGCACCAGCGGCGCCTTGGGCAGCAGCAGCGCGGGCCGGTGCACGTTGTCGGGCCCGACCTTCACGACCCCGTCGGCCGCATAGGCGGTTTGCGGGCTGCAACGCCGCCCTGCCCTGGCGGCATGCAGGCAGACCAGCTTCTCATCCTCGAGCAGGCGCTCGATCTCCCGCATCTCGGGGTCCTGAGCGCCCAGCACGAAGGTCGAGTCCTTGTCGATCAACAGCCACTCCTTGTTGTCTTGTACGGCCGGTACGGGGGACGGCGGTTCCATCCACGCGGACCTCGCGGCGATCCTCGGCGTCCGGTTCAAGCCCTGTGGATCTGCGCCTGCCCTGCCTGAGCCTCCCTGGCATCGAATCGCGCCTGGGCCGCCAGCGTCCGCACGATGGTCTTGACCGACCAGGCGCGCAACAGCAAGCCGGCCCAGGGCCCTTCGACGTCGTTCCCACCATCGTGGTTTCCTCCGGGTATCCAGTCACCTTGCGGTATCCGATTGATACCGCCTCCCTGTCACGCCAGCATAGCGTCAGTCGAAGGAAGGGCCCGGGCTGTCCATCGCTCCACGCCCCCGCCTCCATCGCGCCATACCGACATGAAAGGAAAAACCATGAATCCATCTTCTTCAGACCGTCCGGCTCGAGCGCTCGTCGCGCATGCCTTCGATCGTTTCGCTGCGGGCGAGCTGGAGCCGCTCATGACCCTGCTGGCCGACGATGTGGTCTGGGAGGTCAAAGGCAGCACGAGCTGGTCCGGCGTCTATACGGGAAAGGATGCGCTGACTCAACAGCTGTTGTCCCCCCTCTTTGCTGCTCTTTCGGCTCCGCTGGTCCCGCGAGCGATACGCATCTATGCGGACGGCACGGCCGTGATCGTCGAATGGAAAGGGGACGCTCTGACACAGGCAGGACAGCCCTATCGAAACGACTATTGCTGGATCTGCGAGATGAACGGAGAAAAGATCGCTCGCGTCAGCGAATACCTGGACACGGCCCTGGTCGAAACAGTCCTCGGAGACAAGAACCCCGGCGCTGCGCGATGAGCAGCTCCGCAGCGCCGTCCGAACCAGCAGTGATGCCTGCCGACGCTTCCACCCTTGCGTTCGAATCGCGCCGTGTGACGACCGACGGCATCGGCATCCACGAGATGAAAAACTGCGGGCACAACATCCCGGAAGAACAGCCCGAGGCGCTCGCACGAGCCTTGTTATGGTTTTTCGGGCGCCGGCATGGCGGGCAGCGGGTGCACGTCTGAATCCCGCCAACGTTCGCGCAGCGGCGGACAGGGGCCACCGAGGGAGCTGTACCGTTGGGGACGCCGGTTGCCATCTCCATCTCGTCCATGCCGCCAGCCGGTCGAAGACCACGGTGCCGACTGCGTTGGACGCCGGCGGCACGCCTTCGACCGGCATCAACTGCTACTTCACCGGCCTGACGCAGTTTCGTCACGCGACCACCCGACCGTGCTTCTGGAACGGCATCACGGCCGTGATGCGACCGACCACGGGCAGGATCGTCAAGGTGGTGCTGCCCGACTTCGCCACGGTGACGAGCATGAACATCGTGCGGGGTCGCCCGTCGGGCATGGCGGAGGGCTCTGCAGGGCGAGTTTCGGTGGTGGCGGTTCTGGCATCGGAGACGCCTATCGCGGATAGGTGTCCTGGATGAGGATCGCCAGCGTTTCTGAGCCCGGGACTTCTCCCAATTGTTCCAGATCTTTCAAGCAATGCTCGAACTGTGACTTCAGATCTGCCCGGTCCACGCCCCGACCTTGATGGTGTGGCGGCAAGCCCAGGCATTCAGAAATGCGATCCACGGCATCCAGAAATTTTTCCTGGCACTCAGAAGGAAGAAACGCGAACAGATACTCCAGATCCGCTTGATCCCATTCACCGTCCTGTTCAAAGATCTCCTCTCCCCGATTCAGCACTTTCACCTCAGCCACCGCACTGTGCTGCCACGGCGGCACCCGCCCCTTCCGGTCCAGGCTGAATACATCGTCGTGCAATGTGAACCCGGCCTGAAGCAGGCACGCTCGCAGTGTTGCGATGGGTTTCGGAGACTCGGCGATAAACGACACCACCTCTTTCTCGTGCAATCTATCGTATTCCATGACTATAGAATTCCCCTACATGTCTGGACGCCAGCCCTGTGCCTGAACGGATCGACTTCAGCGTGCTGATCCGGCGTCAATTCGCGCAGATTCAATGGGTTGTTGGGCCCGGCATATTGTTGCGCATGCACATGATGCAGTTCGCGCCGCTCCCATTGTCCGGTCCTTCGATTGTAGTCCATCGGCGCATTTCCCTTTCGCAGTTCAGCGAGCTGCTGCGGCGAAAACTCCCCCGTGTGTCTTGCTAGCTCGTACCTGTTTTTCCAGTATCTTGATCTCACGGTATCCCAGTCGGGCGCGCTTCCATCCGGCAGCGGCTTGTCGATGGGCTCGCCTCTGCGCCATCTCTTGAAGCCGACAACACTCGCCAGACCGAGGGGATCTGACCATGTTTTGGTGTTCGGCGCATATTGGTAGACATTCGTCCCACCGAGAAGTCCAATCGGGTCGGGCGCCAGAAAACACCCGACATGCGGCGCATAGTACCTATATCTGTTGTAGTAAAAACCCGTCTCCACGTCTTCGTACTGCCCTTGCATGCGGATCGGATTGAAAACTGTGCCGATATGCAAGGTACCGAGCCGTCCCCATACGTCGTACTCCGCGGCCCAGACCACCTGCCCGCTTCTGTCGATCAGCCGTGTGGGAGAACCGTTCGGTTCATTTTGGTAATAGAAAAACGGCCCCGCTCGCGCTTCTTTGTCTATCAGGATCAAAGGAATGAAAGTACCCGGGTCGTACACGTACTCCCTGACGCCGCTGCCCGGTCGATGCTCGCCTTGGAGGCCGGGCAGCACGGGCTCGACCGCTTTTGGCCACAGTTCGTCGCGGGGGGCAGCAAGGCTTTGCTCACCTAACAGGGCATCGCCATCCCAGAAGAAGACCGTACTGCTGTCGCCGGTTCTCTTCAGCACTCTCCGGCCCAAGGGGTCGTACAAGTAGATGGTTTCGGTGCCATCGGTCTCACTGCGCACCAGTCGCTGATTGGCATCCCACAGCAAGCTGACGTCTTTCTCCGCAGCATGCGAGGCGTCGGTCGAACTCCCTGCGGAGTGGCAAAAGACCAGACGGCCTGCGCGGTCGAACCGGTAGCAGTCCTCCTCGTAGTGGCACACCCTTTCCCACTCGCACGCCATGTGCTCATGAGGCGCAACACCTCCCGCAGCCGTTTCGAGGACGTCGCTGCGCCAGCGATCCCCAGCGGGATCATTGAAGAAGCGCCTCAGTTCCCCTTGCGGATTGACGTGCTCGTGGATCTGTCCCTGCAGATCGTAGCTGTACCGGTCCAGCCCGTACTTGGTATCGCGGCGTTCTGTCAGTTCACCGGCACGGTTGTACTCGAACTGGGTCGCAAAAAGCCATTCCTCGCCTCGCTTCAGCCCTTGAGCAAGGACGCGACCTTGTTCGTCATACCGATAGTGCCGATCCAGTCCTGAGCCCAGTGTTTCCTTGAGCGCCTGTCCGGCCGCGTCCCGTTCGATGGTCAATGCCGGCTCGTCATTGACCTGCACCATAAGGAGGCGGCCCAGAGCGTCATGGTCATAGAGAACGCGGTTCCCAGCACTCGTCTCCCGTTTGACCCGATTGCCGACTTCGTCGTATGTGTTGCGGACAACGAAGGAGCCTTGTCGTTCTTCGACCAAGCGACCCTCGAGGTCGAAGCATCGGACAACCTCGATATCAGGATTTGCGCAACGGATGAGCCTGCCATTGAGGTCGAAATCGAAGCTTTCCTCGTACAGCTTGCCGGCCACCAGAGGATGTTCGAATGTCTTGCGGCGTATCCTGCCGCATGCATCTGCGTCGAACAGGACAATCTGGCCCAAGGCATTGCAACTGCGCCGGAGATGCCCGCTGACGTCGAATTCATAGCTCGTGGATTGCCCCCAGTAGTCGATTTCTTCCACCACTCGGCCGAGCGCGTCACGTCTGAGTTGGTAGGTCTCGCCGCGCTGGTTCGTCACACCGACCAAGCGCTCTTCCCCATCGTAGTGATACTCGATGCTGTGTCCGTCCGGCTGGGTTCTCCGTTTCACTGCCCCCTGCCCCAGATAGTCGAACCGGGTCTCGGCACCGTTCTCGTCGACATATCGCACCAGGCGGTCCTGCGCATCGTAGTTGCAATGAATGCGCGTACCGTCGGGCAGCCCTACCTCGATCAGCCGGCTCTTCTCATCGTAGGCATAGGTCCTCGCGTGTCCCAAAGGATCGGTACGTTCCAGGACATTTCCGAGATCATCTCGGCGCACCCGCGTGACGTTCAGCAACGGGTCCCGTATTGCAGCGAGGTAGCCGTTGACGTCGTAATCAAAGCCCGTCATTCCCTGGAGGGGATCAATCTGGGCAACAGGCAGACCGGATTCCGCGTACTCGTATCTCGTCACCGCCCCCAATGGGCTAGCTTGTTCCAAGAGAAGTCCGCGGGCGTCCCAGCGCTGCCGCCAGAGTCCCCCGTTCGGGTCCCTGATACATGTCGGCTTGTTGTCCGCATCGAACTCGATCTCGATGGAGCTTCCGTCCGGCCGGATCAACGTGACCAGGTTGCCGCGTTCATCGAAGCTGTACGCGGTCCGATGGTTCCCGGCATCCACGACTGCCACGGTCCGGCCCGCATCGTCGTATTCGAAGATCGTGCGTCCCCCGAGCGGGTCGATCTCCAGAATGGGCAGGCTGCGCTCGTCGCAGTGCACCACCCAGACATGGCCGAGTGCGTCCGAGATGCGGGTCTCGCGAACCGCAGGCCAGTACGAGAAGCGATAGTCGTGCAAGCCGCCGTCGCCCCAGGCATGCACCACCTGCCGGCTCTCGCCAGAGCTGTCGTACGCATAGTGGAAGGACAGCCCGGTGCGGTCGGTGTGCCGCACCATATGGTGCGCGTCGTAAGCGAAACAGTAAGGGTTACCCAGCGCGTCGCGCACTCCGGTCAGGTCGCCCGCCGCGTCGTACTCGTACTCCACGAATGGATGTCTGAAGCCGGTCTCGGGCACCGACAGCCAGAGCCGGTATATCCGCCCGTTCTGATGCTCGATACCCAATTGCCGTCCGGCCGACTCGCGGATGGCACTCAGCTCTCCTTCTAGACGCTCGTACTGGAGCCAGTTGCCACACAAGTCGCTGATGCGACCGATCGGGTACTCCAGCCGGCCTTCGTCGATTGCCGCCATGAGTGCTTTGGGAAAGTGATAGATCAGATCACCCTTGGTGCGCACTCGAAACTCGTCGCCGTGCTCGCTCAGCAAGGCCCCGTCCATCAGCTCCAGCACTGCGGCGCCGTCGCCTTGTGCGGCGGGCAGGTTCGGGAATAGCGCCGCCCCCTCGCTCGGATGACAGAACATCACACTGCCGTCTTCACGGTCGACTTCCAAGCGTGCATCGGCCGGGCTCTCCCAGCCGTAGCCACAGGCGCCCTGACGGCGGCTGTTGGAACTGTAGGAGCGCACCCACGCGAGCGAGATGCGCCCCTGAAGCGTGAAATCCACCTGCTCGACCACGACCTCACCGGTCAGGATGTTGACCGGCTCCGCCCGCAACACCTTGCACTTGAGGAATCCCGGGTCCATGTTTTTGAACAGCTTCTGGCGGAACTTCTTGAAGCGGTCGCCCAGGTTCTTTGCGAACTTCGACTTGGCCAGCTTGCCCAGCCCGGCGAAGGCCCCCTTCGCCGCCATCCCCATCATCGAGATGGTCGGCGGCCCTCCCACCCTCACAGTGGTCGGGATCGCGAGGTTGAAGGTGGTGGGTAGCAGCCGGGGCGGCGAGATGCGCTTTTTCTTGGGCCGCGGCGGGCTTGGCATGCCGGCCACCTGGCAGCCGAGCACTGGCAACGCAAGGTAGGACAGCGGGTCGCCGTCGGCCAGCACGGTGGCGCTGCCCATAAACAGTTCGTCGTCCTTGTCCGGCAGCATCGGCGCGAAGGGAAAGCCCGGCGGGATGTGCACGACGATGGCGCCGGTGCCGGCGGTTGCGCGCTTCATGCCGAACACGGAAACCGTCGCACCGATGATCGGGACGTAGTCGAACGGATCGAAAACCACCGACATGTGCGGCGTTGGCAGCGGCACCGGCGAGGGCGACGGCGGCACGACGCACAGGTGGATGTCGATGCCCAGCTGCGGGTCTCCATGCTTGGCTGAAGGCATCATGATGTGGGCGCTCCTGACGCACGGGCAGCGGTCAGCCGCGCCTTCGGAACAGTACCTGGCAGAGCCAGCGGCCAGCCGGGACGGGATAGGCCGGGCACCGGTTCGAACACTCGGAGAACATCGGGACAGCGGCCCCCTCCCGAGCACGGTGGGAGGGTCTCATCAAAGACTCTTGTTGCCATCTTCAGTCTCAAGAAAGGATGGTGTGTTTGCCGGGTTCGCGGTGGCGCCCGCAACGCCGGGCTCCAGCAGACAACGATCCCGTCGAGATGTCGACGCGCCTCCCGATCAGGGCATCCTAGAAGACGTTGCGAGGCCCCGCGCTCCCTAGCTCTAGGGTGCCCAAAATTGAGAGGCAGCTCCGATCTGACGCCCGTCTTGCTCACGGGCTCAAACCCCCTTCCATTCCGCGTGAGTCCCCTCACTCGACGTGCAGCGTGTAGGTAAGGGCTTGCAGCATGCTGGACAGCGCTCCACCGAAGTTGAGGGTGTGCGTGCCCGGGCTCAGCGGGCGCAGCATCACGTAGTAGCCGTTCGCCGCGGAAGGAAAGACGCAGATCCTGGGCTCTACCCGAGCCCCCGTGTCGAAACACTGTCACGCCCGCATACCGACCCAGATGACCAGCTCGGTCGAGAGCGAGACGACCGGCGCGAGCAGCTTGATCCAGAAGCCGTCGCCCCTCGTGTGCGAGACGGACCGATCATGGTGCGCCTGCTCCTCACCCACGATGGAGCGGATCGCGGCGACGGCGGTTTCATCGGTCCCTGCGAGCGCCCGCAGCTGCTGCTCGAGATGCCTCAGGACCACACGCTCCACCGCGACCGTCGTCGCTGCCATGGCGCGGCGCCCGAACAGCGCGGTCGACAGCCCCAGGACATAGCCGCCGACACCGCACAGCCAGTAGCTGCGACAACGCGGCCGGTGGCGCCGCTGCAGTTCGTCTCGGAAGACGGCTCTGTGACGCTCCTCGTGGGATTTGAACTCCTTCAGCTCCGCCACCATGGACGGCGCGGTCCATCGGGCGAGCAGCAGCTGAGCCCGATAGATGTTCACCGCGCCATGTTCGCCGGCGTGGTTCACCTTGAGCAAACGATCGCCCAGGCTCTCGTTGCCACGCAGACGTACGCTCAATGCCATAGCTTCCCCAGAGATGCGAGCGAATTCGGAATCGGCTTGCATCATCCCATGGACGGGTGAAGCGCCTGTGGGGAAGCTCCGTTGCAGGCCGCGACGTCCCCTCCGCCGGAGCGCTTCACTCCGCGTGCACCCTCAAGTCTCGAATGACGTGGCCCCCTGCCTGCCATCTCGCTCGCCACAAGGTGCACGGTCTCGCGCGGCGTGCCGGCCGGGGCGACACGCCGGCCCAGGTGCTGCCCGTGTAGCCGACAGTGCCCAGGTCGATGAAGCACAGCGGGATGCTCTTGGCGGCGGCCCACTCCGGTGAACTTGTGGTGCTCGCCCGGGGCACCCGACCCGGCTGCGCGCGACGCGTGGGCTGCGGCCGTTTCGACAGGATTCGCCCGCACTTCAGCGCCCGCCCACACCTCTTCAACGAATTTCCAATTCAGCACGCTGGCGCGCCAGCACGCGGCCGCGCTCAGAACGTGTGGGGATGGGTGAGCAGGCCGACGGCGAAAGCCTTGGGCCCGATGGCCACCGCCACGCCCAGACCGCAGATCGACTCCACCACCTGCACGCCGGACTGGGCCAGCCGCCCCTTCATCCCTGCATAGGGGGCAATTCGCTGCAGTTCCTCCAGCGGACCGCCATAGGAAACGCAGACGATGGGCGACTGCAAACCCCGCGCTGCCTCGCGCTCGATCACCTGGCACAGCTGCTCGACCGCGGGCTCGAAGCCGCGCGCCTTGCCGACGGGGTAGCTGTCGCCGGCTTCGACGCGAATGATCGGCTTCACGTCGAGCATGGCGCCGACGCGGTACTTGAACCAGCCGACGCTCTGGTCGCGATTGGCCTGCTTGCTGCGCTCGTACATGGTTTCGAGGTCATTCGGCACGAAATAGCCGACGACCCTCGGCACCATGCGCTCGACGAGCTCGATCAGTTCGACGAAGCTGACGCAGTGCTGCGCCTGCTGCGCCAGGTGCGCTACCAGCGCGGCATAAGCGGCGGAGACGTTGGCGCTGTCGATCACGCGCAGACCGAACGGCGCCTTGATGCCGCGCTGGAAGCGCGGCGAGACCGCCTCGCGCACGATCTCGCCCTCAACGGCGCGTGCGTTGGCAAAGCAGTTCGAGCGCGTGCGCATCGTCGTGATCACGAACACGAACTCGTACTCGAAAATCAACTTGTCGAGGAACAGCGACTTGAACTCGTCGCTGGAAAACGGCGTCGATGTCGAGTCAGCCGCATGCGACCTGTCGAGCGCCTGCAGCCATTGCAGCGTGGCGGCCGGGTCGCGTTCGTCGCGCACGCGCGTGTCGCCGAGCTGGATATGGGTAGGCACGACGGTGATGCCGTACTGCTGCAGAAACTCCGGCGGCAGATCGCAGCTGGAGTCGACGACAAAGCCGACGCGTATGGACATGGACTCTCTCCTGGAACGCAGGTTGTGCGGACTGCAGGCGCTGCTGCAGCACAGACAATCTGTAACATTCTAGAGTAGGCATCGCTTTGCCGATCCGTGAAAACCGTCATCGCGCCACCGCTGTCCAAGAACACCGCGTCAGCTTCCCGTGAAGTAGACGTTCCAGAACTGGAGTCTGCGGCGGATGTGATCCTGGGCAAGAACTGCCGCGGAGGCAGACCGCCCGGAGCGCCATGAGGCCGGCGCTCGTTGTCTTCGAGCGACCGCTCCTCGGTCATGTGCTGCACCTGCTTGATCGACTTCAACAGGTCTGCGTCGAGTACCTCGGTGCGGTAGGTGCGGTTGAAGCGCCCGATGTGGGCATTTTTGATGGGGCTCGCCCGGCCCGACAATGTCGTTCAGCGCCTGCACCACTTCCGTGTCTAGCGTACTGCTCCGACAGCCGGATATCGTGAGCCGTGGCGAGCAAAGTCCACTCGTTCGATCTAAGGCTGTGACAGCTGCGCGCCTCAGCGAACCAACATGGCTACCGCCGCCGCTATCATGATCGCCGCCACGCCGCGGAACAACTGCTGTTGAGCACGTCGACTCGACAGGAGGTGCCGGATGCGCACTGCGGCGAAAATGCACAGCGTACCGACGCCTAGATGCACCAAGATCGTAATTGGTACCAGCATCAGTGCCCAACTCTGTAACGAGACCGTTTCCAAGTTGATCACTACCGGCAAAAGCCCCAGATAGAATGCAATGGTCTTCGGGTTGCCTAGAGTAATGGTGAGTCCAGATATTGCCGCCGACAGCAACTCCTCCTTCTTCGCTGGCTTGCCCACGACTATCACCTGGGGGTTGGCAAACCAGAACTGCCAAGCCAAATAACAGAGATAAAGCGCTGCCCCCCAGCGCACCAGCTGAAACAATGGGTTGAAGTACTCGGCAATCATCGCTAGACCAAAGACTGCAAACGACAGGTAGATCAAATCACCGAGAACCAACCCACCCAGCAGGCAAAAGCCCGACAACGTGCCACCGCTTACGCTCCTAGCGATCAGCGCTGCCATACCGGGGCCTGGAATAGCAGCGCCAATGCCCATCGCCACTGAAAAGGCGAGTATTTGCGTCAAATCAAGCATGTGGTGTTCCTCAGTGACTTGCTGTTGTCTTGCACGCCCAGGAAACAGGAAAACCAATGATTTCAGCCGGATGCGGCGACCCACCGCCTAGTTGCTTTCCTGAAAAATGACCAGATCCTGTACAGCCAAATCCGATTGACTGGAAGATCGTCATGCCCTGCTCATGCTCATACAGCCTGCGTGCCATCGGCGAAGATGAGTGCCGATCCCTGCCCCTTGGCATGGCACGAAGCCTTTATTAACAGCCTTAATCGCGCATTCAGATACGGCAAAACTGATCGGCTGCAGTCAGTGAACAGAACGCTGTCCTGACGCCTGTCTTCATGCAGTTTCTTGGATCCCGCTGCAGCAGGAAATCGACCATTACAGCGAGACCGAAGTAAAGAAATTCGAGCAGGAAGCAGTGCAGCTAGAGGACAGTTGCGTGCGATACCATCAGTGTCGACGTCGACTTCCTATAGCAGGCGGTGAGTGACACGTCTCACTCCCATGGCGTTCCTTACCTTGGTCAAACGAACATCTGTCCCTTCCGCGGGCCCGGATGAGGTTCGGCCTAAAAACAGTTGCAGGCGGCAAAACAGAAGGCAACCGCACCCAACATGGGCGGTGATGAACCGTCGTCACCTCGATGCAGCGGAGCAAAAAATGCCCAGTTGATGTTTTCAATGTGAAATACATCGGCCATCATAATAGCGACAAATTGGGTGAACACCAACCTGCGAGAGGTGTCAGTCAATGCACCCAGCCGTGAATACTCAACTCGGCTGACATCGCAAGTGACGCGCTCGTCCAACCGGAGCCAAAAGCAAGCGCGCTTCAGCCTCCCGACGAGCCGCCGAGCCGGGCAGTTCCCGCCTGAATCGCCCCGGGTTTGGTGGAGCTTCCAACCTTTTGAGAGGATGGAGCCGTGAACAAGTCGACCAAGTTCTCAGCGGAGGTGCGCGAGCGCGCGGTGCGTGGTGCAGGAGCATCGCGGGGAGTACGGGTCACGGTGGGCGGCGGTTGAATCGATCGCGCCGAAGATCGGCTGCGCACCGCAAACGCTGCTGGAATGAGTCAAGCGAGCGGAAGTCGGTTTGGGCCTACGCGAAGGCGTGACGACGGTCGATCTGCAGTGTGCAGTAGCTTGCTCCTTCGGGATCTCCTTCGGAGATATCGGTGCCATACGTTCGAGCAGCGCGATGCGTCGCGCAGGAGCGCACGTGCTCGACGTGACGAGATGCTCTTGCCGCACATCGAGCGGGTGTGGCAGATCAACATGCGCGTCTACGGAGCCGACAAGGTCTGGCGCCAAATGCACCGCGAGGGCCTTGCCGTGGCCCGCTGCACCGTTGAGCGGCGAGCGGCCCAATCAGCCAATCAGCGGTGGGCGTCCGATTTCACGTACGTCTCGACTTGGCAGGGCTGCGTCTACCTGGCCTTCGTCATCGACGTGTTCGCGAAGCACACCGTGGGCTGGCATATCAGCTCATCATGCGAACGGATTTCGTGCTGAACCCTCTGGAGCAAGCCCTTATATGCCTGGCAACCCGAACGCGACAGCGAGTTGGTACATCACTCGGACCCAGCGGGCGCAGTCCGTCAGTATTTGACGGGGAAGCTTGCCCTTGGAATTCTCGTCGACCATACGCTCGATTAGAGGACGGCCTGACGCAAAGATCAGCTGCAAGAAATTTCATTGCAAACGCGAAGCGCGCTTCTAACATTAAAGCGTCCTTGCTGAGAGGTCGAAGTAAAAACCCAAGCGAACCGATCAAAAAGATGAATGGTCTGCCGCAGCAGGCCCTCCATACGAGGAAGAGCCCGGAATGCCAACGAACAGCACCACAGACGAAGTTCTCGAGAAATTACGCGCCGAACTCGACAGGATCGACGAGGAGTTCCTGGAGGTGCTGTGTCGGCGCATCGAATGCTGCAGTCGCATCGGTCACCACAAACGCGAACACGACGTGCCGATGATGCAGCCTCACCGCATCGGGCTCGTCCATCGGCGTGCCGAGGAGTTCGCGATCAAGCACGGGCTGAACTCCAAGTTCCTGCGCAACCTGTACGACCTGATCATCGAAGAGACCTGCAGGCTCGAGACGTTGATCATCGGGAAGGGCTAAACCCAAAGGGGCCGGCTGCAACGACGATTCGACTGCGGGTCCGGATTATGGGTCCTTGAAAATTCTCTTGGATGATTTGAGCAAACATTGCTGGCATAACGGCGCATTGCCGGATTGCCGGGCTGCGGCCGCGTCGATCGCTAGCCGCTCCCATGAACCACCGAGCAGTTCGTGGACGGCGTGGACGGCGTTACGCAACTGCTTGCGTTCGGGCCACCGCGCACGTACTGCATCCGTCCGATCGTCTACCGAGGCGGACAGGGGTTATGGCTGACGAGGGCAGAAGGCCGTCGATCTGTCGATCTTCGGCGTGCCGTCCAACGGGGCGCGCGGACGCTGGTGTATTACGAGATCTCTCCGATCGAGCACGTGTCGAGCCGTGCCATGCCGGTGCGCTGGAAGGCCTCGAGCGAAACCTCTTCCCCGCGGACCTGCTGGATTTCGACGGTGTTCCTGTCGTCGTCGAGCTCGGCCACTTCCCGATGCCGGGCTGTTTTTACTCGAAACCTATTTCCGCACAATCATGAAAACATTATTGATCGACAATTTTGACTCGTTCACCTACAACCTCTATCAGCTGCTGGGGGAGGTCAACGGCATCGCTCCAACCGTCATGACCAATGACGCAGACTACGAGTCCATCCGCTTCGAAGACTTCGACAACATTGTCATTTCTCCGGGGCCCGGCCACCCGAAACGCAATGAGGACTTCGGCATTTGCGCGAGAGTGATCGACGAAGGCATGCTGCCAATTCTCGGCATCTGCCTCGGACACCAGGGCATCTGCCATCAGTTCGGCGGAGTCGTCGAGCACGCGCCGGAACCAAGGCACGGGCGGTCGTCGAGGATTTACCACCGGGGCGAGAACCTCTTCGCCGGCATTCCGTCTCCGTTTTCCGCAATCCGATACCACTCCCTGGTGGCAACGACCTTGCCTGACAGTCTCGAATCCATTGCCTGGACGGAAGACGGTCTCATCATGGGCGTCCGTCATGCCACGAAGCCGATCTGGGGCGTGCAATTTCACCCGGAGTCCATCTGTTCGGAATTCGGGCGCAAAATTCTTGCGAACTTTCGCGACCTTTGTAAGCGGCGCTCCGGCACCGACGAATCGAATGGCCGCGATGTGACCGTGCAAGTGCCCGCAGCACCCGCGCGCGAGTCCTATGAGATCCATGTGCGCAAGATCGCCGGCTTGCCGGAAGCCCTCGACTGCTATCGAGGTCTCTTCGCCGATGCTCCGCATGCTTTCTGGCTCGATAGCAGCCTGGTCAAGGAAGGGCTGTCGCGATTTTCATTCATGGGAGACGGCAGTGGTCCGCTGTCGGAATGCGTCCGCTACGATGTCAACCGTGGTGAAGTCACTTCGAGCGTGGGCGGAGAGACGCACGTCATCAGCAAGCCCTTCTTCGACTATCTCGACGAACAGCTCAGGACGCGCGCGGTTTCGGTGCCGGAAGGACTGCCGTTTGACTTCAACCTCGGTTATGTCGGCTATCTCGGCTACGAGCTCAAGGCTGAGACGGGCGGCAAGGCCGCGCATCGTTCGAACGCTCCCGACGCCTCGCTGCTGTTCGTCGATAGGATGGTGGCGCTCGATCACATCGACGAGGCCTGCTACGTCCTCAGTCTGAGCGAGGAATCCACGCGCCACGTCGCCGAGGCGTGGGTCGATGCGACCGCTGACCGCCTGTCAGCCTTGATCGAACAGGCGGCGGTGATGGACTTTCCCTTTGCTCCGGCAAGCGCCATCGATCCTGTGGACATGCACGCCCGTTGTTCGTTTGAACTCCGGCATGACAGGACAGCCTACCTCGAGCGAATTCAAGAGTGCCTGAACGCCATCCGCGATGGTGAATCGTACGAAGTCTGTCTCACCAACACCGCCACCGCTGATCTGCAGTTCGACCATCTTGATGCGTATCAGCGACTGCGAAAGCTGAGTCCTGTGCCTTACAGCGCGATCTTGAAGTTTGATTCCACCTCCGTGCTATGCGCATCGCCCGAGCGTTTTCTCACGATCGGAGCGGACCGGCGCATCGAATCCAAACCCATCAAAGGAACCCGACGCCGAGGCAAGGATCGTCAAGAGGACGACGCCCTTCGGGTCGATTTGGAGGCGAGCGAGAAGGATCGCGCGGAAAACCTGATGATCGTCGACCTGCTGCGCAACGATTTCAATCGGGTGTGCGAGATCGGGTCGGTGCATGTCCCGGTACTGTTCGACGTCGAGACCTACGCTCCGGTCCACCAGTTGGTGTCCACCGTGAGAGGGACGATACGTCGGGACAAGACCGCGGTGGATTGCATCCGCAGCGCGTTTCCCGGCGGTTCCATGACCGGGGCGCCGAAGATCCGCACCATGGAAATCATCGACCGCCTCGAAGGCGGCGCGCGCGGCGTTTACTCGGGCGCCCTGGGATGGATGGGACTGAGCGGTGCTGCCGATCTCTGCATCGTGATCAGGACCGTCGTGGTTGCCGGGACGCGGGTTAGCATCGGTATCGGTGGCGCGATTGTCGCGCTGTCGAACCCGGTCGACGAATTTGAGGAGACGCTCATCAAGTCGAGGGTCATGGTATCGGCGGTCGCCGGCCAGGCGGGCGTGCTGATTGGAGCTGCGCAATGACGGGAACGAGCACCGACATCAAGCAATGCGCGGTCGTTGGGGCGGCAGGCTCGATCGGCGAATTTTTCCTGAAGACTCTCCGTGGCTTTGGCGTGACGGCCTCCGGAGTGGATCTGCGGCCGGGTTCGCCGCTCCAGGCGTCGCTCGGCGAAACCATCCTGGCCGGAGACATTCGCGCGCCGTCCGCGGAGATGCGCACTCTCATCGGTACATCGCAGCTCGTCATGCTCGCGCTTCCGTTGCCGGTGACGCTCAAGGTTGTGCTGACGGTGATTGATGCGATGCAGCCCGGCGCTTTGCTGGTAGAAACATCTTCGGTGAAGACTGAGGTCGCCAAGCTGCTGGAGATCGCGGGTGACAAGGTCGAGGTGCTGGGCGTCAACCCGATGTTCGCGCCGGACCTGGGCGTGAAGGGCCGTGCTATCGTCGCTGTGCCCATCCGTTCGGGACACCGGACCGACGCTTTCCTGGATCTCCTCTTGAAGTCTGGCGCCAGCGTCGTGAAGATGGATGCGACCCGACACGACCGGTTGGCGTCGGTGACGCAGTCGCTGACCCACGCCGCCGTGCTGTCGTTCGGGCTCGCGCTCGTATCGCTCGGTGAGCCGATTGCGGACCTGCAGGCGGTGGCGCCCCCACCTTTTTCGCTCATGATGGCGTTGCTCGCGAGAATCAGCTCCGGAACCCCGGAGGTGTATTCGGAAATCCAGTACGCCAACCCGTCGGCGCATCACGCGCGTGTGGCGCTGCTCCAGGGATTGCAAGCATTGGCGCAAGACGGTACCGCCGAGAGCATCGACTTTGAACACGTGATCCAGTCGCTGAGGAAGTGCCTCGGCGGTGCACG
The DNA here is from genome assembly GCF_026153205.1 of Aquabacterium sp. A7-Y. Classification (GTDB taxonomy): domain Bacteria; phylum Pseudomonadota; class Gammaproteobacteria; order Burkholderiales; family Burkholderiaceae_C; genus Caldimonas. The sequence goes on along the minus strand of NZ_JAPFBW010000003.1, from coordinate 210,114 downwards.
CGAACCGCACGCGAGACTCTGCGCCGAGCTGTTCGGCTGTTTCACCGCGACTTCTCTGATGGCGACTCCGAGCCCCCAGAAATAGCAGGCGGATATTCCCAAGAAAGATGAAGTACTTTCGCGACACATCCAGGGTGGACGCGCACGCGTGTTTATAGAACGTGCTTCGGCTCCCAATGCCTGCAACATCAGGTACCGGAACGACTCCTCGTGCCTCGTCTTGACGAGACGTCTCGCTCACCGGCTCAAGCGCCCCTGCCATTGCGCGCGGGTCCCCTCACTCGACGTGCAGCGTGTAGGTCACGGCCTGCAGCATGCTGGGCAGGGCTCCGCCGAAGTTGAGGGTGTGCCTGCCCGGGCTCAGCGGGCGCAGCATCACGTAGTAGCCGTTCGCCGCAGAAGGAAAGACGCGGATCCTGGGCTCTGCGCGAGCGCCCATATCGAAACACTGCGGCGTCGCCTGGCGATGACGGACCAGGTTCTGCACCCGGACGCCGTCGATGTCCAGAACCAGCGCCGCGACATCGTTCGTCATCGAAGCGGCCGAGCTCATAACCGCCATGCAGCTGGTCGGCCGGTCCGTCCTCGGCATGACCACATAGTTGATCAAGGGGAAAAACAAGTACGTGCCGCGTGGCACCCTGCAGGTCCTGACGGTCCGCCGAGTCCCGTACGTACCGGCGAGGAACCAGACCGCGCCGCTCTGCTTGCGGTCGCACAGCTCGCCGGTGGTATCGGCGACCGGACTCTCGCTGCGCTCGAAGGAGCCGGCCCACTGCCACCAGGCGCGCGACCATTCGGCTTGTGAAAGCCCGCCCACCGGCTCGTCGGCCGGAAGCACCGGATCGTTCTGGGCATGGCCGGCCGGGGAACCGAACAAACAGATCGAGAGAAAGAGCGCGACGGAAGATGCTTTGAAGAGGGTCATCGAGACGGTGCATTCAGGCCTGAGCAAGAGGCTGCGAGTGTCGCTTTTTTTCGCAGCTGGAGCAGGGCCGGCGGCGGGCTTTCGCGCCGGAACAACAAGGCGGCCCCGCATGCAAGGGTGCTCCCGCGTCTCGCGCCGCCCCGCCCCACGCCCGCATACCGACCGAGATGACCGGCTCGGTCGAAAGCGAGACGACCGCGCGCAGCTGCTGCTCGAGATGCCTTGGCTTGGCGAAGAATCGGCATCAAGTTGCGCCGGAAGTTGCCGATAACCAAGCGAATTCCGTACTCGGCTCGTCCGAAATCCCTGGTCCCGGCTGATTCTTGTCACCCCATGCCACTTGCCCGCACCCTGCATCAGTTGTCCATCGTCGCCAAGCTGCGGCTTCTTTCCGCCATCGGCATCCTGGCCTTGATCGCCGTCTCGGCCGTCGTGTTGCTGAACAACTACCAGCGGGGACTCGACGACAGGCGCCAGCTCGTCAAACAGACTGTGGAGACGGCCTATGGTGCCCTGCTTCATGCCCATCAGCAGGAGCTCGGCGGCACCCTGACGCGGGTGCAGGCGCAGCAGCTTGCCCTGCAGACGCTGCGCGGCATGCGCTACGGCCAGGAGGAGTACTTCTGGATCAACGACATGCAGCCGCGCATGCTGATGCACCCGATCAAGCCGGAACTCGAGGGCAAGGACCTGAGCACGAACAAGGATCCCAACGGCAAGGCCCTCTTCCTGGTCATGGTCGATGAAGTGAAGGCTCACAAGGCAGGCTTCGTGGACTATCTGTGGCCCAAGCCCGGTTCTCAGGCTCCGGTCGAGAAGATCTCCTATGTCAAGGGCTTCGAGCCGTGGGGCTGGATGGTCGGCTCCGGCCTGTACTTGGACGACGTCCACGCCGCGCTGTCGCGCGATCTGTGGGTCCTGGGCAGCTGGGTCCTCGCGGCCTCGCTGCTGAGCTGGTTCATTGGACGCATGGTCTCGCGCAATATCGTGCGCGGCATCGACAAGGCCGTGCGCGTGGCGGAAGGCATCGCCGACGGCGACATTGCGCAAGACATGGTGCCGCGCGGGCGCGACGAGATCGCCCGCCTCATCCGGGCCATGCAGCAGATGACCGTCAACCTGAACAGCATGGTGGGGTCGGTACGGCGGTCCGCCGACGCGATGGCGACGGCGGCGGCCCAGATCTCCAGCGGCAACCACGACCTGTCGCATCGCACCGAGCAAGCCTCGGCCGACCTTCAGCAAACGGCCGCATCGATGTCGCAGCTCAACGGCCTGCTGCAGCAAACCGAAACCTCCGCCCGGGATGCGGCCAGCGTGGCCAGCTCGGCGACCGGCGTGGCCACGCAAGGCGGCAGCGCAGTCCGTGACGTGGTGGCCACGATGGGCGAGATCCACGCCAGCTCGCAGACGATGGGCAATATCGTGGCCGTCATCGACGCGATTGCGTTCCAGACCAACCTGCTGGCGCTCAACGCGGCGGTCGAGGCAGCGCGCGCCGGCGAGCAAGGCCGCGGCTTCGCCGTGGTCGCCGCCGAGGTGCGCGGGCTGGCCGCGCGATCGGCCGAGGCGGCGCGCGAGATCAAGGCTCTGATCGGCGACAGCGTCAGCAAGGTGGAGTCGGGGACCCGCCTGGTCGAAAACGCCGGCACCACGATGCAGGCGATCGTCGAATCGGTCACGCGTGTGGCCGGCATCATCGAAGGCATCCGAGAGGCCGCCAGCCATCAGGCACAGGGCGTCGGCGAGGTTCACCAAGCGGTCACCCGCCTCGACGGCATGACGCAGCAGAACGCGGCGCTGGTGGAAGAGTCGGCCGCCGCCGCCACATCGCTGCAGGAGCAGGCGCAACAGCTCCTCAGAAGCGTGCAGGCGTTCAGGCTGGCCGGCCAGTCGGCGTAGTCTCGGCGGTTCCGCAGCGCAGTATCGACTTGCCGCCCCGGCCGCCCGCCAGGCCTGCCGAGCGGCCATACTTCGGCGCAGCCGAGTCGCACTTCGGAAGCACCCGGTGCGAGAGCCTGCCCCGCTGCACAGACATGAAGATCCTCACCGCTGCACAAGCCGCCTCGCTGATCGAGGACGGCTGGACCGTCGTCACCGCCGGCTTCGTCGGGGCCGGCCATGCCGAGGCCGTGACCTCGGCGCTGGAGCGCCGCTTCCTGGCCGAGGGGGCCCCGCGCGGGCTGACCCTGCTGTACGCGGCCGGCCAGGGTGACCGGGCGCACCGCGGCGTCAACCACTTCGGCCATGCCGGGCTGCTCCGGCGTGTCATCGGCGGGCACTGGATCTCGGCGCCCAAGCTCGGCGCGCTGGTCGCGCGCAACGAGATCGAGGCCTACAACTGGCCGCAGGGCGTCATCTCGCACCTCTACCGCGCCATCGCGGGACACAAGCCCGGCGTCATCACCCGCATCGGCCTGCACACCTTCGTCGATCCGCGCCACGACGGTGGCCGGCTCACGCCGCGCACCACCGAACCGCTGGTGCAGCTGATCGAACTGGCCGGCGAGGAGCAGCTCTTCTACCCCAGCCTGCCGGTGCACTGCGCGCTGATCCGCGCCACCACGGCCGACGAGCACGGCAATCTCAGCACCGAGCACGAACCCTTCCATCAAGACCTGCTGGCCATTGCGCAGGCGGCACACAACTCGGGCGGCATCGTCATCGCCCAGGTCAAGCGCCTGGCACGCGCCGGCTCGCTGAACCCCAACCTCGTGCGCGTGCCGGGCATCCTGGTCGACCACGTGGTGCTGACCGAGGACCCGGACGACCACTGGATGACCTTCGGCGAGGCCTACAACCCGACCTACAACGGCGAGCTGCGGGAGCCCGAGCACGCCTGTGCACCGGCGCCGCTGGACGCCCGCAAGATCGTGCAGCGGCGGGCCTTCCTGGAGCTGCAGAAGCTGCACGGCCCGGTCGTCAACCTGGGGGTCGGCATGCCGGCGGGCATCGGCCACATCGCCCGCGAGGAAGGCCACCGCGACTTCACGCTCACCGTCGAGGCCGGCCCCATCGGCGGCACGCCGGCCCAGCTGCTGAGCTTCGGCGCCAGCGCCAATCCCGAGGCCATCATCGACCACGCGGCGATGTTCGACTTCTACGACGGCGGCGGCATCGACATCGCCTTCCTCGGCATGGCCGAGCTGGACCCCGAGGGCAATGTCAACGTCAGCCGATTCGGCGACAAGATCGCCGGCGTGGGCGGTTTCATCAACATCACCCAGACCGCGCGGCGGGTCGTGCTGATGGGCAGCCTGACGGCCGGCGGGCTGGAGGTGCGGGCTGTAGACGGCCGGCTGCGTATCGTCAGCGAAGGCCGCGTGAAGAAGGTGGTGCCGCGGGTCGGGCACTTGAGCTTCAACGGCCCCTATGTCAGCGGCCTGGGGCGCGAGGTGCTCTACGTGACCGAGCGCGCGGTGTTTGTACTGCGTGACGGGCGACTGACCCTGACCGAGGTGGCGCCGGGCATCGATCTCGAACGCGAGGTGCTGGCGCAGTGCGCGGCGCCGGTGGACGTGGCGAGCGACCTGAAGACCATGGACGAGCGCATCTTCCGAGAGGCGGCGATGAACCGCGGGGCCTTGTCGATGAGGGGTTGAAGCCGCCCTGCCCCGCGCGCCGCGGGCCGTCGCTCGTCAAGCTGCACGGTCTTTCATGTCCCCACTTGTGTCCGCCGCGCGGGTGATCTGCCGCATCCGCCTCAGCAGTCGCTCTTTCCGCGATTCGGGGTGCCGGTCGAGTTCTCGCGTCATGTACCGAGGAGAAAGGGCTTCCGAGTGGCATGAAGGCTTCCTGTCGAACCCACTCCGGCTTGGCTCCACTGCATGTTCAGCGCTGAAAGGTGAACACGCCCATTGCGGACAGGTCCTTCGGATCCTGTTTCTGTTCTGTCGTTACCGGTTCTCCGACATCCCTCGCTGCACCGGTCCGAGGGCCGCGAGCACCTCATCGGGCCAAGTCACAGGGACCTGCGTCTTGTAGCTCAGCCAGTTACCCGTGCCCCAGAGCAGCGACATGGGCAGCGTCAGCGGAAGCACCAGGTGGTGCATCAAGGTGATCATGGGGCTGGTTTTCCACCAATGCAGGTACTTGGGGCCGAACGGGAGGCCTATGGCGCCCATGCTCTCCCACCAGCTCTGCGGCACCGTTCGGTCCGCCAGCGGTTCATCGGGACCGGGGAGATGAGGACCACCTTCTTCCATGAATCGACGAATGTGTTCCCATACCCCGTCCGTGATCCCATCGCTCATGGCCATCACGTTGCCTATGCGAAAGGTGTCAATCACGGTCGAATCCGTGGCGCTCTGCTTCACGAGAAACCACAACTCATGCTGGCGGTACGCCGTCGAGCCCGTGGTCACCAGCGTCGCACGGTGCTCCGCCTCCACGAGGTCCCAGTCGTACTCCAGCACCTGCAGCGGCCAACGCTGAAGCAATCCTTTGAAGCCCGATTTTGCTTCGCGCGAGATGCGGTACACCTTGCGTCGCTTGCGGTCGAAAATCGTTGGCTCGTCGTTGGGGCGGAATAGTTCCCAGCGCATCATCCAAAGAAGCATGTACGAGCCAAAGGCCAAGCCTCCCAGTGTGAGGAGGATCCCGCATGCAACAACGAACCAATCTTGAACATGCAGAGCCCAAATGCCTGAATCCGCTATCACGCCGCCTACTGCTGCGGCAAATACACCAAACGTTATCCCCAACCCTCGCACATCTTTGGCCGCGCCTACATACTCAATAGCATCAGCATACGTGGCCTTGATCCATTCCATGGCCAAGGGTTGCTGGTGGAGGCGTTCTTCCTTGCGATATTGCTTGACACTCGTGGCAAGTCCACGGTTTTGTGGGATCGGCCTCTGACTTCCCGGCTCCGAATCAACTTTACTCATCACAGCCTCTGGTTCGGTCAACCCAGCCGCCGTTCTTGTTGCGTTTCAAGTCGTCCATATTTACAGCCCAGCAAGGCGAAGGAACAAAACCAGCGCATTGGTCAGCACGTTTTTTCCTCCGGTTCGAACAGCTTCTTCAGCGCCTGGTGCTCCGCTTTCCAGTCATCGAATTTTTTGCTCTCGCTGTCAGTGCCACGGCTTTTCCCGAAGCGGGTACGGCTCACCCACACTTGCAGAGGAGTCGGGGTTCGCATCACTGCGAACACTTCGAACCCAATACCGACGCCAAGCAAAATCCATCCCAAGCCCGGAATGGAAACCCCAGCGAGGGCGAGTACACCGCCAACTCCCACACGAGTTGCAATACCTTGGAGCGCTTGTTGCCCTATCCGCCTCACAAAGAAGTTGCTTAGAGCACCGCGTGCTTGAGCTTTCAACAGAGTTTCTGCAACAGCCCCCGCCACCGACATTGTCCCCGTAACCGCAGTCCCATAAAACATAACCGCTGATCCGACATACAAGCGCATCACGTCGCTCTGGCCCGCCTGCTTGGCTTTATCGGCCTTCTTCATTGCGCTTATACCTCCTAGCACACCACCCACCGCGCCAAGGAAGCTGCCTATGGCTCGCATCCCAGCCAGCTTTGAGCTGTCCGCAGCTATTCCTCCAGCCGCTTCAAGGCGCTTTGTCATCGCAAAACCGACCAGTTCAAAACCAGCGGCAATCAATCCCGCTGACGCATCCATGAACCCCAGCCAGTCTCTTTCTTCGCCGGGCTTCACATTCGATAAGCTGCAGACGCTTTTGCCAAAACCGGCAGCGGCAATCGCCACCGTGCCTAGCGCGAGTCGGCCGTCGACGGTGCTCGCCATGCGCTGCCCGTCAATCACCAGTGCGTTGCTCGCCGCCGCACGTGCGAGTTTAAGGAGCTCGTTCCGCCGATGCCAGGCACGCTCAAACTGCGTTCTGCTGAGGCTGACCGGCAGGCGTCCGCTGCCGGGTGGGGGTTGAAGCAGAACACCGGGAGCATTCGCCGGCAAGGTCACCTTGCCCGCACCTTGGACAATGGCGTCGTCCACATCCCCCGCGTATTTCGCCAGATCCTCGCTGTCGATCAACAAATGCACGGTGACGGTATTTCCTGATGACCGGGCGTTCTCCACCTGCTGTCTGGAAAATCCACCGCGCATTTGGGCGAGCCGGTGGTCAGCCATGTGAACCGGATATTCCACACTGATGAGCACAGGAACGTTGAGGCGAGTGCCGGCCATCAGGGTCTTCAACGCCTGGTCAACCATACGCTGCCCGAGCTGGCTGCTCAATGCCCGATTGAAGGCCCGCTGGATCAAAGCTTGCGTGGCAGGGCTGGCCTGCACACCGCGCACCGTGGCAAGGAGCGCTGCTGCCGCCACAAAACTGTTGGCAATCGGCAAGCCGAAAGCCCCGACGATATCACCCAGGCCCCTGCTCAGCCAGCTGTACTTAACGATTGCTTTCTGGATTGCGTTCGGATTTTTTGCTTCTGCAGACAGGGTAATGAGGCCCTTACCCAAATCAAAGACTTTGTCGTAGCGGTCCTCTTTCAAATACGCAACGAGGTCCTGTTCCTGACCCACCTTCTTGTGGAGCTCCTCCTTGGGCTTCACAAATGCGCTTGCCACCGACAGATCGGTGTCGGCCACGGCGGCCAGCTGTGGCAGCACAGCCGCTTGATTGCACACCAAGGCTCGCCACATCAAAGCATCGGGCTGCGTTGGCGATCGGCTCAATTCGTCCAAATAGCCCGTCAGCGGCATCCCATCGCAAAAGGGCGCTGGTGTCAGTGCCCGGCTGACCTCGGCCGCATAGACGGCGCCGGGAGAGTGACGTTGCTTGGGCTCGTTCGGATCGTTCTCGTCGAAGTGCAGGGCGAAGTAATTGCAGAATTCGCTATCCTGCCGAGCACTCCACCAATCCGCTTCATACCTGGCCACGGGGTCATAGTGCTTGTCCTTCATCATCTTCTCGAAGGAGGCCAGCCATTCGACGCGCGCCGACTCGTCGTAGTAGTCCTTCTCCATTTTTGCCCAGGTGACCCTGGCGGCCTCCTCGGCCTCCTCCCGCAACTGCTTTTCGCGCCCGGGGGAGACGACACGGCCCATGCCGACGCCGTACTTTTCGCGGTTCTCCTTGGTGTCTTCCAATGGCTCCCAGCGTCGCGGCACGTCGGTGTTCGAGTAAGGGTCGAACTTGGGCATGGCGTCAAACTTCTGTTTGCTTACGATGGGCTCTTCTTTGGCCCTCCGTTCTTGCGCCTGCACAAGGTTGCCGTCCAGGATGACTTCCTTGAGCGTCATGAGCGCTTCGGAGCTTTTGAGCTCATGCTCGTATTCCGGCTTCTTCACCTCGAGACCTGCCAGCTCGTGTCGCCGCAATCTGAGAGTGTTGAGTTCGGTCGCAATGGCGGCGGGGTCGCGCAGCACGAGGGCCAGCTCCTTGCCTTTCGTCTTCGGATGACACGCAGCGGCTCGCGTCAGCTGTTCAGCCAGATTCTCGACCCGATCCGCCACGCTGATGAAGCGATAGTCCACGCCGATGCTGCTTCTGGTCAGCGCCGCCTCAAGAACCTTGCTGCGAAGCTGGGACACCGTCGGCTGGAATGTGTTGTTCGAGCCGCCCCCGAGAGACACCTGCTGCATGGCCCGAGGATTGGCTTTGTTCCGATGCCGCAGCGTGTCGTTCCAAAGGTTGGCGCTGTAGGCAATCCAGAGATCGCTGATCCGGTGTGCCTGAGGGATGTTGAGCAGCTTCATCCCCATGACGTTGTGCTTGTCGGTTCGCTTGCACGCGATGGACGTGTCGGGCGCTCCGAAATAGGCATTCCCCTCCGGCACCAGATCTGCATCCGATGTCACGCGAAACACCAGCCAGTTCTTCACGCCCGGCGGAGGCGCCGGGATGTAGACATGGACATACCCCGCCCGCAGCAGGCGCAGAACAAAACGCGACTCCGTGGGCAAGCGTTGCGGGAGAAGACCGCTCATGACGGCCTCGTCGCTTTCGACGGCCGACGAGCCGACAGGCGCCAGCTTGTCACGCAACGCGATCGGACTCGGACGTAGCAGCAGGAGCGACAGGGAGCTCTTGTTGCAGGTGTCGCACCCTTGGGCAGCTGTGGCAGTCATCTTGTTCTCCCTCGGTATTTCAACGGTTCAGGTTCCGACATCGCCGGCCTCTGGGTGAACCGCTTGGTGGTCAGCCCACTGGGTGATCGCTGTATGGAGGTAGCGCACCGGCTCCGGTGGATCCTCCGCACTGCCGGTTTGCTGCATCAAGTCCACGATGGCGGCCGTCTGAAGTCTTTCTGGGTACAGCAAGCTCAGCGCGGCCCAAACCGTCCGATCCTGAAGGCGATTGAAGCGGTGCGGCCAGCGTCTCGCCGCAGCCTCGGCCTGCGCCAATGCCTGTCTTGCGGATCCGTACAGCTCGGCCGCAGAAAGACGGGCAACTTCGGCGGCCGGTTCTTGGGCCCCGCCTTGCGCTCGGCGGGCCACCTCACCGAGCCACTGCGCCAAGGTTCGTGCGATGGCCTCACCTTCGTTCATCACCGCCCATTCCGAGCTGCTCAGACGCAGCGACTGCGTCTCTTCTCCTGCACTGCGCAGGACGATCAGACGGCCCTGCAGATCGAGATAGGCCCAGCTATGCAGGCGACCGAACTGGGCGGCGACCTTCGCGTCGCCAACGACGTGTCTCAACAACGCCATGACCCGCCGGTCGGCCAAACGAAGATAAGTCGCACGTGTTGGCGCTTCGGTGTTCACACGCATGAGAGGCGACAGTTGAGCCGCCAGGCGGTCGATCTGCAACGCGCTTTGCAGCCAAGCTCCTATGCGATGTGCTGCCGCGCCTTCGCCGTCCAGCCCACCGGAGAGTACCTGGTCGCGCTCTGCCTGGGCCAGCTCGAGGGTGGTTGCAAGCCAAGGATCGTCCGGCCCCTGAAGCTCAACCAGGTAGGGATGCAACCCGGGGGCCAGCTTCACATGGCGAGCCAGTTCGACCGCAGCGATCGGGCGGCTCCAGAGTTTTTCTCGCTCCCGTTGCCAGTCCGTCGTCGTGTTGTGTTCACCCGCACTCGGCAGCGGCTCGCCGAGCAAGGGGTCGATCAACACGAAGATGGGTGTCATCGGGTCGAAGGACATGTGCAAGTCCTTCAGCTGCGCCTCAGCGATCGCTGCGCGGGGGTCGAAACGCTGCGATTCTCGCGACTCTGGCTGCTGCATCTGCAAGCGCTCAGATCGCACTGGCACCACCGGCACCTGCCGCGCCAAGGGCGCTCGGGCATTCCGCGAGCTTGCCGAGGTCCGGCAAGACGAGATCGCTGCCGGCCCCCGCCGGCCCAGTCAACTCTTTCATGCTCGCCTTGAACCGCGCGGCCCCCGGCGTGGTGAGCGTGATATTGCCGCCCTCGATGCGGATCGCGGAGCCGCCGGCCGTCAGGAGGATGTGCTTCGGCGCCCCCATCTGGATCGCCGCGTGCGTGCTGCTCACCTCCACGGCCTTGTCCGCGGTCAGCTTCGTGGCCGCATGCTGGCTTTGCGAACTCACCTTGCCGCTGGCCGCATGCAGCTTGATGCCGGTCTCCTGGTTGGGCTTGCTCGCACGGCTGGCCTTGCCGTAGGTGAACCAGCCGATGCCGCCCTGCACCGCCAGGCTGTAATGCCGCTGCGCGGTGTGCGTGATGTCCTGCCCCGCCACCCAGCTCGCCGTATTGCCTGCGCTCATCACCGTATGAGCCGGGCTGAACAGGCCGATGCCGGCCGGCGCCGAGGTCACCAGATCCGGCCGGCCCCAGGCCTCGACCGTCCCCCCGCCGCCGCCGATCTCCCGGTCCGGGCTGCTGCCGGCGCTGCCGCGCTGGTCGGTGGCCTGCAGGCTCTCCTGCAGCGTCTTCTGCGCCTGCGCTACCGGCAGGTCCTGCGGCGCCGCTTCATCCTTCAGCTGGGCCTTGTGCTTCTGTGCCGTGTCGATCAACGTGGTGGTCAGCTCGGCGCTTTGCCGCAGCTGGCCCTCGGCCTCGCGGGTGTCCAGTTGTGATGTAGTGCCGGTCGAGCCGGCCGCCCGTGCGTCGGCGCTGATCAACAGCCCGCTGCCCGCGCGCACCGCCCCGCTGGCTTCGGTCACCAGCTCCGCACCATGCCCCCTGGGATGCAAGCGCTGGTTGTCGTTCTGGTTCAGCAGATGCCCCAGATTCAGCTGCGTACGGTGCTGCGTGCTCGCCAACTGCACCCGGCCTTGTCCGGGGCTGTCGTCGAACACCAGCTGGTTGTAGCCGCCGGCCCCGCTCTGGCTGGCCGACAGCTCCTGGGTCTTGAACCCGGCCATCACGGCCCCGTGCTGGTGCCCCTGGTGGGGCCCGGCCGCTTCCGAACCGGGGAACCAGGCCGGTGCATTGCCCGTAGCGTTCGCCGCGCCACCGCCGATCTGGTTGCCCTGCGCGTTGTCCTGGCCCACCCCGCTGTAGAGGCTGCCGATCACCACGGGCCGGTCGATGTCCCCGTCGAGGAAGGCCACGAGCACTTCCTGCCCCAGGCGTGGAGTAAAAACGCTGCCCCAGTTGGTGCCGGCCACCATCGTGCTCACCCGCACCCAGGTCCCGCTGGCGTCGTTGGCCGGCGCGTTGTCGGCGCCGGTCGCACCCAGCCGGTGGCTGCCGTTGGCGCCACGCTGCCAGTGGAACTGCACCTTGATGCGGTGGTCGCGGTCGGTGTGGATGGGCGCGTCCAGGCCCACCACCAGGGCCGTCTGCGTGCCATTCACTGTGGGCCGCGGGTGTTGCACGATGCTGTTCAGCCCGGCCTGCGGATCAAACACGAGGTCCAGCGCCGGTGCTCGCACCGGCACAGCTACCGGCAGTGCCACCACCTTCACGCTGTACAGCGGCTCCTCGCTGGCGTTGGCCGGGACGGACTTTTGTCCGGCGTCGAGCACCGTGCCCAGCAGGCGGTCGATCGCGGCCCGCTGGTCGGCCGACACGTTGTTGCGTGCCCGGTGTTCGGTCCGCAACAACACAAAACGGTCTTGTTCGCCGCCCTGATGGTTGGGGTGGTCCAGGACGGTGACCACGCTACAGGGCGCGAAGGTCCGCACGCTGCCCTCACCAAAGAAAATCTGCCCGCGGGCGTCCAGCGCTTCCTGCTGGCGCTGCACCAGCCGCTCGCCCTGGGCGCTGGTTTCGTAGGCGTAGACGCCCGGCACGTCCTGGCACTCGCTGGCGATACCGCCCGCGGTATGCAGCGCGGCGGCGCTGACCGGGCGCAGCTGGGTGCTGCGGTAGTCCCAGCTGACCAAGCTCACGGCCTGGGTGGTCACGCGTTGCTCGCTGTGCCACTGGCGCAGGCTGTCTTCCTTCATCACCGCGCCGGGCTGGGTGTAGCGCACGCGCGGCTGGGGGTTCGGCTTGAAGGCCGCGTTGTGGTCGGCGATGATCAGGGTGTGTTGACCCAAGGTCGCACCCCGGGCGTCGCCTTGGTGCTCCCACCAGAAAAACAGGCCCTCTTCCCGCAGAAGCCGCTGAAGGAAGGCCCAGTCGGTTTCGCAATATTGGGTGCACAACGAGCGCTGCGGATACGCTTGTCGGTCGGCCAGCTCCCAGCGCCAAGCGGGCACCAGCGTACCGTGTCCCTGGTAGCCGGCGAACACGGCCTCGACGATCTCCATCACCGTCCTGCCCTGGAAGGTGCGGCTGTCCTGCCGGTAGGCCGCAAAGGCCAGCCAGGGCTCGACGATCAGGCGGTAGCGCGCCAGCCCGCCATCGGCGCCCAGCAGCGAGACCGCCGTGACATGGCCGTGGAAGGGCCGCAGCTGACTGCGGCTGGCCTGGGTCAGCAGCTCCAGCAGCACGGGCCGGCCGATCAGCTGCTTGAGTTCCAGGTGGGCGTCGGCGCTGAGGGCGGTGATGTCGAGCTTGAAGCCGCAATCGGGGCCGCTCGGGCCGATGCTCTCGGTCGCCGTCACGCGCTCGGCCAGCAGGACGTTGTCGCCCAGCAGGGTGGACAGCCTCAGCAGGCGGTCGGTTTGGGTGTAGCCGCTCAACAGGGCCTGGATGGCGGCCGGCAAAGAGGAAAGGATGGACATGCGGGCCCCGGTCAGCGGGTGAGGCCGCCAGCACGACAACGGCGGGCCGCTCCAAGGCAGGCCCCGGTCAGAATGAACTTGAACATGGACTCCCTCGGCGGTTGGCAGGCGCGCGGCGCTGGAGCGCGGCACCCTTGTTGGACCGCCGAGTTTAACGACGCTCAACCGCAGGGAGCCGGTCTTTCCCCCACCTGAGGGGGGATTTCACCCTGAAGTGAAACGTCTCGTTCAGCGTCAGGCAGCGAGTCAGCGAATCGACACCGCCGCCACGCTCAACGGAAATCCCGGCTCTCGGTGTCCAGCCGCCCCAGCAGCGGCGTCCAGTCTTCCAGCCGGTGGGCCACCAGGTGTTTCACCTCGCCCTCGCGCTGCCAGACGCCGTAGACCGCCAGCAGGCGCGACTGCAGCAAGGCCTGCCGGAAGGCATCGCGCACGCGGCGCCAGACGATCACGTTGATGGCGCCCTCCTCGTCCTCCAGCGAGACGAAGATCGTGCCCTGCGCGGTGTCGGGCTGCTGCCTCAAGGTGACGATGCCGCAGGCACGCGCCAGCCGGCCGTTCGGCAAGGCACCCAGCTGTCCCGAGGACAGCATGCGCCGCTCGGCCAGCAGCGGCCGCAGCAAGGCCAGTGGATGGCGCCTCAGCGTCAGGCCCAGCGAGGCATGGTCGAACACGATCTCCTCGCCCTCGGGCGCGGCCGGCAGCTCCAGCGCCGCTTCGTCGATGGGCGCGTCCTGCAGCAGCTCGGGCGCCGCCTGCAGCGCGGCCGCGTCCCAGACTTGCTGGCGCCGGTGGCCCGCGAGGCCACGCAAGGCATCGGCCGCGGCCAGCAGCTTCATCTCGGCCAGCGACAGGCGGGCGCGCCGCGCCAGATCGTCGGCGCTGTCGAACAGGCGCTGCCGGCGCGCCTGCACGATACGCTCGACCGCCATCGCCTGCAGCCCGCCCACCATCGCCAGGCCCAGCCGCACCGCCGGCGTGTGCGGCAGGTCCTCCAGCGTCGCCCCGGCTTCGCTGTACAGGACGTCCACCGGCCGCACCTCCACGCCGTGACGTCGCGCGTCCTGCACCAGCTGGCTGGGTGAATAAAAGCCCATCGGCTGCGAGTTGAGCAGGGCCGCCAGGAAGGCCGCCGGCTCATGGCACTTGATCCAGCAGCTGGCGTAGACCAGCAGCGCGAAGCTGGCCGCATGGCTCTCGGGAAAGCCGTATTCGCCGAAACCCTGGATCTGCTGAAAGATGGCCTCGGCGAACTCGGCGTCGTAGCCGCGCTCGGTCATGCCCAGGACGATGCGGTCGTAGAACTTCTCCAGCCCGCCCTTGCGCCGCCAGGCCGCCATCGCGCGGCGCAGCTGGTCGGCCTCGCCGGCGCTGAAGCCGGCAGCCAGCATCGCCACCTGCATCACCTGCTCCTGGAAGATGGGCACGCCCAGGGTGCGCTCCAGCGCCACCTTGAGCGCCTCGCTCGGGTAGTGGACCGGCTCCTTGCCCTGGCGCCGCCGCAGATAGGGATGCACCATGCCGCCCTGGATGGGGCCGGGCCGCACGATCGCGACCTCGACCACCAGGTCGTAGAAGCAACGCGGCTGCAGCCGCGGCAGCATGGCCTGCTGGGCGCGGCTTTCGATCTGGAACACGCCCACGGTGTCGGCCTTGCAGATCATGTCGAAGGTCGCCTGGCAGCCGTCGGGGATGTCCTGCAGCTGGAAGTCGTGGCCGCGGCGCCGGCCGATGAACTCCAGCGCGCGGCGCAGCACGCTGAGCATGCCCAGCGCCAGCACGTCGACCTTCATCAGGCCCAGCGCGTCGAGGTCGTCCTTGTCCCACTGGATCACGGTGCGCTCGGCCATCGCGGCGTTCTCGATCGGCACCATGCGGCTGACCGGCCCGCGCGAGATCACGAACCCCCCGGTGTGCTGGCTCAGATGGCGCGGAAAACCCAGCAGCTCCAGGGTCAGCGACAGCCACTGGCGCGCCCGCAAGTCCCCGGGGTCCAGGCCGGCCTCGGCCAGGCGGTCGGGCACCGTCTGGCGTCCGTCCCACCACTGGTGGCTCTTGGCGACACGGTCCACCGTCTCCGCATCGAAGCCGAGCGCCTTGCCGACGTCGCGGATCGCGCTGCGCGGGCGGTAGCAGATCACGGTGGCGGTCAGCGCGGCGCGCTCGCGGCCGTATTTCTCGTAGAGGTACTGCATCACCTCCTCGCGGCGCTGGTGCTCGAAGTCCACGTCGATGTCGGGCGGCTCGTTGCGCTCCTTGCTGATGAAACGCTCGAACAGCACCGAGGTGCGCGCCGGGTCGACCTCGGTGATGCCGAGGCAGTAGCAGACCGCCGAGTTGGCGGCCGAGCCGCGCCCCTGGCACAGGATGTGGCGGCTGCGCGCGAAACGCACGATGTCGTAGACCGTCAGGAAGTACTTCTCGTAGCCCAGCTCGCCGATCAGCGCCAGCTCGTGCTCGATCTGCTGCTGCACCGCGTGCGGCAGGCCCTGCGGAAAACGCCGCCCTGCCCCCTCGTAGGCCAGCTGGCGCAGGCAGGCCGCCGGCGAGCTGCCCGCGGGCACCACCTCCTCGGGGTACTCGTACTTCAGCTCGTCGAGCGAGAAGCTGCACAGCGCGGCCGCCTCGAGCGTCGCGGCCAGCAGGTCGGGCGGGTAGAGATTGGCCAGACGCAGGCGCGAACGCAGGTGGCGCTCGGCATTGGGCTGCAAGGCCTCGCCGCACTCGGCCAGCGGCCGGCCCAGCCGCGTCGAGGTCAGCACGTCCTGCAGCGGCTTGCGCGAGCGCACGTGCATGTGCACGTCGCCCGAGGCGATGAGCGGCAGCCCGGTCATGCGCTGCAGGTCGCGCAGCTTCTGCAGCCAGGCCTGGTCGTCGATCGCGTGCAGCAGCTCCACCGCGGCCCAGGCGCGCTGCTTGAAATGCCGCTGCACCCAGCGCGCCTGGCTGAACAGCTCGGCAAAGGGGGCATCGCGACCGGGGATCCACAGCAGCACGCAGCCGTCCAGCTCGGCCGGGCGGATGTCCTCGAAGCGCAGCCGGTAGCTGCCCTTGGGCGAGGCGCGCCGCAGCCGCGTGATGAAGGCGCTCAGGTTGCCGTAGCCCTCGCGGTCGCGCGCCAGCGCGACCAGCCTGAAAGGCGCGCTGGCCTCGACCGCGAACTCGCTGCCGATGAGCAGCTTGAGGCCGGCCTTCTGTGCCTCGACATGGGCGCGCACCACACCCGCCAGCGAGCACTCGTCGGTGATCGCCAGCGCGCTGTAGCCGAGCGCGAGCGCACGCTCGACCAGCTCCTCGGGCCGCGAGGCGCCGCGCAGGAAAGAGAAGTTGGACAGGCAGTGCAGTTCGGCATAGGCCGGCAAGCCGCTCACATCGTGCTCCCGCTTCAGGCGAACACGCCGTGCAGAAACCAGTGGCCGTCAGGCTCGTCGCCCGGCAGCCGCTCGCGGTAGATCCACAGCAGCCCGGCGTGCGGGCTGAGCGCGACGTAGTAGTCGCGCCCGACCTGCCGCTGCCGCGACGCCTTGCGGTCCCCGGACACGCCCGAGTCCCACCAGCCGGCCTCGATGCGGTGCGGCCCGGCCAGCAGCTGCAGCACGCCCTGGTACATGGGTTTGTCCTGGCGCACCAGCAGCTTCAGCGGCTGCGGCAGCACCCACGAGGGCTGCGGCAGGCCTTCGGCCGGCGAGGCGGCCGCGCGCGGCAGTGGCTGCGTGGCCGGCAGCCAGTGCTGCATCCACTCGATGCGGTGGTCCGAGGCCAGCACCGGACGGCGCACCCGCTGCGGCCCCAGGCGCGCCGACAGGCGCTCCAGCAGCTGGTGCAGCGGCTCGCGCTCGCGCACCGCGTCCAGCAGCAGGCTGGCGCTGGCGGCTTGCAGCGGCTGCACCTCGTCGGCCTGCAGCACCAGGTCGCCGACCGGCGCTTTCAGGTTCACCCGGGCCAGGTGCTCGCCGAGCAGGCGGGCCAGGTGCTCGATGTCGCGCGTGGCCTCGGCGGTGCGAATGCAGAGTGCGCCGTTGGCATCGATGTCGCGCGGCCGGTGAGCGTCGTGCAGCCAGCGCAAGGTGAAGGCCAGCACACCCGCATGGCGGGCCGCCAGCCAGCCGGCCATCTGCAGCAGCAGGCGCCGCGCGCCCGCCATCATCGCCGGTGCGTCCTCGACCCGGCCCGGCAGCTCCAGCCGGGCCTCGAACACCTCCGGCAGGGCCAGCCAGGCATGGCTCTCCGGCGCGGCGCCGTAGGCACGGTCGAGCGCAGCGAGCAAGTCCTTGCCGAAGCGCCGGTTCATGCCGCCGCGCGGCAGCCCGCGCACCTCGCCCAGCGTGCGGCAGCCCAGCCGCGCCAGCACCGGCCGCTGCGCCGCGGCGGCGCTCAAGGACTCCAGCGGCAGCGCATCGAGCAGCCGGTGCAGCGGTTGCACAAAACCGTCCGGCAGGCCGCAGCGCGCGAGCGCGAGCGCCCCCAGGCTGGTGGGGGCGGCCGCCACCGCTTCGCAGCCCAGCGCGAGCGCTTCGGCAAACACACGCTCGCGCAGCCGCTCCCCGCCGCCGAACAGACGCTGGCTGGCCTCGACCTCCAGGACCACGGCCTCCTCCAGCAGGCTCACACGCGGCGTGAACTGCAGCGCCCACCAGCCGATGGCCCGCTGCTGGGAGCCGGCCGACGCAAGCAGCGCGGCGGCGGGCTCAGGGGCTGACGGGAAGGCTGCGGGAGACGAAGGTATCAGAGCCAGCCAGTACGGCATTGCTGTGCTCCAGATCGGAAAGCGGGAGGGAAGCCGGCGTGGCGGCGCGGAAGCGGTGAGCCAGCACCCGGCCCAGCGCCGGCTGCACGCTGTCCAGCTCGACCACACCGTCATGCACAGGCCCGCGGCGCTTGAGCACCTGCAGCTGCACGCTGCCCCGGTCCCCCAGCGCCAGCAGCAGCCGCAGCGGCGCGGCCGAGGCCTCCAGCTGCGCGCTGGCGGGCCGGAACAGGAACACCGGCGCGTCGCCCTGCTGGGCCCAGACCTGCAGCCGGCGCACCTGCTCGGGCCGCAACTGCGGCAGCCAGGCCAGCACGGCACCCTCGGGATTGGACTTGATCACCTGCTCGGTCGCCCACAGGCGCTCGGCCGGCGTGGCGGCCTCGACCCACACCAGCCGGCGCGGATCCAGCCCCTGCTTGCGCAGACCCGGCAGGTGCGGATGCTGGGGCGGCGCCACCAGCACCACCGAACCGCCGGCCTTGAGCCGGGCGCGCAGGGCCGGGCCGAGCAGGCGCCACTCGAACACACCGGGCTGCGGCTGCAGCAGCTCGGTCAGCGCGCCGCAGGGCCAGCCGCCGCCGGGCAGCTCGGCGTCGAGCGCCGCATGGCCCGAGGGCAGCACCGCCGCAGGCGGCTCCGCCATCTGGTCGCCGCGCCAGACGGCGCTCTCGATGCCGGCCGGCAGGACCAGGCGGTCCCCGGGCGGAACGCCGTCCATGGAGGGACGGCGCAAGGAAAAGCCGGGCAAAGACGGGTCCTCCGGCGGCGGGGACGGGTCCCCCTGCCGGGTCGGGCTAGCACACATAAGACATGAAATATACTGTACGCCTATACAGTACCTGATGCGGACCCGACTTGTCGAGAGGTGTCGCGGGGGAGGCCGATGCGGCGTGGAGGAAGTGTGATTTCCAGCCGCGCCTCAGCCTCGCCTCAGGGGCCCAGGTCGGCGCCCGACGCCGCCGGAGCTGGGATCGGTGCCGGCCCCGGCGCCGACGCCGGGGGAACCTGCGGCGGTGTCGCCGCGTCGGGCGAGGTCAAGGTCGGCCGCAGGTCGGCGCGCATGCGTTGCGATTGCAGCTGTGCGAAGCCACTGGCGCGCCGCTGGCTCTCCTGCAGCCGGACCGCGCGCGGCGTGATGATGAACAGGCGCTCGCGCAGCTGCCCTTCCTTCTGCTGGCTGCTGAACAGCCGGCCCATCAGCGGCACGCGGCGCACGCCCGGCACACCGGCATCGGTCAGCCCCTGCTGCTGGTAGTTGTAGCCGGCGATGACCAGCGACTGGTTGTCCTCGACGATGGTCTGGGTGCTGACGGTGCTGCGCGCCACGGTGGGCCGCGTGCCTTCGGACTGCACGATCTTGCCGTCCTCGATGTCGATCATCAGCTGCACGCTGTGCGGCGACCCCTCGCGGATCACGGTCGGCGTGACCCGGAGCATGGTGCCTGCCGTGATCGGCACCGCGTCGGCCACGCGCTCGCCGACCAGCGTCAGGTAGACGGTCTCGCTGAGGTCGATCACCGCGCCCAGGTTTTCCATCGTCATCACGGCCGGCTTGCCGATGATCGCGGCGTCCCCCTCGCTCTCCAGCGCCAGGATGCGCGAGAGGAAGTAGGAGAAGTTGTTGATGACCAGGGTCGGGCCGGGGGACTTCTGGCTGGCCGGCATGTTGTTGGACTCGATCCGGGTGGTGCCGCGCCCGCCGCCGAAGGTCGCCGACCAGTCGATGCCCAGCTCCCGCAGGCGGTTGCGCTCGACGTCGATGATCATGGCCTCGATCTCGACCAGCTGCTGTGGCACGTCCAGCTGCGCGATCAGGCTGCGGTAGTAGGCGCGCTTGGACGGGTCGTCGCGGATGATGACGGCATTGGTCCTCACGTCGGGCTCGATCGCCGGCCCGGCGTCGGCATGCAGGCCCGCCCCCAGCAGGTCGCCACGAAGGCTGCGCCGAGGCGCAGCCGCCGAACCGCCCTCCTCGCCGCCGCCGGCGGCCGCCGACAGCAACGGTCCCACCAGCTGGTTCGCGACCGATCCGCGGCTGCCGCGCTCGCTGCCCGCGGCCTCGCCCGGCGGCACCTCGAACACCCCTCCGCTGCGGCCGCGCTTGCCGCCCTTGGCGAGGTTGCGCAGCACCGAGACCACCCCCGGCACCACCACCCGCTTGTTGCGGAACTCGATGACACGGTCCTCCAGGAAGGCGTAGCGCAGCTTGAACACCATCGCGCCCTCCCCGTCCGCCTCGCTCTCGCCGGTGATGGCGGTGCGCACCCGCTCGACATAGGCACGCGGTCCGGACACCAGCACCGCGCCGTCGTTCTGCAGCTCGCCCCAGCCGAACTTGGCCTCGAACAGGCCGATGCCCTGCAGCGCCTCGCGCACCTCAGAGGGGCTGGTCTCGCCCGTCAGCACCCGTTCGGTCACCCGGTCGCCGAGCGGCGAGACATGCAGCTGGTTGTTGTAGATGAACCAGTTGAACTGATAGGACAGCGCCAGCTTGTCGAGGAACTCCTGCGGCGTGGCGCCGCTGTAGCGGCCGCGCACCACGGCATCGCCAGCGATGGACATCTCGAGCGAGGCGCCGAAGTGGCGCGCGAAATCCTCCAGCACCCGCCTGAGCGGCTGGGCGTCGCTGCGGTATGCGAAGGTGCCTGCCTCGTTCCAGCTGGGCGGCGGCGCCGCCACCGCGGCGCTCGTGAACGTACCCAGGCACACGGCCACGGCCGCGCTGATCGACTTCAACAACACACGACTCTCCTTGGAACCCTATACAGCCCAGCTGCAAGAAAACGCCCAGGGCGGCAGCCGGACGTCTTCAGCGCCCGCCCAGCAGCTTCTCGCGCAGGCGGCTCTGCAGCCGCAGGTTGGCGTTCGGCGCCTGCCACTTGTCGCTGGGCGGTGCATCGGCATGGCCCAGCGCCGGCGTGACGCCGAGCGCGGTGCGCCACACCCGCGCCTCGCCCTCCAGCGTGTCGCTGGCCTTTTTCAAGGCCAGCGGCCCGGCCGGCCCGGGCAGCCAGGCGGTCAGCAGCAGGTCGGCGCCATGCGCCGAGAAGGCCAGTCCGCTGCTGTAGTGCGCCGCCGCCTGGAACCCGAAACCCAGCGCGTGCCGGCATTGCCCGGGCGTCGCCTGCGGCAGCAGCACGGTCCACAGCAGCGTGCCTGCCTGCAAGGTCTCGGCATGGACACGGATGTCGACGGCGGCGGTCATGGCGGGTCTCTCGGGTCGGTGGGGTCTGGCGGGGCGACACGCGCGCCTTCAGCGCGATTCGTCCAGCACCTTGTGCAGGGTTTTGACATTGAGCTTGGCGGTCAGCTCGACGGCCTGGTTCACCAGGTCGGCGCGCTGCTTCAGCTGCAGGAACTCGGCCTTGGCGGCTTCCTTCTGCTCGGGATCCACATCCGGCCCGAACATCTCGGCGGTGCGCTCGTTCATCTGCGCCTCCAGCTCGCGGCTCAGGCGTTCGTTGGACCGGTAGATGTTGAAGGTGGTGTCGGCTGCGCTTCTCATCGGACTCTCCTGTGGCGTTGCAATTCGGCGCTGGCGGGCTGGGTGGCCCGGCTGGCCGCGGGATGTCTCATGAGTGCGGCATCGGGGCGGATGGTTCGGCCGCCCGGTCCAGTTGCAGCAGTCGCTCTTGCAGCCAGTCGAGCAAGGTTTGCCGGATGACCCCGGCGGCGGCGTCGAAGCTGGCGTGCCAGGCCCCGCCGGCGGCCTCCACGCGCACCTCGCCGGGTGCCAGGGTCTCGTCGCGCACGGCGACAAAATCGCCTTCGGGCAGCCGCTCGCGATCGGCCTCGGCGTGGCGCAGCTCGATGTCCACCGCGCGCGGCGGCAGCTCCTTCAGGGCCAGTGCCACCGCGGCGGCCACCCGCTCGCGCGCGGGCGTTGCGCTGCAGACCTGCTCGAAGGCGCCGGCGGCCAAGGCCAGCACCAGCGGCTCGAGGCGGTGCCGGGTGCGCCCCCAGGCCGCGTCGATCTGCCGCAGCCGCTCGTCGACGGCCTGCTCCAGCTGTTGCCGGGTGGTGTCGAGCAGAACGCGCGCCTCCTCCTCGGCCCGCTGCTGCAGCGCCTCGGCTTCCGCGCGCGCGGCGTCGATCAGGCCTTGTCCAAGACGCTGCGCATCGGCGAACTGACGGTGCACCTCGGCCGGCACCACGCCGACATGGTGCTCGTAGCCGGCCGGCAGGGACAGGCGGCGCGCGGTGAAGCCGAGGCTCATGACCGGCCGCTCACGACAGCTCCAGCGTGGCCTGGATGCAGCGCTGCCAGCCAGCCGCCGCGCGCCACTGGCGTCGCGGCGTGGCGGCTGCCATAGTGCCGGCGAGCTGCTCGCGCAGCCCCTGCGCCTCGTCGTGCCAGGCCGCGGGCACCCCCTGGCGGACACGGGCCCACAGCCCCGGAAAACCTTCGTCGAAATAGAACGACAGCTCGGCCAGCGCCAGCGCCTCCAGCGTGCACGACTCGAAGCTGTGCCAGTCCAGCCGACGCGGCAGCGGCTGCGTGCTGGCCATCGAGAGGCCCCATTGGCGCTCCTCGCGGCTGCGCAGGCGATGCAGCAAGGCCGGTGTCTGGGCGCACAGGAAAGCGGCGAAGCGACCGAGGGCCTGCGGCCAGCGGTCCGGTGTCAGGCGGCAGGTGTGATGCCAGTCCCACAGCGTGGCGTCTTCCAGCGAAAAGGTCAGCGCCGCGTCACCCCAGGCCATCGCGCCGGCATCGCGGCGCGCCACGCAGCTGCGCTGCACGACGTCGACCGCATGTCCGGGCCAGCCGCCGAACCACCAGGCGGCAAAACCGGGGTCGATATCCGGCATGCAGACGGCACTGCTCATGCCGCCCCCGGCCGCCGCAGCTTCAGCGCCGGCACACGCGCCCGCAGCTTGCCGAGCCAGCCGAAACGCCGGTTGCTCCAGGCGCCGACGATCACCAGCAGCAGCAGACCGATCACGAGCGCCATCAGTGCCAAGGCGGTGCGCAGCGCCGCGGCCGAGCGCGACTCGACCATGAAGCCGGCCACACGCTCCCAGCCCATCGCCTCGGCCTGGTCGGCCGGCTGGGTCGCCGGCACCATGACCACCTGGACCTTGGAGGCCTGGCCCTCCTCGGAGCTCAGGCCCGGGATGCTGGCCGCCACCAGGCTGCGCACGCGCGGCGTCACGAGGTCGCTGTCCAGCGGCTCGCGGTACTTGATGAACACCGAGGCCGACGAAGGCTGCACCGGCTCGCCGGGCGCCACCCGCTCCGGCAGCACCACGTGCACCCGCGCCACCACCACCCGGTCGATCTGCGACAGCGTGTACTCCAGCTCCTGCGACAGGCCGTAGATATAGCGGGCACGCTCCTCGAGCGGGGTCGAGATCATGCCGTCCTTCTTGAACACCTGCCCGAGGTGCGACAGCTGGCGCCTGGGCAGGCCGGCCGCGGTCAGCAACTCGGTGGCGCGGGCCAGGTCCGGCTCGGACACCTGCAGCGCCACGCCGTCCTTGGCCGGCGCCTTGGCGGCCATCACGCCGCCGCGCTGCAGCACGCTGAGCATCTCGTTGGCGTCGGTGTCGCTCAGGCCGGCATGCAGCACCACGGTCTTGCCGCAGGCGCCGAGCACACAGGCCAGGACCACCACGGCCAGGTAGCGCGCCAGGCGGCGCCACGGAGACAGAAGCAGATTCATGAGCCGGATCCCGCTGGGCGCTCGGCGCCTCAGTTCATGCGCGTGAGCTGGTCGAGCGAGGTGGCCGCCTTGGACACCGTCTTCGTCATCAGCTGCACATGGTGCTGGTACTCGCTCAGCGCCAGCGAAGCCTTCATCATCAGCTCGTGGTCGCCGGTCAGGCTGGCGCGCTGGATCAGCGACGACAGGTGGCGGTGGTCGCGCTTGAGGTCGGCGGCCACGCCGCTCATGCCGCCGGCCAGGCGCTCGCCGAGCGAAGGCCCGGTCGCCGGACGCGGCCCGGCCTCCAGCGGCGTCAAGCTCAGGCGGTGCTGCTCCACGGCAACGCGGAAGTCGGCCGCATCCGCCGCCGAAGCGGGTGCGGCCGGGCCGGCGCCGCCGCCCCGCAGGGGGGCCACGCTCTCGAAGGCACGAACGTTCTGCAGTGAATCGACTTTCATGGTGTCCTCTTGATGGCTGGACCGGACCGCGCTCGGGCGGTTTCGCTGCCATGAATGTCGGCCCGAGTGTTTTGGTTCCCCGGCCCGGCGTTCGGCCCTCGCTCTCCCTTCAACCCCGCCCTTGCAGCCGGGTGGCGCTGACCGGCTCGATCAGGCCCAGGTCGATCAGCCGCTGCAGATCCGCCAGCTGCGCCAGGCCGCGCGTCTGGTGCAGGATCTCGCGCACGCTGCGCTGTCCGTTGCACAGCAGCAGCACCGGACGCAGCCGCCGCTCCAGCGAGGGGCAGCGCGTCTCGATCACGGTCCTGCCCTGTTTCGTCATTGCGTACTTCACCACCGGCCCTCCTTCGCGTGACCACCTGCAGCGCCGGGCCGCCGGCACCGCATACGGCATGAGTGGCGACTGCCTGCAAAGGGTTTCCTGCCGGATGGATACGAACACCCTTACCTCCCCCCTTGAGGTAGGGGTGAGAAACACCCGCTCCCGCCGCTACCATCACGATCACGCAGCTCACAGGGAGGAAAACCATGCCTGAGAAGCGTTACATCGTGGCCGGCTCGGACGGCTGGCTGCTCATCAAGCCGGAGCCTGTCGGCGCGAACATTTCGGTTCCGGAGTACCTGCAGGTCGAGCTGACCTCATCCAGTGCAGGACGTGATTTCTTCACCGTGCTGGAGGGTGTGAACGGGGGGAAGAAGTTCTCCGTGAAGACCGGCAACCTGAGTGTTCAGCGACCGGAGTACAAGGGGCCTGCGCAGCTGACGTTCAGCGTCAGCAGAGAGACGCTGACCTACGCGCAGGGAAGCGTCAAGGCCATCACGGAGCCCCGCAACCCCATCCCCGAGGGCATGCATCCGATCCAGATACCCGACCACCCGCACAGCGGTGGCCTGGGTTATCTCGGGAAAAGCCCGTATGCGAAAAACTGGTTCTACCTGGGGCATGGCGAAGCCATCCGCTATCACGGTGACCGCTACTTGCATCCCGGGCGCGTGAGCGCTGGTTGCATCACGGTGGACGCGGACCGATGGACGCAGCTCTACCGGTATCTGATCCTTTGCAGGAGTGGTGATGGCAAGACAGTTGGCACTGTTACTGTGGTTCGCTAGCGTGCTGCCCCTGGCTCACGCCTCGGAGAGTTCGGCGACCGGGCCTTCCGAGCTGTCGCAGAAGGATTTGGGCAACCCGAAAGCGGTCGAGACTTGGCTCAAAGAGAACGGCGCGAAGGCTCACAAGGCTGACAAGAAGAACTCGCAAAGAGCCTACGAGTATGGGCAGCTGAAGAAGCAGCGCAAGGAATGGGGAGCGGCGGCGAAGGCGTTCGGCGAGAGCGCCTTGTTCTACCCCACACCGAAGGCACTGAACGAATACGCAGACAACTGGCTCCGCATGCTCGGTGAGATCAGGCAGCGCGAAAAGACCTATGGGGAGCGTTGGCAAGCGGATTTGAGCGAGGCCGAAGCCACCTATCGCACGGCCCTTGCGGCGGACTCCGTGCTGAAGCTGATGACCGACAAGGAGCGGCAGCAAACCCGGAAAAACGCCGAGTGCCTGGCCGACTACATCAAGTCCCAGGTGAAGCAGGGCGACTGCCTTCCGCTGCAGCTCTATGGCGTGAAGAAGTGATTCCGGAGTCCGACATCGGCCGCTGTGGAGCGAAGCGTGCCTGCGATGACGGGCAGAAACTGGTCCGGATCCCCGCCGGGCGGCATCAGCGATCGCAACTCGCGCAATGCGCGCAGCATCTCCTCGGGCCGTGCGCCGAGCATGCGAAACGCCTGCGTCGCCACCTCCAGGCTCGGCAGCGCGGCAGCCCCTTCCGCCCTCAGACGCTCCAGCAAGTACCGCACGTAGTCGGCATCCAGCACGGGGTAGGGAATGGAAGTAGCGCCGGCAAAGGCCTGATTGCGGCGCGCAGTGAGCTCGCTCACCAGGGCGCGGTGCGACCCCGTGCCCACGAAGATGAAATGGCCGGGCGTGCCGGGGCGGGGGTTGATCCCGTCCCGGGCAGCCTTCAGGGCCAGCAGCATCTGCTTGCCCTCCTCCGACGTGATCGCCTGCTGCACCTCGTCGACGATCAAGACGAGGTCGCACTTCGCCTGGTCGACGACCTCGGTCAAGGCCTCGGCGAGCGTCGCCCCGCCCTCGGCGCCTACGCTTTCAACCTTGAAGCCGAACTTGAAGCCGGCCACAGCGAGCTCCGCGTTGCGCAACTTCTGAAGTTTTTGGACCACGGCTCCTGCGGGCGACTGCAGTTCGGCGAGGGTGCGCCGGATCGCTCCTCGCACCAGGGTGGCGGGATGGGTCTGCGTGTTCGACCACAGGTCAACGTAGATGACCAAGGCGCCCGCGCCCTCCAGCGCTGGCACCAGGTCGGCTTGAAGGAAGGTCGTCTTGCCTGTGCGGCGCAGGCCGGAGATGAAAAGCCCGGATCGAAGCCCCTCATCCAGCACGCCGGGCTGGAGTAGCTGACGCGTCATCTCTTGCGCGAGCTTCGTGCGGTGGAAAATCGTGTGCATGGGGCAAAGTTGGAGCAGGAAGAAAATTAGTCGATATAGCTAATTTCACCTAAATTTCTCCGCTACCGGCCCAGACGCCCCTCAAGCCGGCGGCGCGCCGTCCCCTTCGCACTCGGCATAGCTCAGGCCGCTCTTCTTCAACTCGTCCACCACCGCATAGACCAGCGCCGCCGAGGTGTAGGTCGCGCGCGGCACCGCCATGCCGTGCTTGACGGTCGCGTACAAGGTCCTCGCCAGCCAGACATGGCGCACCACCGGGATGCCCCGCTCGTGGGCGCGCCGGATCATGGCCTGCGCCACCGCGTCGCGCCCCTTGGCGCGCAGCACCGGCACTGGCGTGTCCTGCTCGTCGAAGTACAGCGCCACCGCGAAGTGGGTCGGGTTGACCACCACCGCGTTGGCGTCCTCGGTCAGCGCGGCTTCACCCGACATGGCCAGCTCCATCGCGATCTGCTTGCGCTGGCCCTTGACCATCGGGTCGCCCTCCATCTCCTTGTATTCGCGGATCACCTCCTCGCGGCTCATGCGCATCGAGCTCAGGAAGGACTTGCGCTGGATCGCGAAGTCGGCGATCGCGATCACGAAGGAGATCAGCATGCAGATCCGGAAGGAGCGTGCGAGCAGCTGCATGAAGGCGGCGTAGACGTCGGCCGGCTGACCGCTCGACAGGGCCGCGATCTCGGGCAGGGAGGCGTGGATCAGCAGGTACATCGGAATGCCGATGGCGCCCAGCTTGACCAGCCACAACACCATCTCCTGCAGCTTCTGCTTGGAGAAGATCTGCTGCACCGCCGAGGCCGGGTTGAGGCGCTCCGGCTTCGGCGCCAGCGCCTTGGGCGAGATCAGCACGCCGAACTGCCCCCAGAAGCCGGCCACCGCCGTCGCGGCGACGATCACCAGCTGCGCCGCGAACACCAGGAACAGCACGCCGGCCGCCGAGGTCGCCGCCTGAGGCAGCAGGAAGTCCATGTGCCGGGCGGTCGCCTCCAGGCTGTTCAGGAACAGCGACTCCAGCGCGCTGCGGGCCAGCCCCTCGGCCGCCAGCAGCGTCTCGCCGACGCAGTACACGACCAGGCACTTGGCCAGGTCTTTGCTCACCGGCACGCGGCCCTCCTCGCGCGCCTGCTGCAGGCGGTGTTCGGTCGGCTCTTCGGTCTTTTCGGAGCTCATGTCGAGGTCACGGTCAGGAGCTGCGCGGCGGCGCGCCGAACACCTCGCGGATGAGGTCGAGCAGGCGCGCGAAGTCGCCGCCGATGTGGTGCGACAGCGTGGCCCAGTAGGCGATCAGGATGAACAGCCCCAGCAGGCTCTTGATCGGCGAGCTGGCCACCGAGACCTGCAGCGAGGGCGCGAAGATGCCGATGGCCCCCAGCGCGAAATCGACCAGCAGCAGCGGGATCAGCAGCGGCGCGCCGTACACCACGACATGCCACAGCAGCTCGCCGAAGCGGCGCAGGACGGTTTCGGCCTTCACGACGTCGAAGGCCGGCGCCAGCTGCATCGCCGGCCAGGTGCCATAGCTCTCGATCAGGGTGTTCACCAGCGCCAGGATCAGCCCGCCCTGGATCATGATCATCACGCCCGCCTGCAGCATCACCGAGCCGGTGCCTGAGCTGTCCTGGTCGTTGGGGTTGGCGCCGGCGATGGGAATCGGCGAGCGCTGCGTGTCCAGGATGGAGCCGATCGCCTGCAGCACCCACAGCGGGATCCCCAGCAACACCCCCATCACCAGCCCGATCAGCGCCTCCTTGAAGACCAGCGCCATGCCGTGCAGCATGTCCGGAGGCGCGTCGCGCACGGCGAGGAAGGCCGGCAGCAGCGCCGGCAGCGCCACCGCCGCGGCCACGCCGGCACGGGTGGCGCCGGTCATCGCATTGAGGCCGATGCCAGGCAGGATCACCAGGCAGACCAGGGTGCGCGGCAGCACCAGCGAGAAAGCGATCAGCAGGAACTGGAAGTCCGCGAGCATGCCTCGCCTCAGCGTCCGACACTGGAGATCAGATCCAGGTTGCGGGTCATCAGCTGGATCAGCTCGCTGCCGAACCAGCGGCTCAGCAGCGCGATCATCACGCTCACGCCGACCAGCTTCACGACATAGGGCAGGGTCTGGTCCTGGATCTGCGTCAGCGCCTGGAGGATGGAGACGACGATGCCCAGCCCGGCCGCGGCGATCAGCGGCGGCGCGGACAGCATCACGGCCAGCCACAGGGCCTGCTTGAAGGCGACGATGGTTTCCATCCGGGACCTTTCAGAGATAGGACAGGGCCAGGCCGTGCAGCAGCTTGCCCCAGCCGTCCACCATCACGAACAGCAGCAGCTTCAGCGGCACCGTGATGCTCTGCGGCGACATCTGCTGCATGCCCAGCGCCATCAGGATGTTGGCCACCAGCAGGTCGATCACGACAAAGGGGATGTAGATCAGGAAGCCGATCTCGTAGCCGGTCTGCAGCTCTGACACCACGAAGGCCGGCACCAGCACCAGCACGTCGGTGTTGGTCGCGTCCTTGGCGATCTCGGGCGGCCACATGCGCTTGGCGGTGGCCAGGAAAATGTCGCGCTGCTCGGGCCGCGTGAACTTGATCATGAAGTCGCGCACCGGCTCGAAGGCGCCGCGGGCTCGGTCGAGCAGGGGCGCGTCGTTGCGCAGCGCGCCGCCGCCGGGTGTGGCCGCGGTGGTACTGCCGCTCAGGCGCTGGCCGGTGGCCTGCAAGGTCGGCGCCATGATGAAGGCGGTGATGGCGAGCGCGATGCCGTACAGCGCCAGAGTGGGCGGCACCTGCTGGACGCCGATGGCGTTGCGGGTGATGACCAGCACCAGCGAGACCTTCAGGAAGGAGGTGGTCGTGATCACCAGCAAGGGGATCAGCGACATCAGCCCCAGGACCAGCGCCAGCGAAAACAGGTCGTCGGGCGCTCCCATCATCCCCGGCCCCAGCTCGTCAGGCGGATGGCGAGCCGGCCATCGACGTCCACCAGCTCACCCCGGCCCAGCCGGCGGCCGTGGCAGAGCACCTCGACGTTGGGCCCGGTGGCGGCGCTCTCCAACGGCAGCAGCTCGCCGGGCCCGAGCCGCGCCAGATCCGCCACCGCCGTGCTCACGCTGCCGAGCTGGAACACCAGCTCCACCGCCACGTCGCCCCAGGCGCTCGTGTCCTGCGCCGTTTCGCCGCCGGGCAGCGCGTCGTCGGGCGCTCCCGCCTTGTCCTGCTGCTGCTCCAGCTCCACCGACTCCACCTCGAACACCTTGTCCTCCCGAAAGTAAAGAATCACGCGCCGGCCGCCGATGCAGACGCTGCCCCGGCCCGCGGGCGTGAACAGCGGCAGGCCCGGCAGGATCAGGTCCCCCGGCTTCAGCGCCCCCAGCGCCGCCGCAGACAGCCGGTGCCGTGCCACGAGCACGGCGGCCCGCAGCACCAGGGCGCCGGTCCATCGGGGCGGCGGCGCGGCGGGCACCGGCTCGAAGCCGCCGCGCGCCAGGCGCTCCAGCGTCGCCGTATCGGCCCAGCCATGTGTGGCGATGACGTGGTCGAAGGTTCGCAAGCTGATGTCGATACGCGGCAGCTCCCGCAACGGCGCCTCGCCCGCCGCCGGGCGCGCGATGCGGTCGAAGGCCTGTCGCAGGGCTTCCGGCAGGCGGGCCAGGGCCGAGGCCTGCAGCCACAGCTGCACCGACTCGTCGCTGGCCGCCCCCAGGTCGACGCCGCTGAGGGCCCGCAGCAGGCGCACGCCCTGGTGCAGCCAGAGCACACCGGCGGGCCCCTGCAGCGCCAGGTCGCAGCCTGCGTCAGCGGCCGCCGCGCCGGTCACGGGCCGGCGCAGCTGCAGCACGGCATCCGGGTCGATCTCGGTCAGCCGGGCCGACAGGCCGTCCCCCAGCACGCGGTCGAAGACGCGGCGCCAGGCCGGCAGGGTCGGCGGACGCCAGGGCCTGGCAGCGGGCGCAGAGTCACCCAACTCGATGGCCGGCATCGCCTTACGACACATGGCTCGCCTCAGAAGGCATACACGCGGAACTCGCCCTGCCCCTCGGCGGCCAGCCGTTCGGCGATGCGCGGCTGGAGCTCGCGCAGCCGGCGCGCCAGCTCGGGCGAGCGCCCGTGCAGGAAGACGTTGCACCACTGCTCATGGCGCTCGAAGGCCACCGCGATCTCGCCGCCGTCGGGCAGGCAGATCTCGAAGGCGCTGGCCGCGCCCCGGCTGCGGCCCGCCAGCAGCTCGGCCAGTTCCTCGGCCGGCGGCAGGCTCGGCGCCGGTGCCTCGGGCGGCGCCGGGGACGCGCCCGCCGCCGTGCGCTTGCGCGGCCCGGCAGCGAGCTCGCGAGCTGCCGGGGCCGGCCCGCCGGCCGGGATGCCGACACCGGGCAGCGGAGGCGGCGTGGCCTGCACGGGGCTCATCGCCGGCATGCGACGCTCGGCGGCGTCACGCCGGCGCTGCGGCGGCGCTTCGGGCGGATTCAGGTCCGGCACCGCCAGCGACGCGGGCGGCAGTGTGGCCGCGGCCGGGTCGCGGGGCTCCGCGGCGGCGCCGGGCCGGACCTCCCCGGTCGCGCGCTTGCGCTGCGCATCGAGCTGTGCGGAGAAGGCCGAGCGCTCCGCCGCGCTGCTGCCAGCGCCGCTCCTGGCGATGGCCGGCACCCGCGGCGGCAGGGTCAGTGGTTTCATCCTCAAGCCTCCGCCTGGCGTTGCTGCAGCGCCTGGCTGAACAGTTCGAACTTCTCGCGCTGGCGGCGCACCACCCGCAGCGCGGCCTCCGCCGCCCGCACCGCGGCACGGCACTCGCGCAGCAGCGTCAAGGCGCGCTGTGCATCGGCGTGTCGCTCCAGCACCAGCTTCCTCAGCTTCTGGTAGACGGCCCGGCGCCGCACGAACTCGGCGGACGAGATCTCCAGCTGCAGAAACAGCCGCTTGGCCTCGTCCCAGTGGTCGCGCGCACGCTGCCGGGCCGCGCGCAGCAGCGCGACGGCGGCGCGGAAGTCCTCCAGCGCCCGGGCCCGCGCGCGCCGCGCTTCCAGCACCACCCCTTCGGCCCGCGTCAGGCGGCCCGACCAGATGCCGAGGACCTGCTTGAGCTGCTTGTCCGGCGGGGGTGGCGACCGTTCGGCCTCCGGCTCACCGGCACGGCGGGGAGCCGGTCTCATACCGCCACCTGGGCGATGGCTTGCAAGGCGGCCACCGACTCGGGATACGGCGTCAGGTGCCGGCAGTCCTGCCTGAGGAATTCCAGCTGCTGCGGGCGCGACTGCACCGCCGCGTCGGCGGCCGGGTCCTGGCCCGGCTTGTATTCGCCCAGGCGGATCAGCAGCTCCAGCTCCTGGTAGTCGGCCATCAGCTTGCGAAAGCGTGCGGCGGCGCTGCGATGTTCGGGGCTCACCACATTGCCCATCGTGCGGCTGATGCTGGCCAGCACGTCGACGGCCGGGTAGTGGCCCTGCTCGGCCAGCTTGCGGTTGAGGAAGATGTGGCCGTCCAGCAGCGAGCGCGCCTCGTCGCCGATCGGGTCGGACATGCTGTCGCCTTCCACCAGCACGGTGTACATCGCGGTGATGGCGCCTTCGCGGGTGGCGCCGGCGCGCTCGATCAGGCGCGGCAGCATGGTGTAGACCGAGGGCGTGAAACCGCCGCGGGCCAGCGGCTCACCGGCGGCCAGGCCGATCTCGCGCTGGGCCCGGGCGAAACGCGTCAGCGAATCGACCAGCAGCAGCACGCTCTGCCCGCGCGAGCGAAACGACTCGGCGATCGCGGTGGCGGTGAAAGCCGCGCGCGAGCGCTCCATCGAGGTCCGGTCCGAGGTCGCACAGACGATGATGGTGCGCGCGACGATGGACGGATCCAGCTCGTGTTCGAGGAACTCGTTGAGCTCGCGCCCGCGTTCGCCGATCAGCGCGAACACCACCACGTCGGCGCGGCAGCCGCGCGCGATGGCCGCCATCAGCGTGGTCTTGCCGCAGCCGGCACCGGCGAAGATGCCCAGGCGCTGGCCCTCGCCCACCGTCAGCAGGCCGTCGATGGAGCGCACGCCGGTGTCCAGCGGCTTGTGGATGCGCGGCTTGTCGGTCGCCGCCGGAGCCTCGCGCACCACCGGCACGCTCTCGCGCCAGCCGCCCTCGGCGTCGCCGTTGCAGCCCGGCACCCTGAACTTGAGCCGGCCGAAGCCGTCCAGCACGCAGCCCAGCAGGTGCGGCCCGCATTCGACACTGTGGGCCCGGCCGGTGGGCACCACCAGGCTGCGGTTGGACAAGCCTTCGATCGGGCTGAGCGAGGACAGCAGCGTCGCTTCGCTGGTGAAACCCACCACTTCGGCAAGCACCCGCTGGCGGGCGCCGGCGTCCTCGACGATCTCGCACACCTCGCCGATGCGCACCGGCGGCATGCGCGCCTCGATCAGGGTGCCCACCACCTCGGTGACGCGTCCCCAGCTGCGCACGCCGGGCCGCTGCGGCAGCCGGCCCAGCCACTGCTGCACCGCAGCCTCGAGGGTGTCGTCGGGCCCGCCCTCCGCCAGCGCCTGGCTCACCAGTTCACCTCGACGCGACGGCGGCCGTCGAACACGATGCGGCGGCCCTGGATGGACGCAAGGCGGTAGCCGGCATGCAGGTCGCCGACATAAAGCCGCTCGCCGCTGGTCAGCACCACACTCCCGAGCGGTCCGCCGCTGAACTCGCGGATCCTGAAGGGCAGCAGGTCTTCGGCCTCGGTGATCTTCGCCTCCACCGGGAAGCGAATGTTCTGCTCCTTGATGAAGGCGGCCAGCACGCGGCCGAAACGCTGGATGTCCTCGCCGCCCAGGCCGCCCTTGACGACCCAGCCCTCGGCACCGAACTCGACATCCACGTACCGGGACAGCTCGGCCTCGGCGAGCCGGTGGCGGAAACGTTCCTGCAGCTGGGTATTGCCGGCCGTCGGCGGTGGCGCCGGCACGACGGCCGAGGCGGCCGGCGCGGTGGGACGCGCCCCGACCTGCGTGGCGGCCATGGCCGCCGCGCCGGCCGGCAGCCCCACCCCGGCCGCAGCCGTTTCGGGCCGTGCCCCGCCCTGCACCACGGCATAGGCGCCGGCGATCCCGGCCGCCAGCAGCGCGAGCGCCAGCACCGGCAGGGCGCGTCGCCGCGCCGAGCGGTCCGGCCGCGTCTCGGTCGGGGCGGCAGCCTCCGGTGCCGGCACCGTGGCCTGCGTCTCGGCCGCCGCGCCGCGGGCCGGCTCGGCCGGCTGCGGCAGGTGGTCGAAGTCCCAGGGCGCATCGGCGCCGCACACCGTCACCCAGACCGGGCCGATGCGCGCCGGCTCGCCGTAGGCATGCTCGGAGCACTCGGTCCCGGCCTTCTGCGCGGGATCGAACACGCAGCGCCAGCCGCCCGGGCCGGTCTGCACCTGCGCGGCCCGCGCCGCCACGCCGGCATCCACCAGCACCACGTCATACGCATCGTCGCTGCCGATGCTCAGGAGCGGCTGCGTGAGCGGCAGCGCCGCACCACGGTGCAAGCCGCTGAGAACGCGAAACTCGTATTGCATGTTCGCCATCACCTGTCGAAAGGAGGACCACCAAAGGAGCACCGCCATGGGTGCCGCGGCGGCGCCGCCGGTTCCTGTCCCTGCGGTGCCGCGACCTCAGATCTCGATCACGCCGATGGGTTGCACCCGGTAGTGCTGGGACAGCTCGGTGAAACCGAACACCGGCATCGCGAAAAACTCCTCCTCGATCAGCCGGCGCACCTGGCGCCGGATGTCGGCGGTCGTCACCAGCACCGGCGCCTGGCGCTGCGTGCCCCAGTGGCCGCCGAACTCGGCCAGCTTGTCGAGCAGGGTCTGCTCGACCTCCTGGTCCAGCTCGACATAGGTGCCCATGCTGCTGCGCCGGATCGAGCTGCGGATCATGTCCTCCAGCTCGGGCGACAGCAGCACCGCCTGGATCAGGCCCTGGCGCGCCACCTGGTGGCACAGCTGGCGCTTGAGCGAGAGGCGCACGTAGTCCGCCACCAGGTCCGGGTCGCGCTCCTTCTGGCCCCACTCGTAGATCGACTCCAGGATCAGCCGGATGTTGCGCAGCGAGATGCGCTCGCGCGCCAGCCGCTGCATGACGTCCGCGACCCGCGTTGCGGCCACCACCCGCACCAGCTCCTTGGCCAGCTCCGGCACCGTCGCCTCGGCCCAGCGCAGGAAACGCTGGACCTCCTGCACGCCGAGGAACATCTGGCAGTTGCGCAGCAGCTCCACCTCGATGTCCGAGGCCAGCACGTTCTCCCAGCGCTCATAGGCGATGCCGGCTTCCTGCAGCTTCCGAGGATCGTCCAGGCGCAGCCAGACCCGCTTGCGGCGGCTGCCGGCCAGCTCCTCCACCTGGGCCTCGAGGCCCAGCTCCTGGAGGCGCTCGGGCGTCTCGGTGGTGGAGCCCCAGCCGACCCGCAGCCGGGTGGTGACCAGCGGCACCTCCACCAGCAGGAACTGCATCTGGTCGGGCGGCACGCTGCTGTCGTAGGTGAACTCGATGACCGGGAACTGCGGCAGCCCGACCCCCTGCACCATGCCGTTGCGCATCTGCCGGATCGCCAGGATGACCGCCTCGGCCTCCGGCGTGCCGCGCACGCTCTCGTGGAAGACCACCATGAAGGTCTTGGTGATCTGGAAGCCCTGCGCGTCCACCAGCTGCGGCTTGCGGGCGCTGGCCGCATCCTCCGCTTGCGCCCGCTCGGCCTCGGCGCGGGGCGACAGCAGGCCGACCGCGCCACCGGCCCCCAGCAGCAGCGCCAGCAGCAGGAAGACCAGCGTCGGCATGCCGGGGATCAGCGCGAACAGCAGCATGATGGCCGCCGCCGTCAGCAGCGCCTTCGGCTCGTGGAACAGCTCGCGCACGATCTGCTGGCCGACATTGGGCGGCTCGGGCGCGGCGCCGCCGTGCGCCGACTCGTCCTCGCCGCCGACGCGGGTGGTGATCATGCCGGCCGACAGCGAGATCAGCAGCGCCGGGATCTGGGCGATCAGCGCGTCGCCGATGGACAGGATGGAGTACAGCTGCATCGCGTCGCCGGCCGTCATGCCGCGCTGCACGACGCCGATCATGACTCCGCCCAGCAGGTTGATCACGACGATGAAGATGCCCGCGATCGCGTCGCCCTTGACGAACTTCATTGCGCCGTCCATCGCCCCGTGCAGCTGGCTTTCCATCGCCAGCTCGGCACGCTTTTTCTTGGCCTGGTCGGGCGTCAACAGCCCGGCGCGCAGGTCGCTGTCGATCGACATCTGCTTGCCCGGCATCGCATCCAGGCTGAATCGCGCCGTCACCTCGGAGACCCGCTCGGAGCCCTTGGTGATGACGATGAACTGCACCACCGTGAGGATCAGGAAGATCACCAGGCCCACGACGATGTTGCCGCCGACGACAAAGTTGCCGAAGGTCTCCACGATGTGGCCGGCGTCGCCTTCGAGCAGGATCAACCGCGTCGTCGAGACCTCGATCGCCAGCCGGAACAGCGTGGTGAGCAGCAGCACCGAGGGGAAGGTGGAAAAGGCGGTGGGTCCCGGCATGTACATCGACACCACCACGATCAGGCCGGAGGCGCACAGGTTCACCGCGATCAGCACGTCGAGCAGCCAGATCGGCATCGGCAGCACGAGCATGAAGACGATCGCGATCACCACCGCCGCGGCCACCAGCTCGGCGCGCCGGGCGGCCTGCGCGGCCCAGGCATTGATCTTCAGGACCAGCTCGTTCATCGTGGACCTCCGCCGTGGTCGGCCTGCAGCGCCAGGCGCACCTGCAGGGTCTGCAGCAGCGGCGCCCAGGCGCCGTCGCCGGGATAGTCGCCAAGGCGCAGCTGCACCGGCAGGCCGCACTCCATCGCCGACCACGTCTCGAGCAGCCGCAGCCGTACATCCTCGGGCCACACCAGCAGCGCGCCGCGCGCCACCGCGAGGGCATGGTCCCACTGCCGGCTGTGCACAAAACCCCAGGCCGCGGCGACCGCGGTCTCGCGGGCCTCGTCGCCGCCGCGTTCAACCTGCCGTCGCATGGCGCCCTCCCCGGCCGAGCAGCAGCTCGTCCTCGTCGTCTGTCAGGGGCGTCACCGGCTCGCGCAGCTGTTCCAGCCGCAGGCGGTATTGCACCGCCACCTCCACCGAGCGGATCGCCGCCAGCAGCTGCTGACGGTCCTGGCCCTGGGACTTGATGGCGGTCTCGAGCAGCCCTTGCTCGAGGGCCCTGAAGCGAGGCAGCGAGGCGCCGGTCCACAGCGGGCTTTCGACGGTGCAGGCGGCACCGAAGGCCTGCGCCATCTGCTCGCCGATCTCCGCCGGCGTCTCGGCGGCTTCGAGATAAAAGGCCTCGCCGGGCGCCAGCGTATCGGGTGCCAGGCCGCCGGGCTGGAGGCGCTCGACGTCGGCCGCCGCGGCGCTGCGCTGGGCGCGGCCGGCACTGCCGGGGCGCAGCGCCGGGTCGAGCCGGGGACGTTGAATGTTCATGCCATCAGCTCCCGGGCGTGTTCGAGTTCCTCGTCGCTGGGCGCTGCGGCCCGTCCGTCCTGGCCGGCCGACAGGCGGGTCGCGAGCACCAGGGTCCCGTCGGCCAGGGCGGCCGGCAGCCAGCGTGCATAACGCTGCGGGTTCAGGCCGCGGCGGCGCAGCAGGTCCTCCGCACTGGCCCGGGAGGGTTGGCGCGGCGCGATGGCCAGCACCAGCTCCTGCCCCTCCTGATGCACCAGCACCACCTCGTAATGCTCGTCGCTCGCCTCGACGGCGCAGCCCTGGTCGATCGCCAGGTCGATGGAAGAGATCACCAGACGGTTCATCCTTGTTCTCCGGACCGCGGCCGTGTCATGCGCCGCGCGGCGCACGCAGCGCCTTTTCGAGACCGGCCGCATCGCTGCGGCCTCGCGGGGCACCCGACTCCGCCGCCAGCTGGTCGATGCTGCCGAGCAGCCCGACCCGTGCGTCGAGCCGGTGCGCCGGCCACAAGGTCAACGGCAGCACCGCGACCGCATCTCGCAGAGCGGCCAGGCCGCGCGCGAGTTGCGGGCGCTGCTCAACGATGCGCTCGTTGGAGACCGAGAGCATCAGGCGCAGGGCGTCGGTGGCGGCGCTGTCGGCGGCCTCCAGCAGGGACGAGGCCAGTTCCGGCACACCGCGCTCCACCTTGGCGCCAGCCGATTCCAGACGCGCCTTCATGTCGGACGCCGTCGCCATCACCGACCTGGCATTGGCGAAGGCCCAGGCATCGTTCATCGCCGCCATCACGCGCTGCTCGGCGGATGCGGCCGGGCGGCCCTTCAAGCCGGACAAGGTGCCCTTGTGCAGGGTGTCGAAGGCCCGATCGAAATCCATCGTGCCGAGCTGCTTCAGCAAGGCGCGCAGCACCTCGCCCGACTTCAGGCCGCCTTCCTTCGCATCGCCGCCCAGGCTGTCATAGAGGCTGCGCAGCTGCACCCCGGCGGCGGCGTCCTGGGCAGCCTGCGCCTTGCTGCCTTCGGCCGTGGCCTCGAAGGCTGCGAGCACGTCGCCGGACCTCGCATGGGTGCGCTCGATGGCACCGTCCAGGACACGGGTGTCCTCGCCGTTCTGCTCGGCCCGCCCGGCAGCCACCTGCAGCAGCAGCAGGCGCTCCAGCGCGTCGGGATGCTCCTGGTCGAGGAAGTGATCGAGGGCCGCCTCGCCTTGAGACGCGAGCTCCTGCAACTTCAGCGACTGCGCCTGCAGGCGCCGGCCGCCGCGGGCGCCAAACAGGTCGCGCCAGCGGTCGGCGGCACGCTGTGCGCTGCGCGCCCGGTTCGCTGCCGCACCGGCGCCGGGCGCACCCGGGGCGTCGGCGGCGTGCGCATGGTGCTGCCGCATGGCCGATGCGAAATGGGTCCACTGGTGTTCGCCGGTGCGTTTCCTGGCGTCGTTCCCGGGCAGCAGCTGCTGGCGCCCGAGCGGATCCTTGCCGCCGGCCTCGGTCTGCAGCGTGGTCGCGCGGACCTGCGGCGAGGCAGGCTGCGGCGCGCCTTGAATCGAGCGAAAACTCATGTTCATGTGCATGAGTGCGGCTGGCGATATTTCGGTTCGCTCCCGACCGGCACCGACAGGGATTGGAGGGCCTGGCACAGCTGCTTTCCAAGTTCCTGCACAAGGTGTGTCGCGTGGGGTTTTCCCATTCCAGTGTTCACAAGGCTTGGCGGCCTGCGACCCGCTGGCCCTTGTTCTTGCATCGCTTGTCGGGCGGGGCTGTCGCATCGACGGCCCGACAGATGGATGAACAAGATGACCGACTTCGTGAACGACTTCCTTGAAGCAGCCCATGCGGGTCCCGAGGCCGACGCACAGGGTGCCGATACATCGGCGGGCTCGTCGTCTCTGGACGTGAGCGCGCTCTACCGGGCACACCGCCAGCATGTGTTCCTGTTCGTGCTGCGCCGCCTCGGCAGTCCCGAGGACGCCGAGGACGTGACGCAGGCGACCTTCGTCGAAGCCCTGCGCTGCGCGCATCGCTTCTCGGGACTCTCCAAACCCTCCACCTGGCTGTTCGGCATTGCGCTCAACATGGCGCGCAGCCATGTCCGCAAGCACCATGCGGAGCACCTGGAAGACACACAGCTGGAAGCCTTCGAGAACGTCGCCGACCCGCTGGCCGACCCGATGCGGGCGGCCGAGACGCGGGAGATCGCGCGGCTCGCGCAGGACCTGATACAGGGCTTGCCGCAACGCGTGCGCACCACGTTGGAGAGCGTGATCGACGAAGGACACACCTACCAGGAAGCGGCCCGGCGGCAGGGCGTGCCGATCGGCACGGTGCGTTCGCGCGTGTCGCGCGTGCGCGAGAGCCTTCGCGCAGCGGTGGACGGCTGAGCCGAGGGAATGGCGGAGGGAATGGCGGAGGGAATGGCCGAAGGAATGACCGCGTGAGTGGCAGATGGAGTGGTAGAGAGAGCGGCCGAGGGCGCGGTCCACCACCTCGCCCTCGGCACGCGGGTCTTACTCGACCCAGTCCAGCGCCTTCTGGGCCATCTTGGCATCGTGACCGATGCTGTCCATTTTGATGTTCTCCTTCATCTGCAGCACCTGCTGCTGCATCGATTGGGCCATCACCGACTTCATCTGGCTCTGGATGTCGTCCAGCTGGGCGTCGTTCTTGTTGTGGCTTTTCATGATGTCGCCACCGCTGTCCGCCACCTGGCCGTGCCCGAAGGAGGTCAGCGCGTTGTTACCGAAGCTGTCCATCGCTTGGCCGCCCTTTTGAAGGGGGTTCATGCCCCCCTTGCCGAAAAGACCCCCGAGCCCGCTGGCCAGACCACCGATAAGAGGAAGCATGTTCAAGTCCTTCACTGGTTGCTTGGTTGATTGACTGCCGAACCTTGACGGACCGGTTCGGCTCACATGGGTGGGGAGCTCGCGACCCGGAGTTCCATGTCCTAGGGATCCATACGCGGGCCATCCGCGGTCAGAATCGGAACCGGTTCCGTTCATCAACAAAGCAGGCGCGACCGTGTTGAAACGCACAGCTGCGCTCGCATGCCTGCGTATACATTCGCCGGCGACGCCAAGAGGTGCGGCAGTTGTTTTTGCTGTTCAATAAACCTGACGCATGCGAAACGTCAGCTTGCCGTCAGGCATGTCACAGAAGCAGGAAGAAAGGATTGCGGTCATGACACCACTGCTGGTCGAACTGGGTGTCTGCGCCCGCGAGCCGCGCGATGTCAGCCATGTCAGCGAGCACGCGCGCGGCCTGGGCTTCGAGGTCCGCCCGCTGAGTCCCCGCGAGGTCGGCCACTGGCTGGACCGACACACCCGCCGGGTGCTGTTGATCGACCCGAGCGACGACGACTGCGCGGCGGCGTGCGACGCCTGCGAACGCGCCTCGGTGGACGCCTCGCTGCGCATGCACGGCCTGCTGTCGTCGATGCGGCAGGTGCCCGCGCTGCGAAGCATTCCCTTCAGCGCCAAGCCGGACACGGCCTTGTCATGGACGCGCTTCCTGATGCAGTTCTCTCCGGTGGGAAGGAACGCCATCTCGGCACCGGGTCCCGCCGCCGAGGTCCGGCGCAGGCCGGCCCAGGGCCTGGACGCCGACGACGACGCCTACCGCCTGGCGGGATCGCTCGCGCGCCGCTCGGTCGACATCCTGGTTCGCGGCGAGACGGGCAGCGGCAAGGACCGGCTGACGCGTTTCATCCACCAGGAGTCGGGCCGCCGCGGCCCGCTGGTGTCGGTGAACTGCGCCGCCATTCCCGAGAGCTTGGCCGAAGCGGAGCTGTTCGGCTACCAGGCGGGCGCCTTCACCGGCGCGCGCAAGGCGCGGCCGGGCAAGATCGAGCTGGCCCATGAGGGCACGCTCTATCTCGATGAGATCGACAGCTGCCCGCTGTGGCTGCAGGCCAAGCTGCTGCGCGCGCTGCAGGAGCGCGGCACCGAGCGGCTCGGCTCCTCGGTGTTCCGTCCGTCGAGCTTCCGGCTGGTGGCCTCGACGAAGGTGAACCTGCAGGAGCTGGTCCAGCAAGGCCGCTTCCGCAGCGACCTCTATTTCCGCCTGCTCACTGTCGAGATCCGCCTGCCGCCTCTGCGGCAGCAGCCCAAGCGCCTGCTGCGGCTGTTCCGGCAAGCAGTGCAGGAGTCGTGCACCTCGCTGGGCGTGGCGGTCGCCGATGTCGGCATGCCGAGCGACGAGCAACTGCTGTCACACGACTGGCCCGGCAACATCCGCGAGCTGCAGGCGGCCGCGCTGCGCTGGTCGCTGGGCCTGCCGCTGTTTCCCGTGAGCGAGAACCGTTTCTCGCTGAGGGAGGCCATGCGCGAGTGCGAGCGTTTCCTCTTGAGCTGGACGCTGGAGCGCCACCAGGGCAGCGCGATCCGTGCCGGCCAGGAGCTGCACATGGCCGTGCGCACCCTGTATGCCAAGCTGCGCAGCCATGGGCTCTCGACCGTCGCCTCGACGGGATCGCTGGTGCCCGCCGGCCGCGCCGGCGGGCACGAATAGCAGAAGAAAAAGCAAAGCCCGCCCGTCAGCCCGCCGGCTTCAGCACTCGTTTCCCAGTCCCAGTCGGTTGAGCCGGTAGTAGAGCGTGTTCAGCGGCATGCGCAGCCCCTCGGCAGCGTCTCGCACCGAGCCTTCGGTGCCTCGCAGGGAAGATGCCAGCAACATGCGTTCGTAGGCGCGCAAGATGCCGCGCAGCGACACGTCATCCGCCTCGCCCTCGGTCTTGCCAGCCGTCTCTTCGGCATCGGCGTGCAGCGGCAGTCCCAGCACATGGCGCGTCGCGGCGGCCCTCAGCTCGCGGATGTTGCCCGGCCAGTCATGCGCCAGCAGCGCCCGGGCCACCAGCGGCGTGAGGGGCGGCTGCTCCAGCTCCAGCCGTATCGCGGCGTCGTTCATGTAGGCCTCGAAAAGCTTGAGCACACGCGCGGGGCTGCACCGCAGCGGCGTGAGCTGCACCTGCAGCGCGCCCAGGCGGAAATAAAGATCGGAGCGGAAGCGCCCCTGCTCGACCAGCGCTTCGAGCGGCGTCTTGGTAGACGCGATCAAGCGGAAATCCGACGGCCGGAATACCGAGGAGCCGAGCCGCTCGGCGCCGCGCTCCTGCAGCGCGCGCAGCAGCTTGGCCTGCAACCACAGCGGGCAGCTGTCGATCTCGTCGAGATACAGGGTGCCGCCGTGGGCATGTTCGAGCTTGCCCGCGCGCGCCTGCTCGGCATGCGTGAAGGCACCGGCCTCGTGGCCGAACAGCTCGGCCTCCGCGAGCGCCTCCGGCACCGCGGCGCAATTGAGGGCGATGAAGGGTCCGTCGGGCGTGTCGCGCTCGTGCAGATACTGGGCGAGCCGGTCCTTGCCACACCCCGTCTCGCCGCAGATGACCAGGTCGACCCGACGGCCCTGGATGCGGTCCAGGGTGGCGTAAGCGGGGTCGCTGGTGTCGAGCGGCTCGGGAAGTGATGCCGGGGCGTTTACACGCTTCATGCTGTGATGTCGATGGTCTGAGGGGACCCCGGCGGTGGCCTGCCGGCGCAATACGCGCCCGACGATTCGGGGGAGGCCGCTCGGAGTGGCGCGAAGGTAAATGAAGGCACAAGCTTTGGGACCGCCATTGGGTAACATTTTGTGAGTCAAACCGTCTGGTCGGATTGGCAGACGGACAGGGGAACCGCCGCACGCCGCAACGCACCTATCGCTCGAAAGGTGCATGCGCATATTGCATGCCAACCTGCTTGAACCGGCATCGGCCCGAAAGCAATCTCTCATGCAAACACAACAGCTCGTGCTGCTCGTCGGGGCGGTGTGCGAAAGACTCGGCGTCGGCAGGTCCGATCCCCACCGCGGCTGGCTGGAACACCGTGAGGTGCCGATCACGGTGTCCTTGCATCCGAGGCGCGACCAGTGGCTGGTCCTCGTCGCCGAACTGGGCGAGCCGGATGCAGCCTGCCGCCGCCAGGCTCTGGAGTTGATGGCGCAGGCCAATCTCGAAGCGGCCGGCCCGGTGCACGGAATCCTCGGGCTGCACCCCGAGCATGGCCGCGCGGTGCACACCGTGGCCACCCCTGCCGAAGCGGCAAACGTCGCGCAGCTGGCCGCGCTCGTGGACGCGCTGGCCGTGCACTCGCTGGCCTGGCGCATTCAGGTCCTGCAGCCTCGTGGTGCGCAAGCCGCACCGGTCCGTGCACCGGACCGCTTCCTGTGCCCCGGGCAGGTGATGCATGCAGACCATGGCTGAGGCCGCGCACGGCACCGTCCGGGGCGGCGACGCCTGCCCGGACGTGACCATCGGCGGTGTGCCGCTGATGCTGCGACCGAGCAGCACCGATCACTCCATGGAGCTGTGGACCCGGCTCGGCGAGCTGCCGCCTGCACGCGAGTCCGAGGTGCTCGAAGCGGTGCTGCTCGCCAGTGCCTGCCTGGACCCCTGGACCCCCTGGGTGCTGGGACTGGAATCCGCCTCGCGCGCCGTGATGCTGCGCGTCACCATGCCGGTGGATGCCGACAGCCGGCCGGAGGCCTTCGATGCCGGCGTCGACCTGGCCGTCCTCACCTCGCTGTGGTGGCGGCCGCTGTTCGAGTCGCCGGCGCCCGGAAAGGACGCCGATGTTTGAACCTCGACACACCGCGGGCCCCACGCTGCCCTGCGCAAGGCGCACGAACCGGAGGCGACTCCCCGCCCTTGCGCTGGCCGGCGCGCTGGCCGCCTCGACGCCGGTCGCCGCGCGGGCCGACACCGAGCCGCGGCTGTTCCGCTGTCCGAACAACCGCTTCACCAATGTGTTGTCCCAGGCCGAGGCCAGCGCGCGCCGTTGCCGGCTCGTCGACGCCCCCGCCTGGGCGCCGAAGACGCGGCCCGAGGGGTCCCGCCGGGTGCAGGCCGACGCGCCCCCGGCCGTCCGCGGTGCAGCGCTGGGCGTCAAGGTAAGCCGCGAGGAACAGCGCGCCCGCGACGCCGACGCCCGCCACATTCTCGAAGCCGAGCTGAGCCGCGAGGAAGCCCAACTCGCCGCCTTGCGCCGGGAGCACAACGGCGGCTCACCGCTGCGCCGCAGCGAGGACCACGGCGACCCGCAGTACCGTCAGCGCACGCTGGAACTGGGACTCGCGGTCAGCCGCAAGGAAAGCGACATCGCGTCGATCCGGCGTGAGCTCGCCAAGCTGCAGCCGCGCTCATCGCCGTGACCGGCCCGGAGTGCCATGGCAGGCACGAGCGGGCTTTTGGAACCCGGGCGCCGCTTGCCGCACCCATAGCAGACCGCGGGCCGCCGGCCGATGCGGAGAAGGA
Organism: Aquabacterium sp. A7-Y; assembly: GCF_026153205.1. GTDB lineage: Bacteria > Pseudomonadota > Gammaproteobacteria > Burkholderiales > Burkholderiaceae_C > Caldimonas. Next base: position 166,095 of record NZ_JAPFBW010000003.1, on the reverse strand, counting down.
GGGCTGAATGCAATACGAAGACGTCGTCGCCCAGTGGTGCGAGCAGGTCGGCATCGCGGATCCGGCGCCCGTGCTGGCGGGCGGCAGCTTTTTCGTGCACCGGCTGCCCTTCGGATTTCTGCACGACCCGCAGGCCGCCCCCGACCTGGTGATCGTCCGCGCCGATTGCGGCCCCATCGCGTCGGACAGCGGGGCGGCGGCGTGGACCCGGCTGCTGCAGGAGAACTTCGTGCATTTCATGTCCGGTGCCTCGCTCGGCATCGCGCCGGAGAACGGCCACTTGATTTATGCCGAGACGGTGAAGCTCGATGAACACGCGCTCGAGCGTCTGGCCGAGCGAGTGCTCGCGATGTCGCGCCGGGTGCTGCAACTCCGGCCGAAGCCGGCAGGGCCGGCCAGCGCACGCGATGCACGGCTGGGTCGGCTGTGTGTTGTCCCCGGTTGACGGCGATGAGCACCGCAGCATTCATCGAACTGGTCGACGGCTTGTGCCGGCTCACTGGCCTGGAGGGGCCCCGGCCATCGCGGCGGGCCGCGTCTTCCAGGCCGACGGCGTGAACTGCGCGCTGATCCACAGCGCCGAGCCGGACCCGGCCGGCTTCTTCTGCTGGATCGAGCTGGGCCGGCCGAACGATCTCGACCAGTCCGCCATCCACCTGCGCTTGCTGCAGGCGAACTTCGAGACCGGCGGCGGCCGGGGGGCGGGTTTTGCGCTGTCTCCGATCACCGGCACGCTGGTGCATGTGGCGCAGATGCGTTTGGCGGTCGTGACACCGGAGCGGCTGGCCCAGCACATCGTGAAGCTGGCCCGCTTCGCCAACGGCTGGCGAGAAGCTCAACGCTGGCAGCTCGCGGCGGCGCCGCGCTGAGCCGGCCCTCACACGCAGGAGAACAGGCATGGCCTTCAACATCGCTGCCTTGAGATCCGGCGCCGCCGCATTGCAGAAGCTCCAGCAGGCGGCGGCGCCGGCCTTGCAGAAGGCCGGGCCGGCCCTGCAGAAGGTCGCGTCGGCCGCGATGGGCAATGCCAGCCAGGCCTTCCAGACCCTGCGCCAGGCGGTCACCACGGCCGCCGGTCAGGTGCGCATGCCGGACGCCGCGCTGCTGAACAAGCTGCGGCCGGCCGCTGCCTCCGGCGGCTCGACCGGCGCCGCAGCGGCGCGCAACACTGCCGGGGCGGCGCCAGCCGCGGCGGCAGCCGACAGCATGGCGTTGGTCAAATGGAGACCGCCGGCCGCGGCGAGCGCGGCGGCAAGCCACGCCCAAGCCGCCGCCGGCCCCGAGGCGCAGAAGCCCACAGGCGGCACCGGGCTCCGCGCCGCCGCGCAGAAACTGATCGAGTGGCACGGTAGCCAACTCGCCCTGACCCCACTGCCCGGCTCCTCCGAGCACTATGTGAAACACCCGGACAGCAGCGCACCCAGCAGCCGCCCTGCCCTGCCGGCGCGCCAGCGGGCACCGGACAGCGAGGCTGCCGCGGCGCCGGACGCCACCACCGGCCCCCGCCCGCCGCCGTCGCAAGACACGCCGGCGCTCGGCGAGAACGGCAAGCCGCCGGCAGCCGACCTCCTGCCGTCTCCACCTCACGGCGCGGTCCGGACCGAGGGCGGGCAGGCCGCCCATGCCACGCCGGTCGCGTCCTCTCACCACGACTTGATGGCCTCGATGCAGGAGCAGTTCAAGGAGCAGCTCAAGCTCAATTCGATGCAGGAGATGCAGCAGATGGCCTTGCAGCGCATGCAGGACTGGATCAAGGGGCTGGCCGACATGGCGAAGCGGGCGCTGGACTGGAGCTGAAGCGGCTGGCGCGGTGCACCGGCACCACGATGGCCGGGATATGAAAGGCCGCTCCCGCCCACTCATGGGCTGGCGTCTTCTGCGCCAGGCATGCAGCTCCGTCCGAGGGCTTGCGGTCCGGGTGCAGTCTCCGAACAACCGACTCGATGAGGCCGACGACGATGACCGGTGTCCCCCCCCCCAGCCGCTTCCCTGCCGCCGCCTCGACGGCCGGGGTCGCCAGCGTCCAGCACACCGCCCAGCCGGCGACCGCAAGCCAGCCGGCGCCCTCCCAGACGTCCTCGGCCGATACCGCCGCTTCACTGCAGGGTTTGCGGCGTGCCTCGATGTCCTCGGAACACCGCCTGCGGCAGGCAGCCTCCCAGCTGCCAAGCGGCCCGGGCATCGGCAGCCCTTCCTTGGCGCGCCGCGACAGCACCGACAGCCAAAGCAGCGTGGACAGCCACTACAGCACCGCCAGCGAAGGCAGCATGCACAGCCACTACACCTCGCTCAGCGAAGCGAGCGTCGGCAGCCACTACACGACCGCCAGCGAAGCCAGCCACTACAGCACGGCCACCGAGGGCAGCACGGCGTCGACGGCCAGCTCGTCCTCCGCCAGCAGTGCCTCCAGCCAGCCGCCGCAGCTGACGCCCGAACATGCGATGCAGGCCCTCAAGGCCACCTTCGTGCAGCGCGGCATCACGCACCTGAGCGCGCAGCTGGGCACCTGGGTGAGCCAGGTCGGCGCGGTGGCCGGCGCGGCGGCGGCGGGGGTCAATCCGCAGCAACTCGGCCTCACCTCCCAGCTGGTGAGCGGCGCCGTCAGCGCCGCACTGAAGGAGGTGGTCGGAGAGCACCTCAAGACCAAGCCGGCCTACAGCGCCACCATCGACCTGCCCTCCAACACCACCGGCGAATGGCTGGCCCCCAAGGTCATGGCCGGCGCCAACGACATGCTGGCCGGCATCGCGAGCTCGCTGAGCAATGCCGCGATCGGCGCGAAGCTGACCCCCGCGATCCAGCAGGGACTGGAGAAGGCCGGCCTCAACCCGGCCGTGGCCCTGCCCGTGGCGATGATGCTCACGGCGGTGGTCCAGCGTCTGGTGTCGGCGACCGCGGACACGGCCTCCGACGTGGCGAGCACCGCCATGAAAACGAGGTTCTCCGGTGCCCAGGGCTCGCACAAGGTCAACGACGGGTTCGACACCGCGACCATGCTCGGCGGCATGGCCGCGCGCGGCATGATCAACTTCGGCCTGACCCTGCCGGTCGGCGTACCGGCGGCGCTGGGCAAGCTGATGGAGCACGGCACCGCGGTGCAGAAGGCGGCCGCCTCGAACGCGATGGCCTGGGCCGGCCTGAACGGCTGGATCGTCGCGAAGTCGGTCATCACCGACAAGATCAAGGAGGTGGCGCCGAATCTGGCCGCCAACACGGTGGTGTTGCCCGGCCCGGGCGCCACGGCCGGCGATGCCGCCGCCGTCGCCTTGCACCCCCTGCCCGCCCGGAGCGGCGCGGGGCCGCGGCCGGCTGACGACATGGTGTAGGGTCCGTCGCGCACCGGAACCGCGGCTTCAAGGTTTCGAGGATCACCGCCTCCGCATCGCCGGGTGGTCCGGTGCAAGGGTCTCGGGCAGCCCGGCAAAGGCGCGCGTCCGATAACATGACAGCGCCCGCCGCAGCGGGCCTGGGTCCGCGGCCCCACCGTGCCGGTCGCCGCCCTGTCTTGTGCCGCCATGTCGATGGAGAAGGACTTCGAATGCCTCTCTGGGGCCCTGCTCGTTCCCGCCGCCGCTGCCACCCTGCTGGCCGCCTCGCTCGTTCTGCTGCCGGGTGCCGCCGTGCTGCTGGCCTGCGCCGCCGGGCTGATCGGCGCGGTGATCGCGGCGGTGCACCACGCCGAGGTGGTGGCGCACCGCGTCGGCGAGCCTTTCGGCACTCTGGTGCTGGCGGTGGCGATCACGGTCATCGAGGTCGCGTTGATCGTCTCGATGATGCTGGCCGGCGGCCCTGACAAGGCGGCCCTGCCGCGCGACACGGTGTTTTCGGCGGTGATGATCATCTCCAGCGGCGTGGTCGGCATCTGTCTGCTGGTGGGCGGGCTGCGCCACCACGAGCAGTCCTTCCGGGTCGAAGGCGCGAGCTCGGGGCTGGCCGCGCTGGTCGCGCTCGCGACGCTGTCGCTGGTGCTGCCCAGCTTCACCACCAGCTCGCCCGGCGGCACCTACACGCCCAGCCAGCTCGCCTTCGCCGCGGTCGCCTCGCTGGCGCTGTGGCTGCTGTTCGTGTTCGTGCAGACCGTGCGTCACCGCGACTACTTCCTGCCAGCCACCGGCACCGCCGACGAGAACACCCATGCCCCGCCGCCGCCCGCGGGCCAGGCGTGGGCCAGTTTCGGCCTGCTGCTGGTGTCGCTGGTGTCGGTGGTGGGGCTGGCCAAGGTGCTGTCGCCCGCGATCGAGTCCGCGGTGGCGGCGGCCGGCGCGCCCAAGGCCGTCATCGGGATCGCCATCGCACTGCTGGTGCTGCTGCCGGAGACCTGGGCCGCGGTGCGCGCGGCGCGTGCCGACCGGCTGCAGACCAGCCTCAATCTCGCGCTCGGCTCGGCACTGGCGAGCATCGGGCTGACCATCCCGGCCGTCGCGCTGGCCTCGGTGCTGCTGGACCTGCCGCTGGTGCTGGGGCTGGCGCCCAAGGACATGGTGATGCTGGCCTTGAGTTTTGGCGTCAGCACGCTGACCCTGGCCACCGGCCGCACGAACGTGATGCAGGGCGGCGTGCACCTGGTGATCTTCGCCGCCTTCTTGTTCCTGGCGCTGGCGCCTTGAGCCTGCCGCTCCCGCCTCGCTTCACGCGCGGTGACGTGCCGGCGTTTCGAGCAAGCGGTACCAGTCCACCCCCGCGGCATCGACTTCGCGCACCGCTTCTCCGCGCTGCACCAGGTGGTTCAGGCAGGCCAGGCTTTCGCCGGTCGCCATGCCCAGCACGGCCACATGCGCCTCGCCGACAGGCCGGGCGAACAGTGCGCTGAACACGTCGACCACACGCCGGGGTTCGCGCAGCGCCTGCCGCAGCCGCATCAGCGAGCGGTGCTGGCCGGACCGCAGCGCGTCGATGCGGGCATGCAGGCCGCGGAAGCAGTCGTGGTGGGACGGCAGCACGAGCACGTCGTCCGGCACCTCCCGTTCCAGCTTGTCCAGCGACGCCAGCCAGTCGGCCATCGGATCGGCCTCGGGTTCCATCGGATGGACCGAGACGTTGGACGAAATCCGCGGCAGCACCTGGTCTCCCGAGATCAGCAGCTTCAGCCCGGCGCAGTACAGGCAGGCATGTTCGGGCGAATGGCCGTTGCCCATGATGACGCGCCACGGACGGTCGCCGATGCGAACTTCTTCGCCGTCCCTCAGGCGCCGGAAGCTGTCCGGCAAGGTGTGGATGAGCTTGCCGAAATTGCCGAAGCGGGCGCGGTAGGTTTCGAGCGCCGCCTCGCCCCAGCCGGCGCGACGGTAGAAGCGGATCGCGTCCTGGGGCGCTTCGCGGCCGGTGTCCGAGGTCAGCACTCGGCAGGACAGGTACTCCTCGCGTGTCATCCAGAGCCGGATGTCGAACTGGCGCGTCAGCCAACCGGCCATGCCGACATGATCGGGGTGCATGTGGGTCACGAACACACGGGTCAGCGGCACCCCCTCGGCGGCCTCGCAGAGCAGCTGCTGCCACAGCAGGGCCGTGTCGTCGGTGCGGGCGCCGGTGTCCACCACCGCCCAGCCCTCGCCGTCCTGCAGCGCCCAGACGTTGATGTGGTCCGGCTTGTAGGGCAAGGGCATGCGGATCCAGTGCACGCCCGGGGCGACCGCCAGCGTGTGGCCGGGCTCGGGGCCCCGGGCAAAGGGATAGTCGAGCCGTGCCTTGCCGGCGTCGTCGTTCAGGTCGTCACTCATGACTGTGCTCCTTGCAGCGGCCGGGCCGCCGATCGTGGGTTCGGGCGCGCTCGAGCGACGGCCGCCGGCCGAGCTCTCAGCGCAGGCGCGGATCGAGCCGATCGCGCAGTCCGTCGCCGATGAAGTTGAAGGCGCAGATGGCCAGCGTGATCAGCAGGCCCGCGGAGACCGAGAACCAGGGAACCGATTCGAGATAGGTGAAGCCGGTCTGCAGTTCCTTGCCCCAGCTGGGCGTCGGCGGCTGCACGCCAATGCCGAGGAAGGACGCGCCGGCCTCGGTCGCGATGGCGCTGCCCGCAGCGATCGAGCAGGCGACGATCAGCGGTGTCGTGACGTTGGGCAGCACATGCCGCGTGACCTGACGCCAGCGCGACACGCCCATCGCCTGCGCGGCCTCGACGAAAGGCAACTCGCGTACCACCAGCACGCTGCCGCGCGTGATGCGTGCAAAGACGGTCCAGCCGAACAGCACGAAGGACAGGATCACGTTGTGCATGCCGGGCCCGAGGTGGGCCGCCATCACGAGCGTGAAGAGCAGCGGAGGGAAACACAGGAAGGCATCGCAGACGCGCATCGCCACCGCATCGAGCCAGCCGCCCAGGAAGCCGGCCGCGAGTCCGATCGACACGCCCAGCAGCGCCGCCAGCGCCGTGCTGACGAAGGCCACCAGCAAGGGCACCTGCGCACCGAAGATCAGCCGCGACAGCAGGTCGCGGCCCAGGTGATCGGTGCCGAGCCAGTGGGTGCTCGACGGGCCCTGCAGCACCTGCTCGAGGTCCTGGTCGTCGATGTCGTAGGGCGCGATCCAGGGAGCGAACAAGGCCACCAGCAGCAGGGCCGCGAGCACGAGCAGGCCGAAACGCGCCTGCAGCGAGCCGCGCCACAGATTGGCGACCCCGCCGGCGAGGCGCCGCCAGGCCTCGCCGCCTGCCCGCAGGCGCAGCGCCTCTTCGCGCGGGGACACCAAGGGGAGCCGGCTCATCGCCCCGCCACCCGCACCCGGGGATCCAGGGCTGCGTACAACAGATCCACCAGCAGATTGACGGCCAGCATGTTGACCGACACCAGCACCAGGGCCGCCTGGATGACCGGGAAGTCCTTGCCCAGGATGGCCTCCAGCGTCATGCGGCCGAGACCGGGCAGCGCGAACACCTGCTCGATGAAAAACGAGCCGGCCACCATGCCGCCGAAGGACAGGCCGATGACGGTGACCAGCGGGATCATGGCCGGCCGCAAGGCGTGGCGGACCAGCACCTGGCGCTCGCTCAGGCCCCTGGCACGCGCGGTGCGGATGTGGTCCTGCTGCAGCGCGTCCAGCAGGCTCGAACGCACATAACGTGCGAGCAGCCCCGCCGTGTGTACCCCGGCCACGAAGGTGGGCAGCAGCATAGCCCGCAGGTTGCCTGCCGGGTCCTCGGTGAACGGGACGTAGCCCGACGGCGGCAGCCACTGCAGCTCGACCGCCAAGGCATAGATCATCACGATGGCCAGCCAGTAGGCCGGTATCGCGATGCCGACCATGGCGGAGCCGGACAACACCGTGTCGAGCACCGAGCCGCGCCGCAAGGCGGCCACCATGCCGACCGGAAGGCCGAGCACCAGGGTCCACAGCGTCGAGCCGACAAACAGCTCGAGCGTGACCGGCAGACGCTGCGCGAACAGCTCGCGCACCGGTTGTCCGGTGCCGATCGAGCGGCCCCAGTCGCCTTGCACGAAACCGGTGATCCACTGCACGAACTGCGCGGGCACCGAGCCTTGCAGGCCGAAGGACTCGCGCACGGCGTCGATCTCGCTCGACTCCGAGACGTGTCCGCCGGCGCTGAGCGCCGCGAGCAGCTGGTCGCCCGGGATCAGGTGCACGGCCGCGAAGCACAGCACGGTCACGATGCCCAGCACGACCGCCGCGTGCGCCAGCCGGGACAGCAGAAAGCCCAGCATGGCGCTCAGGCGACCCGACCCGGCTTGCCGTCGACGAACCACATCGGGTGCGAGCGCAGGTAGACCTCCTTGTACTTGCGCGCCGCGATGTGGTCGTAGCCTTTGACGTAGTGATGGTAGGCCACCGCGGTCTCCTCGTACCACAGCCAGACGTCGTAGCAGCCCTCGGTGATGAGCGTCTCGAGCTCGTGGTACAGCCGACGACGGCGCTCGGGGTCGAGCTCCTTGCGGGCGCTCTCGATCAGCCGGACCAGGGCCGGGTTGTTCTCGCGTCCGGCCGAGAGCGCGCCGCTCGGGTGGTAGAGACTGGTGACGACGGGGTCGGGATCGTGGATGAAGGACCAGCCGCCGGGCCCCAGGTCCCAGTGGCCCTGCTCCAGCCGCGCCGTGGCGGCCACCGGTGTCAGCAGCTCGACCTTCCAGGTGATGCCGACCTGCTGCAGCATGCGCTGGATCGCCTCGGCGCGCAGTGCCGAGACCGTGTCGTTGAGCAGGAAACCGGTGAGGCCGAGTCCCTTCTCGAAGCCGGCCCGGGCCAGCAGCTCGCGCGAGCGCCGCGGGTCGAAGGGCACGGGCTGGAGCTTGGGATTGCGCGCCCAGTGCTCGTGCGGGAACAGACCGGAGGCCGGGCGACCGAGCCCGTATTCGGTGCCGGCGATGAGGGCGCGGCGGTCGATGGCATGAGACACCGCCTGCCGCACCCGCAGGTCGCTGCACGGCCCCCTGGCCGAGTTGAAACGCAGCGCCGCCGTGTTCGGCGACGGCGTGACGAACACCGCCACACGCTTGTCGTCCTTGAGCAGCAGGTACTGCGACTTGTCGAGCGACAGACCATCGAGCTGGCCCGCGCGGAAGTTGGCGAGGCGGACCCCGGGCTCGGGGATCACGGCGATGTGGATGCCGTCGAAGTAGGGCATGTCGGGCCGGCCGACCGCCTTGGCGAACCACCAGTGCGGGTTGCGCTTGAGCTTGAGGAAGTTGCCGGGGCTGACCTCGTCGACCAGAAACGGGCCGGTGCCCGCGGGCTGACGGGTCTCGAACTTGCGGGCATCGGCCCGCAGCGCGGCACTGGACAGCACATAGCCCGGGACCGTGGACATCAGGCCGGGAAACGCGGCCCAGGGGTGGCTGAAGCGGACGCGCAGCTGCAGCGGCCCCACCACCTCCACGGCGGCCAGGGCACTGATCATCGGGCGGCTCCAGGCCTGGCTGTCGGCGTCCTGGATCCAGGCGAGCTGCTGCTTGAGGCTGTCGGCGGTCATCGGCGTGCCGTCATGGAAGCGGGCGCCAGCGCGCAGCGTGATCAAGGTCGTCTTCGCGTCTTCGGCGACCAGCGATTCCGCCAGCCACGCGATGGAGGGCCGGTAGTCCTCGCCGGTGAGCAGCAGCTTCTCGTGGATGTATCCCAGCGAGTTCCAGTCCAGCACCGGCCACCGGTTCGGGTTGAGCATGCCGATGTACCGCGGCGCGGCTGTCCTGAACACACCGCCGCGCCGGGGGCGATCGTGGTCGTCCCAGCGGGCCCAGGGCTGCTCGCTCAGCGCGCTGCTCACGCCCGGCGGCCGGCCGCGGGCCGGCGTGCTCAGCGCCAGGTAGGCCGCGCCGGTCAGCAGCAGCGCGACCGTCCTTCTGTCGGTGTCCATCGGGCTATCCCTCCTTGTGCGTGGCCGATGCGTTATTCAGCCTGCATTGACCCCCGGTCGGCGATGCCCTGTGCCCTGAGGTCCAGGCCCTGGAGCAAGGCTTCGAGCCAGAGCACGCCCGCGTCGCAGGTCTGCCGTCGCACGGCCCACCATTGCGGACTCTCGGGCACGGCAACGCCGGCAGGGATGTCGTGGGCCTGCAGCCCGAAGGCATCGGCGCACCGCTCGACCAGCCGCCGCGGCGCCAGCATCACCTTGTCGCTGCAGCCCACCAGCATGAAACCCAGCAGGAAGCGCGGCACTGTCGCGACCACCCGGCGCTTGATGCCGATGTCGTTGACCCCGCCGGGCTTGAGGTCCGTGAAGTCCCCGGCGATCGACGCCGCCACGTGGTCCAGCCCTTCCAGGGTCTGGCGGGTGAGCCTCGCCTGCAGCTTCGGATGCTGCCTGCGACCCGTGACGCAGTAGCTGTCGCCGAACAGCCAGGTTGTCGCCAGGCCCTCCAGTGCCTCGCCGAACTGTCCGATCGCAATGTCGATCTCGTTGCGCCTGAGCGCGCGCAAGGCCTGCTCGCCAAGCAGCATGCGGAAGGCGAAACGGGCCTTCGGCGCCTCGCGCGTGAAGGCATCGAGCAGGGACGGTGCCACCAGCGCGGTGATGAAGTCCGAGCAGGCGATGCGAAAGCCGCGTTCGGTTTCCAGAGGATCGAAGCGGGCCCCCAGCCCGAGCGCATGGTGGGCGTTTTCGAGCAAGGCGTCCACCAGCGGTGCCAGCTCCAGCGCATGCGGGGTCGGCTCCAGGCCGTGAGGACGCCTTTCGAACAAGGGGTCGTCGAACAGCTCGCGCAGGCGTGCCAGCGAATGGCTCACCGCCGAGGGGCTCAGGCACAGGCGTTCACCGACAAGCGTGGCGCGCCGCTCGCGCATCAGGCCCTGGAAGACCAGCAGCAAGGTGCCGTCCAGGCGCCTGAGTTTCGAGTTGTCGAACTCACTCATGAAGCGATTTCAGCCAGAGGTGTCGAGGGCGCTTCGAGAATCCGCCGCATGCATCGAAGGAGATGGAATGAAGACCATCGTTCCCGAGGAGTATCGCGACGCGGACCGCCTGTCGGTGAGCCGCTTCAAGGCCGCCCTGCCCCTATGGGGTCCCCGCCTGAGGGCGGCGGTGACCCTGGAGGCCTGCGCGATGGCGCTGCTCGGCAGCGCCGTCACACCGGCCTGGTCGCAGGACGTCGTCAGGTTGGACGGCCGGGTCAGTGCGGCGATCGGCAAGCGGGCCGGAAACAGCGAGCTGCAATACCTGGACCTCTCGCTCAGCCAGATCAAGCTGACCGCCATCGAGCGCCTGCCCGGTGGCGTGACGGTGACGGCCTCGCTGGACCACCGCCTGAACCTGGGCAGCGGCACCACTGCCACCCTGCTGCCGGGCACCTTCTGGTCCGGGCACAGCTATGTGAGCGTGAGCGCGCCGGGCGTCGGCCAGCTGCTGCTCGGCCGCTTCTATACCGCGGCGCTGGTGCTGGCGCAGGACCGGTCGGACCCCTTTGCCGGAGAGACGATCGCGGACCTGCGCAGCGTCAGCGTGGCGCCGTTCGAGATCCAGGGGCTGATGGCCAAGGGGGGCTCGGGCTGGATTCCGCGCGGGCGCGTCAACAACGGCCTGCTTTACTCGGTGCGTCCGACGAGCAGCTGGAGCAGCGACGGTGTCGATCTCATGCTCGGCGTCAGCCCCGAGCGCCGCGGCGAAAGGCCCACCGGCGGCGGACGTCACTGGTCGGTCGCCGCGGCCTACCGCAAGGGCCCCTGGTACATCGGCGTGGGCCACGAAGATCCGGAGGGCCGCACGGACCGGTTCTCGTCCATCGTCGTCACCCGGGACCTGAAGTCGGTGAAGCTGAACTTCGGCTTCAGCGCCGGCCGGGACAACGCGGGGACCGCCACCGCGCCGGCGCCCAAGCACTACCGCGGCTGGCTGGTAGGCGGCACGGCGCGCCTCGGTACCGGCGACCTGCGCTTCGGCTACGGCAGCAGCAGCTTCGACGGCCACCACTACGGGGACAAGCTGGGTCTCGGCTACCGCTACCACCTGTCGCGCAGGACCTACCTCTACAGCGATGTCGCCTACAGCCGCAAGCAGCTGGGCCAGTCCTTCGACGGCTCGCGCCGGACCGGCTTCGACCTCGGCCTGGCGACCCTGTTCTGAGCCATCCCGGACCGCGGCCTGCCGTGCCCCGGCTCTCAAGCCTCGCACAACAGGCCGCAGAGAGCCGGTCGCAGGTAGAGACCGACCACGTTCTCGGCGCGCGCCGAAGGCACCCAGCGGCGCAGCTCCGAGGCCGCGTTCAGCTGCGCCAGCAGCAACTGCGCCGCCATGCCGGGATCGAGCGGACGCACCGAGCCGTCCACCATGCCGTCGACCAGCAGGCTCGCCAGGCGCTCGGTCAGGCGCTGCGTGTCCAGGCTCACGCGCTCGCGTTGCGCCGGGTCGGGCAGCGCACTGGTGGCGCTGCCGCGCAGCAGCGGCCCCTGCCCGGAGAGCTGAAAGCACAGCACCGCGGCGGCCGCGCGGGCGGCGCGCTGCCAGCCGGATCCACCGGCGGCTTCGGCCTCGGCGAGCGCTCGTCGCACCACCGAGAAGCTGCGCTCGAAGCAGGCCGCGATCACGTCGCACTTGTTGTGGTTGTGGTGATAGAACCAGCCCTTGGTGAGGTTCAGCCGCGCCGAGATCCGGTCGACCGAGGCGCCGCGGTAGCCCTGCTCGTTGACCAGTTCGGTGGCCGCACGCAGGAAAGCTTCTTCGGTCGCATCGCCGCTGCCGAGCAGCGCGGCCTGGTCGCCTGCCGGCGGATCCTGCCAGGCCCGCGCGGCGCCACCCAGCCCGCGCAGCAGGAGCTCGGTGACACGGGTGGCCCCGACAGGAGCCCGCTCCGGCTCGAAGCGGGGCAGCCAGGCCCGCATCCAATGGGCCGTCGACACCAGGAGGTGGGTGCGTGCGTTCAGGTCGGCGCGCGACCAGGCCGCCGTCTCCGGCCCCATGAACAAGGCGCGCACCCGCCGGAACATGTCCGTGTAGGCCCCGAACACCTCGGCCTCCTGCGGCTGCGGCAGCGCGCGCAGGTCGTTGAAGAGGATCAGCGTCGGCCGCGCGCCCGTTTCGATCCCGGCCACCATGCCGGCGAGGCCTTGCACGAAGGCGCTCAGCCGCTCGGCCACCGTGCCAGCCCCGGCGGCCTGCCTCGCAAGCGCCTCGTGCGCCGCGATCGCGCGCAGGAAGCAGGCCGTCGCGAGGTCCTCCTTCTTGCGGTAGTAGTAGGTGACGCTGGTCGTCACCAGGCCCACGCTGGCCGCGATCCCCCCCAGCGTCGCGCCCTTGACCCCCTGCGCGTTGAAATGTCGCGCCGCCGCGGCCAGCACGGCGTCCTGCTTCTCTTGGAAACGGGAGGTGGGCGAGGTTTCGGGGGGCGGGGTGGGCATGGCAGGCCGGGACGCTGCCGGCAACAGCGCCGGCACGCTGACAGTAACACTGACGGAATCGAATATACGGTACGCCGGAGATCACTTCATGTTCCGAAGCGCAGTACAAGGCATCCCCTTGGTTTCGAAAGAACAGTTTGCGGTGGGGGGCGCGCCTCCTATCTTCACCGAAAGCGAAGAGGGTTCATTCATCCCGATGCCGAGGAGACACATGAGCGACACCCCCGAGATCGACGACTTCCGCCGCCAGACGCGCGCCTGGCTGGAAGCCCACTGCCCGCCCGAGATGCGCCAGCCGCTGCAGGACGACGACGACGTGGTCTGGGGCGGCCGGCGCTTCAGCTTCAAGTCCGAGGCACAACGCCTGTGGCTCGAACGCATGGCCGAACGCGGCTGGACCGTGCCGACCTGGCCCCAGGCCTATGGCGGCGGCGGCCTGGACGGCGCGCAGGCGCAGGTCCTGGCGCAGGAGATGCGCCGGCTCAATTGCCGCGCTCCCCTGCAGAGCTTCGGCATCTCGATGCTGGGCCCTGCACTGCTGAGGTTCGGCAACGAGGAGCAGAAGCGCGAGCACCTGCCGAAGATCGCCCGCGGCGAGATCCGCTGGTGCCAGGGCTACAGCGAGCCGAACGCCGGATCCGACCTGGCGTCGCTCGCGACCCGTGCCGAGGATCGCGGCGACCACTTCATCGTCAACGGCCAGAAGATCTGGACCTCCTACGCGGACGAGGCCGACTGGATCTTCTGCCTGGTGCGCACCGACACCACCAAAAAGCACACCGGCATCAGCTTCGTGCTGTTCGACATGGAGACCCCCGGCGTCAGCACCCGCCCCATCCTGCTGATCTCGGGCAAGTCGCCGTTCTGCGAGACCTTCTTCGACAACGTGCGGGTCGAGAAGCGCAACCTGGTCGGCACCCTCAACCGCGGCTGGGATGTCGCCAAGTACCTGCTGGTCCACGAACGCCAGTCGATCGGCGCGGCCACCGAGCGCTGGCAGCCCCGCCCGGCGGGCCAGTTCGCCGCGGAGCAGATCGGGCTGGACGGCCAGGGTCGGCTGGCCGACCCGGTGCTGCGCGCGCAGCTCGCCGAGTTCGATACCGACGACGCGGCCTTTCGTGCGGCCGTCGAGCGAGCCACCGACCTGGCCCGCGCGCAACAGGGCCACCCGGCGACCTCCTCGATGCTCAAGTACTACGGCGCCGAGCTGAACAAGCGCCGCCTGGAGCTGTCGATGGCGGCCGGCGGCAGCGCTGCGCTCGAGTGGGAAAGCGAGCGGTCCCAGCACGGCAGCCTGGCGCGCACCTGGTTGCGCACCAAGGGCAACTCGATCGAGGGCGGTACCAGCGAGGTGCAGCTCAACATCATCGCCAAGCACCTCCTCGAACTTCCGGGAGCCTGACCATGCCCCTCCTGCTCAACGAAGAACAGGCCATGCTGCGCGACAGCGCGCGCGACTTCCTGGCGGCCCGGGCACCGGTCGCCGCGCTGCGCCGCCTGCGCGACGAGCGCAGTGCCGACGGCTACTCGCCCGAGCTGTGGCGGCAGTTCGCCGAGATGGGCTACACCGGCGTCCTGGTGCCCGAGGACCTGGGCGGCCTGGGCCTGGGCCATGTGGAGGCGGGTATCGTGATGGAGCAGATCGGCCACCACCTCACCGCCTCGCCGCTGCTGGCCTCGGGCATCGTCGCGGTGAGCGCCTTGCGCGCCGGCGGCACGCCCGAGCAGCAGGCCCAGTGGTGCCCGAGGCTCGCCGCGGGGGCGGCGATCGCGACACTGGCGGTGGACGAAGGCGTCAAACACCGGCCCCTGCAGATCGGGCTGAGGGCTCGGGTCGAAGGGGCCGAGCTCGTGCTCGACGGCGACAAGACCTTCGTGCCGGACGGACACGTCGCCGACCTGCTGGTGGTCGCCGCACGCAGCGCCGGTCAGCCGGGTGAGGCCGACGGCATCACGCTGGTGCTGGTGCCGCGCGACGCGGCCGGCGTCGAGGTCGAACGCACCGTGATGGCCGATGCGCACAATGCCGCGCGTTTCGGCTTCCGCGCTGTGCGGGTCGGGACCGATGCGGTGCTGGGTCGCCTCGGCGAAGGTGCGGCGGCCCTGCAGGCGGCGCTCGACGCCGGTCGCGCCGCGGCCGCAGGCGAGCTGCTCGGCCTCGCCGACGAGGTCTTCGCGCGCACCGTGCGCTATCTGAAGGAGCGCACCCAGTTCGGCCGGCTGATCGGCGAATTCCAGGCGCTGCAGCACCGCGCCGCGATGCTGTACTGCGAGCTCGAACTCACCCGGGCCGCGGTGCTCAAGGCCCAGCAGGCACTCGACGGCAACACGCCGAAGGCGAGCGCGGCCGTCGCGGTGGCCAAGGCGCGTGCCGGCCGCACCGCCACCCAGGCGGTGCAGGAAGGCGTGCAGATGCACGGCGGCATCGGGATGACCGATGCATTCGACATCGGCCTGTTCATGAAACGCGCCCGTGTGCTGCAGGAGCTGTACGGCGACAGCGCCTTCCACCAGGACCAGCTGGCCACCAGCCGCCAGTACTGAACCCGCGCCGGCCCGCCTTGCAGGCCGGCACCTTCCTTTCTTGGCAGCCAGAGGGAGTTTGCATGTCCCCATCCCCCGCAATCCCCGCCTCCCCGTGTCCGCCGGTGATGAGCCTGGCGCTCGCTCACGGGTTGATGACCCGGCCGGGGTCCTTCTTTGAAATCGAACAGGTCGACATTCGCGGCATCCCGACGCGGGTCTGGAAGTACGCGCCGCCGACGCTGCGCGAGGTGTTCCTGGCCGGGCGCCAGCACGGCGACCACACCTTCCTGGTGTACGAGGGCGAGCGCGCCAGCTTCGAGTCCTTCGCACGCGCCACGCTGGCGCTCGCGCAGGCCCTGGCGGCACAGGGTGTGGTCAAGGGTGAGCGTGTCGCGATCGCGATGCGCAACCTGCCGGAATGGCCGGTGGCCTACTTCGCCACGCTGCTGCTGGGCGCCATCGCAGCGCCGCTGAATGCCTGGGGCACCCCGGCGGACCTGCTGCACGGCCTGACCGATTCCGGTGCCCGGGTTGCCGTGCTCGATGCCGAGCGCTGGGAGCGGCTCCAGCCCGGGGTCGACGGCTGCCCGGAGCTGGCGCAGGTGCTGGTGTCGCGCCATCGCGGCGCGCTGATGCATCCGAGAGCCCGGGCGCTGGAGCAGCTGATCGGCCGCGTCTGCGAGTGGCCCGGGCTGCCGGACCGGCCGCTGCCCCCGGTGCCCTTGGCCCCCGACGACGACGCCACCTTGTTCTACACCTCGGGCACCACCGGCAGCCCCAAGGGCGCACTCGGCACCCACCGCTGCTCCACCAGCACGCTGATGGCGTCCGCCTTCTCAGCATTGCGCGGTTTCGTCCGGCGCGGCGAACCGCCCCCGGACCCGGCCGCACGGACCACGCAGCGCACGCTGCTCGTGTCCGTCCCCTTCTTCCACACCACCGGCTGCCAGGGCATGTGCGGCGCCCTCTTTGCCGGCAGCAAGCTGGTCCTGATGCACCGCTGGGAGGTCGGGCGGGCCCTTCAGCTGATCGAGGCCGAACGTGTCACCCACGCCGGCGGCGTGCCGACCATCGCCTGGCAGCTGCTCGAGCATCCGGCCGTCGACCGCTACGACCTGTCCAGCCTGGAGGCGGTGGCCTATGGCGGTGCGCCGGCCTCGCCCGAGCTGGTCGAGCGACTGCAGCGCGTCTTCCCGCAGGCCGAGCCGGGCACGGCGTGGGGCATGACCGAGACCTCGGCCGGCTTCACCGGCCACAGCGGTGACGACTACCGGGCCAAGCCCGCCAGCGCCGGTCCGGCGCCGCCGGTGGGCGAGCTGAAGATCACCGACGACACCGGCCGGCCGCTGCCCGCCGGACAGATCGGCGAGCTCTGGGTCAAGGGCCCGAATGTCGTGAAGGGCTACTGGCGGCGTCCCGAGGACACCGCGCAGACCTTTGTCGACGGCTGGCTGCGCACCGGCGACCTGGCGTATCTCGACGACGAGGGCTGGCTGTTCATCGTGGACCGCAAGAAAGACATGCTGATCCGCGGCGGCGAGAACATCTACTGCGCCGAGATCGAGTCGGCGCTCTACAAGCACCCGGCCGTCGTCGACGCGGGCGTCGTCGGTGTCCCGCATGCCTCGCTGGGCGAGGAACCGGCGGCGCTGGTGGTGCTGCGGCCCGGCGAAACGCTCGAGCCCGAGGCCTTGCGCGAGTTCCTGCGCGGCCATCTGTCGGCCTACAAGCTCCCGGTAAGCATCGTCATCCACCCGGAACTGCTGCCGCGCAATCCCGCCGGCAAGCTGATGAAGCCGGCGCTGAAGCAACTGCTGCAGGCCGCCCTCTCGAGATCCTGAGATCCTGAACCTCTGAAGCGAGATCTTCATGAGCCAACCCGTCTCCCTTTCGACCCACGGCCCGGTGGCCGTGATCACGATGGACAAGCCGCCGGTCAACAGCCTGGGCGCGGCCTTGCGCGCCGGCATCGCCGACGCCGTCGAGCGCGCGGCCGCCGACGAGCAGGTCCGGGCCATCGTGCTGACCGGCACCGCTCGGGCGTTCTCGGCCGGCGCCGACATCACCGAGTTCGGCACGCCCCTGGCCGGGCGGGATCCCCACCTGCGGGCCCTGATCGAGCGGGTGGAACAGACGCAGAAGCCGGTGGTGGCCGCCGTGTCGGGCCAGTGCCTGGGCGGCGGCCTGGAGCTCGCGATGGGCTGCCACTGGCGGGTCGCGCTGGCCGATGCCCAGCTCGGCCTGCCGGAAGTGAAGCTGGGCCTGCTGCCCGGCGCCGGCGGTACGCAGCGACTGCCACGGCTGGTCGGCCTGGAAGTGGCCGTCAACATGGTCGTCAGCGGCAACCCGATGTCGGCCGCGACGCTCGCCGGCACGCGGCTGATCGACCGCATCGTCACCGGCGACCTGGTCGAGGCGGCGGTCGCCTTCGCCCTCGAGCTGCTGGAAGAAGGCCAGCCGATCCGCCGGGTGCGTGACCTGCCGGTCCAGGACCCGCAAGGCGAAGCCTTCCTGCAGTTCGCCCGCAACACGGTGGCAACCACCGCCGGCCCCTTCCCCGCGCCGCTGAAGGGCCTGGAAGCCGTGGGGCACGCGCTGACCCGGTCCTTCGACGACGGCCTGCGGCTGGAGCGCGAGGCGTTCCAGGCGCTGATGGTGACGCCCGAGGCGCGCGCGCTGCGCCACATCTTCATCGCCGAGCGGGCCGCCGCGGCGATTCCCGGCCTTCCCGAGGGCACCGCGCCGCGCGCCATCGAGCGCGTCGGCGTGGTCGGGGCCGGCATGATGGGCGGCGGCATCACGATGAGCTTCGTGAACGCCGGCATGCCGGTGGTGCTGCTGGAGACGACGCAGGAGGCGCTGGACCGGGGCCTCGCGACGATACGCAGGAACTACGAGAACTCGGCCAGGAAGGGCAAGCTCGATCCCCGGCAGATCGAGCCGCGCATGGCCCTGATCACGCCGACCCTGGACGACAACACCCTGCGCGAGGTCGACCTGGTGATCGAGGCGGTGTTCGAGGACATGGAGGTCAAGACCGCGGTGTTCCGCCGGCTCGACGAGGTGTGCAAGCCGGGCGCCATCCTGGCCTCCAACACGTCCTACCTGAACATCGACCGCCTGGCCGGCTGCACCGGGCGCCCTTCGGACGTGATCGGGCTGCACTTCTTCAGCCCCGCGAACGTGATGCGGTTGCTGGAGATCGTGCGCGGCGCGGCCACCGCGCCGGAGGTGCTGGCGACCTGCATGGCGCTGGCGCGGCGCATCGGCAAGGTCGCGGTGGTGGCGGGCGTGTGCGACGGCTTCATCGGCAACCGCATGCTGGCGCGCTACGGCGCAGCGGCGCTGGGCCTGGTGCAGGCGGGCGCGCTGCCGCAGCAGGTCGACGGCGCCTTGCAGGCCTTCGGCATGGCAATGGGCCCCTTCCGCATGGGCGACCTCGCCGGTCTCGACATCGGCTGGGCCGCGCGCAAGCGCCGCGCGGCCGAAGCCGGCAGCGGGCCGCCAGGCGGCATCGTCGACCAGCTCTGCGAGGCCGGCCGCTTCGGCCAGAAGACCGGTGCGGGCTGGTACCGCTATGAAGCCGGGCGCCGCGAGCCCCTCCCCGATCCGCTCACCGAGCAGCTGATCCAGGCGTGGCGGTCTGCCCAAGGGTTGGTCGCGCGCGAGGTGAGCGACGAAGAGGTGGTCGAGCGCTGCATCTTCGCGCTGGTCAACGAGGGCGCGCGCATCCTGGAGGAAGGCATCGCGGCACGGGCCTCGGACATCGACGTGGTCTACATCAACGGCTACGGCTTCCCGCGGCACCGCGGCGGCCCGATGCTGTACGCCGACATGGTGGGGCTGCCCAAGGTCGTGCGCTGCCTGCGGCATTTCGCCGCCGAGCCGGGCGCCGACGGATCCTGGCAGCCGGCGCCGCTGCTGGTGAGGCTGGCCGAGGAGGGCCGAAGCTTCAACTGAAACGAACGACGCATCCCCGATGCTTCGGAAACATTCGCGCCTGTTGCGGCCATGAACCGCCAATTCCTCTACCAAAGCCATCCTAGAGTGGTCACCAGCTCTTTGTCGTTTCCAGCTGGAGGACCTTCATGCGTATCGGAGTACCGAAGGAGATCAAGAACCACGAGTACCGGGTCGGGCTGGTGCCCTCCTCGGTCTCGGAGCTGGTGGCGCGCGGTCACCAGGTGCTGGTGCAGCGCGGCGCCGGCGCCGGTATCGGTCTGAACGACAGCGACTACCAGGCGGCCGGCGCGCACCTCGCCGACGACGCGGCACAGATCTGGACGGACGCCGAGATGGTGGTGAAGGTCAAGGAGCCCCAGGCGACCGAGAGGCGGCTGCTGCACGAAGGCCAGCTGCTCTTCACCTACCTGCACCTGGCGCCCGACCCCGAGCAGACCCGCGACCTGCTGGCCGGCGGCGCCACCTGCATCGCCTACGAGACCGTCACCTCGCCGAGCGGCGGCCTGCCGCTGTTGACGCCGATGTCCGAGGTCGCGGGCCGGCTCGCGCCCCAGGTCGGCGCCCATTGCCTCGAGAAGGCCCAGGGCGGCCGCGGCGTGCTGCTGGGCGGTGTGCCGGGCGTCGCGCCGGCCGAGGTGCTGATCCTCGGCGGAGGTGTCGCGGGCAGCCACGCGGCGGCCATTGCGCTGGGCATGGGCGCCGACGTCACCGTGATCGACCGCTCGCCGGAGGTGCTGCGCCGCCTTTATCAGCAGTTCGGCACCCGGCTGCGCACCCAGCACTCGACGCGCGACGCGATCGCGCAGGCGGTGGCGCGGGCGGAGCTGGTCATCGGCGCCGTGCTGGTGCCCGGCGCCGCCGCGCCCCGGCTGGTGACGCGCGAGATGCTGGGCACGATGAAACCCGGCACCGTGATGGTGGACATCGCGATCGACCAGGGCGGCTGCTTCGAGACCTCGCGCCCGACCACCCATGCCGAGCCCACCTTTGTGGTCGACGGCATCGTGCACTATTGCGTTGCCAACATGCCGGGGGCGGTCGCGCGCACGTCGACCTTCGCGCTCAACAACGCCACCTTGCCCTTCGTGTTGGCGCTGGCCGACAGGGGTTGGCGCCGCGCGCTGCAGGACGACGTGCACCTGCGCGCCGGGCTCAACGTGCACGCCGGGCAGCTGACCTGCCGTCCGGTGGCCGAGGCGCAGGGGCTGGAGTGGGTGTCGGCGGACGGCTTGTTCGGCTGAGTGGCGCAGACATCGGCGCATGCGGCACACTCTGCCGCCATGCCACTTGTCCGCATTTGGACTTTCGACGCAGCGCTTGCCTCGGGAGTCGCCACGCCGATCGACATTTTTCTGGCCGCGAACTACCTCGCCACCCCGGGCGGTGAGCCAGGCAGGCGAACACGCCCCTTCGAATGGCAGGTCGAGTCGCTGGACGGCAAGCCGGTCCGGACCGCATCCGGGCAGTTGCTGCCCGTGGACGGGCGGATCAGCGGAACCGCCGGCGCCGACGCGATCTGGCTCACCGGCCCGTTCGTGCCGGACGTCGCACGTTTTCTGGCGACACGGCGCGACCTCGAGCCTCTGCTGTCCGCGCTGCGGCGACAGCACGAGCGCGGCACACTCCTGGCCACCTACTGCACCGGGTCGTTTCTTTTGGCGGAGGCAGGACTTCTGCATGGCAAAGCCGCCACCACCCATTGGTCTCATGCGAGGGCGTTCCAGTCGCGCTACCCCGACGTCCAGCTGAAACACGCCGAGCTCATCACCGAACAGGCCGGCATCCTGTGCAGCGCCGCGGTCACGTCCTACCAGAACCTGGCGCTGCGCCTGGTGGAGAAGCTGGCGAATGCCAAGCTGGCCCTCGACACCGCCAAGCTGATGCTGATCGACCTGCACCGCGACCTGCAGAGTCCCTACGCCAGCCCCTTTCATGAGCTGTGCGATCACGGTGATGACCTGGTCGCACGTGGACAGCGCTGGATGACCAAGCGCCTGAAAGAGGGCTTCAGCATCACCCAGCTCAGCCAACAGCTCGCGGTCAGCGAGCGGACCCTCAACCGCCGCTTCAAGCAGGCGCTGGGCGAGCCCCCGCTCAAACACCTGCAGTCGCTTCGCATCGAGATGGCCAAGCGGCTGTTCGAAACCACACGTGCCACGGTCGAGGTGGCTTGCGACCGGATCGGCTACAGCGATCCCGCCAGCTTTCGGGACCTGTTCAAGCGCCATACGGGCGTCACTCCGAGCGAGTACCGGCGCCGGTTCGGTCGCCGCTGAGGGGGTGCGGCAGACGGCGTGAACGGGTGTCCGAAATGCCACCAAAGATGGCATTCCAGCCTATTCCTGCCGTCGGGTCGGTTTTCGATACTCGTCCTGCGGCATGCCCTCCCGGCGGCCCGCACCCACCAGGAAAGGAACTGCCATGCCCATGATCGACGTGTACATCCCGAACGGCGCCTTGACGCCGCAATCCGAGGCCACCCTGATGCGCGAGCTCACGGACATCCTGATTCGCCATGAGGGGATGGACCCCAGCAACCCGCAGATTCGCGACGTCACCTGGATCTTCGTCCACCGACCGGCGCAGATCTATCGTTCCGGAGCGCCGGCGCCCGCGCCGATCTACCGCATCACGCCAACGGTGCCGGAGGGCCAGTACACCGACGAGGCGCGCGCCGGTCTGGTCAGGGATGTGACCGCGGCTGTCGCCAGAGCCGAGGGCTCGTCAGTCGCCGAGGTCGGCGCGAGGGTCTGGGTGTTTCCCACCGAGGTCTTCGATGGCGGCTGGGGCAGCCGAGGTGTCATACGGCGGCTGCCCGACATCCTGGAGTTGTTTGGCGGGCCGGAGTCCCGCGCCATCGGGATCGAACGCCTCGCCAGGAAACGCCGCAGCGACGCGATCTCGCTGCTGAAGGAAGCGCTCAGCGAGGTTCGGCCCTAGAGCAAGCCGGACCCGAAGCCGCTCTCGCGTGCCGCACGTGTGGCCTTCTTGTCGGCATACATCGCGGCATCGGCACCCGAGAGCAACTGCTCCGGCGTGCTCGGATCGCCTGGTCGGTAGAACGAGACGCCGACGCTGGCGCTCATGCTCAGCAGCAGACCCGGCGCGACCTCGACGGGCTCGGCCAGCGCGGCGTGCACTTTCTCGACCACCGACTGCGCGGCCTGCGGCTCACCGCCCATGGGCTCCAGCAGGATGACGAACTCGTCGCCGGCCAGCCGTGCCACGGTGTCGCCCTTGCGGATACAGCCCTTCAGGCGAGCCGCCAGGAGCTTGAGCAGCACGTCGCCGGCCTCGTGTCCGTGCACGTCGTTGACTTCCTTGAAGCCGTTCAGGTCGAGGAACAGCAACGCCAGCGACTGCCCGGTACGCCCGCAGCGGGCCATGGCCTTCGGCAGCAACTCCATCAGATGGCGCCGGTTGGGCAGGCCGGTCAGTGCGTCGTGACTCGCCTCGATGGACAGTTGGAGCTCGCGCTGCTTGCGCTCGGTGATGTCGAACACCACGGCGAAAAACCCGCTCACCTCACCCTCCTCGGCGGTGCGGGGGATGAAGGTGGCGTGGACGTGACGGTCCTGCCCGCGCAGCACCAGCGGCCGCTCGAAAGACACACGCCGGCCCTGCAGCACCTTGTTGACCAGCGGGCGCAGGGCGGTCACGACGGCCTCGCCGAGGTGGTCGGCCACCGCAGTGCCGATCAGAGCGTCCGGCTCGACGCCGAACCACTCGCGATAGGCCGCGTTGGTGTAGCGGTAGTGGAGCTGCCGGTCGATCAGGGCAACCAGCGCCGGAATGTTGTCCGCCACCGCGCGCAAGGTCTCGCGGCTCTCCCGCAGCGCCGCCTCGGCTCTCTGCCTGGCCTCGATGTTGTGCAGGAAGGCGTTGAAGCGCCGCTCGGGGCCGTGCCCGGTGACGCCGACGATCAGCTCGACCGCCAGCTCGCGGCCGTCTCGACGCAGCGCCGGCACCTCGATGCGGCGGTCGACGATCGGGCCCTCCCCGGAGGCGATCATCCGCGCCAGTCCGCGCCTGTGCAGCTCGCGCAGGGCCGGCGGGATGATCAGCTCGGCCAGCTCCCGGCCCAGGACCTCGGCGCGCGACCAGCCGAACAGCTCCTCGGCATGACGGTTCCACTCCACCACCTGGCCGGCGGTGTCGATGCGGATGAAGGCCTCCTGGGTCTGTTCCAGGATCGCGCGCAGGTCCTCCTCGCGCTCGGCCAGTTCCGCGGTGCGCTCCGCCACGCGCTGCTCCAGGCCTTCGTTGAGCGTCTGCAACTGGGTGGCATGCCAGGCCGCGTCCTTGCGCATCTGGAGCAGCGCGTCGGACAGCAGCTCGGCCTCCAGATAGCCCTGCACCGGCTCGATGTCCGGCAGCCCGGCCTCGTCGCGCCGGGCCAGCGAGCGGGTCAGCCGCGTGAGCGGCCCGGCCAGCCGGCGCCCCACCAGCGGTGCGATCAGCAGCATCAGGACGCAGGCGGCCGCGCTGGCCAAGGCGATCTCGCGGCGCAACTGATGGAAGTCGGCCAGGGCCCGCGATTGCGGCTGGCGCACCACCACCGACCAGCCCAGCCCGGGATAGCCGCCGCGCCCCTGGGTGGGCACGGTCGCGGTCGCGAATTCGCTGCCATCCTGCCAGCGCTCCATCGCCGCACCGGAACGCATCGGCCCCGGCCGCGGCAGGGGCTGCCCGTCGAACCCGGGAGGCCCCAGCAGGACCCGGCCATCGGCCTGGAGCACGAAAACCTCGATGTCGTAGTCCCTGGCCGCCGGACTCAACAGGTCGCGGCGCAGTTCGCGCGCCCACTCCCAGCTCAGATGGGCCCCGACCACCCCACGCAGCTGCCCGCCTACCAGCACCGGCACGGCGATGTCGACAAAACGCCAAGGCTCCTGCTGGCGCGGCAGCAGCTTCTCCAGCAGCACGGCCGGGTGCACATCGCCGACGAAGGGCCCCCGCAAGGCGCCCTGAAACCAGGGCCTGGCGCTCACGTTCTGGCCTTCGAGCAAGCCGCCGATGGCCGCCTCCACCCGACCGTCGGGCCGGCAGTACCCGAGCCAGGCGTATTCGGGAAACCGGCTCTTGACACGCTCCAGCAGGTGGCGCGTTTCGACCGGGTCGCTGCCTTCGACCAAGGCCTCATGGCCGGCCAGCACGACCATCTGGTTGTACCGGTAGGACATGCCGCGGTCGAGGTGGTCGCGCATCTGCCAGGCAATCTGGGTCAGGGCGATCAAGGCCTGCCGGGTGGCATGCTGCCGCGCGTAGCGCTCCACCAAGGCTGCCACCAGCAGCGCGGTGACGAGCACGGCGGCCACGAGGCACAGTGCCACCAGCCGCGACAGGCTGCCGCGGCCGCGTGGGGAAGCCGGGGAAACGGGCGAAACAGCAGAGGCAGTCAAGGTGGACACGAACTCGCTGACGGAACCGTACAGCCGAGGCAGGGCTCGTGCCCGTCCCGAGCGCCGCCCCTCGACACGGCGGCCTGGCCTCGGTGCCCTGGCACCGCCCTCCTTGTAACAGGGCTCAATAATGCACAGCTTGCGTCGATATTCTGCGCAGAGACCCTGCCAGATCTTTCGCCCGCCATCGTTCGGAAGCTCGGCAAGGGCTCTGGCTCCAGCAGGCACCACCGTCCCAGGATCATGAAAACACAGGCCCCTGCCGGTGCGCCGGCGCAAGACAGCATGAGTTTGCGGGAGACTCTGGCGCAGACCATCCGGGCCCACAGCGCGGACCTGCTGGCCGACCGTCTCTCGAGCAGCGGGTACCGTGACCGTCTGTGCGTCGCGCTGCAGCAGGCCTTCGGCTGCTCGCGGGCCAGCCTCTGGCGCTTCGGCGGCCCCGCCGCCGACGACCTGTCCCTGACCTGCGTGGCGGCCTTCGACGTGGCCGAAGGCGCGACGCCGGGCGGCGACGTGCTGCGGCAGGTCGAGTACCGCGGCTACTTCGAGGCCTTGCTGCAGAGCGGCGTCTATGCCAGCTCCGACGTGCTGACCGACCCTCATCTCGGCGGACTGGTCGCGCCCTACTTCCTGCCGCGTGGCATCCGCTCGCTGCTGGACACGACCTTCAAGGTCAACGGCCGGATCTTCGGTGTGGTCTGCATCGAGCAGACCGGCGAGCCGCGCCATTGGAGCGTGCGCGAGCAGCACGCCTTGCGGCACGCGGCGTCGCAGATCAGCCTGGCGGTGGCGCGCTACAAGAGCCGCGACGGCTGACGTCAGGCGCTCAAGGCGGGCCGGCACACCCGGGTTGACCCACCTTGGGGCCTCGCGAGCCCGGCGGTGGCGATGCTGCTGCCAGGTGCTGCTGTCCCGCTCGGCGGTCACCCGGTCCCCGGGTCGTCCGCTGCCGGCTTGCTGAACGTCCGGACACCCCACCTTCCCGGGGCCCGCCCTTGTGCCCCGCGCAGCGCGAGCCAGGGGCCCACCCGTAGCAGGCGGACACAAACAGGGGGCACGACAGCCGCCAGGAACACACAACATCCAGCTCCTGCGAGGGGGAGCGCGCGATGACGCCACACAGTTTCGGGTCCTGGGGCATGGCAACGGCCATCGGCATGCTGGCACCGGCCGCCGTGCAGGCGCAAGCGCTCCCCGGCGAGCCGCTCTCGCCCTTGCCGGCTCCGCCGGCCGCCGATCCGCGCAAGCTGGCGCTCGGCTCGCGGCTGTTCCGCGACCCCCGCTTCGCCAAGGACAACTCGGTCTCCTGCATCAGCTGTCACAGTCCGCAGCACGGCGGCGCGGATGCGCGGCCCCTGTCCGTCGGCGCAGGCGGCGTGGTGCACGTGGTGAACACGCCCACCGTGCTGAACTCGGGTTTGAACTTCAGGCAGCAATGGACCGGCGGCGCCACCTCGCTGGAAGAGCTGGTCGGCATCGTGCTGAAAAGCCCGCGTGTGTTCAACTCGAGCTGGGAAGAACTGCTGGCCAAGCTCGGACGGGACCTGCAGCTCGTCAGCGGATTCAAGGCGGCCTACCCGGAAGGCATGACCCCGCGCAGCGTCGCCGATGCGCTGGCGGTCTACCAGCGCTCGCTGCTGACCCCTTCGCGTTTCGATCGCTATCTCCAAGGCGACGGCACGGCCATCACGGCCCTCGAGAAGCACGGCTACGAACGTTTCAAGGCCTACGGCTGCGTGGGTTGCCACCAGGGCGTCAACATCGGCGGCAACATGTTCCAGCGCTTCGGCGCCATGGCCGACTACTTCAAGGCGCGCGCCGCCGCGGGCCAGGCCCTGACCGATGCGGACCGCGGCCGCTACAACGTCACCCTCAAGACCGACCACCTCTACGTCTTCAAGGTGCCCAGCCTGCGGAACGTGGCACTGACACCGCCCTACTTCCACGACGCGTCGGCCCGGTCCCTGGAGGAAGCGGTTGAGGTGATGTTCCGCTTCCAACTCGGCCGCACCGCGCCGCCCCAGGACAAGGAGGCCATCGTCGCCTTCCTCGGCAGCCTGAGCGGCGAAGCCGTCAAGGAGTGACGCTTGACCGCCTGGCTTCGACTCCTTCTGACGGCGGTCGTGCTGGTGCTGCTGGCAGCGGGCTGGACCTATCTGTACACGCACAGCCGCACCGTCAGCGCCGAGCGGCAGAACGAAACCCTGGCGCTGCTGAAAGACCTCAAGCAGATCGACACCGACTGGGGCGCCGACGTGCTGCGCTCGCAGGCGGGCATCAACAGGTCCTACGACGCGCTGGCGCACCCCTTGCAGACGCTGGCGGCCCTCACCGCCCGGCTCGATGCGGCGGCCGCGGGCTGGGGCGACGCCGCGCTGCAGCAGGCGGTGCTCGAGATCAAGGCCGCCATCGACACCAAGTCCGAGCTGATCGACCGCTTCAAGGCACAGAACTCGCTGCTGAAGAACTCGCTGCACTACCTGCCCACCGCCCACCTCGACCTCCAGACCGCGATGCGCGCGAAACGCGACCGCGGCTTTTCGGCCGGCCATCGCCTGCTCGGTGCCCTGCCCCGGGAGGCCGCTGCGCTGGAGCGTTCGGCGGCGCGCCAGGCCGGCGGCGGCAGCGACGCAGAAACCGCCCTGGCCACCATGCGGCGCAGGATTGACATCCAGGCCCGCGAAGCCCGCACCGCGAACCGGCAAGCGCTGGCCATGGTGCAGGGCGAGAACGTCATGGCTCAGGTGGTGAACGACACGCTGCGCTACCACGCCGCACCCGATGTCGCGACGGCTGCCAGCCTGAAGGCCGTGGTCGAGCGGCTGAGCGCGGATCTGCCCAGCTACGACGACACGCTGCAGGAACCCATCGGCAACCTGGTGGCGCATGCCGAGGCCGTGCTCAACCTTCGTGACCGCGAGGCCGAGGTGCTGCGCCAGATCGCCGCCGTGCCGGTCACGGCCCGGATCGACACGCTGAGCAATGGCTTGATCGCCCGCTTCGACACCGAGCTGGCGCAGCAAGGTCGCTACACCCGGCTGCTGCTGTTGTACAGCGCGGCGGTGCTGGCCCTCGTGTTCGGCGCCGCCGGCTTCATCGCCTACCGCAACGCCACCGAGCGACGCCGGCTCGCAGAGCTGGTGGAACACCAGACCCGGGCCCTGAAGGACCACGAGGTGCAGTTGATCCACGCGCAGAAGATGAACGCCTTGGGCGAGATGGTGGCCGGCATCACGCACGAGGTGAACACGCCGCTGGCCGCCGTCAAGAGCGGCCTGCAGAGCACCCGCGAACTCATGGGCGGCATCGCCGACGTGGTGCACGGCGCGGGCGAGCTTTGCGCCAGGCTGCGCCAGCCGGTGCCGCGCGACGAGGTCGAAAAGCGCGACCGCACCGCGGCCCTGGCGCAGTCCATCCACCGGCTGGCGGAGCTGCATGGCGAGCTGGCCTCGTTCCGGGCCCTCGAGTCGCTCGACGAACTGCTCGACAGCGGCATGCGCAGCGTCGAGCACATCAGCCGCGTGATCGCCAACATGCTCGAGTTCTCGCGGCTGGACAGGAGCCGGCTTGCGCCTTGCCGGGTCGAGGACGCGGTGGAAAGCACGCTGGCGATGGCGGCTCACTTCCTCGGCAGGAGCCGGGTGGTGAAGGACTTCGGCAACACCCGGCCGATCCGCTGCGACCAGGCGCAGATCAACCAGGTGCTGCTCAACCTCATCCGCAACGCCGTCCAGGCGCTGCCGGCCAGCGGCGGGACCATCACCGTGCGCACCCGCATGCAGACGCACACCCGGCTGAGTCTGGCGGTGATCGACAACGGCCCCGGCATCGCCCCCGAGCTGCTGCCCAAGATCTGGCAACCCTTCTTCACGACCAAGAAGGAAGGTGCCGGAACCGGCCTGGGCCTGAGCACCAGCAAGAAGATCGTCGAAGCCCACGGAGGCCGCATCGAGGTGAGCACGGCCTTGGGCGTCGGCACGTCCTTCACGGTGCTGCTGCCCGTCGAGCCGCCGACCGGCTTGTGCGAGGAACCCGACCCACTGCCCCTGGCGGCCGGGCCTGCGGAAGCTGCCACGAAAGTAAGCTCACATGGACAGCAACAAGCCCGTTCTGTTGTTCGTCGATGACGAACCCGCCATTCTCGTCGCATTGAGGGTGGTGTTTCGATCCAACTATGAGGTGGTGACCACCACCGACCCCGAGCAGGCCGTAGAGCTGCTCAAGACCCGGCGCTTCGACGTCATCGTCAGCGACCAGCGCATGCCCGGCATGGCGGGGGTGGCGCTGCTGCGCGAGGCCTGCGAGCTGTCGCCCGAAACCACCCGCCTCCTGCTGACGGGGTACTCCGACACCGGCGCCATGGTGGACGCGATCAACGACGGCGAGGTCTACCGCTATGTGCAGAAGCCCTGGGACAACGGGGCGCTGAAGGCACTCGTGGACGAAGCGGTGGAGGTGGCCCGAAGGCTGCGCGGACCCTGCGAAGGATCCGCAGCGGGCGAGTTCGACGAGCTGTCGCCCACGGCCGCGCGTGCCGCGGGGCCGGACCAGGCGCCTGCGGCGGGCACGGGCAAGGAAGTGGTGCTGGTGGTGGACCCGCACTCCTCGCTGTACTCGCAGGCACGCCGCAGCATCGCCATGGACGTCGAATTCGTGCCGGCCCGCAACTTGAACGAAGTGCTCGACGTGATGGGCCGCTCGCCGGTCGGCGTCATGGTGTGCGCCTTCGACGTGCAGAACGAGGCCGACTGTCGTGTCTTGCAAAGCCTCAAGCAGCAGTACCCGCACCTGCTGGTCATCGCGGTCTGCGACTCGATGGATTCAAGCCGGCTCATCGATCTGATCAACCGCGCCAAGGTGTTCCGCTTCGTCAAGAACCCGGTGCCCTGGGCGCTGCTGACACGCTACATCGCCAGCGCGGTCGCGCACGTTCGAGAGCTCAGGCGCAACCCGGCCTTGCTGTACCGTCAGGCGCCGCAGCCGGCCCCGGCCGGCGCACTGCGGACCTCGGTCGGCACGCCCTTCCCGGCCGGCGCAACGACGGCGAGCCCGCGTGGCGCGTTCGGCGGCGGCCGATCGCTCGGCAGCTACCTGGCCAAGGTGTTCGGGCTCTCCAAGCGCCGCTGAGCCCCTGGGTTCGTGATCGTGCTGGCACGGCGCATCGCATCGACAGTGGGTTACAGAACCGTCCCCCGCACCCGGGAGGGCGGGGAACACTGCGCAAGACAGTGAGCTGTCGCAAGACGCTCCGCGCTCCGATGAGGGCGTGCGCGACCAGGAGGCGTGTCCCTCGTTCCCGGCGGTTCTGCCGGCAGATCCGGCAGCCGGCGCGTCGGCTCCCTGTCCCTCTTGGACCCCGCGAGGCTCGACGCTGCCCGGCATCGCGGGACCTGTCGCGCAGCACCTGTGCAAGGAGGAGACATCATGACGATCGCATCGTTCGCCGCGTCCGTGTTGGTTCCCGTGTCCCTGTCGGTCTTCGCCTCGGCGGCGCAGGCCGCCCCGACCAGCCTGGAGATCGGCACCGACCGGCCCGGCGCCGACTACACCCGCTTCGAGACCGCGCCCGACTACAACATCTGCAAGTCGGCCTGCGAGAACGACGCCCGCTGCCAGGCGTATACCTATGTCCACCCCGGCGTGCAAGGCAGCAGCGCCGCCTGCTGGCTGAAGTCCGCAGCCCCTCTGCCGACCGCCTCGGGCTGCTGTTACTCGGGGGTCAAGCAGGTGACGCGCGAAATCGGCTGGGACCGGCCGGGCAGCGACTACACCAACTTCGACCTGCCGTGGTGGGCCACCGTGGCCGAATGCGAGGCCTACTGCCGCAATGACAACCGCTGCGTCGCCTACACCTATGTCCGCCCGCAGGTCCAGGGCCCCAACCCGCGCTGCTGGCTGAAAAACCGCATGCCGGCGCCCACCCCGAACAGCTGCTGCGATTCGGGCACGGTCAACTGGCGCTGACGGACCAGGCAG
The DNA here is from genome assembly GCF_026153205.1 of Aquabacterium sp. A7-Y. Classification (GTDB taxonomy): domain Bacteria; phylum Pseudomonadota; class Gammaproteobacteria; order Burkholderiales; family Burkholderiaceae_C; genus Caldimonas. The sequence goes on along the minus strand of NZ_JAPFBW010000003.1, from coordinate 135,454 downwards.
AACAGCCGCTCCGGGAGCGGGCCTGCTCCCCTCGCCGCTGCCGGCGCCTTCGGCGTCGATGCGGCGCCTGCCTGGCGACCGGCACAAAGGCGAAGGGAAGGCAGATAGGCGATATCCGTCGATTTTTCCAGCCAAGAGCTAGGGAGAGCCGGGCAGGGTCGGCTTCCCTACGATACGTCGCTGGAAACACGGGTGCTGCGGCCTGGGGAGGCGCGCCACCTTGGAAAGCACACCCACAGATCGATGGAATCGCCGGCGGCGACCGCCATTCGGCTGGCCGCGCACCCGCCGCCTGTGCCCCGGTGAAGCTCGCATCCGCGGCTCGACCACCGAGGTCCGCGGCACGGCTGAACGCGGAGCGCACATGGTCTTGAATCCGGTCGAGTGCCGGCTCGTCCACAGGCTGCAGCGCAGGAGCATCCTGCTTGCCGGTACCGGCAAGCAGGCGCTGCCTGGCACCCTCTCCAATGCACCGCCGGCGGCTGACGGCGCCGCAGGAGGGCCTCCCGCATGATGCCCTCGGCCAAACACGGTGACCCGCAACTGGGCGTCGACATCCACCTGTGTGTCGTGCCGCCCTCACCCTCGCCGGTACCGCTGCCCACGCCTCACCTCTCGGTCGTCTTCGACCCCTTCGACTACGTGCCGATCATCGGCGCGACCGTCTCGGTGTTCGGCATGAAGCGGGCGACCGCGGGCACCGGTGCGATCGTCGTGCACATCCCGCCGGGTTTCCCTTTCGCCCCGATGCTGCCGGACAAGGACGACGAGCTGTTCATGGGCAGTTCGACGGTGCTCGCCGACGGCGACCCGCTGTCCTACCTCGCGCTGCCGGTACTCGGCTGCCAGGTCGCCGGCATGCCGAGCCCGCCGCGGCCCAAGAAAAAGCGCATCTCGCCGCCCCGACTGCTGCCCACGACCTTCAACCTTGCGATCCCGACCACCGTGAGGGTGGGCGGAGCGCCGACCATTTCGATGATGGGGATGGCGGCCAAGGGCGCCTTTGCCGGGCTGGGCAAGCTGAGAAAGTCGAAGTTCGCCAGGAACCTGGGCGACCGCTTCAGGAACTTCCGCCGCAAGTTGTTCAAGAACATGGACCGGGGCTTTCTGAAGTGCAAGGTGCTCAGGGCCGAGCCGGTGAACATCCTGACCGGAGAGGTGGTGGTGGAGCAGGTCGACTTCACGCTGCCCGGCCGTATCCCGATCGAGTGGGTGCGCTCCTACAGCTCCAGCAGCCGGCGCCGGGGCGCCTGCGGCTACGGATGGGAAAGCCCCGCCGACGCCCGCTTGGAGATCGACCGCGAAGACGGCAGCGTGATGTTCCGGCACCCGAGTGAAGGGGTGGCGCTGTTCCCGAACCTGCCACTCTCGCCGGGCGACACGGGCGCCGTGCTGGAGTTGATGGACGGAGCGCTGCTGAGCGACCACGGTGACGAGTTCCGGGTGCGCCTCAAGAGCCGCCTGCTGTACCACTTTCCGAAGGCACTGGCGATCACGAACGACCAGGGTGTGTCGGAGGTCCCGTTACGGTGCATCAGCGACCTGTGCGGCAACTGGCTGCAGTTCGAGCGCCACGAAGGAAAACTGCGCGCGATCCGCGAGTCGAGCGGGCGGCACATCCTCGTGGAGCAACACCTAGGACAGGTGCGTTCGCTGTCGTTGTTCGTGCCGGAAAGCGGGTTCAGTCATTCTTTCGTGGACTACGAATACGACCAGGCCGGCGACCTGACAGCGGTTCGCGACGCGCTCGGACATCCCTATTGCTTCGCTTATGACCGGCACCACATGGTGCGGCACACCAACCGTACCGGGCTGTCGTTCTACTACGAGTACGACACCACCGATGAGAACTGGCGCGTGGTGCACGCCTGGGGCGATGGCGGGTTGTACGACTACAGATTTGCGTACTGGCCAGAGATTCACGAAACACGCATCACCGACTCCCTGGGGCACGTCTCCACCGTGCAATGCGACCAGCACGGCCTGCCCATCCTGGAGATCGACCCGCAGGGCGGGCGCACGATCTTCGAGTACGACGAGGCGGGGCGGACCACCTCGATCGTCGATGCCGCCAACCACCGTACGGCATGCCTCCATGACGAGCGTGGCAACCTGCGCAAGCTCACCCGGCCGGACGGCAGTACCGTCGCGATCGATGTCAACGAGAACAACCAGGTCACGCGCATCGAGTACCCCGGCGGCGCAAGCTGGCTGCAGAGCTGGGACAGTCGCGGCCTGCTGGTACGGCAGACCAGCCCCCTGGGTGCCGTCACGACGTATGAGTACGACACCGGCGGGCTGCCGGTCTGCGTGACCGATGCATGCCAAGCCAGCACCCGGTTCTCGTTCGATACCGACGGCTATCTGGTGGCGGTGATCGATGCGCTGGGCCACGTCACCCGCCTGCAGCGCGACGAACTGGGCAACCTGCTGGCGCGCTCTGACCCGCTGGGTTTCACGACCCACTACCGCTACGACCGCAAGAGCCGCCTGACCGAAACCACGCTGCCCGGCGGCGCCCGCATCCACTGTCGCTACGACGCGCAGGACCTGCTGACGTCCTACGAGGACGAGAGCGGGGCCCGAACTCGCTTCGAGTACTTTGGGCAGGGCCTGGTCAAGAAACGCTACCAGCCGGACGGCCATGTCGTGGAGTACCACCACGACACCGAAGAGCAGTTGATCGGGGTGAGCAACCAGCGCGGCGAGACCTATCGGCTTCGCAGGGACGCACTCGGTCGGGTGGTTGAGGAAGTCGACTACTGGGGGCAATCCACCGCCTACAGCTTCGACCCCGCCGGGCACTTGCGCCAGAGCTGCGACCCCCTGGGACGGATCGTTTCCTACACCACCGACCAGCTCGGGCGCATCCGGCGCAAGGCGTTTGCACATCCCGAGCATCCCGGCCGCGAGTTCGAGGAGACCTTCGACTTCGATGCCAACGGCCATCTGACGGGTTGCGCGAACGAACATGTGAGGGTGCAGCGACGGTTCGACCTGGAAGGCCGGCTGCTCGAAGAACGGCAAGGCGAGTTTTTTGTCAGGAACACCTTCGACGCGATGGGCCGGCGCGTTCGGCGCGAGACGAGTGCGGGGAACACGGTCGTCTACAGCTACGACGCCTTGGGGCAAGCCGCCACCATCCAGGTCAACGATGAGCCGCCGATCACCATCGAGCGCGACGCCGGCGGCCAGGTGCGCAAGGAGACACTGGGGCAGACGCTGGATCGGTACTACCAGTATGACGCCCGGGGACGCCTGACCGCCCAAGGTCTCAAGCAAGGCGCTCACTGGCTGTTCCACAGCCGGTATGAGTACGACCCGACCGGCAACCTCACGCGGCGCCAGGACAGCCACCACGGCACGGATCAGTACCGCTACGACCCGCTCGGGCAGATCGTCGAGCACATGGACCCGCGGGGTCGGCTCACGCGCTTCTTCCAGGACCCGGCAGGCGATCGCCTGCAGACACAGGTGCTGGAGCAGGCAGGTCAGCAGGTGGTGGACGGTGTCGACATCCCTGGCAAGTGGCTGCGCGAAGGTCGCTACGACGGGGTTTACTACCGCTTTGACCGAGCCGGCAATCTCGTCCAGCGCAGCGACGAAGGGCGTTGCGCGCTGATCGGCGCGGCAGGCAGGACGACGATCCTCACCTGGGATGCCAACCAGCGTCTGGTGCGCAGTCTGAGCAACGGCATCGCGACGGCCTACGGGTACGACCCGCTCGGTCGACGTGTGTTCAAGCAGACCGGAGCCACCGGCGTTCGCTTCTTTTGGGACAGCGATGTCATTGCCGGCGAACAGCCCTTCACGGCCCAGCCCTCGCCGGGCAAGCTCCGGGAAAACGACGCGTTCATACCGGGCGCGAGCATGGATCCGCAGCCCGCTGCCCGGTGCTCGCCGCCCCCTCCGCGCGAGTATGTTTGTTATCCCGGCACCTTCAGGCCCGTCGCGCTCGTGGAAGCGCAGTCGACGACCGGGGAACGCTGCTGTTACTACTACCACAATGACCCGAACGGGTACCCAGTACGACTGACGTCGGGCAGCGGGGAGGTGAAATGGGCGGCAAGCGCTGCCACCTGGGGCGAGGCGGAGATCTTTTCAGGCGCGGCTGTCTTCAATCCCATCCGTTTCCAGGGACAGTATGCAGATGAAGAAACCGGGCTGCACTACAACCGGTATCGGTACTACGATCCCCACGCGGGCCAGTTTGTCGGCCAGGATCCGATCCGGCTGTTAGGTGGCCCCAACCCCTACGCCTATGCCACCAATCCTCTGGTGTGGAGCGACCCGTGGGGACTGATTTGCCAGCGCCTGGCTCGCACGTTGCCGCAAGGCCCCGGGGTCTACCACATCGAGCTGAACGGCCAGTTCTATACCGGGAGCGCCGACAACGTACGGGTACGCTTGTCCCAAGGCGACCACCCTGCGGCGGCCTTGCTGAACGATCCCAATGTCCGGGTCACCGTCCACCCCGTCAACCTCGGCAGCGCTTCGGGCAACCGGCGCATGACAAACCACGTTCTTCGCGGGTATGAACAGGGGGTGATGGACAACCCCGCCATCAACAACATCCCGCTACAGAATGGCTCCCTCAACCAGATTCGGGCCGCGAAAGTCACTCGTGTCGCGGAGTATGCTCAGGATGCCGCAAATCATGGCGCGTCGATCGGACCCGGAACCGCCTATTGACCTCTTGAATCCACGAACATGACTCTTGAAGCTCTTCCGAAGAACGCTCTCGACCGTCTTGAATGGGTCATGACTGATTCGCGGCACGCCACTGCAGTGACCGACATGGCGCCGAATCCGGCGCTGAAGATCCTCCTCGCGGACGAACCCGAGGACCCGGCCAGGGATGCGCAGATTACCGAGCTGCGTCTCTACGCGCCGGCGACGGATCGGCTGAAGCAAATTCCTTCACGCGTCAGGCAGTTGAAGCGTCTCGAATGTCTCGCGATGGGGCCGTCCGTCGACCCCGCGCTGGTGGCAAGCATCGACGAAACCAGCGTTCCGCCCGGCGTCACGGCCCTCGGCGTGTTTACCAGCGGCGCGGCGGCCACCTGGCCGCGGGCCGTTTCCTTGCCCCATGTGATCGACTTGAGAACCGACGGGCCACTGACTTTTGCTCATGAGAACTTTCCCAATCTCCAGGCAGTTTCTCTGGAGCCCACGCGCAACGGCAAGAATCTTGACGCAGCACTGGCGTGCCAGGGGCTGCGCGAACTTCAATTGCTGAGCGTACCCGGCCATGAAGTATTTCAAAAGAGCCGGCACCTGCCGCTGGCCAAGCTCGGATTACTTGGCGGGAAACTGGAGACGCTGCAGGGTATCGAAGCCTTGAGCCAGGTCGAGTGGCTGCGGCTGCACAATCTCCGATCGCTCAGGTCGATTTCGGCGGTGAAGGCCTTGACTCACCTGCAAGAGCTGGAGATCCGGTACTGCAAGAAAATCGAGGACATTGCATGTCTGGCGGACTTGCCCAATCTGCGCCGGCTGCAAGTCCTTGCGTGCGGTGACCTGGGGCTGTCCAGGATCAAACCCTTCCTTGAGAAGCTCGATCAAGTCATGATCAGCGCTTCTGCGTAAAGGGATCGCACCGGCTCACTCGTTGCTGATCGCCCGCACTTCCGCCAGGCTCGTCGCGCCCTGCAGGACCTTTTCGATGCCGTCCTGGCGCAAGGTGCGCATGCCCTCCAGCAGGGCTTGCTGCTGCAATTGCTCGGCCGTCGCGCCGGTCTGGACCAGACGGCGCAGCCCGCGCGTCGCCACCATCAGCTCGTGCAGGCCGAGCCGTCCGCGAAAGCCCGTGTGGGCGCAGGCGTCGCAGCCCGGACTGTGGTGCGACATCAGCCGGCCCTCGCGCCCATAGCGCCGGAGCCAGCCACCCAGCACCTCGGTACGGGCCGGGCGGCCGGACTCCGAGAGGTGGGCGTTCAGGTAGTCGCCCAGCAGTTCCCCGATCTCCTCTTCGGTGGCCGGGCGGCTTTGCCGGCAGGCGCTGCAAAGCCGGCGCACCAGGCGCTGCGCCAGCACCGCCAGCAGCGAATCGGCGAAGTTGAACGGGTCCATGCCCATGTCCAGCAACCGCGTCACCGTCTCCGGTGCGCTGTTGGTGTGCAGGGTCGAGAGCACCAGGTGGCCGGTCAGCGAGGCCTCCACCGCGATCTTGGCGGTCTCCTCGTCGCGGATCTCGCCCACCATGATCACGTCCGGGTCGGCGCGCAGGAAAGCCCGCAAGGCCTTCGCAAAGGTCCAGTCGATCTTGGCGTTCACCTGCACCTGGCGCAGCCCCGGCTGGGTGATCTCCACCGGGTCCTCGGCGGTCCAGATCTTGCGCTCGGGCACGTTGATAAAGCTCATCGCCGAGTGCAAGGTGGTGGTCTTGCCCGAGCCCGTCGGCCCGACGCACAGCACCAGGCCGTAGGGCCGCTGCATCGCCTCCTTCAGCTGGCGCAGGTTGGGCTCGCTCAGGCCCAGGTCGTCCAGCGGCAGCGGCTTGGCCGAGGCCAGGATGCGCATCACCACGTCTTCCAGGCCGTTGTTGGTCGGGATCGTCGCCACGCGCAGCTCGAGCTTCTGACCCGGCACGAAACGCGCGAAGTTGATCTTGCCGTCCTGCGGCTTGCGGCGCTCGGAGATGTCGAGGTCGCACATGATCTTGATGCGCGAGATCAGCGCGTTGCGGTAGGTGTGCGGCAGCTCGAGATAGGACTGCAGCAGGCCGTCCTTGCGGAAGCGGATCTTGATCTTCTCGCGCCCGGGATAGCTCTCGACGTGGATGTCCGAGACCCCCTGGTTGTGCGCCTCCACGATCATGTTGTTGATCAGCCGCACCAGCGAGTTGTCCGACTGCTCGATCTGCACCTCTTCCTCGATACGGCTGGCGCCGGTCGCGCCCTCCTTCTCGAGCGTCTCGACCAGCTTGCTGGTGTCGCTCGGCTCGAAGTCCAGCACCAGCGGCGCGCCGCGCAGTGTCCACACATCACTGCCGATCTTCTCGTAGGCGGCACGGATCGCGGCCTCCATCGAGCCGACCTGCGCCAAGGCGGGCACGATCTTCAGCTGGCTGACAAACTCCAGCTCCTCCAGCGTCGAGCGGCGCGAGGGGTCCTCCAGTGCCACCACCAGCCGGCCCTCCCGCACGACAAGCGGCAGCGCGTGCAGGCGCGACGCGACCGCCACGGGCACCTTGCGCAAGGCCTCGGGCTCGGCCGGGAAATTCAGCACATCGACCAGCGGGTAGCCCATCTTGTGGGCCAGCGCGGTCTGCAGGTCCCGCCGTGAGACGACCTTGCTCTGCACCAGCAGCTCGCCCAGCGGCAGCGAACGCTCGGCCTTCTGCTCGCGCAACGCGCCATCCAGGTCGGCCTGGGTGACCAGGCCCAGCGACAGCAGCGCTTCGCCAATGCGCACCATCGGCATGCGTGACTGCTGTTCCAGTGCTGCCAGCAGCTGTTCCCTGCGAACGATCTTGCGAGTGACCAGGATGTCGCCGAGCTTGCGCTCGCGAATCTCCTGCTGCTGCGCCGCGACCTGTTCGACCGCGCGCGGCGTGGCGGCCTTCTGAGCCACCAGGAGCTCACCGATGCGCGGACCGATCTCGACGCTACGGTAGCTGTGGCGTGGCACGAAAACACGCCGCACGCCGCCCTGCGCGTCGGCCGGCGGGAACAGGAACAGGCCCTCGTCGGTCTCGACGTGGCCCACGGTGTGGCCTTCGAGGTCCTCACCCGAGTTCATGCGCACGTGGAAGGGCATGCGCGGATGCAAGTCGAGCACGCCGGCATAGGGGTCCTGGCGCACCTCCGGCAGCGCTGGCAGCACGTCCAGCAGCGTGAGGGAGCGGAACTGCCCGAAACGCAGTGTCATCGTCGTGCGCGCCGGCGGTATCTGCACATGAGCCACCTCTTCCTCCGGCACGATGAAAACCAGCCGGCCGCCGCGGCGACGACCGTTGAGGCCCTCGATCTCGCAGGCCAGGGCCTGCTGCTGCTCGGACGGCGGCGGGTAGGCGCCGAAGGGCGGCGTCGGCCAGCGGAAAGCGGGGCGCTGCTCCTTGGCGCTGAAGGACTCGTAGCCCTCCACCTCCGGCAGCTGCGGCAGCGGCCCGAAGGGCGCGGTCTGCTCGCTCCAGGATTCGTTCGGGTTCGGCATGGGGGGATGTGTGGAGGATCAGGTCGGCGGCGCCTCCGCGTCGCGGCGGTAGGCCGTGCGCGCATACAGCCGGCGGTCGAACAGGCGGCCGAAGGTGAACAGGCTGCCGAGCATGCCGCCCACGCTGGACAGCTGGTTCACCGAACGCAGCGCCTCCAGTGCGAACTGCTGCACCACCACCCGCTCGCTGACATGCTCGCCCTCCTGCACCTTGGACAGCCGGTGCAGCACGTAGAGCCCGAACAGCGCGGCCATCGCGAACAGGAACTCCCAGTGCGAGAAGGCGATCACGGACACCTCGTGGGTGTCCTTCGCCGAGGTCCATTGCAGCACCAGGGACAGTTCGTTGTCCTCCAGCCGCTGCGCCAGCGCCCCGGCGACCAGCGGCGCCAGGCCGCCCACCACCGAGCCGACCAGGCTGATCGCCGCCAGGTAGGCGGTGCCCTGCCCCTGCGGCGCGAGCTTGAGGCCGATGTTGCCGTTGGCCAGCCCGATGCCGCCCGCCGAAGCGCCCATCAGCAGGTGCAGCAGGTAGAGCAGCGGCAGGGTCAGCGTGTGCTTGGCCGGCTCGGCCGTGAACACCAGCGCCAACATGCAGGCAAACCAGGCCGGCATGGCGACCGAAAGGATGGCCTTGTTGGTGAGCCGGTCCGAGAGGCGGCCCCAGGAGTAGAGCGTGAGGGCATTGGCGACCTGGCTGGCCACCCACAGCGTCGTGACCGTGCTCAGCGAATAGCCGAGCTGCTTCATCAGGTAGACGGTCAGGAAAGGCGCCGCGAAGCTGGAGGCCACGTTCCAGCTCGCCATGAAGATCAGGAAGTTGCGGAAGTTGGTGTCGCCGAAAGGCAGCTTCAGGCGCGACCACACGTTGCCGTGCGCGCCGACGCTCGCCATGCGGGGCTCGGGCACGCGCGAGAGATACCAGGAACTGACATAGCCCGCAAGCCCCGCGGCGAGGAAGGAGACCGAGTAGGCGTAGATCTCCCGCTCGAAGGGCGCATGGTCGACCAGCAGGCCGGCGCCCAGGGTACCGACACAGGCGATGGTGGTGGCCCAGAACAACCGGCGCGAGAAGAAAGCGCCCAGCCCTTCACGCGGCAGCAGCTGGTGCAGCCAGGAATTCAGCGAACAGGCAGTGATGGAGCCGAGCGCCGAGATCGTGAACTGCGCGATGACCAGCAAGGTCAGCTGCACCGGTGCGTCGGCGATGAAGGGCAGCACCGCGAGCGAGAGGATCAGGGTGCGCGCCACGGTGACCGCGATCACCGTGATCTTGCGTCTTTGCTGCAGCTTCTCCACCAGCGCGATGGCGGGCAGCTGCACCACCTGCGCGATCAGCGGGATGGCGGCGAGCAGGCCGATGTGCATCGGCCCGGCTCCCAGCGCGAGCGCGAAGCCCACCAGGATCACGCCGCCATACAGGGAGCCCGCCAGGCTGGCCCAGGCGGCATCGCGTATCAGGGCGCGCTGGCCGCGCTCCACGTCCGTCAATGTGACGTTGTCATCGGGTCTCAGAGGCATACAGGCGCCCAGCAAGACGGATACCTGGCCCGGTCTGCGCCTTCGATTTACCTGTGCTCTCGTGTCAGGCATCCGCCGACCGACAGCCGCCGCGCCCTCTGGCGCAATGGGGACCTTGTGCAGTACAGGGATGCCCGCATGCGAACGAGGCCACCAAGCTTGAAGCTCCTCTCGACATCCGGCGCGGTCGCCGCGGCCGCGCTGCTGCTGGGTCTGGCGGCTTGCGGCGACGGCGGCCGCCAGGGCAGTGACAGAGCGGCGGCCACAGGCGCCTCCTCTGCGTCGCAGCCGGCCTTGGCGGGTGCCGCCGAAGCGATCCGCAGCCGCATCGCGGGGCCGGCCGCTGCCTCCGGAACGCAGGACGCCGCCCGCCCGCCGGCCGATGCATCGCAGGACCTGGAGGCACTCTACGCGCCCGGGGCTTATGCACCGCTGTGGTTCGATGCCAAGCGCCGACTGACCCCGGTGGCCGCCGAAGCAGTCACGCTGCTGTCGGGCTCGGTGGCCGACGGCCTGGACCCGGCGGACTACGCAGCCGCGCAGCTGGCCGCCGGCAGCGACGCGCTCAAGGGCGGGCGCTCGCCCGAGGACCAGGACATCGCGGCGCTGGATCTCGCCTTCAGCGAGGGGGTGCTGCGTTACCTGCGCCACCTGCACACCGGCCGTGTCGATCCCCGCAAGATGGGCTTTTCAATCCCCCGGGACACGAAACGCGAGGACCTTCCCGCGTTGCTGCGCAGCGCGCTGCAGCAGCAAAACCTCGGGGAGCTGGTGGAGCGCGTCAGGCCGCCGCTGGAGCCCTACCGCAGTCTGCGCGCGGCGCTGGCGCGCTACCGCACGCTCGCGGCCCAGCCGGCACCGGCGGCCCTGCCGGCCGCGGCCGAGTTGAAGCCAGGGCAGGCCTATGCCGGCATTCCGGCCCTGCACCAGCGGCTGGTGCTGCTGGGCGACCTGCCGGTGGACAGCGCCGCCCCGTCCGGCGGGCTGTATGAAGGCGCCCTCGTCGACGGCGTCAAGCGTTTCCAGACCCGCCACGGGCTGGAAGCCCATGGCGTGCTGAACAAGGCCACTTTGGCAGCGCTGGAGGTGCCGGCGGCGCAGCGGGTGCGCCAGATCGAGCTGTCGCTGGAGCGCCTGCGCTGGTTCCCGAGACTGGAGCAGCGCCGTTTTGTCGGCATCAACATCCCGATGTTCCGCCTCTGGGCAGGCGGCCCCGAGACGCTGGACGGCAAGCTGGCCCTCCACATGAACGTGATCGTCGGCAAGGCGCTGAACACCGAGACGCCGGCGATGGTGGAGGAGATGCGCTACATCGTCTTCAGTCCCTACTGGAACGTGCCGCCCTCCATCGTGCAGAAGGAACTGCTGCCGGCCCTGGAGCGCGACCCGGAGCACCTGGCGAAGCAGGAGATGGAACTGGTGCGCGGCAACAGCGACGACGCCGAGGTGGTCGAAACGACGCCCGAGAACCTGGCCCTGCTGCAGCGGGGCGAGCTGCGCGTGCGCCAGCGCCCCGGGCCGCGCAACTCGCTGGGGCCGGCCAAGTTCATCTTTCCGAACGACGAGAGCGTCTACCTGCACGGCACACCGGCCAAGCAGCTGTTCGACCGCCTGCGCCGTGACCTGAGCCACGGCTGCGTGCGCGTGGAAGACCCAGCGGCGCTGGCCTTGTGGGCGCTGCAGGACCAGCCGGAGTGGACCCGCGAGCGTGTCGAGGCCGCGATGGCAGGCGGCCAGCAGGTCAAGGTCGACCTGAAGGAGCCGATCCAGGTGCTGCTGTTTTACCTCACCGCGATGGCGATGCCCGGCGAGGACGAGGTGCATTTCGCGGCCGACATCTACGGCCACGACAAGAAGCTGGAGCAGGCGCTGGCGCAGCGGCCGCGCTGAACGGCGAGCGCGGGGCCGGCGCGCCGCTTACCAGGAGCGCACGCCCCCGGTGTCGACGTGCACGAAGTTGGAGCCGGGGTAGTAACCCACGCCGCCACGACCGAGGGCGAGCGCGGCTTTGCGCAGGTCGCCCAGCGCCACGTCGGCGAGCCGGATGTCGACTGCCTGCCCCACCATGTGCAAGCTGCGCTTGGCCACGCCGCTGTGCTCGCTCTTGCCACGCAGTGCTGCGTTGGTGTGGGGCGAGCGGTAGCCGGAGATGATCTGGAAAGGCTGGCGGCTTTCGATGCGCAGCGCCAGGCCGTGCAGCAGGTCCAGCAGGCGCGGATCGATGGGGCTGACGTCGCCGGTGCGGAAGTCGCGCAGCAGGCGGTCGACCTCACGCAGGGCCTCGGGCACATAGGCGCCGGCGCCGAAATACTCGACCTTCAGGCGTTCACCGGTGTGCAGATGGGTGAAGTGCAGGGAGCGGGCCTCGGCGACGCTGGCGCGGGCCCAGCTGGGGGCGGCGAGGACGGCAGGGGCGGCGGCAAAGGCAGCCAGCAGGCGGCGGCGGGAGGTGTCGGTCACGGCGGGCGTACAGCGAAATCGCGTTTTATAGAGGCGCTGGCGCAGGGGCGTCAACGCGTGTGGATAAAACAGGCGCCGCGGCAGGTCTTTTAAGACCGCCGTTGACGCGCCCGGACGCTGCGCGTCCCGGGCCTCGCAGAGGCAAGGCGGCCGACAGGCGCAACTTTCTCTGTGCAGGAAATGCCGCCCAGGTTCCCCATTTTGTTCGGGAGGCCGGCGAAAAAACCCGCGCCCGGGCTGCAACACGTGATTTTTCCTCGATCCCGGCGGCTTCCCGGGCATCGGCCGGGCTGCGGGTGCGCAACTTGCCCGATCGGCAAAGGCGGCCGCCGGTCACGCCCGGCGGACCGGCAGGCCCTGTCCACCCCACCCGGCCGCCGAGGGCGCCGGGCCGTTCCCGGAGGCACGACACCATGAGCGACAAGACCATCCTGCAGCACATCACCGAGCTGGTCGACGAGGAAAACCGCCTGCGCGCCGAAGCCAGCGCGCCGGAGCAGAACACCGAGCGGATTCAGCACATCGAAGAGGAACTGGACCAGTGCTGGGACCTGCTGCGCCAGCGCCGTGCCCGGCGCGAGTTCGGCGACGACCCCGACAAGGCCACGCTGCGTGACGTCGGCACCGTCGAGCGCTATCTGAACTAGGGCTTCGACCCGCGCCTGCGGGCGGCGAGCAGTGCGCCGCCCAGCAGCCCCAGGCTCCAGGTCCCCGGCTCGGGAGCGGGCGTCACCGTCAACTCCAGGTAGTTGGGCATGTAGCTCGCGCTGATCCGGTATTGCGCCGGATCGAGGCCGGAGGCCACCGCGGTGAACCGGCCTTCCAGGCCCTCCGTCGCCGTGAGGACGCGGAAGCTGCCCAGCGTCGGCTCGGCACCCCCGACGTCGACCCGGAGGATCCCGTTCAAGGCCACGCTTCCGGTGATCCGCACCTGATCGAAGGCCTGCTCATCCCGGATGTCGAGCAGCAGGCGGCTGTCCTTGGAGAAGGAGGTCTTGCCGATCAGGTTCGCCACACCGATGCCGCCCCGCGTTCCCGGACCCAGGTCGCCCTCGTCGAACGACACGGCGCGCCCTTTCAGCGTCCCGTCCAGCCAGGTGACGGGGGTGGGGCCCTCGACGGGGATGCTGTGCTCGAGGTCGTACGGCTGCCAGAAGCCCTCGGCCTGCACCTCCCCTCCGCCGGCGACGACAAGAACGCCGCGGTTGGCGAGTCCCGTGAGTGTCGTCAGCGTCGCGCCGTTGAGCACCTCCAGGCGGCCGGTGGACATGCTCAGCCGGGCCAAGGCGTCCTGCTCCAGTCCAAGCCAGATGGTGGACAGGCGGGCATGCGGCCCGTCGAGCACGAGGGTCGCTTCGTTCCGGACAATGCCCATCGGCCGGGTCGCGCCGGGCTCATCGACCCCTGCGAAGACCAGCGTGCCGTTGCGCGCGATATACCGGCCCTCCGTGAGGACCCCGCCCTGCAGCTGGGACAGCGTGCCTGCCATCGTGACGCGTGAGCGCACCGCCTCGAGCGTGCCGGTGTTGTTCAGCGTTCCGGCAAACACCAGCGGCGCGGCATCCACCACCTGCACAGTGCCCCGGTTGTCGAAGCGGGACTGGACCACGGTGATGCCAGCCCCCGTTTTCACGTAGCGGCCGTCGTTGATGAAGGAGGCGACCTCGATGCGGGTTGGCCGGGGCAAACGCTGCCCCCAGGCAAAGTCCAGGGTCCCCTGCGAGTTGTGGTCCTCGAAGCGGGCCCCGATGGCCACCCGGATGTTCCCGGTGCCGAACAGGTCGCCGTTGCCATCCCACTCGGCTCGGCGCTGGAAGGTGAAAGCGGTGTTGATCTCCTTGCCCAGCCTGCGCATCTGCGGGTTGTTCCAATAGGAGGACCAGTCGTTCGACAAGCGGGCGGCGTTCAGGACCGTGACGTCGCCGGTCGGATCCAGGAACCCGTCTTCCCAGTCCAGTTCGTCCACGACCACGGTGCCGGCCGCTACCACTCGGGAGAACACGTAATCCCGGGGCTCCAAGGGGTCGTAAGGCGCCGGCTCGCCGATCCTGAGGCGCCCCACGTGCAGGTCGCGCTCGATCTGCAGTTCGACGCCAGCAGCGGCTTCGATGCTGCCGCCGCCGCTGATCGCAAGGTCTCGACCCAGGATGAAAACACCTGTCGGGCCGCCGCCGTCGAAGTAGCGAGCGCCCCGGAAGACCAGCGTCCCCTCGTTGCGGATGGCTCCCGAGGTGAAGGTGGAAGCGATGTAGCCGACGGGCGCCCCGTGCCGGGCGGCATCCTGCAACTCCACCCGGCCGCCCTTTGCGATCGTCCACACACCCGTGCTTCCCACACCGCTTTCGTCTGCTGCGAAGGTCAGGCTCCCACCGGCCTGCACATCGAAGGTGCCGCTGTTGCTCAAGCCGCCCTGGTGTCCGCGGATGGACATCGCGGCATTCTCGATGCGGGTCACGCCCGCGTTCTCGAAATACTGGTTGTCCAACTCGACGTTCAACCGGCCGCCCTGCACGTCGAGCCGCCCGCGATGCACCGGGCTGCCTATGCCCGTGTCCCAAGTGGTGGTCGCGCCGCCGGTCTTCAGGTACTGTCCGTCGATGCGGAAGTCGTCCAGGCGGCCCAAGCCGAGACGGAGCACGTGATCGCCGGAGGCCGCATGATCGTGGAAGCGGCCCCTGGCGCCAATGGTCAAGGCGAAGGGGCCACCCTCGAGCGAGGAGGGCCCGTCTTTCCACAGGCTGGTGCCGTTCAGCTCCAAGCTCGTGTCGATGCCGACGTGCAGCGTTCCGGACAGTGTGGCGGCACCGGACACCTGGAGGGTCCGGTGCCTGCCATCTGCGGAGGTGAAGCCGCCGGCACGCCAGTCCAGGCTGCCGACGGTGATCTCCGCCTCGCCGCCCAGGGTGCCGCCGTGCAGGTCGAGGTGGCCGAGGGTCGAGCCCGGCCCCTGAAGCTGCAGGCTGCCTCCCGCCAGCCTCAGACGGCCCTGCCCCGTCACCTGGCCCGCCAGAAAGGCGCCGTGCCGGATCGTCGTGTCGCTGCTGCCCAGCAGCGCGCGGGTGTCGAGCGAATCGGGTGGACCCGCCGACCAGTTGCTGGCGAGGTCCCAGAAAGGCAGGCCAGCGGCGCCGGTCCAGGTCGTGTCTGCAGCCAGGGCACCGACGCTACAGGTCGCCAGATAGGCGGCGGCACCGAGCGTGAAAGATCGCGAGCGTTGTGAGACAGGGACAGGGGTCATGGCAGTCTCCGGTTGGCGCCGCTGCCGGCTCGAACAGGACGGCACTGCCCCCAAGAATGGGAGGTCGAACCAGAGACGTCCGGTCAAATTGCAACCGGGCTTGCGCTGCAGGACCGGTGCGACCATAAAGCAGCCTCCCGTACATCCTCTCGACCCCGCATGGGACGGCTGTGCGCTGTTGTAGTCGGCGCCCGTGGTCCCCCAAGCGCCACCACCGTCAGCAAGTGCGTTGAGACCGTAGAAAACATCTGCACGGCGCACGACCTCGATTGCCCCATCACCTTGAACAGCCTGTCGGAACGAGCGTTCGACAACAGGCTACCCTTGCTGTTTTCACGGGACGTTGATGTTTCGTGACGAAAATTCGCTCGCGTGCTCGGTCTCAGGCTGAAGCAGTCCATCGATCCTGGCGGCATCGTGGCGCCGCCGCGCTATGCGATACGAAGTGAGACGTCCGCCGACGTCCCGTCGGTCAGTCCGGCGGCGGCAAAACCGGTGCAGGAAGGACGGAGAGCTTATGGCAGTGATTGCGGTCGACCGACTGCATGAGTTGAACCTCGGAGCGCAGACGAAAAACCTCGCCGAGTGCTTGGCCATCGATCAGGCCGGGCTGGCAAGGGCCGTGCTGCCCTCCCTCGGTCTTGAAACCGGGGCAGAGGCCGTAGCGCAGGTCGCCGAAGGGGCCAGGGCAGCCGGCATCAGCCGTCAGCTGGTGCTGATTGCTGATGCCTTGCGAGAGACGCTGCACAAGGAGCACAGGCAGGCCGAGATCCTGCTGGCAGCTTCTCGTCACCGGTCCGACACGGTAAGGAGTTGGGCCGCTTTCGCGATTGCCCGCGACGAGCGCGGGATGCCGCTGCAGGACCGCCTTGAGTCGATGCGTCCGTTCGCGGCGGATCTGCACTTCGGCGTGCGAGAGTGGGCGTGGATGGCGGTCCGCCCCCATCTGGCACGTGACATCCCGCACGCAATCGCCTGCCTGAAGCCCTGGACGTCGGACCCCGACGCGAACATACGCCGTTTTGCGGTCGAGAGCGTGCGGCCGCGTGGTGTCTGGTGCGAGCACATCAAGGAGCTGAAGGAGCAGCCGCAGTTGGCGGAAAGCCTTTTGTCCTCTTTGCGGGCCGACACCTCGAAGTACGTGCAGGACTCGGTCGCCAACTGGCTGAACGATGCCAGCAAATCGCGCCCGGAATGGGTGGTCGAGTTGTGCGAGCGTTGGGAAGCGGACGGCAACGCGAACACGAAGAGGATCATCTCGCGCGCCCTGCGCACGATCAATAAGAAGCGGTGAACCGCCCCGGGACCCTGGAGGCTCCAAGCTCTGAGTCGACCGACGACGAACAAGTTGATGGTGGCAACCAAGCTGGCCGAAGAAGCGATCCGGCGCCTCAGTCGCCAGCGTCCGGTCATTCCTCGCTACTTCCCGTTGGCGCCATCCAGCCAGTTCCGACGATATTGCCGCACGGTGGAACTGACGCCCAACTGGGCGATGGCCCTCCCCAGTTGTAGTCCCTATACCAGCGGAGCGTGCCGTCCCTGTGTACCGCATACATGACCCCGCTCCCGCCGCCGAGAATCGTCTGCGCGAGGACACCACCTGACCTTGCCAGCAGCAGGCGCACGCGGCAGTACTTCAACTCCAGCAGTGCACGGCGCCGGTGCGGCGCATGGTCATCGAGGACATCCTCTTGCCAATCTCCCGGACAGCTTCGGGACGACCGGTGGCCTGGATCATCGGCTGCAGCACCCCGTCGCCCATGTCCGCCAGCAAGCCCTAGCGGCCACCGCCGCCCTTCGAGGAAACGGAAACCTGGATCGCACCGGGCTGGAAAGACAGCGCTCCGGTCCTCAGGATCTGCGCGATCAACAGCACCTCCTTCGGTGACCGGCTGCCGACAGGCACCTCGATTCGCCCTTCGGTGATGGGCTGGCTCACCCGCGCCGCGGTCAGCTGGCGGCGGTCGAACATGACCTGCACGGTCGCCGGCACGTGTTTGGCACTAAAGCGCGCCAGTCGTTCGCGGCCCTCGTCAGACAACCTCAGCCGCAACAACGCTTGGCCAGACTCGTCGATTGCCGCCTGCGCGTCGACGATGTGACGGTGTTCGAACCAGGATGCGCCAAGCTCGGGCCGCACCACGAACTCCCCTCGGTGGGACAGGAGATAGCGCAGGTCTTCGTCGACCGGCGCCGCACTCGCGCGGACCTTGATGCCGCCGGCTGTGGCGACGAAGGAATACGTCGGCTCGGCCTCCCACAGCTTGCGCTCGGTGGCATCGCGTAGCCGCGCTGTGATCACGCGTGCATCGTCCTCGGTGAACGCGGCTGCGCCTGCTACTTCAATGTCCCGGGCCCGCCCGGCCTCGGAGCCGCAGCCACCGAGCGCTACAAGGCAGCCAATGGCAAACAGGAAGCGAAAGAATCTCACGGGTACTCCCTCCCGGCAGTCTCTACCTTCGGCCGGATCGCGTCGCTCGAATGCCTGTCGTCCTCCTGCGCCGATGCTGCGGCTCCTTCGATAGGTCACCGTGTGGCTCTCTGAGACGCAGGTAGGTCTCTCCCTGGGGGCGAATTATGCGGGACAACGCGCCAGCGCCTGGCCGTTTGAGGCTCCGGGCCCGCTGAGCTGGCCCGGGCATTCAGCGCATAGCAGGCCCAGGACTCTCTCCCGCCCTGGGGCGCCTGTTCATCGGGAGACCCCCATGTCACTCTGGCAGAAGCTGGCCGATCCGCCGGCTCGCATGTGAGGGCAGCCGGTTCAGCACGTCCTTGAGGTAGACCCACGGTGTGCGTCCGGTCAAGGCGCCCCCCGGCCGGTCCGGCAGCACGTTTCGGCTGCCTGCTGCTGATCGGTGCCGGCGCCGCTGACCTCAAGCTGCTCGGCTGAGGCAGCAGCCGCCGCCTCACTTCGCCGCGGACCGGGCCTGGTCGGCCTTGCGGTCGGCCGTCACCTTCTGGGCGCTGGCGCGTTCGCCGACGTGGTCGCAGTAGGTCTTCCAGTCGATGCCGTGCTCGGCGAGCAGGTCCACGCCGTAGACGGCTCGCGTGGCCCGCGCGATGATCGGCAGGTGCACAAAGGCAGCGCAGTCGGCCTGGGTGAAGCTCTCGCCCGCGACGTAGGGCGAAAACTTCGCCAGCTGCCTGAAGCCGACGAGGTGCTTGTCGAGCAGCTTGCGCACGCGGGCCTTGTTGCTGTCGCTCACCGTGCCGCCGAAAAAGGCCTGGAGGTACAACTCACGCGCCACCAGCTCGAGGTGAAGGTCGAGGAAGGTGGTCAGCTCACGCACCTTGGCCGCTGCCCAAAGGTCGGCTGGCAACAAGGCGGGGTCCGGCCAGCGCGCTTCGATGTAGTCCAGGATGACCTGGCTCTCGCACAGCGCGCCGTGCTCGGTCCGGATGAAGGGCACCTTGCCGAGCGGGGACTCTTTCAGCGTCTCGGGCTGGCCGATGGCTGCAAGCTCTTCACGGAAGGGCACGCCCTTCTCGAGCAGCGCAAACTTCACCTTGTTGTAGTAGTTGGAGCGCGGGGATCCACACAGGGTCAGCATGTCGGGGTCTCCTTTGGTGGTTGTAGCCCAGTCTAGAGTCGCCCGCCGGATGGAGGTGTAGTGCAGGCGACAGACCTGTCCGACCGGAAACGCGTCGCCCATGAATGCAACCCTCCGTCTTGTGACTTTGGCCCTGCACCACTTCGCCCAGGCACGTGGCTGCTGTCACGATGGTCTCGGCTGGCCGCGGGGACGCCGAGCGCGTGTGAAGTGAATCGGCAGAACGACTCGGCGCACAGCTGAGGTAGACCCGCGCAACTCGGCTCGAACTCCCGGCGTTGTGCGCGCTGAACCTTGAAGGCTTGCTGCCATAGCGCTTCCTTCTGTTGGACCGTCAGCGTTTCACGGTGACTCTCCAGGACCGAACATCCACGGTGGGAACCTTCAAGCGAGCTGGACCTCGACCCGGTTGCGGCCGTTGCGCTTGGCCTCGTAAAGCCTTCTGTCCGCGAGCGTATACAAGGCGTCCGGGTCCAATGGCTCGCCTTGCGAAGTCGAGTCCAGGATCACCAGCCCAAAGCTGGCCGTGAGCTTCCCGAACCTGGACCCCTCATGGATCACCGCCAAGTCCTCGATCGCCTGGCGCAGCCCGTCAACGTACTGGGCGACGGTGTTCGCAGGCCTGTCGACGCTCAGCAGCACCCCGAACTCCTCGCCGCCCAGACGGAACAGCCGGTCGTCCCTGCGCCGCAGCCGTGCGCTCACCGTGGCCGCTACCTTGCGAAGCACCTCATCGCCCGCTGGATGACCATAGCGGTCGTTATAGGCCTTGAAGAAGTCCACATCGAACATGCAGAAGGACAGCACACCCCCTTGCCTGCCATGTCGGGCCAGTTCGGTCCGGATCACTTCTGTGAAGTGGCGTTTGTTGTAGGCGCCCGTCAGCTCATCCTTGATCGACAACTCGCCAAGTTTCGCATTCAACTGCTCGAGTTCGTGGGTGCGCTCCTTCACGAGCGCGTCCAGCCGGTTGACGAGGGCGGTCTGGGCGGCCGCCGCTTGACGTTCCGCTTCCAGTTTCTGCTCCCGGAGCGTGTTCATCTGGTCGGCGAGGCCGAGGGCAAGAATGAGCATCTGCAGCGCCGAGCCGACTTCGAAGCCGTACTCGGTCATGAAGTTGGGCGTGAGGACACCCAGCAGCCGAAGGAGATACATCGTGACGCCCAACGCGAGTGCGGCATAGGACACGAAAAAGATCAACGCCGGCCTGGAGCCTTTGCGGACCAAGTACCCGGCACACAGATACGTCACCACGGTTCCCGCCAGAACGCCGAAGCACGCCACGAAGAAGGGAACAGCGTAGCCGCCGAGCAGAGGGCTGAGCAGTGCCAGCGCGTTGGCCGCAATGACGGCCACCAGGACGGGATACAGACGTGGAGCCGCACGACGGACTCTCAGGTAGTGCATCGCGAACAGGGCCTGGGCTACCGCGCTGAGGCTGATGCAGGCCAACAGGACGTGCTGGTTGACCCCGGGCGATTCAGGCCAGAAGTATCTGAAGCCGTATCCCCGGAAGGTCCAGGCCCACGTGCCGAACGCGAGCAGGTGCAGGACGTAGTAAGCGAGGGCCCGATCGCCGCGGGTGGACAGGAAGAGAACGAAGTTGTAGAGCAGCAGCGCCAGCAGCATGCCGAAGTACAGCGCATGGACCAGCGTGTCGACTTGATCGTGTTGGGATTGCTCAGCCAGCGAACGCAGCGCCGGCCTGACTCCCACGTGCAGTCCGTCCTCGCTCGCGAGCCGCAGATATAGATCTCTGCCCTCGTCGTTCTCCAGTGCGACGAGGAATTTGAGCGTGCGGCCTGCCATCTTCCATCTCGACATCGGAAGATGATCCCCGGCCTCGTCCTGGTCCACGACGTGGCCGCCAGGATCCACCTGGAGAAGCTGCACGTAGTCCTGCAAAGGACTGTTCAGGTCCAGAATGGCTTGAAGCGGCGCGCCACTTCGGTTGGTGACGCGCACCCGCATCCACCAGACGCCATGCGAGTACCCCCCCGGCACCGTGTCTGATGACGACAGGCGCCACTGGTCCGACTTTCGCACCGCCTCCAGGTCCATGGTGCCCGTGCGGTCATGGAGCACCTGGCCCGAGCGAGCGAGCGCGGCCTCTGCAAAGGTCGAGGTCAGATCAAGCTCCGTCGTCGGTTTCGCGGTCGCAGACAGAGCGGCAAAGGTCGTCCATGCCAGCGACAGGAAAAGCGCCTTGATGGTGCGATGCACAAGCTCAAGAGAGGGTGGGGTCATTGGATCCTCTGTACATCTCGGCAAGCCCGGCCGACGGTCGCCATCATGCGCCGCCATGGAACTGTGGTTGCGGCAGTTGCTGTCCATGCCCGCGCTGCCCCGGTACGGTCTCAGCACTCTGTTGGTCGTGTCGCTCCTGCCGGCGACCCGTATGCGACCGCCGCCGACGTCTTGATTCCATCAACGAGTATTCATCAGGCCGGAGGACACCACCGATGCGGCAGCAGTTCCTCCATTCGGCGGGAAAAACCCGGTCCCGGTCTTGCCGCAGGTCCAAGGTGTACCGGCAAAGCGATCGAAGTGGATGAGGTCGGACCCAAATTCAGACCGTTCACGACTGGACTTCGGCCGCTGGTGGGATGGGGGACACCGCTCACCTTCCATCGGTCCTCCGGATACACGCCCGGTTGAAGTTCTTCCGGCCGGGCGTCGGCTTTCGGTCGGAGAACTTCACGGCGGTGCGCCGGCGGTCGTGGACCTTGCCCCGCCCCTGCGGGAGGCAGTCACTTCCTTGGGCCCCTTACCTGAGGGGGGGAGCGCTGCCGTCGCACCACTATCGTTAGGCAGACGAGCGGCCGATATCGCGTGTGCCGCTCGGCCTTGCTGCTCAGGAGACGGCGATGGAACATTCGATGCAAGCTCGTGCGTTGTCCCTGGTGATTCTGGCGCTGTCCGCGGGATCGGTCTTGAGTGCTCCCTACTACCGGGCGGAGCAGATTCTTCTCGCGAACGGCATCAGCGACGTGGGTCCGATGAACGACCGGGGCCAGGTGGCCGTCCGGCTGTACTGGACAGCGGACTGGGTGCTGTGGAGTCCCGGTGGCGCCTTGGTTCAGTTTCCGAGACTGGCCCCCCCCGGGCCGGGTCATGGCTTCAGCAGGGTCATGGACCTCAGGAATGACGGCGTCGCGGTGGGCGTCTCCGACACCGCCGACATCAACGGCGTTTACAAGGGGCCACGTGGTGTGATCTGGCAGCGCGGCCGGGCCGTCGACCTGGGAACGCTGCGGACGGCGCCGAACGGCAAAGGCTACAGCTGGGCCACGGCCGTCAACGACGCGGGAATCGTTGTCGGCATCTCCCTTCGCTTCGACGCGGCCGGCGAACCCATCGAGCAACATGCTGTGCGCTGGTCCAACCGTGGTCTACAGGTGTTGCCTTCTCTGAGTCCGATCCCCACCGGCGCCGCCGAAGACACGAGGCCCCGGGGCATCAACGAGGCCGGGCAGATCTATGGCCAGTCGCCTCTCTATGCAGGCGGAAAATCCCTCGGCATGCGAGCGACCCTCTGGGACGCGCAGGGTCGGGCCATCAACCTCGGCACGCTGCGGGTCAACTCGGAGGGGTTTGGCTACAGCGAAGCCGTCGACATCAATGAACAAGGGCAGGTGGTCGGGAGGTCAAGCACCGGCGGGTCGGGCAGTTGGCCGCCGAGCCAGGATACGTCCTCCCAGGCCACGTTGTGGGCCCACGGTGAAATGACCGACCTGGGTGCTCTGCGGTCACCGGCCGGTCGACCGATGCCCAGCGAGGCCGTCGACCTCAACAACAGGGGCCAGATCCTGGTCAACGCCTGGGCGCCCGGCGAACAGTCCTACCTCTACAGCGGGAGCTCCATTACCGCATTGTGGGACGAAGGGGAGCTGCGTGAGATTCGCGGTCCGACAACGCGGATGCCGCAGACTGGCACAAGCGCCTTATTCATCAACGATGCGGGCGTCATTGTCGGCATGGGCATCTGCTCGGACTCTATCGTCTACATTTGGGACGGATGCGCCGTGGTCTCGCTCGACGGCCAGTCCTACCAGGATCTCAACAAACTCGTGGATCTGCCGGGCTGGCAACTGACGTGGGCGAGGGATCTGAACGAAGCCGGGCAAATCGTCGTCCATGGCCAGGATCTGCAATTCAATCAGGCAGTGTTCTTGTTGACACCGGTGCCTGAGCTGGCGAGGGCTGAACGCTGATCGGGCTGGCCGCACTCGGCGCTTGTCGAGTTCGGCTGGACGCATGGCGGGCGCGGGCTGAAGTTGGACTTGACCCACTGTGACGGACAGGTATTTGCTTGAATCTCAAGCGTTCACAAGCGCACGGTGATCGACGAAGGCGATCGGCGCCCGCGACGACCCAGAACGGACGTCTACGGGTCAGCCGGTGGCGCTGCGACTACTTGGCCGCCGCAAGTCGCCAGCGGCGTACAGCATGGCGGAGCAGGAACTCTGGATATTGAACCGGCAGCGCGTACTGCATGCGGGCCCGAAAATCTTCCTTGAAGGACTGCTGCGCATGCACCCGGGTGGCGCTGCGGGAATGAATCCGAAAAGCAGCCAGGTACTCGTCAAGCTGCACCGGTTCATGCTGCTTGCCGATTCTCAGCCACATTTCATAGTCCATGGCCAGGCGGTATCGCTCGTCGAAGCCACCCAAGGCCTGCAGGACCGAGCGGCGGACAAAAGTGGCCGCATGCGGAATGTGGTTGCGCCTGAGCTGACGGGCATAGCTGTAGGGCGGCATCGCGTGACGCTCGGGCAATATGCGCCCCTCACCGTCGATGCGATGGACCTTGCCGAACAGCCAGGCCGCTCCGGTGGCCTCGAGCTGCTCAGCGACCAGACCGAATACGTGTGGGCCGACGTAGAGATCGTCGGAATGCATATGGGCGACCACGTCGCCGCCCGCTTCAGCGATGCCGGCGTTCATGGCCCGCGCGATGCCACCTTGCACGTTGCGCAGGAGCTTCACTTGGCGCGGAATGTTCTGAATGAACTCGAGGGTTCCGTCGTGTGAGCCGCCGTCCACAAAAATGTATTCATAGTTCTCGTAGTTCTGTGACAGCACGCTGCGCACACATTCCTCGATATATGGAAGGCTGTTCCAAGTACAGGTGATGATGGAGAACCTCAATCCCATGCCAGCCCCCCAAGAAGTTATGGAGAGATGCTAGCCCTCGCTCCTTGCGAATGTAGCTCGCAGTTATTGCAGTGCAGCACGCTGGAATGGCGGTAAGACAGGTGTTGCGCGCACTCCAAACCGAATGCTGGGATCCCAGCAGTAAGCCGACCTCACCGTGGCGTTCCGATTGTCTGGCGGCTGGCTATGGGATGGACGCCCCCACCCGATGACGGGTCGACCTGCCAGAGTGGAAGTGCCCCTGTCCCGGGTTTTCGATCCGTTCGGTAATAGAACAGCCGGCTGAGGAAGGAGCTGGCCGAGGCACGGTTGGACGTGGAGATACTTCGAAAGGCGACGCCGTACAATGCCCCGGCTGGCGTGCACCAGCCGAGGGCCTTGGAATGGAGTGATTGGTCCCTGATAGCGCCGCTACTGCTGGGTAGTCAATTCTGTGCGATATTTGTTGGAATGAACACAGGTTCAAGATCGTATCCAACGTGTCCGTACGCGCCTTTCATGGCTGATCGAGAGTCTGGCTTCGCTCGCTACGAATTCGATCGGCAACGATGGCACCCACAATGAACGTCGATCGACGCTTCCTGTTCAACAAGGTGGCCCGCAACGACCTGGCGATGGTTCAGGTCGTGAGCGCTCCACGCCACCAGGTGTTACGCGCGAAGGTAGAGCGGATCTACTCGGCAAGAAGGGGGGCCCACCGGCGCTGGGTCGGGGGGAGATTGAATTCGTTCGATCGCCAGGTCACTTCGGTGACATGGTTCTACGAGCCGGCGAAAGAGCGCTCCTCTTCATTTCGGCGTTATCAGATGAGCTTTATGAAGATCCTTGGCGCGGCCACATGGTTGTGGAGCAGATCGATGGGGATTTGTACGCCATCTTTCAGCATGAGGAACTATGGCTGAGAGATGACGTTCCCGATGCAATCCGGGCGTCCGCGCGGCAGGACCCGAAGCGACCCTACGCATCCGCGATACGCCTTGAGGCTATGGAGGCCTATCTGCTGGATCTCATTGAGAAGATAGATCAAGGCGGCTGCCCGACTCCGTCAGCTGAGAAGCAAGCGATCGATATGAATGAACCGTTCGAATGAACTACTCCACCCTATGCGATGCAAAGGATGGAGTTTCACGGGCAGCGTGAGGGTTGCGCCGGCTGCGCTCTCCCCCTCCATCCAATTCGGGGGGCTGCGCCTCCATGCCGCCATCGGCTTACCGGCATGGATGGAGCCCCCCGCGCATTCGGTGGGCAGAGGCAAGAGAGCGAATGGCAGGTAGCGTCGAGGCGCTGCTTTGCTTCGATCTCGGGCTGACCGGCGCTGAGCTGTATCGCGCTGTCTCCTACGTCCTCGACCAAGTGGTGCGACCCGAGTTTGATCGTGCCGTTGGCGTCAGCACCCCGGACAAATGGTGTGTGATGCGGATGGTCCTCGGCGGGCAGAATGTTGTTGTGGCCACTGACCTCTCCCAGCTAGGGGCAGCCCAACTGGCGGCCGAACTGGACCAGCAGCATGGGCGACGACATTGGGTTCAGAGAGCGTAAGAACGTGGTTCGCCATGCCCGCAGCGCCAGTACGCGCGTCTATAGGATGGTCGATCTCAAGGGGCCAGAACCCACGGAGCTTGTTTTCGGTTGAACCAACCCCCAAACCGAACTGCAGCCCGCTTCGCCGCAGCCAACCGCGCCTTCTCTGCGTCGCCCCCCCGCCGCGATTGCCGCCAACACGCCCTTCCCATACGGGTATTCCGCAGGGGTGGGAGACGGGACAGACCTCTCGGATACGCCACGCCCCTCAGGCCGGACTGACCGCGGCACCAAACGGTGCGCCGGAACCCAGCCCTTGAGTGCGTGCGCGAAAGTCGGCTTGTTACCATCGGCTCCACCCGCTGGTCAGAAAGGGCCTATGTCCATCCCGTTTTGGTCCTTGATCCTGGGCCTGCTGCTTGTCAGCATGGTTCTTGTCGGCACCTTGCTGGAGCGACTGCCGTTGAGCAGCGCGATGGTCTACATGGGTTTGGGTTGGTTGCTCGGCCCCGCCGTCTTTGGCCTGCTGCGGCCTGACGTGAACGAGCATGTCTGGGTGCTCGAAGGGCTGACGGAGGCGGCCCTGCTGATCTCGCTGTTCAGCGTGGGCCTGAAGATGGGCGGCGTCACGCTCCGCGACCGCCGCTGGGTGCTTCCGCTGCGACTGGCATCGCTCTCCATGGTTCTCAGCGTGGCGCTGGTTGCGGCCGTGGCCATGTGGTGGCTGGACTTGTCGCTGGGCGCCGCCTTGCTGCTGGGCGGCATCCTGGCGCCTACCGATCCCGTGCTCGCCTCGGGAGTACAGACGGAGGGCGGATCGGACCCCGACCGATTGCGTTTCAGCCTGGCTGGCGAGGGCGGCATGAACGATGGCACGGCCTTTCCCTTCGTCCTCCTCGGCCTGGGCCTGCTCGGACAGCACGAGCTCGGAGCATGGGGGTGGAGATGGGCTGTGGTCGATCTCGCGTGGGCGACGCTTGGTGGCGTCGCCATCGGAGGGCTGCTCGGCGCTCTCGTCGGAGGCGTGGTCGTCTACCTGCGGACACGCCATCGACAAGCCGTGGGACTCGACGAGTTTTTGTCTGTTGGACTGGTTGCGATGTCTTACGGCGCGGCGCAGTTGTGCTTGGCATCCGGGTTCCTGGCGGTCTTCGCCGCCGGCATTGCGCTGCGTCGGGTGCGAGAGAGGCCGATGCCGGGAACGGTTGCCGTGCTGCTATCGCCGCTTCCTCAGGAGCGCACGGCCTACGAGCACACAGCGACCCATTCTCACCACGCCAGCGCTACCATGATGGACGCGGTCCTGAGTTTCACCGAGCAATTGGAGAAGCTCGCCGAACTGGTCCTGGTGTTGGTCGTGGGGGCCTTGCTGTCCTCGGTGGTTCCTTCCCTGGAACTCGTTCTTTTCGTGCCGGTTCTCCTGTTCGTCATCCGGCCTGTGTCGGCCTGGGGCGGCACCTTGGGTGCCGGCATAGGGCCCCGGCCACGCCTGTTGATCAGCTGGTTCGGGATCAGGGGCATCGGCTCCGTCTATTACCTGTTGTTCTCCATTCGGCACGGCTTGGCTGGCATGGTGGAGCAGCAACTCTCGTCCCTCACGCTCATGTGCGTTGCCGCGTCCATCGTGCTGCACGGGCTATCGGCGGGTCCATTGATGAAACGCTACGGGACGCCTGGGAGCAGACCTCCCTCGCGAGGCTGAGGGCTGGCCTCACCTCCGCTGCCGATCGGTGCGCAGGGGCCCGATGCGCGCGCTGGTCAGGGCGCCCCCCGTCAGACAGCTCCCTCTCAAGGGTTTGCGATGAGCATCCGGACGCGGTCAAGGTTACACGGCAACAGGTCGAGCCCGGCACCCAGTTCCCGGGGTTGCATGCAAGGTGTCTGACCCGTGGACCAGCAAGGTGATCAGATGACCCCACAGTGCTTCCGCTCGAAGAAGAAGCGCAGCATCTCCCGGGTCGCGTTGGGGCCGCGGCCGTCGGTGTAGGAGCCCTTGGAACTGCCGCCCGACCAGGCATGTGGCGCGCCGTGCACAACCCACCGCTCCGCGATCACGCTGCCATCTGCGGCACGGTGCAGATGGCGCGTGCAACGACGGTCATGGCTGCCTTGCACTTGCTGGCACTCGACCGCTGCTGTGGGGCCGGCGGCCGCGGCGACGATCTGCTCGGCGTTGCCAGGATGCACGGTAGTGTCCGCATCGCCGTGAAAGACGATGGTGGGCATGCCGCTGGCCGCCCGCTGGCCGCAGCCGCGACCACTTTTCATGGCCGACAAGGCCGATGGCAAGTCGGTCGCGCTGCCAGGGGCCAGGCCGGAATGCACACCAACGGCCGCATAGAGGTCGGGGTAGGTGTTGC
This sequence comes from Aquabacterium sp. A7-Y, assembly GCF_026153205.1. GTDB lineage: Bacteria > Pseudomonadota > Gammaproteobacteria > Burkholderiales > Burkholderiaceae_C > Caldimonas. Next base: position 107,489 of record NZ_JAPFBW010000003.1, on the reverse strand, counting down.
CAAGGATCGCCGCCATGGCACCGCCAGCCGACAGGCCGGCGACATACACACGTTGTGCATCGATCGAATGCCGGGCGATGATGTCGCGCGTCAGCTCTGCCAGCAAGGCGGGCTCGCCACGGTTGCGTTGCTGATGGGTGTGTTTGAACCAGTTCCAGCATCGCTGCGGGTTCGCCCGCGCGGGTTGCGCGGGATACAGCACAAAAAAGCCCTGCGCCAGGGCGGCATCGTTCATGCCGGTGCCAGCGGCGAAATCGTCCGGGTCCTGGGTGCAGCCATGCAGCATCACCACTAGCGGCAAAGGGCGGACGTCGGCGCCCGGTGGAATGAACAACTTGTACTCGCGGCTTCCCGCAGCGTTTGTATAGCTGCCGGCCACGAATCGTCCACCTCGCATTGCAGCGGGCTGGGGATGTGCCGAGGCGGACGGGCCGTCCTTGTCGCGGCACTCGCGTGCCTCAACGTCGATCACCATGCAACGCTCGCCCGCGGGGACCGGTGACCGGCCTGCGCCAGCTGCCATACCCGCCCCTGGAAGGCCCTGCCCTAGGGCGGCCCGAATGGCGGAGCTTGCCGCGGCCAAGTCGCCGGCCCGGGTGAGGCGCGTCGCCTCGTTGATCAAGCGCTGGAAATCGGGATTCATCGTGTGCTCTCGGTGGGGTGGGTCCATCGTCAACGGATGCGCTTGGCGAGAGCGGCCTTGACGGCCGGACTCGCGTGCAGCGCGCCCAGCACGGTCAGCGACTCGATGGTTTCGAGCGCCAGTTCAGGGGTGACATCGGCGGCGATGGATGCGAGGCCGAGCACACGGATCTGCAAGGTTTCCCCGGCGGCCTGCACGGCGCGAAGATCGGCAGCGGTGTAGTGCTGAATGCCGAGCACCAAGGTGCGGCGCGAGACGACTTGGCGCACCACATCGCTATGGGTACCAAGCTGGTTGCGGATCGCCGTGCGGATCAGGTCGGTCCGGTTCGCATAGAAGCCTTCCTGCACCAGCAGGTCGATCTGTCCCAGGTCCACACAGCCGATGTTGATCGTGATCTTTTCATCGGACGGCTTCGAGACAGGAGCTTGGTGGGCTGTACGGGGAGGCATAAGAACCATCCTACCACCATCCACTTGGATGGTTAACCGACGTCGTGCTGGTTCCACCTGAACGATGCCCCGCGGCAACTGTCTTTCCCTTGACTGGCAGGCTGGCGAGACCGCAGAGGCCGGCAGTCTCCCGTGCCATGTCGGTCCGGCAAAAAAATCAGTGTCGCTGTCGCCGATCCGGTGTGACCGCGGGTCATCCTGTCCTGGATCCGTTCGTCCGCTCAGACGGCGACCCTCATGCTGCTGGCCGTTCCGCTTCATCGTCCGGGACGGCACCCTGGCCTTGAACCTCGGGGACAGCGAGAACGGCCTCGGTCCGGCCCGCATCGCCACCAACCGCAGCAGCATCGTGCTCGAAGGGCCCAGGGCGCGTCTGGTCACCCTGTGGCGAGGCCTGGAGCTGGATGCCCTCGGCGGCGACCTGTGGAACGAGGGCAGCCTGACGCTGCTCGGCGGCGCGGTCCTGCAAACCCAGAAGGTCGCCAATGCGGGCCGTCTGGAGGTCGGCGCCGGCAGCGTCTTGCGCAGCGCCGGCCTCTATCAGTGGGACGAGCCGGCCGGACGCCCGCAGCCGAGCGCCTGGCTCAGCGGCACCGTGGAGGGCGCCGAGATCTGGTTACAAGGAGGTCGCGTGAGCGCGGGGGCGGAGGACGAGGTGGGATCGGTCCACCTGGTCTCGCCCTCGGCGTCATTTGGGGCGGCCCTGCTGCTCGACATCGCCGGGGCGGACGCCCACGACCGGATCCACGTGTCGGGCCCGCTGGGGTTGAGCGGCAGCCTGTACGCGGACTTCGACGCGGCGCCCGAAGGCCCCGGCACCTGGCGCTTCCTCACGGCCGAGGGTGGCATCGGCGGCAGCTTCGCCTCCGTCTCCAGCAACCTCGATCCCGGGCAGTATCGAGTGGCCGCCCGTTATGGAGACAACTTTGTCGATCTTGTCGTATCCGCTGTCCCCGAACCGGGCAGCTGGGCCCTGGCGCTCGCCGGGCTGGGGCTCCTCGGCATGCGAGAACTCAGGCGGCGTGCGGTTTCTCCTCTGAGGGAGGCGATCCATGAGGCTTGAGTCCATCGCCCGACGAGATGGCAAGACGCCAGGCTGGCCAGCCACTCAAGAACGGCTCTCAGGCAGACTTCCGGCTCTCAAGGGAGCAACTTCAATTGGCGAAGAACCTTCTTGAAGTCATCGACGAGCTCGATGCCCGCTTGACCGAGCAAGAGAAGGCGCACTTGAGGACGACGAAGGAGCGGGAGCTTATCGCCCTGCACTTCGGTCTCGGCCTCTGGATCCGCAACCAGTGACGTCTTGACAGTTCACAACTAGCCATTCCCGGGCCGCGACAGCCCGGCGCCGGCGCGCGTCCTCGGGCCCAGGGAAGGTTGATAGGCACTGAACAGCTCAGTGAAAAGGGGCCCGGATGCTGCACTCACCCCGAATGTATGTGGGCCGCCTTGCGTCGTAGGGTCAAGCTGTGGCCAACAAGCGCAGCGCTTCGCCGTGGCGATGAGGACCGCGTTATTGCCATCTCTCTGTGTTCAAGCCGGCGGCAGCAATCGCCGGACGAGGAGTTCCCATGCAAAAGCCAGCAAGGGCGGTCGCCTTGGCTGTTCCGGCAGCACTCTCTGCACTGGTACTCGGATGCTGGGAACCGGTAGCGGCTCAGAACTGGACAGCCGTCCTGAAAAACACTCCCGCAGAGGATTTGAATGAAGACGATGTGCGTCTCCTCGGGGAAGTTGCACGCAAGGTGCTGAACGACCCGCAGGACTCTGCTTCGGGAAGTTGGATCAATTCCACGACCCGGAACCAGGGCCAGATCACGGCGGAAAAGTCGTTTCGCTGGCGTGACCACCCCTGCCGCAGCCTGCGGCTGGACTATGAAGTAGGCGGCCGCAAGGGCAGCACTCCGATCAGCCTGTGTCAGGTGGAAGGACGGTGGAAGGCGGTCAGTGCCAGCGAAATCGGAGACGCCGCATCCCCATGACAAGAGCGCGTTGCCCACGGAAGCGACCCATCCCCGAAGGGTGCCATGGCAACGGATCACCGGGACCTCTCATCGATATCCGCCAAAGAGACGCTGCGGGAGGCGCAGGCCTTTTCACTGGTGTTGGGCGGCCCCCTGTTTCAGCTGCTGCGCCACGCACATCTGTCGGACGACGCGCTGTTGCTGGTGCGCCAGCGCATCGCGGCCATCTCGCTCCTGGCGTGGTTGCCGCTGCTGTCGATATCGGCGCTCGAAGGACACTTGATGGGCGGCAGCCTGGCCCTGCCCTTTCTGCTCGACGTCGAAGCGCACGTCCGATTCCTGGTCGCGCTGCCACTCTTGATCCTGTCCGAACTGGTCGTGCACAAGCGCATACGCCCGATCGCGTTGGCATTCCTGGAGCGCGATTTGATTCGCGAGCCCGCAATGCCGGGCTTCGCCGAGGCCATCAGGAAGGCCTATCGCATGCGCAACTCGGTGCGCGCCGAGCTCGGGCTGCTGGTCGCGGTCTACTTCGCCGGTGCCTACGTCCTGTCGCACCGGTATGTCGCCCTGCCTGCGTCCACGTGGTATGCGGTCAGCTCAGGCGCGGACTCGCAGTTGACGGTCGCCGGGGTCTGGTATGGCTACGTGAGCCTGCCGATCTTCCAGTTCCTGTTGGTGCGATGGTATTTTCGGCTGTTCATCTGGGCGCGATTTCTGTGGCAGGTCTCGCGCCTCCGGCCTGTCCTGGTCGCCACCCATCCGGACCGGGTCGGCGGCTTGGGATTCCTTTCGAATGCGGTCTACGCGTTCACGCTACTCCTCGTTGCGCATGGGGCGTTGGGAGCTGGCCAGTTTGCCAGCCGCATTCTCTTCGCCGGCGCGACGCTGCCGGACTTCAAGGTACAGATCGCGGTGATGGTCGTCTTCCTGCTGGGCCTCGTATTCGGACCGCTGCTGGTGTTTGCGCCTCAGCTGGCGCAGGCAAAACGCATCGGACTGATGGAATACGGCGCGTTGGCCGAGCGCTATGTGCGCGGCTTCGAAGTCAAATGGCAAGGTGGCGGTGCGGCTGCCGACGACCAGTTGGTGGGCAGCAGCGACATCCAGTCGCTGGCCGATCTGAGCAATGGTTACGACGTGATCCGGAGCATGCGTATCGTGCCTATCACGCGCGACACCCTCCTGCAACTCGCCGCTGCGACACTGGCACCCATCGCACCGCTGGCGCTGACGATGATGCCACTGGAGGAATTGCTGAAGCAGTTGTTGGGCCTGCTGTTCTAGGGGAGGCGTCCACGCCGCCGGTTCGGATGAGTCGGCAGCCGGGTCAGCACGTCCTTAAGGTAGGCCCAGGGAGCGTGCCCGTTCAACTTGACCGATTGAACCAGGCTCATGGCGATGGCCACGCGTTGGCCAGCAGCCTGGCGCCCCATCCTCTTGAAGCTTCACAGCGAGCCGTCAGCACACCTTCGCAGCCACTCGGTGGCGTAGAACCAAGGGGCTGTCGGGAGGTGCCACGCCGCCCGCCGAGCCCGCAGCGGCAGTCGCTGAAGGTGATGCAACAGGTCGTCCGCGAACTGTTCGGCCGACGCATAGCGCTTGGCCGGGTCCTTGCGCAACGCCATCAGCAGCACGACGTCCAGGTCACCCCGCAGCCGGCGGCGTTCGTCGACCTGCAGCGAGCCGGCGCGACTCGGCGCCAGCGGCTTGACCTCGCAAATGGCTTTGGCCAGCTCGTAGTCGCTGCGGAAAGAAGCGGCTGGGTAGGGCGTGGTGCCGGTCAGCAAACGGTACAGCACGACGCCGAGCGAATAGATGTCGCTGGCCGGCGTGACCTGGACGCCGCGCACCTGCTCCGGGCTGGCATAGGCCAACGTCAACATCCGATCGGCTGTTTGCGTCACGGGTTGAAGGCCGTTGTCTTCCAAGGCGATGCGCCCGGCTGCGCCGAAGTCGAGCAGTTTCACAGTGCCATCGTGAGTGACCAGAATGTTGCCGGGTTTCAGGTCGCGGTGGACCACTCCCTTCTGATGCGCGTAGTGGACCACCTGGCAGACGGCACGGAACAACTGCAGCCGCTGTCCTACTGTCAATCGCCGGCGCTTGGCATACAGGTCGATCGGCTCGCCGGCAACCAACTCCATCACAAAGTACGGATGGCCATCGTGGGTCACGCCGTCATCCAAGACCTTGGCGAGGTTGGGATGGTCCAGGCTGGACATAATTTGGCACTCGGTGCGAAAGCGCGACACAGCCGGTTTGCCGGGGAAGCTGTCGCGCATCAGCTTGACGGCGACCGCTGGCTCGTACCGTCCGTCGACCCGCTCGGCGCGGTAAACGAGGCCCACGCCTCCCCGGCCGATCAGCGCGCCGAGGCGATAGGCCCCCACGCGCTGGCCGAGGCGCGAATCACCGCCGGCTTCTGTCAGCTCCCGATGTAGCGCTCGGAGAGGCTGATCGAGCGGCCCACTGCGGGCCGCTTCTGCGCCGGGCAGCGATGGCGGATCTTCGCCCACCACGCGACTGAGCACGGCAGGGCCTTGCTCGGTGGAGAGGTCCGGCGCCTCCTCCACCCGTTGAGAGACGCGGTGCCGCTGTGCTGCATGGGTGCTTGCCTGTACGGAATGCCACGAATCGTTGGCGTGCATCGGTGAGCTCCTTGATGAGGCTGTCTTTCGCCCTCGGCGAGATGGGTTTGCATCAGCGCCACAAGGTTGCCGAGGACGCTGGAGATGTCTTCGCCCTGAGTGCCTTGCAGCAGGACGTACGGCACGGCGGGTCTGGGGGGCTTGCATCGAGCTTGCATTGAAGCCCCAGGACGCCCAGACCTCCAGCGTCGGTTCCGACATCTTTCCTGCGTTTTCCGTCAATGCTCGACTTCACCGTCCTCGTTCTGCCCAGCGCGTCTGCGTCCAGCGCCGCGTTGACGCTGGACATCCTCTCGACGGCCGTGGCGATGTCCTCGCGCATCGGCGTGGCTCGGCCGACATGGCGGTTCTGCTCGCTCGGACCCGAGCGGTTGACGCCACTCAGCAGCGGCTTGCTGATCGATGCGCCTCCCCTGCCCAATCATGTCCGTGTGGCCACCGGGCGCAGCACCTTGGTACTGATTCAAAGTGCTCGGCTCAGCAAGGCCCGGATGCTGCTGGAAACCAGCAGGCTGACGGTCGAGCAGGTGGCCGAACGCACGAACCGCACCCTCAAGGAAGCCACCGTCGAGGCCTTCCACTACTCGGGCTTCGACGCTCTCAAGGCCAGCTGCAGCAGCAAGCACCAGACGCGCAAGCCCAGATCGCCCAGCCTTCGTCTTGCCCCTGCTAGCATGACGGTCATCATATTCATCCCTACACTGCCACACATGGACAAGACACCCACCCGAAAGGAACTGACCCACGAGCGCATCCTCTCGACCGCCGCACGGGCCATCCGCCGCGCCGGCTTCCGCGGCGTGGGAGTGGCGGACATCATGAAGGAAGCGGGCCTCACGCACGGCGGCTTCTACGCCCATTTCGCCTCCCGCGACGCGCTGCTCGTCGAGGCCCTCGACCATGCCGGCCGGGAGAGCGCCGAGCGCATCGGTAAGGCCACTGCGGCGCAGGTCGCCAAGGGCGCCAGCCCCTTCCGGGCCCTCGTGGAAGCCTACCTGTCCAACGCGCACCGCAACAACGTCGAGCTCGGCTGCCCGGTGGCGGCACTGGGCGCGGAGATGCCGCGCCAGGTGCCCGAGGTGCGCCAGGCTGCGGCCGCGCGCGTTCATGCGCTGATCTGCCGCGTGCGGGAGGCTTTGCCTGCCGATCCGGCGGCGAGCGCCGAGGCGATCACCAGCGAGATGATCGGCGCCCTGCAACTCGCCCGAGCGCTGCCATCCGACGAGGGGGCACGGCTGCTCTCCACGGTCCGAGCCGACCTGCTATCGCGATACGACGGCTGAAGGCCGTGAACCCGCCCGCCGTCACCTTCTTCGCCCCGAAATATGACGACCATCATACCGGTCTGAGGACCCCTCCCTCCCCACCCATCCGCCCAGGAGACCCCATGAAACTCGCCCACGCCACCGTCCTGATCACCGGCGCCAACCGCGGCATCGGCCCTGGATTCGCTCCGGAAACGCTCGCCCGCGTCGCCCGTCGCCTCTACGCCTCCGTGCGTGACCCCGGCCTCGGTGACACCGCCCGCGTCCAGGCGGCGAAGTCGCGGTCCGGGGACATCGTCGCGCGTGCCCTCGACGCGCTGGAAGCCGGGGCCGATGAGGTGCTGGCCGGCGACTTCACGCGGCAGGTCAAGCAAGGCCTCCGCACCGAGCGCTTCACCTACCTGCTGGCCGAGTGACCCGCTGCCCGGAGCCCACGCCATGGACGCCCCCACCGCATTGCCCGCCGCCACCCCGGTGCGCGCCGGCACCTCGCCCTGGTCGACCTTCCGCATCGCCAGCCTTGCCGTCTTCCTCGTCTCGCTCGACAACACCATGCTCTTCGCGGCGTTCGGCGCCTTGCGGCAGGCCTTCCCGGGCGTGGCGGCGGCCGAGCTGTCCTGGGTGCTCAACGCCTACACCGTCGTCTTCGCCGCAATGCTGATCCCCGCCGGCGGCCTCGCCGACGCGCACGGACGCAAGCGAGTGTTCATGGCGGGTGTCTCCCTGTTCGTCATCGCCTCGGCCGCCTGCGGCCTGGCCAACAGCGTGGCCGTGCTGATCGCCGCGCGGGTGCTGCAGGCGGTGGGCGCGGCGCTGCTCACGCCCGCGTCGCTGTCGATCGTGCTCGCCGCCTTCCCCCAGAACCGGCGCGCCGTGGTGGTGAGCCTGTGGGGCGCGGTCAGCGGTCTCGCGGCGGCGGTGGGACCGAGCCTCGGCTCCTTCGTGGTCGACACCGTCGGCTGGCGCTGGGCCTTCCTGATCAACCTGCCCATCGGCGCGATCGCGCTGTGGCGCGCGGCGGCCGTGATCCCCACCTTCGCGCCGACCGGTGCCCGCCCCCGTCTGGACTGGATCGGAATGGCCTTGCTGATCCTCGGCGTGGGCGCGCTGGCCCTGGGCATCGTGCAGTCCGAGTCACCCGATTGGTCGCGCGGACGGATCGCCCTGGCGATCGGCCTCGGCATCGCGGCCTTGCTGGCCTTTGTCGCCTGGGCGCGCCGTGTGTCGGCGCCGCTGATCGACCTGCGGCTGTTCGAGACGCCGACCTACCGCTGGTCCAACATCGCCACGCTGGCCTTCGGCACCGCCTTCGCGATGATGTTCTTCGCGGTGTTCTTCTACCTCACCGGCATCTGGCACTACTCGCTGCCACGCGCGGGTCTGGCGATCACGCCGGGGCCGCTGCTGGTGATCCCGACCGCGATCGTCACCGGCCGCCTCGCCGCACGGCACGGACACCGGCCCTTCCTGGTCGGCGGCGCCGTGGTCTACGCGTTCAGCGGCCTCTGGTACCTCACGGTGCCCGGGCTGGAGCCGGCCTATCTCACGCAGTGGCTGCCGGGGCTGCTGATGAGCGGGCTGGGGGTCGGCTTGGTGCTACCGTCGCTGTCCGCCGCGGCGGTGAGCCGGCTGCCGGCGGCACACTTTGCCGTGGGCTCGGCGGTCAACCAGGCGACCCGGCAGATCGGCATGGTGCTCGGCGTGGCGGTGACCGTGCTGCAGCTTGGCCAGGCCGAGCTGCAGCGGGCCGACTTCGATCCGCTCTATACCCTGCAGATCGTGCTGGCGATCATCACCGGCGCCTGCTGCCTGCCGGTGGACACGCGGCCGCGAGCGGCTTGAACCTGCAGGGCGCGCGGCAGAATGCGCCGGCTGGTAAAGGCGCGGGAGTGGCGCCGCCACGCCATTTTCTCTTTCCTGTGCAGCGGGGGTGCTGGAATCAGGTGTGGCTGTTGGCGTCGATCACGCGCCCTTTCGCATTGTCATAGGCGGTCTCGACGGGCTCGTTCTCGTAGGCTTGGCCATCCGCCTCGCGTGGGTAGGCCAGTTCTCCCAAGGCGTCGCGCAGGTCGCGCAGATTCGCTTTCAAGTCACGCACGATGGCGTCCGTGCCGATCACTCCGGTCGCCCCCACCACGGCTGCAACCGCGCCAGCCACCGCCTTCTGGGTTGAGGCGGTCAACCAGGTGTTGGTGGCCAGATCCTTGCCACCTGACACGGTGCCACCGAAGATGGCTTTGACGATGTTGGCCTGAACATCGAGACTGCGCGTCACGGCCGACACGCCCGCGTGAATGCCACCAACGAAGTAGCCCAGCGTCTGGGCATTGCGGTGGGCCCTGTCCGGGCCCTCGGTGGCCTCGAAACGCTTGATCGCATCGCCGTCCAGATTGTTCCCGTATTTGAGCTGCTCGATGATCACCTCCAGATCCTGGGTGTGCTCAAGCCGGATCATCTGCTCGGTATAGGCCGAAATCCCCCGGCCGTCCCGGAAGTCTTGCTCCAGTTCACGCATGACCCCGTTGGTATCGCTGGTCAGGAGCTGGGTCAGCGCCCGGGTGATCTTCTCTTCTGCCCCGTTCTTGAACACCGCTGCGCCCGGGGTGTTGCCGGACTCGGCAATCTGCTTGACCTGACGCGCCGCAGCCTCGAAGACCTGGGCCTTCAGTTCGGGGTTGTTCCCGGTGGCCGCGGCATCGATCAAATTCACCAGCGGTTCGACTTCGTACTTCGCGCTTACGGAGTGGTCGCCGTACTGGGTCCACAGCTGCTTGGCCGCGTCGATCACGGCCCCCAGGTTGCCGCTCTTGATCAGCGCAGCCAGTGCGGCATCGACCTCCGCCGGGTGGCCTTTCAGGCCCCCGATGGCCTTGGCGATCTGCAAGGCCGCACGCGGATCGTTGGCCGCCCGTGGTGCCATCTCCTTGACAAAGTCCGCCTTGGCTTGAGGGCTGGCCTTGGCCGCGATCGTATCGCCCAGGCGCTTGGCGTCGGCTTCACTGTTGAAGGCACCCGCCACGCGCGCCAGCTGCTTGCCGTCGAGCCCTTCTGCGAGCATGTCGAAGAGGGCCTGCTTTTCACCATCGCTGAGGCCTCCCGCCCCGAAGATGCCATTGCTGTCGACTTCGTCGGCCCAGGTCTTGAGCTGCTCGTCCGACATCTTCGAGATCACGTCGTTGCGCTGCTGCGGCGGAAGTTTGCCCAGCTCCTTGTTGATGTCACGCAGCTCTTCGTGCGTCACGTCGTCGAGCCAGCCCTCGTCGTGCAGTTTCTTGTCGATCACCTTCTTGGCTTCGTCCGCCGGCGACGGCCCGGTCGGCGCAGGCCCGTTCGGTTCCTGCAAGGGTGGGCTCTCCAGCGCCGTCTGCGTGTAGGTCACGCGGTCGATAACGAAACTCATGGGCTCTCCTCTGCCGTCGAATGGTGAACGCGATGTGGCGGGGCCCGCGGGTGCGCCTCTGCAAGGAGCGGGCAGCGAGAGGCACGCCGCGGTTTTCGGATGGCGGGCGCGATGCCGCCTGGCGCACCTTTATGTGCGCTCGGATGTTCGCGCGCGTTCCAACCTAAGGCAGCATGAAGTAACTGAATAGGATCGAAGCGTTTCCATTTGCATGCGAACCGCACGAGGCCGGGCCTCTTGGTCGTCTGCCTGTTGCTCGCGATGACCGTGTTGCGCGCCCATAGCATGAAGAGGAGGCCCCCCGCCAAAGCGGATGGTCGGGCCGCATGAGAAATGTGAAGTAGTCGGTGCCGTAGCCGGGGCCTCGGAAAGACAAGAGTGCAAGAGCCCCGATAGGCGTCGTTGCTGATCTTGTTCGCGACAAAAGTCGACCTTTGTCTCGCGGCCGGAGTATGTAGGGGATAAGTCTCGATTTGGAAGCCGTCTGCCGTGGAAAAGGTGCTGAATCAGAAGCTTCCACGGGCGTTCAGGTGGGCGCTCTTCATGTCACACCCGAAACCGTCTGTGAGCCGAGCTGGCCTGTGCACTGCTCCGCGAAACTGCAAAAGCTCACGGAATGCCAGGCGAAGCCGGCACAGTCGACGCGCCGGACCGGCCTGTTTCCGGGCCTCGGGCCGGCTTGCCGGCGACACGGGCCGCCCTTAAGCTGCCTGGCACCGTTGCACAGGGAGGTGATTGCGATGACCTACATTCCGCCGAGTGCCGACGCCACCCGGACCTATTGGCAGCATATGCCACAAGACCCCGGGATACCGGAACCGACCGACGCTGCGGACCCGGAGCTTCAGCGACATCTGACCACGCTGAAAAACGACTTCAAGAAGTACGACACCGCGAACGAGGACGTCAACGGCAGCTCCTTCCTGGGCCGCTTCTTCGATGGGCCGGACGGACGCGTGAGCGCCGACGACCTCAAGGCGGTGGTGAAGGACGGCGGCAAGTCGGGCGATTTCACTCCCGCGCAGGTGGAGGCCGCACGCTACTTCCTCGATCATCCCGAGGCGCTGGCCCACCTCGACACGGCCGCCGCGCCCCGCAACGGCGGCAGCCACTGGGAGCGACCCGACGGGCTCGTGGGTCTGCGCGACGTCGACGCCGCCCTGCAGGACACGCAGACCTTCGCCGGTGGGCACACCTTCATCAGCCAGATGCCCGTCATTCCGGTGAACGAAAGCTCGTGGACCCCGCAGCAGAAGGCGGCGGCCGTCACGCTGGCCGCCGGGCAAGGCCTCGACCCGGAGCAGCGGGCGGACCAGCAGATGTTCCTGAACACGCTCGAGGCCCACAAAGACGACGCGGCCTGGCTGCAGGGCTACCTGAGGGCGCTCGGTGGCGCGCGCAGCGGCGAGTTGTTGTACCGCTCGCTGACGGCGGGCGGCCGCGACCAGGCCACCGCGCGTGCGGCGCTGAAGACGCTGAAGGCCAACCAGAGCCTGAGCGAGTCCGACCTCACAGGGGCGGTGTTCAAGACCAGCCCCGCCAGCAAAAGCAGCGTGCCCTTGAAGACCCTGATCGCCGCCGACGAGTTGCAGCAGACGATCGAGGCACGGCGGACCACGCTGAGCCAGGCCGGCCCGGACTCGATGCCGGTGGACACCTCCACCTACAGCAGCTACGACGCGCTCCTCACCGTGCTGCATCCGGACAATGCCAAGGTCATCAGCGAAACGGCAACGCGTTACGGCATTCCGCCTGCACTGCTGAGCGGCACGGTGGCCTCCGAGATGGATTTCGACCACGCGCCGAAGGACAAGCTGCACGACGGCCTTTGGCGCCATGCGCCGGACGGATTGATCCCGGACAGCGTGTGGACCGCGGGCGAGAAGGTGGGACCGGGCGCCGGCATCACCAGCGTCCATGCCGACACGCTGAAATGGGCCGTGGACTACATGAAGGAACACCAGGTGCCGGGCGCCGCTGAAGCGCAGGCGTTCTGGGATGCCGAAGGGCGCCTGGCCAACGCGGCCGACTTCCCTCAGTCGGTGGAAGCGGCCGCGATCGTGCTCGCCGCCCTCACGCATCTGCGTACCGGGAGCTTGCCGAGCGACATGTCACCGCAGGACATGGCCGTCACCTGGGGCGCCTTCCGCACGGGCGTGATCGGGCATACCCCGGGCGGCAAGGGTTACACGCTTGAAGAGTTCCGCGCAGGACAACGCACGGCCGACGACGCGAACAAGGTCGTCACCGCCACCGGCGACGAGCACACCCGCATCGGCGGCAACGCCTATCAGTCGGAACCCTACTTTCAGTATCTCGACGGAGCACTCGGCTGACCCCACGCGGCCGCTCAGGCGGGTCCGGCGGCATCTGCAGGGACGGGCCTCAGCCTAGCCTATATTCGCCTAGCGGCAGCGCTGCAGTGCCCCTTCAGGAGAGCTTGAATCCTGCGCCCCCCGCCAGCGATGCCGACGTTCTCAACCCTATGGAGAAACGACTTGGTCAGCAAGAACACCCTCTGCCTGTGGTTCGACGGCACCGCCGTCGACGCCGCGAACTTCTATGCCGAGACCTTCCCTGACAGCGCGGTGGGCGCAATCCATCGCGCACCGGGCGACTATCCCGACGGCAAGCAAGGCGACGTCCTCACGGTAGAGTTCACCGTGGTCGGCATCCCTTGCCTTGGGCTCAACGGCGGCCCGCATTTCAAGCACAACGAGGCGTTCTCGTTCCAGATCGCGACCGACGACCAGGCCGAAACCGACCGCCTGTGGAACGCGATCGTCAACAATGGCGGGCAGGAAAGCGCGTGCGGCTGGTGCAAGGACCGCTGGGGCCTGTCATGGCAGATCACGCCGCGCGCCCTCACCGCGGCGGTGACCGACCCCGATCGCGCGGCGGCCAAGCGCGCGTTCGACGCCATGATGACGATGAGGAAGATCGACATCGCGGCGATCGAGGCGGCGCGCCGAGGCTGACGTACGTCCTGGAGGATGACCAGACGCATCCCGTCTTTGCGCCCTTCGTTTCGCCCTACTAGGAAAACACCAGGGCCACAGGTCATGTCCGGGTCATCCGACGGGGAGGTGCGACCGCGCCCATGTGGGGCAAGCCGGGTTGGGCAAGGGCCGGCGCGACGACAGAGGTGAGTGAAAGCGCCGCGCTGCGCTGCCGACGCGTGGCGAGTGGCCCCGGCTCAGGTCGGCACGTAGCACGCGTTCTGGTCGATGCGGATCGCGTCGTTGCGGTCGTGCGTATTCCTTGTCATGAAGCATCAACAGCTGATCCACGACCTGCCACCCCAGCGTTCCGGGGTGGCCGAGCCGCGCCCGGCGCCCCACGAAACCGGGTTCAGGGAGCATCGCCTGTCGCCAGGTCGAAGCCTTCGTCGGTCCAGCCGGTGATCCCTCCGATCATCAGCTTGACGGGGCGCCCGAGTTGAGCCAGCCGGACCGCACCCTGGTGCGCGCCATTGCAGTGAGGCCCTGCGCAGTACACGACGAACACCGTGTCGGCCGACCACTCCGCGAGTTTCGACGCGCCGATCTTTCCATGCGGGAGCGAAAGTGCGCCTGGCACATGCCCACGGGCATAAAGCTCGGGGCTGCGCACGTCGAGCAATACGAAGTCCTTGGCGTCGCTCTGCATCGAGGCATGGACGTCCCAGCAATCGGTCTCGAACTCGAGGGCCGACTGGAACCTCTCGAGTGCACGGTGGCTGGTAGCGGGGGGAATGCGGGTGACGGGCGACGGCATCGATGACTCCTTGGCGACCTTGATGACGCCACCAGTGTCTCGGTGCGCGATGCCTCGGCCAAGACGTCAATGCGTCACCGAGCGGTAAGATCGTGCCATGCCGCACCTCGTCGCGATCCTTGCCTACGACCGTTTGTGCACCTTCGAATTCGGATGTGCGGTCGAACTGTTTGCACTGCAGCGTCCCGAACTCGGGGTTGAGTGGTATCGACACGTGGTGTGCGCCGTGGAGCCGGGACCGCTGCGCGCGATGGGCGGAGTGCGGGTGGAAGCGGCGCATGGCCTGGCGGCGCTGCGTCGGGCCAACACCATCGTCATTCCTGGCTGGCGGGACGCCGACGAACGGCCGCCCGAGCCGCTGCTGAACGCACTGCGGCGCGCGCATGCACGAGGGGTGCGGCTCGCGTCCATCTGCTCAGGCGTTTTCGTGCTGGCGCATGCGGGGGTGCTGGAGGGCCGACGCGCAACCACACACTGGCGCTACCTCCCGCGCTTGGCCGAGCGCTTTCCTGGCATTCAGGTGGTCGAATCGTCGCTCTATGTGGACGAAGGCCCGGTGATCACCTCCGCCGGATCTGCGGCCGGGCTCGACATGCTGCTGCACCTGGTACGCCGCGACTTCGGTCCTGGGGTCGCGAATCGTGTCGCTCAGCGTCTGGTGATGCCGCCCCATCGCGACGGGGGGCAGGCGCAGTACGTCCCCCGACCGATGCCTCGCACACCCGAGCAAAGCGGCATCGCCCGACTCATGGACTGGATGCGCGAGAACCTGCGGCAGCATCACAGCGTGGAGTCAATGGCGAAGCGCTCGCACTTGAGTCGCCGAAGCCTTCAGCGCCGCTTCCTGGAGGCGGCAGGGATGTCACCCGGGGAGTGGCTGATCCGCGAACGGATCGCGCTCGCCAAGGAACTGCTCGAAACCCATGCAAGCCGACCGATTGAAGAAGTGGCCGAGTTGGCGGGGTTCGGATCGGTGGAATCGATGCGGCGGCATTTCCGGCTGCGAGGGCTGGTCTCACCCGCCAGCTATCGCCGCCAGTTCGGCTTGAAGCGGCCTTCGGTGGGTGGCGCAAAGCCGGGCCAGCAGACAGGCGAGCCGGTGTCCCTGCCTTTCGCTCCGGATTAGGGCTTCGAGGACTTTCGGCTGCTACCGACGCGCCGTCCGGCGAAGCCCGAGCGGCGGTGGCGCGCGGCCAGCAGCGTCAGCCCCAGCCCCGCCAGCGCCAGCGTCCCCGGCTCGGGAACGGGTGTCACCGTCAGCTCCAGGTAGTTCGAGGTGTAGCGGACGCTGAGCCGGTACTGTTCGGGGTCGAGGGTGGAGCTCAGCGACGCAAACTCACCGACGATGCCCTCAGTGGCCGTGAGGACGCGAAACGTGCCGAGCACCGGCTCAGTGCCCAAGAAGTCGACCAAAGCCGCCCCCTTCAACTCGACGCTACCACTCACCTGCAACTGGTCGAAAGCCGACTCGTCCTGGATATCGAGCAGCAAGGTCGCTCCCTCGGCGAAGGTGGTGCTGCCAACCACATGGGCTACGCCAGTGCCACCGCGCGTTCCCGGACCCACCTCACCCTCGTGGAGCATCACGTGGCGGCCCTTCAGCGTCCCGTCGATCCAGGTACTCGGAGTCGGGCCTCCAGGCTCGTACGTCTGCGAGAAATTCTCAGCTTGCACGGTGCCACCGCCGGCCACCAAGAGCTGACCGCGATTGACGAGTTGCGTGTGGCTGGCCAGCGTCGCGCCGTTGAGCACCTCCAGCTGACCGGTGTTCTCATGCAACAGACGCAAGGCGTCGTGCTCCAGCCCAAGCCAAAGAGTGGACAGGCGGGCCTGAGGGCCGTCAAGCACGATGGTCGTTTCATTCCTGACGATGCCTCTCGGCTGCGTCGCGCCGGGATCCTGGCCCGACTCGAACAGCAGCGTGCCATTGCGCGCGACATACTGGCCGGCGGTGAGAACGCCGTCCTGCCACTGGGCCAGCGGCCCGGTGACCACGATGCGCGAGCGCACCGCCTCCAGCGTGCCGGTATTGTTCAGTGCGCCTGCAAACACCAGCGGCGCCGCACCCACCGCCCGCACCGTGCCGGGGTTGTCGAAGCGGGACTGGACCACCGTCACGCCGGCCCCGCTCTTGACGTAGCTGCCCTGGTTGACGAAGGAAGCGACCTCGATACGCGTTGGCCGCGGCAACCAATCCCCTTGCACGTACTCCAGGGTGCCCTGCGAGTTGTGGTCCTCGAAGCGCGCTCCGGTGGCGACCCGGACGTTCCCGGTGCCGAACAGGTCACCATCGCCGTCCCACTCGGCGTGGCGCAGGAAGGTGAAGGCCGTGTTGATCTCCTTGCCCATCCTGCGAGTCGGCATGCCCTTCCAGTAGGACCCGTCGTTGGACAAGCGGGCGGCGTTCAGCACCGTGACGTCGCCGGTCGTATCGAGGAATCCGTCTTCCCAGTCCAGCTCGTCCACGATGACGATGCCGGCCACCGCCACGCGGGAGAACACGTGCTCCGAGCGCACCACAGGGTCGTAGGGCACCGGCTCGGCGATCCTCAGCCGACCGACGTGCAGGTCGCGCCCGATCTGCACCTCGACCCCGCCGATGTTTTCAAAGCTGCCGCTGCCGCTGATGGCGACGTCCCTGTCGAGGATGAAGCTGCCCCTGCGCTGGGAGTCGCCGTAGGGGCCACCGCGGAAAACCAGCGTCCCGTCGTTGTGGATGGCGCCCCCCGTGAAGGTGCAGGGAAACACCCCGGGAGGGGCCGAGTGCCAGCCCGCGTCCCGAAGATCGACGCGCCCCCCCTTCTCTATCGTCCACGCGCCCGTGCTCGCGAAAACGCCTTGCTCCGGCGCGTAGTCCAGCGTGCCGCCGGCCCGCACATGCAGCATGCCGTTCTGGCGGAAGTGAATCGCCCGGCTGCTGATCGACAAGGTCGAGGCCTTCTCGATACGGATCTCCCCCAGGTTGTCGAAGCTCGCGTGATACGCGTCGATGTTCAACCGTCCGCCCTGCACCTCGAGCAGCCCGCGGTTCTCCGACCTGTCGAAGCTGGACCTCCAAGTGGTCGTGCCGGCGCCGGTTTTCAGGTAGCGCCCGTCGTTGAGCAGGCGCCCGTACTCGCCGACGTCGAGGACATGGGGCCCCGAATCGGCGTGGTCGTGGAAGCTGGCACCGGCGCCGATGCCCAGCGTGAAGTACCCGCCCTTCATCGAGGAAGGCCCGTCTTTCCACTGGCTGGGCCCGTTCAGTTGCAGGGATGTTCCCGTGCCGGCGTCCAAGGTCCCGGACAGCGCGGCCGCACCGGACACCTTGAGTGTCGATTCGAGGCTGCCGTACTCGGCCACAGCAAATCCGCCGGCGCTCCACTGCAGGCTGCCGGCCGTGATCGCGGCCTTGCCGCCCAGGCGGCCACCTCGCAGATCCAGGTGGCCGAGGGTCGAGCCCGGCCCCGACAGTCCCAGGTTGCCTCCGGTCAGCGTGAGGCGACCCTGCCCGATCACATGGCCGGCCAGGAAGGCGCCGTGCCGAATGGTCGTGTCACTGGCCCCCAGCAGTGCCCGGGTGTCGGACGAGCTCGGCCCGCCCGCGGACCAATTGCTCTCCAGGTCCCAGAACGGCGCGTCCGGTCCGGCGGCGCCGGTCCAGCGGGTGTCTGCAGCGAGGGCAGCGGCGCTGCAGGCCGCCAGGTGGGCGGCCGACGCGAGGGTCAAAAGTCGCGCGCATTGCGAGGCAGGGACAAGCGTCATGGCGGTCTCCGGTTGGCATCGGCTGCCGACTCGGGAAGGACGGCAACGCCCCAAAGAATGGGCGGTCGAACCAGAGACGTCCGGTCAAATTGAAACCGGGCTTGGCAACGCGGATGGATGCCAAGCCCGGTCTCTCAGCGAGTCGCCTCAATCGAAGCGCTGCAGGAACCAGAGCTGGTTGTTGGCGCCGGTGGCGTCCCACTGGTAGATGTTGGCGCCGTTGTCCTGCGAGCCACCCGCTACGTCCAGCACCCGACCACTGACGCGCGAGACCAGCGTGAAGTAGCCGCGGCCCTTGGAGACCGGCTTCCACTGCTGCGCCGTGCTGCCGTTGCAGGACCACTGCTGCACATTGACGCCGTTGGCCGTGCCGCTGTGGTCCACGTCCAGGCACTGGCCGCTGTGGCGCGCCTTGACCTCGTAGTACCCGTTGCCCAGGGACCTCAAGGCCCAGCGCTGGTTGTCGCCGCCGTGGCAGCGCCACTGGTGCACGTTGGCGCCGTTCTCGTCGCTGGCGGCCTTCACGTCGGCGCATTTGTTCGAGTGGCGCGCCCGCAGCAGATAGGTGCCGTCAGGCAAGGTGCCGCTGGTCGGCGGCTCGACCGGTCCGCCGACCTTGGTCGGCCGGAAGTTCTCCAGCTCGGCGCGCACGTTGTTGATGGCCTTGGCCGCATCGGCCTGCTGGCTCTGGCCCTCCGGCACGCCGCAGGGCACGCCGCTGCAGGTCAGGCGCGGGTTCGAAAACTTGCCGACCCGCGGCGCGTTGAACAGGTGGGCATAGCTCATGATGGTGCCGAACAGGCGGTCCACGCCATGGCCGAGCGCATACGCATAACGCGCGCCGCCGGTGTCGCCCTGGCGGCGCGAATGGCTCAGGCCCATGTTGTGGCCCAGCTCGTGCGCCAGCGTGAAGGGGCCGCACTGCGGGCCGACCACGCTGTAGGCCGCGCTCGCGCTCACCGCCATGTAGGCCACACCGCACTGCCCGTGGCGGTGCAGCTGGGTCACGAAGTCGGCGCCGACCTGGTCGCGCTTGGCGGCGATGCTGCTGTTGCGGCGCAGCTGGCTCAGCACGTCGCCCATGTCGCTGCCCGGCGCGTCGTGCTGCTGAGTGCCGACCAGGCGCAGCTGCACATCGACCTGGCTGTTGGCATAGATGGTGTTGACCTGCTCGACCCAACTGCGGATCGCCGTCTGCGGCTGGCCCTTGAAGTGGTTGGCGGTGTGGCTGTCGTACAGCACCAGCAGGTCGAGCGTGACGGCCTGGGCGGCGCCGCCGGCCAGGGCCAGGGCGAGTGCGGCGACCGGGCGCGTCCAGCGCCGGGCCCGGGATGGCGGTTGGGTCATAACGGTCTCTCCTGTTTTGAAGGATGGCGCCCGAGGTACGGGCAAACGCGAAGGACACCCGGGGTACGGGCGGATACGAAGGACGCCCGGCAGTGCGGGCGGGTGCTGGGCCGCCAAGGCGGCCGAGGTTCAGGGCAGGACGGGCGGGTCGACGGCCGGGTTGTGGCCGGTGTGCGGTCCCATCCGGTAGCGGCCGCTGGCGTGGTCGTGTCCGTCGTCGGTGGGCTTGAACAGCGAGGCGCTCTCCGCGATAAAGCCGGCCGTGCCGTTGGACTGGATCACATAGAGCTCGTCGCGCGCCGTGAAGCCACCGTAGACCAGGTCCCCGCCCTTGGTCATCGTCGCCTGGTTTTCCTCCGGGAAGTCGCGCAGCCGCCCGTTCCAGGTGACGCTGCCGTCGCCGTGCGCCTGCACATCCTCGACCACCATGTGGTAGACCGCGTTGCGCTGCGGGACGGGAATCTCGAGGGTGTCGCCCGGCATCAGGGTCTCCAGCTTGACCGGGTCGAAGCGCACGAAGCTGCGGCCGTCGGCCGCCTCCTGCGGCGACAGATTCAGCTCGGCGGCGGCACTGGGGTCGGACCGCCAGGCGCTGCGCTGCTCCATCGCGGCGAGCGCCTGCGCGGCGCTCACCCCCTGGCCGTTGCGTCGCGCCGCCATCTCGGTCAGACGCGAGCCCAGCGTCGGGTAGTCGGGGTTGTTGCCGACCTGCAGGCGGTCCGGGTCGGTCTCGGCGCCGCGCGGGGCGGCCGCCAGCGTTCGGGCCGCGCCGCTCGCGGCGGCTTCGGACGGGTTTGCGGTGTCGGGCATGGGCGTGTCGGCCGGCGCCGAACCGGCCGGCCCGAAGGGCGAGGCCGCCACCGCGGCGGGCCCTTCAGGCTTGTCCGCGGACAGATGCCAACGGGCCGCTCCTCCGATGGCAGCCAGGACCACGGAGGCGAGGATCAGTGCGCGATGCTTCATGATGGCTGCGAATTGAAAGCCAGAAGCCGTGCGAAGTCCAGGCTAAGCGAGCACATCACCCACATCTCTTACGGCATTCACATTTGCACAGGCGCGGGTGACGCTGCGCGGCGGCCCCTGGGGGCTCCGGAGCAGGCTGTTGACGATTCCGGACACCGGCCGCAGCCGGCATCTGTAGCTGCATGTGTCCCCCGAATGGGGGCCATCGCCGCCGCCGCGGGGGTGGCGGCTTCGGAGAGAATGCGCGCAGCAAAACAGAGGGATCGGAAGAGATGTCGCAAACGCTCCGCGCCAAGCTGCTATCGGCGGTGGCGGTCCTGGGCCTGGCCGCTGGGGCGGCCGGGGTGTGGTGGCTGGACTCGCGCGGCGGTGCCGGCGACGAGGCCGCCCCGCCGCTCTCCGACCCATCGGCGCGTTTCGTCGCGCTGGACTGCAAGCCGCGACTGCTGGACGATCGGCCGGCGCTGTCGGTGAGCTTTTCGCAGCCGCTGGACCGCAAGCAGTCGCTGGGCACCCTGATCCGGGTGGTCGACCTGGGCCCGGTGGACGGCGCCAAGGCCGGGGCGGCCGCGGCCTCGGCCGCCGAGGGCAAGCCGCTGGAAGGCGCCTGGACCATCGGCGAGAACCCGCGCATCGCCTACTTCCCCTACATCCAGCCGCAGCGGCGCTTCCGCATCGAGGTGCAGAACGAGCTGCTGTCGGCCGACGGCGTGAAGCTGGCCGAAGCCAAGACCTGCGAGCTCAGCAGCGAGGCGATGGCGCCCTCCTTCTACTTCGCCAGCCGCGGCGTGGTCCTGCCGGCCGGCCAGAACGGCGGGCTGCCCATCGTCACCGTCAACCAGCCGGAGGTGGACGTGCAGTTCCTGCGCGTCAACCCCTCGGACCTGCCGCGCTTCCTGGAACGGGTGGCCGGACGCCCGCGCAGCAGCGACGACGAGGACGAATACGGCTACAGCGAGAACTCGACCCTGAAGGGCCACGTCGGCGGCTGGGAGCTCGACAGCCTGCGCAGCAGCACGCGCAGCGTCTACCTGGGCCGCTTCCGCACCGGCGAGACCCCCAACAAGCGCCATGTCACCTTCCTGCCGGTGGAAACCATCAAGGAGCTGCAGGAGCCGGGCGTCTACATCGCCGCGATGGCGCCGCCGGGGCGCTTCTCCAACGACTACCAGGTCACCTACTTCTATGTCAGCGACATCGGCGTGCACGCGCGGCGCTACGCCCGCTCGCTGGACGCCTTCGCGACCTCGCTGAAAAGCGGCCAGGGCCTGTCGGGCGTGGAGTTCGAGCTGCTCGACGAAGACGCCCGTCCGCTCGGTAAGGCGAAGGCCGACGGCGACGGCCATGCCGCCTTCGACAGCGTGCCCGAGTCGGCCCGCCTGCTGGTGGGCCGCCAGGGCAAGGACATGAGCGTGATCGTGCTGAAGGAGCCGGCGCTCGATCTCTCCGAGTTCGACATCGGCGGCCACAGCGCGGGCAACACCAAGCTGTTCGCCTATGCCGGGCGCGACCTCTACCGCCCCGGCGAGCAGTTCCAGGTCTCGGTGCTGGCGCGCGACGCCGACGGCCGGGCGATCGCCCCGCTGCCGCTGCACGCGACCCTGGTGCGCCCCGACGGCCGCACCGTCTCGACCACCGTGGTGCGGCCGCGCGACAAGCTGCCGGGGTACTTCCAGCACCCGGTGTCCCTGCCCGCCGATGCCCAGACCGGCAGCTGGTGGCTGGAGCTGCGCACCGACCCGGGCTCCAAGGAGGCCGACACGGTCTGGCGCTTCCAGGTTGAGGAGTTCCTGCCCGAGCGCATGAAGCTCGACCTCCAGACGGCCAAGCCGGTGCTGACGCCGGCCGACGAGTTCGAGGTGCAGGTACAGGGCGACTACCTGTTCGGCGCGCCCGCGGCCGGCAACCGCCTGATCGTCAGCGCCGCCGTGGAACGCGAGCGCCTGGCGCTGCCGCGCGAGTGGCCCGGCTTCATCTTCGGCGACTTCGCCGACGACGAGCGCAAGGAGCGCCAGCAGGTCAGCGACGACAGCCTGGACGACGCCGGGGCTGCCACCATCACCCTGCCGCAACTGGCCGCAGGGGCGGCCTCGCCGATGCAGGTGCGCGGCAGCTTCAGCCTGCTGGAGTCGGGCGGGCGCCCGGTGGTGCGCTCGATCGAGCGGACCGTCTGGCCGGCCGACAAGCTGCTCGCGCTGCGCCCGCTGTTCGACCGCGGCGTGACGCGTGAAGGCGGCAAGGCCGAGTTCGAGCTGGTGCGCGTGAACGCCCAGGGTCGTTTCGTGCCGCTGGGCAAGGCGCCGGTGCGGCTGATCCGCGAGGAGCGCGAGTACTACTGGCGCTACGACGACCAGAAGGGCTGGCACTCCGGCTACACCGAGACCGACGAGCCGGTCGAGAGCCTGGAAGTCGCGCTGAAGGAGCGCGCGCGGCTGGCGCTGCAGGTCGGCTGGGGCCGCTACCGCGTCGAGATCGACGACCCCGAAACCAAACTGACCCTGCGCTACCGCTTCTACGCCGGCTGGAACGCCCAGGACGCCGAGGCCATCGGCAACCGGCCCGACCGGGTGCAGGTCAAGCTGGCGAAGGCACCGCTGAAGGCCGGCGACACCGCCGAGCTGACCGTGACGCCGCCGCACGACGGCAGCGCGGTCGTGACGGTCGAGGGCGACCGGCTGTTGTGGAGCGACCGCATCGATGTCTCGACCGACGGCACCACGGTCAAGGTGCCGATCGACAAGAGCTGGGCCCGCCACGACCTCTACTTCACCGTGACGGCCTTCCGTCCCGGCAGCCAGGGCGAGCGCGTCACGCCGGCGCGCGCGGTGGGCCTGGCCCACCTGCCGCTGGCGCGCCAGGAGCGCCAGCTCAAGGTCGCGATGACGGCACCGGCCAAGGTGCTGCCCGAGCAGCGCACGCTGGTGAAGGTGCGCGCCGAGGGCCTGCAGGGCCAGCCTGCACACGTGACGCTGTCGGCAGTGGACGTCGGCATCCTCAACATCACCCGCTTCAGGACGCCCGATCCGATCGACTATTTCTTCGGCAAGCACCGCTACGGCGCCGAACTGCTGGACCTGTACGGCAAGCTGATCGAGAAGATGGAAGGCAGCCCCGCCAAGCTGGCCTTCGGCGGCGACGCCACGCCGGGCGACTCCAAGAGCCTGCCCAAGAAAGTCAAGCTGGTGGACCTGTTCAGCGGGCCGGTGCAACTGGACGCCCGCGGCGAGGCGCAGATCCCGCTCGACATCCCCGACTTCAACGGCACCCTGAGGCTGATGGCGGTGGTCGCCTCGGCCGAGCGTTACGGCCGGGCCGAGGCCGAGATGGTGGCGGCTGCGCCGGTGGTGGCCGAGCTGGCGACGCCGCGTTTCATCTCGCCGGGCGACACCGCGACCATCGCGTTGGACGTCACCAACCTGAGCGGCAAGCCGCAGCAGCTGACCGTCAAGCTCGAAGGCGCCGAGCCGGTGCGCATCCGGGGCGGCGAACAGAGCGTCAGCCTCAAGCACCAGCAACGCACCACGCTGCGCTTCGCGGCCGAAGCGACCGACGCCTATGGCCTGGGCCGCCTCAGGCTGCAGGTGTCGGGCGGCGGGCTGCGTATCGTGCGCGAGTCGGTGCTGCAGGTGCAGCCGGCCGCGCCGCTGGAGCGCGAAGTGCGGCGCGTGCGGCTGGAGCCGGGCGGCAGCTTCAAGATCGAGCCGGCCTGGGTGGAGCGTTTCCACAAGGGCTCGACCAGCATCGGCCTGACCGTCTCGAACAAGCCGCCGCTGAACGTTGCCCAGCTGGTGCAGGGCCTGCTCGACTACCCCTACGGCTGCCTCGAGCAGACCACCAGCGCGGCCTATCCGCACGTGCTGATCGACGAGGCGGCCGCCAAGGCGCTGGGCCTGAAGCCGCGCAGCCACGAGGAGCGCACCCGCTTCATCGAGGGCGCGATCGGCCGGCTGGCCGGCATGCAGGGGCACAACGGCGGCTACACCTTGTGGGGCAACGGCAGCTACGAGGGCTGGCTGTCGGCCTATGTGATGAGCTTCCTGCAGGATGCGCGCCAGCAGGGCTTCACGGTGCCCGACCGCATGTACAAGCAGGGCCAGGACTGGCTGCTGCAGCAGCTGCAGCAGGCGCCCAACCGCTTCGGCAGCCTGCCGGCCGAGGCCAAACCCGACGCCGCCGGCCGCTACCCCTCGCAGCACCACGGCACGCTGCGCGAGAGCCACCAGCGTTTTGCCGAGCTGGCCCATGCCGGCTATGCGCTGGCACGCGACCAGAAGGCGCCGCTGGCGATGCTGCGCCTGCTGCACGACAAGTACCGCGACCGGGCCCGCTCGCCGCTGCCGCTGATCCACCTGGGCCTGGCGCTCAGGCTGATGGGCGACGAGAGCCGCGCCAAGGTGGCCCTCAACGAGGCCATGCAACGCCCCTACGGCATCGCCTACACCCGCGACAGCTGGGGCGACTACGAGTGGCTGGGCGACTACGGCTCGCCGGTGCGCGACGTCGCGATGGGCTATGCGCTGATGGTGCGCCACCAGGTGAACCATGCGCGACGCGAGAACCTGCTGATCGACCTGGTGAACCGGCTCGGCAGCCGCCAGTACTACTCCACCCAGGAACGCCTGGCGCTGGTGCTGGCGGCCCGTGCCGCGGGCGGCTCGTCCGGCGGTGAGTGGACGGCGCTGCTGAAAACCGGCGAGCGCAGCGACACCATCAGCTCCCGCACCACCGAGCAGCGTGCCCTGGACGTCGCTGCCCTGGCGCGTGGCGCGACGCTGACCAGCCAGCACGGCGAGCCGCTGTTCCTGGAGTTCGAGGCCTCGGGTTACCCGCTCAAGGCGCCGGCGCCCAAGACCGACGTGATCGAGCTGCAGCGCGACTGGTTCAGCATTGACGGCAGCCCCTGGAAAGGCGGCAAGCTCAAGGTCGGCGACATGCTGATCGTGCGCGTGACGGCCCGGGCCAGCCGGCAGATCGACGACGGCCTGATCGTCGACCGCATCCCCGCCGGCTTCGAGGTCGAGAACCTCAACCTGTCGCAAGGGCCGGAGGCGGGCGAGTTTTCGGTCGGCGGCGTCAACCTGGCGGGTGCCATGGCCGACGACCGCATCCGCCACCGCGAGTACCGCGACGACCGGTATGTGGCGGCGGCACGCCTGAGCCATCAGGACCTCCACGTGTTCTACCTGGTGCGTGTCGTCACACCCGGCCGTTTTGTCGTGCCCGCGCCCTTCGCCGAGGACATGTACCGCCCCGAGCTGCGCGGCATCGGCCGTTCGCCGGCCAGCGGCATCGTCATCACCGATCCGCGCGGCGGCGGCGTGCCGGAGGAAACCCCCGCGCCGGATGAGGCGGCCTCCGCGCCCGCCGCCGCCCCGGCGGCCAGCGCTGCGGCAGCGGCTGCGGCCCCCGCCGCGGCGGCGTCCCGCTGACCCGGAGCCACTCCTCGTGGCGCAGTCCCGGCCACCAGGCAGCAGCAGCGGCCGCCCACGCTTCGGCCGCCGGCGCTCTCTCGAACTGGCGGCCGCGGCGCTGCTGGCGGTGTTGCTGGCCCTGGACCAGGCCCTGCCGCCGCCCCTGCCCCGTCCCGACGGTGCCAGTGTGGTGCTGGCGCGCGACGGTACCCCGCTGCGCACCTACCCCAGCGGCGACGGCATCTGGCGCCAGCCCGTCGGCCCCGAGCGGGTCTCGCCGCTCTACCTGCAGGCGCTGCTGAACTACGAGGACCGCTGGTTCTACTGGCACTTCGGCGTCAACCCGCTGGCGCTGCTGCGCGCCGGCTGGCAATGGGCCAGCAACGGTCGGGTGGTGTCGGGCGGCTCGACGCTCACCATGCAGGTGGCCCGCATCATCGACCCGCCCCCACCCGGCGGCCGCGGGCTCGCCGTCAAGCTGCGCCAGATGGCACGCGCCGTGCAGCTGGAGCTGCGCCTCAGCAAGGCCGAGATCCTCACGCTCTACCTGCACCATGCGCCGATGGGCGGCATCGTCGAGGGTGTCGAGATGGCCAGCCGCAGCTACCTGGGCAAAAGCAGCGAGCACTTGAGCCATGCCGAGGCGGCCCTGCTCGCCGCCCTGCCCCAGGCCCCTTCGCGGCTGCGCCCCGACCGGGCGCCGCAGGCCGCCCAGGCGGCGCGCGACAAGGTGCTCGCGCGTCTGGCGGAGTTCGGCGTCTGGAGTGCAGCCGAGATCGAGGATGCACGCATCGAGACCGTCGCGGCCCAGCCCATTCGCGGCCACTGGCTGTCGCCGCTGGCCGCCGAGCGGGTACGCCGGCAGGCGCGCGCCGCCGGCCGGCCGGCGACCGCGCTGACCACCACCATCGACATCGAGCTGCAGGCCAGCGTCGAGCGCATGCTGCTCGACCGCGTCAACAGCCTGCCGCCCAAGGTCTCGATGGCGGCCCTGGTGATGCACAACGACACGCTGGAGGTGCTGGCCTACGCCGGCTCGGCCGACTTCGCCGACCGCTCGCGCGCCGCCCATGTCGACATGGTGCGCGGCGTGCGCTCGCCGGGCTCGACCTTGAAACCCTTCCTGTATGCGCTCGCGCTCGACGACGGGCTGGTGCACGGCGAGAGCCTGATGGTGGACGCGCCGCAGTCCTTCGGCGGCTACCAGCCCGGCAACTTCCAGGCCTCCTTCAGCGGGCCGGTGAGTCTGTCGCAGGCCCTGCAGCGCTCGCTCAACGTGCCGGCCGTGGACCTGCTCGACCGCCTGGGGCCGCCCCGCTTCGCCGCGATGCTGCGCGCCGGCGGTCTGAAGCTGCGCCTGCCGGCCGGCGCAAGCCCCAACCTCAGCCTGATCCTGGGGGGTGCGGGCACGACCCTGGAAGAGCTGGTTGGCGCCTACCGGGCGCTGGCCCGCGGCGGCGTCTCGGGCCAGCCGCGGCTGACGGCGGCCGAACCGCGTCTCGAAGCGCGCCTGATGAGCGAAGGCGCGGCCTTCATCGTGCGCGACATCCTGGAGGCCGGCGGCCATCCCGACCGGCCCTTCGCGGAAGGCGTGCAGCGGGTGGCGTGGAAAACCGGCACCAGCTTCGGCTTCCGCGACGCCTGGGCCATCGGCGTGACCGATCACCACACGGTGGGCGTCTGGGTCGGCCGGCCGGACGGCACGCCCAACCCCGGTTTTTTCGGGGCCAATGTCGCGGCACCGCTGCTGCGCGACATCGTCGCGGCGGTGCCCACCCCGCCACAGGCTCTGGCGCGGCGCCGGCCGGCCAGCGTCAGCAGCGCGACCACTTGCTGGCCGCTGGGCCTCAAGCTCGAGGCCACCGACCCGGCCCATTGCGGGGTCCGCCACACCGGCTGGGTGCTGGACAACACCGCCCCGCCCACCCTGCCCGACCGCTCGCGCAGCGACGGCCTGCTCGCCACCCGCGGTGCCTGCGGCGGCGCTGGCGAGCGACATGCGGTGGCACGCTGGCCGGCCGCCCTGGAGCCCTGGCTGCGGGATGCCGTGCCGCAGGCGCCGGGGTGCGAGACCCAGGCCGGCAGCGGCACCCGTCTGCGCATCGCGGGTCTCGAGCCCGGCGCCCGCCTCAAGCCGGCGCCGCGCCTGCCTCATGTGGACCTCAGCCTGTCGGTGGTCGGCGGCGAGCCGGCCGACGCCACGGTGTACTGGCTGGTCGACGGCCGGCAACAGCGCCGTGCGCGGGCCGATCGACCGGTCACGCTGAGGCTGGCCGACAACGGCCCCCACGCGATCACCGTGCTGGACGGTCTGGGACGCTACCACCGCGTCGACGTGGTCGTCAGCGGGTTGCCCGAGCGGCAAGCGCCCTGAGCCTTCGCCCCCGCCACTCGACATCCTGATACAGGTCCGCGTGACAAACGCAGAGAAACTCCTGTCGAAGTTGGCAGCAGGAGGGTCTGACAGGACGGACACGGCTGCCTGACCGGCCCAGCGGCCGCCCACAACAACATGCCGTTCATGATCGACTTCAACGCCAGCGCGGTCGACCTCGCCAGCCTTGCCGACATCGCGGCCGACGCCCTGGTTTTCGTCCTGCCCGCCGGCGGTGATGCCGCCCCGGACCTGGGCGGTCCACTGGGCCGACACCTGCAGGACGCCCTCGCGCTGGGCGGCCTGCAGCTCAAGGCAGGCCGCACGCTGTGCCTGTACCAGCCGGAAGGCGTGGCGGCACGGCGGCTCGTCTGGTCGGTCGCCGCGGACACGGGTCCCAAGGCCTTCAGGGCTGCGGTGCACGCCGGCATCTCCGCGCTCAAGGGCCAGCCGGTCGAGCATCTGGCCGTGGCCAGCGCCGTGTCGCTACCGCTCGGCGCCGCTCATGCGGAAGCGCTCGTCGCCGCAGCCGGCGACGCCACCTACGTCTACCGCCACACCAGACCCGGCGCCGAACCAGCATGGGCGCTCGCCAGGGTCACGCTGCTGCAGCAGGATGCCGACGCCGCCGCAGGGGCACGTGGACTGGCGCGCGGCCGTGCCATCGCGGCCGGCGTCGAGCTGGCCCGCGACTGCACCAACCGGCCGGGCAATCACTGCCGGCCAACGCAGTTCGCCCAGCAGGCCGAGGCCGTCGCCGCCGCGCACGGGCTGGCGGTCGAAGTGATGGGCCGCAGGGACGTCGAGAAGCTGGGCATGGGCGCCTTCCTCGCGGTGGCACAGGGTTCGGAGGAACCGCTGCGCTTCATCGTGCTGCGCTACCAGGGCGCGCCGCGGCGGCAGGCGCCGGTGGTCCTGGTCGGCAAGGGCATCACCTTCGACACCGGTGGCATCTCGCTCAAGCCGGCCGCCGAGATGGACGAGATGAAGTCGGACATGGGCGGCGCCGCCAGCGTGCTCGGCACCTTGCGTGCCATCGCGGAGCTCAAGCCCCGCATCAACGTGATCGGCGTGATGCCCTGCTGCGAAAACATGCCGGATGGTCGCGCTGTCAAGCCGGGCGACGTGGTCACCAGCCTGTCGGGCCAGACCATCGAGATCCTCAACACGGACGCCGAAGGCCGGTTGATCCTGTGCGACGCGCTGGCCTATGTGGAACGTTTCAAGCCGGCTGCGGTGATCGACATCGCCACCCTCACCGGCGCCTGCGTCGTCGCCTTGGGCCACCACCGCAGCGGCCTCTTCTGCCGCGACGACACGCTGGCCGACCAGCTGCTCCGCAGCGGCGAGGCAGCGCTCGATCCGTGCTGGCGCCTGCCGCTGGACGAGGAGTATGGCGAGGCCCTCAAAAGCGAGTTCGCCGATGTCGCCAATGTCGGCGCCGGACCGGCAGGCGGTGCAATCCGCGCGGCGGCTTTCCTCAGCCGCTTCACCGCCGGCTACCGCTGGGCGCATCTCGATGTGGCCGGCACCGCCTGGCGTCGCGGCGAGAGCAAAGGCGCGACCGGCCGTCCGGTGCCCTTGCTGACGCACTACCTGCTCGGCCAGGCCGAGGCATCCGCTTCAAGCACAGCGAGGCCTGCACGATGAGCGAGACGACACCGAGCCCCATCGACGGCGTCGACCGTGGCGACAGCGAGAGCGGGTGTGCTTGCCCAGGCTCAGCCAGCCAGCGCCACGTCCCCGCGCCAGGCCGGGCGACGCGTGCGAACCTGGCCGATGCCGTGCACCGCGCCCTGGATCTTGTCGACCAGGCCGGCCAGCTGCTCCAGGTCCTTGCGCGATACATGGCGGAACAGCTCGCGGTCGGCTTCCTGCATCTTGCAGCGCACCTCGTCGCGCAGTTCGCTGCCCTTGGGCGTCAGGTAGGTCAAGGTATGGCGTCGGTTGGTGGGCAGCACCTCGCGGCGGATCAGGCCCGCACTTTCCATGCGTCCGAGCAGGGCCGAGACGGCCGGCGAGTCAATCTCCATCGCCCCCGCCAGCGTGCGCACGTCCACGCCCCGCGTCTCGCTGCACAGCTCGAGCACGTAGGACTGTGGCGCCGAGACACCTTGCGGCAGGAAGTGGCGGTAGTACTCCGAGATCGCGCGCCACCCGCGGTAGAAGTTAAAACAAACGTATGACCGGAGTTCCGGTTGCTCTCCACCTTCGTCGTTCATAAAAACGCGCCCCTTTTTTCAACGGCTTGTTTCTGGATGTTAAGACAGCTCAGGGAAGCGACCTGGCAGGGTCGTGACGAGTGGACACCCTAGAACTATCCCTAGTTCCATAGTAGAGGCAAATGATGTGCCATCAAGTCCGGCCGTCTCGCCCGTTTTCCGACGAGCGGCGCTCAG
The DNA here is from genome assembly GCF_026153205.1 of Aquabacterium sp. A7-Y. Classification (GTDB taxonomy): domain Bacteria; phylum Pseudomonadota; class Gammaproteobacteria; order Burkholderiales; family Burkholderiaceae_C; genus Caldimonas. Next base: position 77,120 of record NZ_JAPFBW010000003.1, on the reverse strand, counting down.
ACTACCCGACGGTTTAACTTCTTGCGGGGGTGCGGGGATCCAGCGTCGGGGTGGCCGGGGCCTGGTGCGCCCGGGTCACGCCTGCCGACCTGCTGCGGCAGCAGGCGTTCAGCGGCGCTCGTGGGGGTGAGGTGCGGCGGCCTCGTCGGCATCGATCCGCCAACAGGCGAAACAGGCGGCGGCCGCCAGCAGGTTCAGCGGTGCGAGCCAATACAGCTGCCTGACGCCGTCCTCGCTAAGGGGCCCGAGGCTCAGCGGAGCGCCGAAGTGCCAGAGCAGGGCCAGCAGGTTGAGGTAGACGGCCGTTCCCGTCATCACCGCGGCGGGCGCCCGCGGCAGCAGCGTCCACGGCAGGTCGCGTGTTGCCATGCCGGTGCGCCACCAGGCTGCCGCGCCTGCGGCCAGGCCCGCCAGCAAGCAACCCCAGGCCGAGCACCGGCCGCTGTCGTCGAGGCCAGCCAGCGTCAGCGCCAGCACGCTGGCGACACCCAGTGAAGCGGCCGCCCCGGCGGCGCCATTCAGGGGCGGCATTCGCACACAGATCTCCTGGCGGCGCAGAGGGCGTCGCCGCTCGGGCCCGGGCTGCACCCTCCGCAGCGGCGCGCCGCGAACCGCCATCCAGACACGGACACGGACACGGCCGGACTCACACGCCGGCGGCCGGCTGCGGGCGCTCCGCCAGGCCCGCCTCGGCGGGCTGCGGGGCCGTCAACCGGGACTCCGAGCGCATCAGCCAACGGATCAGCGGCGTCGCGATGAAGGTGCTGACGATGGCCATGATCACCAGCATCGTGAACATCTGGCGCGGCAGGACGCCCATGTCGTAACCGATGTTGAGTGCGATCAGCTCCATCAGGGCCCGCGTGTTCATGCAGACGCCGATCGCCATCGAGCTGCGGTGCGATTCGCCGAGCGCCCTGGCGGCCAGGTAGGCCCCGCCGAACTTGCCGGCGAAGGCCACCGCGCAGACCAGCAGGCATTGCAGCCAGGCGTTGCTGTCCCCCAGCGAGCCAACGTCGGTCCTCAGCCCGGTGTAGGCGAAGAAGATGGGCAGGAACAACGCGTTCACCAGGCCGCCCATCTTGTCCTTCCATTGCTGCACGAACTGCCGGTTGTCATGCAGCGCGACGCCGATCACGAAGCCGCCGATGATCGCGAACACCCCCAGATTGCTGGTGACGGCGGCCGATACGAACAGCAGCACGAGCAGCAAGGGCAGCGCCACCGGGTTCAGGACGCCGTTCTTGTCGGTGTGCCGGTTCAGGCTCTTGTGGATCAAGGGCCTGAGCACCAGGAACACCAGCGCGATGTAGGCGGCCAGCCCGCCCAGGCGCCATGCGAAGTTGCCCGGCTGGAAGCTCGACGTCACGATGGCCGACACGACACCGAGCAGCAACCAGCCGAGGATGTCGTCGATGGCCGCGGACCCGATGGTCAGCGCCGCGGTGCGTGTGTGCGACAGCCCGAGCTCCATGAAGATGCGCCCGAGGATGGGAATGGCCGTGATGGACATCGCGGTCGCAAAAAAGAGCCGGAAGGCCAGCAGGTCGGGACGCTGGCCGCTCATTTGCTCCCAGAACCACGGCGCGGTGAGGTAACCGAGCAGGAAGGGGCACACGATGCCCGCGATGCTGATGACCACCACGGTGTGCCGCGCGGCCGACAGGTTGGACTTGAATTCGAACTCCAGCCCGATCTGGAACATCAACAGGATCAGCCCGGTCTGCGCCAGCCCGACGAAAATCGTCGAGGTTTGCGGCACGAACAGCGCCGCGAACACATTCGGGAACAAGGCGCCCAGCAGGCTCGGCCCGAGCACGAGCCCGGCCAGGATCTCCCCCGCCACGTCGGTCTGGCCCAGGTACCGTTTGCTGGCCCACGACACGACACGCGTGAGCACCAGGATCACGATGAGTTGATACAGCAGTTGCAACACCAGGTGCTCTGCCTGGCTGCCCACCGCGCTTTGGGCGGCGCCTGCAGCGGCCGTCCCGACTTGTTTGGCACTTTCCAGCATGATCCCCCCTTAGGGTTGAAAACGGCCCCGTTCCACACGACGGGCGCCGGAAGCAAAAAGGCGGTCTCGCGAGGCGCTGGCCCGGCATGGCGGGCAGCATTTGGGCGGGCATCGGCCCGCCCCGGCATCCTCAGGCCCCGGACAGGGCCTGGTCGAGAACCTGCACCAGGCGATCCACGTCGCCGGGCAGCGTGCTGTAGTTGTTGAAGGCGGCGCGCAGGTAAGGCTCGCCGCGCCAGTCCAGCAAGGTCAGGTAGGCCTGGCCGTCACGCGCGATGCATCGCTGCAGGCGCCGGGTCCGCTCTGCCCGGGCTGCGTCCGGGCCGCCCGGACGGAAACAGACCACGGGCAGTGCGCTGCGCGGCAGGAGCTCGAAGCCGCCATGCTCGTGGAGCTTCGCCGCCAGCCGGTCTGCGCAGGCCGTGATGCCGCGCAACAGGTCGCGGTAGCCGGCCACGCCGAGGGCGCGCAGGCTCATCCACAGGCCCAGGCTGCGCCACTGCCGGGTGCCGTTGAAGCTGAGGCGGAAAAACTCGGGCTCCTCGAGGTCCTCCCAGTAATGCCCGAGCACATCGAAGCTGCGGCGCAGTTGCGCCGGCTCGCGCACGAACAGGCAGCCGAGGCCAAAGGCCGTGAACAGCCACTTGCATGGATCCAGCGCGACCGAATCGGCGCGCTCCAGGCCGGCGAAGAGGCCACGCAGCTCGGGCAGCACGCCGAGGGCAGCGCCCGCGGCACCATCGACATGGAACCAGCAGCCGTGCTCTTCGGCCAGCCGGGCCAGCTCGGGCAACGGATCGACCGCGCCGTTGGCGCTGGTGCCTGCGACGCCGACGATACACAGCGGCCGGCAGCCGCGCGCCCGGTCGGCACGCATCAGCTCGGCCAGACGCTCGGGCAGCACCCGCCCCGCGGCGTCGGTCTCGACCAGCCTGACCTGGTCGCGCCCCAGGCCCAGCATGTCGGCCGCCTTCAACACCGAGAAATGGCCCTCGCGCGACATGTAGACGGTGAGGTCCGAGTCACCCGAGCGCAGGCCCTGCGACACCGCGCCCTGGCAAGCCCGGTCGCGCGCCAGCTTGAGTGCCGAGAGGTTGGCCATGGAGCCGCCGGTCGTGACGATGCCGGGCACCTCGCCGGGTGCGGCGGCCGGCAGGCCGATGAAGTCGCGCAGCCAGGCGAGCGTCTCCCACTCGATCTGGGTGGCGGCCGGCCCGGCGCGCCAGGCGCCCGGCGTCTGGTTCAGACTGGACGCGATGAAGTCGCCCAAGGTGGACTGCAGCAGCGGCTTGGGCGAGATGTAGCCGAGGTAAAGCGGGTGGGCGACATTGCAGTAGCCCTGCTCGATGCGGGCGAAGGCCTCCCCCACCACCGCCTCCAGCGGCTCGCCGACCTCGGGCAGCGGCTGCGGCCCCAGGGTGCGCTCCAGCAGCTGCGGCTGCCACTGCAGCGCCGGCCGCTCGGCCGCATTGGCGCGCAGCTCCTGCACCCGGTCGACGACATCGAGGAACAAGGCACCGATGTCCGGGCCGGGCGGCTCGGAGGCCGGTCGTGCGGGCAGTGGGTTCATGCGGCCTCCCGTGTTTCGACCACCGGCTGCAGGCGCGATTGGATCTTCTCGTGCGCCTGCAGCACGGCCGCGCGGTCGGCCCCCGACAACAGGTAGTAGCAGTAGTGCGGCTGGGCCGAGCGTGGCAAGGCGAACACCTCGTCACCGGGCCGGTTGAGCACCTGCAGGTCCAGCAGCCCGCGCACCTCCTGGAACACCTCCTCGCCGAGCACTCGCTTGAGCACGCCGCTGTGCGGGTAGACGACGCCGCCGTAGAGCACCGCCCCATGGGGCGTGGCCGGGGCCTCCAGCGCTCCGCCGGTGAGGGCCGCGGCCAGCCAGCGGTACTGGTTGACCCCGGTCAGAATCTCCGAGCCCCGCACGGTATACGCCCCGCCCGGCCGCAGGCCGGCCTCGAGCACCTTGGGGCCGTCGCGGGTGTAGCGGATCTCGACGTGCGCGGCGGCAGTGCGTGCGCCCAGCGCGGTCACTGCCTGCGCCGCGACACGACCCAGCTCCTCCTCGGCCGCCGCGCCCAGCGAGGTCGGCCACACCGACAAGGTTTCACCGAAGCAGGGGCCGCTGGAGCGGGCTTTCTGGAACACGCCCAGCACGCTGTGCCGGCCTTCGAACACCACCAGGTCGATGCCGACCTCCTCGCCGTCGCAGTACTCCTGCACGATGAGCTTCACGGCGCCGCGCCCGTAGGCAAAACGGTTGCGGTCGCGTGTCGCATCGGCCTGCCGTTCGGCCCCCAGCATGGTCCTCAGCAGGGCCAGCGCGCGGCTGCATTCGGCGGCGTTGCGGACGCGCACGACCCCCTGGCTGTTCATCGAGTCGGCCAGCTTGAGCACCGCATCGCCGCCGAACTGTATCGCGATGAGAGCCCACACCTCCGCGTCCGGCAGCTCGATGGGCAGCGGCAGGGTGCGCGGCACCGGCACCCCCTGCGCATCCCAGCTGAGCGCCGCCAGCAGCTTGTTGCGGCTGGCGACCGCAGCCGACTGCGGATAGCACGGCAGGCCGAGCCGGGCGCTCGCGGCGGCGGTCAGGACCGTCGCCCCCTCGTAGACCGGCAGCAGGGCATCGAAGGGCCGCATCTCGTGGTAGCGCTCGAGCTTCGCCAGCACCTCCTCGGACCGGCCCAGGTCGACCACCAGGGCGTCGTTCGCGCCGAGAGCCAGGTACTGCTCGGCGGGTCCCGGTCCGACCAGGACCAGCTCCCACGCGTCGAGCTTCAGCGCCTCCACCATCCAGCGGGAGGGATAGGCGTGCAGCACGCCAAGCCGGTTGTACTTGCGCATCGCGGTCTCCTCAGAACGTTCCGGTGCGCACGCCCGGCTTGGACGCCAGCTTGATCAGCGAGCCCTTGGCCGTCTGCAACTGCGAAGGCTCGAAGGCGTCGTGCGTGATGTTGTTGGTCCACAGCTTGCCGCGCTCGGACAACAGCCAGCGGTCCCCGCCGTCGTAGAGGTAGCCGGCGTCGATCCAGGACTGGAAGGTCTGGGCCGGGATGGACTCGCGCGCCTCGACCCAGCGCTTGTCCAGGGCGAGGAACTTCGAGAAGAACACCGCACCGCGGTTCTCGGGGCGCTCCAGCCGGCCCGACACCTTGTCGATCGGCAGCCGGCCTTCGTTGACGGCCTCGATGTAGCGGGTGGCCGAGCCCTCGTTCATGTAGCAGTAGCCGTCCACATATCCGCGCGCCGACGCACCGGCCGCCAGGGTCTCGGCATCGTGCCGGCCCGCGCCGCCGCCCCACAGCAGCCTGAAGTACTCGCACACCGCCGGGCGCTTCGAGTACACCTGGTCGGCCACGTTGGCGTAGCCCAGGCGCGGCAGCAGGTGGCGCACGTGCTCGGCCAGGGAGAGCATCACGCCGTCGGAGGGCTTGGGCGGGATCTCGCCGCTCGCCATCTGGTCGAGGAACTTCTTCGAGAAGGCGTAGTAGTGCAGGTTGTAGTAGTCGACGCTGTCGAAGCCGTCGGCCGCCAGGCTGCGGATGTCGCGCTCGAGCTGCGGGATGGTCTGGCCCGGCAGGTTGTACATCATGTCGACGTTGATCTCGTCGAAGCCCCACTCCCTGCACATGCGCCTGGCACGCTCCACGTCGTCGAGGGTGGCGTTGATGTTGAAGTGCGTACGCAGGGCCGCGTCGTAGGTCTGCAGGCCGAAGCTCACCCGGCTCACGCCGAAGTCCTTCAGCTCGTCGAGCCGGGCCCCGTCGCCGAGGGTCTTGGGCTCGCCCTCGAAGGAGATCTCGGTGTCCGGCCGCAGCGCGAAGCGCGACCGGAGGGTCGAGAAGATGCGCCGCAGCAGCTCCGGCGCGAAGATCGACGGCGAGCCGCCGCCGAAGTACACCGCGCGGATGTCGCTGGCACGCGCCCGCGGCGTTGCCGCGAGCAGCTCCAGCTCGCGGACCAGCGCGTCGGTGTAGCGCGCATAGACCTCCTCACCCTTGTCCACGCGCACATGGAAGGGGCAGAACCTGCAGAGGTCATGGCAATAGGGGATGTGGACGTACAGCAGGGTCTCGACGCCGGCGGCCGGAGGCGCCTGAAGGCGCTCCTGCACCGCCGCGGGCGGCGTCCCGGCGGCCGACTGGGTGTCGAACAGCGGGTAGAAGTAGTAGGTAACCGGGTGAAGCTGTTGGTACATGGCTGGCTTCCCAAAACGTGGTGGCTGACCGGAACCGATCGACAGCCTGCGCCTAATGCAGGCCCAGCAGCGCGGCGGCGTTGTCGTGGAACACCTTCTGCGCCAGCCGCTGCGACATGCCGGCGTTGCGGGCGCGCTCCAGCACGGCGGCGTAGCTGCCGCACACCGGCCAGTCCGAGCCGAACAGGATCTTGTCGGCCGCGCGGCGCGTCTCGACGCCGAACTCCAGCAGCGCGCGCACGTCCACCAGCGCCGTATCGACATAGACGTTCTCGTAGCTTTCCGTCAGCTCGAGCGCGTCGGCGTACCAGGTGGGCTTGCCGGCGTGCGCCAGGATGACCGGCATCCCGCGGTGGGCGGCAATGATGGGCTCGAAGTCGCGCGGATGGATGTACTTCTGCTCGGCGTCCTTCTGCGCGGTGGTCCCGGTGTGGAACATCACCGGCAGTCCGTGCAGCGCGCACAGCCCGTAGACCTCCGTCATGCCGGGTGTCATCGGGTCGAAACCATGGTCGGCCGGATAGAACTTGAAGCCGCGCACCCCCAGTTCGACGCTGCGCCGCCACTCCGCCACCGGGTCGGCGTGGAAATTGGGGTTGATGCTGCCGAAGGGAATCAGCCCGCTGTCCTGCCCGGTCAGGGCGACGATCATCTCGCTGTCGATGCTGAAGTTGGTGCCGGGCCCGCATTCGGCCAGCACCACTGCGCGCGAGACGCCATAACCCTGCAGGTAGGCCTTCATGGCCTCGCGCTGCGAGAAGATCTGCCGCACATCGGCGCCGGGCTCGAGCGGCCGCCGGGTCAGCAAGTCCTGGATGTCGTCCCTGAGGCGGAAGAAGTCGCCGCCGTGAACGTGGAAGTCGATGATCTGCATGTCCGCTCCTTGTCGTCCTCAGGCTGCCACCAGGCTCGGCTCCGTCCGCGGCGCGAGCACCTGCTCGAGATAGCGACGCAGCGGCTCGGTGTGCTCGGGTTCCACCCACTCCGCCGCGAGGTCCTCGATCACGTGGTGCTCGCTGCGCAGCACGCCGTCCTCGTAGTGACGGACCACCGGATGGAGGAAGTTGCTGCGGTTGGCTTCCATGTGGTTGTCGCGGGCGACGCGGCTCACCGCGAAGGGATCGGCGTACTTGGTAGCGCCGAACTCGAGGCTGACGGTCAGGTAGGAGGCGCCTTGATAGCGCTGCGCGGCGACCTCGAAAGGCAGCTCCTCCACGTAGGCGCGCGAGGCCCCGCCGCCCTTGAGCAGCACCACGTCGCACAGGAAACCCGGCTGCTGCCACAGCGCCGAGGTGCGGTTGATGCGGGCCAGGATGGCCTGCTGCACGCCGTCCAGACCGGGCTTGACGGGCGCGCTCGGGTAGTCCACCTGGTGGAAGCGCTCTTCGAGCAGCCGGTGCAGCGTGCGCACGTTGTAGCGGAAGCCGTGGATGAAACCCGACATCTGCTTCTTGAAGTCGCGCATCTGCATCAGCGTGCCGGCGAAAAACATGTTGCGCTGGTTGGTTGACTCCCAGGCTTCGGTCTGCTCGGGGAAGCGGTCGTTGATGCAGAGGCGCGGCATGGCGCTCGCGCCAAACATCCGGGTGTCCAGCGCGAAGCCGGTGCAGGCGATGATGCGGTCGTAGTCGATGGACTCCACCTCGTCTTGCGCGTGCGCATACCGGAAGGTGGCGCGCAGTCGGCCGTCGACGCGGCGGATGCTCTCGATGGTCGCGTCGATGATGGCGTTCTGCGACTTCAGCTGGTAGGTGTCGAGCAGGTTGTTGTTGACGGCCCGCAGGTGCCCCACGTAGTGCGTCGACCAGGCCATCTTCAGCGGGTTCGGGCTGGCGACGTGGATCATCGAGGCCGTCTCGACCAGGTTGTCGGCCGTTTCGAAGGCCGAGTTCCCCTTGCCGATCACCAGCACCCGCTGGCCGCGGTAGTCGTCCGCCGCCACCGATGCGCGCACGTAGTGCTCGGCCAGCTCGATGCCGTCGATGGGCGGCAGGTAGTCCTTCTGCACTCCCGCGGCGACGATCAGCACCTGGCAGGCGAGCGGGCCCTGCGAGGTGTCGAGCAGGTAGTCCTCGCCTTCCCTCTCGATGCGCCGCACCTGGCAGTCGTAGCGCACCGGCAGCGCGTGTTTCCGGGCGTAGGCGGCGAGGTAGTCGAGCATCGCGTCGGCCGGCGGAAAGTACTTCTGGCTGAACTTGCTGAACAGCAGCCGGTCGTCGCCCTCCTCCAGCAGCGAGTTCCAGTCCCAGCGGAGGTTGATCTCCGGGTCGGCGTAGCCGGTGTGGATCTTGTTGCTGGAGATCAGCTTGCGGTGGCGCGGGTGGCGCAGGAAAAAGGCGCCGGCCTGCTGCCCGGCCTCCAGCACGATGCAACTGCGCCCCGCCTGTTTCAGGTGATACGCCATTTGCAAGCCTGCCGGGCCCGCGCCGATGACCACATATTGGCTACGCTCGACTGACATTGTCTTCTCCTGATTGCTATTGATGGACGACGGCCGGTTCCAGTCCCTGCCGCTTACAGAACGGGCTTGCGCCCGGCAATGAGATGCTTTTCGCCCGAGGACCGCTGCACCGCCGCGAGCTCATAGCCCGCCTGCTGCAGCATCTCGGTGTACTGCGAGACGGTTCGGTGCCGGCCTTCGGTCTCGAGCAACATCGAGATGTCCAGCATGACCGCGGTGTACGGGCCGGCCGCGCCTTCGTCGAGCAGCTTCTCCAGGATCAGGAGGTGGCCACCGGGCGGCAAGGCTACGAAGACCTTCTTCATCAGGAAGAGGCAGTCCTCGTCCTTCCAGTCGGACAAGACGTAGCCCAGCGCGACCGCGTCGGCCGACGGGATGGGATCGCGCCAGAAGTCGCCGCTGACAAAACCCAAGCGCGGCGCCGCCGGACTGGACGTGGCGCGGGCATCGAAGGCGGCACGCACCGGCGCCAGGTCGAACACAGTCGCCGTGAGCCGGGCGTGCCGCTCGGCGGCGGCGATCGCGAAGGCACCCGGCCCGCCGCCCAGGTCCAGCAGGCGGGTGCAGCCCGCCAGCAGCGGCGTGTCGACCAGCTCCCGGGCCGGACCGATGCCGAGGTTCCACATCGCCTCGAGGAACACCCGGGTGCGCTCGGCGTCCTCGTAGAAGCTGAAAAACTCGGTCGGGGCCACCGCCGCGGGCGCTGCGGCCCCGGCTGCCGCAGGCGCCAGCAGCTCGGCCAGGTGCGGCGCCTTGCCGTAGACCTGCGACGACAGATGGCGGATGAAGCCGCCCGCGTACTGCGGTGAGGCGGCATCGAAATGCGGCCGCAGCTCGCCCGCCAGGGTGTAGCCCTCGCCCACCCGGACCACCACCCCCATCGCGGCCAGCGCATTCAGCACCCGGCGCAGCCGCGGCACGTCGAGCGAGCAGCGCTCGCCGAGCAGGTCGGCGGACAGCACCGCCTCGGTGCCGGCGAGCTGCTCCAGCACGCCGGTGCGGGCGGCGCAGAAGAGCAGCGAACTTTCGAGGAAGCCGTAGAGGGCACGCTGGAGCTGGATCGGATACACACGGATCTCCTGTGACGGACACGCCGACAGCGGCGCGGAACAGCGATGAGCGCCTGCGAAGGAAGCCGGCCGCTTCAGTGCTTGAGATGGAAGGACGAGCGCGCGACGGTTGCGCCGTTGACCAGCAGCTCGACCTCGTGCAGACCACCGTAGTAGCGGCGCACCGAGACGGGCACGACCGGATGGCGGCGGGCGAGTCGCAGCGCCTGGCCCGGGTCGGCATGGCTGACGGTCCACTTGAAGACGCGCCGCGAGGTGCCCCTGAGCTTCTGGAAGTGGATCGCGTAGTCGACCACCAGCTTCTGGCCGCCCTCCCCGGTCGACACCAGCTCGCAGTGGAGTGCGACGCCGGCGCCTACCGAGATCTGGCCGGGCGAGACCGTGAAGGAGCGGACCTGCACGCTGGCCTGCGGCGAGCAGCCGAGCAGCGCCAGAGCGCCCGCGTGGCCCGCCTTGACCAGGCCGCGGCAGGCATGCCGCGCGATCCACTCGAAGTGTGGCGAGCCGGCACGTGTCGCCCGTCGCTCGTCGAGCCAGGCCACCACGCGGTCGGGATGGTCCTTGGAGATGTCGTTCAGGTTGTTCGCCACCGAGCGGCGCACATACTCCGAGGGGTCGTCGATGAGCCGGTCCAGCAGCGCGAGCACCGGCGACGGATCCTGCACGAAGGGCGGCAGCCGCGACGCCCACGGCAGGCGTGGACGCGTGCCTTCGGACACCAGGCGCCGGACATGTTCGTTGGCATGGCTGCACCAGGACCACAGCCGTTCGAGCACCGCCCCGGGCGCGCGCAGCAGAAAGGGGCGGATCGCGAACTCGCCCGAGAAGCGGCAGGTCAGCTCCTCGATCGCGTCCAAGGCCTCTTCCAGGTGTTCCAGCCCGTGGTCCTCGACATATTGCAGCGCGACCCAGACGCAGAAACCACGCAAGGCCGGCAGCCCCTCACGGTCGATCGGACCGAAAGCAGCACGCAGGGTCTGCTGAGCGAGGGCAAAGTCCGGCGGCAGCCGGCCGGCGAGCGCAGCGCTGATCGCCTGCACCCGGACCTTCATCGCCAGCGGCTCGAGCGGCGGGACCGCCGCGCGGAAGGCCACGGCATCGAAGCCGGGGGAGACCGCCGAGAAGCGGCGGGCCAGCTCCTCGACGAGCGTGTCGTCGAACTCGGACTTGAAATCAGCGGACTCGGCCATGGTGATTGTTTCCTGCGCTGGGTCGTTGAAATGTCTCGTTGTCAGCCAGTGCGGCGCCCCGCCCCGGGGGCATGCTCTCGTGTCAGTGCAGTCTCTCCAGGGCTTCCTTGTCGAAGTCGCGCGCCGGCACGCCGGTGCCGAAGGCATAGTTGCTCCACGTCAGCACGGTCTGCTTGCGTGTCTGGTGGTTCGTCATGGTCATCTCGGAGGCACGCCAGAACTTGTCCCGGTACTGCTTGTAGCCGGCGTAGGTCTGGGTCTTGAGCAGCGCCCCCTTGCGGTCGAAGTAGTCGACCTTCACCGGCCGGTAGTGCTGCTTGTCCAGGTGCGTGACGAGCTTGGTGTAGCCGGAGTACTCATACTGCGGCAGCAGCTCGAGCACGTAGACCTCCATGCCGTCGATCCGGTCCTCGCCCACCATGCGGTACTTGAACTTGTCCAGCTCCCAGGCCGACATGTCCTCGTAGGCGAACTCGCTGCCCATGAAAGGCCCCGACTTGTTGGTCGACGCAATGCGCTTGACGCGTTTCATCGCCGGGAAGTAGAGCCACTGGTCGTCGGGCCGTACCGTGTGGGCATGCGACAGCAGTGCCGAGCCCCGCACGTCCACCGGCTCGTCGAAGACGGCCACGCTCTTGTCGCCCTCGCCGGTGACCTCCAGCATCTTCAGCCGCATCGAGCGCCGGCTCTCCTCGCCGGCGGCGTTCTTCAGCGTCATCGTGAGCTGCGCCGTCATGTCGGCCCAGCCGCTGTTGCGCCGGTCGGCTTCAACGGCGATCTGGTAGCCGCGTTCCTCGGGCGTCGCTGCCGTCGCCGGAGCCTCAGCGGCGATCAAGAGCAGCAGAGACGTGAGGCAGACCTTGGGTCGTGACATGTCGCTTCTCCATGAGTTTGATGATCAGTGCGGGCAGCAGCAGCAGGTCCAGCAGGGCCGCGATGGCCAGCGTGAGCGCCGTCATCAGGCCCATGTCGCGGTTGAGCGCGAAGGACGACATGCCGAGCACCAGGAAGCCGCTGAGCAGGATCACGGTGGTCGAGAGGATGGCGCCGCCGGTGGCTTCGGCGGCATGGGCCACCGCGGCCCGCGGCGTCAGTCCGCGCTGGCGCATGGCGTCGATGGCGGCATAGAGGAAGTGCACCGTATCGTCCACCACGATGCCGAGCGTGACCGAGGCAACGATGGCCACCGAGAAGCCGAGCTGCCCCACCGCCAGGCCCCAGGCGCCGAAGGCCATCGCGATCGGCAGGATGTTGAAGACCATCGCGAGCAGCCCGACGCGCAGCGAGCGGAACACCAGCGTGAGGCAGAAGCTCACGAAGACCGCCACCGAGAGCATGCCGGTCAGCATGCCGTGGATGTTGCGTTCGCCGATGTGGGCGAACATCAGCGTCGTGCTCGCCGCCGTGCTCCTGTCGACCTCCGGCGCATGGGCCGCGAGCCAGCCCATGCTGCGGCGCTCCAGCTCCAGCATCTCGCTGGTGCTCAGGTCACGCAGCGTCGCGACCACCCGCGTGGCGTTCTTCTGCACGTTGATCTGGTTGTTCAGGTCCAGCCCGTAAGGCAGCGACATCTCGTACAGCAGCAGGCTCTGCGCCGCCACCTGGCCGTCGCTGGGCAGGCGGTAGGCCTCGGGGGCCTCGCCGTTGAGGCTGCGGTTGATGCGTTTGAAGGTATCGGTCACCGAGGACACGTGCACCACCTCGGGTTGCTCGCGCAGCCACGCGACGTAGCGGTCCACGTCCGCCAGGAAGCCCGGCTTGGCGACCCCGTTGGGCGAGTCGGTGCGCAGCGAGTACTCGATCGAGTACAGCCCGGTGAGCCGCGCCATCGTGAAGTCGTTGGCCTGGCGGAAGGCGGTCTCCGGCGCGAACCACTTGATGTACTGGTCGTTGAACTCGTTGCGACCCACCATCGCGACCAGCAGCGCTGCCACCGGCGCCGCCATCCACAGCACCAGGCTAGAACGCGCCCCGACCCAGTCTCCGAAGGAGCGGAAGGTGGCGCCGAAGCCAGTCCGGCCGAGGCCGCGCGGCTTGAGCGGCAGCAGCGCGACGAGGGCCGGCAGCAGCGTGAGCGAGAGCACCATCGCGCAGGCGATACCGATCGCGACGATATTGCCGAGGTCGCGGAACGGCGGCATCTCGTTGAAGTTCAGCGCCAGGAAACCGGCGGCGTTCAGCACGCTGGTCACCACCACCGGCTTGGCCGACTCCTGCATCGCGAGCGACAGCGCCTGCAGGCGCGCCTTGCCCTCCCGCATGTGGCGCAGCACGCCGGCCAGGATGTGGACCGAGTCGGCGATGCAGATGGTCAGGATCACGAGCGGCGCCGAGGCCGACAGGCTGGTCAGGCTCATGCCCAGCCAGCCGGCGATGCCGGTGGCGGCGCCCACGCTCAGGTAGACCACGACCACCGCGCAAGCCGTCGCGAGCAGGCTCCTGAGCACGACCACGCCGATCAGCACGAGCACGCCGTACATCAGGGGCATGAGGCGGGCGCTGTCGCCCATGGCCGACTCGAGGAAGGCGTTGTTGTACATCGCCATGCCGGTCAGGTGCACGGTCAGCCCGGGGTAGCGCTCGGCCACCTGGGCCTGCAGCTTCCTGGCGTAGCCGACGATCTCGCCGTTCTCGAAGGGACTCTTGCCCGGCAGCTGGTAGGTGACGTTGACGGCGGCCACGGCGCCGTCGCGCGAGACCAGACGGCCCACCAGCTGTGGCTCGGCCAGCGCGTAGGCGCGGATCGCGGCGGCCCGTCCGGCGTCGACCTCCTGCCCGGGAGGCACCAGGTGGTCGACATGGATGGTGTCGCCGTCGGCCTCCGCGCGCTGGAAGTTGACATAGGAATCGACCCGCACCGAGTACGGTGTCTGCCACGCCTGCTCGGTGATCCAGCGCATCGCGTCGAGGGCCTGCGCGTCGAACACCGAGCCGCTCTGGGGCGCGACCACGATCATCAGATTGTCCGACTTGTCGTAGGTCGACTGCATCTGCTCGAAAGCGAGCAGCTGCGGGTTCGAGTCGGAGAAGTAGGCCCGGTAGTCGGTGCTGAAGCCGAGGCGGCTGGCGCCCTGGGCCGCGAGGACGGCGAGCACCGGCAGCAGCAGCACCAACAGGAGCCGCCATCGGATCAGACGGTCGGTCCACGAGTGTTTCATCTCGAACTCCCCAATCAGGACGGGCTGCGCCGTCGATGGAGGCAAATGCTACGAGTCAACAATTAACGCGTCAACAGTTCATGTGTTATTTGTGGTCTTCATTGATGAGCGGCCGGCGGCATGCCAGCATGCCGGCTCTTCAACACCACTCGGAGGAACTCCACATGTACATCACCGTGTCCAAAGAAGCGGGTCGCGTCGCCGGCACCCCCCGGTTCGCAGCGCAGGTGGCGCAGGTTGTGATGGGCCAGATGCCCTGGCGGCAGGTCGCCTTGAACGACGCTGCCGGGGAAGCCGGCAGCCTGGCGGTGGAGGTGGCCGCGTCCGACCTCGACCGCGGCGCCCAGCCGGGACGCGCTCAGGTGCTGGTGGTGTTCCAGTTCAAGAGCGGGAAGGCCGACACCCAGGCGCTCAAGCGCTACGTCGGCGACCGCGAGCCGGCGCTGCAGAAGCACGGCGGCCGGGTGCTGCTGAGCGGCACCACGGCGCGCAGCGGCGACTGGCAGTTCGACGGTTTCGAGCTGATCGAATTTCCCGAGCCGAAGACGCTGCAGGCCTTGATGGAAGACCCGGACTACCGAGGCCGCACCGCCGACTCCTCGGCCGTCTTCGGCGGCGCCTTTGCCGTGGCACTGCTGCAGCCCGCCGGCAACGCGGCCTGATCGCCACCCCGGGACGGTGCGCTTGTCACCGTCCCGGCCGGACCCGCTTCACATCACCGGGAGCCTCCATGTCCACCTCTCGTTTCGCGCCGGGCCCTGCCGGCCATGCCCTGCTCGGCTGTTTCTCGGAGTTCCGGGACCGCCCGCTCGAACTGCTGCTGCGTTGTCGCCGCGAGTACGGCAGCGTGGTCCGCCTGCCGCTCGGCCTGGGGCTGTCCGTCGGGCTGGTGTATCACCCCGAGCATCTGCAGACGGTCTTCCATGACGCGCGCTTCGGGCGCAGCGATCTGGCAGCCCTGTTCGAACCCCTGGCCGGCGGCAGCATGATCATCGCCGACGGCGAACCGTGGAAGCGCCAGCGCAAGGCGGTGGCGCCGTCCTTCGGCCAGGAGATGCTGCGCCGGCTCGCGCCCGAGGTGGAGAAGGAAGCCGAGGCGCTCGCCGAGCGCTGGCGCAGCGCCGCCCGCCAGGGGCAGGAGGTGGATCTGCAGTCCGAGATGGTGTCTTATGCGATGAGCACGCTCACGCTGTTCCTGCTTGGACGTCCGCTGACCGCGCGGGAGGTCGGCATCGTCGCGCCCGCGTGGACGCGCAGCCTGATCTGCATGAACACCCGGCTGTCGCAACCGGTGCCGATCCCGATGTGGATGCCGACGCGGACCAACCGCGAGCTGAGGCAGTCAGCCCATGCGATTGCCGAGGTCCTGCTGGCCTGCATCCGCGAGCACCGCGCCTTGCCGCATGCGCAGGGCGGCGCGAGCTTCCTGGCCGGCCTGGCGCGCCACCGCGACGAGGAGACCGGCGAGGGCCTGAGCGACGAGCAGATCCTGCGCGAGATCATGGGCGTGTTCCTGGCCGGCTTCGACACCGTCGCCTCGGCGATGATGTGGACGCTGTACGACCTGACGCGCCATCCGGACTGGCAGCAGGCCGTGCGCGAGGAGGTCGATGCGCCGGGCGACAACGCGCGCACGGACCTGCAGGACTGTCCCGTGCTCGACCGCGTGTTCAACGAGTCGATCCGGTTGATGCCGCCGCTCTGGCTGGTGGACCGCAAGTGCAGCGAGCCGGTCGAACTGGGCCGCTTCACGCTGCCGGCCCACACCAATGTCATCACCAGCCCCTACGTGACGCACCGGGACCCGGAGCTCTGGAGCGATCCGGAGCGTTTCGACCCGGACCGCTTCCTGCCTTCCGCGCAGGCCGGCCGGCCCCGTTATGCCCACTTTCCCTTCGGCGGCGGCCGCATGAAGTGCATCGGCATCGGCCTGGCCCTGCTGGAGCTCAAGGCCCTGCTGCGGGCCGTGCTGCCGGTGCTGAGGTTGGAGCCCGGCTCCACCGTGCAGCCGGAGCTGGAACCGGCCTTCGTGCTGCGCACCCGCAACTCGCTCTGGGTGCGGGCCCGCGCCGCCGCGGGCCGGCCGCGCTCCGGTGCACCCCGGCCTGCCGCCGACGCCGCCCTCCTGCCCGAATGACGGCGCTCCCCTCCCCGGCCTGGCCACGCTTCGTCCGCGCAGCAGCAGCAGCGGCGCTGCTGCTGCTGCTCCTGCCCGGCGCGTCCGCACAGGCGGCCCGGACCGGTGTCGGCAGCGAGTGGCTGGCGAGCCGCATCGACGGACGCACGGCCGACGCCATCGCGCTCGGCGTGTCGACCGAGGGCGCGCGCCGCGTGACCGAGTCGCTCAGCCTGCGTTTCATGCTCGAGGGTCGGCGGCGCCTGTCCGGATTCGACGCCGACGCGGCGGACCTGCGTGAGCTGCTGCTCGAATGGCGCGGACCCGCCGCCACCGTCCGTGCCGGCATGGGCAATGTCTTCTGGGGCGTGACCGAATCGCGCCACCTGGTGGACGTCGTCAACCAGCTGGACACCCGCTTCGACCTCAGCGGACACGTCAAGCTCGGCCAGCCCATGGCGGCCGCGTCGCTGCCCGTCGGCCCTGCGACCCTGGATGCCTATCTGCTGCCGTGTCATCGTCGCCGCCCGCTTCCCTGGGGGTCGCAGGGGGCGCACGACAGGCAGGCGGACGGCGCGTGGGTCGAGCTGGACTGCGACGGCCGCGTCGGCAAGGCGGTCCGGCTGTCGCTGGTGGCGGACGCGCTCGACCTCGGCCTGGGCTATTTCGACGGTATCGCGCGCGAGCCGGCTGCGGCCGCCGGCGGCAGGACTTATCCCGAGGTGCGACGCTGGTCGCTCGACGGCCAGCTGACGCTCGGCTCCTGGCTGCTCAAGCTCGAGGCACTCGGCGAATCGCGCCCCGGCCCGCACCGCCGCGCGGCGGTGGCCGGCTTCGAATACACGCTGGCGAATCTCGCGGCCTGGGCCGACATCGGCCTGCTGTACGAGCACCTGGAGGAGTCGGATTGCCCGGCCTTCACCTGCGGGGACATGGCCGGGATCCGGATCGGCCTCAACGACGAGCAGGATACGCAGGCGCTGTTCACCGCCTTGAGGGATTCGGAATCCGGCCGGACCGGCTATCTGCTGCAGGCCGAGCGCCGCCTCGGCAGCGCCTGGAAGCTGAAGCTCGATGCGCGCAGGCAGCGCTCGGCCTCCTTCCTCAGCCTGCGCCTGCAGTACTTCTTCTGAGACGTCGAGAGGAGACGGAGGATGGCGTACCCCCACCAGGCGGTCGGCGAGCTCGACCGCGCCAGCGCGCTGCGAGAGCAGCCCTCGCCAGCGAGCCCGGCGGCAGCGGCGTTCACCCAGCGCGAGTTGCGCCAGGCCCTCGCCTGCTTCGCGACCGGCGTCACCGTCGTGACCGCCTGGGGCGCAGACGGGCGACCGGTCGGCGTGACTGTCAACTCCTTCAACTCGGTCTCGCTCGATC
This sequence comes from Aquabacterium sp. A7-Y, assembly GCF_026153205.1. Taxonomy (GTDB): domain Bacteria; phylum Pseudomonadota; class Gammaproteobacteria; order Burkholderiales; family Burkholderiaceae_C; genus Caldimonas. Next base: position 59,527 of record NZ_JAPFBW010000003.1, on the reverse strand, counting down.
CGCCGCTCGTGCTGTGGTGCCTGTCCAGGCGATCCGGCTCCCTGGCGGCCTTCTCGCGCGCGACGCGTTATGCGATCAACATCCTGTCGGACGCGCAGGCGGGCACCGCGGAGCGCTTCGCCAGCAAGGACATGGACCGCTGGGCCAGCGTCGCCTTCCGGCCCGGCCGGCACGGCTCGCCGGTGCTGGACGGTGCCGCCGCGGTGCTCGAGTGCGCCAGCCGCCGCCTCTACGAAGAGGGCGACCACCTGATGTTCGTCGGCGAGGTGGAACATTGCAGCCGCAGCGCCGAGGCCCTGCCGCTCATCTTCTGCGCCGGCCGCTACCTGGCGCGGCCTGCCGGCTGAGGGCGGCGCGTCAGCCGCTGGCGCCCCCGGGCAGGAGGTCGGCAAACAGCGACGGGCGGAACGCCAGGCCGCCGTGCTCGCCTGGCTGCCCGCTCATCCAGGCGCTCAGTTCACGAGCCGGCATCGGCCGCGCGAACAGGAAGCCCTGCAGTTCGTCGCAAGCGAAGCCGCGCAGGATGCGGTCCTGGCCCTCGGTCTCCACCCCTTCGGCGACGACCTTCAGGCCCAGGGCATGGGCCAGCCGCACCACCGCGTCGACGATGGCGCGCGCGTCGCTGCTGGTCTCCAGGTCGCGCACGAAGCTGCGGTCGATCTTGAGCTGCTGGGCGGGCAGCCGCCGCAGGTAGCTGAGGCTGGAATAGCCGGTGCCGAAATCGTCGATCGACAAGGTGGCCCGCATCGCCGCCATGCGCTCGCAGAGGCGCAGCGTCATGTCGGCGTCCTCCATCGCGGCCGTCTCGGTGATCTCGAAGGTCAGGCGCGACGCATCGATGCCGTGGCGGCGCACGGCCTGCTGGATGCGCTCGACCAGGTCGGCCTGGCGCAGCTGGTGGACCGAGAGGTTGACCGCCACGCGCATGCGCACGCCCTGCCGTGCCCAGACCTGCAGCTGCCGGCAGGCCTCCTCGACGATCCACTGCCCGAGCTCGGCGATCAGCCCGAAGCGCTCGGCCACCGGAATGAAAACGCCGGGCGCGACCAGACCGCGTTTCGGGTGGTTCCAACGCACCAGCGCCTCGGCACCGGTGATCTGGCCGCTCGCGCTGTCCAGCTTGGGCTGGTAGTAGAGCTCGAACTCGCGGCGCTCCAGCGCGAGACGCAGCTCCTGCTGCAGTTCCATCAGCTCGTGGGTGCCGGCATCCATGCGGGCGTCGAAAAAGCGATAGACCGAGCCGCCGGCCCGCTTGGCGGTCTGCATCGCCGTGTTGGCGTGCAGCACCAACTTGTCCAGCGGGCCGTCCTCGGGATAGAGGGCAATGCCCACCGAGCCGGACAGCTGCAGGGTGCGCTCGCCGAGGGTGACCGGACGGCGCACCGCCTGGATGACCCGCTCGGCGGCCTGGGCGGCCTCGCTGCTGTCGTGCGGCAGGTCCAGCAGCATCAGGAATTCGTCGCCCCCGACACGCGTCACGCTGTCCGATGCACAGGCCAGCGCGGCCAGCCGCGCGGCCATTTCGCGCAGCACCTGGTCGCCCGCCTGGTGGCCCCAGGAGTCGTTGACCGGCTTGAAGCCGTCGAGGTCGATGGAAAGCACCGCGGCGCGCTGGCCGAAACGGTCGCAGCGCGCGGCCACGGCACCCAGGCGGTCCTCGAAGACCAGCCGGTTGGGCAGCTGGGTCAGCGGGTCCAGCAGCGCCATGCGCTGCAGCTGGTCCTGCGCCTCGGCGAGCGACACGGCCAGACCGGCGCTGCGGCGCTCGGTGCGTGCGTCGATGGCTGCGGTCAGCAGGGTCATCGTCAGCATGACCACGGCACCCGCCGAGGTCAGCACGCCCAGCTCCTCGCCGGACAGCGAACCGGCGCTGAGGCAGAGGGCACCGGCCGGCACCTGGGCCGCCGCCATGCCCGCGTAGTGCATGCCCGAGATCGCGAGGCCCATGGCCACGGCGGCCACGAGCTGCCAGCGGCTGCCGGCGCGCCCGCTGCGGCTGCGCAGCCAGAAGAAGATCGACAGCGCCACCGCCGAGGCGGCCACCGCGATGCCGACCGAGGCCAGCACCCAGCGCCAGTCCCAGACGATGCCGGGCTCCAGCACCATGGCCGCCATGCCGACGTAGTGCATCGCGCAGATGCCGCCGCCCATCGCGAGCGAGCCGGCCAGCAGCCGCCCGAGGCCCAGCCGCTCGCCGCTGGCAATGCCCAGCGCGAGGCCCGACACCGCCACCGCCGCCAGCCAGGAGAGCACCGTGAGGCCGTAGGTGTAGCCGAGCGAAAACGGCAGGCGCAGGGCCATCATGCCGACGAAGTGCATCGACCAGATCCCCGTGCCGAGCACCAGCGAGCCGCCCATCAGCCAGCCGCGCGCGAGCGACGTGTCGCCGCCTCGCACGCGGCGGGTGAGGTGCAGCGCGATGTAGGACGCGTAGATGGCGATGGCCACCGACACGAACACGGTGCCCGGCTCGTAGCGGGGCGTGATCCACAGGGAAGTCATGACAGGCAAGAGGCGGCACCGCTGCGCGGGAGCCCCGGCCTCCCGACGTCCCGCCCCGCCCCTGAACGGTTTGCGTACCGGCATATCGGCGCCGCGGCGCGGGGCTTGAGCCTGCCGGCTGCGGCCGCGCCCCTCAATCGGGCACAAACAGGCAAAAGTCCTCGCGGTAGGCCGCCTGCTCGCCCTTGTGCTCATAGCCCAGCGGGTTGCCGACGACGCGGCAGGGCCGCCGGCCGGGGCGCTCCACCTCGTAGTCAGTGCGGCAGTGCACGTGTCCGTGGATCCAGTAGTCGGCGTGCTCGAACAGCGCGTCGAGGGAATTGCAGAAGCCGGCGGTGCCGGGCACCAGGCCGTACCGCGGGTCGGCACTGCGCAGGCTGGGCGCGAAATGCGTCACGACCACCGTGCTGCCCTCGAAGGGCGTGGCGAGCGCCTGACGCAACCAGTCCTGGCACTGCAGCGCCAGCTCCCGCATTGCTTCGGCCAGCAGGGGCCGCCCCTGGCGCAGTGTCGTGTTGCGGCTGAGGTAATAGTTGGCGGCGCGGAACGCCTTGCCGCGCTGCCGCAGCGCGGCCTCGGCATCACGCGGGCCGCCGCCCTGCTGCGCCAGGGCGTCGAAGTCGGCCCAGAGCGTGGTGCCGACAAAACGGACCGATCCTGCCGTGAAGGTCTCGCGCTCCAGCCAGACGATGCCCAGCGTGTCGCAGAGCTCGCGCAGGCGCGCATGGGTGGCGTCGAACTCGAGGCCGTCGTACTCGTGGTTGCCGGGCACGTAGAGCACCGTGGGCCAGGGCGCGCCGCGGCGCGGCGAGAAGCGGCCGAGGCCGAAGTCGGTGCCCGGCAGCCGCGAGCCGGCCTGGTAGGAGCCGATGTCACCGGCGAGCACCAGGACCTCGCAGCCGGGAACCGCCCGGGCGGTGAAGCCGGGCGCGGCTTCGAGGTGAAGGTCGGAAAGGATCTGTAGGCGCATGAGGCCTGCCAGTCTACGGCCTGGCAGTTCAAGGCGCGGCTCAGGTGCCGCCCTCGGCCGGACCCGCCGCGAGCCTGCCCAGCTGCACCCCGCCGTGCAAGGCCGCGACACTCTCGATGGGCACCGGCTTGCCCACCCCCCAGCCCTGCGCATGGTCGACGCCGATCTGCCGCAGCGCCTCGAGCACGGCCTCGCTCTCGACCCACTCGGCCACGGTCTGCAGGCCCGACAGGCGGGCGATGCGGTGGATGGACTCGACGATGGCGCGGTTCACCGGGTCCTCGACCAGGCTCTTGACGAAGGAGCCGTCGATCTTGACGTAGTCCACCGGCAGGGTCTTGAGGTAGGCGAAGGAGGACAGCCCGGCGCCGAAGTCGTCCAGCGCAAAGCGCACGCCCAGGGCCCGCAGTCGCTGGATGAAATGCAGGGCGGCCGCGAGATTGCCGATGGCAGCGGTCTCGGTGATCTCGAGGCACACGCGCCGCGGCTCCAGCCCGGTGTCTTCGAACTGCTGCACCACGTGGGCCAGGAAGTCGGCGTCCGAAAGCGACTGGCCCGAGATGTTCACCGAGGCGGCCACGCCGGGCAACTCTTGAAGCCACGCGACCGCCTTGCGCACCACCCAGCGGTCGAGCGCCGGCATCAGCTGGAAGCGCTCGGCGGCGGGAATGAAGGCGCCCGGCCCGAGCAGCCGGCCGGCCTCGTCGTGCAGGCGCAACAGCAGCTCGCCGCGCAGGATCTTGCTCGGCCCGCCGGCGGTGGCGACGATGGGCTGGAAAAACAGCGTGAAACGGTCTTCGTCCAGCGCGCGGCGGATGCGCGGCACCCAGCCCATCTCGATCTTCCGGTGCTGCCACAGCGGGTCCTTGTCGTCGAACAGGACCACCCGGTTGCGCCCGCCTTCCTTGGCCGCCTGGCAGGCCAGCGCGGCATGGCTCAGGACGCCCGAGACATCCCCGCCGGCCTCCAGCTCGGCCATGCCCACGCTGAGGCTGACCGCATGGCGCTGCCCGGCCCAGTCGAAGCGGAAGGACGCGACCCGTTCGCGCAGCGCCTCGGCAATGTCGCGGGCGCGCGGCACCGGGCAGCCGGGCAGCAGCAGCCCGAACTCGTCGCCGCCCAGCCGTGCCAGCGTGTCGGTCTGCCGCACGCCGCTGCGCAGCAGCCCCGCGACCTGCCGCAGCAGTTCGTCGCCGGCGACGTGGCCCAGCGTGTCGTTGACGATCTTGAACTGGTCCAGGTCGAGGTGGCACACCAGCCCGCCGCCGGCCGTTGCCTGGACCAGGCAACGCTCGAACTCGGTGCGGTTGGCCAGGGCCGTCAGACTGTCTTGCGCCCAGCCATGGAGCAGCCGATCCGAGGTCGAGTGCTGCTCCGTCAGGTCGCGACACAGCCAGACCACGCCGGTGACACGTCCATCGGCGGCGCGCAGCGGTGCCGCGCTGTCGGTGACCAGCCGCTCGCTGCCGTCGCCACGCTGCAGGGTGTAGGGCTGGACATTGCGCACCACCGCGCCGCTGCCGATGCACTCCGACACCGGCGAAGCGTGCGGGTAGTGTGTCGAGGTGTCGAGGTGACGGACCAGCTGCAGCAGCGGCCGCCCGAGGGCGAGATCCTCCGGCATGCCGATCAGCCGTTCGGCCGCCGGGTTCATCGACGCGACGCATCCGTCGGCATGGGTCGATACGACGGCGTCGGCGATGGCGTCGAGCGTGGCCTGCAGCGCGTCCTTCCGGGCGCTCAGGACCGTGTTGGCGGCGGCCAGCGCTTCGGCCGCGGCCTCGGCAGCGCGGCGCGCGGCAAGGTGCTCGTCTTCGGGACCGGCCGGGACGCCGGGCGCCGCTGGGTCCCCGGCGCGCTCGGGGTCCGGGGCCGACCGCGGCCCGCTCATCGCCGGGCTCCCGGGGTCGGGCCGCGCGCGACCACGAGCGCCGCGGAGCCGCTTCCGGTGGGTCTGAGAGGCTGGCCAAGCTCTGTGTACATCGCCCCCTATCCTGCCACCCTGCGGATGCCCCCGCGCGCTCTGCCCTTATCGGGACGGCGAGGGCCGTCGGCGCCGCTGGCTCGGGCGCCGCCGAGGTTCAGGTCGCGCCCTGGCGCGCGGCACCCGCGGGCACGGCGGCCGCCCCGGGCGCGCTTGCGTCGGACAGCGTGACCCCGGGCACCTCGGCGAGGCTGCGCGGCTGCTTGCGCTTGAGCCAGAGGTAGAGCCCGCTGCCCAGCACGACGATGGTCGCGATGTCGAGCAGGGCCCAGAGGATCTGCATCGGCATGCCGCCGTAGTCGCCGAAGTGCAGCGGCTGCGAGACCAGCAAGGCATCGAGGTACCACGGCATGTGCGGCGCGGCCGTCACCTGCGCGGTTCTCGCGTCCACCAGCACCGGCTGCAGCAGCCTCGAGGTCAGCGGCTCCTCGCCGCGCAGGAAGAAGGTGTAGTGGTGCGGGCTGGAGAAGGCCGTGCCGGGAAAGGCGATGAAGGACAGCTTCATGCCCGGCGCCCGGGCCTTCGCGGCCTCCAGCGCGCGCTGCACCGAGGCGCGCTCGGCCTGCGGCACAACCGGCCGGCCCTGATAGGGCGCCAGCAGCGCGCTCAGCTGGTCGTGCTGCCAGTACTTGATCAGCAGGTCGGCCCAGGTGTTGATCATGCCGGTGGCACCGACCACCAGCGCCCACACCAGCGTGACGATGCCCAGCAGGTTGTGCAGGTCCAGCCACTTGACCCGCGGCGAGCGGTCGTGCCGCACCTCGCCGAATGGCAGCTTGCGCATGAAGGGAGCGTACAGCACCACGCCGGTCACGATGGCCACCAGCAGCAGCAGCCCCATCAGGCCGAGGAACAGCTTGCCCGGCAGCCCCGCGAAGAGGTCGACGTGCAGCTTGAACATCACGTACATGAACCCTTCGTCGAAGCGCGGCTGGGCCAGCACTTCGGCGCTCCGCGCGTCCACCGCGACCGAGCGGAAGTCGTCGGTCGGCTCCGGCGTGTGCGTCAGCGTGACGAACCAGACCCGGTCGTCGTCCTCGTCGGGCGACGCGAACTGCACCAGCCGGTCGGGGTGGCGCGAGCGCGCCACGTCGAGCACCCGGTCGAGGCTGGCGCGCGGCGCGTCGGCCGCCATGGCCGGAGGCTCGACCTCGGTGCCGAGCAGGTGCTCGATCTCGTGGTGGAAGATCAGCGGCAGCCCGGTGATGCACAGCAGCAGCATGAACACGGTGCAGACCAGGCTGCTCCACTTGTGCAGCCAGGACCAGGTCTTGAGGGCGCGGGCGCTTTGCATGATGGGTGTCAGGAGGGGGTGCGGGAATCGGGCAGGAAGGCGGCGGACCCTGCGGCGGCGGGCGTCGAAGCGCCGCCCGGGTCGGAGGCCTCGGCGCAGCGGGCTGGGCGGCGCAGCCCGAACCATGCCATCACGAGCACCGGGACGCCCAGCGCCAGCCAGGACCAGGCGTCACCCCAGCCGTCGGACACCAGGGCGCTCAGCAGGCCGCTTGCGCTCAGCAGACCGAGAGCGATCGGCCATCGCCACAAGCTCCGTCCGGGGGACCTCATGACAGATCCCCGCAACGCCTGGCGCGCTGGGCCGCGCCTCGCCCTGTCCATGGAAGCAAGAACATTTGTTAAGCAGAAATGCGATTGATTCGCATTCTAACGAAAAGCCGCTGCGCTGCACCATGCCATGCCGGCTTCGGACCCGCACGGCACCACGGCCTCACGTCGGAAGACGAAAGAAGACGGCCTCGGCCTTGGGCCGAGGCCGTCTCTGGATGGACGCGGGTTCAGCCGCTTTGGAGGTCGAAGCAGAAACCGCTGTAGGACTCGAGGTCCAGGCCTTTCACGAAGGGCAGCACCAGCGTCTTGCCAGCGTTCTCCCAGGCGTCGTGCTGCAGATAGCCGTGCGCCTTGAAGTCGGCCAGCAGCTCTTCGCGGGCGACCACCCGGTAGGGACAGAAGGCGGTGCCTATGCTGTTGAGCGTGATGTAGCTCCGCGTGGGGTGGACCGCGGTGATGTTGAGAATGATGCGGCGCGGCAGCGCCGCCAGTTGCCCGAGCAGTTGACCGAGCGTCTGCGGGAGGTATTGCAGGCTGCCGGAGGCGAACAACACGTCGGTGCCGCTGGCCTCGCTGAAGTCGGTCGTGAAGCGCAGCTGCGGGTTGTGCCCCTGCGCGGCGGCGATCTGGCGGCCGCGTTCGACCACGGCCGGCACGTCGCAGACGGTCCAGCGCAGGTCCTGCGGATAGGCCATGTGGGGCCGGAAGGCGTGGTACTTGATGCCGACGTGGCCGCCCAGGTCGAACACGCTGCGCAGGCCCTCGGCGAAGGAGCGATCGAGCCAGAACATCGCCGCGTAGTCGTAGGAGTAGACGCAGGGCGCGTACATCCGCGCCGAGTGCGGGTTGTCATAACCCAGCGGGCGCACCGGGGGTGCGCGGCGGGCCGCTTCCTCGAAGCTCGGATAGACGCCGAGGAACAGATTGCGGTTTTCGTTCTGCAGGAAGCGCCGCCGGTAGGCGACCTGTCGCGCGTGGCGGATGCCCGGCACGGCGCCGAGCACCCGGGCGGTCTGGCGGAGGGCCTGGTAGGCGCTCATCAACTCTCTCCCTGGTGGTGTGGATCGTGCGTCTCGCGGCGCGGAAGGCGCCCGGACCTCCCATGGCGGCTCACTGGAATCGCCCGTAGAGAAGCCGCCGAAAGATCGTCACCGGCGGGATGACTTCAAGAAGTGAGTGCCACTCAAGGAAGCAGTCTAGGACGGGGCGGCGGGCTCACCAGGGCCTGCGGCGCCCGCCCCCCGCGAATGCGGGGCGGCCTGCTCGCTCCGCCCTCCCCGATGTCTCAGGTCTTCGTCTTCTCGATCACCGGCACCGCCCCCTGCCCTGCACTGCGAGCCGCCACCCGGACGCGGCGCAAGCACAGTTCGCACGACGTTTCGGTGACAGCCGCTAAAAACCTGTGTTCGGTGTCCCCAGGACTGGCGCAGGGCCGAACGGCAACGCAGACTGCCGGCTCGCCGTTCCCCGAGGTCCTGCGCCTCGCTCGAAAGGAACCGGCCCGAGCGCCTGCGCCGAGGCCGGCTCCACCCACGTTGGAGATCTTTTTCTATGACCGATTCCTGCCCGTCCGCGCCTGCCGCGCGGCGCGAGTTCCTGCGTCAATCCCTGTTCGCCGGCGGCCTGCTGGCCCTGGGTCCGGCCGCCGCCTGGGCCCAGGGGCTGCCCGCCACGCCTGCCAACCCCCGGCTGGACCAGGGCCTGCAGCGTATCGTCGCGCCCGGCGGCTTCGGCGAGCTGCTGCCGCCCAATGCCGACGGGCTGCGCCTGCCCGCCGGCTTCAGCTCGCGGGTGATCGCGCGCAGCGGCCACTTCGTATCCGGCACCTTGCACCTCTGGCACGCCGCGCCCGACGGTGGCGCCACCTTCCCGATGGGAGACGGCGGCTGGATCTATGTCTCCAACTCGGAGCTCCCGCTCGGCGCGGGCGGCGTCGGCGCGATCCGCTTCGACGCGAACGGCGAGATACGCGGCGCCCGGCGCATCTGCAGCGAAACCGAGCGCAATTGCGCGGGGGGCCCCACGCCGTGGGGCACCTGGCTGACCTGCGAGGAGACCGACCGCGGGCGGGTGCTCGAATGCGACCCCACCGGGGAGCGGCCCGCGGTGGCCCGCGACGCGCTCGGCTGGTTCGACCACGAGGCGGTCACCGTCGACACCCGCAGCGGCTTCCTCTACCTGACCGAGGACAAGGCCGACGGCCGGCTCTACCGCTTCCGTCCGGCCGTCCCCGGCGATCTCAGCCGGGGACGGCTGGAGGTGGCGCGCCGCAACGGCGCGGCCGCCCCCTTCCAGATCGACTGGCTGCCGCTGCCCAACCCCAACCCGCGCGCCTGGGGCATCCGAACGCGGCGCCAGGTGCGCGAAAGCAGCCCCTTCAACGGCGGCGAGGGCATCTGGTTCCACGCCGGGCAGGTCTACTTCACGACCAAGGGCGACAACCGGGTCTGGGCGCTCGACACTGCGAGCGACCGCCTCGACATCGTCTACGACGCCGGCACCGCGCCCGACCCGATCCTCTCGGGGGTGGACAACCTGGTGGTCTCGTCTCGCGGCGAGCTCTACGTCGCGGAGGACGGCGGCGACATGCAGATCTGCGTCATCGGGCCCGACCGCAGCGTCGCCCCCATCGTGCAGGTGCAAGGCCACGACGATTCGGAGATCACCGGCCCGGCCTTCTCGCCCGACGGCACACGCCTGTACTTCAGCTCGCAGCGCGGCACCCACGGGCTCGGACTGACCTACGAGGTGCGCGGCCCCTTCCAGGGCGCCTGAGCGCGCACCGGCCGGGGCGCTGGCGCAGAAACGGGGCATGATGCGAGGGATGCACCCCGCCGTTTCCAAAGACCCGCTGCACGGCAAGACGCTGGAGCAGATCCTGACCGAGCTGGTGGCGTTTTTCGGCTGGCCCGGGCTGGGCCGCCGCATCGCCATCCGCTGCTTCACGAGCGATCCCAGCGTGCGCTCCAGCCTGCAGTTCCTGCGCCGCACGCCGTGGGCGCGGACCAAGGTCGAGAGCCTCTACCTTTTCATGCTGCGCGAGCAGGCCCGCCAGGCCGCTGCGGCGCCACGGCGACCGCCGGACGGGGACCTTCCGCCCTGACGCGGCGCAGCGCCGGCCGCCTCACACCTGCGCCTTCATCAGGCGCAGCATGCGGCTGAAGCGCAGGTCGTCGACGCGGCCGCCGAACAGCCGACCGTTGATCTCCCGGGCGCCCAGCGACTCGATCTGGGCGTAGCCCATGTCGTGCAGTTCCTGCATCAGCGGACCGGCGTCGAAGTAGGAATGCCAGGGTTCGCCCATCCAGGCGCAGCGCCAGGCCACCAGCCGCGAGGCCCAGCGCTCGCCCGGTCGCATCGAGGCCGGCGGCACGAGGTGGTCGAACACGATGCCGCTGCCGCGCGCGGTGGACTGCGCGATCCATTGCAGGGTCCCCCTCACGGTGGCCGGCGTCAGGTAGACCGTGACGCCCAACCATGAGAAAAACACCGGCTCCTCGGCCCGCCAGCCGGCAGCCCGCAAGCGCTCGGCCAGGGTCTGCGATTCGAAGTCCACCGGCGTGAAGGTCAGTGACGCCGGGATCTCGATGCCCGCCTGGTCCAGCAGTTGCCGCTTCCAGGCCTGCGTGGCCGGATGGTCGACCTCGAAGACCCGCAGTTGCGACGCCGGATAGGGGTTGCGATAGGCGAAGGTGTCGAGTCCCGCCCCGAGCACGACGTACTGCCGCACGCCGCGCCGCACCGCCTCGTCCAGCGCCTCCTCGGCGATGCGGCTGCGTGCCACCACGTCGGCGCGGATGCGTCGCGCCATCTTGCCCCTGGGGCGCCCCGGGGCGCGGCGCAGCCTGGCCGCTTCCTGCTCGCCCAGGATGCGCAGCGAGACCGGGTCGACAAACACCTTGGGCTCGTCGTCGAGCAGCTGATGCTGGGCGCGCAGTGTCGCCACACGCCAAGCGGTGCGGCTGGGGCGGGTTTCTTCCATGCGGTCTCCTCCTTCGGCCCGCGTTGTGCAGGCCTCGAACGGTGTCTCGGATCGAGCGCCATGGTAGGCAGCCGGCTCGGCGCGCGGGGACGAGCACGTAAGTACTGGTCTCGCCGCCCGCCCTCGGCCGAGCAGCGTGCCAGGGGGCGGCGCGCGCGCCCCCGGCAGCCTCAGACCGGCGTGCCTTGCTCGCCGGCCGCGCTCTCGAACACGTCCCGGGGCCCGAAAAACTCGTAGCGCAGCCGCTGCGCGGGCACCTGCAGCGCCAGGGCCATGTCGTGCACGGCCTGCATGAAAGGCTTGGGCCCGAGGAAATACAGGTCCACGTCTCGGTCAGCCGGCAGCTCGCGTGCCAGAAGCGCCCGGGTCAAGCGGCCCGTGGCGTCTGCCCGGTCCTGCGCCCTGGGTTGCTCGTAGATGAACACCGCGCGCACATTGCGATGCTGCTCGACCAGCTGCTCCACCCGGGCGCGGAACGCATGCACGCCGCCGTGCCGCGCGGCGTGCACGAAATGGATGGGGCGCCCGGTCGGCGCGGCGGCTTCCAGCATCGACACGGCCGGCGTGATGCCGACGCCGCCGGTGACCAGGAGCAGCCGGCGCTCGCGCGGCGCCTCGGGGTCCAGCACGAAGTCGCCGCAGGGCGGCTGGACCTGCAGTTCGGTGCCCGCCTCGGCATGGTCATGCAGCCAGGTGGACACGCGGCCGCCTTCCTCCCGCTTCACGCTGATGCGGTAGCAGGGCTTGCCGGGTGCGTCCGACAGCGAGTAGTTGCGCCGCAGCGTCTCGCCGTCCAGCGTCAGCACCAGGGTCAGGTACTGACCCGGCTGGAAGGCGAGCAGCGGCCCGCCGTCGGCGGGTTCGAGATAGAAGGAGGTGATCAGCTCGCTCTCGGCCTGCTTGCGCGCCACACGGAAACTGCGGGTGCCCTGCCAGCCGCCCGGCTGGGCCGCCTTGTCGCGGTAAACCTGGGACTCGGCCGCGATCAGAAGATCCGCGAGCGCTCCATAGGCCTCAGCCCAGGCCGCCATGATGTCGTCGGTGGCGGCGTCGCCCAGCACCTCCTTGATGGCCGCCAGCAGGCAGCGGCCCACCACCGGGTAGTGTTCAGGCGCCACACCGAGCGAGACGTGCTTCTGCACGATGCGCGGCAGTTCCCCGACGAGTGCATCGAGACGGTCGATATGCGTGGCATAGGCAAGCACTGCACGCGCCAGCGCACGGGCCTGGGTGCCCTCGGCCTGATGGGCCTCGTTGAAGAAGCTCTTCACCTCCGGGTGGGTGCGGAACATCAGGGGATAAAAGTGCGCCGTGATGGCTTCGCCGTGCTGCTGCAGCACGGGCACGGTGGCCTTCACGAGGCGAATGGTCTGCTCGCTGAGCATCGAGGGTCCTCCGGACGAGTTGTGGTGCTTGCTCTATTTCAAGATGCGGGCCAGCGCCGGGATGCTCGCAAGTCCTTGATTTAAGGCAATACCGCACGTCGATGTTGTGGTAGTGACCACAGCGGAATGTGGTCCTATGGACCACAATGCAGTCATGACGACCTCTCCTTCTCTTTCAGAAGAGCAACGCTACCGCCAGCTGCTGGCCTCGGCGCGAGCGGTGGTGCCCTGCGACGCCCTGGCGCTGCTGCGGCTCGCCGACGGCGTGCTGCGGCCGGTTGCGGTGGATGGGCTGAGCGAAGAGACGCTGGGCCGCGCCTTCAGGCCCGAGGCCCATCCCCGGCTGGCGCAGCTGCTGGCCTCGCCCACCGGGCTGCGCTTTGCCGCGGACTGCGGCCTGCCGGACCCCTATGACGGCCTGGTGGAGGGCCAGCCCGAGATCCTGCCGGTGCATGACTGCATGGGAGCGCCCCTGCATATCGAGGGCCGCCTGTGGGGGCTGCTCACGCTCGACGCGTTGACGCCGGGCAGTTTCGATGCCGTCGGACCGGCACAGCTGCGCGCGCTGGCGGGCCTGATGGAGTCCGGCATCGAGTCCATCCGGACCATCGCCCGGCTGGCCGAGGAAGCCCGGCGCGAGCGTTTGCTGGCCCGGACCCTGCAGCGCGGCGATCCGGTGCTGCGCGAGCTGGTCGGCAAGAGCGCCGCGATGCTGCAGCTCAAGCGCGAAATCGACACGGTGGCCGCCACGGATCTGACGGTGCTCGTCATTGGCGAGACCGGTGTCGGCAAGGACCTGGTGGCCCAGCGGCTGCACGCGCTGTCGGCGCGCCGCGACCAGCCGCTGGTCCAGGTGAACTGCGCCGCCCTGCCCGAGACCTTGGCCGACAGCGAGCTGTTCGGGCATCGCAAAGGCGCCTACACAGGCGCGACGCAGGACCGCGCTGGCAGGTTCCAGCTGGCCGACGGCGGCACGCTTTTCCTCGACGAGGTGGGCGAACTGCCGGTCACCGTGCAGGCCAAACTCTTGCGGGCTTTGCAGAGCGGCGAGTTGCAGCGCCCGGGCAGCGACGCGCTGCTGCACGTGGACGTGCGCGTGATCGCAGCCACCAACCGCGACTTGGCGGCCGAGGTCGCGGCCGGGCGTTTCCGCGCCGATCTCTACCACCGCTTGTCGGTGTTCCCGCTGCGGGTGCCGCCGCTGCGCGAGCGCGGCCGCGACGTGCTCGCGCTGGCAGGCGGCTTCCTCGAAGAGAACCAGCACCGCCTGGGCGCCCGCAACCTGCGCCTGGTACCGGCCGCCAAGGCCGCCTTGCTGGGCCAGCCCTGGCCAGGCAATGTGCGGGAGGTGGAACACGTGATCGCGCGAGCGGCCTTGCGCGCGGTGGCCGAGCAAGGCCGCACGGTCCGCTGGGTGAGCATAGAGCCGCGCCACCTCGGTTTGTCGGAGCCGACCACCGCGGCCGCGCCCGAGGCCGTCACAGGCCGCCCGGTCGCAGCCGCGACAAGCGGCAAGACGCTGCGCGAGGCCACCGAGGCGTTTCAGCGCCAGTGGATCGAAACGGCGCTGATGCGACACGGGGGCTCGCTGGCCGGTGTCGCGCGCGAAGCCGGCATGGATCGCAGCAACTTCCACCGCCTGGCCCGACGGCTGGGCCTCTTGAAGCCGACCCGCCGGCCGGCCTAGGGAGTCGGACCTCGAACCAGCGCGGGGGGCCGACACCGTTCAACTCCGGGAATGTTTCACCTCCTTTCGCATCCATCAGTGAATAACGTGAGCACGGTCGACGATGGCGTCGACCTGTGCCTTGCCGATCGACGCCCCCAGGGTTCCGAGCAGTGAGCCCGAGATGCCGGAAACCGAACTCAAGCGCGTCTCCGAGAAGCAGCGCACCACCTCATCGGTGGAGTGTCGAATCAGCTGTACGCCTTGGATGGCTCGGGCCAGCGCTTCGCAGGCCGGCCGTGCCAGGAACTCGTCGTGCAACATGCCCTCGAGCAAAGGGTCGAGGCGCTCAATGAAAGCATCGAACTGCCTGTTGAAACCGCGAAGAGATCTGAACTCCGCCAGCAAGGCCGCACGGCAGTTCCCGTCCTTCATCAATGCACGGCGGACGTCCATGCACATCATGTTCGCCGTGCCCTCCCAGATGCTGTTGAGCGGTGCTTCTCGGTAGATCCGCGCCATCGGGTTTTCTTCGATGAACCCGTTGCCGCCGTGGCACTGCACCGCTTCATAGGCAATGGCAGGAGCTCGGGAACAGTTGAGGAACTTCGCGATGGGGGTGGCGACACGGGCGAACGCCGTTTCCTGCTCGTCGCTTCCGATATGGTCCGTCGCCTTCGCCACACGCAATGCCAGCAGGGTCGCTGCTTCAACTTCGACGGCCATGTCGGCGAGTACATTGGCCATCATCGGTTGTCGTGCCAAGCGCACACCGAAGGCCTTGCGCGTACCGGTGTGGTTCAGAGCCAGTGTCAGCGCTTGACGCATCAGGCCTGCGGACCCTATGGCGAAATCCAGCCGGGTCAGGTGGGCGTGTGAAAGGATCTCGCGAATGCCGGCACCTTCGGCTCCTACGCGGATGGCCAGGCTGCCGCTGTACTCGATCTCGCTGGAAGCGTTGGACCGGTTGCCGCACTTGTCCTTCAGCCGCTGTATGAAAAACCGGTTGTGCGTGTTGTCCGGCAAGGTGCGCGGCAAAAAGAAGCAGGTGATTTCGCCCGCCACCTTGGCCAGCGTGAAGAAGCCATCCGACTGTGGCAGCGAGCAAAACCACTTGTGGCCCGACAACTCGTACCAGAGGGCGGTCGCGCCGTGGTAGTCGGAGGCATGCGAGAAGACACCGGTCGTCTGGGTTTCCCGCAGGTCAGACCCGCCTTGCTTCTCTGTCATCGCGAAACCGATCACCACAGCGGACTTCTGTGCGACCTCCCGCCGGCTGAACTCGTACTGTGTGCCACGGACCTTCTCAGCCCAGATCTTCAACGCGGGCTCGGCCTTGAAGCCCGAGTAGGCGGCGTAGGCCTGGCCTACGGGACAGCCGGTGCCATGCTCGACCTGGTTCCAAAGATAGGACAGCACGGCACGCGCAAAGTGGGGCTGCGGGCCCGCCGAGCTCCAAGCCAGCGAGTGCACTTCGTGCTTCCAGGCCAGATCCATCAACTCATGCCAAGCCGGGTGGAACTCCACCCAATCGATCCGGTTGCCGTAACGGTCGTGCGTCTTGAGTTGGGGCGGGTTCTGGTTGGCGAGTCGAGCCAACTCCTGAACGTCTTCCTCGCCCGCCAAGCTCCCGAGAGCGGAACAGCGGCCTGCAGCCCAGGGCGCCTCGCGTTCAATCGCAGCGGCAAGAACGGCGTCGCCGTCGAAGGCGTTGAACCCGGTCGCCGCGCGTGCCTGGTTCTTGACGATGTGCGTGACGCGACAATCAGGGGTCGGTTCAACTGGCGGTAGCGGTTCCGATGTGTCGGGGGCATTCATGCTTGCCTCGGCGGGGAAGTGGCGAGCCCGTGAACGGAAGTGGACGTCCCGGGTGATGTAGACACTGCTGCGCAGCAGAGGTCGGCGATGCGGCCGGCGAGCTCACGCACACGTTCGATGTTCTGAACCTCGGCCGCTTCGAAGTCGGTGTTGAGCGGCGATAGCGGCCCGATCAGGCCTTCCATGAACCCACCGACGATGACCGTCGCCGCGATGCTGACGTCGATGTCTGCTCGGAAGTCACCGGCTTCCTGGCCATCGCGGACGATGCGCATGATCTGCCTGCTGATCGCGTGCCGGTAGGCCAGGCGGGCTTGATCGATTTCCGGGTCGCAAGGCTCGGCGATCAGGGCGTATGCCAATCGCCGGTTCCGCATGGCACGCTTGACGAAAGCCGCCACGGCGGCATGCAGCCGCAGGACCGCCGGCTCGGGGCCATTGGCAATGGTGTCCACGACATCGACCTCGCGCTGAGACACGGCCGACAGCACCTCGACAAACAGGTCGGCTTTTGAGGGGAAGTAGCGGTACACCGTCCCGGTCGCCAAGCCCGCTGCGGCGGCAACATGGCTGACTTGAGCCTCTCGCCAGCCACCCTCGCTGACCAAGGCACGCGCCGCCGTCAGGATACGGTTGCGGTTGTCTGCGAGACGTGCCTCAACGGTGTCGGTTTTGCGGTAGACCATGAAGAAATGAACTCAGGTTCACGATGACATGAACACTAATTCACTCTTTGGCACATTGCAACTGCGATATTTGCCTGGTGGTCGGACGGGGACTGGGCCTTTGCTGGCGGCTCGAGTGCAAGCGTCCAACCTCCGATACCTCCTGCAGTTGCAAGTATGGAAAAGAATGAACTAGAGTTCAGATTTTTGTGACCCCAAGGGTGACGCGCATGGCCAGGAGGGATCCACACAATCACTCGGAGTATTGGACCGACCCCGAATTTGCTGGCATCAGCCTCCTCAAGGCAGACTTTCGCAATTTTCAATATGCGCCCCATGCGCATGATGAATTGGTCATTGCCGTGACCGTGAACGGCGCCGGCAAATCAGTGACGCAACGTGGAACGGACGTGTCGACAAAGGGGCAACTGCTGGTCTACAACCCGGGCGAAGCGCACCAGGGAGGCACGATAGAGCAACCAGGATGGCAGTATCGCGCCTTCTATATCGATAACTTGGGCATCGCGGCACTCGCCACGGCGCTGTCGCACAGGAAGGCGGCACCGGTTTACTTCAATCACAATTGCATCCAGGATCAGCGGCTCGCGCGCGTGATGCAGCACGCGCACACCGTTTTCGAAGAAAGCCGGGATCCGGCTGAGAAACAATCATGTCTGCTCGACGCAATAAACGCCCTGCATGAACACCATGGTGAGCCCCGGTTCGAACCAGAGACGCTCGGCAATGAAGCGTCGCCCGTATCTTCTGCCGTCGAATATATTCAAGCCAATTTTTCATCCCCCATCACGATCGCAGAACTGGCGCGTCTGACACGGCTCAGCGAGTTCTATTTTTTGCGCGTGTTTCGCAAACATCGGGGCATATCTCCCTACGCCTTCCTGGTACAAGTACGACTGAAAGCGGCCCGACGTTTTCTGGAAAATGGTTTGAGCAGCGCAGAAACAGCCGTATCGTCCGGGTTTTTTGATCAAAGCCATTTCGTTCGCCACTTCAAGCGTGTCTACGGTATCACCCCCAGTCAGTTCACACGGACGCTGAGGAAGCCCGCGTCGCCATTCCGCCCTGAGCGACCATCTCCATGACCATGTGGAGCAGAAACGAGGATTCATGCATCGAGCCGAATTCGAACCCTTCGGTTTCGTTGCCCCTTATTTTCTATTTTCAGGATTCGGATAAACGCCGAATCGGAGGTTGAAGTCAGATGCGTTCCCCCGCATGCCTGGCGGTCAAGTCCTTCAATCTCGATAATACGCACGCCCCCGTCCGCTTGAGGAGGCGGCGCGACGGAGCGACTTCGGATTAATCCAGGTTCGGCGAGCGCCACGTCCAGCGGCATAAACAACTCCCGGACGGGCAATCCCGCCTCGATCACCGAGTTCACTTCGGACTCGAGAACACGCAAGTCGGCGCTAGCAACCTGCGGCAAATCAAAGTCGACTCGCGCCGTACCGTCCTCGGCCATCTGAACGCCTGTTACCAGCGCGCCACGAAAATGCTTGAAGACAATCGCATTCAGGATATGCAAGTCGGTATGTAGTTGACACATCATCAAGCGGAAAGACTTGTCTACAATTCCGACGACCTTGTGAGTAGGCAAGTCCTCCCGGTTCAGCACATGCCACACCTTTCCATCGATGCTTTTGATGTCGATCACCTCTGCCTGACCTGTCGCCCACCGCAACACTCCGCGGTCCGGCAACTGCCCGCCGCCGCCTGGGTAGAAGAATGAACGGTCGAGGCACACAGCATTTTCACGCTGCTCCGTGACATACGCAGGGAACTCGAAACATTCGGGATGCAAATGACAAAGCCCCAGGGACATATTCAACCTCACCCAAGTTTTTAAATTCGAGCGCACCAGCTCAAACACCGGAAGGTGCCGGACCAGGACGCGGCGGGTACAGCGCAGAGTGAATTATGAAAAGCGGGAGCTGTACGTATTGGACGATGCTGCGCAAGTGGCACAGGCAACTGGATAGTGACGGACGAGGGGAAAAACAAGTACAGCGAGGGGGCGATCAGGCAGCCTGCGCGGGCCGGTCCGGCCGGGTCAAAGGCTCAAGTTGATCGAACACATATGCCGCCTGGCCGGCAGTTCAGGACCGCCCTGAGGAGTTGCCATCGACAAGCAGCACCCCTCAGGACGCGAAGGTAGCCGGAGTTGGGCACCCGACGTTGTCGTTGTTGCGGTAGAGATGGCTTCTGCGACGCGGACTCCCCGCAGGACGCGGAGGGTCCGCGGGCTCTCACCCCGCCTCAGTGGCGTCGCCTCCGGCGTGAAGCCAGCCCGACACCGGCCACGCCCGCCAGAAAAAGTGCCCAGGTCTGCGGTTCCGGTACCACCGTGATGAAAGCGTTGACGCCTTCGCCCGGACCCGTGATGGCCTCACCGACATAGAGATACAGCGGCAAGGCGGCGGCAGTGATGTCCGAGGTCAGATCGAAACTGAGCCGCCCGCCGTCGCCGAGACTGATGGACCCGGTGGCCGCCCCGACGGGACGGTTGATGATGCCGGTGCCGTCGAAGGCCGCCAGCGAGGCAGCAGCGAAATCGACGGCACTGCCCGTCGCATCAGTCCCGTTCAGCTTGACATCGACGGGGGCCCGCTGGGTGCCGGGTGTGAACGAGGTTTCGGCTGTATTGAAGTCGAAGAAGTCCAGGGCCGGGGCTGCACTGGCCTGTGCGGCCGAAACGGCCCATGTCGATGAGATCTTGATGCCGTCAACGTCGAACCCCGAAGCCCGGCCATATCCGCCGCCGGTCACGGACTCGCTATCCTCCAGGATGACCGCCTGAATGCGTTGGAGATTGCTGAGCGTCAGGGCGGCACGGAAAACGGTGGTTCGCACACCGGCATGTCCGGATAGTCGCTGGAAGGTCAATGGAAGGTCTTCAGCGCTGGCTGACGCAGGTATTCCGAGCAAAACCAGCAAGGCTGGACCGATGGCTTTCGAGAGGGTCATCACAAACTCCTTGAATGGCGG
Organism: Aquabacterium sp. A7-Y; assembly: GCF_026153205.1. Classification (GTDB taxonomy): domain Bacteria; phylum Pseudomonadota; class Gammaproteobacteria; order Burkholderiales; family Burkholderiaceae_C; genus Caldimonas. The sequence continues at coordinate 39,983 of NZ_JAPFBW010000003.1, read as the reverse complement.
CAGGCGCCAGCCACCCTCCCGGCTCGGGCGATGGTCCGAACCGTCGTGCTTGATTTTCCGCGGCCGATACGGTGCCCATGACCGCGTTCTGCGGACTCAGGAGCGTGATCGGCCAAGGTCGTTCAGCACCGGATCGGCAACCACCGGCGAGCCCCGCTCACAGGGCCGCGGCGTTTGGCATTCGAATCACTGCCTGGGCTGACGATATTCCGCTATCGCCAGGGGAAATCTGACCTTCGGAGCAGTTTAGACGGCGAGAAATGGAGATCAAGGCGGCTTCGACCCCTGTTTCGCGTGCTAACCACCGCAGCGCAGATTACGCGCAAAAGCAAGCCGCTCCGTCTCCCAGGACAGCTTCCGCGGGCCCCTGCGCGCTGAGGTATCCTGCCGGTCTTCCCGCCAGCGCCCCCTGGCGCCGCGACGTTTCCACGATGACAGCAGACCCCAGCCCTTCCCTTTCCGACACCTTTGTCGCCACCCTCGGCAACGGCGTGCGCGTCCTCACCCTCAGGTTGCCGCACCTGCACAGCGCCAGCGTCAGCGTGTTCGTGCGCAGCGGCAGCCAGCACGAAAGCCTGCAGCTCAACGGCATCAGCCACCTGGTCGAGCACATGGCCTTCAAGGGCACCCACGAGCGCGACTGCCAGCAGATCAACCTCGATGCCGAGCGGCTCGGGGCGGAGGTCAACGCCCATACCGACAAGGACCATACCGCCTATCACATGCGCGGCCTGGCGCACGACGCGCGGCGCTTCGTGCACATGCTGGGCGACATCGTGCGCAACGGCACCTTCCCCGAGGCCGAGTTGGAGCGCGAGCGCCAGGTCATCCTGCAGGAGTACATGGAGGACGACGACGACCCGCTGTCCACCGCGTTCAAGCTGTTCGACAAGATCTGCTTCGGCAACCACCCGGTGGCCCAGCCCATCATCGGCACGCGGCGCAACATCGAGCGCTTCACGCGTGAGGACCTGGTCGGCTATGTGCAGCGTCAGTACACCGGTGCCAATGTCATCGTCGGCGTGGCCGGCCCGGTCGATCCGGACGCCATCCTGAAGGACGTCGAGGCCGCCTTCGGCAGCATGCCGGCCGGCAGCGCCCACCAGGTCGTGCCGCCGGACTATGTCGGCGGCGTCCGCTCGCGCCGCCTGGGCGGCTCCAGCCAGTCCCACCTGGTGCTCGGCTATGCCATCCCGACGCTCAAGGACGACGACCCGTCCAGCCTGCTGGCCGCGGCGCTGTTCGGGGAGGGCATGAGCTCGCCCCTGATGGACCAGATCCGCGAGCGGCTCGGCCTGGTCTATCACGCGGCCTGCTCGGCCGACGTGATGGAGGTGTGCGGGCAGTTCGTGATCGAGGCGTCGACGGTGCCCGAGCACGTCGACCAACTGCTCGACAAGGTGATGAGCCTGCTGGCCCAGCATGCCGAGACCACCGACCCGGTCGGCCTGGAGCGCGCCCGCAACCAGCTCGCCGTGCGCAGCCTGCTGGCGCAGGAACGGCCGTACGGGCGCCTGGAGACGGCCGCCCAGGATCTGTTCGTGCACGGGCGCGTGCGCTCTCAGGAGGAGCTGACCGAGCGCCTGCAGACAGTGACGCCCGCCCAGGTGCGCGAGGCCTTCGCGCGCATGCTGGCCTCCCCGGTCTCGGTCGCTCTCGCAGGCAAGGTCGGCCAGCAGAGCAGCGAGCGGGTGCGCGATCGGGTCGCGGCCTACCGGCGCTGAGACGGCGCCCGGCGTCAACGAGCCGCAGAAACGCACCAGGCGACGCTGTTCGACAGCCATGCGGCACGCCGCGCCGGTCCGCACGGGTCCCGGGCTTGCTGGACTGGCCCCATGCCACTCCGCCCCGATGAACACGTCACGCCGGCCGACGTCGAAAGAGGCCAGCACGACCTCGTCAAGGACTCTGCCTGGGGCAGCCTGGCCGGCTCGCTGCACGGCGGGGTGATCCTGGTCGGCTTTGCGCTCGCGCTCGGCGCCCGGCCGGTGCATGTCGGCCTGCTGGCCGCCATCCCGCTGTTCGCCCAGGCCGTTCAGCTGCCGGCCATCGCCTTGGTCGAGCGCCTCGGCCAGCGCCGCAAGATCGCCGTGCTGTGCCTCACCGCGGCGCGCGCACTGGTGCTGCTGCTGGCCTCCCTGCCTTTCCTTTCCGACGCGCCCACGCAGCTCAGCCTGCTGATCGCCGCCCACATCGTGATCTCGGCGCTCGGCTCGGTCTGCGCCTGCGCCTTGAACTCCTGGCTGCACCAGTTGCTGCCGCAGGAAGGACTGGGGGCGTTTTTCGCTCGGCGCTTGTTCTGGGGCACCGCCGTCGCCTGCGTCGGCACCCTCGCGGCCGGCTTGTTCGTCGACCACGCGCCCTTCGACAACAAGATCTACGCCTACTCGGTCTGCCTGGTCGCGGGCGCGCTGACCGGCTTCATCAGCTGCCGGTATCTGGCCCGCGTGCCCGAACACAAGATGCCGGACGTCTGGGCCCACGGCAGCGTCTGGTCGCGGCTGAAGCTGCCCTTCGGCGACACCAACTTCCGCAATTTCCTCGTTTTCATGGCGGGCTGGAACCTCGCCTCCAGCTTTGCCGCGCCCTTCCTGACGGTCTTCCTGATGGAGCAGCTGGGCTATCCGCTGGGCACCATCACGACCCTGTGGGTGGTCAGCCAGCTGGCCAACGCACTGACGCTTTACGCCTGGGGCCGCATCTCGGACCGGCTGACCAACAAGGGCATCCTGTCGGTCGCGCTGCCGGCCTGGTTCGCCTGCATGCTCGCACTGGCCTTCGTGGCCGAGCCGGCCCGGCATGCCTTCACGCTGCCGCTGCTCTACCTGCTGCACATCGTGATGGGCGCGGCCGCCGGCGGCATCGGCCTGGCCAACGGCAACATCGGCCTCAAGCTGGCGCCGCAGGGCCAGGCCACGGCCTACCTGGCCGCCGTCAGCCTGACCGGCGCGGTGTTCGGTGGCGTCGCGCCCCTGCTGGCCGGCGCGATGGCGCAGTGGCTGGAGAACGCACGCATCAAGCTCGCGCTGGTGCTGGAGTGGGCCGGCAGCAGCCGCATGAACGAGTGGGCCGTCATCTCCTTCACCCACTGGGAGTTCCTGTTCGCGCTGTCCGCGCTGGCCGGCCTCTACGTCCTGCACCGGCTGTCCAAGGTCAGCGAAGGCAAGGAAGTCAGCGAGCGTGTCGTGGTGCAGCAGTTCGCGCTGGAAGCCGTGCGAACGGTCAACCAGCTCTCCAGCGTGGGCGGCATGCTGGGCAGCCTGTTCACCTTCGGGCGGCTGTTCGACCGGCGGCTCTATCTGCGCCCGGTGCCGCGCGCGGGAGGCGGCAAATAGGCAACGCGCGGATCAGCCCGGCGACGGCCCGGCGCTTTGTGTCCGGGCACGCGCCAGGCAACGCCGGTAGCGCGCCTCGACCCGCGAGGCGAACCACTCGGTGGTCAGCTTGCGCGTGATCTTGGGGCTTTGCAGCGCGATGCGCGGCAGCACCGCCCGCGGCAGCGCCCGGCCCTCAGCGCGCTCAGCCAGCGCGAACACCTCCCGGTAGAGCGCGGTGCGCTCGAAGCCCGGCCCCTGGCCCTGCTCCAGCGCGCGCCGTATCGCCGCCGCGCCGAGGTCGAGCCGCGGACCCAGCGACAGGGCCGCGCTCTCGGTGCTGCCGGGACGACGGTCGCTGCCCTCGTCGCCATGGCGCACCAGGTCGCCGTCCAGCACCAGCGGGATGCCCGTCGCGATCGACAGCGCGTGCTGGAAAGCCGCATTGCGGCTGGCGTAGTGCCCGGCGTTGAAGTCGGCGAAGCGGTAGAGCATGCGGTCGTAGTCCACCGGATAGTCCAGCAGGTGGGCGGTGCCGAAGTACAGACCGCCGCGCCGCGTGAAGACCTCGTTGCGCAGCCCGTCGTCCACCGGATAGGGATAGGGCCGCGCCGCCGCGTGGTGCTCGGCATAGGCGATGCTCACCTGCATCGGCCCGCCGGTGCGCACCGGGTTGTAGTCGCCGAACAGGCGCCGGCCCAGCGGCACCATGCCGATGAAGTCCTCGAAGATGCGGCTGAGCTCCTTTTCGGTGCGCGCGGCGTCGATGCGCGCCGCATAGCTGCGTCCGTCGGGCGACGCCAGCCGCAGGGCGGTGCGGACCACCAGGGCCGGCACCCCGATGCGTTCGGCGCGGCGGTCGATCTCCTGCCAGGTGATCTCGGCCAGCCGAGGTACCGGCGGGTCGACCTGGAAGGTCGACTCCTGCTCGGTCACCGCCAGCACCGCGCAGATGTTGTCACTGCTGGGCACCAGCTCCAGGGTCGTCAGGGCAGCATGGAGATCGGTCGCCCATCCGGCGCGATCCGGGATGCCCGGCGGCAGCAGCGACACGATCAGTGCGCGGGCGTCGGCCGGCCGCACCGGCTCCGGCTGAGGACCCCGGCCCGCCGTGCCGCAGGCTGCCAGCAGCAGGCTGAAAGTCAGGGCCGCCAGGGTGCAGGGGTGAGGCGAATCTCCATCGGGAAGGGCTGGGGGAGGGGCTAGCATCTCGCGACAGGCAGCGACCATCACAGGCCGGGATGCCAACTCTAAAGCCTCAGGCCGGCGCGTGGCCGACCCGCCCCTTCGTGCTGGCTGAGCGACTGTCCCACTCGGGCCCGGGGCCGCGGACGCACAATCTTTGCGGGCCGTCCCCGGTACGCCGCGGTCGCGGCCCCCTTACCGTGCCCCATGCCCCTCTCTTTCGCAAGGAGGTCCGTTCATGCTCAGCCGTCTTGCCCTCACCCTCTTGGCGCTGGCTTTCGCTCGCCCCGCCTCGGGCCAGCCCATGCCCGAATGTCCCGGCATCCCCGTCGGCGCGCCAATCGCCGACTACCGAGGCTTGTCGGGCAACTATGCCGGCGCCCTCCAGATGGTGGTGAACCGGCCGCTCAACCTGGGCCTGCTGGTTGTCCCGACCGATCCCGCCAGTCCTCTCGCCCGCGGCAGTTTCAGCGGGCTGTTCTCGGCCCCCTCCGGGGTACCGCAGACTTTCGCCGGCAGTTTCATCGCGGCGCCCGACAACCCGATGCTGCCCGGCATGCTGATGCTTGAGGTCGGTGTCGCGGGCCAGGCGCTGCGGCTGAACTACCGGGTCCTCGGGCTGCAGCGTGCATTGGCGGCCAGCCACATCACGGCGCTGTGCCTCTACGGCCCGCTCGGAACGGACGACCCGCAGCTGCGGCCGTTCGCGCTGTACCGCATCGGACCCTGAGGCCCTTCCCTGTCGACGGGGACGCCGCGGCCCGCTTGTTCCCCGCCGCGGCTTCTCCTAGGCGGTGCTCCAGTTCAGCGAGGTGGTGTGGTGGTCAGTGCCAAGGCCGATACCGGGGTGGCCTGAGCCCTCGCACGCCGGCCCTCAGCGGCCGGTCCCCTTCCCCGCATCGCCTTGCAGACTGCGCGCACCGGCGCCGCCGCCATGCCCGGCGTCCCCGCCGTGCAACAACAGGGTGACCAGCACGGCCGAATCGCTGCGTGCCCGCAGCCAGTGCCGCTGCTGCGGTGGCAGCACCACCAGCTCACCCGCCCCCAGCCGCCGCGTGCCGCCCGGCATCACGACCTCGACGTCGCCTTCCAGGCATTGGATCGTGCACTCCTCGTCCACGTGATGCTCGGGCTGGTCCTGGTGGGCGCGCAGCACCAGATGCAGCAGTTGCAGCCGCTCGGTCTTGAGCAGACTGGTGCTCTGCACCTGGCCCAGGGCTGCGCCCAGCGGGCGGACACTGATGATGTCGAGCGGTTGCGCGTGTGGCATGGCCATGCAGGTCTCCTGAAGATTCGACGTGGCGGCCGGCACGCGGGTGCCCGCCGCTTCCACGACGGGAGAAGCACGCCGGATGCCCGCCCGGCGCTCGGGTTCCGGCGACTCAGTCGCCGCCCTGCTCCACCAGCACCACATGCACACGCCGCGGGCCATGCACCCCGAGCTGCACCACCTGCTCGACGTCCGCAGTGCGCGACGGGCCCGAGACGATGTTGACCGCGCGCGGCATCCCCCCGCGGCGCAGGCGTGTCCAGACCTCCTCCTGGCGGCCGACGATCTGCTGCCGGCCGAGCACAACGATATGGTCGTCCGGCACGAAGTTCAGGCTGGTGGGCGAGGCGGCCGAGGACAGCAGCACCAGGCTGCCGGTCTCGGCGATCGCCGCGAAGCACGGCGTCACGCCGACCGCGTCACTTTGCTGGGCCGGCCCGATACGTACGCTCAGCGACGCCGGCCATGCCAGCGCGGCGAGCGGCGCCGCTGCCACCACGCGAGGTGCCAGCCCCTGGGCGGCGACATAGGCCGCCACCGCACCCGCGACCTCCTCCCGGCTCACCACCCGCGCCACGGTCATCGACAGCGCCGTCGCTCGTGCGACGAACTGCTCGACCCACTCGGCCCTGCCCGCGGGCCCGGGCGAGCCCACCCGGGGAGCGGTGCGTGCGCCGACCTGCGCCAGCGCGATGCCGCTCAGCGCGCCGCGGCCCAGCGCATCCCGGATGCGCTGGAGGACCAGAGCTCGTGTGTCCGTCATCGCGCCGCCTCCCGCTTCTTCCAGGCCTGCATGAAGGTCTCGCCTTGCGGCGCCGGCAGGTCGCGCACCAGGGTCCAGCCGCCGGCCAGCGGCAGCGAACGCAAGCGCCCTCGCCTGCCCGCAAGCCGCTGCAAGCCGAAGGCAGCCAGGCACGCCAGCAGTTGGTAGAGCCACGGTCGCCGGGCCACCGCGGCCCAGGCCCTGACACCCCAGCGTGTCGCCGGCGGCGCCAGGCCCTGCTCGAACTGCAAGGTCCTCAACTTGCGCAGCAGGTCGTTGAGCGGGATCTTGACCGGGCAGACCTCGCGGCAGCGGCCGTTCAACGTGCAGGCGTTGGGCAGGTCGCGGGTCTGGTCCAAGCCGACGAACAGCGGTGTCAGCACCGCCCCCATCGGCCCCGGGTAGACCCAGCCGTAGGCATGCCCGCCCACCGCGCCGTAGACCGGGCAGTGGTTCATGCAGGCGCCGCAGCGGATGCAGCGCAGCATCTCGCGGAATTCGCCTTCGAGCATGCGCGTGCGGCCGTTGTCGACGAGCACCACGTGGTACTCCTCGGGGCCGTCGGTCTCGCCGGGCCGCCGCGGCCCGGTGTGCAGCGAGGTGTAGGTCTCGCAGGCCTGACCGGTCGCGCTGCGGGCCAGCAGGCGCAGCAGCGTGCTCGCGTCGTCCAGGGTGGCCACGACCCGTTCGATGCCGGCCGTCACGATGTGCACACGTGGCAAGGTGGCCGAGAGATCGCCGTTGCCTTCGTTGGTGACGATCAGGCCGGAGCCGGTCTCGGCCACCAGGAAGTTGGCGCCGGTGATGCCGACGTCGGCCGCGAAAAACTTGCCGCGCAGCACCTGGCGGGCTTCGTCCACCAGGTCGGCCACCTGCTCCCGCGGGCCGTGCTGTCCCAGCTTCGCGTGCGCGGCGCGAAACAGCTCGGCAACCTGGGCGCGGGTCTTGTGGATGGCCGGCGCGATGATGTGGCTGGGCGGCTCGTCGGCCAGCTGCACGATGTACTCGCCGAGGTCGGTCTCGACGACTTCCATGCCGGCTTCCTCCAGCGCTTCGGCCAGCCCGATCTCCTCGCCCACCATGGACTTGCCGCGCACCACCGACCGGGCCCCGGCACGCCGGCAGATGCCCAGCACGATCTCCCGTGCTTCGGCCGCGTCGCGTGCCCAGTGCACCACGCCGCCGCTGCGCTCGACCGCCTGCTGGTAGCGCTCCAGGTAGATGTCCAGGTGCTGCAGCACATCGTCCTTGATGCGCCGGCCCTCGTCGCGCAGGAACTCGAACTCCGGCGTCTCGGCGACCACCCGGGCGCGCTTCGCGACAAAACCCTCCTCGCCCAGCTTGCCGAGCGCCGACTGCAGGCTGATGTCCTTCAGCGCGATGCGCGCGCGCTGCTTGAAGTGCTGGCTGGCGGGCAGCATCAGGCGCCCCCGGGTCACCGATGCCGGGTGCGTCGGCCATGCCGGCGAGCACCTCGGCGACGTGGTAGACGCGCACGGTAGAGCCCTGCCGCTTGAGCCGTCCCGCCAGGTGCAGCAGGCATCCGAGGTCGCCGCCGAGCAGGAGCTCGGCCCCGGTCGCCTCGGCGTTGGCCGCCTTGTCGCCGGCCATCTTGCCGGAGATCTCGGGGTACTTGACGCAGAAGGTGCCGCCAAAGCCGCAGCACACCTCACCGTCCTTCATTTCGACCAGCTTCAGACCTTCCACCGAGCGCAGCAACTCGCGTGGCTGGCGTTTCACGCCCAGCTCGCGCAGTCCCGCGCAGCTGTCGTGGTAGGTCGCCGTGCCGGGCAGGCGGGCCTGCAGCTGCGTGATGCCCATCACGTCGGTCAGGAAGCTGGTCAGCTCCCAGCTGCGCGCGGCCAGGCGGTTGGCCCTGGGGCCCCAGACCGGGTCCTCGACGAACAGGTCCGGGTAGGCGTGGCGCAAGGTCGCCATGCAGGAGCCCGACGGGCCGACCACGTGCTGGTGGTCTTCGAAGGCCTCGATGACCTGCTTCGCGATCGCCCGGGCATCGCTGCGGGCGCCGCTGTTGAGCGCCGGCTGCCCGCAGCACACCTGGCGTGCCGGCACCTCGACGCGGCAGCCCGCCTCGGTCAGCAGCTTGGCGCTCGCGAAGGCCACCGACGGCCGCATCAGGTTCGCCAGGCAGGTGACGAACAAGCCCACACGCACCGGCTCCATCAGTGCACCCCACCGAGGTAGGCGGCCCGCACGGCCGGGTCGTGCTTCAGCTGCCGGGCCTCGCCATGCACCGCGATGCGTCCGTTCTCCAGCACGTAGGCATAGTCGCTGACCTCCAGCGCGGCGGCCGCGAACTGCTCGACCAGCAGCATCGTGATGCCGCGCTCGCGCAGCCGGCGGATGATGCGGAACACCTCTTCGACCAGCACCGGCGCCAGGCCCATCGACGGCTCGTCGAGCAGCACGACGTCGGGATCCAGCATCACGGCCCGCGCCATCGCGAGCATCTGCTGTTCGCCGCCGGAGAGCGTGCCGGCCAGCTGCAGGCGCCGCTCCTTCAGGCGCGGAAACAGCTCCATCGCGCGCTCCAGGTCGCCCTGCACGTCGCCCCGGGGGCGGCTGCCCGTCAGGCGCGGAAAGGCGCCCAGCAGCAGGTTGTCCGCCACCGTCAGGGTCGGGAAAACGCGCCGGCCCTCGGGCGAGTGCGCCAGCCCGCGCCGCGCGACGCGGTGCGGATCGAGCCCGGCCACGTCGATGCCGTTGAGCCGCACCGAGCCGGCCCTGGGCTTGACCATGCCGCAGATGGCCCGCATGGTGGTGGTCTTGCCGGCGCCATTGGAGCCGATCAGGCTCACCACCCGGCCCTGCGGTACCTCCAGCGAGATCCCGTGCAGGACGTCCGTGCCGCCGTAGCCGGCACGCAGCTTGTCGATCTTCAGCATGACTGTCTCCTCCTACGCGATGGCGGCTTGCGGGACGGCGGCGGGCACTTCCTCGGCCGCCGCACCCAGGTAGGCTTCGATCACCTTGGGATGCCGCTGCACCTCGGCCGGCAGCCCCTCGGCGATCTTCTGGCCGAAGTCGAGCACCGTGACGCGGTCGCACAGGCTCATCACGACATCCATGTGGTGCTCGATCAGGATCACCGCGATGCCGTGGTCGCGGATCTTGCGGATCATCGCGACCAGCTGCGGCAGCTCGGCCGGGGGCAGGCCGGCAGCCGGCTCGTCCAGCAGCAGCACGCGCGGCGCCAGTGCCAGCGCGCGGGCGATCTCCAGCAGCCGCATCTGGCCGTACGGCAGGTTGCGGGCCTCCTCGCCGTCCAGCCCGGCCAGGCCGACGAAATCGAGCAGCGCGGCCGCATGCGCCCGCGCGGCCTGCTCTTCCTCGCGCCAGCGGCGGGTGCGCAGCACCACGTCGACCAGCGAGGCGCGATAGCCGTGGTGCAGCCCGACCAGCACGTTCTCCAGGGCCGACATCTCGCCGAACAGCTGCACGTTCTGGAAGGTGCGTGCGACACCGGCCAGCGCGATGTCCGAGGAGCTGCGTCCGGCGAGCGAGCGGCCCTCGAAGCCGACGCTGCCGCGGGTCGGTGTGTAGATGCCCGTCAGCACGTTCATCATGGTGCTCTTGCCCGAGCCGTTGGGGCCGATCAGTCCGTGGACCGAGCCGGGCGCAACCGACAGATCGACCTCGTTGAGCGCCTTCAGGCCGCCGAACTGCATCACCACGCCGCGGGCCTCGAGCAGGGGCGCGCCGCCGCTGCCGGCCTTCGCGACGGTCCGCAGCGCCATCGCCGGGGCCTTGCCGGGCGAGGCCAGGTCGCGGCCGACCGCAGCCGCGGGCCGCAGCCGCCGGGCCAGAGCGCGCACCGGGCCCATGATGCCGTCGGGCAGGTAGTAGACGACCGCGAGGATCAGCAGACCGAAGATCGTCAGCCGGTGCTCGGCGATGTCCTCCAGCGCGAACGCGAACACGACAAAGGCCAGCATGCCGGCCAGCGGCACCGCGAGCTGCCGCCATGTCGCCCGGCGACGCAGCAGCGCCTGCCCGGCGTAGACCGCCACCGCGACCGCGATCGCCACCGTGAGACCCCGGAACAGCTGGACGTCGGACAGCAGGTTGGGCAGCAGCACCACGATGGTGGCCCCGATCACCGCGCCACTGCGCGTCTTGCGCCCCCCCAGCGTGATGGCCAGCAGGAACAGGATGGTCAGCTCGAAGTTGAAGGTGGCCGGCGCGATGTACTCCTCCGAGAACGAGAACAGCGCCCCGGCCAGCCCGGCGAAGGCGGCGCTGATCACGAAGGCCAGCACCTTGTTGCGGTAGACCGAGACACCCATGCAGTCGCAGGCCACCGGGCTGCCGCGCAGGGCTTCGAAGGCGCGCCCCACGTGGGAGTTGAGCAGCCGGTGCACCACCAGCAGGGCCAGCAGCGCGAGCGCGATCACGAGGTAGTAGAACTCGACCTGCGACATGCGGTGGCCGAACCACTCGGGCTTGGGCACCGGCAGGCCTTGCGGGCCCTGGGTGACGAAGTCCATCTCGTTGATCAGGATCTGCACGATGGTGCCGAAGGCCAGCGTCACCATCGCCAGGTACGGACCGGTCACGCGCAGCGCCGGCAAGGCCAGCAAGGCGCCGCAGCCGGCGGTGAGCGCGATCGCGGCGGGAATGGCGAGCCAGAACGGCAGCCCCAGCTTGGCGAACAGCACGCCGCCCGCATAGGCGCCGATGCCGAACAGGCCGGCATGGCCGAGCGACACCTCGCCGGTGTAGCCGACCACGATGTCGAGGCCGAACAGCACGATGGCGTAGATGGCGATCACCATCACCAGGTGCAGGTAGTAGGGGTTGGGGACGGCCGCCGGGAAGGCCGCCAGCGCGGCCAGCGCCAGGCCGCCGAGCAGGGTTTTGGTGGGGAACTGCTTCATGATCAGACCTTCTTGATGGCGGTCTTGCCGAACAGCCCGGCCGGCTTCAGGGCCAGCACCACGAGCAGCAGGACCAGCCCTGGCACGTCCTTGTAGCCGGTGGAGATGTAGAAGCCGGTGAAAGTTTCGGCGAGCCCGAGGATCAGGCCGCCCGCGATGGCACCCAGCCCCGAGGTCAGCCCGCCGATGATGGCGACCGCGAAGGCCTTCAAGCCGAGCGAGGCGCCCATGCTGGCGCCGGTCAGGGTCAGTGGCGCCACCAGCACACCCGCGAAGGCGGCCGTCGCGCAGGACAAGGCATAGGAGAAGGTGATGACGTGGCCGGTGTGGATGCCCATCAGCCCCGCCGCGTCGCGGTCGGACGCGGTCGCGACCACCGCCTTGCCGTAGATCGAGCGGCGGTTGAACAGCTCCACGGCGGCCATCAGCGCGAGGGCGCCGCCCACCACCACCAGCTCCATCGGCATCACGTTGGCGCCCAGCACCTGCAGGGGGACCTCGGGCACCGGCGAGGGGAACTTGACGTCGTCCTTGCCCCAGAGGTTCTCGGCGACGTTTTTCATGATGATGCCCAGCGCGATGGTCGCCATGATCCAGCCCTCGGACTTGATCTTGAGCGCCGGCCGCACCGCCAGGCGCTCCACGCCGATGCCGTAGAGCGCACCGGCCAGCAGCACCAGCGGCAGCATCAGCCAGTAGCCCAGCTGCGCCGCGATGGACAGCCCGATCAGCGCCCCCACCGCCAGGGCCTCGCCCTGGCCGAAGTTGAGGGTGCCCGAGGTCGCGAAGGTCAGCTGGTAGCCGAAGGCGATGACCGCGTAGATCATGCCGAGGGCGATACCGCTGAAAAGGATCTGCAGGAGCACGTCCATGCACAGTCTCCGAAACAAAACAAGAGAAGGGAGCCGCGGGCCCGTCGGGCCCGCGACCGCCAGGCCTTACTTGCCCGCGGCGGCGACACGCTTGCGGTCGTCGTCGTAGGCGTAGACGACCTGCCCCTTGCGGACCTCACCCATCACGGGCAGGCGCTCGTCCACGGTCTCGTGGTCCTCGCGCGAGAAGGGCTTCACATAGGTCGTGATGACCCCTTCGACCGGCTCCTTCAGGTTTTCCAGCGCCTCGCGCACCTTGGGGCCCTCGGTCGTGCCGGCCTGCTTGATCGCGGCGGCGAGCAGGTAGACCGAGTCATAACCCTGGGCGGCGGACACCGGCGAGGGCATGCGCTCGACCTTGTAGGCACGCTGGTAGGCCTCGATGAAAGCCTTGCGCCGGGGCGAGGTGGGCTCCTGGATGAAGGTCTGCGGCATGCGCGCGCCCTCGCCGTTCGGACCGGCGTTGTCGATGAAGTTGGACATCGACAGGGTCCAGCTGCCCAGCATCGGGACCTTCCAGCCCAGCTTGACCATGCCGTTGGCGATCTGCGCCAGCTCGGGGCCGATCGCGTAGGTCAGCACCACCTGGGCGCCGGCCGCCTTGGCCTTGAGCAGCTGCGGCGTCATGTCCACGTCCTTGACGTTGAACTTCTCGACCGCGACCGGCGTGATGCCCTTTTTCGCGAGCGCCTTCTCGAGGTCCTCGCGGCCGAGTTGGCCGTAGTTGGTCGAGTCGGCCAGGATGGCGACCTTCTTGAAGCCGCGCCGGGTGACCGCCTCCTCGACGATCATCGCGGCCTGCAGGCTGTCGCTGGCCGCCACGCGGAAGACATAGTTGTCGGGGTATTGCGGCGGCAGGAACTGGCGCGTGACGGTGGAGCCGGTGGCCACGCCGGTGATCACCGGGATCTTGGCCTCCTGGTAGAAGCGCTGGCTGGCCAGCGCGACCCCGGTGTTGACGATGCCCAGCGCGGCGACCACACCTTCCTTGTTGATGAGCTCCTGCACCACCTGGGCGCCACGCTCGTTTTTGCCTTCGTCGTCACGCTCGATGAGCAGCAGCGGCCGGCCGAGCACACCGCCCTGGGCGTTGATCTCCGCCGCCGCGAGCTTGATGCCGTCGCGCAGGCTCACGCCCATGGGCGCGGAGCCGCCGGTCAGCGGGGCCGTGACGGCGACCTTGATGGGCTCGGCGGCCAGGGCGCCGGAGGAGGTCCCGAGCGAGAGGCCGAGGGTGGCCGCGGCGATCAGGGTGAGGCTGTGGCGTCGTTTCATCATGCTGTCTGTCTCCTTGGGTGGTGGCGAGCGGGTGTGATCCCCGTCTCTGCGTAGCCACTTTAGGAAGACGCGACAGCTGCCGGTTGAAACTTCTTGGGCGCGCGCTTGAGCGATTTTCAAGCGACGCGCGACACCGCTCTCAGCCGAGCGACTGTTTCATCCACTCGACGAAGGCGGCACATTCCCAGCGCTCCAGCGCACCGGGCTGCCAGCACAGGAAATAGTGGTTGGGCGAGGCCACCTGGCGCTCCGACAGGCGCACCAGCCGGCCGTTGTCGAGCCAGGCCGCGCCCAGCTTCATGCGCATCAGGGCGACGCCGAAGCCCGCCACCGCGGCATCCAGCACCAGCCCGATGTCGTTGAACTGGGCCCCTTCACGCGGCTCTGTGAGCGTGAGCCCGCACTCGGTGAACCAGGTACGCCAGGGCTCCAGCGGACAGCGGATCAGCCGGGCACGGCCCACCGTCTCGTCGCTCTGGAAGCCGTCGAAGGGGCCCGCGGTGTTGAGGTATTCGGGGCTGCAGACCGGACACACGGTGTCCGACTGCAGCCGCACCGACTCGCGGTCCGGGTAGGGACCGGTGCCGAAACGCAGCTCGATGTCGGCCTCCTCGGCCGTCACGTTGAGCATCGGAATGGTGACCTGCAGGATCAGGTCGATGTCGGGGTAGGCGTGCCGGAACAGCGCCAGCCGCGGCAACAACAGCTGACGCGAGAAGGTCGGCGTGACCGCCACGCGCAGCCGGGTCGCGCCGCCGCTGGCGCTGCGGCCCGGCACCTGCTGCAGGGCCGTCAGCGCCTCGCGCACGCGCGCGAGATAGGCGGCACCGTCGGTCGTCAGCGTGAAGTCGCCACGGGAGAACAGCTTGATCCCGAGCTGCGACTCCAACTGCCGGATGCGGTGGCTGACCGCGCTGGGCGTGACGTTCAGCTCCTCGGCGGCCAGCGTACCGCTGCGCAGCCGCGCGAGGGCTTCGAAAGCCAGCAGGCCCTGGATGGGCGGGATCCGGTGTCCGCTCATGGAAGCCGCCGCTCAGGACTCCTTGCGCCGGATGAAGCTGGAGCGCTTGGCGTCGTCGGGATAGTAGAACTGGATCTCGCCCTTGCGCCAGACGCCCAGCCAGATCATGTTGCGCGAGAAGGCATCGTGGTCGGCGGCCGAGAAGGGCCGGTCGTAGCTCGTCACCACCCCGGCATAGGACCGGTCGAGGTTCTCCAGCGCCTGCTTCAGCGCATCGGCCGAGGTGTTGCCGCGGGTCTGGAACACGACCCGCATCATCAGGTGCACCGCATCGTAGGTCTGGGCCGCCGCCATCAGCGAGCCCAGGGGTTGCGCCCCGGCATGGCGCTTGAGGCGGGCGAGGAAAGAAGCGCGCCGCTCGTTGGACAGGTCCTGGATGATGGTCTGCACCATCATCGCCCCCTCGACGGCGGGGCCGGCGCGCTCGGGCAAGGTGCGGAAGGACAAGGTCCAGGGGCCATACAGCGGAGCGTCGAAGCGCGCCTGGGCGCGCGCCTCGGCCAGCACCGCCATCTCCGCGCCGATGGTGTAGCCGAGGATGACCTCGGCCCCGGCGGCGCGGGCCTGCTGCACCTGCTCGGTGAGCCGGCGCACCCCGAGGTCGAAACGCGCCGTATAGACGGGCTTGAGCTGCTTCTCGGCCAGGAACTTCTCGACGTCCCTGAGCCCGCCCTCGCCGTAGCCGGTGGTGTCGGCGAACACCGCGATGCGCGTAAAACCGCGCTTGACGATCTCGTCGACCAGGAAGGCCGCCTGCAGCGTGTCGCGCGCCGACATGCGGAAGATGTAGCTCTTGTCGGCCGGGTACTTCGCGGTGACGGCCGAGCCGGTCGCCACCGGCACCATTAGCAGGTGCTTGTTGTCCTGGAACAGGTCCAGCGACTTCAGCGCCACGCCGGTGTTGCAATAGCCGACCGTGAAGTCGACCTTCTGCTTGAGCACCAGGTCCTCGGCCTGCCGGCGGCCTTCGTCGGGGTCGCCCTTGTCGTCACGCGCCACCAGCTCGACCTGGCGGCCCAGGTAGCCACCGACCTCGTTGATTTCCTTGACCGCCAGTTCGGCGCCGAGGCGCGCGCTGTTGCCGAACTCCTGGGAGCCGCCGCTGAGCGGGCAGACGAAACCCACACGCAGGGGCTGCGGGGTCTGCGCAGCGGCAAGCCCGGTCAGCGAGGTCAAAAAGGCGGCAAGCAGCAGTCGAGCCCGTGTCATGGTTGTCTCCGACGTTGTAGTTGCCGCCGATGTTGCAACCTGTTTCATCGAGCGGGGATCAGGTGGAACCCTCTTCCCGCTGGTGCCCGCGTGACATACGGCAGGGACCGCGACGCTTCTGGCGCCGAAGCGGCCGGCCCCGCTCAGGCGGTCTTGAAGACCGCCACCGCCTCGACCAGGCGCGCCGCCTGGCCCTGCAGGCTCATCGCCGAAGCGGCCGACTGCTCGACCAGGGCCGCGTTCTGCTGGGTGCCGTGGTCCATCTGCTCGACGGCCACGTTGACCTGCTCGATGCCCTCGGCCTGCTCGTGGCTGGAGTGGGTGATGCTGCCCACGGCCTCGGTGACCGCCTTGATGCCGCGCACGATTTCCTCCATGGTGCGGCCGGCGCGGGACACCAGTTGCGCCCCGTCGCGCACGCGGTCGCCGGACTCGGCGATCAGGCCCTTGATCTCCTTGGCCGCGCTCGCCGAGCGCTGCGCCAGCACCCGGACCTCGGCCGCGACCACCGCGAAGCCGCGGCCATGCTCGCCGGCCCGCGCGGCTTCGACCGCCGCGTTGAGCGCCAGGATGTTGGTCTGGAAGGCGATGCCGTCGATCACGCCAATGATGTCGTTGACGCGCGTCGAGGCCGACTGGATGGAGTCCATCGTGCCGACCACCTCACCCATCAGCTTGCCGCCGGCCTCCGCCTCGCCGGCCGCCGCGACCGCCAGCGAATTGGCGTTGCGGGCATGCTCGGCGTTGATCCTGACGCGGTCGGTGAGCTGCTGCAGCGAGGCAGCCGTCTGCTGCAGGCCCGCGGCCTGGCTTTCGGTGCGGGCCGAGAGATCGCTGTTGCCGCTGGCGATCTCGCGCGAGGCCAGCGCGATCGTGTCGGAGGATTCCCGCACGCGCTGGACCATCGCGGTCAGGTCGCGTGTCATCGCGCCCAGCGCCGCCAGCACCTGGGCGACCTCGTCGCGTCCGCGGTCCTCGGCCATTCGGCTGAGGTCGCCGCGCGAGATGCGATGCAGCACCACCACCGCCTCGGCCAGCGGGCCCTTGATGCTGCGCGTGATGACCACCGCGGCCGCAGCCGCGGCCAGCCCGGCGATCACACCCACCACGGTCATCAGCCGGTTGACGTCCTGGCCCGAGGCTTCCGCGGCCTCGAACAGTTCCTTGGTCTGCTGCGTCTGCAGGTCAGCGAACTCGCCCAGGCGCGCCAGCAGCTTCTGCTGCAGCGGGTCGACCTGCTTGTTCATCACGCCGATGGCCGCCTCGCTGTCGAACGCCAGCGACAGCGCGACGGCCTGGGTGAAGGGATGCTGCAGCTCGTTCTCCAGCTTGAGCAGCGCGTCGAGGGTCTGCTGCTCGGTGGCCGACAGGCCGCCGATCTCGACCAGCCGGGCACGCGCTTGCTGGAAGGCCTTGAGGTGCTCGCGCACCTTCTGCTCCTCCTGCTGGATCGGGCCGACCTCACCCTGCAGCACCAGATTGCGCATGCCCACCGCACTCGCGAGGATGGACGTCCGCATCGCCAGCGCCAGCCCGGCCTTTTCGGCCGAGCGGTCCAGCCCGTGCACCAGCCGGCTGCGGTCCCGGTGGCCGACGACGCCGGCGATCAGCAGCGCGGCGGCCAGCATCAGGATCGCCAGGCCGAAGCCCAGGTAGAGCCGCGTCCCGATGCGCATGTTTCTGAGCCACATGATTGCCTCCTTGCTCGAACAGCCGGGCGGCCTCGAAGCCCCCGGCTGCCTTTTCTCTCTCTACGCAGCTGTTTACTTGTAGATGCCACAGCCGATCAACACGTCGCCCACGCCTTCGATGTAGCTCGACTTCGGCTCGACCGCCTTGGTGACCGGGTTGGGCCACTTGTAGTCCCACCAGCCCTTGCCCGCCGGCCCGAAGGCGATGTCGATGAAGCCGCGGATGATGGGCTTGCCATCGACGTCCTTCATGTCGATCAGGTTCTTGCCGATCAGCTTGGGATTGCTGCCGATCGACAGCACGGTGCCCTTCTTGTCGTAGACGAAGATGTAGAGGTCGCGGTCACGGAACTGCCCGTCAGGCTTGTTGAATTCCGCAAACGCTTTCTCGGCGCCATGCTCCTTGTAGTAGGCCACGGCTTTTTTCGTCATGGCCTCGGCCTCCTTGGCCGTGCCCTTCTCGCCGGCTGCTTGCGCCGCCCCCATGGACAGGGCGGTGAGAAGAACGGCCGACATCAGCTTGGCGAACCACTTCATGAAGATCTCCCTCTGCGCTTAACCCTTGCGCGACTCACTGCACAAGCGCTCTGCGTCGGTGCTGTCACGACCTGCCGCGGAGCGCGGAACGTATCGATTGATATCGATACGCCCTCCCTTTTTCGGCAGGAGAAGGAGGTCTCTCGACTAGGGGAATCCCGTAAACAGCGCCGGCCTTGATCAGATCCGGTTGACAACCGGCTTAAAACGCCGTCTCAGCCCGCCAGCGGCGTTCGCCTTCATCCGTCGATGCGCTGGCGGGGCCCCTCCTCGCCCAGCGGCGAGTAAGGCACGCGGGTGTCGAGACGACCGTCGCGGTCGGTGTCGATGTCGGCCCGCGCCAGCTTGCCGAGCCGGAAGTATTCGACCCGCGCCGCTCGGCCGGTAGACGGGTCGACGTACTCGGTCGACCACAGCACACCGTCCCGGAAATCCGAGCGCAGATCGGAGTAGCCGTCGCCGTCGGTATCCGCTTCGGTCAGCATGAGGTTGCCCTGCCGGTAGATCGCACGCGTCTCGAACACGCCATCGAAGTTGTCGTCCGATGTGCCGGAGACGATCAGCCCCCGCTCGTCGAAGAGGGAGGCATAGTCCGTCTTGCCGTCGAGATTGCGGTCGACCTCGTTTTTCACGGGCCGACCGGTGGGGGAAAAGGTCCACCGGTCGTCCAGCACGCCGTCGCGGTTGTGGTCGATGCCGTCGACCTCCACCGGCGCGCGAAACGCGGCATAACACGCCGCGACCCCGAGGACCAGGCCCAGCAGGAAACCCGTGAAGCCGCGCGAGCGGCGCGCGGGGACGTCCTGTTTCGGCTCCTCCGGCTGAGTCGCCTCCCAGCGGGCGATGGTCTCGCGCGCCCGCTCGACATCGGCGTCGTCGACCGCGACCCTCACGAGACCGCTGGCCGGCAGTTCCCCGATGGCCCCCTGCAGGTGTTCGCCGTGGATGTGTGCCGACACACCCTCCTGCTTCAACAGGTCGACGATCATGTGGGCCTCGACCCCGTTCGCAGCTTGGTAGACGGTCTTCATGGTTCTCGGTGACAGTGAGGGTGGAACTGTCTCACTTTCCGGCGCACTTGCGTGCGCTGGGGAAAGGAACAGCGATTGCCTGCAGCGTCGGCATGCAGACATCCCGCAACACCGAAAGTGAAGCCCTCGTCGTGGTGATCACTGGCGGCTCGGCCGGCATCGGCCGGGCCACGGCCTGCGCCTTCGCCAGGCGCGGCGCCCGTGTCGCCGTGCTCGCGCGCGGCCAGGACGGGCTCGACGGAGCCGTGCGTGACATCACCGCGGCAGGCGGCCTTGCGCTGGCGATTCCGACCGATGTCGCGGACTCCGGCCAGGTGGAAGCCGCCGCGGCGGAAGTCGAACGGCGTTGGGGCCGCATCGACGTCTGGGTCAACAACGCGATGGTCACGGTCTTCGCACCGATCGAGCAGATCAGCCCGGAAGACGTCCGGCGCGCCACCGAGGTCACCTATCTCGGCGCCGTGTGGGGCACGCAGGCCGCGCTGCGCCGCATGAAGCCACGTAATTCGGGTGTGATCGTGCAGGTCGGCAGCGCCCTCGCCTACCGCTCGATTCCGCTGCAAGCCCCCTACTGCGCAGCCAAGGCCGCCCTGCGCGGCTTCACCGATTCGCTGCGCAGCGAACTGCTGCATGACCGCAGCCGCGTGCGCGTGACCATGGTGCACCTGTCTGCCTTCAACACGCCGCAATTCGACTGGGGTCGCACGACCATGGAGCGGCAGCCGCAGCCGGTGCCGCCGATCTTCCAGCCCGAACTGGCGGGCGAGGCCATCGTGTGGGCCGCCCTGCATCCGCGGCGCGAGCTCTGGGTGGGCTGGCCGGCGGTCAAGGCCACCCTGGGCACCAAGCTGGTTCCCGGTTTCATCGACCGGCTGCTGGCGCGCGCTGGTTACGACGGCCAGCAGGCCGAGCAAGCGCTGCCGCCCGGCCGGCAGGACAACCTCTACGCGCCGGTGCCGGGCGACCATGGTGCGCATGGCCGCTTCGATGCGAAGGCGCGCTCATCGAGCCTGCAGTTCTGGCTGACCACACGCCGCAGGGAGGTGGCGAGCGCCGCCATCGCCCTGCTCACGGCGGCCGGCGCGCTCGCGGCACTGCTCGCTTGAGCCCGCCCCGAGCGCCCGGCGGGAGAGCTTCGATCCTCGCTTCCCACTTGCAGTGAGGCATGCTGGTCCGCGATCATCCCAAGCCCATGCCCGATCTTCCAGACTACGCCAGTCACCTCGGCACGCTGCGCTTCACCTTCTCGGCGGGCATCGCCCAGGCGCGTCCCCCGTGAAAGCGTCGAGTCTCTGATCGCCCGCGCCGACACCTGCTTGTATGCCGCGAAGCGCGCCGGCGAGGACCGAAGCGTGCGCTGTGCGCCGCGACGCCCGAGTGCACTCGGTGAGCTGTTCACTGCAAGGCCTCTGTTTCTAATGGGCCCTGAAAGTCAAAAGGGTCAGCTCCTTTTGAGAGCTGACCCTTCGATTTAATGGTCGGGGTGGCGGGATTCGAACTCGCGACCCCTTGCACCCCATGCAAGTGCGCTACCAGGCTGCGCTACACCCCGACGAAGTCTTAGATTATAGACAGGTTTTTCTTAGCTTGCCAACAACATTCGGATCGACAGCAGTTCCTGTCGAAGTTGACTGAGGTTGTAGGCCTCACGCACCGGCGTCGCCAGTTCGCCTGCTGCGGGGGTCGACACGTCGGGCTGCACTGCCGCCTCGATGCGCGCGCCGATTTCTATGACTTCAGGCGTGGGCAAGGCCTCGGCCAAGCCGGCCTGCAGCGCCACCTCGGCCTCCGCTTCGGCGGGCACCGCCGCGAGCGGTTCGGCCTTGGCATGCTGACCCATCTCCGCCAGGCGGTTGCGCGCGCCGCTGATGGTGAAGCCCTGCTCGTACAGCAGCTCCCGGATACGCCGAATCAACAGCACCTCGTGGTGCTGGTAATAGCGCCGGTTGCCGCGCCGCTTCATCGGCTTGAGCTGGGTGAACTCCTGTTCCCAATAGCGCAGCACGTACGGCTTGACGCCGCACAACTCGCTCACCTCACCAATAGTGAAGTAGCGTTTGGCGGGAATGGCGGGCAGCGCTTTCTCCATATAAATCAATGAGATCGGAGGCAACTGGAGACTTTACTCGAACTCCTCCCCGGCAGGTATGTCTCCTTGCACGACGCCCTTCAACTTGTGACTCGCGTGGAAGGTCACGACATTGCGGGCCTTGATCGGGATGGCCTCGCCGGTGCGCGGGTTGCGGCCCGGCCGAGGCGCCTTGCGGCGGATCTGGAAGTTGCCGTAGCCCGAGAGCTTGACATCCTCGCCGCTCACCAGGCTCTCGTGGATGATCTCGAAAAACGCCTCGACCATGTCCTTGGACTCGCGTTTGTTCAGGCCCAGGCGCTCGAACAGCAGGTCGGCCAGTTCGGCCTTGGTCAGGGTCGGCGTCTCGATGGACGGTGAAATCGGTCGCTCCATGGGCATCCTTTCGCCTAGCCGCGCAGGCGGGCGCCGAGACGGGCCCCCAGGGTGTCGATCACGGCGCGCACCGCGGTGTCGATGCGCTCGTCGGTGAGCGTGCTGTCCTCGTCCTGCAACTCCAGCCGCACCGCGACGCTGCGCTCATGGGGCGCGATGTCGGCCGTGGCGGCCTTGGGCTTGTAGATATCGAACAGGCGGGCGTCGCGCACCAGGCCGCCGGTGGGCGCCAAGCGGATCGCCTCCATCAGTGCGGCGTGGCTGACCTTGTCGTCGACGATGGCGGCAATGTCCCGGTGCACCGCCTGCTGCCGCGAGATCGGTTTGTACTCGGGCACCGGACGGCGGATCAGCGCCTCGGCGTCGAGTTCGAACAGCACCGGGGCCAGCGGCAGCTCATAACGCTGGCGCCAGCGGGGATGCAGCTCGCCGACATGGCCGACCACCTGATCGCCCAGCATCACGCTGGCCGAACGGCCGGGATGCAGCGCCGGATGTGTCGCCACCTCGAAACGCAGCGACAGCGGCGCCAGCAGCATCTCCAGGTCGCCCTTGATATCGAAGAAGTCCACCAGGCGATCGACCTGGCCCCACTGCAGCTCGCTGGCGGGGCCGTACGCCAAGCCCGCGACGCGCAGCGGCTGGTGCAGGCCGCCGACCGTGGTGTCGCTGTCGACCACCTGCGGGTCACGCAGGAACACACGGCCGATCTCGAACACGCGCACCCGGCCGGCCTTGCGTGCGAGGTTGAAACGCAGCACCTGGATCAGGCTGCCGATCAGCGAGGAACGCATCACGCTCAGGGCGCTCGCGATCGGGTTCAGCAGCTTGAGCGGCTGCTCGTTGCCG
Source organism: Aquabacterium sp. A7-Y (assembly GCF_026153205.1). Taxonomy (GTDB): domain Bacteria; phylum Pseudomonadota; class Gammaproteobacteria; order Burkholderiales; family Burkholderiaceae_C; genus Caldimonas. Next base: position 17,601 of record NZ_JAPFBW010000003.1, on the reverse strand, counting down.
GCCAGCTCGCGCTCCCAGGCTTCCTCGACGAAGCTGAAGTTCACCGTCTCCTGGTAGTCCAGCGCGGCCAGTGCATGGCGCACCGCATGCAGCGCGCGACGCCCCTCGGGCAGCGCCTTGGGCACCACCGGGCCTTGCGGCGGCGTGTCGGGCAGCTGCTGGTAGCCGATGACGCGGATCACCTCCTCGATCAGGTCTTCCTCGATCTGCAGGTCGAAACGCGAGCTCGGCGGCGTCACGGTCAGCAGGCCGGGCGCCTCGGTGAATGGCAGGCCCAGGCGACGGAACACCTCGGCGCATTGCTGCTGCGTGACCGGCATGCCGATCACCTTGGCGGCGCGCTCGACGCGCAACGACACCGGCTTGCGTTCCGGCAGGCGCAGCACCTGGTCGTCGATCGGACCGGCCTCGCCGCCGCAGATCTGCAGCACCAGCGCCGAGATGCGCTCGATGTGCTCCACCGTCTGCGACGGATCGACGCCGCGCTCGAAACGATGGCCGGCATCGGTCGAGAAGTTGTAGCGGCGCGAGCGCCCGGCCACCGCCTGCGGCCACCAGAAGGCGGCCTCGACATAGATGTTGCGCGTCGCATCGGACACCGCGGTCGCGTCGCCGCCCATGATGCCGGCCAGCGATTCGACCGCCTGGTCGTCGGCGATCACGCCGACCTGGCTGTCGACCTCGATGGTGTTGCCGTTGAGCAGCTTCAGCCGTTCGCCCTCGCGGCCCCAGCGCACCGTCAGTCCGCCATGGATCTTGTCGAGGTCGAAGATGTGCGAAGGCCGGCCGTACTCGAACATCACGTAGTTGGAGATGTCCACCAGCGGGCTCACCGGGCGCTGCCCGCAGCGCTCCAGGCGCTCGACCATCCACGCCGGCGTCTGCACCTGGGTGTTGACGTTGCGGATGATGCGGCCCGAGAAGCGGCCGCACAGGTCGGCCGCCTCGATCTTCACCGGCAGGCGGGCGTCGTGCTTCACCGGCACCGGCGGGAAGCCGGGCTGTCGGAGCGGCGCACCGGTCAGCGCCGAGACCTCGCGCGCGATGCCGAAGACGCTCAGGTTGTGCGCCAGGTTGGGCGTGAGCTTGAGCGTGAAGAGGGTGTCGTCGAGCTTCAGGTGCTCACGGATGTCCTGGCCCACCGGGGCGTCGTCGGCGAGGATCAACAGGCCACCGTGGTCTTCCGAGAGCTTGAGCTCGCGCGCCGAGCACAGCATGCCCTGGCTCTCGACGCCACGCAGCTTGCCGAGCTTGATGCGCAAGGGCTGGCCGTCCGCACCGGGCGGCAGTTCCGCGCCCACCAGGGCACAGGGGACCTTGATGCCGGGGCGCACATTCGGCGCGCCGCAGACGATGTTGAGGGTCTGGCCGGTGCCGGCGTCGACCTGGCAGACGTTCAGGCGGTCGGCATTGGGATGGCGCTCGACCTCGAGCACCCGGGCCACCACCACGCCCGTGAAAGGCGGCGCCACCGGCCGCAGCTCTTCGACCTCCAGCCCGGACATGGTGAGCAGGTCGGCCAGCTCCTGGGTGCCGAGCGGCGGGTTGCAGAACTCGCGCAGCCACGATTCTGGGAATTGCATGGATCGGATCCTTGACTACTTGAACTGCGAGAGGAAACGCAGGTCGCCGTCGAAAAACAGGCGCAGGTCATTCACACCGTAGCGCAGCATGGTCAGGCGGTCGATGCCCGAGCCGAAGGCGAAGCCGATGTAGCGCTCCGGGTCCAGCCCCATGTTGCGGATCACCTGCGGGTGCACCTGGCCCGAGCCCGACACCTCCAGCCAGCGCCCCTTGAGCGGCCCGCTGTTGAACATCATGTCGATCTCGGCACTGGGCTCGGTGAAGGGGAAGTAGCTGGGGCGGAAACGGATCTGCATGTCGTCCGTCTCGAAAAAGGCCCGCAGGAAGCTGACGTAGACCGATTTCAGGTCCTTGAAGCTGACGTTCTCGCCCACCCACAGGCCTTCGACCTGGTGGAACATCGGCGAGTGCGTCGCGTCGCTGTCGACCCGGTAGGTGCGGCCCGGCGCGATGACCCGAATGTCGGGCATGGGCTGTCCGGCGTCCAGCAGCGCCCGGTGCTTCTTGACGTGCTGCACCGCATGGCGGATCTGCATCGGGCTGGTGTGGGTGCGCAGCAGGTGGCCGCCTTCGACATAGAAGGTGTCGTGCATCGAGCGCGCCGGGTGGTCGGCGGGCGTGTTCAGCGCGGTGAAGTTGAACCAGTCGGCCTCGATCTCGGGGCCGTCGGCGACGTCGAAGCCCATCGAGGCGAAGATGGCCTCGATGCGCTCCATGGTGCGCGTCACCGGATGCAGGCCGGCATTGCCACGCTTGCGGCCGGGCAGGCTCACGTCGAGCGCCTCGGCCTTGAGCTGCTGCTCCAGTTCAGCGTCGGCCAGGGCCTGGCGGCGCTCGGTCAGCGCAGCCTCGACCTGCTGCTTGGCGACGTTGATGGCGGCACCGCGGGCCTTCTTCTCGTCGGGCGGCAGCTGGGCCAGCCCCTTGAGCAGTTCGGTCAGGCGGCCGGCCTTGCCGAGGTAGCGGGCCTTGGCGTTCTCCAGGTCGGCCGGCGCATCGGCCTGGCCGAACTCCGCACGCGCCTCGGCGACCAGTTGATCGAGCTCGTTCATGCTTAACAGTCGGACATGCGGCTTGCACCGCCTGTGGGGTTGGGTCGGGACATAAAAAAAGGCCGCACCAGGTGTCGGCCTTTATTGCTGGCCCCGGTTGCCCGGGGCATCGCAGTGGTCGGGATCAGGACCCCGACGCTATCACGGCAATCAAGCAGCGAACTGAGCCTTCACCTTTGCGACGATGCCGCCGAAAGCAGCCGGGTCGTTCACAGCCATGTCGGCCAGGACCTTGCGATCGATCTCGATCGAAGCCTTCTTCAAGCCGTTCATGAACTTGCTGTAGGTGATGCCCTGCTCACGGGCCGCCGCGTTGATACGGGCGATCCAGAGACGGCGGAACTCACGCTTCTTGGCACGGCGGTCACGGTAGGCGTACTGACCGGCCTTCATCACCGCCTGCTTGGCGATGCGGAATACGTTCTTGCGGCGACCGCGGAAGCCCTTGGCCAGGGCCAGGATCTTCTTGTGGCGGGCGCGTGCGGTTACACCACGTTTAACGCGAGGCATGTGTCTTCTCCTTCAACCTAGATTACAGGCCAGCGAAGGGCATCATCTGAGCGATGTGACCCATGTTGGTCTCGTGCACGTTGGCCGCGCCGCGCAGGTGGCGCTTGCGGGTCGTGGACTTCTTGGTGAGGATGTGGCGCTTGAAAGCCTGACCGCGCTTGACGGTGCCACCCGGACGAACGCGGAACCGCTTGGCCGCGCTCTTCTTGGTCTTCATTTTGGGCATGACTGCTCCTTTTTCGTTGTGCCCGTGAGGCGCCGCGAACCTTTCGCGGTCTTGCCGGCCCCGGGCCACTTGCCCTGCCTTGGCGACCAAACCGGTGGCAGGGTATCGAAACGGGTGTGGGGGCCTCGTCGAGGAGGCCGTCCGACCTGTTTGTCTATTTCTTCTTCTTGGGCGCCAGCACCATGATCATCTGGCGTCCCTCGAGCTTGGGCATGTTCTCGACCACGCTCACGTCCGTCAGGTCGTCGCGCACCCGCTCCAGCAGGCGCATGCCAAGTTCCTGGTGCGTGATCTCGCGGCCGCGGAAGCGCAGCGTGACCTTGCCCTTGTCGCCTTCCTCAAGGAAGCGGCGCAGATTGCGCAGCTTGATCTGGTAGTCGCCCTCGTCAGTGCCGGGGCGGAACTTCACTTCCTTGATGTCGATGACGTGCTGCTTGGCCTTCGCCTCCGCTGCCTTCTTCTGCTCCTGATACTTGAACTTGCCGTAGTCCATCAGGCGGCAGACCGGCGGCGTCGCTGTCGGCGCGATCTCGACCAGGTCCACGTCGTGTTCCTGTGACAGCCGCAGTGCCTCCTGCAGGCTGACGATACCGATCGGCTCATTGTCGGGCCCGTTCAGCCGGACTTCCGGCGCGGTGATTTCCCGATTCAGACGATGCTTGCGCTCCACGTTGGGAGTGCGCCGGTCCATGAAAGTAGCGATGGCTCAGATCCTCAGGGGTCCCGCCCCAATAAAAAAACACACACGGCCCGCCGGGCGCCGCGCGGCGACACCCGGCCGCCTGCGCTCACACCCTTTGCGCAATGTCGCTTGCAATCCTCTGGGAGAAGGTGTCGAGTGACATCACACCGAGGTCCTGGTTGCCCCGGGCGCGCACTGCGACGGTTCCCGCCGACCTCTCCTTGTCACCGACAACGAGGATGTAGGGAACCTTCTGCAACGAATGCTCGCGGATTTTATACGTGATTTTTTCGTTGCGCAAATCGGCCTCTGCCCTAAGTCCTTGTTTTTGCAGAGATTTGACGATCTCTTTCACATAGTCGGCCTGCGCGTCGGTGATATTGAGCACCTTGACCTGCTCCGGAGCGAGCCAGACCGGCAGCGCGCCGGCATGCTGCTCGATCAGGATGCCGATGAAACGCTCCATGCTGCCGACGATGGCGCGGTGCAGCATCACGGGCTCGCGGCGGTCGCCGGCTTCCGTGACATATTCCGCACCGAGGCGCCCTGGCATCGAAAAATCGACCTGCATGGTACCGACCTGCCACTGCCGGCCGATCGCATCCTTGAGCGTGTACTCGATCTTGGGGCCGTAGAAGGCGCCGTCGCCCGGGGCGATGCTGAACTCGCAGCCAGAGGCACGCAGGCTCTCCATCAGCGCATGTTCGGCCTTGTCCCAGTTCTCGTCGGAGCCGATGCGGGCCTCGGGGCGGGTCGCGACCTTGTAGATGATCTCGGTGAAGCCGAAGTCGCGGTACACCTTCTGCAGCAGCGCCGTGAAGGCGGTGCACTCGGGCAGGATGTGTTCCTCGGTGCAGAAGATGTGGCCGTCGTCCTGCGTGAAGCCGCGCACCCGCATGATGCCGTGCAGGCCACCGGTGGGCTCGTTGCGGTGGCACTGGCCGAATTCGCCGTAGCGCAGCGGCAGGTCGCGGTAGCTCTTGATGCCCTGCTTGTAGATCAGCACGTGGCCCGGGCAGTTCATCGGCTTGAGCGCGTAGTCCCGCTTCTCGCTCTCGGTCGTGAACATGTTCTCTCGGTACTTGTCCCAGTGGCCGGTCTTCTCCCACAGGCTGCTGTCCAGCAGCTGGGGGCCCTTGACCTCCTTGTAGCCGTTGTCCCGGTAGACCGCGCGCATGTACTGCTCGACGCACTGCCACACGGTCCAGCCCTTCGGATGCCAGAACACGACACCCGGCGCGTGGTCGTCGATGTGGAACAGGTCGAGTTCGCGGCCCAGCTTGCGGTGGTCGCGCTTCTCGGCCTCCTCCAGCATGTGCAGGTACTGCTGCAGCTCGTCCTTGGTGGCCCAGGCGGTGCCGTAGATGCGCTGCAGCTGCTCGTTGCGGTGATCGCCGCGCCAGTAGGCGCCGGCCACCTTCATCAGCTTGAAGTGCTTGAGCTTGCCGGTGCTGGGCACGTGCGGGCCGCGACACAGGTCGGTGAAGCCGCCCTCGCTGTAGAGCGAGACGTCCTCGTTGGCCGGGATGCTGGCGATGATCTCGGCCTTGTAGTGCTCGCCCAGGCCCTTGAAGTACTCGACCGCCTGATCGCGCGGCAACACCCGGCGCTCGACCTTCTCGTCCTTCTTCGCCAGCTCGGTCATCTTCTTCTCGATGGCCTGCAGGTCATCAGGCGTGAAGGGGCGCTTGTAGGCGAAGTCGTAGTAGAAGCCGTTCTCGATCACTGGGCCGATGGTGACCTGGGCCTCCGGGAACAGCTCCTTCACGGCGTAGGCGAGCAGGTGGGCCGTCGAGTGGCGGATCACGTCCAGGCCGTCGGGGTCCTTCTCGGTGACGATGGCCAGTGCCGTGTCCTGCTCGATCCGGTGGCTGGTGTCGACCACCTGGGCGGCATCGCCCTGGCCGACGCGGCCGGCGATGGCGGCCTTGGCCAGGCCGGCACCGATGGATGCCGCGACTTCCGCCACCGTGACGGGGCCGGGGAACTCACGCTTGGAGCCGTCCGGCAACTGAACTGAAACCATGCTGACCTCTCATGGCGCCTGAACCAGGACGCCCAAAACAAAAAAGCGCGGGGGTCGCCGCGCTTTCATGGGTTCGAAAAAGACAAACGCAAGCCGCGGCCGACCGACTAAACCTCAGTGAAGGGGGTGGTCGTAGTTCGCGGTGTCATAACCGGTGTGCCTTTCTCGCTCTTGCTGGTGAAAGTTGGCCCGAATTCTACCGCAGCACGCATAAAAATGCCCGGCCGCAGGGGCTGCGGCCGGGCCAATGCATCACATCAGATGCTTTCGCGAGCTTCTCACACTGCGCCAGGCCGGGGTCCAGCCTGGCGCCGAGGAGGCGGTTCGGCTGAGATCAGCCGTGTTTCTGGTCGAAGAACTGCTCGTCTTCGGTCGAGCCCTTCAGCGCGGCGGTCGAGGCTTCACGCTCGATCGTCGTGGTGACGGCGTCGAAGTAGCCGGTGCCCACCTCGCGCTGGTGCTTCACGGCGGTGAAGCCCTTCTCGGCGGCGGCGAACTCGGCTTCCTGCAGTTCCACGAAGGCGCTCATCTGGTTGCGGGCATAGCCGTAGGCCAGGTTGAACATCGAGTAGTTCAGGCTGTGGAAGCCGGCCAGCGTGATGAACTGGAACTTGTAGCCCATCGCGCCCAGCTCGCGCTGGAACTTGGCGATGGTGGCGTCGTCCAGGTTCTTCTTCCAGTTGAACGAGGGCGAGCAGTTGTAGCTCAGCAGCTTGCCGGGGAACTGCTTGTGGATCGCCTCGGCGAACTTCTTGGCGTAGGCCAGGTCGGGCTTGCCGGTTTCGCACCAGATCAGGTCGGCGTACGGGGCGTAGGCCAGACCACGGCTGATGGCCTGCTCCAGGCCCGGCTTGGTGCGGAAGAAACCTTCGACGGTGCGCTCACCGGTGGTGAAGGGCTTGTCGTTGTCGTCCACGTCGCTGGTGATCAGGTCGGCGGCTTCGGCGTCGGTGCGGGCGATCAGCACGGTCGGGGTGCCGGAGACGTCGGCAGCCAGGCGGGCGGCCACCAGCTTGGCGACGGCCTCGCGGGTCGGCACCAGCACCTTGCCACCCATGTGGCCGCACTTCTTGACGGAGGCCAGCTGGTCTTCGAAGTGCACGCCCGAGGCACCGGCCTCGATCATGGCCTTCATCAGCTCGAAGGCGTTCAGCACGCCGCCGAAGCCGGCTTCCGCGTCAGCCACGATGGGCGCGAAGAAGTCGACGTCGTTCTTGCCTTCGGACCACTGGATCTGGTCGGCACGCTGGAAGGTGTTGTTGATGCGCTTGACGACCTGCGGCACCGAGTTGGCGGGGTACAGCGACTGGTCGGGGTACATCTCGCCGGCCAGGTTGGCGTCGCCAGCGACCTGCCAGCCCGACAGGTAGATGGCCTTCAGGCCGGCCTTGACCTGCTGCATGGCCTGGTTGCCGGTCAGGGCGCCCAGTGCGTTGACGAAAGGCTCGGTGTTCACCAGATGCCAGAGCTTTTCGGCACCGCGCTTGGCCAGGGTGTGCTCGATGGGCACCGAGCCGCGCAGGCGCACCACGTCGGCGGCGCTGTAGCCGCGCTTGATGCCCTTCCAGCGGGGGCTCTCGGCCCACTCCTTCTCGAGGGCGGCGGCTTGTTGTTCGCGGGTCAGGTTCGTCATGGGGACCTCCGGTAGGTGAAAAACAGGTGTGTCGATGGGCTTTAGCTTAAGGGTGGCGGCCGGCTTTGGCGACACTTATGTCTTATATAAGACACAGCATCACATCTATAACAATCAACAACTTAGGCACATCTTTTCGGGATGCGGAATATCGTTTTTCACAATGAAAGATTTTTGCGCACTGCACCAATTTCATTTTTCATAATGTGGAAGCAGCGTTCCTGGATATGAAATGAAGCGGGTGTCCGCGCCGCCCTACGGTCATGCGGAGCAGACCGTCCAGGCGGCGGCGCATTTCGCGTGGGGCTATCCATGCTGGCAGCTGGCGCGCGCCGCAGCTGAAGCACAAAGCCGCTCCCGCTCGGCGCAGGTGTCAGATCGGCAAGGCCGTCGTGCGCTTGACGGTGCGCAGCACCAGCATCGAGTTCGACCGCACCACGCCCGGCAGCCGCGCCAGCACCTCGGTGTGGAACTGCTCCAGATCCTCCGCGTCGCGGTAGGTGAAGCGCAGCAGGTAGTCGTTGCTGCCCGCTACGTAAAAGCAGTCGAGGATCTGCGGCTCGTCCAGCACCGCCTGCTCGAAGCGGCGCAGGGTATCGGGGGTGGTGCGCTCGACGTTGACGATGGTGTAGGACGTACCCGGCTGGCCCACCGCTTTCGGATTGAGCAAAGCCACGTACTGTGCAATGACGCCGCTGTCTTCCAGCTGCTTGACCCGGCGCAGGCAGGCGGAGGGCGACAAGTGCACGCGCTCGGCCAGTTCCACGTTGGACAGCCGGGCATTGCTCTGCAGCACCTGCAGGATGGCGCGGTCGATCGCATCGAGTTGCAACACGCGGGTCAGGTTTCGCATGAAATTTCAGAGGCGTAGCGGTTTTTCGCATGATATTCGAGGGCCTGGCGCCTGCCCCCTCCAATGCGCAACCCCATTGCGGCGCGCGGCGCCTAGACTGAGCCATGCCGAGCACGACCCTGCAGAAGCAGTTGCAGCCGGGCCGCCGAGCGCCCTGCCCTGCCCCGCCACCGTCCATCGCCCGCCACCGGAACACCATGCACCAAGACCTCGACGCCTACTGGATGCCCTTCACCGCCAACCGCCAGTTCAAGAAGTCCCCGCGACTGCTGGCACGTGCCGAAGGCATGCATTTCTGGACCCCCGAGGGCCGCCAGATCCTGGACGGCATCGCGGGGCTGTGGTGCGTCAACGCCGGCCACGCCCGCCCTCGCATCGTCGAGGCGATCCAGCGCCAGGCGGCCGAGCTCGACTACGCGCCGCCCTTCCAGATGGGCCACCCGCAGGCTTTCGAGCTGGCGGAGCGCCTCGTCAAGCTGACGCCGCCCGGGCTGAACAAGGTTTTCTATACGAACTCCGGCTCGGAGGCCGTCGAGACCGCGCTCAAGATGGCGATCGCCTACCACCGCGTGCGTGGCGAAGGCCAGCGCACCCGGCTGATCGGCCGCGAGCGCGGCTATCACGGTGTCAACTTCGGCGGCGTCTCGGTCGGCGGCATGGTGGCCAACCGAAAAATGTTCGGCGCCCTGCTGGCCGGCGTCGACCACATCCGACACACCCACGATCTGCAACGCAACGCCTTCTCGCGCGGGCAGCCCGCGTACGGCGCCGAGCTCGCCGACGACCTGGAGCGTCTGATCGCGCTGCACGACGCCTCCACCATCGCGGCCGTCATCGTCGAACCGGTGGCCGGCTCGACCGGGGTGCTGATCCCGCCGCAAGGGTATCTGCAGCGGCTGCGCGAGATCTGTGACAAGCACGGCATCCTCTTGATCTTCGACGAGGTCATCACCGGTTTCGGCCGCCTCGGCGCACCGTTCGCGGCCAGCCATTTCGGCGTCACGCCCGACCTGATGACGGTCGCCAAGGGGATCACCAACGGCTGCGTGCCGATGGGCGCAGTGTTCGCGCAGCAGGCCGTCCACGACGCCTTCATGAACGGCCCCGAGCATCTGATCGAGTTTTTCCACGGCTACACCTACTCGGCCCACCCGCTGGCCTGCGCCGCGGCGCTCGGTACCCTGGACACCTACGAGGCCGAAGGCCTGCTGACACGCGGCCAGGGAGAGCTGGCGGCCTACTTCGCCGACGCGGTGCATTCGCTCAAGGGCTTGCCGCACGTGATCGACGTGCGCAACATCGGTCTGGTCGGTGGCATCGAGCTGGCCCCGCTGCCCGGCGAGCCGGGCAAACGCGCCTTCTCGATCTTCCTGGACTGCTGGGAAAGCGGCGTGCTGATCCGCACCACCGGCGACACCATCGCGCTGTCGCCGCCGCTGATCATCGAGAAGCAGCACATCGACCGGCTGGTGGGCACCATCGGCGAGGCGCTCAAACGCGCGGCCTGACGCGCGCCCCATTCCCCTCTCACCCAGCAGGACCTGCCTGGCGAGCACCGGATGCCTTGGGACCGCGCCGACCGGGACTTGACGCGCCACTCCTACTACGCGGCGACCGCGCCGCGCGAGGCCCGCCATCCACCGCTTCAGGGCGAGACCCAGGTGGATGTCGCCGTCGTCGGCGGCGGGCTGGCCGGGCTGTCGGCCGCCATCGAGCTGGCCGAGCGCGGCTTCTCGGTCGCGCTGCTCGAAGCGCGGCAGCTGGGCTGGGGCGCTTCAGGGCGCAACGGCGGCCAGGTGATTGCCGGGCTGGCCTGCGAGCCATCGACCATCGAGGCCCAGCTGGGATTCGCCGACGCAAGGCGTGTCTGGGACATGACGCTGGAAGCGATCGACCTGATCCACCGGCGCCGCGAAAGCTTCGGCATCGCTTGCGACTGGCAGGCGGGTTTCCTCAGCCTGGCCGTCAACGCCCGCAAGGCGCGCGCCCTGCGCGCCGGCCAGGAGCACATGGCGCAGGTCTATGGCTACACCACCGACTGGATTGCGAGCACCGAACTGCCGCGCTGGATCGCCAGCCCGCGCTTCCACAGCGGTGTGCACGACCCGCGCTCGGGGCACCTGCACCCGCTCAGGTACTGCCTGGGCCTGGCCCGGGCGGCTGCCGGTCTGGGTGTGCGCCTGTACGAGGACACGCCGGTGCAACGGCTCGTGCCCGGCCGCGTCGTCACGCTGCAAACGCCGCAAGGGCGGGTGCTGGCGGACCACGTGCTGCTGGCGGGCAACGTTTATCTGCGCGGCCTGGTGCCCGAGCTGGCGCGACGCATCATGCCCGTCGGTACCTACCTCGTCGCCACCGAGCGGCTGCCGCAGGAGCGTATCGACGCCCTGATCCCGTCGCGCTCGGCCGCCTGCACGACCGACTTCGTGCTGGACTACTTCCGCCCGACGCCGGACGGCCGTGTCGTCTTCGGCGGCGGCGTCAGCTACAGCACCGTGACACCCCGACGCATGGCCGCGCGGCTGCGCCGCCGCTTGGTCGACAGCTTCCCGCAGCTCAGGGATGCCGGCGTGGCATACGCCTGGGGCGGCTTCGTCGACATCTCGATGAACCGCGCACCCGATTTCGGGCGGGTGCCCCTGGACGGTGCAGGCCCGCAGGGCGGCGCACACAACATCTACTACCTGCAAGGTTTCTCAGGCCACGGGCTGGCACTGACCGGCCTGGCCGGGAAGCTCGTGGCCGAGGCCATCAGCGGCGACGCGACACGCTTCGATGTGTTCGCGCGCCTCAGGCACAGGTCGTTTCCCGGCGGGGCCTGGTTGCGCACGCCGGCCCTGGTGCTGGCAATGAGCTACTACCGGCTCAGGGACCTGCTGTGAGCGCGCCGCTGGGGCGCAACGCGATTGACAGACGCATGCCGTTTGGCACACTCATTGCACCGAGCTGCGCGGTCCCGCGCGCACCTCCTCCAGCCCAGGGCGTCGTGTCGAAAGACCGGGTTCACGCAGCAAGCTTATGACCTTCACTCTCGCTCCCAGCCAGCGCCCCCTGCCGGTGGTCCTGGTCCCCGCCTGCAACAAGTGGCTCGGCCACCACGCCTTCCACGTCGCGGGCAAGAAGTATGTCGATGCCGTCCGACTGGCCGGCTGCCTGCCTCTCGTCGTGCCCTCGGGCGAGGCGGCCGAGCTGGAACAGCTGCTGGCGCTGGCCGACGGCGTGCTGCTGACCGGCTCGGTCTCCAACGTGCACCCAAGTCACTTCGGCGAGGAAGTGCACGACAGCCGCCTACCACTGGACCCAGGGCGCGACGCCTGGACGCTGGCGCTGATTCCGGCGGCGCTCGAGCGCGGCCTGCCGTTGTTTGCGATCTGCCGCGGCCTGCAGGAAGCCAATGTCGCGCTGGGCGGCTCGCTGCACCAGGCGCTGCAGGAGCAGCCGGACAAACACGACCACCGCTCCCGCGACGAGGATCCGGTGGAGGTGCAATATGGTTTCGCCCACCCCGTGAAGGTGGAGGCCGGCGGGGTGCTGGACGCCCTGCTGGGGCAAAAGGAGTTCGAGGTCAACAGCCTGCATGGGCAGGGCATCAAGCGCCTCGCCGAGGGGCTGCGCGTGGAGGCGACTGCGCCCGACGGCCTGATCGAGGCCTTCTCCAATCCCCGGGCGCCGGGCTTCAACCTCTTCGTGCAATGGCACCCGGAGTGGCAGGCCCAGGACAACCCGGTCTCGCTCAAGCTGTTCAAGGCCTTCGGCGCGGCCTGCCACGCCTGGCGCGACCGTCACCGCGATCCCAAGACCTAGCGCCGCCTCGACCTGCCTTTCGGTCGAGCGACAGTCTGGTCAACACGGCGGGCCTGCCCCGCCACGGACAAAGCGGGGATGTATGGTGGTTCGAGACAACTTCACGTTCAGCGAGCTGGAACAGTGGCTCAACCAGCGCCGGGTCACCGAGATCGAGTGCCTGGTGCCGGACCTCACCGGCGTCGCGCGCGGCAAGATCCTGCCGCGCGAGAAGTTCACCGAGGACCGCGGCATGCGCCTGCCCGAGGCGATTGTCGCGATCGGCGTGACCGGCGAATTTCCCGAGCAGGGCCCCTACTACGACGTCATCACCCCGACCGATCGGGACATGCACCTGCAGCCCGACCCCACCACGGTCCGCATCGTGCCCTGGGCGGTGGACCCGACCGCCCAGGTGATCCACGACTGCTTCGACCGCGAGGGTCGGCTGATTCCCTATGCGCCCCGCTCGGTGCTGCGGCGCATCTGCTCGCTGTTCGACGCCGAGGGCTGGCTGCCGGTGGTGGCGCCCGAGCTGGAGTTCTACCTGATCGAGCGCAGCACCGACCCCAACCAGCCGCTCAAGCCACCGCGCGGCCGCAGCGGCCGGGCCGAGACCTCGCGTCAGGCCTATTCGATCGACGCCGTCAACGAGTTCGACCCGCTGTTCGAGGACATCTACGACTACTGCCAGCAGATGGAGCTGAACGTGGATACGCTGATCCACGAGGTGGGCGCCGGCCAGATGGAGATCAACTTCTTCCACGACCACCCGCTGCAGCTGGCCGACGAGGTGTTTTTCTTCAAGCGCACCATCCGCGAGACGGCGCTGCGCCACGAGATGTACGCGACCTTCATGGCCAAGCCCATGGCCAACGAGCCGGGCAGCGCGATGCATGTGCACCAGAGCCTGGTCGACAAGGCCACCGGCCGCAACCTCTTCAGCAAGGCCGATGGCAGCCCCTCGCAGGAGTTCTACTGGTACATCGGCGGACTGCAGCGGTACGTGCCAGCCGCCATGGCGCTGTTCGCGCCCTATGTCAACTCCTACCGCCGCCTGGCACGCTCGACCGCGGCGCCGATCAACATCCAGTGGGGCACCGACAACCGCACCGTGGGCATCCGCTCGCCGGTGGCCAATCCGTCGGCCCGGCGCATCGAGAACCGCGTCATCGGCGCCGACGCCAATCCCTATGTCGCGCTGGCCGCGACCTTGGCCTGCGGCTGGCTGGGCATCAAGCACCGCATCGAGCCCACGCCGGAGTGCCGCGGCGACGCCTACCTCGGCGAATACGGCCTGCCGCGCAGCCTCAGCGAGGCGCTGCACCGCCTGAAAGAGGAACCCGACCTTCACGAAGTGCTGGGCCAGGAGTTCATCACCGTCTATACCGAGGTGAAGGAGATCGAGCACGAAGAGTTCATGAAGGTGATCTCGCCCTGGGAGCGCGAGCACCTGCTGCTGCACGTCTGAGCGGCGCGCGTGGCTTCACCACATTCCGGGAGACTTGCATGAATGCTGTACACCCGCCCCTGGCCGTTGCCGAGCGCAGCACCCAGGACTGGCAGGCCGCCGACGCGGCCCATTTCCTGCATCCCTTCACCGACTTCCAGGCCCTGGCCCGCAAGGGCTCGCGCATCATCACGCGGGGCGACAACATCTACGTCTGGGACAGTGACGGCCACAAGATCCTGGACGCGATGAGCGGCCTGTGGTGCGTCAACGTCGGCTACGGCCAGCCCGCGCTGATCGAGGCGGCCACCCGGCAGATGAGCGAGCTGCCCTTCTACAACAGCTTTTTCCAGACCACCACGCCGCCGGCGATCGAACTGGCCGAACTGCTCGCCGAGCTCACGCCGCCGCAGTTCCGCCATGTCTTCTTCTCGGGATCGGGCTCGGAGGGCAACGACACCGTGGTGCGCATGGTGCGCCGCTACTGGGACCTGCTGGGCCAGCCCGAGCGCCAGGTGATCATCAGCCGCCGCAACGCCTACCACGGCTCCACACTGGCCGGTGCCTCGCTGGGCGGCATGAGCGCGATGCACGCGCAAGGCGGCCTGCCCATCCCCGGCATCGTGCACATCGAGCAGCCCTTCTGGTGGCAGCTCGGACGCGGCCGCAGCCGCGAGGAGTTCGGGCTGGAGGCCGCCGGCTGGCTGGAGCAGAAGATCCTGGAGGTGGGCGCCGAGCGGGTCGCGGCCTTCATCGGTGAACCGGTGCAGGGCGCCGGCGGCGTGATCATCCCGCCCGAGACCTATTGGCCCGAGGTGCAGCGCATCTGCGACCGCTACGACGTTCTGCTGGTCAGCGACGAGGTGATCTGCGGCTTCGGGCGCACCGGGCACTGGTTCGGCTGCGAGCGTTTCGGCAGCCGCCCCGACCTGATGACCTTCGCCAAGGGCGTCAGTTCGGGTTATGTGCCGCTCGGCGGCGTGATGGTGGGCGAGCGCGTCGCGCGCGTGCTGATCGAGCAGGGTGGCGAGTTCGAGCACGGCTACACCTACTCCGGCCACCCGGTGGCCTGCGCGGTCGCGGTCGCCAACCTCCGGCTGATGCGGCAGCTGGGCCTGGTCGAGCGCGTGCGCGAGGAAACCGGCCCGCATCTTGCAAAGCTCTACGAACGCCTGAAGGAGCACCCGCTGGTGGGTGATGCCGAGACCTGCGGCCTGATGGGGGCGCTGCAGCTGGTCAAGGACAAGGCCAGCGCCACGCCCTTCCCCGAGGAGCAGCAGGTGGGCATGCTGTGCCGCGCGCACTGCTTCGCCAGCGGACTGATCATGCGTGCGGTGGGCGACCGCATGATCGTCGCGCCGCCGCTCGTGATCACCCTCGAGCAGATCGACGACATGGGCCGGCTGATCACCCACTGCCTCGATCAGACCTGGGCCGAACTGAGGGAGAAGGCCTGGTGGTGACACCCCTTTCCCGCGCTGAAGGACCTGGAACCGACGACTGACCGACACGGAGGATCGAAGATGAGGACTTGTTCCCTGAACCGCCTGGCTGCCGCCGCGTTCGGCCTCCTGGGCGCCGGCGCCCTGCTGCTCGCGGGCCCCGCCCGCGCGCAGGACGAGGAGAAGGTGCTCAACGTCTACAACTGGTCGAACTACATCGCCCCCGACACGCTGGCCAACTTCGAGAAGGAGACCGGCATCAAGGTCCGCTACGACAACTTCGACAACAACGAGATCGTGCACGCCAAGCTGGTGGCCGGCAAGACGGGCTACGACATCGTCGTGCCCTCCTCCTACTGGGCCAAGCTGCAGGCCGACGGCGGCCTCTTGCAGAAGATCGACAGAAGCCGCATCCCCAACTACAAGAACCTCGACCCGGCGCTGCAGGCCCAGCTCGCCAAGCTCGACCCGGGCAACCAGTACCAGGTCAACTGGCTGTGGGGCTTCACGACCGTGGGCATCAACGTCGACAAGGTCAAGGCCGCGCTCGGCAGCACGCCGATGCCGGAGAACGCCTGGGACCTGGTGTTCAAGCCCGAGTACATCGCCAAGCTGAAGTCCTGCGGCGTCAGCTTCCTCGACTCGGCCAGCGAGGTGGTGCCGGCCGCGCTGCACTACCTCGGCAAGCCGGCCTACAGCAAAAACCAGTCCGACTACCAGGCGGTGGCACCGCTGCTCAAGAGCATCCGGCCCTACGTGACCTTGTTCAGCTCCTCGGGTTATATCAACGACATGGCCAACGGCTCGATCTGCCTTGCGCTGGGCTGGTCCGGCGACATCAACATCGCCCGGCAGCGCGCCATCGACGGCCGCACCGGCCAGAAGATCGAGGCGCTGATTCCCAAGAGCGGGGGCCTGCTGTTTTTTGACGTGATGGTGATCCCGGCCGACGCGCCGCATCCCGGCAACGCCCACAAGTTCATCAACTACATCCTGAAGCCCGAGGTGCACGCAGGCCTCACCAACAGCGTCTTCTACGCCAACCCCAACAAGGAGTCGCGCGCCCTGGTCAAGCCCGAGGTGGCGAGCAATCCCACCGTGTTCCCGAGCGACGAGGTCATGAAAAGGATGAGCGCGCCCGACGCGCTGAGCAACGACATCCGGCGCACCGTGACGCGGCTGTACACCTCATTCAAGACCGGCCTGTGATCCAGCCGGCGGCACGACACCCATGGGAGGGGGCATGACAGCCCTTGCGAAGCTGCCGGCCGTCGGGCCGGCCCCGGGCGCCTACTTGCGCATTGAGAACGTCGTCAAGCGCTTCGGCGCGCTCAAGGCGGTCGACCAGGTGAGCCTGGACATCGCCAAGGGCGAGATCTTCGCGCTGCTGGGCTCTTCGGGCTGCGGCAAGACGACGCTG
The DNA here is from genome assembly GCF_026153205.1 of Aquabacterium sp. A7-Y. GTDB lineage: Bacteria > Pseudomonadota > Gammaproteobacteria > Burkholderiales > Burkholderiaceae_C > Caldimonas. The sequence goes on along the minus strand of NZ_JAPFBW010000003.1, from coordinate 940 downwards.
CTGCGCATGCTGGCCGGTTTCGAGACGCCGGACGCCGGACGCATCCTGCTGGACGGCCAGGCGCTGGACCAGCTGCCACCCTACGAGCGGCCCATCAACATGATGTTCCAGTCCTATGCGCTCTTCCCTCACCTGAACGTTTGGGACAACATCGCCTTCGGCCTCAGGCGCGACGGCCTGCCACGCCACGACGTGGCCGAGCGGGTCGAGGCGATGCTGAAGCTGGTGCAGCTGTCGGCCTACGCGCGCCGCAAGCCCCACCAGCTCTCCGGCGGCCAGCAGCAGCGGGTCGCGCTGGCGCGCAGTCTGGCCAAGCGACCGGCGTTGCTGCTGCTCGACGAGCCGCTCGGCGCGCTCGACCGCAAGCTGCGCGAGGCGACCCAGATCGAACTGGTCAACATCATCGAGCAGGTCGGCGTGACCTGCGTGATGGTCACGCACGACCAGGAAGAGGCGATGACCATGGCCTCGCGCATCGCGGTGATGAGCGAGGGTCGCTTGCTGCAGGTCGGCGAACCGGCCCAGATCTACGAGACACCCGCCACCCGTTTCGTTGCCGACTTCATCGGCAACGTCAACCTGATGGAAGGCACCCTGGTCGAGGACGAGCCCGACCACGTCGTGATCGAGTGCCGGGACTGCCGCCACCATGTCGGCCACGGCATCACCGGCAGCGCCGGCATGCCGGTCACGGTGGCGCTGCGCCCCGAGAAGATCCGCCTGTCACGCAGCCGGCCGGAGGGCGAGCACAACCTCGTGCGCGGCAGCGTCAAGGCACTCTCCTATTTCGGCAGCTACACGGTCTACCACCTCCAGCTGCCCAGCGGCGCCGTGCTCAAGGTCAGCCAGGGCCACGTCCAACGCCACGCCGACGATGCGCTTGCCTGGGGCGACGAGGCCTGGGCCAGCTGGTCCGACACCGCCCAGGTGGTCCTCACGC
>NZ_JAPFBW010000002.1 GCF_026153205.1 Aquabacterium sp. A7-Y | reverse complement strand
CCATGGCCGGCCCATGTCCAGCTGACGTCCATCGTCGGCTGCCCTGCAACTCGCACCACACCAGGGCCGAGCCTGGTTGTGAACCTTCAAGATCTTGTTTCTTGATTTGGGATCTTGAAGCTTCACACCCAGGCTGACGACGCCCGTCAGTCGGGGATCACGGGCTCGACCAGGGTCGCGAGTTGCGCCAGCGATTCCTGCCACCCGAGGTAGCACATCTCGACCGGTATGGCCTCCGGGATGCCCTCCTGCGTGATGCTCAGCTCCGTCCCGCATGACACCGCCTGCAGGATCACGGTCGTCTCCATCTCGCCCTGCATGTTGGGGTCGTCGAACTTGTCGGAGTAGCGAATGCGCTCGTGTGGCACGAGTTCCCGATACTCACCGCCGAAGGAGTGGCCGCGACCGGTCGAGAAGTTGCTGAACGACATCCTGAACGTCCCGCCGACGCGGGCGTCCATCTGATGAACCTTGCAGGTGAAGCCGTAGGGCGGCAGCCACTTGGCCATCGCGTCGGCATCAAGAAAGGCGCGATAGACCCGCTCGGGGGCTGCGCGAAGCACACGATGAAGTCGCACGGTGTTGGTTGCCATGGTGATCAGGATGTGAAGCAGAGGAAGGCCCTCTGACTGTACGACGATCGACGGGGGCGGAAATCGACCAGCGAGATCGACACGCTGTCGGGAAGAAGGGCTGGACCGCTACTCGGCGCCATCGGAAGGGATCGACACGGGCCGCCCTGATGAACTGGTCGACGAGGCCCGCCGGGTCCTGTCCTCGTTGGGAAGCGAAGTGAAGCCTGCGCGGCAAGCTGCCTCCCCGACCACCTACTGCCGCGCCTCGAGAAGCTGCTCCAGCTCCAGAACGTCGAAGGGCTTGCTGAGGTGCACATCAAAGCCCGAGCCGAGCGCACGGTCCTTACTTTCCCGGGCTGGCACTCCTGTCACGGCGACCAGCAACAGCTCGGCGCCTGCTGCCTTTCGCAGTCGGCGAGCGGCTTCATAACCGTCCATGACCGGCATGTTGATGTCCAGAATCACCACATCGGGGCAAAAATCGCTTGCCAGCTCAACCGCCCGTTTCCCGTCATGCGCCACCCGGATCTCGTGGCCGCTGAAGCGGAGAACCACCGCCAGCGTTTCAGCGGCGTCCCGGTTGTCGTCGACAACGAGAATTCGTTTGGGTACAGCCTTCACAGTACCGGGGATGTTCTCACGCGACGGAGGCTCATGGCTCTCCCTAGTTTGGGGGACGGTGCAGGCACAGCAGTTGTCGACGGAAACGGACTGGCAACTGAAACGCAGTGCCCGCTCGGCCCCTGCTGCGCTCGGTCAGCACGCCGATCGTCACGGCTCCTTCCTGTTTTGCGGTTTTCCTCACCCCCCTTTCACCTCGAGTTACTTGAGGTTCCAGAGTCCGGTCTACCGGGGGCTTGACACCATTCCGGTGAACCACGGCAAGCCGGCATACAAGAGACAGTCAGGGCGCCTACGGGAACAACACGTCCTGGGTCTGCAAGACAGTCTCTGGCACGCAGCGCTGCAGCAACGAGTTTTTCGGCCGCGACCCGCTGGTCGGCGGCGGCAAGGTGTGTGACGTCAAGAATGACTCGTCCAGCACCCCTCCCCCTACGCCCAACCCGCATGAAGGCGATGGGCCCGTGATCAACGACGCATTGATCCCCACCGGATCAGCCGGCATAGGAGAGGAGAGGCTCTATCCGACGACCGAACGCCCGGCCCCCTCGGATGTTGGGGCCTTCCGGACTTTGTGCGAGTTCAGCCACATGGCGTACGACGATCCCCTCGTCTTCCCGGGACAGCCCGGACGCTCGCACTGGCATGCGTTTTTCGGAACACCGGCGTCAACGCCCACTCGACGGCCGACAGCATCGCCCACAGCGGCAACTCCACCTGCCGCGGCGGCACGATCAACCGCTCGGCCTACTGGGTGCCGGCCATGATCGATACGCGCGAAGGGCGTCCGCTCAAGCCGATGGACAGCAATTTCTATTACAAGAGCGGCTACTACGGCGTCGTGCCGCGGAACTTCAACGCCATCCCGCAGGGGCTGCGCATGATCGCCGGCAATGCGAAGAACGACGGGCCACAGGGGCCGCACCGCTGCAAGTGCGTCGGCACCGGCGTGGACGCGATGTATTCACAGTCCATCCCGAACCGTCCGGTCGGCTCTGAAATGTGGCTGGAGATCGACCTCCCGCAGTACTGGGACGGCCGCAACCTCGACTCGACGGATCACAAGAGCCACGTGGCGTATGCCAATGGAAGCTGCCCGGCCAGCCACCTGGTGGCGCTGCCGGTGATCACCTTCAATATCCGCTACGCGGTCACGGAAGCGGGTGCCCCGCTGCGCTGGCGACTGAGCTCGGACAGGTACGACCCGTCCCGGCCGGGCGGCTACTCGGCGCACGCCGACCGGTGGAACGGCTGGAAGCCGGACCTCATGGACGCATGGATGCGCCATTGCGTCCAGCCAGGGCTGGACTGCCACTCCCACCTGCTGGGCGACGGGCGGATGACGTGAGTCTGCTTTGAATGTAGGGAGGGCTGCTACCCGCTTGCCGCTTGTGGTGGCGGCGGATGATGGCGCGGAGTGGTCCGGGTTGATGGTTTGCCGCAGGTTTCATGCCGATGACGCTGGAGACCCAGTGGCGGTCCACACACCCATGCACTATGGTCACCATGGTGTTTGAGCACGATCAGCAAGCTCGCGACAGCACGCCGCTCTATCGCTCTTGTCTGTCGTTTCCCCACCCCGCTCGCATCCAATGACGCCCCCGAACGGAAGCTTCTCGGCTGGCAGTTGACGCTGCGGAGGCAGGAGACGTCGTGCTGATCAGGGGATTGCCAAGAGACAGGAGGGCACCCCTCTGCATCCTGGTAGGGGGGTAGCGGCTCGTTAGCGGCACGCACCGGGGCCGCTGCTCGACAAGGCAGCACCTGCCGTCAGACCGAAGGCCGAACACGGCTTCCTGCCACCCCTGTCGTGATGACCCGTTGGTCGCCAGGAGGGCAGCTTGCGCGCCACACACAGAACTCCACTGCAGTCCGGTGTCCCCAGCGGTCTCCGCAGCGGTCTCGTTTCTGGGCTCCGACGGCTTGTCCGCTTGAGTTTGCTGGAACGGCGCCTGATTTGTCTTGTGCTTTTCGGGCTCCTTCCGTTGGCCTTGCTGTCCTTCACCGTATTGCTCCACAGCGCCTGGAACCAGAAACGGGAGCTGCTGGGAGCGGCCGGCGACACCATGCGGGCCCTTGTGACGGCGGTCGACTCGGAACTGATGATGTCGATCGCCTCGCTTGAGGCCTTGGCCGTCAGCCCGCGCTTGGCCGCCAGCGACTTCGCAAGCTTTCACGTCGAGGCGCAACAGCTGCTGGCACGTCGACCGAGTTGGGCCAACATCGTTGTGATCGATCCGTCCGTGAAGCACTTGATGAACGTGCGACTGCCCCCGGAGGCGCCTCTGCCTCCCGTTGTAGAACCGGCGTCCGTGGTGCAGACACTTCGCACAGGGCAAGCTTTCGTCGGCGTCCTGGTCTTCAATCCGGTCATCGGTGCACATGCTTTCTCAGTCCGCTTCCCGGTCCACCGAGGCGGTGAGGTCGCGTGTGTGTTGACGGCCATCGTCCGCCCTGACGCCATCAGGGAAGTCATCAAGAAGCAGCAGATTCCGGCATCCGGTCTCGTCGCCATCCTGGATCGACAGTACCGCATCGTCGCCCGATCCACCAATCATGAACAGTGGGTCGGCAAGCTCCCATCGCCCGACTTGCTTCGCTTGCTGCAAGAAGGGAAACAAAGCGGCACGGCACGGACCACAACGCTTGAAGGCAAGCCCGTGTACACGGTGTTCTTCCGGTCGGCGATCACTGGCTGGTCGGCTGCGGTCGGTATTCCCGTCGATGCCTTGGACCGACCCATTGCTCGGTCTTATGCCGCCTTGAGCGTTTCCATCGTGGTCTCTGTGCTGCTCGGTCTGTTCTCTGCTTTCCTGATCGGCCGCACCATCACACGGCCCATGCGGGAGCTGGAGCGGATGGCCGGGGCGCTCGGTCAAGGAGAGCCGCCTTGCGTCCCGCACACCAAGTTGCCGGAAATTCGGCAGGTCGTGGCGGCCATGGCGACGGCGCATGTGGAGCGGGAGAAACTGCTCCACAGCGAGCGGGAGGCACGGTTGCACGCCGAGCACGCCAACAAGGCGAAGGATGAGTTCCTGGCCATGCTCGGGCACGAATTGCGGAATCCACTTGCCGCCATCTCCGCCGCCTCAGAGCTGCTGGACCGCGACCGTCCCGGGCTGGACACAGCGGCATCGAGAGAAGCCTTGGGGATCATTCGAAGGCAGACGCTTTATCTCGGTCGGCTGACCAATGACCTGCTTGACGCCGGCCGCGTGATGCTGGGAAAGATCATGCTGGACCGTCAGCCGCTGAACCTTGCTGATGTGGTGCAAAACGCCGTCGACACCCTCCGCAATACGGGTCGGCTCCCGGAGCAATACCAGCTCACACTCTCCTTGAACCCGGTGTGGGTAAAAGCGGACAGCACCCGCATCGACCAAATCGTCAGCAATCTTCTCAACAATGCCGTGAAGTACACCCCGCCTCCCGGCGCGATCACCATCTGCACGCACTCGCAAGACCAGGACGCGATCTTGAACGTTCGCGACACTGGGGTGGGAATCGAAGCCGATCTGCTGCCACGGGTGTTCGACGTATTTGTGCAGGGTCGGCGATCCCTGGACCGCTCGCAGGGCGGTCTGGGCATCGGGCTTGCGTTGGTACGCCGCCTCGTGGAACTGCACGGAGGATCTGTCGAAGCAAAAAGCGACGGTCCGGGCAAGGGCAGCGAATTCACCCTCCGCCTGCCCATGATCGAGCCAGGCAACTGCCAGTGGGCCCACACCGGTTCCTGCAACCGTAGCGAGAAACGGAGCAAGATCGTCATCGTGGACGACAACAACGACTTCCGCATTGCCCTGGGACGGATGTTGAAGGGCGACGGCCATGAGATACATGAAGCTTGCGACGGTCCCTCAGGGATAGAGACGGTTCTTCGGGTGCAGCCTCAGATCGCGCTTGTCGACATCGGATTGCCCGGCTTGGACGGATACCATGTGGTGCAAGCGATCCGGCAGCAGCTGCACGGCAGGGTCCGCCTGATCGCCATGACGGGATACGGGAGCCCTCACGATGTGGGTCGTGGCTTGTGCGCCGGTTTCGACGCCTACCTCATCAAGCCCTTCGAGCTGGATGAACTGCATCGGTTGATTTCCGACCCGTCGCCCGGCAACTCCCACGAGCTTCGGTCCGCTCCGCCTGCCCTTCCCAGTTGACGCGCACCGAGGACCGCTCCGTCATGGGTCGCGGCCTCTCTGGACTTAGGGCGACAGCTTCCAACCCCAATCAGCAAGCTGGGGGAGAGCCCGCTTCAATGAGGATCCCATTTGACGCCATCGCGCTCATGCTGAATATGCTCGAACGCTTGTCATCTCAACAGTACATACAGAGCTGCGGCACACTCGACCAGCAAGGTACCGAATGTACCCAGCACGCCGAGCAATCGCAGCACGTTAGGCGCTGGACGCGGCAAGCCTAGGGCATGGCAGATGCGGGCAATGATGAGCACCGCGCCAAGACACCACAACAAGCCCTGGGGGGCGGCCGCGAGCTCCAGCAGCGCCAGAAGCAACAGAGCCAAGGGCACATACTCTGCGAAGTTGCCGTGCACGCGAATGCGAATCAGCAGCTCCTTGTCCATGGTTGCAGTGACGGCAAAGTCGGACTTTTTCCTTTGGAGCACGACCCGGACCGAGAGCACCAGATACAAGAGCGTGCACAACCCGGCCGTGGTTAACGAAATCGGCAAAACCAGCATCATCCTTCCTAGGTGCGTCGACAAACTAGACCGCTCGTCCCGCGATAGCCCGGGATGTCGTTCGCCAAACGGCCTATATCGAGCGTACAGAGGTCCGCATTGCTCCTCGATCGCCGGTAGCGCTCGATGTAGCTCAGTGCGTGCACCTGATCTGGAAGCCGAAAGCCGTAGTCGGTGGGAAGACCGGAATGCCTCTGCCCACATGTAGCGCAAACGAAAGATGGGTCGCTCATCGATAAACGCCTCACTTTGACATGGGCCGACACATTCTCGCCCTGACCCAGCGCCGCTCGCGCACAAAACGCTCCTTGCTAGCCTGCAGCCGGAGTCGCCGTGTCAAATTGCGACAGATCAACTCAGGAAGGAGAAGTCGCCATGCCATTCGAACTATTCGATCTCCACGACATTCCGAAGGTACCCTGGAAGAACGGCGCGGGGCTGATGCGCGAGATCACCGTAGAGCCGCGAGGCGCAGGACTAGAGTCGCTCGATTGGAAACTTTCCTGGGCTGAGACGACAAAAAGCTCTCCGTTCTCCGCGTTCCCCGGAATTGACCGCTCGATCGTGCTGCTCCGTGGTGCGGGCCTCCGCCTCACGTTCTTGGAGGACAGGACCACCGTTCACTTCAACGACCCGCACAGACCTGTTTTCTTCAAGGGCGAAGCTGGGGTCAACGCAGAGCTGATCGACGGGCCGACCGAGAACCTCAGCATCCTGCTTCGACGCGATCGGTTCTGGACCTCAGTGAGCTGGGTCGACCAGGAAACCGACCTACCTCCGGCCGACGCCGTGTTCGTACTCTGCATGAGGGGTCCGGTTCGCCTCGTGAGCGCCGAGTCCCCTCCGCTGATCTTGCAAGCCCGACAGGCAGCGCTTTGGCGGAAGGGTGTGAACGGTATCCGCATTGAACCTGTTGCCAAACCGCCGCTTGCTCTGACCGTTCGAATCCAGCGAAGTCTTCAGCAAAAGTAGAAGTGCAAACGACTTGCCGCAGACGCCTGAAGGGGCAAACCCGATGGCATCCTCGGCATGCCTCAGGCTTCGCTTGCCTGGGAACTCGAAGCCTCAGCGGCAGCGGTCGGTGCCGCAACTTGACGCGCTGGTGATGCCTTCGCGAAGCGGCGCTTCTTCGCCGCCGGCTTAGCCACAGCCTTCGGTGCTGCCGCGCGTCTACGGCCCTGCTTGGGCGAGGTGTCCGAAGCCGCGGCGCCCGCCTTCGCCTTCTTCCCCGAGGCCTTGACCTCGCGCCTCGGCTTCTTGGCCACGACCTTCTTGGCGGCAGCAGGCTTCACGGCAGTGCGTCGTTTCCTGGCTGGAGCCGGAGCAGCTGCGTCGCGCGTCGTGCCGGACTGGCCCGGTCGCTTCGACAGGAAGGACTCAAGCGTCTCGCCGTTTTCCAGTGCAACTCGAAGCCATGCCGGACGGGGACCACGACCGGACCAGCTGTTGCCGTGTGCGTCCTGGTACTTCGGCGCCGTAGCCCCGGCGCGCTTGCGCCCCGGCGTCTTCGTCACCGCCCCGTTTGATTCGCCGAACACGTCGTCCTGCGTGAAGCCGTAGAGCGCGATCTGCTTCTTGATCTCCTTGAGAACGCCCGACCCTTCCCTGCGCTTCGCCATTTCCATCTGGCGAGACAGGGTCTCCATTTGTTCCAGAAGTTGTGCATAGGTCTTCGGCATCGTGAAAGTCTCCTGGGGTTAAACACATGAGCATACCTGTGAGCTCAGTGAGCAACTTGCAGTCCACTCTGGAAACGCAGACGGTGTTCGAGAAAACAACGGCGCGAAGGATGTGGAGCAGCAGGCGTCGACATCCAAAGGCGCGCGTGAGGGGGCCTTGAAGAGCGACATCGCGGTGCGAACATGCCGACGCGCAGTGCAGGTGCAAGCGGCGACCATGAGTTGAAGGGGCGTTGCGCTACCGATCCCAGCCGAACAGGCGCCTGAGCGCCTCGCCGGCGCTGCGAATCGCGGCCTGGACGGCCCTGCCGGGGCGGCTCGGGAACGCGGCTTGCGAATCGATGGCACCTTCCGCCAGGGCGCGTTGCATGAAGTCGCCGACCACGTGCAGGGCGTTGTGGGCACCTTGTCCCCAATGGTCGCTGCGCAGCGTGACGCGCGGGTCGTTGAAGCCGACCCAGCTGCCGGTGACGAGTTGCGGGTGCATCAGCACGAACCAGCCGTCTGCGTTGTTCTGGGTCGTGCCGGTCTTTCCGGCCACATCTGCGTGGATGCCGTGTGCGTCGCGGATGCCGCGCCCGGTGCCTTGATCCACGACCGCGCGCAGCATGTCGATCAGTTGAATGGCGACATCGGGCTCGAGCACAGGTTCGCGGGCTGCTTCGGTCCGCGGCGCGAATTGGACGACCAGCCGCCCGCTGGCATCGGTCACACGCGTCACCAGCACTGGCGCTCGGTACTCTCCGAGTGCCGCGATGCTGGCGTAGGCGCTCGCCATTTCGAGCAGGGTGACCGGGCTCGTGCCCAGCGCGAGCGACGGCACCGCCTCGAGCTTGCTCTCGCGCACCCCCAGACGCTGCGCGAAACCCACCACCTTGCGCGTGCCGACAGCTTCCATCACCTGCGCCGTGATGCTGTTGCGCGAATGAACCAAGCCATCCTCGAAATTGGACCGGCCGCCATGGCCCTCACGCGCGTCGTTCGGCGTCCACACACTGCCATTGGGCAGGCGGATGGCGACCGGGCCGTCGCGGAATTCACGCTGCGGATCCATGCCCGCCTCGAGTGCGGCGCCATAGACGAAGGGCTTGAAGGTCGAGCCCGGCTGTCGGCGCGCCTGCTGCACATGGTCGAAGCTGCCGGTCGCGAAGTCGCGGCCCCCGACCCAGGCGCGCACATGGCCGTTGCCGGGGTCGATCGCGACCAGGCCGGCTTCCAGGCGTGTCTTGCGTTCACGCAAGGCAGCCATGAACGCAGTGTCCGCGCGCAACTGTGCCAGCGCGTCGTCCTTCGCGCTGCCCTCGTCCACCAACTTGGCGAATTCAGGCGATTCGCGGATGAAGGCATCGACAAGGTCGGATCGCGTGGCCCAGAAGTGAGCGAAGGGCTCGATCTTGCGGCGTGCCTGTTGATACGCGTCCATGCGCGTCGACAGCAACTTCCCGCTCGCGCGCCCCCATTCGACGTCGGCCACCGCCTGGAGTGCATCGAGCCGGCGTTCCAGAGCCTGGGTTGCCAGGCGTTGCAGCCGGACATCGAGGGTCGACTGCACGACCAGACCGTCGGCGTAGAGGTCATAGTCGAGCAGTTCGCTCCAGCCGATCAACCAGCGCCGCACGACGTCGGCGAAGTGCGGCGCCGGGCCGGTCTCCAGGTCCTGACGAACGAAGTTCAGGCGCAGCGGGCGGCGACTGAGCTTGTCGCAGGCCGACTGGCCTAGCGTGCCGCGCTTGACCATTTGGGTCAGTACCAGGTTACGACGCTCGCGCGCGCGCTGCGGGTTCGACACCGGGTTGTACGCGCGCGTGCCCTTGAGCAGGCCGACCAGGGTGGCGCCCTCGACGAGGGTCAACTCGCGCGCCGGCTTGTTGTAATAGGTGCGGGCCGCCATCTCGATGCCGAACGCGTTGTAGTGGAAGGAGACGGTGTTGAGGTAGGCCTCGAGAATCTCGCGTTTCGAGTAGCGACGTTCGAGCTTGATCGCAGTGATGATCTCCTTGATCTTGCGCGTCGCGGTGGGCGCGCGCCCGATCTCTTCAGCGAAGAAGTTGCGCGCGAGCTGCTGGGTGATCGTCGAGCCGCCCTGGCGCTCGCCGCCGAGGGTGTAAACCACCGCCGCCAAGCTACGCCGCCAGTCGACGCCAGCGTGCTCCCAGAAGCGGTGGTCCTCGGTGGCGATCAAAGCATCGACGACATGCGTCGGGACGCGGTCCAGGGCCATCCATTCGCGGTTCGTCCGCTTGAAGGTCGCGATGACCGAGCCGTCCGCGGCAAGCAGCACGCTCGGTCGCTCGCTTCTCGCCTTGAGCACGTTGTCGACGGCGGGCGTGAAGGGGATCAGCAGCACGGCATAAGCTGCCAGGAGCAGCGCTGCGGCCAGTGTCGCCACGCCGAGGCCACGCAGCGCGAGAAGCGCGCGCTGAGGTGGCCTGAGACCCGGTCCGAGCAGCGTCCGGAAATAGCCGATCAGCCGCATGAGCACGACCGCGCCGAGTGTCCCCACGCCCCCGGCAACAAAGGATAGGCTCCGGAGAAAAGATGCACTGCGTACCCCAACTGACAAATCATTTGGATCACCATCGTCATCGCTACACGGCTATCGATCAATTGTGATTTACTCGCCCGCGGCGGCTCGACGCTCGAGCACACACATGTAACTCCCGGCCGGACTCTGTTCGCCGCCCATCTTCCCATGCGCCTTGGAACTGTCCTCAGAATCGCGATTGTCTCCGCCGCACTATTAGCTTGCGCGGGCCTCGCTGCGCTGGCCTACCTGTTCTCCCTGGAGGACTACATGCCGCGGCCCGGCTCGCTGACCTACTATCTGGGCATCTCCAGCCTGGTGCGCGATGCCCCATTGCCGCGGCGGTCCAGCCGCCCGAGTACTTCGGATCGGTGGGCGATGGCAACAAGCTGCCGCAGTCGCAAGTGACCTTCTACGTCTCGCATGCGGACGCTGAACCCACATGGCGAACCCTGCAGCGGTATTTGGACGAGCAAGGCTTTGCGCAGGCTGCGGTCGCCGACCGCTCGCGAGCGCAGTCCGCGTCGACGGCCCTGAAGGAGGCCGAGTACACGTCGACAGCGGATGGCGGCGTGGCAATGATGCTGTCGGACCTGCCCGGCGCTCCTGGCCTGCGGATCAGTGTGATCCATTTCGATTAGCCAGACGACAACAAACGCCGCAGCCCGGCAGCGTGAGCCTGGCCGTCACCTCGCCGAGCTCCTTGATCGTATCGGCCTCGTGCCGCGGGATTCGCTGCCTTGCTGGCGCCGAGAAGCTGCGCTCGTCGATGGCCTTGGAGAACACACGCATCCGATACAGCCGGTCAACGTCCTCTCCTTTGTTGCGGTTTCCGAAACGATGCCTTGTAGTCAGCCCCGTTTTTCCGCCAAGGGTTAACACCTAAAGTTCATCCCATCGATGAGCACAAACGAATAACGGTTGCGACTCACCGAGGGGGCCGGGGGGCTGATCCTGCCGACCCGGACCTAACCCAGTTGTGAATGGAGCTGAACATGAACGCCAAGAAGACCCTGATCGTTGCCGTGATGACCGCTTTCTCCGCTGCCGGTGCGTTTGCCGGCGAAGCGAACGACTTCGACCAGACCTGGACCCGCGAGCTGCCCTCGGTGAAGACGCGTGCCGAAGTGAAGGCCGAACTGGCCCAGGCCCGTGCCCAAGGTGAACAGCTGGCCGTGTTCAGTGGCGAAGCCAGCGTGTTCCCGGACGCTGCCCGCACCGCCACCGCTCACCGCGGCGAAGACAAGCAGCTCCAGGGCGCGGTTGCCTCGGGCAAGACCCGCGCGGAGGTGAAGGCCGAGCTGGCGCAAGCCCGTGCCGAAGGCCCCTTGCCGGTGTTCAGCGGCGAAGCCAGCGTGTTCCCTGAGCAGGGGCGTAGCGCGACGGCACGCAACAGCGAAGACGTGAAGAGCGTGACCGTCGGCCGTTGAGCGCCCTCCTGTCCGTGCTGCCGCCGATCAACCTTGGCGGCTGAGTTTGAAGGGCGGGCCCCCGCGGCCCGACGCCGGTGACGACGAAGGAAAGGCCCGCTCCGGCGGGCGCTTTTTTTCATAGGCGCGCCGACCACGCCGCGCAGGTCCTCCGGGAAGCGCGTGCCAGCGTCCTTCCAGCCGCCTCGACTTGCTGCCGGGAGGCAGCCGGATTCGAGGTGCCCAGCAAGGCGGCGCATGGACTTCGAACAGCGACTCAAGTCGACTCCGCAGCACATTCATCCTCGTTTCCTGTTTATCGGTCGGCTGCAGCAGCAGTGCAAGCAGGCTGGTACGCGTCCGCTCAAGGCAAGCTGGCTCATCTGCTGCCCACCGCTACTCGATCATTACCTCACGCGCTACTTCGCCCCTGTTGCCATGCGGCCCGTAGTAGGCGGTGAGCCGCACTCCAGGGAGGTGCTCCGCCTGCTGAACTCGCCGCAGCTCCGCCACGATGGCGTCCAGCGTTTCGGTCTTGGTCACCTGGTACAGCACCAAGTCGGCCCCACCTTGCCGAATGAAGGGCACCGCGCGGCGCCCTCCTGCCCAAAATGCCAGCCCCTTGCTTCGGCAGCTGCGCTCACTCTCACAGTAACCCTGTGCGATCAACACACGTTCTGCCACGCGGTGATAACGGATTGCGGCGCTTTGGTAGGGCTCACCACAACCGCTCAGAAAAGGGACAGCGACTGCGACGACGATACCAAGGCGAGTGCAGCAAGAGGCAGGACCGCGTGCAATACGGATCAGTAATGGAACCGGTGAAGGGTTGGGCGAGGTTGCAGAGCGCGTAGCCATACCCGGATAGTGCCCGGACTCGGTCGTTCCGCGAGGAGCAATCGTGCGGGGCTCAGATTCGGGCCCATGGGGTATCGCCTCACGCTACTTGTGACGGCCCCACAGCTTTGCGTTGCAGCTCGTCGCCTGAAGGCGGGTGCTTCCCAAGCGTCGCCGCCCGGCGCATTGAGCTCAGGCAGCTTTCGTGAACCGCGTTGGGCTTTGTGCCCTAGATGTCGAACTCCTGCGGTTGCATCAGATTGCTGAGCCTCGTGCTGCGCTACTTGCCTTTCCAGACGCACCAGGTGGCCGATGGATGCAGTGCTTGCGGCAGATCTTTGCCGCCCCGCCGCCACCCGATGATCGGGCGTGGCAGTCGCTCATAGGTCTGGGACCTCTCACTCGCCCATCGCTTCTTGTCGGTCGGGTCCATCCTCCGCGTAACTTACTTGTCGGTGGCGAGCCGCGCGGCCGCAACGATCAGAAGCGCGCCCGATGTGCCCTCGACCCAGCGGCGGTGCCGCTCACTGAAGTTGCCCTTGCGTCCGGCAGCGGAGTCGACTGCTCCGACGAGACCGTAGACGATGGCGCACAGCCTGATGAAGATGGTCGACAGGAGCAACGCCCGGCGACACCGAGCGTGCTCAGGACCCCGTGCGCACGAAGTGCACTCGCTGGCCTGGAACTCCTCTGGTCGTGGGTCTTGAGTTCCGGGGCATGCCGGTTGGCGAGCCGCGCCAGCTCTTGGATGTCTTCCTCGCCCGCAAAATGCCCCAAGTCTACGGTCCCGGAATGAGGTGGAGCGGGCTGATTTTGAACCTTGAGCCTTCAGTGCAGCCAGCCGCACGCGCCTGTTCGACTACGAGTCGCCGGACCGCTTGAGCACCGACGACATGTTCGATCTCGGTGCCCCCCCGTCAGAAGCATCTTGACCATGTGTCGCGGCCTCCTCCACCGCCAAGTCGAGCGCGAGGGCCGCACTGGGCAGCACCAGGCTGCCGTGATCTTCGCCGTCGAGCAGCCTGAACTCCACATGCCAGCCTGGCACATCGCCCAGGTTGGCGACCAGTTCGCGCGCTGAACTGACCTGACGGCGCACCTGCTGGCGGCGCTGGCGCTCGGGGTCTGCGTGTGACTGACCTTCCTCGAGGCTGCCGGCCGTGACCACCAGGCGTCCGCCCTTTGCGGGGGGGGCCGGCGGGCGCCGCACAAAGGCGTCACAGTGGCGCAAGACGACACGGTCGCCCCACCAGATCGATGGACTCGCGGCCAAGTGCCGCTGGAACAGCGTTGGGCGGCTGAACAACGCGTACAGCGTCAACAGGCCCCCGAACGAATGGCCGAACAGCGTGTGCCGCGCCGGATCGATCGGCATCTGCTGTGCGAGCCAGGGCCGCAGTTGCTCCAGCAGGTCGAGGAAACGATCGGCCTGGCCGCCCGCGGCCGAGCTCGCGCCCGCCGTGCCGGGCAGCGTGTAGTCATCGGCACGCGCCCGTTGGTCGTAGGCCGCTTCGCCGGGGTAGCCCAGCCCCACGACCACCGGCAGTGGGCCGCGCAGGTCAGCCGGCCGGGCCGAGCGCTGGCGCAACAGCGCGGCCAACAGCGGAAACACCGTGTTCCCGTCGAGCGTCCACAGCACGGGGTGGCCTTGCCGTGGCACCGGCCCGTCGGGCAGCGCCACGAACAGCCGGCGCGGCCGGCCGGCGAGCACACGGTCGATCTGATGCGTGCGCGGCAGGCTCACGGCGGGGCTTTCGGCCAGCGACGACAACGAGTGCATGAGGGACTGGGCTTGCACGGGGACAGGAGCACACAGAAGAGCCAGGCCCGCGCGTAGCAGGCGGCGCCGTTGGCTCAAGTTGGCGAAGTTGAGGGTTTCAAGGCTCGACACGGGTCCGGTACTCCCCTTGCCGTCCGAGCGGCTGCCAGCGCCGATGCACCTCCAGCGTCCGGCGCGGAGCGAGACCTTGCTGGCTCATCGATGTCCGTAGAAGGCCTGGGGTTGGTAGGTTGAATACATGTACAAGCATGCAAATAATTCTCATTCAACTTAAACAACTCAGTCAAGCGATGCTGCAGTTTTCCGTTCGCGCGGGCCCCGCCACGGTCTGCGGCTGCCTCGCCGGCTGCGACCGGCACGACCCCCATGGAGCCGCCAGCTTTGTTCCAGGCATCGAACCCCATCCCTCGCGTCCTGCCTACAGCGCTGGCCGTCCACCCAGGCCTGGCGGCCCACGCGGCGCGTGTGCTCGAATTGCTGCCGGGGCTGCGCGTACATGCCGATGACTGGGTCGATCCGATCGACGCCACGGTGCAGGGCCAGTGCGCGCCCGGACTGCACCTCGTGTTTCTGCTCGAAGGCGGCTTGGATGTGTCGTACGGCCTGCGCCGGGTGATGCTGACGACCGCGGCCGCCAGCGAGCGGGCCCGCCCGGCACGTGGCAGCAGCGCCGCGCGCTGTGTGATGGTCAATGTGAACGAGCCGGAGCTATTCACCCGCCGCGTGCGCCAGGGCGGCTACGCGCGGCGCGTGAGCCTCTGTGTCTCGCACGACTGGCTGCGCACGCTGTCGGCTGCCAGCGGTACGCGAATGCCGGCCGCACTCGACGCACTGCTCACGAGCCATCTGGCGCTGCACAGTTGGCAGCCGTCGGCGCGGGCCATCGCGCTGGCTGAACAGCTGGTGCGTCCGCCCTCCTATGCTCCGATGCTGGACCGGCTATATCAGACCAGTTGCCTGCTCGACCTGCTGGCCGAGGCGCTGGCGCCGTTGCAGACCGGCGCGCCGGTGTCCGAACCAGCCGCCCTGAGCACCACGCTAGCGCGGCGCCTGCGCGACTTGCGTGAGTTCCTCAACAGCGAAGCTGCGGATGGCTTGTCGCTCGACGAGATCGCCCGCCATGCCGGCATGAACGTGAGCGCGCTGCAGAACCAGTTCCGCAGGGCCTACGGCACCACGGTGTTCAGCTTCGTGCGCGAAAGCCGGCTGCAACGGGCGCGCGCCGCGCTGGAGCGCGACGGCATCAGCATCAAGCGCGCCGCCACGCTGGCCGGCTATGGCAGCGCCGCCAACTTTGCCACCGCCTTCGGGCGCCGCTTCGGCATCACGCCCAACGAAGCGCGTCGCGCCGCACGGCGCTGACTCTCCAAAGCGGCGTCGCTGCCAACCGCAGCCAGGCCTTTCGACCGGCAGCCTCCGGCAGGCGGTCGTCGGCACAGTCTGCGCATATCGGTCGGCGCTGAGTAGCGGAGGTCACCGTTCACGCAAACACCTTTGTTGACGGCGCAAACCCGTCACACGGAGTTGTTTGTCAGAATTAATGCGACTCATTCGCATTGATAACAACAAGCATGTCGCCTCCTTCTTCAAGAGCCTTCGGCCCCAGGCCCCTCTCCCTTGCCATCCCGGCCGCCCTGATGAGCCTTGCCGGCCAGACCGGCGCCCAGGAAGCCCCGACCCCGCCCGCCGCTGAGACATTGCTGGAAACGATGGTCGTCACGGCCAGTCGGCGCGAGCAGGCGATCGGCACGGCGCCCGCGAGCATCACCGTCATCGACCGCAGGGAAATCGAGGCCCGCCCCGAAACCTCGGTGACCGAGTTGCTGCGTCAGGTCGAAGGCGTCAGCGTCGTTGGCGCCAATCCCAACGACCAGGACATCGCAGTACGCGGCATGCCGGGCGACTACACGCTGCTGCTGGTGGACGGCAAGCGCCAGAACACACGCGAGACCATGAACCGCGGCAACGGCGGTGTGCAGGCGAACCTGTTGCCACCGCTGGCGGCCATCGAGCGCATCGAGGTCGTGCGCGGGCCGATGTCTTCGCTCTATGGCTCCGATGCGATGGGCGGCGTGATCAACATCATCACGCGCAAGCTGCCAACACGTTGGAGTGGCGCGGCCACCGCCCACTCGGTGCACCAGAAACATCAGGAGCTGGGCGACTCGTGGGGAGCCGAGTTCTGGCTGGGCGGCCCGCTGGCTGACGAAACGCTTGGCCTGCAGCTGTCCGGCAGCACCAAGATCCGCGAGGAAGACGACGTCTACTACCCACTCAACGCCACCAGCGGTGCCAATGGTCAGCACGACGGACGGCTCGACCTCAAACTCACGGCACGCCTGGCCGCCGGCCAGGACTTGAGCCTGAACCTCGGTCGTGAAGACTTCAACTACCTGATGACACCCGGTCTCAGCATCGCTGACACTGCGACCGCCGCCACGGTGCTGAAGACGCGGCATCGCCGTGACCACTGGGGCCTGTCGCACGAAGGTCGCTGGGAGTGGGGCCGCAGCTCGCTGGCGCTGTATGGCGAGACCGGTTTGCAGACGCAAGAGGTGGCCTCTGGCGCATCCATCGTCGAGCCCGAGTTGCGCAACACCACGCTCGATGGCCGCGTCGAACTGCCCTGGTCCGACAGTGGGAACACGCTGACGGTCGGCACGCAGGTCCATCACCAGAGACTGTCGGGCGTCTCGAAGCAGGACGCGGTGCCCGCGGGCCTGCCCGCCAATCCCGACAGCATCGAGCGCAACGCCTGGGCGGTTTTCGGGGAAAGCGACTTCGCGCTCGGCGCCCTGACGCTGACCGCCGGCGCGCGGCTGGATCACGATGACAAGTACGGTCATCACCTCAGCCCCCGTCTGTACGGCGTCTACACGATCGATCGCGCATGGACGCTGCGCGGCGGCGCAGGCACCGGCTTCAAGGCGCCCACGCTGCGCCAGAGCACGGCTGGCTACTGCATGACCACCGGCGGCGCAGCCGGCGCCACGCCGGGCACGCTGTGCGGCAACACCGAACTGGAGCCGGAGACCAGCACCACCGTCGAGATGGGCATACGCTGGGACTCGGGCGGCAACAGTGCCAGCGCCGTCGTCTTCGCCAACCGCGTCAAGAACCGCGTGACGAGCTTCGACACCGGCGTGCCCGACCCGCGCGTGACCGGCCGCAACATCTACGTCTACGACAACATTGCGCGCGTCGACATCAACGGCGTCGAGCTGGCCACCGATGTTGCGCTGAGCCGCCAGCTGCGTCTGGCGGCCAACTACACGTACACCGACTCAAAGCGCGGCGCCGGCGGCGAGAACGCCTTCGATGGCAGCTCGCTGGAAGGCCGCCCGCTCGACAAGACACCGAAGCACATGGCGAATCTGCGGCTGCAATGGCGACCACGACAGGCCTTGGAGCTGTACACGGCGCTCCACTACACCGGCAGACAGCACTGGGCCGCTTTCCGCAATGGCGCACTCGGCATGCGCGAGCGCGAAGCGACCACCACGCTGGACCTCGGCGGCCGCTACACCCTGATGCCAGGTGTCGATCTGAAGGTCTCGATGCTCAACCTCACCGACAAGCGCGTTGACGTCGATGCGCGACCGCGCACCGGCGGACTGAGCGGCAACTGGATGGCCGACGAGGGCAGGCGCATCTCGGTCGCGGTAGCGGCGCAGTTCTGACATCACCACCCGCCCGATGCGCCGGCACGCACCGGCCGGCCAAGTGGATCGGGCTCGAGCCGAGCCCGGCCACCTGGTGGGCCGTGCTGCAAGCCGCGCCGGCCCTGCTGCGCCTCGACTTTCTTTCAAATCCTCATTCCCATGCCCAGGACCCGGACCGATGCAAGACACCCAAGCGCGCCTGCGCACCACCACCGCCCAGTACGGCATCTGGGTCGCGCAGCAGAGCGACCCGGACAGCCCCGGCTACCTGACCGCAGAGGCGATCGAGTTCAACGGCGGCCTCGACCTCTCGCTGCTGCGCACCGCCATTGCCGAGGTACTGGACCACTGTCATACGCTGCATATGCGTTTCGAGTGGGACGGCGACACACTGTGGCAACACCCGCAGGCACCCGCAACCGACGTGCCGCTCGTTGACTTCAGCGCCGAGGCCGACGCCCCGCAGGCCGCCGACGCTTGGATGCGCGACTCACTCGCGCAGGCCTGCGACATCACCGCGCAGCCGCTGTACCGCACCGCGCTACTGCGGACCGCGCCCGAGCAACACCTGTGGTTCCTGCAGGTGCACCACATCGTGCTCGACGGCTTCGGCTACAGCCTGGTCCAACAGGCTGTGGCCAGGCGCTACAACGCGCGCGTGGCCGACCTTGAGCCGCCGCCGCTGCCACAGTGGAGCCTCGACCGGGTGATTGCCGCCGAGGCTGACTACAAGCGCGACGGTCGCTTCGAGGCCGACCGCGTGTTCTGGCGCGAGCACCTGCGCAACGTGCCGGCGGCCGCGCACATCGCGCCGCCGCAGGAGCCCAGCGACACGCCGCTACGCCACACTCTGCACCTGGCCGCGTCTCAAGCTGCCGCGCTGCAGGCCGCCGCGCGCACCACCGGCGCTGACTGGGCCGCCTGGATGCTCGCCGCCGCGGGTTTGTGGCTGGGCCTACAGTCGGGCCAGCACGACCTGTGTTTCGGCATTCAAGCCATGAACCGTTTGGGCACACCGGCGCTCGGCGTGCCGTGCATGGCGATGAACATCGTGCCTTTCTCGGTGCACCTGCGACCCGACGCGACGCTGCGCGACACCGTGCAGCGCTCGGCCGCGCAACTGCGCAGCATCAAGCCGCACCTGTTCTACCGCTACGGCTGGATACGTCGCGACCTCGGCCTCCTCGAAGCTGGCAAGTTCCTGTTCAACCAGGCGGTCAACCTGATGCCCTTCGACCGCCACGTAGCGTTCGCCGGCGTGAACAGCCGCATGCGGCCCTTGGGCGGCGGTCCGGTGAAGGACCTCAACCTCACGCTGGTGGTCGAGCAAGGCGATTGGCGGCTGACGCTGGAAGCCAACCCGCTGGCTTACGATGAAACGCGCGTGCAAGCACTGGCAGAGGACTTTCGGGCCTTGCTCGAATCGCTGGCCCACGCGCCGGCCGATACGCCGTTGACCACGTGGATGGGCAAGATGGCGGCCGCATCGGACCTCGAGACCGAGACGGTGGTTGGTTCGGGCTGAGGGATTCCCCGTCAGTGGGGCCTTCCGGCGCGCTGTGAGTTCAGGCGGTAGTGCTGTCGGTCGGGGCCTCCATTTCTGCATTTGAATGAGCCGGTAGCCCTGATGGCTGCGTTCGGGGTTGTAGTACGCCATGAACTCGTCGAGCACGATTTGCTTGTCAGCCCGAGGAGCATGGCCACAGCGAAGACGGAGACGAAACGACGGACAGAGCCTTTTGATTGGAGTTCACCAACCACCGAAGAGCGGTCCGCCCCGAACCACCCGCACGGCGGCAACCAGCATCGAAATGCCACGACGGGGAACGCCTGCCGTACCGTTCGGTTTCATCAACGAGTTGGTTTCGATGAGAGGTCACCGCAATAAGCAAGGTGCGTTCACTGGGGACAGTAGTTCGACGGTTGTCGGCCCCGCTGAACGGCCTCTACTTCTGATAGCAGGTTTCGCGTTATGCGGTCTTCAGGAGCGATCCTCAAGGCACGTTCTGTCGCAGCACGTGCTGCTGAAAGTTGTCTGTCGGCAAGTAGTGCGAGGCCAAGATTTGTGACCAGTCCTGCATCATGGGGAGCCGCCGCCACCGCCACCTCTGCAACATGGACAGCCTCTGCCGTTTCTCCAACACAAATACACTCGATCATGTACTCACGCGCCACGTCCGGCCGACCAGGATTGATGTCATAGGCGTGCTTGAACGCTACATGTGCGGACGTGTGGTCCGCCAACGCTTGATGTGCTTTTCCGATTTGCCAGAAGGCTGGCCAGTGTTGCGGGTTGGCCTTCACAACGACGGTCAATAGACGAATTCCTTCTGCCACTTCTTTACGCCCGACATCCGTCTTCGCGTCGCTGGCTTTGCGGTCTGCGAGCACCAGGTAGGGCCAGAGCAACTCGCTGCCCTTGCGGTAGGCAGCATCCACTTGCCGGTCTCCCGCGAAGGCAGAAGTGGTCGCCGCAAGCGTGAGGATTGTGACAATGACTGAGAGGTACTGGTGGAGCATCGCCTAAGCGCCTAACTTCTAAGTTCCAGCATTTTGCTATGTAAAACCGGCGCTTGTGTATGGCTTGTCCCCCGTTCGAGGGGCACAAGCAAGCCCCGGTCGGGCGGCGCAAACTCATGCTGGAGCGGCTGGTGAGGGAGTTTCTGCTGCGCGCGACGCCGCCGGCCAGCGGCAGTCGGCTTGCCCCTTACGCAAGGCGAGGCTTCAGACTTCGTTCGGTACGCACCGGACCCATCTGCACAACCATGACACCCCCCTCACAGCGCCTGCATGCGCTGGACAACCTGCGCGCCATCCTGATGTGGCTCGGTATCGTGCTCCATGTGGCAGTCAACCACGTGGCCGGCGATTCGCCCGTGCCGTGGCGCGATGAGCGCACCACACCCGTGGCCGATTTCCTGCTGGCTTTCATCCACGCCTTCCGGATGCCGGCGTTTTTCATCGTGGCCGGCTTTTTCGTGGCCAGGCTGGTGGCACAACGCGGCCATCGCGGCATGCTGAAACACCGCCTGCTGCGCCTGGGTCTGCCCTTCGCGTTGTTCTGGCCCCCTATCTTCGCCGGCATGGTGGCGTCGTCGATGGCGTTCTTGCACCTGATGGCGCGCGGCACCTGGGGCCTGGATCCGGCCCTGCTGCCGCCGCCACCCGGCCAGCCGATGATCAATACGATGCACCTTTGGTTCCTTTACCTGCTGCTGTGGTTCTCGGTGCTGACGGCTGCGTTCGGCTGGGCCCGTGATGCGGTGCCGCCGCGGCTGCGCGAGGCGGCGTCGAAGCTGTTCCGGGTGCTGGGCTCGGTCTGGTGGGGCTTTTTGGTGCTCGCGCTGCCGCTGGCGCTGGCCGGTGCCTTCTACAAGGACGGCATTGTCACTCCCACCGGTTCTTTCATACCGCCGTGGACCGAGTGGTTGCACAACGGCTTGTTCTTTCTGTTCGGCTTGCAGCTTCACCGCCATCAGACGACGCTGTTCGTGCACTACCAGCGCCACATCGGCCTGCATGCCGTGGTCGGGTTGCTGTTCTTCGGCGCGGCGGGGGTGTTGAGCACGGTGCAGCATCAAAGTGCGCAAGCGATGCCGCAGATGGCACTGGCCATCGCCTTCGTCTACAACTGCGCGAGCTGGCTGTGGAGCTTCGCGCTGCTAGGCGCTTTCCTGCGCTGGCTGCCACAGCACAACCGGGTGCTGCGCTACCTGTCGGACAGCGCCTATTGGGTCTACCTGGTGCACATGCTGGGCACCATCGGTTTCGGCGCGCTGCTGTACGGCGTGCCGCTGCCAGCGCTCGCGAAGATGGCGCTGAACATTGCTGCCACCTCGCTGGCCGGCCTGCTGAGCTACCAGCTGCTGGTGCGCCGCACGCCGCTGGGCCGCCTGCTCAACGGCGGCCGGCCCACCGGCCAGCGAAGGCTGGAATGCCGGTCTCCAGCACATTAAGACGACCGGTCATATAATTTCTGCATGCCACGCATCGCAGGAAGAACCGCCACCCCCCATCAGCTCTTGGCCGCAGGCCGCGAGCTGTTCTCCCGCCACGGCTACAACGCCACGGGGATCCAGCAGATCACCGATCGCGCCGGGGTGCCCAAGGGGTCCTTCTACAACCACTTCGAAAGCAAAGAGGCTTTCGCCGCGGCCATCATCGACGGCTACACGGCGGAGATGCTGGAGCTTTGGTCGCGCATGATGGAGCGGGCGCCCGCCCAGCCGGTGGCGGCCATCCGGTACGCCTTTGAGCAGATGATTGCCCACAAGGAACGAACCGCTTCCTGGAGCGGCTGCCTGGTCGGCAATCTCGCGGCCGAAGTGGCGGACTCCAACGAACTGTGCCGGCAGCGCCTTGCAGCAGCCATGACCGGGTGGCGCGAGATGCTCGCCTCCCTGATACGCAAGGCGCAGGACAGCGGCGAGGTCCGCACTGATGCGGACGCCTCCCGGCTCGCAGCACTCGTCTGGGATGCCTGGGAAGGCGCCCTGCTGCGCACCAAGCTCGATCGGTCGGGCACGCCTTTGCGCGAGAGTTTCGATCTGATGCTGAATGGCCTGCTCCGTCCGCCGCCCGCCTGACGGCTGCCGGTCATCGATTCCCTTTTTCATCACTATCTGCACTCGCAGAGCATCAAGCCATGGGCACTCCCACCGAACGTTTTCTCGCTGACGCACTGTTCCAACCGATCTCCCTCGGGAAGCTGGAACTCGCCAACCGCATGGTGATGGCGCCGATGACGCGCAATCGAGCCGACGAGGGCAACGTCCCTGCGGAAATGACGATCGAGTACTACGCGCAACGCGCTTCGGTCGGGCTCATCATCGCCGAAGCGACCCAGGTGTCCGAGACGGCTCAAGGCTATGCCAATACCCCCGGTCTGCACACGCCGGCGCAGATCGCGGGCTGGAAGAAGGTGACCGATGAGGTGCACCGTCGCGGCGGCCGCATTTTTGTGCAGTTGTGGCACACCGGCCGCATGTCTCACGTCAGCTTCCAGCCCAACGGCCAGGCGCCGGTCGCGCCCTCGGCGATCGCGGCGAACGCCAAGACCTATCTGGCCGGAGAGGGTTTTGTCGACACATCGGCGCCCCGTGAGCTGGAGACCACCGAGATCGCCGGCGTGGTCAACGACTTCCGCCTCGCCGCCGCGAACGCCATCAAGGCCGGGTTTGACGGGGTCGAGATCCACGGCGCCCACGGCTACCTGATCGATGCGTTCTTGCGCGACGGCTCGAACCATCGCAGCGACCCCTACGGTGGCAGCATCGAGAACCGCTCGCGTTTCCTGCTCGAAGTCATGCAGGCCGTCATTGCCGAAATCGGCGCAGAACGCTCGGCCATCCGCATCTCGCCGGTGTCACCCGTCAACGACTCGTCGGAAAGCCATCCCCAGCCGCTCTTCGAGCACGTGGTGCGGGAGCTGGAGAAGCTGCATCCGGTCTTCATCCACGTCGTCGAAGGCCATACCGGTGGCCCGCGCGACAACGCGCCCTTCGACTACGAGGCACTGCGCCGCCTGTATTCCGGCATCTGGATGGTGAACAACGGCTATACCAAGGAGATGGCGGTTGAGGCGATCACGAGCGGTCGTGCCGACATGGTGTCGTTCGGGCGTCCTTTCATCACCAATCCCGACCTCCCCCGCCGCTTCCGCAAGAACGCGCCGCTCAATGCGCCGTTCAAGGATGCATCCCTTTACGGTGGTGTCGGCCCCCATGGCTATATCGACTATCCGGCTCTGTCGGATTCGGAAGGTTGAAGTACCAGTCAGCCACACGGGATCGAGGTTGAAATAGGCCTCGAGTAACGGCCTCACAGCCCCGCGTGTTGGCACGCGCGGTAGTCGCCGCCGTCCAATCACGCTGCCGCCTGTGCCGGGCTCACGGTCGCTCCACCACGTCGCCTCGATAGCTCAGCGCGGCGCTCAAGCCTGCAGCAAGTGGCGAACAGTTGTAGTCCTTGAACTCCCCGGTGAGGGCCGATGCCGTCCGGCAGCACCACCAGGGTGCCGCGGCCGCCGATGCTCACGCTGCCTTCGATCCAGGCATGTGAGGGCAGGCCTTGCCAGCTGGTATGAGCGGCGCTATGTGCTGCCTTGCCTGCGCATCGCCCTGGAGGCAACCGAACGCGGAAGACGGCGAATATCCGGCTTCTCCTGCAATGGATTTGCAGCCCCCCTCAGCCTCGAAAGCGAGGGCAACGATGCACAAGATCTGCAATCAGATGTGGGACATCTAAAGCATTGCCCCAACATGTTGGATTTCGCGGACGACGTGTCTGGCGCCGTGTGCGGAATGAGTGGCCGTACGAGTGGCAGCAGCAACTTGACAGGCGGCGCTGCGTCGACGTCTGAGTGCCGTCTTCAGCGGTGTGGGGGCTGGAACCTGAGGCTCTGGCGCGCAGCAACGGGTCGTGAAACGAGTTGCCAAATCAACGGAGCTGAGTTGAACTGCATGCCCGGTCCTTCGATACTGCGCCCGTCCGCGACTTCTCATCGAGAGTCCGCAGGTTCATGGCCTTGCCGTTCAGCGCATGCGCCACTCAGCAACCCATTCGGCGAAGATTGGCATGGCACCGTACCGTACCCTGACATTGATTGCTTCGGCAGCAACCGGACTGACCGCGTGCGGCGGCGGAAGCACTTCCGTCGGTGCCCAGGAGCGGGCCGGCACTGCCAGCGTGCAAGAGGCCCAATACGCTCGGAACGCCCTAGCGACCGAGCAGCAACAAGCCCCCCTCATCTCATGGTGGCCCACCGAGGGCAAGGCGATCTCGGGTGATCAGCCGTTCAAGGGGCTCATCGAGGGCCGACCGCTGGACTCGTACCGGCTTCATTGGGTGGTCGACAACAACTTCCAGAATGTCCAGCAACAACAGATGTGGAATTCCTGGGAGGGCGGGCCACACAAGGAGGCGACCGTCAACATCGACGGCTGGTCATGGCGCGGCAACGGTCCCTACACGATCACCTACATCGCCTCTGAATTGAACGGCAGCGAGATCGGCAGGGTCAGCTTCAACGTCTACAAGGCGTCGAGTGCCGATCGTCCTCAGGTGACCTCCTGGTGGCCGGTACAAGCTGCCCGTGTGTCTCAGACTCAAGCGTTCAAGGGACTGGTCGAGGGCTGGAACCTGAATGCGTACAGGATGTACTGGGTGGTCGACAACGACTTCAGTCAGCTGCAGAACAACGAGATGCGTGACTCGCAGACCGATGCCCCGCACAAGGAGGCATCAGTGAACGTCGCCGGCTGGAACTGGAAGGGCAGTGGTCCCTATCGCATCACGTACGTCGCCTATGCCGTATCGAATGGGGCAGAGATCGGACGCACCAGTTTCGACATCTACACAGGAGCTGCGCCCGCACCTGCGCCTGCACCCACGCCTGCGCCTGCACCCACGCCTGCGCCTGCACCCACACCTGCGCCTGCACCGGCGCCCGCACCCGCACCGACGCCTGCTCCCACGCCTGCACCTATCTCGAAGCCCTTGTACGGAAAGGTGCTCTACGTCATTCCTGACAACAAGGCCAAGGCGCAGGCTGACGCCTGGCGTACCAGTCGCGCGGCGGACGCAGCGCTGATGGACAAGATGGCCGCGCAGCCGGTGGCTCTCTGGCTGGGCGGCTGGTTCTCGGACGTGCGGGGCGAAGCGAACCGCTACACCGAGGCAGCAACGCGTGCGGGCCAGGTGGGGACGGTGGTCCTCTACAACATCCCCCTGCGCGACGCCGGCGGCTACTCCTCGGGAGGGGAGGCGGACAAGGCGGCTTATCTGAGCTGGGTGCGCGCTGTGGCAGCAGGCCTGGGCAACCGCCCGACGGTGGTGGTGGTGGAACCGGACGCACTCGCACAGCTGGATCAATTGACGACCGCGCAGCAGGCCGATCGCCTCGAAATGCTTCGCGAGGCCGTGCTCATCTTGCGTCAGTATCCGCAGCTGCAGGTCTATCTCGATGCGGGCAACCCCAGCTGGAAAACAGCCGAGGTGATGGCCGCGCGCCTGCGTGAGGGGGGCATCGACAAGGCCAACGGTTTTGCGCTGAACGTGTCCAACTTCCATTGGACGGCCGACAACGTCAGCTATGGCGAGCGAATTTCAAAGCTGGTCGATGGCAAGCATTTCGTCATAGATACCAGCCGCAACGGCAACGGTCCGGCCGCCAACAACGAATGGGCCAACCCGCGAGGGCGTGCCCTCGGCGATCGGCCCACGCTTTCGGTCGCACACCCGCTGGTTGACGGACTTCTCTACATCAAGGTCCCGGGCGATTCGGATGGCCCGGCCAACGGAGGCCCGGAGGCAGGCCAGTGGTTCCCCGAGTACGCGCTGGAGCTGGCTCGAAACGCCAAGTGGTAGCCCGCGCAAGGGCTACGGTGGCCGGCGTCCATGGACGCCGCGCTGTGGGAGATGGCTATCTCAGCCCATTCAGGCTCAGCGTGCATGGCGCCAAGGGCAGAGCGGGCGCGGCTCTTCGACCCTGACGCCGCTCGACTGGAACGGATGCCAGGGGCGCCACCGCGCCAGGCGCCCACACCCTGCCGCGCACGAGACGCCCGGCGATCGCCTGCTGTACCATCGCTGCCCCTATGCGAAGGCAAAGCCCATGATCACCTGCTACCTGCGTTACGTCATCGACCCGCTCAAGCTGAAAGAGTTTGAGCACTACGGGAAGCTGTGGATACCTCTCGTCGAGAAGTTGGGCGGACAGCATCACGGATACTTTCTACCGTCCGAAGGGGCCAACAACGTTGCGCTCGCGATGTTCACGTTTCCGTCGCTCGCGCTCTATGAGGCGTATCGCACGCAGTCATTTCAGGATCCCGAGTGCCAAGCGGCGTTCCAGTACGCGGTGGACACCCGCTGCATCATCAGCTATGAGCGCAGCTTTTTTCGCCCTGTCTTCAGGGCCACGGACTGAGCCAGCAGGTCCTTAGACTCGAGGATATCTCCCACTCGGTGGCCCCTCCTGGCTTGAGGCGCCAGCGCGTCACGCGAACTCGATCACCGCTTCGATTTCAACGGCGAACCCTTTAGGTAGCGAACCCACTCCAATGGCCGATCTACTGTGTTCACCACGCTCGCCGAGGACAGCGACAAGCAGATCAGAGCAACCGTTGATGACCTCGGTGTGCTCGGTAAAGTCAGGCACAGCGTTGACCATGCCAAAGACCTTGACCACGCGTTGGACGCGCTCCAGGCTACCCAGGGCTTCCTGGGTGAGGGCAAGCAGGTAAAGCGCAACTTCTCGGGCATGCGCCTGCGCCTGCGCCACGGAGACTTCTCTGCCCACCTTCGGAACCGGTGCACCGTGTTCCCGCAGCGGCGCACCCTTTCCAGAGAGATAGAGCGTCGTGCCGCACATGACGTAAGGGCGGAAGTTGCCCCGCGGCGGGGTCACTGGGGGAAGCACCAGCCCGAGCTCTTGGAGGCGTTGTTCAGCGGTGGATGTCATGGCGCCAGTGTATCTGCGGGGTGCCAAATGGGTGGACTGAGCAGCCGCCTTAGGGTTGGCGTCCACCATCTCGATGCCGGACACCATCTGGCGCTCGCGGGTCACGATCGCTGTCTCGGCCGGGCTCGTCGGGACATCGAGCCCTTTTTGTCCACGACGAAGGGGACCGGTTCGTCGACCACCGCGAGGGCGACCGCATGTCTTCGAGACTTGGCGAATGGAAGGGGCATGTTGAATGACCCGCGGTCAGCGCTCGATGTTCAAATACCGGCGTTACGGCGCATGGTTTCAAACTTGTAGGCATCGAAGCCTTCCATGGCCGCCCCCTTCATGACGATGTAGGGGATGCCCTTGGCGCCAAGCGCATCGAGTTCTCGATGGCGTGCTTCGTCTTTCTCGATGTCGTATTCGGTGTATTCGATGCCGCGCTGGTTCATATAAGCCTTGGCTTCAGCGCAAACGCCGCAATAGCTCGCGGTGTAGATCTGAATCGCGGCAGGCGTCGCGACGTGAGAGTTCCCGGACACGCCCTGCCCGCCCTGCTGTTGCTTGTAGACGGCAACGACAGCGATTGCGATAACGGCGGAAACGAACAGAGTTTTGACGTTCATGGGAACCTGTGCGGACAACAGATGAAAGATGTCGCCCCGCCGCGAACCCTGCTGCAGTGCGGCAACCAGCATCGAAGATGCCACGATGGGAAGTGCATCGCGGGACGTCCATGTTCACCGGCGAGTTGGCTTGGTGAGCTTTCCGTAAAGGGAAGAAGGATCGGCGAGGGGCGTTGCTCACGCCGACCCTCGTTTCCCATTCGCTGACACTTTACTCCGCCCAGCTCAGTGCCAACGTCGACAGCCTGAATTTCTCGACAGGATGGCCAGCGAGGTCCGCCTTAGGCAGCAAAGTGCGCGCACCACCTCTTGCTATGCTGTCATGCTGATAGGCCGTGGCGCGGCATTGCGGTCGAGGCTCGGCACAGGGCAGAATGCTCCCCTGCGAAAAGGAAACCCCGGGCTGGGGCAAAGAGGGAATACGACGGTTTTTCACGAATCGGCCGTCGTTCGGGAGAGGGACACCTTGAGGAAGATCGCATCCGCCACGCTGGCGCGGCAGCACCTGCGTGAGCGACTCTGCACCGTCGAGCTCATCGAGCTCGATCTGCCCGAGGGCCAGGTCGGTTCGGCCCGCTACATCGTCGCCGTTCGTCAAGAGCTGCGGGAATCGTCGCTGACGGCCGTGCCCTGCACGCTGGTCGAAGCCGAACGCCGAGCACTCGATTTCCTACAGCGCCGACTGGCGGCAGGCGAGCGGCTGGTGCGGCGCCATGGTTTCGATGCGATCGAATCGGTGCAGCTGCCGCCCACCGTGGTCACGCCACCGCCGCGAGCCGCCACGCAGCCGGTGCCGCGGCAGATGGCTGCGCTCGTTGCCCGCTTCCAGCCCGCGCAGTGGAAACTCCAATCCCCAGAGCGCCGTGCCCGCGCCGCATGGCGCGTGGCCGAATGTAGCGATCCGTCGGATGCAGCCGCGGCATCGCACCATGCACTGCGTTCGCTCGTGCCGCGGCTCGTCGAGCTGCTGGAGAGCGGCAACGACCTGCTGGACCTGTGTCTGGCGGCCGCGATCGGCCGGCTGGGCGACCCGGGCGCCGCCGAGGCGATGCAGGCGCTGTCCCAACGCGGACGCAGCCCAGCCACCCGGCGCGTCGCCCACCAGGCCTGGTTGATGCTGCTGGCGCCCGAGTCGCTGCAGGCGTACGCCGCCGGTTTGTCGAGCCAGTGGCAGAACGAGCTGGCGAGCACCGAAACCGGCGAAGCCCTGGTGGCCCGGCTGGACGGTGCGCTCGATGCGCGCAAGCTCAGCTGGGCGCAATTGCTGCAAGAGTGGTACGACATCGCCCTCGTGCAGCCCAATGTGCGTGCCGTGATGCTCGGCCTGCTGAAGGCGCTGCCGCTCGAAGCCGACTGCTTCCAGGCGATTCGCTACGTCTACAAGGCTGCCGAGCTGCGTCGCGATGCCGAGGTCGTGGGCCTGTTGCATGCGCGATTCGAGAATACGCCTGGTGGACACGGTGCGGCCACGGGGCGGCGATACCGCTCGCCGGCCACGGGTGGCTGGATCGCTCGGGTCAAAGGTGGAGCACGGGCGCCGGCCACGGCCTACGGCCCACGCACACGTGAGTACTTGCGCCTGCGCGGCTGGCGCACCCTGCGGCGCCTTGCCGCCATCGGCCATTCGCACGCACCCGAGCTGGCGGTGAACCTCCTGCTCGGCCTCGTGGACGAGGAACAGGCAGCTGCCCGCGAGGAGCATCGCTGGGGCCAGGTCGATGGCCGCTACCAGCGCATGCTGCGGCTGCATCACGCGGGTGCCGGCTGGCTGCTCGTGCCCAAGGTGTTGCTGCCGGAGCTGCCCGGCTTGCAGACCAGCACACGCGCCAAGCGCTGGTGGACACTGCAGCCGATCGACGTCACCCGCGCCATGCCGCAGCGCACCGAAGGCCTGCGCGCGATGTGGGACGCGCATCCCGAAGCGCTGCTGCGTCTCGCGATGGAAAGCCGCAGCGCACTGGTGCATGCCGTGGTCGCGCGCGCCTTGCAGGACCATGCAGCGTTCGTGCGACGACAGGACGTGCCGGTACTCAAAGCTTTGCTGCGGAGCGCTTATGCGCCCACGGCGTCCATCGGCTTCGACGCTGCGCGCGCCCGTATCGAAGAAGCCATCCGGGACACCGCCGCGCAGGTGCCCTGGCTCAAGCTGATGGCGGCCAGCAGCCATGCCGCCGCGCACGACTTTGCGTTGCTGCACATCGCCGGCGATCCGGCCGCGTTCGCGCGACACGCTGATCTGGTGGTGTCGCTGTTGTTGTCCGCCCAGGAGCGTGCACGCCGGCAGGGCCACGGGCTTGCGCTGCTGGCACCGCCGCAGGAATTGTTCGCCGAGCTGCAGTCCGCACTGCTCGCATCCGACCCCGCTGCCCCAGGCCTGGCCGAAGGCGCCTGTCTCGCCGAGCGGTTGCTGACCGAGCCGCTGGCTGTGGCAGCTGCGGGCGCGGTGCTGCAGAGCCTTGGCTCGCTGCTCCCGCTGCTCGACCATCCGTCCGCTGCCGTCGCCCAGGTCGGCGTGACGTGGCTCCTGCTGCAGCCGGCCGGCGTGGCCATGCTGCCACCACCGCTGCTGACACGCCTGCTCGCCTCCGACGACCCTGATCGCAGGGCCTGCGGCGCACGACTGCTGGCTGCCTTGCCCGACGACGTGCTGCGCAAGCAGATCGATCTGCTCGGCGACATGGCGGTACACGCGCACGCCGGTATCCGCGCCGCCATTGCGCCGGCACTGCTGCGTGTCGCCGCCAGCGATCCGGCTTTTGCGCACGCGCTGGCTGCGCGGCTGCACCAGACGCTGTTTCATGCCGAGCCCGGCGAGGGCGTGCACGACGATGCATTGCGATGGCTCACGCACGAACTGGCGCCGCATGCACCAGCACGCGACCGCTCCGGCACCTGGCGCGCGCTACAGGCGCGAAGCAGGGGTGCGCAGCGCTACGGCGCGTGGGCGCTTGCATTGCGCAAGTCTGCCGACTACTCGCTCAAGCAGCAGGCAACGCTGGCCCGTCATGTCGAGGCCGGTGTGCGCCAGTGGGCCATGCGAGCGATTGATGCCACACTGCCAGCGACGCCAACACCCGAGCAATCGGCCGAGCTGCTGCCGCTGGCCGAGACGGCGTTCGACGACACCCGCGCTTATGCGCAATCGCTCTTCGGCGAACGCCTGCCGGACGAGTCATTGAGCGTCGAGCTGCTGATCGCCTGGGTCGACCATCCGCAAGCCTGGGTGCAGGCCCTCGGCCGCAGCCGTCTCGTGCGCCGCATGAGCGCGGCCGATGCGAGCCTGTGCCTCACGCGGCTGAGCCAGCATCCCGGCGCCCAGGTGCAGTTGTTCGTCACGCAATGGCTGCTGGAGCTGCCCACCGACGATCCGGCACGGCTCGCGCAGCAGCTTCGTGCGCTGAAGCCGTATTTCCTGACCGTGCTGAGCCAGGTCCATCGCGGCCGCGTGGCGAAGTCACGCATCACCGAGTTCCTGCGCGCGCAGACCCAGGCAGTCGACACCGCGGTGGTGGTGGCCGAGATCTTCGCCCGCCAGGTGGTGACCGCGAGCCGCACCGACAAGCCTCAGTACATCGCCGGGTTGCGCGACATCGCCGCGCGGCATCCCCAGATCGAGCTGCCATTCATGGCGTGGAAAACGCCGGCCGTCCACACCGCCTGACCGATCATGCAATTCCGCTACAAGTACTACGGCAGCACCACGGTCGACGACTCCGCGGCCTCGCAAGCCTTCAGCTTCGCGCCTGACACGCTGCGCCCGCCGACCTCCTTCGAAGGCGTGCTACGACGCGATTCGCATGCGCACCTCGTCTTCCGCGAAGCGTTGTCGGCGCTGCATTCGGTGGTGGTGAGCGACCAACGCTTCCGCGGCCGGGACCAGACGGCCTACCAGCAGTGGTTGGCCGACAACGAAAAGTCCCTGCTCACGCAGTTCATGCAGCAGGCCCGGAGCCTCAAGGGCCAGGTGAGCAGCATCACCGAGGAACTGCGGCAACTGCGGGCCCGCAAGGCTGCGGTGCTGGAACCGTTCTACCGTGCCCGCAATACCTACTTCAACTGGCTGTACCAAGCCAACCGTGACGCCTGGTTCGTGCTCGATCCGGTGATCAGCGTGCATCCCGAGCGCTTGCTGTTCGAAGCCTTCAGTCAGGACGAGTCGAGCTATTGCGCGGTGAGCGTCAAACACGACGTGTTCGACCGCACCGCCGAGATGGCCTGTGGAACGACCAATATCGATTACTCCGCGAGCCTCTTTGAGGAGTTCCAGAAGATCCGCGACTACAAGGCAACCAGCTTCAAGGTCGACCCGGCAGGCTTCACCGTCGCGACCGGAGACGACCCGGCCTTCCACGAGGAAAAGATCGACCTGCCCGACAGCTGGGTGCGCGGCTTCCTGCAGGTGTCCAGCGCGATGACGCAGCCAGCCACCGTGGTGGAACTGCACCCGATGGACCTGCACAACCTGTGCAGCGTGCTGCGCCAGCGCAAGGAGCGGGCAGGTCCACGATCGCTGCGCTTCGAGCTCCAGCCGGGGCAGCCTGCGCGCCTGGTGCTGGAGCCGTGGAACATCGAGCTGACGGCGCGCCGTAGCGCGATCGTCGGTGCGCCGCTTGCCGAGCCGCGCAGCGTGCGCGTGTGGGGGCGTCGCCGCCTGCTCACACTCGAGCGGCTGATTGCGCTGGCCACGCGAGTGCGTGTCCACCTGCTGGGCTCGGGCATGCCCAGCTTCTGGGTGGTGGAGATGGACGACATCACCGTGACGCTGGGCCTGTCGGGCTGGACGGCCAACGACTGGTCGGCAGCGGCCCGATTCGATCTGCTTCAGGCGCGTCATGATGTGAGTGAGGCCACCCAGCATGCGGTGGCCGCGGCGCTCCAAGGCGTCTGGATCGCGACGGCATCGGACCTGGCATCGTGCGTCGGGCTGCCGCAGGCGGACGTCGACGCAGCGCTCACGCTCTGGGTGCAGGCCGGACGTGCCGTGTTCGACCTGCCGTCCGGCCGCTATGCCTGGCGAGAGCTGGCGCGTGAGCCCTTGCCGCTTGCGTCCTTGCGCTTCGCCAGCCCTGAGGAAGAAGCGGCCATGGCGCTCATCCATGCAAAGGGCGCGAAGCTGAAGGACATCGTGCCGCGGGACGAGCGACTCGTGATCACCGGCAAGGTGAAGGACCGCGGCCACGAGTACGAGCCGCGGCTGACGCTCAATGCCGACCAGCAACTCGTGGACGGTCAATGCGGCTGCAACTTCTACGGCCAGAATCGCCTGCGCCGCGGGCCATGCACCCACATGCTGGCTTTGCGCCAACTGGCGCAGCCCCAATTGGCAAAACCACACATCGTCCGGGAGGCGGCATGAACAAAGCTTCGGTTAAACTGAAAGCGAGTGCAGCGCGCAGGCTCTTGCAACCCGGGCGGTGTTTCGCCGTCCTTGCCATCTGCCGCTCCATGCGCCACGGGTGCTGTCTTCACTGTGCCGCGCTGACACCCGGTGCGCAATGCCGATGTGGCTCCCAAAGAGCGCATTGGCGCACCGGGTGTCGCGCGGCGTCGAGTGGACAGCCCCCGTCCTCCAAGCCTTTCAGGCTCTTCGACGAGAAGCGCGCTGCACTCACCTTTCCCCGCCGGACACAGCGTCTCGCGTGCGCCTCCCTCATCGAAGGAGCGGCGGCATGAGCCCCGCCCGGCCGCCCGAAGGGGCTCGCACCGCAGTGCGCAGCACGGAGGTTACCCAATGAGCCCCGCCCGGCCGCCCGAAGGGGCTCGCACCGCAGTGCGCAGCACGAAGGTTCCCCAATGAGCGAACGAGTCCCCACCCGGGCAGAGTTGCTCGCCCGCATCAGGGCGTCCAGCAAGGACGCCGTGGTCCTCGCGGAGATGCAGCGCCTGGGCTTCTGGCCTGCGGATTCCGGGGCGCCCACGCTCGAGGCGGCACTGATCGAACGCGAAGTCGAGCTGGTGAAAGCGCTCGATGGGCTTCAGGCCGAGCTTCGAGTCAAGGGCGATCCTGAAGCTGCCCTCAAGGCGATGCGCAAGGAGCGCATGGCCAAGGCGCGCGAGCAGCGCGAAGCCACGGCCCAGGCCCGGGAGCGGCGGCGCCACGAGCGGGCGTTGCGCTGGTACGAGGCGCGCAAGACCGATGCAGGCTACCTCGGAGCCGGTGTATCGGGTGGACTGCAACCGGCGCAAGACGCCCCGAGGCGCCAGTTGCATGCAGGCCTGCCGCCACTGGAGTCGCCGCTCGAACTGGCGCAGGCCATGGGCATCACGCTCGCGGAGCTCAAGTTCCTGTGTTTCCACCGCGAGGTCGCCCGCACCACTCACTACCGGCGTTTCATGCTGCCCAAGAAGACGGGAGGGCAGCGCACGATCTCGGCGCCGATGCCACGGCTGAAGCGCGCGCAGTACTGGGTGCTCGACAACCTGCTCGCCAAAGTGCCTTGCCATGCAGCCGCGCACGGCTTCATGCCAGGCCGCAGCATCGTCACCAATGCGGCGCCGCATTGCGGCAAGCCGGTGGTCGTCAACCTCGATCTCAAGGACTTCTTTCCGAGCGTTACCTACCCGCGCATCAAGGGCGTGTTCCGCAGCCTTGGCTACGACGAGCGGCTCGCGAGCGTGCTCGCCTTGCTGTGCAGCGAGAACGCCTGCGACGAGCTGGAGGTCGATGGCGAACGCTTTTTCGTCGGGGGCAAGGGCCGCGACCGCGTGCTGCCGCAGGGGGCGCCCACGAGCCCGATGCTGACGAACATCCTGTGCCGCAAGCTCGATCGTCGGCTTCAGGGGCTGGCCGACAAGCTCGGCTTCACCTATACGCGATACGCCGACGACCTGACGTTTTCGGCATCCGCCGAAAGTGCCGGGTTGGTGGGACGCCTGCTGCGCCAGGTGCACCACGTGCTGCAAGACGAGGGTTTCACGCCCCATCCCGACAAGCAGCGCGTGATGCGGTCAGGCTCACGCCAGGAAGTGACGGGCGTGGTCGTCAACGAGAAGCCGTCGGTGTCCCGCCGCGAACGCCGGAAGCTGCGGGCTGCATTGCACCACGCACAGCGCCGTGGCCTGGAAGCAGCCACTTGGCAAGGGCAGCCAGCCACGCGCGAGACGCTGGTCGGCTATGCGCGCTTCGTCCAGATGGTCGACCCGCGTCAAGGTGCTGCTCTATTGCCGCGGGCCTTGGCACTTCCGCGGGGCGAGATGCCTGCGCGACCGGCGTTTGCCGACAGGTTCCGCCGTCAGTCCGCGCAGGGTGAAGTGCCGACGCTCGCCCGTGGCGCATGGTGGGAGCCGGCGGAGGCACCGGTGCCGGAATTGGCGCTGACGGCCGGACAGATGAAAGCGGCCCGCCAGGAACGCATCAACGCCGAGCGAGAGGCGCGCAACGCCGCCAGAAAACCTGCCCGGGCCGGCGCCCGGTCGAGCGCATCGAGCGGCCTTGTCGCACGGGACACGATCAGCCAGGACGCGGCCACATCAGAGACGCCGACGCCTCATGCTCCTGTCCGCTGGTGGCAGTACGCGATCCAGCTTTTCATCGTTGTCCGCGTCGCCGCCGGCATGGAGAGTGCGCTCGTGTTCATGCTGGGCATGGTCTGGGTGGGCTATTCCATGATGTCGCGAAAGACCGGCTGGCTGCGCTTCGCGATGGCGATGATCGGCATTGCACTGATCGCCAGCATCATCGATATCTGAAACCGGGGACTGCTCCGAAGAGTTGACATGGGGCGAGCCTTCTCACTCCACCAAGTGCCTGGCGAGGCGTTCAGCTTCATTGACGAGTTGATTCGGCAGAAAGTCCTTGCCGCGCCGTGACCGAAGCTTCCTGCTTGCCGGGTCGAACGCTCGTCGGGTCATCTTCGTCGTCTGTGCTTCGCCTCCTTCGGCGTGAATCCCCGGGACTCAACACCTGGTAGAACTGCGCCATTTCGACAGCCGGTTTGCAGACGCAGACAAGCGGTGACTCACTTCGTCGCGCGACCTTTCTAATAGTGCCCTTGTCCCCCGCCTGGCGGGTCGACCGTCGACGCAACAACGAACGCAGAGAGGAACCGCATGAACATCAGCGCGAAACGTTGGATGGCCTGCCTCGCCGTGCTGGCGACACCCGTGCTCGGCCATGCGCAGTCCTGCAACGCCCAAACCTGGCAGCACGGCTCGACCTACCGCCTCGGCGACGTCGTGCGCTACAGCAACGGCAACTACTACAAGGTGGTCAACGCCGGCGCCAACGGCAGCGACTACACCGACCCGACGATCAGCACCTGGTACTGGCAGCCGACTTCCTGCAGCAGCAGCGGCGGCGGCACCGGGGGTGGCAGTGGCGGCACCTGCAACGCCGCCACCTGGCAGCATGGCTCGACCTACCGCCTCGGCGACGTCGTGCGCTACAGCAACGGCAACTACTACAAGGTGGTCAACGTCGGCGCCAACGGCAGCGACTACACCGATCCGACGATCAGCACCTGGTACTGGCAGCCGACCTCCTGCGAAGGCAGTGGCGGGGGTGGGGATGGGGGTGGGGATGGCGGCAACCCAGGTGGTGGCGGCTCGTTCATCGTCAGCGAAGCCCAGTTCAACTCGATGTTCCCCGGCCGCAACCCGTTTTATACCTACAGCGGCCTGGTCAACGCGCTGTCGGCCTACCCGGCATTCGCCAACACCGGCAACGACACGCAGCGCAAGCAGGAAGCCGCGGCCTTCCTCGCGAACATTGCGCACGAGTCCGATCAGCTGCGCGCGACCCGCGAATACAACACCGCCAACTGGCCGCATTACTGCAGCACGGAGTGGGGCAACACCTGCGCGCCCGGCCAGCAATACTACGGTCGCGGTCCGATGCAGCTGAGCTGGAACTACAACTACAAGGCCGCGGGCGACGCGCTCGGCATCAACCTGTGGGCCAACCCGGACTTGGTCGCGACCGACGCGACGATCGCGTGGAAGACCGCGATCTGGTACTGGATGACAGGCACCGGCGCGGCCGGCATGACGCCTCACGCCGCGATCGTCAACGGCCACGGCTTCGGCATGACCATCCGTGCGATCAACGGCAGCCTTGAATGCAACGGAGGGCGGCCGGACCAGGTGCAGACGCGCATCAACTTCTACAACAGCTTCACGCAGATCATTGGAGTGCCGGCCGGCGGCAATCTCGGCTGCTGAAGGCCCCTGCTCGTGACAAGCCCCGCCTCTTCGGAGGCGGGGCTTTTCTTTGTGCTGACACGCCCCCTCTGCTGTCTTGGCTTC
Source organism: Aquabacterium sp. A7-Y (assembly GCF_026153205.1). GTDB lineage: Bacteria > Pseudomonadota > Gammaproteobacteria > Burkholderiales > Burkholderiaceae_C > Caldimonas. The sequence continues at coordinate 239,300 of NZ_JAPFBW010000002.1, read as the reverse complement.
CTATCTCCCAGAGCAGAGCAGCGACCGAGTGGCCCCCACTCGTCGTCCTGCGGCGACGAGCAGGTATCGATGACAGCGCGAATTGAAAGGCCAGCAAGGGCGCTCTGGCACCCCTGCGGCTGACTCAGTGGCGAACTCGAGCAGGCCACCCCAGATGACACCGGCAACGTTAATCCCCAGGAAGGCAACGACCCTCGACATTGGCGGTTGCGTATCCGGCCCCTCGACTGGCGACGAGCTAGCCGCCTGCCAAACGACGCCGGCTGCAAACCCGAGAAACACCGTCGCAAAGCTCCAAGCTGGACCGAACCATGGCAGCGCTCCGGCGAGGAGCAGTGCAACGGCGAGAGCCCCAAGCCCGACAACGACGATGCGCCACAGAACTAGAGCAGAGACCGCAGCAAGCAGTTCATCCGTGAGAGGCGGCTAAACGATTGAGGGAGACCTCCCCGTCCAAGCTTTGATAAATCCGGTCATTCTGCTGCCCCACGCCAGCCGCATTCAACCTTGTTTGGAGGGTATGACTGCTTCAGAGCGGATGTCCGTGACGAAATGCTCCCTGACAAGGGCGTGGCCCGCCCATGCTTATCGATCCGCCACGGCTGCTTTGCTTGAAGAGGCGGCTGACGTGCATCGAACAGCGCCCGTCACCCCACCTTCGCTGAGTGTGGCAAAGAGGTGCGCAGCGACCTGTCACCCGGTCTCTCTCCCTCTCTGCTGCTTCAAGACGGTTTGCAATCGCTCTATTCCACACACCATCGTCGCGCCGGGAGCGACGGCGCCCGGTGGCGCGGGTGTGACCGCAGGTAGCATAGGCGGCGCCATGGCAGATCTTCCCGCACTCTTGACCCTCAACATCGCCCTCAGGGCTGGCTTGATCACGCTGCTGCTGTTCGTCGCGGCCGTTCTCGTGCGGGACCATGCCCGGGCTGTCGCAGCCCGTCTCGCGGCGGCCTGTGCCGCCGGAGTGGCCGCTTACGCGCTGTCCTCGATGCCGGGCTTCACCGCCCCGCCGATGGCCTGGTGGCAGCGGCCCTTGCTGGCCCTGTCCACCGGCAATGCGGTGGTGTTCTGGGTGTTCTCCCGTGCGCTGTTCGACGACGAGTTCAAGGCGCGTTGGTGGCACGCCGCGGCATGGGGTGTGCTGGCGGCAGCGGGCTGGGTCCACTGTTTTGTGCTGGCCCGGTCGCACGCCGTGGCGGCGGCCTCCCTGAACACTGGCATCACCCTGGTGACGCTGGGCTTCGCGGCGCTGGCGGTGCTGCAATCGCTGTCCACCTGGCGCTCCGACTTGGTCGAAGGCCGACGCCGGCTGCGCATCTTCATCGTGAGCGCCGGGGCGGCCTACACGCTGGCAACGGCGATCGCCAAGCTGGCCCTGCACGGCGGCGGCATCTTAAGCGCCCCGCTGGCCAGTCTCGCCGACGCCTTGGCGCTGCTTGCGATCGTGGTGGTGATCCTCTGGCATCTGCTGGTCACCACCCGCTCCGGTTTGTTTGCTAACGCCCCCACCGTGGCGGCGTGCGATGGCCGTAGCGCGGCGCCGGGGACTGGGCCTGTGGCAGAAGTTCAGGTTGAGCGGGTCGACCGCTCGCAGGTGGCAGCACTCGAACGCCTGATGACGGTCGAACGTGCCTACCGGCAGGACGGCCTCACGATAGGCGGACTGGCAGCGCAGCTGGGCGTGCCCGAGCACAAGCTGCGCAAACTGATCAACCAGGGCCTGGGTTACCGCAATTTCAATGCATTTCTCAATCAATACCGGATCGAAGAGGCCAAAAGCGCCTTGGCCGATCCAGCCCAAGCCGAGGTGCCGGTGCTCACCATCGCGATGGACGCCGGCTTCCAGTCGCTAGGGCCCTTCAATCGCGCCTTCAAGGCCGACACCGGCATGACGCCGACCGAGTTCAGGCGGCTCAGAACCCGCTTGCCAAGTCCTGAATCGCAGCCGGTGCTGGCCGTTTCCGAAATCGGCTAGCTCCTTTCGAACGCGGCGAGACGCTTCCCCGGGCAGCCGGCACCCTGAGTGGGTTCAACACCCCCTCGGGAGACATCAGCATGATTGAAGCACCGCGGTTCACGGGCCCCACGATGGGGCGGCGTGGCCGGCGCTGGCTGGGCGTGGCATTCACGGCACTGCTGGGCGCCTGCGCAAGCCTCCAGCCTGGCCGGGCCATCCACATCGCGACCGCGTCGACCAGCCATACCTTGTGTTCCAGCACTTTCGTCTCGGGCCAGGACCCTGACCAGGCCTATCTGGAAGAGATGCGCCCGGAGGCCGGGATGAGCCTGCTGGACTGGGCGCTCCGATACCGCGTCGACCGACAGCGCCGCGAGGTGCATACTTCGGTCGCCGGCCTGTTCGAGAGCCACGCGGTCTTTCGTGACGGCCTCGGCTGCCTGACCGTCCACGGGGATCTGCCCTCGGAACCGGTGGGGTGGGCCGCCGAGCAGCCGGCCCTGCAGCCGGGACGGGACGAGTTCGCGGGCTTGGCGCCGGTGATTGCTCAAGACGAGCGTATACGGGCGGCCATCGACGCGGCCTTCGAAGAGCCCGGGTCGGGGCCCCTCCGGCACACCAAGGCGGTGGTGGTAATGCATCGTGGCCGCATCATTGCGGAACGCTATGCACCCGGCATCAAGGTCGACACGCCGATGCTCGGTCATTCGATGACCAAGTCGGTCCTCCACGCACTGATCGGCATCCTGGTGCGCCAAGGCCACTTGTCGGCGTTCGATCGCGCTCCCGTCGCGCCATGGCGCAGCCCCGGGGACCCGCGCGCCGAGATCACCATCGACCAGTTGCTGCGAATGTCCAGCGGCTTGCCTTGGGACGAGTACGCCGGGGGATGGGACGACGCCACCCGCATGTGGCACCGTGAACGTGACATGTACGGCTTCGCAATCCAAGCTGCGGTCGAAGCGACACCCGGAACCCGCTGGAACTACAGCAACCGCGGCTATATGGTGCTGTCCGGTATCCTGCGGGACGCCACCGGCGGGCGTTCTGAGGACGTCCTGCGCTTCGCCCACCGTGAGTTGTTCGGACCGCTGGGCATGCGTCACGTCACCCTGGAATTCGACGCCGAAGGGACCCCCCTCGGCACCAGCCACCTGTATGCATCGGCCCGGGATTGGGCCCGCTTCGGCCTGCTCTACCTCCGCGACGGCGTGGTGGGCGACCGGCGCATCCTGCCCGAAGGATGGGTCAGCCACGCCGTATCGCCCACCTTGGACACAGGCTACGGCGCCGGTTTCTGGCTCAACCATGTGCGCACCCCCAACCCGATGTCGGGCCGCTGGGGCATGCCGGAGGCGCCGGCGGACGCCTTCTTCGCACGCGGCTACCTCGGCCAGTTCATCGTCGTCGTGCCCAGTCAGGAGCTGGTGGTGGTGCGCCTGGGGGTGACCCATCAACGCGGGGGAGACGTCGCCGGCGTGGGCCAGCTGGTGGGGAAGATCAGCGCAGCGATCACGACGGGCCGGTGACCCAGCGCTGCCGACCTCACAACGGCGTAACGCCGCCGAGCCTTCCACTTGGGCTTGCTGAGCTTCGCCATGTGAGTGCACCCCGGGCACTTGGTGCCCTGGTTGCGCACGTTGGACAGCGTTGCCGGCCAACGTGGCCGCGGTCGCACCTCCACGTCAGTTGGGTCCGCAAACCAAGCCGCACGAAGCGGGCTACCCGCTCACCGACCCTTGAACCGGGCTGCCCGCTTCTCCACAAAGGAGCGCACCCCTTCGGCCCAGTCTTCGCTCGCGAAGATACGCTGGGTGATGGCCGGAAAATCGGCCACCGCCGCAGCAGGCCCTTCTTCCACGGCCTTGATGGCGTTGAGTCGTGTGGCGGTCACCGCCAGCGGCGCCTGCTCGGCAATGCGCTGCGCGATGGCCACGGCTTCATCGAGCACCCGGTCGTTGGGCACCAGCTTCTGCACGAAGTTGAGGCGATAGGCCGTGGCGGCGTCGAACTCGTCACCGGTCAGCAGGTAGAGCATGGCGTTGCCCAGGCCCGCGCGCTCCGACATGCGCAAGGTCGCCCCGCCGCCCGGCATCAGCCCGCGCTGCACTTCCTTCTGGCTGAAGCGGCAGTCCTCGCCGGCCACCACGATGTCCGCCCCCAGCATCAGCTCGATGCCGACGGTGAAGCAGATGCCTTTCACGGCGGCGATCACTGGCTTGGTGCGGCGACGGTAGCCCGGCAGGCCGATATCGTGCGGCTCGACCAGCCCTGGGGGGATGAGCCGCTCGCCGCGCTCGAGATGCGCCTGCACCGAAGGCATGTCGAGGCCGGCGGTGAAATGCTCGCCGAAGGCATGCAGCACGCCCACGCGCAGCTCGGGATCGTCGTCCAGCCGGGTGTAGGCCTCGCCGAGCTGTCGGAACATCTCGGGTGTCCAGCCATTGCGCTTGGCCGGACGGTTGATGCCGATGAGCAGCACGTGGCCGACCACCTGCGTGGCGATGCAGCCGTGGGGAGGAGGAGATGTGGCGTCGAGTTGCATGGGTGGAATGGCTGAATACAGGGAAAACCCTCGGGGCGGCATGCGGCGTGGATCGGCCATCGTCGGACAAGGCGGGCGCCCGCGCTGCCACACGCGCGACAGCACGGCGAGCGCTCAGCCGCTAATCTGTGCGGCTCGCCCGAGAGGCGGCCCGGAGAAAACACCATGACCCCTGCCTTTCCCGACACGACCGCCACGCTGTGCGGCCCGCTGCGCAAGCCGCGGCAGATGCTGGCCGAGCAGACCTACGACGGCCACCTGTCCATCCACGACGACAAGACGGCCGAAGACCTCGGCCTGCGCGCCGGCCCGATCGAAGGCCCCACCCACTTCAGCCAGTTCGACCCGCTGCTGTTCCAAGTCTTCGGCCAGGCCTGGTTCGAGACCGGCTGCATCAGCTCGCATTACCAGAACATGGTCGTCGAGGGCGAAGAGGTGCGTGCCTTCGTGCAACCGCCCGCCGCAGGCGAGCGACTGGCGCGCATCTGGGCGGAAAAGCGCGACGGCACGCCCGTCCTCACCGGCACGGCCTCGATCGGCGACGTGCCCGACAGCGCCCACGAGATACCGCAGCGCATCGCCAAGCTGCGCCCCGCCACGAGCCTGGTGATCAACCGCGACCTGAAGGTGGGCCAGCGTGGCGCGGCGAAAGAGTCCATCGCCATGGACTTCGATCAGCACATGGGTGGGCACTATCCCTTCACGCTGGCGGCCAAGCTCAAGGTCATCACCGAGCCCTCGCCCTGGTACACGCCGGAAGGCGGCGCCGCCTCACCCTGGGGCCGCCCCATCATTCCGTTCGAAATGATCAGCGTGCTGCTGGGCAGCACCATCGACCAGGCGCGCTTGAGCGGGCGCAAGCCCGCGGTGGGCCTGTTTGCCGGTCAGCAGATCCGCCTCGTCAAGGGCCCCTTGTTCGTGGGCCAGCCCTACGAGCTCGAACGCGAGATCGTCGCCCTGAGCGAGAGCGCACGCACCGAATCGGTCTGGGTGCGCACCCAGGTCTTCGAAGCCGGCACGCGCACGCTGGCCGCCGAGATGATCCTCAACGCCGCCACGCTGAAGGCCTCGTACGCCAACTACGACGCCGAAGCGCGCGAACTCGGCTACACCCGTTAAGCCCCCTCCTGCAGGACGCACGCACCATGTCGCAGATCGACACCGGAACCCCCGACCTGCTGGCCTCGTTCGACGAAGGCGTGCTCACGCTCACGATGCACCGGCCAGAGGCACGCAATGCACTGTCGCGCCCGATGCTGCAGGCCCTGCAGCAACAGCTCGTGGCGGCGGAGTTCGATACCGCGGTCCGCTGCATTGTTCTGACCGGCAGCGGCAACGCCTTCTGCGCGGGCGGCGATGTCAAAAGCATGGCCGCGGGCAGCGGCGCTGCGGCCACACGCACCATCGACGAAGCAATTCACCAGCAACGCCACAGCCAGCGCGAGACGGCCGGCCGGCTCTTCAAGATGCCAAAGCCCACGCTGGCCGTGCTGCCCGGTGCGGCCGCCGGCGCCGGCCTGTCGCTCGCACTGTCGTGCGACCTGCGCCTGATGGCCAGCAATGCCTTCATGACCACTGCCTTCGCCAAGGTGGGCTTCGCGGGCGACTACGGCGGCACCTACTTCATGACCCAGCTCATCGGCGCGGCGAAGGCGCGCGAGCTGTACCTGCTGAGCGATCGGGTGTCGGCCGAAGAAGCCCTGCGGCTGGGCCTGGCCAACTGGGTCAGCGAGCCCGAACAGTTGACCGAACGCGCCCGCGAGCTGGCGCAGCGCCTGGCGCGTGGCCCGGCGGTCGCCTACCGCTACATGAAGGAAAACCTCAACCGGGCGATGGCCGGCGAGGTGGACGACTGCCTGGACCTGGAAGCCACCCACCACATCCACTGCGCCGAGACCGAAGACCACCGCAATGCCGCACGTGCCTTCGTCGAAAAGCGCGAGCCGGAGTTCAAGGGCCGCTGACCCCTTGGCGGCAACCCCCTCCCCCTCACTCATCCCATTCGAACGCCATGAAAACCCGCATCACCGAACTCCTGGGCATCGAGCACCCCATCATCCAAGGTGGCATGCACTATGTCGGCCTGGCCGAGCTGGCCGCGGCCGTATCGAATGCGGGAGGGCTGGGCATCATCACCGGCCTCACACAGCGCACGCCCGAGCTGCTGGCCAAGGAAATCGCCCGCTGCCGCGAGATGACCGACAAGCCCTTTGGCGTGAACCTCACCTTTCTGCCCTCGGTCACCCCGCCCGACTACCCGGGTTACGTCAAGGCCATCATCGAGGGCGGCGTCAAGGTGGTCGAGACCGCGGGCAACAACCCGCAGAAGTGGTTGCCCGCGCTGAAGGAAGCCGGCATCAAGGTCATCCACAAATGCACCGCGGTGCGCCATGCCTTGAAGGCCGAGGCCATCGGCTGTGATGCCGTCAGCGTGGACGGCTTCGAATGCGGCGGCCATCCGGGCGAGGACGACGTGCCCAACTTCATCCTGCTGCCGCGCGCAGCGGAAGCGCTGAAAATACCCTTCGTTGCCTCGGGTGGCATGGCCGACGGCCGCTCGCTGGTGGCCGCGCTCGCGCTCGGCGCGGAAGGCATGAACATGGGCACGCGCTTCATCGCCACCCAGGAGGCGCCGGTGCACCAGAACGTCAAGCAGGCCATCGTGGCCGCCAGCGAGCTCGATACCCGCCTCGTGATGCGCTCGTTGCGCAACACCGAGCGCGTGCTCAACAACGCCGCCGTCGAACGCCTGATCGAGAAAGAACGGGCCCTCGGCGCGAACATCAAGTTCGAGGACATCCTGCCCGAAGTGGCCGGCGTCTACCCACGCATCATGCAGGAAGGTGCGATGGATGCCGGGGCCTGGTCCTGCGGCATGGTGGCCGGGCTGATCACCGACGTGCCCACGGTGAAGGACCTGATCGATCGCATCATGGCGCAGGCGCACGAGATCATTGCGCAGCGCTTGGCCCGCATGGGCGCTGGGCGGGTGTGAATGACCGGGCGCGCGTGAGCGGCCGCCCGTCCACGTGCTCACCGAAACCGCGGCACCCGCTTCTCCAGCCCCGCCAGCGCGGCCTCCCGCTGGTTCGGACTGCCGATCAAGGCCTGCTGCTCGCGGGCCTCGGCCAGCAGCACCTCGCTGGCATCCACCGGTGATGCGCCATTGAGCAGGCGCTTGGCGGCGCGGATCGCATCGGGGCTCAGCGCGGCGATCTCCGCGGCCAGTTCGCGGGCCTGGGCCAGCGGATCGGCGGCGACGCGGGTCGCCAGACCCAGCGCCTGGGCCTCGGTGCCGGAGACGATGCGACCGGTGAAGGTGAGTTCGCGCAGCACATCGGCACGCAGCAGCTCGGTCATGAAGACACAACCGGACATGTCCGGAACCAGGCCCCACTTGACTTCCATCACCGACAGCTTCGCCTCGGGATGAACGACGCGGATGTCGGCACCGAGCGCGATCTGCAGACCGCCGCCAAAAGCCACGCCGTGCACCGCGGCAATCACCGGCACCGGCAGCTGACGCCAGCCCCAGCCGACATGCTGAGCGGCGTTCGCCAGCCCGTGAGTGCGTGCGACCAGATCACTGCCGAGCGAGCCCGCCGTCTGGCCTTCGCCCATCTGCTGGAAGCGGCTCATGTCCAGGCCGGCGCAGAAGCCGCGACCCTCCCCGTGCAGCACCACGACCCGAACCCCCGCGTCGTCACGAAGCCGCGCAATGGCGTCGTTGATTGCGTTGAACATCGCCGGATCGATGGCGTTCATCTTGTCCACGCGCATCAGTGCCACCTCGGCAATGCCGCGGTCGTCCACGCTCACGCGAACCCGTTGGTCGGGAGAGTCAGTCATGCCATCACCTGCGAAGTCGAAGACAGGCGATTTTGGCGGAACTTGGAGAGGGCCGCAGGGAGGATGGCCGGACCTAAAGCCGGGGCCCCCGAGGCAGACCCGCTGCGTCGTAGGTCCGGTGGTGGTCCAGCCAGGCCCACGCCCCCAGCCCGAGCGGCAGCAGAACCAGCGCCAGCAGCCATTGCCAGTAGGCGACCGCGAACCGCGACGTCCTTTCCACCAGGGAAGGCTGCTCCCCAGCGGCGCCGACGACCGCCATCGGCTGCAGCGGCAGCGCGGCGTCGGCAGCGCGGGCATCGATGGCCGCCACCACATCGACCGAACGCTTGGGCGCGGAAATGGCGGGTGCGCTGTCGATCGGAGGCAGCACGGAAGCTGGCAAAGCTGCCGCAGTTGACGCGGAGGCCGGCTCGCCGACGGCAAGGGCTTGCACCGGCAACAGCGGCTTGGGCTTCGGCTGCACCACGGCAGGTGAGGGCGGGGGGGGCGCCGGTGCAGGTGCTGGCTCAGCCTTGCGCAAGTTCGCGGACGCCGACGCAGCAGCAGCAGCGCCTCTGATGAACAGTATCTTCTTGGCACCGCCTTCGCATGTCCCGATGACCTTCACGCCTCGCGGCACGGGCGTGCTGGCGGGCACCGCTTCCAAGGTATAGCTGCGGGGATCGGCACGCAGACGCCCAGCCAGGCTGCCTTTCAGCTGATCGCACGCACTCTGTGCCTGCGCGCCGACGGATGCCAACAAGGAGGCCGCTCCCATCAGCGTGGGCAGGACCACCCGGGCGACTCGACCCGGCCAGCCAGTGCGGGCGCCTGCGCAAGCAAGGTCACTGCCGCGGTGATGGATGAGCCTCTCTACTGCCATTCTGACTGCCTCCTCTGGGCCTACATTGTGGCCGCCGGGGCCAGGGCTTGTCTTCGGACGCCTCCCCTAGAACAGGGGGCGAAAACACGGGCTTGCGAGCGGGTGCCGGGACCGCTTGCCCTGGCGGCTCGGGCCTGGGGGTCAATACATCGCCGAAAAGTAAGTGGCCACCTGATGGCGCAGTCGCTTCAAAGGTGCTGATGCCAGGCTTCGTTTTCGGAGCGCGTCGCCTCTTAGGTGCTGACGACGCGACCTGTTTTGAACGACCCGAGCGGCGATTGTTTGCCATCAATATCTGCCTCAGGCGCGTGATGAGCGGGGACGATTGACAGACGCGACGCGAGCGCGGGATGTATTGGCTTTCCTGAGCCGTGAGGACGGGGCTTTCTGCCGGGGTATCGGGCGACCCAAGTTCGCCGCGATGAGTGCCGAGGTCAGCGTCACGAACCAGGAGAAATACACCCACAGCAAGAAGACAGGAAAGACGGCGAACGCTCCATACACGGCCTTGTAGGTTGGCATCTTGAGCACGTAGCCCGCCAAACCTTGCTTGCCCAACTCGAAGGCCATGCTAGCGATCAAGCCTCCCGCGATCGCGTCGCGCCGCCGCACCCGGGTGTTCGGCATGAAGTAGAACAAGGCGGTCAACCCCGCCACGCCGAGCGCCACGGGCCCCAGATTCAGTACGAACTTGGCCCATGGCGGTGGGGGTCCCATCCACCCCATCGATACGCCCAACAGGTAGGACGTGGCCCACAGGCTGGCCCCCAGCACCGGCGGCCCCACAGCCAACATCAACAAATACAAGCCGACGCGCTTGAAGATCGGACGTGCTCTGTTGACCTTCCAGATCTGGTTGAGGGCATTCTCCACAGTGAGCAGCATGGCGATCGCCGTCACCAATACGAACACCGAGCCGACCCAGGTCAGGCCACTCGCATTCTCGGCAAACTGCCTCAGATGCTTGAGAACTGTGCGCGAGATGTCCGCAGGAAGCAGGCTCTGCAACAGGTGCTCTTCGATCGCTCTTTCGAATCGCGAGAAGATCGGGAAGCGCGTAAACAGCGCGAAGCTCACGGCCAGAAAAGGCACGACGGACAACACCGACGTGAAAGTGAGGCTGCCGGCGACCTGAGCGAGGCGCTCTTCTCTGGCGCGGCGAAGCGTGAGTCGAATCAGGCTGGACATGCGTCACTCCAAACCGGCGCGCTTGCCGCAGCTCGACCTGTCAAGTTGCAGCAGAGCGATCGTGACATTCGCACGAGAGGCTCGAAGGGTTGGAAGTTGTGCTCCAACGACCTCAACGGTTCAGCCTGCCGATGAAGGCAGGTACGTCACTCGCTGCATTGGACCAGACCGGCCGAAGTGCAGGCTGATGATTCCCCGCTGGCACAGGCCCTTGAAAGGCTCAAACAACTTCGAGCGCTGTACAGCAAGCTGAATGGGTCGGGGGGAGCATCGAGAGGCAGGTTGTCCGGTCCCGCATCGAAGCTCTCGGGAGGCGACCGCACAAGGGCGGCAACCGCCTCCTTCCCCGGGTCTGGGAGCACTTTCAGTGCGTCACACAGCGGTGGCGGTCCGACGACGGCGCTGGGCCCAGGCCAGGAGGGTCAAGCCGCCTGCCATCAGCGCATACGTTTCGGGTTCCGGGACCGGTGCAACCTCGAACGCGATCTCGTTGAAGCCCTCTTCCCAAGCCCAGCCACCCGTCGAGCGCAGGCGAACAAAAGAACCGGTGGTCGGTGCAAGCTCGAACACCTGCGCGTAGTTCCCTACTTCTTCTCCCCACTCGTCCACCGCGGGCTGCTGGACGGCGGTGAAGTTGCCAAGCAACTTGGCGTCGGTGAACGACGCGTCATCGGATACCAGCACGTCGAAGCTGTCAAAGCCGTAGCTGCCCAGCATATTCCAGAACGCGATCGACTCGATGCGCCAGGTTCCGCCGAGATCGAAGTCGAGGATGGCAGTCTGAGGGCCTGAGATCACGTCGGACTGGCTCCACCAAACAGACGCCTCACCGTCGCGAGCAAAAGGCCGATTGGCGACATAGGCGTCAAAATCGTCTACGCCCGAGTTGTACCAGGGGATGCCGCTCTGATCGATCAAGGGAGTCGGATCTTTCCCCCACCCGCTAACGACATCGACCCATCTCGGTTGAAGAATTACTCCCGCTTGGGTGGCCGTGGCGACACCGGCCAGAAGACAGGAAACGAAAAAGGAACGCACGACAAAGCTCCTGAGATTTGTAAGCCGTTTGCCAGGCCTTTCCCCTGCGCTCGGCCCGGTCACGGATTCGCAGTTGACCCTCGTCGAGCGACTCGATCGGATGTGGGATTGGCGGCAGCGTGAGGCACAGACATTCAAAAGTATCGGGAGCAACACGGACCGTGGGTGCAAGCTTCTGAAACCGCGATGCAGCACAGCAACAGTGGCCGGTCGTCGATTGATATGTGATCAAACGCCCGCAGTGCTGTACCGATTGGTCTGCGGGGCTGTGAGGAGCCGCCTCTTGGGCGAGCCGAGTTCTGGCGGTACGGGCGCTCCCCGCGAGATCGCAGTCGCGGCCTCCAGCCCGGCATGGATGGCGGCTTTCCCGCCCCAAGCACTGTCTCGCAGCCTCAAGCAGAGCACGCTGTCAGGCGAACGTTGGAGGGCAAAGTCGATCCATGGGCAGCACACCGACTCGCGCTCCACCCACCGTGCCCGGTCCACGAGGCGCCCTCGTTCTGCCGTGAAGCGAAGCTCGAACCGGTCATCGAGCTCGACGAGTTCGGAACGCTCGCGCATGAGGAGGTCGACCGAAGCGGCGAGTTGCGCTTTCCGGTCTTCGTCGGATAGGTCACGCAGGTCGCAGGCAAGGGCAGGCGCTGTCTCGGTCATTGCGGCCTCCCGCAGAGCTTCGCCTCGGTGCCGCAGGAGGTCTGGCATCCGCAGCTGGGTGCGGCTGGCCTCCGCCCCAGCCATGCCCACGCCGCCATGCCGCTCAGGAGTGAGAGCGCGAGGCCGCCACAGACGACAACATCCAACGGCAGCCCAAACAGCACGCCTCCACCGATGGCACCGGCACCGAGCAGACCGGCTGCAGACAAGGCGGGCAGGACCAGAGGCGCGCAGCAGGCGGCGCAGGCGGCGACAACGCCCAACACGGCAAGACGTTTTTTCATCACGAGACCTTTCTTCATCAGCGGTTTGATCCGAGGGGATCTTTCCCTGTAGAGTCGACTCTAGAACCTCAAGTGGCTTGAGATACAAGGGGTGGATGATGAAAATCTCGGAACACGACGGACAGGTGACGATCGGCGTGCTGGCGGAGCGCACGGGCGTGAACGTGCCCACCATCCGCTACTACGAGGAGATCGGCCTGATCCCCCCCGCACGGCGCCGGCCGAGCGGGCACCGCGTCTACGACACGGCCGCCCATGAGCTGCTCACCTTCATCCGCAGTTGCCGCGACTTCGGTTTTTCGGTGGAGCAGGTGCGGGCGCTGGTGTCGCTGACGACCAGCACCGAGCGGGATTGCGTGGAGGCGCGCGACATCGCGCAGCGCCATTTGGACGAGGTCCGCAACAAGCTGACGGAGCTGCGGGCATTGGAGCGCAGCTTGAGCCGCTTCGTCACGTCGTGCAATACGGAATGTGCCGGCGGGCCGGCCGCCCGATGCACCATCTTCAAGGACCTGGGCCGCGCTGTGGTGGCGACCTCCGCGTCGCCGAGCTGCTGCGGCTGACGTGGCCGGCGCTCGGGCGCCTATGGCTCAACCTGGCTGGAACATGATGCTGCCCAGGCCAAGCAGCGCGACGGCGACGCCGGCACGCCATCGCCCGCTCGATGGAATGCAGATGCTCAACGCGGCACTGTGACCGTCGACAGCCCACCGTCCACCGGCAGCTCGACACCCGTCGTGAACGTGGCGTCGAAACCCAGGAAGAGCGCCGCTCGTGCCACCTCGTTCATCTTGCCGTGGCGCTGCATCGGCGTGATCGCATCGCCAAGTGCCGCAACCTCCGCTCGTTGCGAAGGGCTGAGCCCCGCAAGGCCGAGCGTCGGAGTGTCGATGAAGCCCGGCGCCACCGCGTTGACCCGGATACGCCGGGGCAGCAGCTCGGTGGCAAACGAGCGCACAAAGGCCGTCACGGCGGCCTTCGTTCCCAGATAGACCGACATGCCGGGGTTGGCCGGCGCCGGCGTCACTGTCGTCATCGTGATCGAGCCTCCGTCGGCAATATACGGCGCCAGCCGCTGCACGGTGAAGAATGCGCCTTTGGTGTTGATGCCAAAGTGCCGGTCGTAGCTGTCCTCGCGGACGTGGTCGAACGGCTCGAAGGCAGCGATTGCAGCGAACACGAACAGGGCATCGACCGGCGCAAGGGACTCGCTCACGCGATGTGCGAGCACGTCGATCTCCGCGAGGCTGGCGACGTCTGAACGCAGGACCGTCGCCCTCCCTGCAAGCTCGGCCTGCGCCCTGTCGACGTTTTCCTGGTTGTGCCCCGTGATCAGCACGCGGGCGCCCGCCCCCGCCAGGATCTCTGCCGTCGCGCGGCCCATGCCGTGGGTGCCGCCGATCACGACGACGTTCTTGCCTGCGTATGTATTCACAAAGTCCCCATGTTGAGATGGCCCAGCAGAGACACTCTGCAACCGTCCGACGCATCCTTCCAGCTGACCAGGACTCGGAGCGGCGGTTGATCGATACTGCCTTCACCGGGCGCGGGTTGAAGGTGCCCGCATGATCGGAGCCATTCCCTTGTGCATCAAGTACTTACGTCGATGTAAGCACCTTGCACCCCCGATACGGAGAGAACATGAAACAGCCAGACCGGACAACACCTGAGTGCGGCTTGAACCGCGCCCTGGCGGTCATCAAGGGAAAGTGGAAGCCGACCATCATTTGGGAGCTGCACGAGCGCCCAATCCGCTTCGGTGAACTCAAGCGCCGCTTGCCGGGCATTGCGGAGAAGGTCTTGTTCGAGCAACTGCGCCAACTGGAAGTTGACGGCATCGTGCACCGCGAGGTGTATGACGAGTTGCCTGCGCGCGTCGAGTACTCGCTGACGACGTTTGGTGCGGGGCTGAACGCCGCGGTGCATGAACTCGCGGAGTGGGGAAAGCGCCTGCCTTCGCCCACCGCGCCGGTGGAGCGCCCACCGCCGCCCGAAGGCGTCATCCGGGTGTTGCGCGGCGTGCGCCTCCACGATCCGGCGTCCTGAGCATTGCCCACAACATCGCTTCGACGATACGAACGCTTCATTACCGTCTCGTCGATGTTCAGAACTCATGAGCGAGCCGGACCGAGCCCTCGACCGCACGTCGTCGAAACCCAGGTTCCATCGATTCTTTTGCAGGGGAAGTGGCTTAAAGCTGCCGGCTGCGATCCTCAGATGAAAGTCAGAGTGCGGGTCATGGCCGGATGCTTGGTGCTGAGGACGGATTAGGAGGGAAAGCGGCGCACGGATAGCGCCCTTCCCATCGCTCAGTTCGTGACTGTCAAACAGCTCCGCGACGCTCCTCGGATGGCGTCATTGCACCTAGCGGTCTGTGTGTTCACTGTCCAGCTTTTGCGGGTCAGTTCAGATTCTTGGTGGACACCATCCTGAAGCCACGTCTCGGTCCGTTCAAGGTGGAATGCCACGCTACTTACCGGAGCAAGTAGGCGTGCCACCGGTATTGCCGCGGTCGCGGGCGACCAGGACGTACATGAGAAGTCGATCGTTGCTGGCCTTACGTCAGGTTCGCGCGAACCTGATGTGCACGATGCGGTTGTGCCAATACCGCGCGAACGGCGGAAACGACACCCACCACCACCAGCCGCGCCAACGTGCGCGGCAGAAGCTGCCTTTTACCCAGTCATGCAGCAACTCGATGCCTTTCCAGGCCGTCAACTCCTTGCCGGACTCTACCCCCCAGTAGAGCTTCGCGCTTTTGAACTTGTCGTTGGCATCCCGATGATTGCGTGCGACGATCAACCTCGTGGTCGTTTGCAACAGCATCTCGGCGCCAGGGAAGGTGCGCGCGAGCTTCTCCATCAGCTGCTTGACCTGCTCCTCGGGAAAGTATGGCAGGACGCCCTCCGCGATGAGCAACAGCGGTCCACCTCGGTAATCGATGGCCTCGAACCAGCGGTCGTCGAAGACGGAACACTCAATCATGCGATTCCGATCGCTGTCCTGGAAGAAGCGGCGCCGCAGGGCAATCGTTTCGGGAACGTCCAGGTCGAACCAGCGGACGAGTTGGTTGTCCAGCCGCGCGAACCTTGTGTCGAGGCCCGCACCGATATTCACGACGTGGCCGGCGGGGTGTCGCGAGAGGAAGTCTTGCACGGCGTGGTCCAGCAACATCGTTCGGATCGCCACCTTGAGCTGCAGGCGCCAGTTGCCCTCAAACTTCGAGAAGTCGTAGTCGAGGGACTCGACCATCTCGATCGAGCGTGGATCGCGGATCAGACCATCCGGCATGGCGGTCTCCGCGGCTCTTGCCCACAAGGGCATCACCAAAGTCTCAGGAACTCCCGTGAGTTTCATACACGCCTTTCATCTTCTTCTTGCTCTCGTGCCACGATCGCCGCCACTGAGCGGGTGGCGGCTTGCATTGCCTCGTTTGGATCACCGCCTGAGCTGATTTGCTGCACCGCTCCCATGATGGTCGAAGCCATGGCGTCCCACGCCCGGTGCTCCACGAGCGTCGAGTGAGCGCGCCGCAACGACTCCACTGTCACCCGGTGGAGTTCAGAATTCAGGACGCGGGAGTAGCTCTCGCTCTGCCATGTCGAGCGTCGTATGGCGCCGGCTGTGTATGTGCTGATCCGTGCGTCAGCAGCCTTGCTGCTCATGTGCTGGATGTAGCGCCAGGCTGCGTCTTTGCGCGTGGAATTCTTGGCTAGCAACCACCCCAGTTCCCAGTGCCCTGTCCACGAGTTGCCGGAGTGCTCGGCCGGCGGGAGCAGGGCATATCCGGTGTGGCCGGCGACGTTCGAACCCGTGGCCTCAAAGTACACGGTGAACTGAGTCGCGTCGATGAAGAACAGAACCTTGCCTTGCTGGAACAGCTTCGCAGCCCGGTCCCAATTGATCTGAAGCGCGTCCGGCGGCCCGCTTCGCAGCAGTTGCGAGTAGTGCGTGATACCGCGCGCGATGGCCGGGTTGCCCAGGCTTGGTTTGCTCCATGCCCTGTCGAACCAGACGTTGCCCGGTCGCTCGACAACATCGCGGCACACCGAGTTGTAGACAACGCCGGCGACGGTGTCGATGGGCCCTGCACCCTTGACCCCACGCACTACTGCTCCATAGACCTCGCCGTGTCCGGCGGCCGTCACTTCTCGCGCGGCATGGACCAACTCGTCCATCGTCTGCGGCAGTCGGCCGCCCAAGTACCGGGCGAGCAGCTTCTTGTTGTAGATGAGGATGTACGACTCGAAGAGCAGCGGGATGCCGTAGGACTCGCCGCGGTAGCGCGCGGATTGCATGAGTTCCGGCTCGATGTCATCAACATCGTAGTCGGGTGTATTGCGCCGCGTCTCCGCGATATACGGATCGAGGCATTCCAGCAGCCCCTCTGAAAACAGTGCATAGCTCGTGTGATTGAACGGCTGGAGCCAGACGTCAATCTGGCTCGGTTGCTGCCTGATTGCCGACGCGATCGCATGCGGCGCTGCACTCGCTTCGATGCGCTCGAGGTGGACCTTGATGCCGAACTCCCGCTCAAACTCCGCAGTGAGCTCCTCGACACCCTGAAAGATCTCGAACAAGGGGTAGCGGGGAACGGCGACAGTGATCGCTTGCATGATCACGCCTCGACCTGTTTCCCGGAGGTCGCGAGCACGGGCTGCAGGCTCGAGATGAGAAAGGCGACCCCTTCGTGCGCCACGTTGGCCAGGAAGGCGGCAATCGTGATCCGGTCCCATGGTTCGTATCGCACGCCGCATTCGTCGAGGAGCGTGAACAGCTCGCGCCAGCTCGCCTCCTTTCGCAACTTGATGCGGTCGATCAGGTCTGCCACGCGCTCGCGCCTGGGGTCCTGCTCGGCCAGCATCTGACGCACCGCATCTTCGATGCGAGCGAGTGACTCGCTCAAGTCGAGCGAATGAGGTCGCACCTTGTCGTACAGGGCAACCACCAGGCTTGCCACTTCATCGGCCGGGCACACTGCGCCCTGCAACATTTTTTGAAAGACTCTTCTGCGCGCGAGGGGCGGCAGCAGGATGGCCAGTTCTCTTGCCACGTCGGCAGGCTCATCGGCCGAATGGACGAAGTTCATCAGGTGAGTTCGCGTTCCGAGCCGCGCGCGCAGGTCACCGGGTCGCTGGAGCTCGGCATCGGCCGGACCCTTCAGCTGTGTGAAGCGCTGGGCCGCCGACAGGTGATGGTCTTGCCGGGAGCGAATGATCAAGAGGAGGGACGGCACGGCGGCCAGCAGGGCATCCAGCGCTTCTTTGCGATCGCGCCGCGCGGTATTCCATTGGTACCGCCAAAGCGCGCGTGTTTGGTGGCGAGACACCTCGACGCTCATGCAGTCCACCACCGAAAACCCGTTCTCATCCAGCCATTGGAGGATCATTTCCGCCTTGCGGCAACAGAGGGCGTCGGGCTTCACCAGCACCAGGGAATGGGCGGACAGCAGCGTCCGGGCCGAATCTCCGGCGAGGTTGACGAGGTCGTCCCAGCCTTCCCAGAAATAGGTCTCCACTGCGTACAAAACCGCCTTCTGTGGCATCTGCGTCATGCCGTCCGGCATAGCCGGCCCGTAGCTTTCGTCAAGCAGCATTGATGCCCCCTGCTAGGTTGCGCAGCGTTTCGTTCAGTTCACGCCCGATACGGTCCAGCGCTTTGCCCTCCACCCGCTGGTGCACAGCTTGCAGGATGGCTGTCGCCATCTCGCCCCAGCGGGGATGGAACACGCTGGTCGACGACGCGGCGCCAAGTGCCTGCGCAATGCTGCTGGTGAAGTCGGCCCCGAACCTTGCGTGAAGGCTAGGCTCCTGCCAAAGGCCGGGGCGGCTGGGGC
Organism: Aquabacterium sp. A7-Y; assembly: GCF_026153205.1. Classification (GTDB taxonomy): domain Bacteria; phylum Pseudomonadota; class Gammaproteobacteria; order Burkholderiales; family Burkholderiaceae_C; genus Caldimonas. Next base: position 221,084 of record NZ_JAPFBW010000002.1, on the reverse strand, counting down.
CGCCGTGATCGAGCGCCAGGCGGAGGCCTTGCCTTCGATGTGTCAACCATTGGACGAGATACCAGGCGGCAGACACATCCTTGGCACGCGCAGGGATGCCGAGGCCCAACATCCAGTAACCCGTACGACCGCCCAAGGAGGGATCAGCGGCAGGAAGCGGTAGGCAGCCAATGCCGCCCGACAGCTTCGATATCGCCTCGCCCTCGAGATCCGTGACCATCAGACTCGCATCCATGAAGAACCCGCTTTCCCCTTCGGTGAAGACCTTCCGGGCTGCGACACAACCCAGATCGCCATAGGAAGCGGGACCGGTGGCCAGCAACTGGGCATACCAGTCCAAGGCCTTGAGGACACGAGGATCCGCTGCTCTGGGGCGGGACCAGTCGCCGTCGAACCAGACGTTTCCTGGCGGTCCACTCGTGTCATGACAAGCATTCATCGCCATTGCGGTCAGGACGTCGATGTTTGCCGGGGCGAGCGAACCTCTGAGGACGGTGCCGTGGTGCTTGCCGCGACTGTCTCGGACGATCTGCCTGGACGCGCGGACCCACTCATCCATCGTCTTCGGTGGCGGGACCTGGTAGCGCGCCAGCAGGTCCTTGTTATAGAAGAGGAGATACGCCTCGACGGCGAAAGGGATCCCCAGAACGACGGGCCGGCCCGGGGCAGAAGACAGGGTTGCCGCATCCAGGCACGGCGCAAGGCCGGCAGCATCGAAGTCGTCACAAGTCATCTCGGGCGAGCCCAGCAGGGACGCGAGGTCGAGGGACCATCCATCACAGTGGTCCAGGTACGACGACACGTCCAGCTCCTGCAAATAGACATCCGGCATGACCGCCGCGCCCTCCTTGGCCAGCGCCAGCCGGCGGCGATAGTCGGCTGCGGGCACGGTCTCGAACGTCACATCGATCCCGGTCTCGGCCTCGAACTCGCGCAGCAAGGGGGGGAGGCCCTTCAGGATTCCGAAGTTGATCGATAGGAAGTGAATCTTCGAGCCGTGAAGGCGACGCCACGAGAAGCGTGATGATTCGAGTGCCATTGCCTTAAGCGTTTGCGCGCTTCTCCAGAATCTTTTCCGCCAGCCAGAAATCAAAGGGTTCGTCGATGTCGATGTTCTGCTCGCGATCGATCTCCATCCGCTCGAGCCTCTGCCCAAAGCGATCCCCGGCCCGGACCAGGTCTGCTTTGTTGATGTAGATGTTGCCGTCGTCATAGAAGAAGCCGGCATAGTCCTGGCGGCGGGTCGACTTGGTGCCGTACTCCTTGTACTTGCAGGTGAAGCCTGTCGCCAGTGAGTCAGCATCTGTGTCGATGAAGCGCTGGACCGCTCTGTCGATCAGATCCCGATCTCGGATGGGCGACGTGCATTGCAGCAAGACGATGATCGATGTCTCCGGGAAGGCGGCCAGCGCGTGTTGCATCACGTCGTCCGTACTGGCGACATCGGTCGCCAGTTCCGCTGGGCGGGTCAGAACCTCCGCCCCGAACTGTTTCGCGACTTCCGCAATCTCGGCGTCTTCAGTGGACACGACACAGCGATCGATCAACTTGGACGAGAGGGCTGCCTCGATCGTCCAGGCGATCAGCGGTTTGCCGGCGATCAGCCGGATGTTTTTGCGGGGGATGCCCTTGCTGCCGCCGCGCGCGGGGATAAGCGCCAGTCTCATGGATAGATTGGTGATAGTTGTGGTTGAAAGGAAGATGTGTCGCGCACAAGCCGCGACACGCAGGGGTCAGGCCAGCCAGGAGTCGCGCAAGACGTGAAATGCCTCGGCGGCGTGGCAGCCTACCTCCATGCCGCGCTTCTGTGCAATCACCTCCAGTGCCTTGACGGATCGAGGATGAGGGAACTGCCGCAGTTCGCGCTCGTAGGCACACAATGCCTCGCACTTCTGTGCGAGGGTGTCAGCGATGTCCACATAGAAGTTGGGCTGGAAAGCGAGTTCGGGCAGAGGCGGGGCCTGCTCCGTCGACGAGGGCACCTCGTATGAGAGCAGTCGGCGCACGGGTTTCGCTGCAAGGGGGCGGCATGCCACAAATGACGCATGGGCCACGGCACGATGGTCCTGATTCAGGTCCCCCCTGTGATGAGTGTAGACAACTTCGGGGTTTATCCGGCCGACCACCCCCTCAAGGGGGATGACGATGTCGACGAGGCACTGGTCGAGCCGCTCATCGGGCAAGCTGAGAAAGTGCACGTCGGTGTAGCCAAGCACGTCGCATGCTTTGCGACAAGCCTGCTGTTCCTGCCGGATCCAATCTTCGTTGTAGACGTGTCCGTACGCCCTGTTCGCGACGACACAACAGTGGACCTCATCGCCTGCTCGAACGTGGCGCGCGACCGTCCCTCCAGGGCCCAAGGTCTCGTCGTCCATGTGCGCCGCAATCACCAGTATCTTCACGATGAACCTTTCATCCGATTCACACCTGTCAAGGCGAGAAGCCGCTCGAGGTTGTCCAGCATCTTTGGTACTTGTGCTCGCATTCGGTCGTCAGCCCGCGCCTTGGCGGCCATCCACATCAGCATGCACAAGCGCCGTGCCAGCATGAACCTATCGAGCGTCTCAAGGAGGTGGGGCGGCAAGGGAGCGAAGGATCCATAACCGCGTAGGAGCGCGTCCCGTAGGTCCGGCCACTCCTCGCTTTCGCGATAGAGGTGCAGAACTGTCGCGATGTCGTAGTGAGGCAAACCCATGCCGCAGTCGTCGAAATCGATCGGTGCTGCCCCCTCGTTGTCGAACACGAGATTGTTCAGATGGAAATCGCCGTGGATCGGTAGCAACGGGGCGCCCGCATCCGCAACGATCGCAAACGCTTCGGCAACCAACGGGATCGCCATCTCGCGGGCGACCGAATATCTCGTCGGCAACTCCTGCAGAGGCGCAGGCCCATAGCCCAATCCGCCGCGCTCACCCACGAGCCAGCCGAAATCGAGCTTCGGTCTGTTGAAGGAAGTGAACGTCCGTACGCCAGAGCCATGCAGGCGTGCGAGGAGGGCTCCCGCCCTCTCCATGGTTTGCCTTGATGCGGGGAGTGCTTCACCGGGCATCCAGCTCAACACGGAGCAAACCCGCGTGCTCGATGGATCACCGACACCGACGCAAACCGCGCGCCTGCCGTCCAGGGTCAAGTGCGGCCGCGGAACCCTGAGCCCTCTCTCACAGAGGAACTCGAGCCAGCCGAGTTCTGAACTCACCATGTCGACCGTTCGACTTGCTGCGGGATGCAGACGAAGCACAAAGGTGGCGTCATCGGAGTCGACGCGGTAGATAGTGTTTTCCCAGTGGGCAATGAGGGTCAGACGTGCCGCAGCCCTCTCGTGCCCGCTCCCCGAAAAGCCAAAAAGAGGCAGCACGCCGACGGCGACCTCTTGTGCTGTTGAGCCCTCACTCTGTTCTGCATTCCCCATCTTGTTTTGCTTGCAATTGCTTTCAGACTTCTCTTATGGAAACCTATAGATACTGGAATTCTTGAGATGGGCGAAATTTACATGAGTACACTGGATTGCTCAATCAAAAAGCACTCGATGCGTGCCGCTGGCTTGCAAGAGTGATGACAAGAGGCAGACAAGAGGAGGGACGCACGTGATCGTGTTGGACAACACGTACGGGCCGCGCATGCCCGGTGGTTTGACCGTGATGCGCGAGAAGGAGGCGCTTTACGCAACCGACGCGTACTTCTGGGAGGGGTGGGAGGATCTGGTCGATGTCGCGCAGGACGCCGCGCTGAAGGTCCTGCTTGCGCACTCCTATGTGCTTGTGAGGCCCGACGCCATTGCCTCGCGCAAGCTCGAACCGCTCCTTCAGTGGTTGCGCGTGAACGACTACTCCGTCGTGGACGCGGTCGCCGTACAGCTCGATCGGCACCAGGTGCGCTCCCTCTGGCAATACCAATGGAACACGGCATTGCCGGAACGAAAGGCGGCCTGCGACATCTTGATGAGCGCGTGCCACTCCTTGCTCGTCTCGATCCGGCCAGCGCCGAGCGGGAACGAAATCGCCACGCGGCGCTTCGCGAGGCAGAAAGGCCCCGCCGACCCCAAGGCGAGTCGTGCTGGGGATCTCCGAGGGTCTCTGGGGCACAAATCCATCATGCTCAGTCTGGTTCACTCACCAGACGAGCCGGCCGACTTGGTCCGAGAGATCGCGATCCTCCTGCCGGAGAGGGCTCGGAAGTCTCTGCTGCAGCGAATGCTGACTGGCGCAACCTTGCCCGACGACGAGTTGTCGAAGCTGGCGAAAGAGTTGTATTCGAGCGTCCCTGAACACACGCTTGATCTCTCGCAATCCCTCCTAAGAGTGGAGACGGCGGCGAGGAGTCGCATGCACACTTGCGCCGGGCCGTCGAGCAATGCCATCAGATTGATCGAAGACATTCGCCACCGGACACGAACCGACTGGCGCGACCTCTTTGATTTGCTGGACGAGTGCGAAGCGCCCTACGACGCATGGGATCGCATCACGATCGCCGGCCACATCACGGCGATGAACCACGACAACGTGAAGCTGCTCATTCCGCGGGCGCCGGCAGACCATGCCACGGCCTCACCACGCCTCGAGCTGCAACACACGCGTTCAGAGTAAACGCAGACCAGGCGCGTTGCCGCGCCCGGCCAAATTCCAAGACCAACGAACCACGGAGGGTTACCCGCTTGAAAGTACCGATCTTACGACTTCCGATCACCGAAGAAGACGCTCAAGTCCTCGGTGAACGCTTCAAGTCCGTTCTGCTGTCAGGCAGTCTCACCATGGGACCGCAGACACGCAGATTCGAGGAGATGTTCGCGCAGTTTTCCGGTGCGAAGCATGCAATCTCAAACGCAAGCGGGACCGCCTCACTGGAGCTGATCATCCGGGCCCTGGGGATCCAGCAGCGCTCGATCATCGTGCCGACCAACACGTTCGCAGCCACTGCGTACGCAGTGGTGAACACGAAGAACCGGGTCATCTTCGCAGACTCCGATCCGAACACGCTGTGTTTGGATCCGGAGGACGTCGCGCGGCGCATCGAGGACGACACGGCTGCCGTCATCCTCGTCCACATCGGTGGCGTCATCACACCCGCGGTCGAGAAACTCAAGCGCCTTTGCGAGGAACGCAACCTCGCGTTGATTGAGGACTGTGCCCACGCGCATGGCTGCAGCCTCAACGGCGCTCCTGCGGGCACCATCGGATGCGCTGGCGCCTTTTCGTTCTTCCCCACCAAGACGCTCACGACCGGTGAGGGTGGGATGGTCGTGACGAACAGCGACGAGATTGCGGAGAAGGTGAAGATCTTCCGCAACCACGGGAAGAACCCGGCACTTCGAAACAAGATGAGCGAGCCCGGCAACAACTACCGCATCAGCGAGTTGACCGCAGCGTTCGGCGTCTGGCAGATGGAGAAGGCCGAGGGCTGGATTTCTCAGCGTCAGGAGATCGCCGCCTTCTATGACCAGAACATCGCAGGCGTCGCCGGCGTTCAGCCGTTGAAGTTGCCGAAGGGGATGGTCTCCAGCTACTACAAATACATCGCATTCCTCGACGAAGACCTCGACCGCGATCGCTTGAAGAAACTGATGCAGGAGCGCTACGAGGTTTCACTGACAGGTGAGGTCTACGCAGACCTCTGCCACACCGAACCTGTGTGGCAGGGGTACACGTACTGCGGCATGCACCGGGACGGCGGCACTGCGGTTCGACATGGCTGGGAGGGATGTACCTGCGATCACCCTGCGGGGGATTTCCCTGGCGCCGCATTCGTTGCCCGCCGGCACATCTGCTTGCCCCTGTATCCCGACATGACCGTCGAGGAGTGCAGGCACGTGCTCGATTCTTTGTCTAAATCAATTCAAGAAATCAGGGGGAACACATGAAAGTCATGGTGACTGGGGGGGCGGGCTTCGTTGGGTCGCACATCGTCGACAAGTTCAGGGATCAAGGCATCGACGTGTGTGTCTACGATCTTTGCGAACCCACGCAGCGCAAGGACGTGGATTTCGTCCAGGGGTCGGTACTCGATCTCGAGGCACTCACCAAGGCAGCGGCAGGGGTCGACTACATCATTCATACCGCGGCTGTGGCGGACGTCAAGGACGTTCTGGCGGATCCGATGAAGGCGGACGCCGTGAACGTCCGTGGAACTGTCCACGTCCTTGAAGCGGCGAGGCGCTCCAACCGCGTGAAGCGGGTGGTGTACTCGAGTACAACGTGGGTGTACAGCGACGCGGAGCCCCGGGAAGTCACAGAAGACACGGCATTGGGCGCGCCCAGCCACTTTTACACGGCCACCAAGATCGCCGGGGAGCACTACTGCAAGTCGTACAGCAAGCTATATGGGCTGGACGTCACGATCCTGCGTTATGGCATTCCCTATGGTCCGCGAGCGCGCCCTGGTGCAGTCGTCCCGATCTTCGTTGACAAGGCGATGCGCAAAGAGCCGATCACACTGGAAGGTGATGGACTGCAGTTCCGCAAGTTTGTCTATGTCGAGGACCTCGCCGAAGGCCACGTTGCCGCGCTGAAACCGGTCGCAGCCAACAAGATCTACAACCTCGATGGCGTGGAGAAGATCTCGATCAAGCAGATCGCCGAGTCGGTCTGCGGCCACTTCGGCGATGTCGTCATCGAATACAAGCCGGCGCGGCCGGGCGATTTTTCCGGCAAGGACGTGTCGAGCGTGCGGGCGCGCGAAGAGCTGGGCTGGAGCGCGAGCACCCCGTTCGAGGTCGGACTCGGGAGGTACATCGACTGGTACAAGAGCCGCCACAAAAACCCGCAGCACCAGTGAGCCAGCGGCCGGCAAGACGGCAGGGAGCGGACACATGAAGATCAACAAGGCGGACAAGCCAGCGAGCGGCCTGCTGCGGCGCCTCGGCTTCCATCTCAAGCGCGGCAGAGGACACCTCTTTGCGTATGCAAGGAGCAGGGTGCGCTGGTTCGTCTATCCGCAGCTGCGTCTTGCCGGCTCCTACCCCGACCACGTCGACCTTGAGCTGTCCTCGGCCTGCAACATGAAGTGCCCCATGTGCTACACGACCACCGAGGCGTTCAAGAAGCAGGTACCTCATGAGAATCTGAATTTCGAGCTGTTCACCAGGATCGTCGACCAATTGGCGGACAACAAGGTGTTCTCGATCCGCTTGAGCTGGCGCGGCGAGCCGACGCTGAACAAGCACTTCTTGAAGTGCATCCGTTACGCGAAGGAGCGCGGCATCAAGGAGGTGAGCACCTTGTCCAACGGTCTGAGGTTGTCGACCGAGATGTTCGAGGCCCTGGTCGACCTGCAGCTGGACTGGCTGACGATCTCTTTCGACGGGACGGGCGAGGTCTATGAAAAGATCCGCAAGCCCGCGAAGTACGCCCCGATGGTCGAAAAGATCGCCGGGTTCGCGGAGATCAAACGCCGAAAAGGCAGTGCCAAACCGGCGCTCCGAATCCAAGGTGTCTGGCCGGCGATCCAGCCCAGCCCGGACACCTACTTCGACACCTTCGATCCGCTCGTCGATGAGGTGAGCGTCAACAACCTCCTCGACTACCTTCACAAGGACGACGAAATCCAGTACATCAAGGACTTCACCTGCCCGGTGCCGTTCCAGCGACTGGTCATCGGCTCGGACGGACGCGCGTTCATGTGCATCAACGACGAGTTGGGGCAGGTGCCCATCGGGGACACTCGGACGCAGAGCATCGCCGAGATCTGGAACGGCGCCGAGATGCGACGTGTGCGCGAGATCCACAAGCGCGCCGCTGGCACAAGAGAACTCGCACCTTGCCGCGTCTGCTACCAGCCTCGGCAGACGCAACAGGTGCCGGTCAAAGCAGGTGCTCGCGTCATCATGCTGCAAGAGCTGGTCGGAAGGACCCAGGAAATCGGGAAGTAGGCCAAAGGCAGCATCCGATGATTGTCACCATTCATCAGCCGGAGTTCCTACCTTGGCTGGGCTTTCTCGACAAGGCGGTGCAGGCGGATCTGTTCATACTGCTTGACCACGTGCCCGTCCGCAAACGGTACTTCCATAACCGGAACCAGATTCGAACCGCGAACGGAGCGGAATGGGTGGTCGTACCGATGCACTCGAGCGGATGGCCACCGATCAACGAGGTCAGGATCTCGAACGAATTCCAGGCAAAGTGGGCCCACAAGATTTGGTCTGCAATCAAGCAGAACTACGGGCCCTCACCGCACTTCGAGCGGTATGGCGCCGGCCTGCAGGCGCTCCTCGGTGAACGATGGGAAAGGCTGGTTGACCTGAACGAGGCGCTCATCCGCTATCTCTTCGACGCCTATGGCATCGGGGTGACGTTGATCAAGTCGTCGGAGTTCGGCTTGAAGTCGCGCAAGGGGGATCTGATGCGTGACTTGAGCATCGCCACCGGGGCGACGACCTACCTCTCCGGCGTATCCGGAGAAAGCTATCTGGATCTCCCCTCGTTTGAGAGAGCGGGAATCGACGTGCGCTTCCAGCAGTTCTTCCATCCCATCTACCCGCAACGATACGAGCCCTTCCTGCCCTGTATGTCCTGCATTGACCTTCTCTTCCAATCAGGACCCGAAAGCCTAGAAGTCCTTCGCAGCAAGGACACGCCGCGGCTGCAACACACCTTCAAATAGCGAGAGTGACGATATGGCAATCAGTTTCAACGTCGGCAACAAGACGATTGGCACAGGCCACCCTGTGTTCGTAATCGCGGAGATCGGCTACAACTTCAACACTCTGGCCCAAGCCCGCGAGTCAATCGACGCCGCCGTGGAGTGCGGCGTCGATGCCATCAAGTTCCAGACATTCCGTGCGGAGACCATCACCACCCGGTCTTGCACATTTCCGGCGGAAGCCGGCGGCGTCAACCAGTTCGACGAGTTCAAGCGGTACGAGCTCGACGAGGCGGCGCATCGCGAATTGTTCGCCTACGCAGCGACCAAAGGCATGTTGGCGTTCTCGTCGCCGAGCCACTACGACGATGCCGCCCTGCTCGATCGCCTGGGTGTCCCCGCGTTCAAGCTCGGCTCGGATGACTTGACGAACCTTCCCTTCCTCGATCATGTTGCGCGGCTGGGCAAACCGCTCATCTTCTCGACCGGAATGGGTTCACTGACGGAGGTCGTGGAAGCCTATGAGACGGTGGCAGCAACGGGCAAGCGGGACGTTGCCATTCTTCACTGCTTGTCCAACTACCCCGTTCACGACCTGACGCATTTGAACTTGCGGGCGATTTCTCTCTTTCGCACCCTGTTCGACGTGCAGGTGGGCTATTCGGACCACACGGTGGGCGTCACTGCGGCGCTGGGCGCCGTCGCTCTCGGCGCGACGGTGATCGAAAAGCACTTCACACTCGACAAGAACATGGATGCGCCGGACGCGTTCTTCTCTGCCGACCCTGCGGAGATGAAGGCTCTGGTGAGCGGCATCCGAGAACTCGAGGTCGCGATGGGCGAGCCCGTCAAGCGGCCGGCGCCCTCCGAGCTTGAGATGAGGACGGAGACCCGCAAGAGCGTGGTGGCCCGCAGGAAGATCGCTGCGGGCGAGCGGATCACCGAGGACAAGTTGATCATCAAGCGGCCCGGCCACGGTGTGCCCCCGAAGGCGGCCCATCTGCTCGTCGGACGATGCGCGAAGTCTGACATCGCACCCGATGAAGTGATTTCCTGGGACATGGTGAACTAGTGCGCGTCGTGTTCCGGACCGACGGCGGGTTCCTGCAGGGTATGGGGGACGTGTGGGCTGCGATCGCCATCGCGGAGGCCTTGCCGGACTTCGCCGTCTTCGAGTTCGTCGTCTCACGCGAAGAGGAAGGTTGCACCCTTCTGCGCGAGCGTGGTCACCGTGTGGCGGTGGCGGCTTCATGGGAACAGGAGCAGCACGTCTACCAGGCGGCGAAGCCCGACGTGATGGTATTAAGCCGCTTGCAGAACCCGCCGGCGACCATGGAGCAGCTGCGGGCCACAGGGGCGCTGCTCGTCACCCTGGACGATGCGGGGCCAGGGGCTGCGCTTGCGGACCTGCGCATCAATCCGCTGTACTGGGTCGAGGACGCGCTGACGGACCCCCATTTCATCATGTTGCGAGAGGAGTTCCGGGAGGCCTGGGCATCACCGCTTCGGATCAACGACGAGGTCAAGAGCGTGCTCCTGATGCAGGGGGGCTCGGACACGCATGGCTTCTTGAAGAAGATCTTGCGGGCACTTGCCCCGCTGAAGGGCGAGTTCGAAGTGCAGCTGTTGAAAGGCCCGGCCTTCGCGGAAGACGAAGAGCTGGACCGGGAGATCGGCATCTGGGGCGATGACCTTCGCCTGCATGCCAACTGCAGCCGGATGGCGGCATTGATGCAGTCCGCCGATCTAGCGATTACGGGAGCAGGCTTGACGCTGCTGGAGTGCTTGTGCGTTGGCTTGCCCACACTGACCGTCAGCGCCGAGCCCTGGGAAACAGAGACAGCGGCGCGAGTCGCCCGCCTTGGCGCCACAGTGGACATGGGTTTCGGCGCCGACCTTGACGGGGCTGCTCTGCTTGCGGAGGTAGAGGCGATCCGTTCCGATCCCCTGCGCCGCCATCGGATGGCGATGCGGGGCCGCGAGCTGGTGGATGGCCGCGGCAGCGAAAGAATCGCAGCGGAGATTGAAAAGCTGTGGCGAAACCACGTAACCCGGGGCGAGGTTGCAGCCCCCGGGGAACGATGAGGACGTGAGTGCGATGGCAAGACAAGTCCGAGCAATCCTCCTTGCGCAGTTTCTTTCAAGCGCCGGCACATGGGCTCAGAATTTTGCCGTCGCTTGGCTCGTCTATCGGGTCACCGACTCGGCATTCTTGCTGGGCGTCGTCGCTTGCCTCAACCAGTTGCCCGCACTGCTGATCGGCCGGTTTGCCGGCAGGTGTGTGGACCTCCACCTGTCCAAGAACTTCCTTCTTGCGATCCAAGTGGCGCTCATCGGGCAATGTCTCCTGCTGATCGCCACCATCCAGTTCCATTTCTCGGTCATCGCGCTGGTGGTTCTCTGCGTCCTTCAGGGCACGTTGTTCGCCTTCGAGGTGCCTGCACTGCAAACGTTCATCGCCGGCATGGTGGTGGACAACGAATCCAAGGGCCGCATTGCCACATGGAACTCGCTGTCCGTCAACGCAGGCCGGTTGGTCGGGCCGGCCTTGGCCGGATACCTGATGCCGAGGTTCGGGGAGATCTACTGTTTCGCCTTCAACGCGGCGAGCTACCTGCCGCTGATCGCCTTCCTGGTGCGGTTCAAAGGACCAGCACGGCTTGGGCGCGCTCACACCGCGCACGCCGGAGCCGCGACAGATGCCCACTTGGTCTCACGTCACATCGCCGTCAACGGCGCGCTGCGGGAGCCTTTGATCGCAGCAGCGGCGATGTTCGCGCTGACGATGCCCTTCCTTTCCTTCATTCCAGCGATCACGATTCTTCAACTCAAGGGAGAGGCTGGCGTGTACGGGACCATGGCTGTCGCGACGGGGGTCGGCGCCGCTGCCGCTTCCGTTTGGGCCGCAAGGCTGACGCAATTCTCCAGAGTGCCTCAACTCGTGCCGGCCGCCATCATCGCGAGCGGGCTGGTACTCGCCGCTGTTACGGTCTCGAAGAACGCATATCTCACCGGCCTGCTGTTTTTCCTTATCGGGTTTTGCCTGAACATTTCCGGGACCTTGATCAATGCCTGGCTGCATCTGAACGCGCCCGAACAGTGGCGCGGTTCCGTCATCTCTCGCTACAACATGGCAAGCGCCCTCTACCCGATCGGCAGCATGGCGGTCGGGGCGGCGTCTCTGATGTTCCCCGTCGTGCGCGTGCTGATGGTGATGGGCTGCGTCTGCGCGATGTTTGTGCTCATCAGGAGGTATTTCGTTTCGAACGGAAAGTGGTCGGATCCGCGAGTGCATGCTAAATAACATGAACCCTTACCTGCAAAACATCCTTATCGGGTCCCTGATCCTTGGCTTTGCCACCATGGAATTTGTCTCCGGCCGCTATCGGACGACAGTAAAAGCCTCGGGCAACGACACAAAACTTGAATTGGTGATATTCATCGCCCTGGTCGCGATCGCCCAGCCCATCGCCTTGCTCACCACCAACTTCTTGTGCAGCACATTTATCCCTGAGGCCCGAGGCGCGTTGAGCGATTTGGCATGGTGGAAAAAGGCGATCATCCTGCTCTGCGCTGACGACATGGTTCAGTACTGGTATCACCGGATCTCGCACAAGCGGTTCCTGTGGCCGCTGCACCGTGCGCATCATTCGGCGAGGTACATGAGCATCCGCATGACCTACCGCGGCAACCTCTTCTATTTCCTGTTGATGCCAGGACTCTGGCTGAGCGGAGTGCTTGTATTCCTGGGATTCGGCCAGGTATTTATCGTCTATGTGGTGATCAAGCAGGCGGTCAGCCTGGGCGCGCACTCGGCGTGGCGTTGGGACGAGCGGCTTTATCAGATCCGTTTCCTGCAGCCTCTCATGTGGGTGCTGGAACGTACGATCTCTACGCCCGCAACGCATTGGGCGCACCACGCCGTCACCGAGAAGGACGGTGTGGGCAATTACACAGGAAACTTCGGCAACCTGCTGTTTATCTGGGACGTGATCTTCGGGACGGCCCGGATCACGCGCAAATACCCGGAAGCGGTTGGCTTGAAGGACGACTACTTGTTCGGCGAGGAAAAGTGGACCGACCAGGTCCTCTACCCGCTGTCACGGTCCAACCGCGAACACTCCGCCCTACGTCCGGGCGGAGCGGCCTATGCAGATGATTGAATTAGCGGCGCGGGAGTCCGGTGCGGACAAGGACTTGTGCGATCTGCACGGCGTTGAGGGCAGCGCCTTTGCGGAGATTGTCACCGCTCACGAACATCGCGAGCCCGTTGTCAACCGTGGGGTCCTTGCGAACGCGACCCACGAAGACAGGGTCCTGGCCGGTCGCGCCCAAGGGATTGGGCACTTCGGTGACGACGACCCCGGGCGCTCGGCCGAGCGCCTCCAGGGCCGCCTGCGGCGACAAGGGCCGCTCGAACTCGGCATTGATGGACAGCGAATGCCCGGTGAACACGGGGACGCGTACGCAGGTTCCCGAAACGCGCAGGTCCGGGATGCCGAGAATCTTCCGGCTCTCGTCGCGCAGCTTCAGTTCTTCGTCCGTGTAGCCGTCCTCGACGACCCGGTAGTTAAAGGGAACCACGTTGAACGCGATCGGGACCAGCCACTTTTTCGGTTGCGGAAGCGCCACACCTTCGCCGTTCTGCACGAGCTTCACAGCGTCGGCGCCCGCGGACTGGATTTGGCCCTGCAACTCCTCCACCCCGGCGACGCCTCCCCCGGACACGGCCTGGTAGGTGCTGACGATCAGCCGCTTCAGCCCTGCGAGATCGTGCAGCGGCTTCAAGACAGGCATCGCGGCCATCGTCGTGCAGTTCGGATTCGCGATGATGCCTTTTGGAATCTTCTGCAGCGCATGCGGATTCACCTCGGCGACCACAAGCGGTACTTCGGGGTCGGCACGCCACGCGGACGAGTTGTCGATGACGATTGCGCCTGCCGCCGCAACGACCGGCGCAAGGGTGCGCGAGGTATCCCCGCCTGCCGAAAAAAAGACGATGTCGAGGCCCGAATAGTTGGCCGTCGCGGCGTCCTCAACCACGAGTTCGAAGCCTTTCCAGCTCAGGCGCTTGCCGGCAGAGCGTGCAGATGCAAACACGCGCAGCGAACGCACCGGAAAGTCACAGTCGGACAAACATGCGAGCATGAACTCGCCAACCAGCCCGGTCGCTCCAACGATCCCGATGTTCATGCCCTCAGGATGGGCGCGCGAAATTTCAGTCATAGGGGAGACCCTCTCTCAGATAAAGACAGCGGAAGCGTAAGTTCGGATCGAGCGGTCAGCCCGAGGGGAGACCGGTCCGAAACTGCGGTCAAGTATAGCTCCGGGCCGCCCTTTTCTGTCGGCCTGGGTGCGATAACTCAAAGTGTCTTAACTGCTCAAAGTGTCCGAATTAATTTGGAATGCCGTTCAGTTCCGCTGAGCAAGCAAATGCTCATCTCACACCTGTAGCGCCATCAAGAAGACGAAAGAAACATTCTGAATCATGAGTAATTCGCCCTCCCGTGATCGATATTCCCGTCTCTTAGACCTGGACGCCTTCGCGGGCGTTCCCGCGTCCATTCTCGACTTGGGCCGCGTTGGTTCTTGCGAAGCAGACGAGATGGCGCGCCCGCGCAAATTGAAGGGAGGCGATATTGTCCCGCTGTCTGGCTCCCCCAGACGCCCTCCCCCGGAACACGTCCTGGCTGCGGTGGAGGCGGCGATGCGGGATACAGGATATGCGCCAGGGCGGGGTGTGCCGGCGCTCAGGCAGGCGATTGCAGCGCGCATCGAGGCCAACACCGGTGTCGCCCCCGATCCTGAAACCCAGGTCGTGGTCACGAATGGCGCGATGCAAGCCTTGCACGTGATCATGTCAGCGCTCTTGGCGCCAGGCGACGAGGTCATCATCCCGTCCCCCTGCTTCTCTTACGACGGGCTCGTGAAGCTGGCCAAGGCACAACCGGTCTACGTCCCCATGCAGGCGGACGCCGAATACGCTTGGGACATCGACCGCATCAAGCAGGCGATTACGCCGCGCACCAAGCTCCTCATTGTCAACACGCCCGTGAACCCCACCGGGCGCGTGTTGAGCCGGGACGAATTGATGAAGCTTGCCGACGTTGCCCAGACGCACAACATCCTCATGGTGGCGGACGAGGCCTACGACAGGCTGGTCTACGACGGCCGGGAGCACACGAGCCTCTACAGCCTTGACGGCATGGCGGAGCGCACATTGCTGGTACAGAGCGCCACCAAGTCGTTCGCAATGGGTGCTTGGCGAGTGGGCTGGGTCGTGGCACCGCCGGCGCTCACCACGATCTTCGCAAAGATGGTCGAATGGATGATGCTGGCGGCCAACCATGTTGCTCAGGCGGCGGTTGCCGCAGCGCTGCGCGGACCGGACGCGTGGTTGCACGATCTCGCCGCCGAGTTCGAGCTCAATCGCGACATCTCGGTCAGTCTGCTGCGTGGTATTGAAGGAATGCCGTTTGTCGTTCCGCAAGGTGGCCCGTTCCTGCTACCCGATGTGTCCGCACTGGGGGTGACGGGAGACGAGTTCGCCGCAACACTGATCACCGAGCACGGTTTGAGAGTCACGGGCGGCAGCTACTACAACTCACCCGAGTGCATTCGCATTCCCTTTGGCGGAACTCGCGAGGCCATCGAAGAAACGTATTTCCGCATTCAAGCCGCTGTGCGCAAGCTGCCGGCAAGGGCTTGAGTCGAGACGTACCGCATGCACCCCGCGGCTGATCGATGCTGTGAAGCAGCCGGCCGCCACCATCCTGCCCACGGAGTTCCATGGATCAACTACCGTCCAACATCGTCGAGCGCCAGGCCGAGCCCGCGCTCAGCTGCCGGGACCTCAAAGCGATCGAGCAGATCGTGTCCTGGGAGGTCCAGCCTCGCTTCTTCAAGCCGGGACGTACCGCTTGGTACGTGTTGCAGGACCCGGTCCGCATGGCGAATGGAGGGCCGCTGCTGCTGGCCGCCAAGCTGAAGGGCGTCGGTGCGTGGAATCCGGCCGATCCCCGGGTCCGCTCGGGGATCAAAGGTGCCCACCCTGTCGGCGTTCTTCCGCCGTCGGTGGCCGAGTACGAAGAAACAGCGCGGACCGTCCACTTCGGCGTCGACGCCGAAGGCGAATTCAGAGGCGTTCACAGCGAGCCGGCGCCGTTCGGTGCGATCTTGCTGCGCAGGGCACGCCAGGAATACGAGAACGCGGAGGTCCTGCACCGCGCCGGAGTTCCTTCGATCGTGCCCTTCGCGTTGTGGCGTTACGGACGTGAGCAATTCAAGGGAGAGCCCATCGGCGCGGTGGTGTCGCTAGCACCGGACGAAAGCCCGTATTCACTCGACTTTCTCTACGAGACGGAATCCAATCCAACTTCCGAACGCCACGCTCATTTCGAAGCCGTGATGAAGGCCTTGGGCATCGAGGGCGGGTTGGACGAGCCTTCGAGGGTCACCGCCCAATCGAAGGTGGCGCTCCTGGTGGGCAGGGCGATGCGGAGGTTCGCCCAGGCCGGCTTGTACCGCTACTCCGCGGTCTGGGACAACTTCTACTTCAACAAGAACGACGGCGAGGTTTACCTTACCGATCTCGATTCAAGCAGGCGACTGGCGGAACTCCCGCCGGAGATCGGCGGCATGCAGGTCCTACGGGACCTGGCTGGAGCCCTGTGGCGCCTACCGAAGCAATTTTCCGAACGCGGCACGATCCACGACTTCCATCTGGGTTCCTTGCTCGAAGTGGATGCGCTGGCGGCCATGGTCTGCGGGTACTTCGAGATCGACCAGGCCGAGGGCAAGCGACTTGTCGATCCGCTGTGGGCCTATTTCCTCCCGCACTGGTTCCTTCTGAAGCGCCACGGCCCGGAAGTAAGCATGTGGACGAAGGAAAAGTGCAAGACATACCGGCTGGACAAAGACGTCTTCCACTGCCTGGCCATCCTGGTGCTCGCGCAGGCATACCGGAAGAAGCAATCGGAGCTGGGCCTTCCCCCACTTCCAAGCACAGCGGAACTGCGCCGGCGCATCCGCGCTTTTCTGGGAGAACAAATGGACTACGTCGACTGGCTGGCATCGCGGCTGGACTCATGAACACGCGCATACCAGGTAGGAGCGAGCCAGCTTCAGTTGCACTGACGTCACCTTGGCCCGACATCGACCACCTGCTGGAGCCGGATGCCTGGCGTCAATTGGCCGAACTGGCCACGCGTCCATCTCACGACTTCATGGACTCGGCCCTTGACGTGCTGGGGCGGGCCGGCTATTTCGGCGTGGCGATCCCGCAGCAGTTCGGCGGGGGCGGCGGGTCCACTCTCGAGTGCTGCGCCGTCCAGGCGCGGCTGGCGCAGGTCGACGCAGGGCTGGCCATCGGCCTGAACATGCACCTGTTCTCGACCGGGGTCATCCTCGAGGAGTGGCGGCTGAAGCAAGACCTTTCGTGGGCCCTGCTCGAAGCCATTGCCACGCAACGGCGCCTCATCGCGTCGGCCTTCGCGGAGCCTGGCCTGGGCGGTAGTCTGTTGCGCTCGACCTGCCGTGCACGGCGCGTCGACAAAGGCTATGTGGTGAACGGAGTCAAAACGCCGTGCTCGATTGCCGAGCGCAGCGATCTGGTCTGCCTGCAGATGCTGGCAGACGACACCGAGGACAACCTGCTGGTTGCGCTCATACCCACCAAGTCCCAGGGAGCATCGGTATCACGCACCTGGTCCGCCATGGGCATGGCTCATTCGGAATCGGACACCCTGAAACTGGAGAACGTGTTCGTTCCGGAGGAACTGGTCTTCTATCGCACCCGCGCCGGCGAGGACAACGACCCCGTCTTCACGTGGAGCCTGTGCTGGTTCGCCGTCACCGCGGTGGCCGTCTACATCGGCCTGGCAAGCAAGGCGCTCGACCTGGCCAGCGCACACCTGGCCGCTGCCCACTACTCGGGGGGCGACCGCGTGCGCGCCTCGTATCCCGAATTCCAGGCCAGCCTGGGGTCCGCTGTCGACCGCTACTTGCTGCTGGTCAATGCGTGCAAGAGCGTCGCGCGCGCCATGGACGAGCGCCTGGACCCGCCCGAGGTGGTGCTGGCTTCGGCGCTGTCCCTGCGTGCATCAGCCGTCGAGATTGCGCGCATGCTGGGCGACCTTTCCGAGCTGTGCGGCGGCATGTCCTACGGCACGCGCTCGCCCCTCGCGGCCCTCTGGCGGGATGCGCAGGCCATCCTGTACCACCCGCCGACGCGGCTGGTCTGCCACCAGATGCTGGGTCGGCTGGCGCTGCACAAACCCATGTATTACGAGCTGGTGGGCCGCACTGATGACGCCTGCGGGTGAAGGTATGGATTTCGAAACGACACTTGACCAGGTCCGACGCCACCAATCCAAGGGCCGGGCCATGCTTTACGGCATTGCCGGCATCCGCGATTGCGAGGCGTACGCGCAGGGCTGCTGGGTGGAGTCGGCAGACGGCCGGCGCTACCTCGATTTCGGCTCCTTCTCGGTCTTCTTGCTCGGGCACCGGCATCCCGCGGTGATTGATGCAGTCAGCCAGCAACTACAGCGCCTCCCGCTGTCCAGTCGCACCCTGCCATCACCCATGCAGGCCGAAGCCTGCGCCCGGTTGGCCGGCCTCGCGCCAGACGGGCTGTCAAAGGTGATGCTGTTGAACTCCGGCACCGAGGCCGTCGAAGCCGCGATCAAGCTGGCCAGGGCGCGCACCGGGCGGCACAAGCTCGTGTACCTGGAGAAGTCGTACCACGGCAAGACGATGGGTGCGCTGTCGGTCACCGACGCCGAACTCTTCCGGCGCAACTTCATCGGAGAGCCGTCCGCTTCGATCCGGGCCAGTCGCAGCGATGTTCAACCGCTGTGCGAGTTGATCTTGCGCGAGGCGCCGGCCGCGGTCATCTTGGAGCCGATTCAAGGTGAAGGCGGTATCCACGAGGTGCGTGCCGAGTTTCGGCGCGCCGTCCGCTCCGCTTGTACACAAGCCGGCACGATCCTGATCCATGACGAGATCCAGTGCGGCTTGGGACGCTCGGGCGAGCGCTGGGCCTCGCTCGACGTGGACGATGCCTGTCCCGACATCCTGCTGGCCGGCAAGGGTCTGGGTGGCGGCGTCATGCCAATCTCAGCGCTTGTCGCCACGGCGGATGCCTTCATGCCCTACGACCGCGACCCCATCCTGCACAGCTCCACCTTCGGCGGCAATCCGCTGGCATGCGCCGCCCTGATCGCCACCATCGACGTCTTGCAGAAGAACGAGCTATGGCAAACGGCAAGGGCACTGGGACTGCTGGCGCATCAGGGACTGTCCGCGCTGGCTCAGCGTCATCCGGCACTTTTCTCACACGTCACCGGACGGGGCCTCATGCTGGGCCTGCATTGCCGCTCAGGCGAGGTGGCCGCCTATTTCATCAGGCGCTGCGCCGAGCAGCGCCTGCTCCTAACCCCATGCCTCACGACCCCGGAGGTGATCCGCTTCACGCCACCCCTGGTCGCCACCGAAGCCGACATCGGCTTTTCATGCGAAGCGATGGAAGCCGCATCGCAATATGTTCAACTGGATTTGGTTTGAGGGAGTCGTCTGAAATGCCCCTGAT
The DNA here is from genome assembly GCF_026153205.1 of Aquabacterium sp. A7-Y. Classification (GTDB taxonomy): domain Bacteria; phylum Pseudomonadota; class Gammaproteobacteria; order Burkholderiales; family Burkholderiaceae_C; genus Caldimonas. The sequence goes on along the minus strand of NZ_JAPFBW010000002.1, from coordinate 201,922 downwards.
CGTCGTCAAAGAACGAATTGAAGAGCCCATCGCCAAAGTTTGGGAATTGGTGAAAAACATCGAGGACTACCCGAGGTTCATGAAGCCCGTGCGCGAGGTCAAGGTGCTGTCCCGAACGGGCGACGTCACCGATGCTGAATGGGAGATTGAACTCAAGGGCAGCCTGCTGCGCTGGTCCGAGCGCGAGATCTGTCGCCCGGAGGAGCACCGCATTGAGTTCGTGCAGATCGAAGGCGACCTGGAAAAGTTCGAGGGACATTGGGATTTGAAGGCAGCGTCCCCCGAGGCGACGGAGGTCGAACTGCAGGTCGACTTCGAGATCGGTATCCCGATGCTGCGGGACATGCTCAATCCGGTTGCCGAAAAGGCGCTGCGCGAGAACGCCATCACCATGTTGCGTTCGTTCCACACGCGCAGCGTGGCCGACCTCACATGAAGCGGATCGACGACGTTTCCGACTGGGCCATCTGGCGCTGCCATGGGACCTTCCGGTACCTGTATCACCTGCAGGCAGCGGTCGATGACCTCGTCGGTGCGGCCAAGGCGCTGCAGTGGGACGTAGCCGCCTACGCGCTGAGAGAAGCGACGCTTCTAGCCATCTCGATTCGCAAGATGCCGCAGCGCAGCGACATCGTTCCGGATGTAGGCGACGGTTTCTCTGGACTTCTCTGCGCCTACGACCCCACGGGCGAGCCGGGGCTCGAAGCGCTATACGCAGCCGTCAATCGCGCCGCCGCTTCGCCGACGGCGGACAGTGTCGAGGCCGCCTTCTCGCTGCTGGATCAATACGTTCGGGAGACCGAATCCATGCTCGGCTACAGCCACGAGATCCCGGAGCTACGCTCTGCGAGGGGCACGTCCATGCTGCTGCGCCTGTTCCGCGAAGGGGATCAGTTCGCGCAGTCGCTGGGCCTGCCGTCTGCCGTGCCACCCGATTGGGCGACGAAGGAAAGCGAATGAGCAAGAGCGCCAGCCTGCAGGCAGAGATGGACCGGCACGGCCTGACCGACGAGGATCTGCTTGGCGAAGTGTTGTCCGTGGCACCAAAGGCCAGCGCCGTCATCGTGACCGGCTCGCTTTCCGCGGGCTTCGGGAACCAGCACAGCGACATCGACCTCGTTTGCATCATCGCCGATGGGCACTTCTCGAAGCTGCCCATCATGATCTACAGGGGCGACGCGAAGATTGACTGCGAATACTGGATGTTGCCGGACCTGGTGAGCGCCAAAGACCATCTCACTCAGTCCCATATGCTCGAGGCGGTGGGCGACTTGCGCCTTTGGAAGAAGCTGACCCGCGCACTGCTGTCGTTGACCAAGCTGAACATCGCCCATGTGCTGCACACCACTGAGGAGATCAAGCCGCTGTTCGACCACGTGCAGTCGCCCGCCTTTGCCGAGTCCGTTCGCTTATGGTGGGGGCTTGAGTCGCTGCGTCTGCTGACGGCCGCTCGCCAGGTTCTGCCGGCGGCGCCCCGCCTCGCCAACAACCTGTACTCCGAATCGGTGTTCGCCGCCCTTTCCGCGCAGGCGACGCAGCAGAGCCTTCTATTCGGTAAGAAGTGGCTTGGCGCGAAGCTGCGCCGGATGGAGGACCAGCGTGGGCTTGCGCTGTACCACTTGGCCCTGATGTTGCCGGGCGGGAGCGAGCATGAAGTGCGCGAGCGCTGTGCCCAACTCGACGACGCAGTGGCTTGCTCCGCCACGATAACGCCCTGGCTGTCCCGCCCCTTGGAATTGACGTGGTGGCTGGCTCCTAGCGCCCGCCTAAGCAAGTTCGCCGACTGCGTTTTGCTGTGGCAGGGAAAGGCCGGCTACGAGTTCCCCCGGCGCCACGCTGCCGAGTCGTGGCAGCCCGGCGGTGTGATCGGCAACCTGCAAGGCGCCGATCGTGAAGAGCATCTCGTCGCCTCACTGTTCAAGGATGGCTTGACCTGGCCAGGGCTCGTGATGTCGGCGAGGAATCCGGAATGAGCGGCCATATCCTCGTTACCGGCGCTACAGGCGCCTTGGGCACGGGCGTGATGGTGAGGCTGCTGGAGACCCTGCCCGACACTCGCTTCACCATCCTGACCCGCCGCCCCGGCCAGGGTGCGGCACACCCGCGTGTCGAGGAGCTGCGGTGCGACCTCATGGCCGACGGATGGACGGAGCTCTTGCCGCGGCGCCTGGCCCAGACGCTTACCGGCGTGCTGCACATGGCGGCGGACGTGCGCTGGAATGTCAGCGCAGTTGAGGCGCTGAACATGAACACCAGGGTTTGCGCCCGGCTGGCAGACTGGGCGAGCCACAACTGCCACAAGCTCGAACACTTTTGCTACGTCTCAACAGCTTATGTCGAAGCGCCGTCTCACCTGAAAGGCGCGCCAGGGTTCTTCGAGCACGAAGGCCGTGTCTTCAACAACTCGTACGAATTCTCGAAGAGCATGGGCGAACGTGAGGTACTGGCACGGTCGCTGCCTTCAGTGATCGTACGGCCCAGTCTGATCGTGGGCGACTCTCGCACTGGACAGATTGGCCGCTTCAACGGCTTGTACACGGTGCTGCGCTTCGCCTCCCAGGGGCTGTTGCCGATCGTGGCCGGCAATCGCCAAGCCTACGTGGACATCGTGACGTTGGACACGGTCGTCAAGGCAGTGCAACTGGCCTTTGGCCGCCGGCCAGAGCCTGCAGGCCAAATCGTATGGGCGATCAGCGGCGCTATGTCTCCAAAGGTCGAAGACGTGATGAACGTTTCGTTCCAAGGGCTCAACGCGTTCCGCCGCCAGCGAGGCGCCTCTGCGATCGACATGCCAGCCGTAGTTCCTTACGACACCTATCGCCGGCTTTACAAGCCTTGGTTCGAACAGCAAGCCTCGGCGATACAGAAAAGAATCATGGAGTACCTCGACGTGTACACCCCCTATTTCAGCGTGACCGACGTGTTCCGACCCGAGGCGGGCCACACGGTCGTGCAATCTCCCGATTGGCGCCTGGCCTTGCCGAGAATCGTGGAGCACTGGTGTGAGGCCAACGACATCATGGCCTTGAAGCCGCTGCGCAGATGGGAAAGATCGTCTAACACAATTGCCTCTTAGGGAAGGTCTGATATGGGCGCCTCCCGGATTGCGAGCAACGTTTTCGTTTGATGAAGCAGGAGGCCCGGCGAAACGTCGCCCACAACATCGCTGACGCGGTACGAATGGTTCACCACCGTCTCGTCGACGTTCAGAACTCATGAGAGAGCCGGACCAGGCCCTCGACGGCTCGTTGTCGAAACCTGGATTCGTTTGCGGGGGAAGTCGAAGGCGGCCGGCTGCGATCCTCAGATGAAAGTCAGAGTGCGGATCATGGTCGGGTGCTTGGTCCTGACGCTGGCCTGAAAGGCGACGGTGCGCCAATGGGGGCCTGGCTCCAGCGCGACAAGTCAGAACTGCTTGCGCAAGGTCACCCGAACGCTGCGCGGCTCCGCCGGATGGAAGTGCTTGTCCTCAACCGCCGCTGCCTCCCCCGGCAGCCGGGATTCGTAGAAGTACTCGATGTCGTTCGCCTTGCGGTCGAGCAGGTTGAAAACGTCCAGCGTCACTTCGGTGTCCTGTCCGAACTGCCGCGCCACCCGCAGGTTGGTCAGCAGGGTTGAAGGCGCCCGCACGGTGTTGTCCTCGATCAAGGAGCGAGGCCCCAGGTAGCGCCACTGTAGGCTGGCCGACCAAGGGCCGAGGTCTTTGACGGTGACCGCGAGCGAAGCCACCCGTTCCACGGCACCGGGGATGTGGTCACCGGCAGGATCGTCGCCCCGGAAACGCGCCCGGGTCCAGGCGAGATCCGCGTCGAGCAGCAGCCACTCCCGCGGCATCCAGCGGTTGTTCCATTCGATACCGCTGCGCCGGCTGGGCCGGTTCGCTTCGGTCGTGCCGGCATCGCCCACGTAGACCAGCTCCGAGTCGCTGTCGAGTCTCCAGAAGGCGATGGAGCTCTGCAAGCCGGGGACCGCTTGGGTTCGGGCGCCGATCTCCCAACCCGCGCTCGCCACCAGACCCGGCACACGGTCGGCCGCCTCGCCGCTGCGCGGGTCCACCTCGGCGGTCGTGCCACGTGCATCGTTGCTGTGAAAACCGCGGCCGGTGTTGACGAACAGCTCGGTCTTGGCCCACGGGCCGAAGATCGCGGACAGCTTGGGCGAGACACGGGTCGCGGAGGTTTTCCCGGAGTTGGCCTCCAGCGAGCTGTCGACGTCGAAACGGTAGCGATCGACTCGAACACCCGCCACCGTCCTCAGCCAGGGGGTCCACTCCAGGTGGTTCTCCGCATACAGGCCGCCCCCGGTTTGCCGCATCTCGTCCTCGCGCGTCGTCGCAAAGCGACGACGCGCCTCGGTGTCGAACAGGCCGACGTCGATGCGGTCATGGCGCAACTGCAGGCCCACCTCGGTGCGCGACGGCAGGCTGAAGAAGCTGTGCTCCCAGTCCTGGGCCACCTGGAACCCCGCAACGGTGCGCCCGTCGCGCTGCTCGAACTGGTCGCCTGATGCCGGGCGCTCCAGCGCGTAGGTGAAGTTGGAAAACAGCTGCAGCTGATAGCGCATCAGGTAGGCGAAGGCGCGCACCCCGCCGCGGCCGCTTTGCTCATGCCATTCCCCGGAGAGGCTGTAGCGCGAGGTGTTGCCACCGTCCGACCGGTCGACCGCATCGAAGCGCCCGAGCTGGCCGCGGTCGACGGCCCGCTGCGGCACCTGGTCGGTCGAGTTCCAGCTGGCGTCATACGCCATGGCCGTGGCGGACCAGCCGCGCGCCGTGCTGCCGTCGCTCAGGCTGAGCACACCGTTGACCTTCTTCAGGCGCTCCGGCAAGCTCCAGGGCCCGTCGTTGCGGGCCAGCTCGATGGCGCCGAGCAGCATGCTGCCATTGCCGAGCAGCGTCGAGCCCGCAGTCACCAGGCGCTGGTACCGGTGCTCGCCCAGGGTGAGCTGAGCAAAGGGCTGATCCAGCCGGCGCCGATAGCGAATGTCGGCCGAGCCCGCCGAGGCGAAGTCGCCGTAACGGGCGAAATACGGACCCTTGCGATAGTCGATGCGCTCCACCAGCTCCGGCAGCATGAAATTGAGGTCGCTGTAGCCCTGCCCGTGGCCATGGCTCGGCATGTTGACCGGCATGCCGTCCACCCACGTCGCGAAGTCGGTGCCGTGGTCGAGGTTGAAGCCGCGCAGGAAATACTGATTGGCTTTGCCGTCGCCGCTGTGCTGCGTGACGATGACCCCGGGAACGAACTCCAGCACTTCCCCTGGGCGCTGGGCCGGCCGGCTCTTGAGCAGCTCTTGGCGGATGCGGCCTTGCGAGGCCGCGTCGGAGCTGCCCACCGCGTTGTCGTAGTGGCCGCGGACGGTCACAGGCGCCAACACCGCATCGGTGGACTGGGCAAAGGCCGGTGCAGCGCCGATGACAAGCGGCACGGCGAGTGGCAAACAGCGGTTCACGAGCGGCATGGGTTCCCCCCAACGAGGTTGTCGTGGCAAAGCACCGCAGCCTAGAAGCGGCGGGACTGAGAAGGATTACGGTCGCGGCCCCAAATCGGATGCGGCGCCTTCGTTCGGCCCCCTGATTCAGGGGGGCGGCGCCGCAGCTTGGCCTGCTCGCTGGACTCGTAGCGCTTAGCGCAGGGAGACCGCCCCGTGAAGGCAGCTGCCTGGCCGGCGTTCAAGCGGCCCGTGCCTGGAGGCACCGGCGTGAAGCCATCCCGATCCGCTGACCGTTGCGGGGGCAGCACAGGCTTTGCCTTGCATGGCCAGACGCACCTGTTTCCCGTTCAACCCGCGTCGCGGGATGCGGCGCGGGCACCTTCGTCCCGGGTCATCCAGCAGTCGGACTGCCGGATGACCGGCGCATTCCACGAGGACATGGATCGTCCTCTGTCCTCTGACGCTCCCAGGCCTAGGATCGGACCGTGCGGTCAGAGCCGCGGAGGACGAGCAAGCGCAGTCCCTCCAGCGTCAGCAGCGCGAGCAAACTCCATCCGAACACCGGCATCGCCCAGGCCAATGCGGCAGCGACGGGCCACAGCCAGCGGGGCGACAGATGCACGTCGGCCAGCTCCAGCCGAGGCACGGCCACCGTGCCGCGTGGCCGCCGCGACCACCACATCACGAGCCCCGAGACCACGGAGAAAAGAGCCGCCAGCGCCGCCAGCGCGAGCAGCACTTGGTTCCACAAGCCGAACTCGCCGCGGTGGAAGGGGATGCCCACCGCAGTCGCACGCGACAGCAGCGGCAGTTCGTTCCAGCCGCTGGCGAACAGGGTCTGTCCTGAGTAGGCATCGACCACCCTCGTGAAGCGACCGCGGGGTTGGCTGCGGTCGAAGTTCTCGACACGCCAGGTGCCGTCGGGCGTGATGGGTGGCGTCAGCTGCATCGACACGTCGGGGGCTTGCGCACGAACCAGGTCGTAGACGGCCTGCCAGCCGAGCGGCTCCCGCCCGACGGCCGGCGCCGAGCGCAACGACGGCGGCGGCTTCGGGGTGGCCTGGCCCAGCGCCTCCTGCGCAACGCGGAAGTTCTCGCCGCTGTAGCGGGTCCAGGTCAGTCCGGTGATCAGCACCACCGAGAGCACCAGCCCCAGCGCAATCGCCACCGTGGCGTGCAGGTCGCGCCAGGTGCGGCGCCCCCGCCCCCAGCGTGGCAGCAAGGCGCGCCAACCAGGTCCGCCCTGCGACTGCGCGCGCGGCCACCACAAGGTCAAGCCGGTCGCAAACAGCACCAGCATCCAACTGGCGCCCAACTCCAGCAGCCAACGCCAGCCGTCGCCCTGCAAGACGCTCGAGTGCAGCTTCTTGGCCCAAGTCTTGAAACGCTGCATCTCCTGTAGCTGGCCCAGCACTTGGCCGGTGTACGGATCGACATAGACGATGCTGCCGGTTGGCAGGCCGTGGTCGTGTTGGAGGGTGGGCTTGTTCCCCGCAGCGGGACGTGCTCCGTGCGCTGCACTGTGGTCGCCGTGCATCGCCTGTGCAGCGTGCGGCGGGCGCAGATAAACCTGCGTGCTGTCTGCGGGTCCGTGGGCGGGCACCACGTGGCGCAGCTCGGCGTGCGGGTGGGCGGCCTGGACGGCGGCCACCTGCGCGTCCAGCGGCAGCCGCGCTTGCCTCACCGCCACTCGGTCCAGTTCCGCGTAGAGCGCGGCCTCAACCTGTGGCGAGACCACGTAGATCAGCCCGGTCACCGCGGCAAACAGCAGGATGGGCGCTCCGAGCAGGCCGGCCCAGAAGTGCAGGCGCCAGAACAGGCGGCGCAGGGCCGCCTCGCGCGATAGTGTGATGTCGACGGAAGCGCTGTTCATGGCGTACTCCTCACTGGGCGAACCGCAGCTCGGCAAAGAACGTGCGTCCCGGGTAGGGATGGGACTGGTAGGCGTGCTGGTCGTTGACGTTGTTCACCCCCAGCGCCAGCTCCAACTCGCGGGTGGCCTTGTACGTGCCGCGCAGATCGAGTTGGTTGACCTTCGAGACGCCGCCGTAGACGCCTGGGTTCACGTCGAGGTTGTAGGTGTCGTTGTAGGCCCGGCCCTGGTGCCGGTAGCCGGCGGCCAGCAGCCATTTGTCGTCGGGCCGCCAGCTCACCTGCAGCGTTGCCCGGGTGCGCGGCACCCGCAGCCACCACTGGCCGACCATCGCCGGGTCTTTGCGGTTGGCCACCACCTCGCTCTTGAAGGTGTAGGCAGCGCTCGCCTCCATCCCCAGGCGCTTCACGAACAGGTCCTCGGCCGACCAGGCCAGTTCGATCCCGCTGGTCTTCACGCGGTCGACGTTCTGTACACAGGTGTAGGTGCTGGCCGTGGTGGATTGCGTCTTGCAGACGGTCGGATCGCTGGTCGACTGACGCAGGATGGCGTCTTTCACGTCGTCGTGGAACAGCGAGACCCGCAGGCGTTGACGCGCCCACTCCTGCTCCGCGCTCAGCTCGATCGCATCCGAGGTCTCGGCCTGGAGGTTCGGGTCGGACAGCGTCTGGCTGGTCGCAGTGACGCTGCCGTTGTACAGCTCCTCGACGTTGGGGAAACGCACGCCGCGGCCGACGCTGAGCTTCAACAGCAGGCTGTCGGTGGCAGCGAAGGCGAGCGCGGCCTTGGGCGAATGTCCGCGCAGGCGCCGGCTGTGGTAGGTCACGGTCGTACCGCCGCCGAGCTGCTGGCCGTCGAAGGCCTTGAACCGCTCTTCTCGCCAGCCGAGCGTGAGCCGCCAGTCGTCGGCGAAGCGCCAGGTGTCTTGCGCGTACAGCGCGACGACCTCGGTCTTGCCTCGATAGAACTGCGACAGGGCGCCTTGGTCGGACTTCCAGTTGCCCGGGGCCGCAACGCTGTCCACGGTCTGGTCGAGCTTGTAGCCGTTGCGATGGAGGCCGAAGGCGAGGCTGTGACGACCGCCGGTCCAGTCGCCCGCGCTGGGAGTCCAGGTCGCCTGCACCTCCGCCGTGTTCCAGCCGGTGCCGTCACGCCGGGTGATGCTGCCGACACCGCCGCCGGCCGCCACGGGGTCGGGGTTGTCAGCCTGCCGCTGGGTGTCCCTCAGGATGCGGTAGTCCGAGACCACCAGAGACGTGTTCCAGCCCTGGGCATGGCGGGTCTTGAGGGTGGCGCCGAGCTGCTGGTGGGTTTCTTTTCGTGTGTAGGGCGAGAAGGCAGAGGCGGGGATGTAGAAGCGGTTGTTGCCGTCGCTGACCACGCCCGACCACACCGGGGCGCCGGAAGCGTCCCGCAGAAAGCTGACGTTGCGCGTTTTGGTGTCGTTGTGCCACCAGGCGGCCATCGCGCTGGCTTCCAGGTCCGGCGTGAAGCGGTAGCCGGCTCGCAGGTTGAAGGTGTCCTGCACGGTGTGATCGATGGCACCGCTGTTGGCGCCGAAGACTGCGCGCTTGAGGCCCTTGGGGTCGGTGTCGTAGACGATGCCGCTCACCGGCGTCGCGGGCCCCGGGACCTGGACCTCGGGAAAGCGTCCGGCGGCGTCGGCGCTGACCGTGTGGTACTGCATCGGCTGCGACGTCGAGTTCTGCCGGTTCAGGTCGGCGGCGTACCACAGCCCCGAGGCCAGCCGGTCGCCCAGGTGCAGCGAGAGCTGGTGGCCGTCGTAGTGGTCCTTGTGGCCGTATTGGTCGAAGCTCTGGCGGTAGCCGCTGACGCGCCCGCTGATCTCGAAGGCCTGGGGCGTGCGCTGTGTGACGGCGACGGTGGTGCCGATGGAGTTGCCGGGAAACAGCGCCGAGTAGGGGCCGTAGAGGATGTCCACGCGCTCGATGGCCTCGGGCGAGATCATGTTCCAGCGCGGCGCGTCGAAGCGGCCCAGGAAGTTGCTGATCAGGTAACCGTCGACGTACACGAGCGCGCGGGACGGCTGCAGCGTGCCGAAGCTGCGGCCGGCGATGAGGGCGTTTCGGTCGCCCGGGTAGCGTTTGCGGATGGTGGTGTTGGGGGCGTATTGCAGCGCGTCCTCGGGGTTGACGAGGTTCTGCTCGCGCAGCTGTTGCGCGTCTTTGCTGGCGGTGGTACCGGGCAGTCCGGCCGGCAGGCCGCTGCGCACGGCGGTGCCTTTGACGACGACGGGGGCCAGTTCGGCATCGGTTGCTACGCCTTGCGCGTGGAGGCAGGGCGTGGTGCAGGCGAGCAGGCAGCCGCTGGCGAGCGCGCTGAAGCGGAATCGGTTCTTGGACATGGCAGGTGCGGGTTGGATCGCTTGCCGTCCCCTGACGGGACGTGCAGGCACAGCAGCCCCGGCAGGCGGGGCCTCGTCAAGCTGCGGAGATCAACCTTGAACCGGTGGGGCGTGTAGCCGCCCGGCAAGCCAGCGCCGGCTTGCGTCGAGGGGAACAACAAGGGGTGCTTCGTCCCGCGGGACCACCGCTTGTTGCGGGGCGTGCAGGTGCACGGGGGCGGCGCGCGGCGGGAGCGGAGCGCCGCCGAGCAAGGCAGCCAGCGCGCACTGGGATTCGCTGGCGTGTTGGCCTTGCAGCGGTGTCTGGTGATCGTCCGACGGCGCCTGGTCAACCCGGATGGTGCGCACGCCGTAGAGCGTGCAGATTTCGGCCAAGGCCCACCCATGCTGCCGCGCCGCCAGCGTGGCCAGCAGCGGCATCGCGCTCTGAAGAACCAGCACGGCCGCGACCAGCCACATCCACACGGTGGTGCGGAGCGAGGGGCGGAGGTGTTGGGTGCGGCGCATGAAGGACGGAATTATGCGCGAGCGCTTCCTGGCGCCGGTCGACCATCTCACGGGCGCCGGATGAATGGCGCATCGCGGCATACTCACAGGCGTCCGTCAGGCAGCGGCGGGCGCTTCTGCTTTGACGTCAGCTGCCGCCTTCTTCGCAGGGCCATGGCGCGGTAAGTCGAGTGTCCATCGACTTGCTGTCGTCGACACCGCCGCCGGGACTCGGGACAAGCCCAGCGTACCTACCCCTTTCCGATCAGGCTATGCGCTAGCGCTCCGACAGTTCGGATGGCCGACTCGACGCGTTTGTCGTCCGGATGTCCGTAGCTGAGCCGCAAGAAGTTTGAGAAGCGCCGATCTGCCGAAAATAGATGGCCAGGAGCAACGCTGATGCTGTGCGACAAGGCCAAGCGGTGCAACTGAAGGGCATCGACGGTCGCCGGCAGTTCGACCCACAGAAAATAGCCCCCTTCTGGCCTCGTCAGTCGGGTGCCGGCGGGAAAGTGCTTTGCCACGGCACGTGCTGCGATGGCCTGCTGGCGAGAAAGCGCCTGCCGAAGCTGCCGCAGGTGACGGTCATAGCCACCGCGTTGCAAGTACTCCGCGAGACCCTCCTGCGAGGGTACGGCGGCCGCCAAGGAACTCATCAACTTGCGCCGCGCCACGGTGGTCGCGAACTTGCCTGCGGCCGCCCATCCGACACGGTAGCCGGGCGCCAGGTCCTTCGAGAAGGAACTGCAATGAAGGACCAGACCCTGCCTGTCGTACGCTTTGGCTGGAAGGGGCTTGCGCAGGCCGAAGTACAGCTCCCCGTAGACGTCATCCTCGATCAAGGGAATCCCGCGGTCCGCCAACAGCGTCACCAGGGCCTGCTTGTTCTCGTCGGGCATCAAGCTGCCCAGCGGGTTCTGGAAGTTCGTCATGAACCAGCAGGCTTTGACCGGATGGCGTTCCAGCACGGCCGCCAAGGAGGGGATGTCGACGCCGGTCCGGGGGTGCGTCGCCACCTCCACGGCGCGAAGGTTCAGTCGCTCCACGGCCTGAAGGGCAGCGTAGAAGGTGGGGGCTTCGATGGCCACCAGATCGCCCGGGCTCGTGACCGCTTCAAGACACAGGTTCAGCGCTTCCATGGCGCCATTGGTCACCACAATCTCTTCCGCGCTGACGTTGTATCCGGCCGCCAGATAGCGCAGCGAGATCTGCCGCCGCAGCCTGTCACTGCCCGGCGGGAGATCCTCTACCGTGCGCCATGGGTCGAGTTCACGAACCGCTCGGCTGAGGGAGCGTGAGAGAACTTCGAGCGGAAACAGCTCAGGACTGGGGAACGCTGAGCCGAGGGGAACCAGTTCTCGATTCCTGGCTTGGCTGAGGACCTGGAAGACCAGCTCAGAAATCTCCACCTCCAGGGTTTCCGGCCGGGGGTCAGACGGTGCCGGTTCCGGCTGCTGTGGCAAGCCGGCGTTCCTCACGTAGTAGCCCGATTGAACGCGTTTAGTATTTTTCCGACACTCGACGTGAGTCGAGGGCCGCTCAGCTGCTTGCGCGCAAGCGGCTGAGCGGTCGACGGGTCTTCTGGCAGATTGGGGATGCGACCCCACCAATCTGACCCAGGAGAACACCGTGACCGCCCAGACCCACAGTATCAAGCGGAAGCTGTCGCTTCTGCAGTTGGCCGACGAACTTGGCAACGTGGCCAAGGCTTGCAAAATCATGGGCTTCCACCGCGACACCTTCTACGAAGTCCGTCGTGCCTTCCAGACCGGCGGCGTCGCCGCCCTCGTCGAGAGCCGCCGCGGTGCCCGTGGCCCGCATCCGAACCGGGTGGCGCCGGAGATCGAGACCCAGGTTCTCGACTACTGCCTCAAGCGCCCCACACACGGGGCTCAGCGCGTGTCCAACGAGCTGCGCCTGGCCGGCGTCGAGGTCTCACCCTCGGGCGTGCGCGGCGTGTGGCTGCGCAACGACCTGGAGACCCGGTACAAGCGCCTGATGCGGCTGGAGCGCGAGAGCCGAGACAACACGACCTTCGTGCTCACCGATGATCAGGTGAGGCTGCTGGAGCGTCACAGCCCCGACTTCCGTTGCCGCCATGTGCACTCCAGCGCTCCCGGCGAGTTGCTGAACCAGGACACCTTCTACTGGGGCACGCTCAAGGGCGTGGGCAAGGTCTACGTGCAGGTGGTCATCGACACCTTCTGCAGCCTGGCGTTCGCCAAGTGCTACAGCTCCAAGATGCCGATCACCGCATGCGACCTGCTGTACGAGCGCGTGCTGCCGTTCTACGAAGCGCTGGGCGTTCCGGTGAAGGCCGTCTTGACGGACAACGGGCGCGAGTTCTGCGGCAAGCCCGAGACGCACCCGTACGAGCTGCTGCTGGCGCTGGAGGACATCGAACACCGGAACACCAGGGTGGCCACGCCGCGTACCAACGGCTTCGTCGAGCGCATGAACCGCACGCTGCTGGACGAGTGCTTCAGGGTCAAGGGGCGCGAGACGTTCTACATCTCGATCGACGAAATCCAACGCGACCTCGACGAGTTCATGGCGTACTACAACCTCGAACGCAGCCACCAGGGCTACCGGCTCAACGGTCGCACGCCAGCGCAAGCGCTACGTGAAGCGCTGAGCATCAAGAAGCTGCCGAACCTGCGCTTCACAACCGATCCATCTATGGATACATCAACTACAGCCACGGAGGTCATCGCCGACAGCTCCACCACCTAAACTCACCGCGCGCCAGAAGGCCCGACTGTCGGGGAAATACTCAACCAGAACACGTGTCCCTGTTCGCGCCCTATACCGTCATGATCAAGCTGACGACGCTCAATGGTTTCGTGATGTCGATCACGATGGCCGTGATCGGCGTCATCTGCGCGATGCGGGGTGTGGCCCAAGCACGCTACTTCATGCTGGCCTGGGCGATCTTCTTGGGTGGCGTGGCCGTGTATCCGCTGAAAACGATCGGCCTGCTGCCGAACGTCTTCCTTACCGAGTACAGCATGCAGATCGGCTCGGCGCTGGAAGCGCTGCTGCTGTCCTTTGCGCTGGCGCACCGCATGAAAGTGCTGGAGCAGCAGAACCGGCGCATCCAGGCCGAGGCCACCAGCCAGCTCGAGCAACGGGTCCAGCAGCGCACGCACGAGCTGGACGAGGCGCTGTGCAACCTTTCGGAGGCCAACAACGAGCTGCAAAGGCTCAACGTGCTGGACGGCCTGACCGGCGTGAAGAACCGCAAGTACTTCGACGAGCAGCTGGCCTTGCAGCTGAAGGTGGCCGGGCGCAGCCGGCAGCCGCTGTCGCTGCTGCTGATCGACATCGACCACTTCAAGGCCGTCAATGACCGCCACGGCCACCTGGCCGGCGACGCCTGCCTGCGCGCGGTGGCCCGCGCGATCGCCGAGTCGCTACTGCGCGCGGGCGACGAGGTGGCGCGTTACGGCGGGGAGGAATTCGCGGTGCTGCTGCCGCAGACCGACGCGGCGGGCGCCGAGCGGCTGGGCGAGCGCATCCGCGCCGCGGTCGAGCAGTTGGGGGTGCTGCACGAATGCACACCGGTGCCGCTGACGGCCAGCATCGGCGTGGCGGTTGTCGCCGAGCCCGACGAGACCGGCGAGCGGCTCATCGCGGCCGCCGACGCGGCCCTCTACGAGGCCAAGCACCACGGGCGCAACCAGGTGCGGATCGCCGCGGCATTGGGACCACAGGGGGCCTCGTCGCGTTCGCAGCCATCAAGCGGCACGACCGCAAACTAGGACACAGCGAGGCGCACGAGCCGCGGACGGAAGAAGGGATGAGGAATGCAGCGCGATGGCTGACCATCCTGCTCGAGCGCAACGGCCCCTTCGCCGCGACGAAGCGGGGCAAAGGGGCAACGGCATCAGCGTTGACTACCATCCCGCGCGACCAGTTTCGACAGCAAGCGCGCGCTGAACCCGCCATCCTGGCAATCCATCGGAGCTTGTGTCGATCTATCGGGACATGGCCGGGCAACTCATCCGGGTCGGCGGAGCACAGCCGCGAGAGGCGGTGACGGCCGCCCTCTCGTCTGACTGCCGCCCCAGGTGACGGCGGGAGGAGAGGGAGGCCGGCCGATCCCCGCACTGACCGGGAATCACCATTTCAGTGCTCCTTCAGCGCGCTCTTCGCACAGCTTGCACCAAAAACCAGCCGACATGACAGCGCTCCCCGTCCGACGCCGGTGTCCGGACTGGCACCGTTCTTGCGGACCTGTGTTGCAACGAGAGGAGCGCAGTGATCGCTTCTTGACATGAGCGCTAGGGTTCCGGTCGCGGCTGCCGTTGTTTCGGTCACTGCGGCGCCTGGTCCAAGAGCGCTCGGCCTTCGGCGGCGGTTTACCGTCTGAGGCTCCACGGCGGGACAAAAGCCCGGGAGGTTCACTTCGCTTGAAGAAGTGCCCTCTCGTGTTTTCGCAACCAGCCTGGAGCCCGTCATGTCCCGATCCGCTTTGTCATTGCCGCGCCGCGCCGCGTGCGCCGCGCTGCTCGCCCTCGCCACCGCGACCTCCGCACTGACTTCGCTGCCGGCGGCGGCCGAGGTGAAGGTCGGCGTGTCGGACTGGCCAGGCTGGGTGGCCTGGTACATCGCCGAGCAAAAAGGCTATTTCAAGAAGCACGGCGCCGACGTCAAGCTGGTCTGGTTCGCCAACTACAGCGACTCGATCGCCGCGCTCTCGTCCGGCCAGCTCGACGCCAACTCGCAAACCCTGTCCGACACGCTGGGCCCGCTGGCCAAAGGCCTGCCACTGAAGGCCGTGCTGGTGAACGACAACTCGGCGGGCAACGACGCCTTGATGGTCAGTCCCAAGATCAAGTCCTTCGCCGACCTGAAGGGCAAGAGCATCGCGCTCGAGCAATACAGCGTGTCGCACTTCGTGCTGGCCACCGCGCTGTCGAAAAACGGCTTGAAACCCGGCGATGTGAAGATCGTCAACCTGTCGGCCGGTGATGCGGCGGCCGCTTTCCTGACCGGCCGCGTCGATGCCGCCGTGCTGTGGAACCCGTGGATCCAGCAGATTCAGCAAAGCGGCAAGGGCCGCCCCCTGTTCACCTCGAAAGACATGCCGGGCCTGGTCCCTGACCTGCTGGTGGCGCAGGAGAAGTCGATCCAGGGCAAGCGCCGTGAGCTGGTCGGCATGATCAAGGCGTGGTTCGAGACCGAGAAGTTCATCCGCGAGCAGCCCGACGAAGCGGTGAAGATCATGTCCAAGGTGGTGTCGATGTCGCCGGGGGACTACAAGGTGTTCCTGCCCGGGACCCGCTTTTTCGATGCGGCAGCCAACAAGAGCGCCTTCGACGCGAAGCACCCGCAATCGCTGGTCGGGGTGGCGCCCAGCATCGCGGCCTTTCTCGGTGAGCACAAGCTGATCGAGGGCAAGCCCGACATGGCACGCGGCATCGACGCCTCGTTGCTGGCGGACGCGCTGAAGTGATGTGGGCGATTCGTCATCCGATCCCGCGGCGCCGCTACTGGCTGCTGGCGCTCGCGGGTTTCTTCGTCCCCCTGGCGCTGTGGTGGGGGTTGGCGGCCAGCGGCGGTGTCGATGCCGTGTTCCTGCCCGGTCCACGCGAGGTCCTGGCCCGTGTCGGCCTCTGGGCCAGCGAAGACGGCCTGCTGGGGGACGTCGGCATCAGCGTGGGCCGCGTGGTCGCAGGTTGGGCCTTGTCCGCACTGGTGGCCTTGCCGCTCGGCCTGTTCATCGGCACCTGGCGTGCGGCGCAAGCCCTGCTCGAACCCTTGACCGACTTTGTTCGCTACATGCCGGCGGTGGCCTTCGTGCCGCTGGTGATGTTGTGGGTGGGCATCGACGAAGGTGCGAAGGTGGCCATCATCTTCATCGGCACCTTCTTCCAGATGGTGTTGATGGTCGCCGAGGACACCCGGCGCGTGCCGATGGCGCAGATCGAGGCGGCCCAGACCATGGGGGCGACACGCCGCGAGATCGTCGAGAAGGTCATCGTGCCGTCGTCCAAGCCTGCGCTGCTCGACACCTTGCGCATCACGATGGGTTGGGCCTGGACCTACCTCGTGGTGGCCGAACTGGTCGCGGCCAACTCCGGGCTCGGCTACGCCATCCTCAAGGCGCAGCGCTTCCTGCAGACCGACAAGATCTTCGCCGGCATCTTGCTGATCGGCCTGATCGGCCTGGTCATCGACCAGCTGTTCCGAGGGGCCCACCGGCTGGCCTTCCCCTATCTGCACGCGAGGCACTGAGCACCATGGCCCACCACAAGATCGAATGCCGCGGCCTCTTCAAGCACTTCGGCGAGGGCGCCCGGCGGGTCACCGCGCTGCAGGACATCGACCTGTCGATCGCCGACAACGAGTTCGTCACCCTGGTCGGCGCCTCGGGTTGCGGCAAGTCCACCCTGCTGCGCACGCTGGCTGGCCTCGAACAACGCAGCCAGGGTGAGGTGCTGGTCGACGGCCGGCCGGTGTTTGCACCGGGCCCCGATCGCGCGATGGTGTTCCAGCACTACAGCCTCTATCCCTGGCTGAGCGTGATGGGCAACATCAAGTTCAGCCGGCAGCTTGCGTGGCAGACGCGCGACCGCAGCAGTTCGGACGTCGAGGCCGCCGCCGGTCGCGCCGATGCCCTGTTGCGGCTGATGGGCCTGAGCGCGTCGGCACAGGCCTTCCCCAGCCAGCTGTCGGGCGGCATGCAGCAGCGCGTCGCGATTGCGCGTGCCCTGATGAGCCGCCCGCAAATCCTGCTGATGGACGAGCCCTTCGGCGCGCTCGACGCGCAGACGCGCGAGGTCATGCACGACCTGATCCTGCACGTGCACCGTCTCGAACGCACCACCGTGGTGTTCGTCACCCACGACGTCGAGGAAGCGCTCTACCTGGGGCACCGCGTGGTGTTGATGGCGCCGCGCCCGGGACGGGTGGACAGCATCTACGAGGTGCCGTTGCCGGCACGGCGCGAGCAGCGCATGAAGCTGACGCCGGAGTTTCTGGTGCTCAAAGGGCGGATTCTCGACCGCATCCGCGAAACCTCCGGCATGAAAACCGACCTGGAACAACTCGAACGTTTGACGCGCGCTGCAGAGGGCGCCAAGGAGAGCATGACGTGACCCCACTGAAGCCCATTCCCGCCGACCGACTGCTGTGGGAAGAACTGGTGCCCGGCGGCCACCACTGGTCGGGCCTGTTGCGCCGCGGCAGCGTGCTGCGCCTGACGGACCTGCAAGGCGGCGCGAACGTCTCGACGCTGTTCTATCACCATGATGAAAAGCTCGAGCGCTACAACATGCCCGACACGCTGAAGGCGCAGCACACCGCTTACCTCACCACCGGCCACACCTGCCATTCGGACATGGGGCGCGTGTTGTGCTCCATCGTCGCCGACAGCGTCGGCTGGCACGACACCTGGTGTGGTGCCGTCGATGCCGAACAGGTGCGCGCGAAATACGGGGACACCAGCTTCCAGCAGCAGCGCAATGAGATGTACCGCAATGGCCGCGACGGCCTGCTGATCGAACTGGGCAAGTGGGGCCTGGGCAAGCGAGACCTGGTCGCCAACGTCAACTTCTTCAGCAAGGTGGTGTGCGACGAGACCGGGGCACTGCGTTTTGTCGAAGGCCACAGCCGCGCGGACGATGCGGTGGAGCTGCGCTTCGAGATGAACACGCTCGTCGTGCTGTCCACCGCGCCGCATCCGCTCGACCCCCAGCCCCGCTACGCCCCGGCCGGGGTGCGCCTGTCGGCCTGGCGCGGCCACCCGGTGACGGCTGACGATCCCTGCCGCATCCTTTGCCCCCAGAACGGCCGTGCCTTCGCCAACACCGAACGCTTTTATGCCGTTTGACCGACGCTGAGACCGACATGACACCCCACCTCATCGAAAGCCCGCTCGACCCGCGGCAGGCCGTGCTCGACCAGGTCTGCCGTGCCGGCGACCCCTGGATGGCGACCGTTGGCGCCGGCCAGACGCTGCGCATCCTCGACCTCGAAGGCAACCAGGCCGTCGACACCCTGTTCTACAGCGCCGCCGACCCGGACGAACGCTACAGCGCGGCCGATACCATCGCCCGCAACGCCCGGCTCTACCTCGGCGCCGGCAGCCGCCTGTACTCGAGCGAAGGCCGCTTGATGCTGACCATCACGGCGGACACCTGCGGCCGCCACGACACGCTGGGCGGCGCCTGCTCGGCTGAAAGCAACACCACCCGCTACGCGCTCGAGAAGCGCCCGATGCACAGCTGCCGCGACAGCTTTCTGCACGCGATGTGCCATTGCCGTGAAGCCACGACACGTGGCCTGGGCAAGCGCGACCTCGCGCCCAATATCAATTTCTTCATGAACGTGCCGGTGACGCCGCAAGGCGACCTGCAGTTCGCCGACGGCATCTCGGCGCCAGGGAAATACGTCGAGTTGCGCGCCGAGATGGATGTCGTGGTGCTGATCTCCAACTGCCCTCAGCTGAACAACCCCTGCAACGCCTACAACCCGACGCCGATCCGTTTGCTGGTGTGGGACAGACCGGCCGCTGATTGAACCACGCGCACGTGCGCCGCCCGCGGGACGACCCGCGGCGCGTTTCGACCTCCGGCGGGACGACCCGCCACCGAGGGCCCCTCTCCTCATGTTCGACACCGTCCTGATTGCCAACCGAGGCGTCATCGCCTGCCGCATCATCCGCACCCTCAAGCAGATGGGGCTGCGCTCGGTGGCCGTGTATTCGGAGGCTGACGCCGATGCGGCCCATGTCGCGCTGGCCGACGTGGCGGTCTGCATCGGACCGCCCCCGGCCGCCCAGAGCTACCTCGACGCCGACCGCATCATTGCGGCGGCCCGGGACACCGGCGCCGGCGCGATCCACCCGGGCTATGGTTTTCTGTCCGAAAACGCCGCCTTCGCCGAGCGCTGCGAGGCCGCCGGCATCGCCTTCGTCGGCCCGACGCCAGCGCAGATGCGCGCCTTCGGCCTCAAGCACACCGCCCGCGAACTGGCCCGGCGTCACCACGTGCCGCTGCTGCCCGGCAGCGCCTTGCTGCGCGACCTCGACGAGGCGCGTGCCGAAGCTGCCCGCATCGGCTACCCCGTGATGTTGAAGAGCACCGCCGGCGGCGGCGGCATCGGCATGCGGCTGGTCCGCAGCGAAGCCGAACTGGCGGCCGCCTACGATGCCGTCGAGCGGCTGGCACGGGCCAACTTCAAGGACGCGGGGCTGTATCTCGAGAAGTTCGTCGAACGCGCGCGCCACATCGAGGTGCAGTTGTTCGGCGACGGGCGCGGCGAGGTGATTGCGCTCGGCGAGCGCGACTGCTCGGCCCAACGACGCCATCAGAAGGTGATCGAGGAAACCCCCGCGCCGGGTCTCGCCGCCGAAACACGCGGGGCGCTGCTCGACGCCGCGGTACGCCTCGGCCGTGCGGTCGACTACCGCTCGGCCGGCACGGTGGAGTTCGTGCTCGACGCCGACACCGGCCACTTCTACTTCCTGGAGGTCAACACGCGGCTGCAGGTCGAGCACGGCGTGACCGAACAAGTCACCGGGCTCGACCTGGTGGCCTGGATGGTCCGGCTGGCCCGCGGCGACCGCTGGGCCCTGCACGCGCCGGCCCCGCGTGGCGCTTCGATCCAGGTGCGCCTCTACGCGGAAGACCCGGCCCGCAACTTCCAGCCCTGCGCCGGTGTATTGACCGAGGTGGTGTTTCCCGACCAGGTGCGCGTCGAAACGGCCGTGGCCACCGGCAGCGAAGTGCCACCCCACTACGACCCGATGGTCGCCAAGCTGATCGTCACCGGTGAGACGCGCAACGACGCGGTGGCCCGGCTGCAAGCG
Source organism: Aquabacterium sp. A7-Y (assembly GCF_026153205.1). GTDB lineage: Bacteria > Pseudomonadota > Gammaproteobacteria > Burkholderiales > Burkholderiaceae_C > Caldimonas. The sequence goes on along the minus strand of NZ_JAPFBW010000002.1, from coordinate 181,948 downwards.
GCCCTTGCGCAAACGCGGTTGGCCGGCATCGAGACCAATCTGCGCTACCTGCGCGCGGTGGCCGCCGAGCCGGTGTTCACTGAAGGCCGTGTCGTCACCCGCACCCTGGCTGACGTGCGCTACGCGCCGAACGCGGTCGAGGTGCTCGAGCCGGGCGTGCAGACCAGCGTGCAGGACCATCCCGGGCGCCAGGGCTATTGGGACGTGGGCGTGCCACCTTCGGGGCCGATGGACGATCTCGCCTTTCGCCTCGCCAACCGCCTGGTGGGCAATGCTGCGACAGCCGCCGCGCTGGAATGCACACTGGCCGGCCCGACCTTGCGCTTCCATCACGACGCCGTCATCGCGCTGTGCGGCGCGGCGATGGCGGCCACGCTGGACGGCCGGCCGCTGGCCTTGTGGCGCTCACACCAGGTGAAGGCAGGCAGCGTGCTGAAGCTGGCCGGGATCGACGCGGCCGGCGCGAGGACCTATCTGGCCCTGCGCGGCGGACTCGACGTGCCCTGCTACCTCGGCAGTCGGTCCACCTTCACGCTGGGCCAGTTCGGTGGCCATGCGGGGCGCACCTTGCGCGCCGGCGACCTGTTGCATCTGGCCGATGAATACGAGTGCGAGCCGGTCGACGCCCTGCCCCCCGAAACCATCCCCGTGCATGGCCACCACTGGGAGGTCGGCGTGCTCTACGGCCCGCACGGCGCGCCCGACTTCTTCACCGACCAGGACGTGGCCGCCTTCTTCGCCACCGACTGGCAGGTGCATTACAACTCCAGCCGTACCGGCGTGCGCCTGATCGGGCCCAAACCTGAATGGGCCCGGCACGACGGCGGCGAGGCCGGGCTGCATCCGTCCAACATCCACGACAACGCGTACGCCATCGGCGCCATCGACTTCACCGGCGACATGCCGGTGATCCTGGGCCCCGACGGCCCCAGCCTGGGTGGCTTTGTCTGCCCGGCGGTGGTGATCGCGGCAGAGCGCTGGAAGCTCGGGCAGCTGCGCCCCGGCGACACGGTGCGCTTCTGTTGCGTCGACCTCGCGCAGGCCGCCGAACGGCAACTGGCGCAGGACCGCTGGCTCGCCAGCCTCCAGGCACCGGACCTCGCGCCGTTGACCCCCGCGCCGACGCTCGGCTCGCCCATCGTGGCGCGGCACCCCGGCTGCGTCGGCCGCCCGGAGCTGGTGGTGCGCCAGGCCGGCGACCGCTACCTGTTGATCGAGATCGGCGAACTGCAACTCGACATCGCATTGCGGCTGCGCGTCCACGGACTGATGCAGGCCTTGCAGGCGACCGCCCTGCCCGGCATCGTCGACATGACGCCCGGCATCCGCTCGCTGCAGGTCCATTTCGACCCGGCCCGATTGCCGCAACCCCGGCTGGTCGAGGCCGTGCTGGCGGCCGACGAGCGCCTGGGCGAGACCGACGACCTGGTGGTGCCCTCTCGCACGGTGCATCTGCCGCTGTCCTGGGACGACAGCGCCACGCGGACCGCGATCGTGAAGTACATGCAGTCGGTGCGTCCCGATGCCCCCTGGTGCCCGAGCAACATCGAGTTCATCCGCCGCATCAACGGGCTGGCCTCCATGGACGAGGTGCAGCGTGTCGTGTTCGACGCCAGCTATCTGGTGCTCGGCCTCGGCGACGTCTACCTCGGGGCCCCGGTGGCGACGCCGGTCGACCCGCGCCACCGACTGGTGACGACCAAGTACAACCCGGCACGCACCTGGACGCCCGAAAACGCGGTCGGCATCGGCGGCGCCTACCTGTGTGTCTACGGCATGGAAGGGCCCGGTGGCTACCAGTTCGTCGGCCGCACGCTGCAGATGTGGAACCGCTGGCGCGACGCGAGCAACGGGGCGCCCGCCTTCGAAGCCGGCAAACCCTGGCTGCTGCGCTTTTTCGACCGCATCCGCTTCTATCCGGTCAGCGAGGCCGAACTGCTGCGCATCCGACAGGACTTTCCCGCCGGGCGCTACCCGCTGCGCATCGAACCGGGCCAGTTCAGCTTGCGCGAGTACCAGGCCTTTCTGACGGGGCATGCGCAGGCCATCGCCGACTTCAAGACCCGTCAGCAAGCAGCCTTCGACGCCGAGCGGGAACGGTGGCGCGAGGCCGGGCAGGCCGACTACGTGAGCGACGAGGCCGGTTCATCGGCCGCTGCTCCGCAGGGCGAATTGCCGACGGGCGCGCGTGCCGTCGCGACACAAGTGCCGGGCAGCATCTGGAAAGTGCTGGTGAGTGTGGGCGACGAGGTGCGCGAAGGCGACACGCTGGCGGTCGTGGAGTCGATGAAGATGGAGTTTGCCGTCGTCGCTCCTTGCGGCGGCCAGGTGCTGCGGGTCGACTGCCGGGAAGGCGCAGGCGTTGCGGCCGGCCAGAACCTCGTGGTGTTGCAAACAGCGGAGGGTTCGCGATGAACACATCGGCACTGTCACCCGTCTCGCTCGACATCGAGACCCTGCAGCAGGCGTATCGCAGCGCCCGACTGACGCCCAGCCAGGTGGTCGAGCGCGTCTGCGAAGCCATCGGTGACGATGCGCACCGCGCCTGGATCCACCGCATCGCGCCGGAACAACTGCGCCAGCGGGCCCGCGAGCTGGAGCAGCTCGACCCGGCCCGATTGCCGTTATGGGGCGTGCCGTTCGCGATCAAGGACAACATCGACCTCGCCGGTGTTCCCACCACCGCCGGCTGCCCCGCCTATGCCTACACCCCCGAGCGCAGCGCCTTCGTCGTGCAACGTCTGCTCGACGCGGGCGCGATCGCGGTCGGCAAGACCAACCTCGACCAGTTCGCCACCGGCCTGAACGGGACGCGCTCGCCTTACGGCGCCTGCCTCAACGCCTTCGACCGCCGCCATGTCTCGGGCGGTTCCAGCTCGGGCTCGGCGGTCGCGGTGGCGCTCGGCCACGTCAGCTTCTCACTGGGCACCGACACCGCCGGCTCCGGGCGGGTGCCGGCCGCCTTCAACCACCTCGTGGGCTTGAAGCCGACCTGCGGCCTGCTCTCCACCCGCGGTGTGGTGCCGGCTTGCCGCTCGCTCGACACGGTGTCGATCTTCGCGCTCACGGCCGCAGACGCACAACACGTGTATGCGCAGGCGCTGGGGCAGGATGCCGAAGACGCCTATTCGCGCCCGGCACAGCCCCATGGTTTCGACTTCGGCAGCGGCCGGCCGTGGACCGTGGGCATCCCGCGGTCCGGCCAGCTCGAATTCTTCGGCGATACGGCCTACGCGACGCTGTTTGCCGATGTCGTCGAACGGGCTCGCGCGCTGGGCGCCGACATCGTCGACGTCGACTTCGAGCCCTTCTACGAGACCGCGCGGCTGCTGTACCAGGGCCCGTGGGTCGCGGAACGCTACCAGGCCATCCGCGACTTCATCGACCGCCAGCCCGACGCGGTCTTCCCAGTCACCCGAGAGATCACGCTGGGCGGTGCCACGCTCCTGGCAGCGGACGCCTTTGCGGCGCAATACCGGCTGCGCGAACTGCAAGCGCGCTGCGAGCCGGTGTGGCGACAGGTGGACGTGCTGTTGACGCCGACGGCCGGCACGCTGCCGACGCTCGAGCAGATGTGGGCCGAGCCGGTCGCCCGCAACAGCGACCTCGGCCTCTACACCAACTTCATGAACTTGCTCGACCTGGCCGCCATCGCGCTGCCCGCCGGATTCCGCCCCGACGGCCTGCCCTTCGGCATCACCTTCGCGGCCCCCGCACACCAGGACCAGCCGCTGCTGAACCTGGGCCGACGCTGGCAGGCCTCGGCCGCGGGGATGCAGACCCGGCTGGGCGCCACCGCGCACGCGCTGCCGACCCAGGTACAAACGTCGCGGCCGGCGGTGCCATCCGGCCAGGTGCAGGTGGCCGTGTGCGGCGCTCATCTGCAAGGCCAACCCCTGCACCACCAACTGACCACCCGTGGCGCCCGCCTCGTCGAGCGCACCGCCACCGCCGCCTGCTACCGCTTCTACGCGCTGGCCGGCGGGCCGCCACAACGGCCCGGGCTGATGCGGGTCGACAGCGGCGGAGCGTCGATTGAGGTGGAGGTCTGGGAGTTGCCGGCAAGCCAGTTCGGCTCCTTCGTCGCAGGCATCCCGGCACCGCTGGGCATCGGCCGTACCGTGCTGGCGGACGGACGCAGCGTGCCGGGTTTCATCTGTGAGCCTGCCGGAGTCGTCGGGGCCACCGACATCACGGCGTACGGGGGCTGGCGGGCGTGGTTGCAGTCACAGGCTGCGTGAGCGCTTGATTGCCCGCTGGCGCGTCGTGTCACCGGTCTGCCGGCAGCGCTGCCGGGATGGGACCGCCGACACCGAGATCCCCACCCCGACACCGGCAGCGCCGCCCGTATCGCTCAGGCGCGCTTTTTGTAGCTGTCGCGCAGCGCCTTGACCTGGTCGTGGTTGCGCTGGGCGCCCTGCAGCTGGCATTCGATCAGCCCCCGCAGATCGACCGGCAGGTCCTTCTGCAGTGCCTTGCTGTTGCCGTCGGAGTAAAACTGACCCGCCTGGGATGAAGATGGCGGCTTTGTCCGCCGATGTTGACCCAGGAGCAAGCCGTGGAGATCAAGGTTCTGGCACTTCCGGTTCCCGGCCAAACGGGCGAATCCGGTACCTCCGGATGGAAGCGTCAGTGCCAGATGCTGGATTTGCCGCGCCAGCTCAATGAAGCCAGGCGTGCCCATGTAGCCCGCCGTCCTGGTGAACCAGGTCCCCGCGCACGGCCTCCCGCGAGGCGGCAAGCGCACGCTCTACCTCCGTGACCGCCACTGGCTTGGACCAGAATTCGTCAAACCCGGCATCAAAGCAACGCGCCCGGTCAAGCGGGCCGCCGTGCCCTGTGAGGCAAACCGACCGTCCAGGCCCCGCCGAACCGCCGGACTTCAAGCGCCTGAGTACTTCGCACCCGTCGAAGCCGGGTAAGTCCAGGTCGATAAATGCGGCCTGAGGCCGCGTCACCGTGCCCACCTTCACGGCCGAGGGACCATCGAAGGCCACGGCCGTCTTGCATCCAAGCAACTCAAGCAGGCAGCAAAGCGCCGTGGCTGCATCGACGTCGTCATCGACGACCAGCACGACCAGTTCATCCGATGGGACTTCCTCTTCTCCTAGTTTCACCATCCACCGCTCCCTTGTTGTTCGTGGCGCGTCCGTGCCAAATGGACATGGACAGGCGCCGCCACGATGGCGGGCACCGGCCCGCCGCTACCACGGACCTCCCAGTTTCTTTGCGAAAAACACCGGAGGGATCCCGCGAACGTCGCCTGCCTGACCGAACCAAGCAACGAACCTTTTGCGGGTACCAGCAGAACCGCGTGGCGGTAGCGTCAATGCCGGTCAGTGGCATGTTCTGCATGCTACGCACGACCGGGTGATCAAGGAACATCAGTTCGCTGTAAGTATGTGTTGAACCACCTCGCCATGGAGGACATCTGCGACGCGGGCTTCAACGTCGATGAACCGCCGACAAGTGTGTGGATCACGCAGGCGTCAGCGACAGGCGAGACCCTGCACGGCCTGGACCGAGGCCCCGGTGGCCTGGGCCAGGATCGCCTGCTTCCACGCGACGGTGTCGGTGTAGAACGCATCGCGCAGCCGCTGCTTGATCGCTTGCGCCTGAGGCGCCGCCATCTCGGGGTGGTTCTCCAGCCACTGTTCGCCGCGCATCGCCTGCGTGGTTTCGTCCCATGGCACGGTGCCGAACTCAAGCACGATGCCTGTGTATTCAGCTTGGGGACATTCCTCGTAGGCGCACTTGTACATCAGGCCTTCGAGGCGCGCCGCGCTGGCGCCACCCTCGTGGATGGCGGTGACCTGCGGTCCCCACCAAGCACGTGCCCTCGCCACCGCGCCGGCATCCTCCGGGCCGAAGAAAATGCGCTCCCCGACCCCGTTGGGCCCCAAGCCGCTATGGACGTCGATCCAGCCCACGCGATCGCAGCGCCGTCCGTGCTGCTGCAGCACACGGCGCAACGTCTGATTGCTCCAAGTCGGACTCGTGCCCCCGTAGTAGAGGCCCTGCGGGTACTTGTACTGACCGCCGGTCACCGCCTGCTGCAAACCTTTGTGGCCGTGGCGCGCTACGTAGGCCTGAAGGACTGCCTCGTCTTCGGGCTTCGGCGGCCAGTGCGGTAGCACGAGCGCATGAGCGATCTCGTCATAGCCGGGGTTGATGGGCAGCGGCTGCGAGAAATCATGAAAGTTGCGGTTCAGATCCACGTTCTCGTGCGTGGTGCGACGCCACCAAGAGAAGCCATAGGGGTTGAGTGCGTGGATGTAAAGAACGGCCACACCGGCAGCCTCTGCCGCCGCGTGGAAAGCCCGGTCTGGCAGCAACGCAACTTGCACGCCCGAACCGCAGAATCCCTCGACGCCGTGGGTTCCGCTGGACAGCAGCAGCACGCTCTTCGCATCGTCTGAACCGAAGCGTGCGACGTCCATGGCCAGCGTCTCCCCATCGCGTCCTCGCAGAGGGTGGACATAGCTTCGCACCTCGATTCCCGCAGCATGGGCGGCAGCAAGGAACTTTTCGCGTGCCTCGGCATAGGACTGCGAGAACGCAGCGGTGCTGCTCTGGTTTTCAGATGGGCTGCTCATCATGAACCTTTCCTCGATTTGAATCTTGGACCGATCTCCGCCACTGCTACGGAGATCGGAGCGACGTCGTCTCATCGACCCGTTAGGCGGACGCTACCCATCGCTGCGCTCCGGCGGTGACAAGAAGCTGCCGGATCGTCAAGACGTCGATGTTCTCGGGGCCTGCGCAGCTTTGAATCTGCTGGACCAGGACGTCGAACTCGCCCCGCTGCATCCGCACTGCAGATCCCGCGAAAAGCTCACGAAGCGCGGACTTGAGCCGCTCGTCGGAGCGGGCTGCGATCTCTTCCAGGGCCTTTGCCTGGGCCATCTCGCCAAGACAATCCGTCAAGCACTTGACCGCGGCAAGGTACAGACGCCGACGCCAGTCGCGCCCTGAGCAGCTTGGCTCGGTCGGGTTCGTGGAGGGAGAGGTGCCCAGGAAGAAGGTGCGCTTCCTTTCGTCAACCGTGACGTGGCCAAGGGTGCGACCGTCTAGAGAGAGGGCCGCGATGACAACATGCCGGCGGCCTGCTGGCTCCGCGACCCAACCGAACGGGAGTTTGATGGGAAGTTGCACGGCGGGAGGACGCTCACCTGTCTTGCAGTGAGGCGCATATCCCGGACCGCTGCCCGGGCTGTCGGCAGCATTGCCTTCCGAAGGTCTAGCCCCCGGCATGTTCGTCGACCGTGCTTCTCGAGGTTGGAGTCGCCGCATCGTCTGATGCCCTTTAGCCAGTTCGGTTGCTGGTGGACAAACGGTGCCCCTCCCTGCCAGCCAGCTGCCGGCGAACGCGATCAGTGCTTGGGTTGCCAGCGCCTCCTGGCACTTTGATGGCAGGGACGCCCCCATGGATTACTTTTCAACAGCAATCTCATTTCTCACTGCCACCAGCCTATCTACCCTGTATAGAGGGCTCAAGAGCGTTGCGAGTAACTCCGTGTGTATGCACCCACGTGGCGCAGATGAGCGTGTAGATTCCTGCAGGTACGACACGCAGACGCAAGGAGGGCAACGAATGTGCACTCAACACGCTCACCTGCGGAATCCGCTATGACAATACGTGTGCTCATAGCCGACGATCATCCGCTGGTTGCCGACGCTCTTTCGACTGGGGTCCAAGAGCACAACATAAAGGTTGTGGGGCGCACGACCCATCCCGCCGAAGTGCTGGAGATGTATGAGCGGCTCGCCCCGGACGTGCTCGTGCTCGACGTCCGCTTTGGCCGAAGCGCCGCCTCCACTGGTTTGGACGTGGCACGCCAGCTGTTGCGCATCCACGAGCAGGCCAAGGTCGTCTTCTACACCCAGTTCGACTCGGACCCGATCCTGCGCGAGAGCTACCTCATGGGGGCGAGTGCCTTCCTCCCGAAGTCCTCCCCACTCGCCGAGGTAGCCGAGGCGATCGCCAAGGTCCATGCCGAGGGCACCTACTTTCTGCCAGACGTCGCACGAAGGATGGCGCTGCTCAGTCTTCGACGAGACACCTCTCCACAGAGCTTGCTCGAACCTCGCGAGCTGGAGGTCTTTCGCTGCATGGCCTTGGGCATGGAGACGACTGAGATCGCTGAACGCATGGGGTTGTCGCCGAAGACCATCTCCAATGTTCGCCAAGTGGTGAAGCAGAAGCTGAAGGAGGAGCACCCTGCCAGACTGGCTCTGCTCGCGGTACAGGCCGGCGTCATCGATGCCGAGCCATTGGCCCGCGTCAGTTCTTGACTGGCCCGGACGGCAATGCGCATGTCGTCAGCCCCCGGTGTTCTGCGAGGTCCGTCGATCAAGGCGCGCCTGCTCGTGGCCGCAAGTTTGCCGCTGCCGGTCCTGCTCGTGGCCTGCGCAGGCATCGTGTACCTGGCCATCCAAGGCAATGCAGAGGCGGAGTTGCTTGCTCGTGCCGAACTGGCCGCCTCCGCCCTCGCAGAAAGTGCGCAGTACGACCTCATTCAGGGCGACAAGGCAGCCGCACGCCGTTCCATGCAGGCCGTGATTGCGGCCGACCCGAGCATCAAGCAGATCACCCTGCTCGACGGCAGGCGAAACCCACTCCTCGCCTTCGGGGAAGTGCCGCAGGACGAACCGTACGCGACCGTGGAGGTTCCGATGCAGGTCGTCGACTCGGCGCGTGCTGATGCTCATACGGCCGCTTCCCAGCACAAGGGATTCGTCCGCGTTTTTGTCGCATCGCCGCAGTTGGAGAGTGGCAAACGTATTCAGCTGGCCATCTGGATGAGTGTTCTCCTGGCCGCCGGTGGGATGTGCGGCGTTCTGGCACTACAGCTGACCCGGCAGGTGAGCAGACCGATAGAAGAAGCAGCAAGTGCCATTCAGGCGCTGGCGCGCTCCGAGCCGCCTCCGCGGGAGACGACGGCCGTGTTCCGAGGCGAGCTGGGAGCGTTGCATGCGGCCATCGAGCAGGTGGCGCAACAACTGGCTGGCAGCCGACAGCGGCAGCAAGAGGCAATCGCTGTCCAAACGCGGGATCTGCAGGCCGCTGTGAGTGCTGCGGCGCGAAGCGCCAGAGAGAACCAGCGGCTGCTGGCGTATGGCGATCGAATGGTGGAGGAGGAGCGCCAGCGCATCGCCCTGGAGCTCCATGACACGATCAATGCAGAACTCGTTTCCCTCCGCCTGCGAGCCGAAACCATTGCGTCAAGGACCGCAGCCTGCGAGCAACCCGAGATCGAATCGATGGCCCGGCACATCGTTGCCACCGCCAACGACCTGTACTCCAGCACGCGGAATATTGTCACGCAGTTGCGCCCGGAACTCCTGGAGACACTCGGCCTGAGCGGAGCGATTGAAGAGATGGTGCGCCGCATGGACAACACGCACCCGGACTGCAACTTCGAGTACCGGTCGAGCATTCCTGCATCTGACCTGCCAAACAATCTTTCGATCACCGCGTTCCGAGTAGCCCAGGAAGCGATCTCGAACGTCATCAAGCATGCCGATGCGAAGCATGTCGCGGTCGCACTCGACCGCGAAGCACCGCCTCACCGTTTGCGCCTCGTTGTCGCCGATGACGGACAGGGCCTGAAGGCAGTTGCGGGTGAAGGAGCCGGCCTCGGAATGATCGGCATGCGGGAACGCGTGGAACGACAAGGTGGGGTGTTCAGCGTTACATCGGGCGATGCAGGCACGGTCATCACAGCCTTGCTCTAGTGCCGATGAATCGACAGAGCCGCCGTATGCAGGGTATAGACATCAGGGAGATGAACAGCCATGCAACCGCGAAGGAAGGGCGTCGCCGCCCGCATAGTGCTGGCATTCGCCGCCGGCATGTCGCTGCACCTCTCGTTCGCCGCTGATCCACCGAATCCGCAAACAGCCAAGCAGAGCGACGCACCTCCACTGAAGCTGCACGTTCTCGGTGGGCTGGCGAACGTGCACCAGTACACCCGTCACGAGAAACCGTTCTGGACAGAGGTGCTGCCAGCCCGCACCAAAGGCCGCGTCACGGCCGACATCGTCCCGTTCGACCAAGCGGGTATCCGCGGCACCGAGACGTTGCGCCTCATGGAAGCCGGTGTTCTGCAGTTCGGCACTTTGCTGGTCGGCATCGCTGCCTCCACCAACCCTGAATTCGGCGCGGCTGACTTGGCCGCGTTAGCCCCGGACGTCGGTTCGATGCGCCGTGCAGCGGCTGCCTTGCGCCCTTACATGGCGCAATTGCTGCGGGATCGCTATGGCATCGAATTGCTGGCCGTCTATGCCTACCCCGCGCAGATGTTGTTCTGCAAGGACCGATTCACGGGACTCCGCGACTTGGCAGGTAGGCGCATTCGAACATCGACGCCATCGCAGTCCGACCTGGTCGATGCGCTGGGTGCCACAGCGGTCAAAACCGGCTTCGCCGAGCTGATGGCGTCGATGAAATCGGGCAATACAGATTGCGCCATCACGGGGTCGATGTCGGGCAACACCCTCGGTCTGCATGAAGTCACCACGCACATCTTCAGCATGCCAGTGAGCTGGGGGACGTCTGTCTTCGCTGCATCGGGGGCGACGTGGCGCGCGTTGCCCGGCGACGTGCGAGAGCTGCTCAGTGTGGAGCTTCCCCGGCTGGAGGCGGAGATCTGGGCCGAGGCCGATCGAGAAACGCTTGAAGGCGTGATCTGCAATACCGGTGGCAAGGGATGCGCCAACGGACGCAAAGGCACGATGGTCGAAGTGAAGCCGAGTGCCGCCGACGTCGAACGCCTTCGGCAGATCTTCGAATCCGTCGTGCTACCGCGGTGGTTCAAACGATGCGGCAATGAATGCGCCAAGCTTTGGAACCAGACGCTCAAGCCCATCTCTGCGTCCGAGAGCAAGCCTCGGTAGCCCGATGCGCTCCCGTCGCTGGATCCTCTTCGCCCTGTGGGGCGTTGCCTGCGCCTTCCTCGTCATCGTCGGCATCATCGCGGCGTTGCTGATGCTGCGCGGCCGCGCCGACGCGATCGAACAGGGCAGGACCCGCGCAATACTGACAGCAGCCGGTGCCGAGGCGGTCGTGAACCGCACGTTCCTCGGCATTGACGTGCTGTTGGCCGGATTGGCGGATCTGGCGCAGCCGGGTGGCGATGAGCATGAAGCAACCGATCCGCAGCGATCACAACGCCTGCTGGTGGACGCCGTGAAGCGAACCCTGTTTGTCCGCGACATCGCGCTTGTGTCTCGCGATGGAACGGTGGTTGCCGCCTCCCTGCCGACAACCGTGCTGTCGGGCCTTGAGTTCCCCCGTGGCTTCGTCGAGGCAACGTTTGAGCAGGAAGCGCCATCCCTGAACATCAGCCAGCCCACAGAGAGCTTCGCCAGCAGAGAGATGGTGCTCTACTTCGCGCGTCCGTTCGGGACGCTGGCCGCCGTGGCCGTCGTCCCGCTGCGGCAACTGGCGAGCGCGCTGTCGCCGAGCGGGATGGGCGAGCCGCTGACGATCACTTTGGAACGTGACGACGGCCAGCTGATTGTCAGCGAGCCACCTAGCGGCCTCCCGGCCGCCCAGCGTGTCGCTCAGCCGCTCCATCCCGAGCACCGGGATGGCAGTGCCCACATCGGCTTGGGCCGCATCGATGGCGCCCCGGCGCTTGTGGCTGCCCGGGACCTCCTGCATGGCGGGCTCGTGCTCGCGGTCAGCATCCCCATGGAGTCGGTCGGTGCGCGGTGGTCTGGAGACCGCGCCCTTGTGCTGACGGTGAGCGCGATCCTGGTCATGGTCATTCTCAGCACTGCGGGGGTGACCCATTGGTACATCCGGCGTCTTGACCTGGCCCGTCAAGCAATTCAGGACAACAAGGATTGGCTGGACCAGGCGCTTGCTTCGATTCGAGATGGTCTCTTGCTATGCGATTCCGAGCACCGTGTCGTGGCCTGGAATCGGCGATTCATCGAACTCTTCCCCAGCCTGACAGCAGTGTTGAAGCCCGGCGTTCATTACGACGTGCTGGTGCGGGCAGCCGTTCAGGCGATGTTGCCCGACGCCACTGATGCGGAACGGGATGCAGTCGTGCGGCGGCGCCTGTCGGACCACGGGAGCGGCCATTCCGAATCCGAGTACGAGGTCCGATCGGATCTGCTGGTTCACGTCACGGACGCCGAGACACCTTCCGGCGGAGTTGTGAGCGTGTACCGCGACGTCACATCGACGGAGCGCGAGCTGGCTCGCTCCCGGGAGGCGGTGCGGGCCGCTGAGGAAGCGCGCATGCACTCCATCGCCACCGTCTGTCGACAGATCTCCGAGCCAGCCAACACCGCGCTCGGAATGATCGAGTTTGTGTCTCGCGGGCGGATGGACGAGTGTGCGCACCGTTATGCGAACTGGGCGCGCGAGGCAACGCGTCAGGTCCTGGCGGTCGTCGACAACATGCTCGACATGTCCAGACTGAGCGCGGGCGCTGTGCAGTCCGCCTCCGAAGCATTCGTGCCGCGCGCCTTGCTCGACGACGTCGTGGCGCGGGCCCTCGATACGGCGGCTGGGAAGCGTTGCAGTTTCTCCGTGCGGCTCAGCCCAGACCTGCCTGATTCGCTGTGGGGGGACGCGAGGCGCCTTCGACATGCGTTGTTCAACCTGCTGAAGGTGGTGTGCGAGCACGGTTCCAGTCGGACCATCGAAGTACGAGCGGACCACGAACTGCAAGGTGATCGGCAGGTCCTGCTGCGGCTCGACCTGTGCACGGCCGGCGCCGGGGCAGTGGACTGCACTCGTGGCTCTTCGAGCCTGCGGGAGATCTTTCGAAGCTTGGACCCATCAGAGCCGGCATCTCTCGCGCTGGAACTGAGCCGTAAGGTAGCCGAGTTGACAGGCGGCGGACTTTTCTTTGACGACCACGCCCCCTCGTGCGTTAGCTTCAAGGCCGCCTTCTCGCCGGTAGCGGAGCTTCCAGCCACCGCCGACAGATCCATCGGTGCAAGTTTTTTTTCCGTGGAGCAACTCAAAGAGGAGAAGTAGCCATGCCATTCGAACTGTTCGATCTCAACGAGATTCCGAAGGTGCCGTGGAAGAACGGTGCAGGGCTGATGCGACAGATCGCAGTAGAGCCGCGAGGTGCAGGATATGAGTCGCTCGATTGGCATCTCGCCTGGGCTGAAACCACGAAAAACTCGCCGTTCTCCTCGTTCCCTGGAATTGACCGCTCCATCGTGCTGCTCCGTGGAGCAGGCCTCCGCCTCACGTTCTTGGAAGACATGACCACGGTGCACTTCAACGACCCGAAAACGCCGGTCTTCTTCAAGGGCGAAGCCAAGCTCCATGCAGAGCCGATCGACGGGCCCACGGAGAACCTGAGCATCCTGCTTCGTCGCGACCGGTTCTGGTCCTCTGCAACCTGGGTCGACAAGGGAAACGACCTACCTCCGGCGGACGCGGTGTTCGTCCTCTGTATGACGGGCGCGGTTCGCCTCGTGGGCGGCGACTCCCCGCCGCTGGTCTTGCACGCCCAACAGGCCGCGCTTTGGCGCAAGGGAGCGGACGGTATCCGAATCGAACCTGTGGCCAAGCCTCCGCTTGCTCTGGCTGTTCGGCTACTCCAGCGAAATCTGCAGCAAAAGTAGAAGCACAAACTGCTTGCGGCGGATGCCAGAAACGGCGACCCCGATGGCATCCGCGACACGACTGCCTGGTGGGCAGCACAACCAGAAAGGAGAACGATCGGCTCCCCACCGGCAAGCTTCCAAGTGCAGGCTTGATCCCGGTCAGACTGCGGGACAACCGGCGTACGCCGCACGCATGCCAGGTGCCGAGCGGTACAGAGATATGCGGCAAGCACCGCCTGGCGCTACGGCGTTCAGGTCGGGAAGATCGCCGTATAAAGCGCTTCGAAGCTGGGATACAGCGGCTCCTCTGCACGGCGATCCTCATAGGCTTCCTCCAACTCCCCGAGCACGCGGTCGATATCCATGACACGCTCTGACAGGCGCTCTTCCTCTTCGGCGTCCTCCGAGATCTCCTGGATACGACTGAGCAGTCGTTCCCGCTCGTTCAGCACTGATGAGACGGCAATCGCCAGACACTGCATCGACAGTTCAGACATATGATTTTTCTCCTGATTCGGTCTCACTCGGCCACGGCCTTCGCTGCCAGCCCCTTCAGGTGCTGCAGAAACAGAGACAGCGGCATGTCGTCTTTCGGAGCGACCGTGTAGTGGATGGGCCTGCTGCTGGTGGCGGAGGGCGAGTCCCGGGTCACGGCGAGCGCAGGCGGCAATTCCGTGCCGGCAGGGAGCCGGTACCAGTCGAAGCTCCGCAGTTGGGTGTTTTTCTTGTCGAACACCGAAACGCCCCGGTGGTCCCCTTTCATCGTTCAACACCCTTTGACCACCAACTTGTCGGCGTGCGCACGATCTCTGCAGTGAGCGGCTTGGCCTTGTCCTCCGTCACAAGCTGATTCATGTCCCCTCCGACATACTGCGGACTCACCCCCTCCCGATTGACCGCCAGCACGTCAGGGCGCCGTGGCTCCTAATGCGTGTACCAACCGATCAATGTGGGCTGCATCAGGTCGGTGGCGTCCCCCTTGCGGCGGCCGCGATACAGGTCGACGGGCGTGCTTTCGTCGAAATAGCGGTCAAGCGCCCCGGCCTTCTCGTACACCCTGCGCAGTTCTTGGCTCATCGATTTTCCTCCCTGTTGCCAACGAAGGATGATTGTGAAGGGTGCCGCCCCACCTTGGACGTCCTCCACCTACAACTGGGGATCGCAGAGACCTATCGATTCATGAAGGTGCACACGGGTGGTGTCGCGGTTCAGCATGGGGCGGCCTCCACACCGCCGTGAGCGCCTGGCCGTCATGAGCTTCGTGCGTTGGTCAGCTGCCAGGCACGGATCCGTTCAGCGCCTCATGCCCTGCCCCCTGCAGTCCTGCAAATATCTCCCTCATCGCCGGATCTACCGATACGAGCACCGGATTGTTGTCCACGGGGCGTCGCAACACCGTCAACGCCTGACAGCGGGGAGCGTTGCAAAGTCAAGCCAAGGGCCGGAACCAGACCTCCGAAGAGTTCCAATAACAGCCGGCGCCACAAATCTAAAGGCCGCCGAGAGCGCGAGTCAGCGGGTCTGCTTTCACGTCCGCGCAACTGGCTTGTCCCCTATCCATCTGGATGGGGCACTTACTTCATAGGCGTCCGGTCTGGGCACATTTTCGCGGACCGTAGATTGTGTCCGCCATGGGCTGAGCGGACGCTGACAAGGGCGGTAAGAGTGCAGTGAGCGAGGGCGAGGCCGTTTTGGCGGCCACCGCAACCTTCAGCCGCAACAGCTCCGTTGAGTATGGTGGCGCTGAACGTTACGTTGGGCTGCCGCCGGTATCCCGAACACCTTTGTGAGCCTGTTAGACCTTGCTCGAACAGGACTGAACCGGGCTGGGCTAGCGAAGTTCAGCGTGGAGTGCCCGATGTCGTCGGCGGCATCGACGAGCCGGTTCGGACCACAGCTCATGACCGCATCGCGAGCAGTCGGCCAGTGTTGTGGTGGTCCGGTAGGGGGTGCGACGGTAGATGCCCCTGTGTCCGCAAAAGATGCACTGATGCCCGCGGTCTCCCTCGGCACCGGGCAGCCGCGCGTACTCGGGCTGAGTCAGACGACCATCGAAGCGCCACGATGGGAAGTGCCTGGCGGGACGTCCGTGTTCATCGGCGGGTTGGCTAGGAAGGAAGCTCTGGCTCAATGGGAAGTCTCTGTAAGGGCTATAAGCCTGCATATAACGTCACGCGGTGTCCAGCGTTGCAGCCACAGCCAGCAGGACAACCACAACAACAGCGAATGTCTTTCCAGTACGAGGTGCGACTCGCAGAGCTACGCTTGTCTTGGACACAGTCGCGGAACCAAGGTGCACCAGTAAGAACCAATAAGACAAGATGCCAACAAACACGAGGCATTGAAACAGGTTTTCATCACTCGCATTTGCGCAGTCGCCACTGAACGCCCCACACGATGACGCCCAAAAGAGGATGAGCCCGAAGGGCGCGAACCAGACCAAGAACAAGCCGACCGCAAGAGCAGCCAACGAGAAGCGCCTGCGTACGAGGGCAACCAGAAAGACGAGCGCGCCAGCCGCCGCGCCGACGTAGAGGTGGGCGGGAAATATCAACAAGCCTATTAGTTCGGCAGTCGCTTTCATCGAGTGGACTGTACGACTGTAGTACTAGGCGGAGTTGCCCCCACGACTAGATGTTTCCCTGCGTCAGTCGCGCAAACCAGCCGGGGTGAAACCCATTTCACGTCGAATGAGCCTGCGCAGAGCCGATGCATCCGTGTAGCCCACTCGGGCGGCAATCTTCTCGAACGGCAGCGCTGTGGTGCGAAGCAGCTCGACAGAGGCTTCGACGCGGCGGCGTTGCACCAGGTGCCATGGCGATAAGCCGAGCGTCTGGTGACATCGGCGCGCCAACGTCCTGGGGGTCAGATGCAGCGCTGCAGCCAATGCGCCTACGCTGATCGGGTCGGACAGGTGTTTGTCGATCCAGCGGCAAGCCTGCCGCATCAGCGGGTCGGCTTCGGCCATCCACGCAAGGCTTGTATGGCGCGTCTGAGCCATGCGCAGGTCGGCCAGCAGCAGGCGAGCGCAGCGCTCTGCGAGTGGCGTACCCGCCCAACGTGACACCAAGTGCAGCATCAGGTCCGTGTGCGCGAAGGCGGCTCCAGCCGTGATCACATGCCCTTCACTGACCACGATCGCGTCCGTGTCCAGCTGAACACGCGGATAGCGTCGTCGAAACGCAGCAGCCAACCACCAGACGGTCGTTGCGCGGAGACCATCCAGCACTCCAGCCTCGGCCAACATCCAAGTCCCGGCGCAGGACGCCGCCAGCGGCAGAGCCGCCTCGTGCCGCTCGCGCACCGCATCGATCCACCGCCCGATCGACGGCTGGGCAACCCATGCCTCCATCGCCGTTGCGCTCTCCAGGAGGGCGCCGGGTACAACGAGCACGTCGGCGCAGCGCGCCTCCCGTAGAGGCTCGACGGCCACCCTGAGCCCGGATGCCGAGGCGACGCCACCCCTGGCGGGCCCATGCAAGCTCAGGCGAAAGGCATCGGATCTGCCCTCTGCACGGCTGAGCGCATTCGCTGTCTGAATGATGTTCAGCGTGATGCCCAAACTGGCATCCAGGAAGCCAGGCACCAGCGCCAGTGCAATGTGCACGGGCGCCCCACCGGGCCTTCGCTGTGTCGATATTCGCATGGGTCGACGTGTGTCCAATTTGACGCCGGAAATGTCATTATCGCCGCTGGTCGCTGCACGCCCCGGAGCGCACAGTGCGTGCATGTTTACGTCTCTCTCGCCTCGATTCGACGCCGACTCCACCACGGGACAACTGAGCTTGGCGCAGCGCTGGCGCCTCATGTTGCTGCTGCTGGGGCGACAAACCATCCGGTTCGCCCGCAGCCCCCGCAGGCCTCGCGGCGAGCTGCGCGATATCGAGAATCCCAAGTTGTGGAAGGCGATCGAGCCGCCCACGGGTCGTCTGGCCGAACGTGCATGGAGCCTGGCCAAGGCAAGCCAGCCAGAGTGGCTCCAGAACCACGGCTTACGCACCTACGCCTGGGCACAAGCGCTAGGCGTAATCGGTGGGCTTGAGGCTCACGACGAGTGCCTGTTTGCCGCGTCGGTTCTGCACGACGCCGGTTTGACGCCAGCCGCGGCAACACCGTCCGAACACTGTTTTGCGATCCGTGGAGCGCGCTACGCGAGACAGGCGCTGGCACCGGTCGGCTCCGAGTCGGTGGAGATCGTTGCACATGCCATCGCGCGCCATCTGGATCTTGTGGTGCCTGTGGGTGATGGGGTCGAGGCGCACCTGCTTCAGGCCGGTGCGGCAGTAGACGTGCTCGGCCAAGGGCTCGCACGCATCCCGCCGGTGGTGCGCGAACACGTACTGCACAGGCATCCGCGCCAGCAGATGAAGAAGGAGTTGTGTCGCTGCATGCAGCAGGTGGCCGCGACCGCACCCAGTACACGCGCGGGTTTCTACGTTCGACGCATCGGCTTCATCAACTTGATCGAACGTTCGCCGTTCGAGGAGTGACACCGTGACGACCTCAGCCTTCTCACCCAGCCTGCTGGCCGTACTCGGCTATGCGGGGTGGACCTTCTCGCTGCTGATCGGAATTGCATGGATGCGAGCCAGTCTCGTCCTGCGGGGCAGGCGGCGCGCCAATTCATTCGGCCCTTGGGGTGACGATGTGTCGCCGTTCTCGGCGCGTCTATGCCGTGCCCACGCCAACTGCGTCGAGAACCTGCCCGTATTCGTCGCGGTCATTCTCGCCGCGGTGGGTGCCGGGCGTAGCGACATCACCGATCCGCTGGCGCTTGGGTTCTTGGCTGCACGCATCGCACAGTCCGGGGTACATCTTTGGTCGGTGTCGTCGCGTGCTGTGGCTTGGAGGTTTGCCTTCATGGTTGCACAGATGCTGGTGCTGTGCTTCTGGCTGGTGCGACTCGTGCTCCTAGCGCTGCCATAGCCATTCGGCGGTTACTGAGCAGGGTCGTGGGGCCGACGTCGGAACAGCATCGCCTTGGTGAGGATCACCAGGCTGTGTTTGATAAGGCTCGGTGGAGCCGGAGGCCGCTCCCGGGGCCTGTCCGATTTTTTGTGTGTGAGGCTCTGAAGTCCAGCCGCTAAACGGCGGTCTTTATGAAGCGGTCGCCGTAGGCGATCGCAAACTGATTCATCGCTTCGCGCCATTCCTTGGCCCCACGGCCCCAGTCGGCCGTGATGTTGCGCAGCGCCAGCCAAAGCAGCTTGGTGGCCGCATCGTCACTGGGGAAGTGCCCGCGTGTCTTGATGATCTTACGCAACTGGGCGTGGATGCTCTCTATGGCGTTCGTTGTGTAAATCACCCGTCTCACCGCCGGCGCGAACGCAAAGAACGGAATCACCCGATCCCAACTGCGTCGCCAAGCGGCCACGACCGTGGGGAACTTCGTACCCCAAGGCCCCGCCTCAAAAGCATCCAGTTCGGCCGCTGCGGCCTCGGCGCTGGCGGCCGTGTAAATCGGCTTGAGTGCCGCGGCCAGCGCTTTGCGGTCCTTCCAGCTGGCGAAGTAGTCGGATGAACTCTCTCGGGGTCAGGTGTGTCAGATCCATTCGACCAACCCGCTGGAGCGCTTGAACGCCGAAATCAAGCGACGTACCGACGTGGTTGGCATCTTCCCCAACGAGGCAGCCATCATCCGCCTGGTAGGCGCCATGATGCTGGAGCAGAGCGACGAATGGAGTTTGCAGCGGCGTTATATGCAGCTTGAGGGCTTACAGGCGCTCACTCAGCGATACTGCCCCCACTCGGCTGCCCGCTGTGGCCTGCTGAGTCTTGTGCATCTCAGCCTTCTTCCAGGCTACGGAGATACACCACCCGCTGGGACACGATCCGGTACACCCACGCAAATGTCTGAAGAGCCGCAAAACAAGGTGCTGGGCAGCTCGACACCCGGCGCCCAGGCAGGTCGACGTCGCGGACAGCGACGTATCCCAGCGGATTACTTCGCATCCATCGCCCGCCCGCCGCACCCGGCGCGATGATCTTGAATCGGAAGTCCGTTGGTGAACCCCCTAAGGCTAGGTGCAGGTTTCAAAAAACGCAGCTTTCTCTACTGTTTGTGCCACTCATCTCGAGTGGCTGGAGCAAGTTCAGGAGGTACTGACATGAAGTATGCGATGACCGAGCGGGGCAGAACGGTGATCGCAATGCGCTGCCCATCCTTGGAGCGGCGATTGCGGCCGGTGCTGCTGCTGTGCAATGGCGAACGCAGCGCGCACGAGCTCCTGCAGGCCACCCAGGGCCGGGTGCAGTGGTCCGATCTGCAGCATCTGCTCCAGAGGGGGTTGATCGAGCCGGCCCGCTTTCAGAACCCGTCCGCCGGGGCTGAACGTGCCGTGCCGGCGGAGCGTGATCTGCCGAAGGAGACTTCGACCCCCGAGTCGGTCCCGCCGTCGATTCCCTTCCGGGGAGGTTGGGAGACGGGGGCCGAGGCGCCGGATTCCCTGGTCGAGCAGGCTCACCAACTGCTGACGCGGCAGATCGGACCCATCGCAAGAATCCTGATCCAGCGGGCGGCTTCTGCGGCGTTAGACCGTGAGCAGTTTTTCGGCCAGTTGCTGCAGCAGATGCACGGCGACGAAGAGCGCGCCTGGCTGCAGCGGGAATTGAGCGCGCTGCACTGACTCGCACGCTCGCGCCTGTTTTCCGGGCGACGAGGATGTCCATCACGCACGGCCTGCGAGCCCGATTCAGCAGCACCGCCGTTTCTGATCGCAAGCCGCTACACCTATAGATGAACAGAGCCTACTCACCTTGCCGATACGGCGGCGCGCCAATCTTTCGCGCGGGCTGCCTCGACTCATCGCATCCGCCTTCGCCAATTCGATGATCTGGGGAGCTTGAATACCCGGGCTTCCTGAGCTGATCGGTCACGACATCGGGCTCGAAATCCGGGGACAGGGTCAACCAACCCCGTCAGGTAGCACTCGAAAGCGAGCCAGGGACCACGGGCCGCCCGGGGTCGCGGCGCGGCAGGAGAACGTCGAGCGCCCCGGATACTGTAAATCCATACAGTTCGCGGATCGTTGTTCATGCTCGTCGCTGTTCGCAGAATGCGCGTAGAGGGGAGGAAGTTGCCAGCTCAAGAGCTGGCGTCCTTCCAGACCAGCTCGACACAGGGTCACCTCTGGCTCATCTCCAGCCGCCTCCCCACGGGCGAGCGCGTCACGGTGGCAAAGTTGACGGAGAACGCGGGCCTCCGGGCCGGCACCTGCTGCCGCAGCTCGACCGCGCCATCGTCACTGCCATGCGCGGCAAGCATTTCATCGTGAGCGGAATCGAGCTTGTCCGCGTGGGCACGCAAGCGTTCAGCTATCGCCAGTCGTGGCTGCGCTACGTGCTTTCGGAATCCGTGACGCTGCCGCCTCCCTCCGGCCAGCGCTGACCTTCACAGCAAGCTGGATTGCGGGGGATGAGCTTTGGGAGGAGCCGTGTTCGGTCCCGCGTCGAAGCTCTCCGAGGGCGGTAGCACGAGCGCGGTGACAGCCTCCTCGATCGTTCCCCTCAGCCAAGCCTCGAATGCATCGGGATGCAGCGGCACCATAGCGCGCTTGTCCTTCATCGCCTCTGGACGGCGCCTCTAGGTGTGAACGCCTTCTCAGTGGGAATCAGAAATGAAAGCTGACAAAGTTCCGCAGCGGATGCTGTTTGCAGAATTACGCCAGGACGAAATTTGGCACACTTGGTTGTCAGCAAACGGAGGAGAGAGAAGCGATGTCCAACGCACTGAAGGCACACCTAGCGTTTAAAGCCGAAATGGCCCGACGAATTCGCACGCAGTCGCCGGCCGAATGGAACATCTTTTCTCAGCTCTGGATGGCGTTCAACGCCATCTATGGCGGTGAGCCAGACCTAAAGGAGAGAGCACGAGTGATGGCCAGCATTCGAAGCAATATAAGCGAGCAAACCGCTGCTCGTCTGCTTCGCGGCGTCGCCGAATCCGTTGAGCGGATTCTCCAGGTCCCACCGGGCGACATGCGCTTGGACAGGCAGCACCCAAACTTCCGTGCAAACTCGAAGAGGTACGCCCGTCGATACAGGGATGCAAGCGAAACAGCGGTTAATCGATTGGCCGCTGTTGGCGCTGTTCTTTATCAGATCCGGTGCAACCTGCTCCACGGCTCGAAGGACCCATTCAACGACCGAGATCTTATGCTCGTCCATGAAAGCGTAGCGGTACTTGAAGCGCTTGTTCCTGCTCTAGAAGCATCCCTTTTAGAAGCAGCTTGAGCCCAAACGTCCAGTCAATGGATCTTCGTGGGGCGCTCCCTCATCAAGTCAACGGCTTGAGGCTGTGGGAAGCGTGATGCGGGGACCGGTCTGCGGGCGCCGGTAGCCAAGGTCAGAGATCGGGCCGTGAGCAGACGCTTGGCTAAGTACGTTCTTGCCCGACAGGGGTCGTCAGTCGCGATGTCTCGTCGGTCACCTCGCGCCAGGGGAGTTGCTTTCAAGGCCACCGACTACGGCCGGGAGCAAGGCCGTTTGTTACATCTGACGATGAAGTGAGGTACGGGCCTGCACGTTCGGTGTGAGATAGAGCTCACAGAGAGCGAAGCGACGTTAACGTTTTCTTCAGCGCACAGACGCAGTCGGGTGGAGTGAGGGACAATAGCAACATCATGGCGAACAGCGATCAACTCAAAGCGTTGCTGCGCTCCCACGCGGAGGGCGACGATCGCCAGTTCTACTCTGTCGCCATGCAGATGGCCGCGCACGAGGCTAAGCAAGGCCACGGGAAGCTCGCCGAGGAACTGCGCGAACTCATCGACGCAGCGAAGGCGCGGCGAAACGCGACCGGCGACAGCGCGATCCCGATCAATCGCCCAAAGGGCGAGCTGGCATCGCTTCTGAGCGTTTCGTATCCATCCCGGCGCATCTCCGACATGGTTCTGTCCGAGCCCGTTCTGCACGGGCTGCAGCGTGTTCTCAAGGAACAGCGTCACCTCTCCAAGCTCCGCAGCCACGGCCTACACCCTAGACGCAAGCTCCTACTCGTCGGACCTTCTGGGACCGGCAAGACGATGACAGCTGCCGCCCTTGCCGGCGAGCTAGGCATTCCGTTGTTCGTAGTCAGGCTGGACGCCCTCATCACGAAGTTTATGGGCGAAACGGCAGCGAAGCTGCGCCAGGTCTTCGACGCCGTATCGTCGACGCGGGGCGTTTACTTTTTTGACGAATTCGACGCCATTGGCAGCCAGCGCGGCATGGCGAACGACGTTGGGGAGATCCGGCGCATTCTGAACAGCTTCCTGCTGATGATCGAGCAGGATGACTCCAACAGCGTGATCGTCGCCGCGACGAACCACCCCGATATCCTGGATGAAGCTCTTTTCCGGCGTTTCGACGATGTAGTGGAGTACCACGTGCCATCGATGGATGAGGGGCAGGCACTCTTGCGGATGCGTCTTGCCGGCTATATGAAGGCGAAGAAAGACATCGCCGACCTGGCCACCGAGGCGGCAGGTTTGAGCCACGCAGAGATCGCCCGCGCGATCGACGACGCGGTCAAGGAAGCGGTAATGCACGACCAAACTACGATTCCCGCCGAAGCGCTGCGCACCTTGCTCCGGCAGCGTCAGGCTGTCCGCCGACGCACAGCGAGTGGCAAAGAGTAATCAAACGATCCGTGCATGGCCACTGAGGACCAACAACGACGCCCCCACATCTTCCCGCCGGACACCCGCACGACCGAGGGTTATACCGCCCGAAGTGCTGGCGGCGGCAGCAAGAAGGTTGTTCCCCCGCTGCAGCGTGAGCAGCACGCCCAGGTTTTGCGCGCACAGCTCGCACAGGTTCAAGCCGTGCAGCGGCAGCGCGTTGCCGAACAACAGGCCGCTGAGGTCCAGTCGGCCATCGGCGTACAGGTCGAATTCGAGAGTCAGCAGGGCGTTGAGCTGGCCGCCGAAAGCCTGGCGCGGGACCGCCAAGGCATCGAGCTGATGAACGTGCGTGAGCAGGGGAACCAGGTCCTGGCCACCGTGTTCGTGCCTCAGGGCAAGCTCGAACACTTCGAGAACCTGATCGCCGACTACGTCGGCCACAAGACCACCTCCGCTGGCCAACCTCGCGACAACCAGAAGCTGATCGACGCGATCCGCTCCTTGCGAGTGGCCACCTTTGAGTCTCTCTGGACCGACACTCAAGACGCCTTGCCGGCCGACGAGACAGAAGGGATCTGGTGGGAGGCCTGGCTACCCGCTGGCGAGCACCGCCTGCAAGTCATCACGGACTTCCGCAAGGTCGGTGAGATGGCCGGTCTGCTCGTTCGGGAGCGTGTGTTGCACTTTCCCGAACGTTCCGTGGTGCTGATGCGTGGTAGCAAGGCCCAGCTTCTGCAGTCCGCGCTGGTCCTCAACATGATCGCCGAACTGCGGCGCGCGAAGACGACTGCCGAGTTCTTCGCTGCACTGCATCTCGACGAACAGGCCGAGTGGGCCGGCAACCTGGAAAGCCGGTTGTTGACGCAACACGTGGGCAACTCGTATGTGACCTTGCTCGACACAGGCGTCAACCACGGGCACCCTCTGCTCGCACCGATGGTTGCACACGAGGATCGCCACACCGTCGACCCTGACTGGGGTCCGGAAGATGCGAATGGCCACGGGACAGAGCTTGCTGGGCTCGCATTGTTAGGGGACCTCACACCCGCGCTGTCGGACGAAGGTCCACTCTGGGTGCCGCACCGTCTTGAGTCCGTCAAGATCCTGCGCGGCGAGGGCGACAACGATGGCGAATCCTACGGCGCCATTACCGAGGAGGCCATCGCGCGCGCAGAGATCACCGACCCCGAACGCCGACGGGTCTTCACGATGGCGGTGTCGTCAACGGACGGCCGTGATCGCGGGCGCCCCTCTTCCTGGTCGGCGGCAGTCGATCGGCTTGCCTGCGACTACGATGGACAGGGCCAGTCGCCACGACTGTTTGTACTCTGCGCGGGCAACACCAGGGAGGCGTACGCTTGGGTCGACTGCCCAGCGAGCCTCTCGACAAACTCCGTGCATGACCCTGGCCAGGCCTGGAACGCCCTGACCGTGGGTGCCTACACCGAACTCACCTCGATCTCCGAAGCCTATGGGAAGCAGTACAAGGCAATCGCCGCCGCCGGCGGCTTGAGCCCGTACACAACGACGTCTGCCACCTGGCAGCCAAGCTGGCCTTTCAAGCCCGACATCATCATGGAGGGCGGCAACGTGGCGGTGGATGGGACCGGGTTTACCAGCCGGATGGACAGCATATGCCTGCTAACCACCGGCCATCAACCGCACGACAGACTCTTTACCTTAAGCTGGGCTACGAGCGCGGCGACTGCCTTGGCCGCTGGCATGGCAGCCCGCATTCAAGCTGCCTACCCAACGTTCTGGCCGGAGACCGTACGTGCCCTGATGGTGCACTCGGCAAGGTGGACGCAGCCTATGCTCGATTTGTACACGCCGAACGGCGTGCGCAACCAGAACACGATGCGGCATCTGTTGCGGCACTGCGGCTACGGCGTGCCGAGCCTGGAGCGAGCGCTCTATAGCGCGTCGAACTCCCTGACGATGATCGTCCAGGACCAGCTGCAGCCGTACGAAAAGGTGGACGGAGAAGTTCGCACGCGTGACATGCACCTGCACGCCCTTCCTTGGCCGACCGAGATGCTTGAGGCCTTGGGCGACACGCAGGTCACGTTGCGCATCACGCTGTCGTACTTCATCGAGCCGAGTCCCGGTGAGCGAGGCGGTATCGACAAGTACGCCTATCAGTCGCACGCATTGCGCTTCTCGGTGCGTCGCCCGCTTGAAACTGAGGCGATGTTCAGGGGACGTATCAATGCCCAGGCGGTCGCTGAGGAACAAGGCCTGCCGGGTGGCAGCAGTACGGACAGCGGTTGGACTATCGGTGAACGCACGCGGGCCCGGGGATCTTTGATCAGCGACAGCTGGACCGGAACCGCCGCACAGCTTGCCAATCGCGGTCAGCTTGCCGTCTTTCCTGCAATGGGCTGGTGGCGGAATAGGCCTAGCCACGGACGCTTTGGGCGCGCGGCCAGGTACTCGTTGCTTGTGTCGATAGAGGCCCCTACCGTTGAGCAGGACCTGTATGCCGCCGTCGCGCAGCAAATCGCCACGCCGTCCGCGGTCCAGATTGCCGTTTGAGACCTGCTTGTTGATCGAGCAAGCTGGTTGCTTCGCCGCCACCCCAATTGCTCGGGTCAACCGGTCAAGCCAAGGGCCAGAAACAGACCTTTGAAGAGTTCCAGAAACAGCCGGAGCCGCAGGTCTGAAGGGTGCCAATTGAGGGAGCCACGATGTCGATGTGCCCTCCCGTGCCATTGAGGTAGTAGCCCGGAATGTTCCAGAATGACACCACGCCCTTGCGGGTGCCGATGCCTGCTTCGCCATCCACCTTCTTGAACGTCTCCGGTGCGCCGAAGTAGGCGGCGTCTGCGAGCATATGAGCCAGCTTGGCTTGACCTGGCTCGATGGGTTTGCCTTTGTACTCACCGCGCTTGATGGCAATGCGCCCCGATTTGCTGCTGCCGCTAGCGTTGGGTCCCCGTCATCTCGTCGAATCTAGGTTCTCATGTCTTCTTCGTCAGCGATCGTTCCACCGAACCCATGCCGGTAGAGCAGTGCTCCCAACGGACTAAGGCGCAGAGCAGTACCGAACCGATAGGCAATGCCCATTGACAGCAGAAGACCTTCACTGCTGAAGTCATCGTCCAGCCGCGTCTTGCCTCCGCTGCGCTGACAGGCGACAGGCAGCGCCTGGAGTGCCGGTATCGAAGCGCGGTAAACAATGTGGATCAGCGCGTCACACTGCTCGTACGTGATGTCGCCGCGGGCGAGAGCCGCCATCAACTTCCCGACCACCCCTGCCTTGAACGGCTTTTCGCTGTCCATGAGCACCAGCAGAATCGTGTCTGCGAAATCAACGGCTTTGTCCTCGCTCCAGAGCCGTTTCCACAGCTTTGCGCGTTTCTCTTCCTCCGAATCCTTGCAGGCATGGAGGAACGCGATGCAGTTGCGCATGAGCCGCTGCTTCTGGATGGTGTCGCTGACTTTGAGCACTGAGACCGCAGTCTTCACGATTGGTATCTCGCCAAGCACCGCTTCGTTAAACACTGCTCCAATAGCCCAGTCTGTCACGTCTGCGATTACATCGATCGACTCGACGACCGACTGCTCAACTGAGGCTGCCACAGTCGGTTTAGCGACGCCTCTGCCCGCCTGTCTTTCAGTCTGTGTCGTCACTTCCACCCCGCTGATGAAACGCATCAATATCTTGGCCGCTGCAGCGGCATGCACTTGAAACCTTGAACAATCTCATATTCCCAGCCCTTCGACGATACAGCGCACCCCATCGATTTCATATTCAATGGCCCCCCGCTCCGTGGCCCAAACTTGGCTTTTCATACCCTGATATGCAGGGTGCTCGCAAAGGAGCGCGCGGATCACGTCTTGAGGATCGCGCAAGCACAACGGCTTCTCCATCCGCACAAGGGTTAGAGGCCGATTAGACGGACCGAAAGCTACCTCTGCATCCAACAGAAGATTGCGGAATGTAGCCCAGTCGTAAAGGGCGATATTGTCGCTAGTGCTCTGAAAGTCGAACTGTGCAATGTTGTGTAGAAGCACAAAGCTACTGTTCGCCGTCGAGGCGTCCGCGATACCACGGTCTGCGAGAGTCCGACCCAGCAATTTGTTGGAGAGCAAACGTCTCGCCTCGCGCAGTTGGTTAATGCCTTTTTTGAGATCCTTCTGGGCAGCTTGAACCGCTGCGTTGAGGAATGCTTTCTCACCGAGCAGCGAATGCTTTGCCTGCACAAAGTAATAGTGCTTGAGCACCGTGTCATGGATCACAAACTCGATGTCGCATTCACTGGGCACCTTGTCCAGGACCGTATGGCGATCGAAACCTGCTAGCACGCGATAGCGGGCGTTGTACCGAGGGTCGCTTTCGATGCGAGCGCGAATGTGCTCTCGCTCGAAGAACTTCCCCCCCACATGCTCTCGCAGTTCATCTACTTCGTCGAATTCTTTGGCGAGTGCGGAGAAATACGCACGCAGTCCTTTTGAGGCCGCCTCGACTCGAACCGTCAAGGAGTCTCCGTCCCGCGTTACGAACCGGTCGGTCACCAGGGCGTAGGACTGCCTTTGCAGAATTCGGGAAACCGAACTGTAGTCGAGGCCCCGTTGTCCGAGTTCCTGCCGCGACATCTTCACGGTCCTTCCTTGGACGAACGAGACCAGTAGCACTGCGACAAGACACACCGCCTCATGAATCTCTACGATGCTTTTGAGCGAGTGCCCCTTCTGCCCGAGGCGCAGCCATGGGATCGTCAGATCCTGATCCAGAATGCGAGCGACAAGCAGGGAGAGCTCGTCGACCTTGCCCAGCCCAGCCTCGGCCAGTTGCTTTGTCATTACGGCGGTAGCGGCATGGCTGCCTTGATCTGCACAGCGCGCAAACCACGTAGCCCGTAACGTGTCTCTGGCCGTCTCATCAGCTGGCTCAAATAGAAACGTTCCGTGCTGCCAAGTCACCTTGGCAATGCCCGACAGACACAGCGCAAGGGCCTCATTTAACATCAGGAGGCGAACCAGCGCGAGCACAGCGGGGTGCCGAAGAGGGTCGCCGTGCCCCATTTGCCGTAACTCCAAATGGTCGTATAGGCGTTCCAGCTGACACTGAACGCTCACGTGCGCCAAATATGCTCCTCCGTCGAGGTCGCCGAGACGCGGAACTTCACCTGAGAAGGTAGCTCGACAAACTGAATGGAGCTGCGCCCCTGGAGGGATGATGGCTGAAAGGCTGCGCTCCAGTTCGAACCTCGTGTCGAACAACGTCGCCTCTACTCGGGTCCGCTCGCGGTCATAGAAGTTTGCGAGCTTGGCCAGGGATTCAATGTCGCCCCGACCGGCCAGCCTCTCCTTCAGTTGGCCGCCAACGCTGGCGCCAGCGGCGAACTGAAATGGCTCGCTCAGTAGGCTGTGGATGGGCCGGAGTAGCTGGGGGTGAGTTCGAAAGAACATGTTGTCGCAGTGCGTGGCAACGCCGCAAGGCTTCCGGACTTCTACATGTTCGCCCGTGCGTTGCTGGTGATCTCGCCGATTGACCCTACTGCACGAACTTCGAGGGTCGAGTTCCGACGAACTCACAGCAAGCCGTCCGCGGTCTCAAACCGTGCATTGGGCGGACACAAGACGCACGCACCTTAACCAGCATTGAGCGTTGTACGGCGCGTTCTCGTCGTGAGTCACGCTACCCCACCCTCTACTGCCCGAGGTAACGGTCGGTGTCCGTCCGGGGATGTTCGTTTTAGGTGATCGCCAGAATGAAATGTTGCCTCGCGTCCGCTGGCTCGGTTTTCTCTATCTCTGGTCCACCAAGACAGTTTGCAACCGCTCTATTCGACACGCGTGTAAGTCCGCGTCGCCAAAGGACTTCTCCTTGTGCCGGCTAGAAGAAGTAGTCTCTTTTTTAGAGAAGAGAGAGCAGGACGGAATCGAACTGAGGCCAAAACCGGCCCAAAGTGCCGAACCCGTGGCACAGGCAGAACGGCCCGCAAGCCCGCATTGGCGCGGGAAACGCCCAAAGCAAAACGCCCAACCGAGAGCGGTTGGGCGTCGTATTCTGGTGGAGGAGAAGGGGGCTAAGGCAAACCTTCCTCTCAAGCTCCTGCGGGTCCAGCGGTTCGCTGCGGGGTGGTGTGAGGCCTCGGCCCGTGTCTATGCCTCCTTCCGTTTCATCGTCCCAGTTCCCAACCACTGCTGGAGCAGGAAGGACCATAGGGACTGGGTTGAGCGGTTCTCCAAACCCTCCCAATATCGCAGCAACTCCGCCGCTAAGCGCAGCCGGCGCTTGATCTGCCGTGTACCCCCCAAGCTGTTTGTCTGTGGGCGTTCCCTTCCATGCCGGTTGAGACGACCGCCCACACACGATTGCTGCGCAATAAATCTGGCGCTCAAAGGTTCGCACTTCGCCGTGCGAAGCCACCGGTGCCCGACGGGGCCGCCGCTCGTCACTTCCTGTTTTTCAACCTCATTTGTGGTAGGATTTCAGGAAGTCCACCGAGGTGCTCTACATGCAGACAGTACTCCACAGCGATTCGATCTCCGCCGCCCAAGCGCTCCAGCGACTTGGGCTTGATGAGGAGGTGCTGCTTACGGCCGCGCGCGCCGGGTACCTCGCCCGTGCCAACTGCACTGCCAATCACCCTCCGTTGTACCCCTCTTTTGTAGCTTGGGGCGAAGCAGTGAGAGTCCTAAGGGACGGACTGGCGCTGCGAGGTTGGACTCGCAACAACCAGAAGAATTGGCCGCGTACCGTGAACCCTGAAGGCACGATCGCCATCACGGTCGCCACCGGGAGCGAGGCGACGGGTCGAGCCGACGACTCCCCGACGACGACTTCCGCCAAGGGCCCCACCACAGTAGAGGCGCTTGAGGTGAATCGGCAGCAGTATTGGCTTCCCGGCTTGGAGCCAGTCTCCGCCGATCAGGATGATGAAGAGGAAGGCAAACCGGTTACGTGGATCCTTCTCGTTCACCATGCTAGGAACGCCGAGATCCGCGCCGAGTTGTCGCTTCCGCTCGACGTGGCTCATGACGGCAGAGTGTCAGTCTGGCAGGAACGGATCCTCCTGCGCCCCCTCCCGCTTGACGGAGAGCCTGTCGCGGTTACGGCCCCGACGCTTCCGGAGATCGATGTCGCGGTTCGACGAAAGGCATGAGTACCAGACTTGAATTCAATCCTAAGCGCCTCAGCCTTGCTCGGCGACGGCGGGGGATGACGAAAACCAAGCTAGCATCCCTTCTTGGCGTGGAAGTCCGCTCAGTAACTGCTTACGAAGGGGACGAGTTTCGTCCCGACAGGGAAAGGCTACGCGCCCTGGCCGAATTGCTTCGCTTTCCCGTTGAGTTTTTCTTCGGTGACGATCTTGGAGAGATTTCACCTGACATCGTGAGTTTCCGCTCCATGTCTAAGATGACAGCCGGCCAGCGGGAATCGGCTCTTGGTTCTGGTGCAATCGCCTTGATGTTGAACGAGTGGATTGAAGCTCGCTTTGATCTCCCTTCCGCTGATCTCCCAGACCTTAGCCAAGAGCCTAGTCCTGAGGCTGCGGCCGAGACGCTGCGGCGACTCTGGGGCCTAGGTGAACTGCCGGTCAAGAACATGATTCACCTTCTTGAGGCGAAGGGTGTGCGAGTATTTTCCCTCTCAATCGACACCGAGCAGCTCGACGCCTTCTCGATGTGGCACGGCAAGACCCCATTTGTGTTCCTTAACACAAATAAGTCGTGTGAGCACAGCAGGTTTGACTCCGCTCATGAGTTGGGTCACCTGGTTCTGCATCGCCATGCTGGTGCGAAGGGTCAAGAAGTTGAGCGAGAGGCAAATGCGTTTGCATCTGCGTTTCTGATGCCAAGGGCAAGCGTCCTCGCAAACGCGCCGCACATGGCAACGGTCGATCAACTTGTTCGGCTTAAAGCTTATTGGACAGTGTCAGTGGCGGCTCTCGCATATCGGCTACACGACGTGGGGCTTGTCTCTGACTGGCACTACCGTACCCTGTGCATCGAAATTGCGCAGCGGGGCTTTCGCAAGAAGGAACCTAGGGAAGCACCGCGCGAAACCTCTCAGATGCTCGCAAAGGTCTTCGCAGCGCTTCGGGAGGAAGGTGTAAGCAAGGCGATCATCGCCGATGCACTGGCGGTTCATGCCGAAGACCTGGACCAGCTGGTCTTTGGCTTAGCGATAACCGCTCTGTCAGGCGGTACTTCGAACCCGCTTCCGTCGCGGAAACCTTCACTTCAGTTGATTGAGGGCGGAAAGTAGGTCAACGCGCAAATCTCTTGCTCGCGCTCGGTTCTTAGGCTCGAGAAACAGAAGTAGCTGAACGCACGAGTCTGCACGGTGCACAGGCTTGAGCACTTCTAACGGTGGGACGTGGCCGAACTCCTCGGCCGCCATGGTAACAAGAGGCAGCAGGCTGCTTGGTGTTAACGCAGGGGGGGCCACGTTCACATGAAATATCACGCGTACGTCGGACAAAGGGGGTACGTCCGAAAGTCGGCTTACCAGGTGCGCAGGGAGCGGCTAGAGAGGTACCGCGGCGGCCCTTCACCGGAGAAGTTCTTTACGCTACACCCGGAAGGTCATCGGAAACCGCTTGAGCATGTCATCGGGCCCGGACGTCCGCACTTTCGTTTCAAGGATGGCGCTGACGAGGGAGGACCGGGCGGTCCAGGAGAATCGCTTGAGCACCTGCTATTCAAAGAAGCGGTAGCGTCGATTACCCGAACTCGCCTCAGCCTCGGGAAATACGGCGATCACCGGATCGTTGTCAGTCATGGGGAAACTGAGAAGGAGATTCCTCACGCCCGAGGCCCCTACCGCGCGGACGTTTACCTGCGATTCGAGGCCGAGGAACCTTCTGAACTTGGCTTGAAATGGGCGGGAGAAGTTTATATAGAAATCCACAAGGCCCATTTGGTCGACCCCGTCAAGCACGACGAGATCCGCCGTCTTGGCATACCGATGATCGAGGTGTCAATTCATCCTCGGCTTATGTACAGGCACGCTGGTTCGAGTACGACTGACGAGCTAGAAGAGGACTATCGACAAGGAATCAAACGAATGCTTGAAGCAGAGAGTGGTTTCCTACAGGCCGTGGTTCTTAGCAACCCTAGCTCAGCTGCGTATCTTTTAAAGAGGCTCGGGGAAGTGCAACATGCGCTGGAGGAGGAACAGAAGAAGTTGGTGCAAGCCAATTCAGATCTCATCACGTTTAAGGCTGCCGAAAGAAGGCATTCGGCTCAAATTGATGAGATGGAGAAGCAGGTGTCTCTTTTGAACATCGAGCTTGACGACGTCAACAACCGAGCCACGGAGAGTTCAGATAAGGCGACGCAGCTAACTGAGGATCTGGAGATAGCTCAGGGAACCATCGCCGATCTGCGCGACACACTCCGCCAGTATCAGATCGCTTTGGGCATTTCCGGCGCCGCCGCAGTTGCTATCGCGCTCATGTGGGCGATTTGAGCTCAGAGAGTCGGAGTCTCATGTCCTCGCTTCCCAGGACGCGTAATGCAGCAAGAGATCAACCGGCTCCGCACCGGTCTCTTCCCTCGCGGTGGCAGCAGCGGCGAAGCAAGCGGTCCCGGCACAGCACGATGCCTTGCGCAGCCGACCGGGCTACCTCACCGCGTTCTTCGATTTGTCGCAGGACCTGGTCCTCCCATTCGACAAACTTCTTGTCCCTGGCGGGACACGAGCCCTGAGCTAACGGGATTCGGGAACGATCGCTTCGATTTCCATTCGGTCCACCAGCGCCTGGACGACCTCGACGTAGTCGCTGTCCCAGCTGACGCGATTCTGCTCGTACAAAGCGTGCCGGCTCAAGCTTCGGTCAGCCCAGTCCATGCCGAAGGACACCTGAGGCCTCAGTTCCAGGTGCACGCCGCTGTGGTCGATGTCGTCGCCGTACGGGGGTGCTTCGAAGTAGCGGTAGACCACGCGGATCATCGCTAGTTGGACCTTGCTCGTCTTGTTACGCTTGGGAAAGTGGTCGAAAGTTTCGGCGGCCACCAGGTGACGCTTTTCCAAATCCAGCACGATGCTACGTGTGCCGACATGCTGAGATTGCTGCGTGTACAGCGCCCAATCGCCGTTGCGCTTGAGCACCAACCAGCCAAACGCTCCCACATAGAATAGGCTTAAGATCCACTGCATCGAGGCGCTGTACGCGTTGTCGCTATGGGGCACAACGGCCAGTACGGCCAGCGTCAAGATCACCGGCACCGGGGAGAACAAGACGGTCAAAAATAGCGCCTGCACCAACGCCCCGAACAGAATGGACCACAGACCAGCGGCTGTGGTCCGCTCCCGATAGAGCTGGATTTTGTTTGCCGTGGCGAACAGCTCGATCAGATCGTCTTTCGATTCCCGAAGAAAATCAGTCTGACGATTCAGAAGGTAGTTGCGGCTTGTCATCTCTGGTTGCGCGCTCCACAGCCGCTCATGCTGCATTCTTCGAATGCCGCGGCGAGCTGCCGTAGCGGGCTCGCGCTCTGGATTTCTTGTTGGTGATGCGTGCTGCGTTTGCACATTCGCGGCACCAATGGCCCTGGCGGATGGTTGACAAGGGCGCGTGCCACATGTGCCCCCGGTGGCAGACCCACGCCAGCTTGGTTGCAGCGTTGACGTAGGTGTTGGACAAGCACTGCCCGCCCCGAGCGTGCGCTGCTTCATGCGCGGCATCGATGCCCAGGCGCTTGTTTTCCTTGCTGCACTCGTAGCACCACGAGCCGTTGACAATGTTGGTGCCCGCGGCCTCCCATCGATGACCTTGCCCGCAGCGCAACCAGTACCGTCCGCGGAGTCCGAAGTAAGTGCCGCTCTCGCAGCAGCCTCCCTTGGCCGCAGCCGCGGCCTGCAAGCGCTCAAGCCCATCAGACAAGCGGTAGGAATGCCGCTTATCCTCCAGCGCGCACAGACTGCACCAGCTACCGCGTATGACTTCACCGCCGACGGCGTGCCATTCGTGCCCCGCCGAGCAGCGGAATCGGTAGCGTTGATGCCACCCCTCGTAGCGTTTGGCGAGGCAGCGTCCGCCTCTGTCGGCCGCAGCCCGTTTCAATCGATCCAAACCGTCGTGCAACCGTTTTCCGGCATTCGCTGCTGCTTTCACACACTCCGGGCACCGGAGCAAGCCTTCCTTCTTTAACCCATGCCGGGGAGCCCGCAGCCACTCGTGTCCGCAGGGGCAGCTGAAGCGGTAGGGCGTCGTCACCCCTTCCCACTTCGAGGAAAGGCACACCACTCCGTCACGCGCAGCCGCGCGGCGCAGCTCCGCGAACTGGATGTCGTCGTGGCACTGCTGACACCTCGCGATCTGCCGAAGAACTCCCGAAGGAAGAGCAGGTACAACGTGACCGTTGCTGCAAACAAAGCGGTGAGGGACGTGCCACCCAGACCATGCTTCATCGAGGCAGTCCCAGCGGATTTCATTCACACTTGCCCGCAGCTTGACGCTGCGGTCCAGGACTGGATGAGGCGAATTGCTTCGACGGCGTGCGTTCATCTGGTGTTGCTCAGCACAAGGCGTTCGCGGATACCCTTCAGGCTTTTCGATTTCACCCGCAGCCGGCCGCCGCGAGTCGTTTTCTCTTCGTGCCTTGAAGCAGCACATCGCTGCCCCTTCGCTCATTTCCTCGCGCCACTGAACGAATGGGGCCTGTGACCAACTACCCAAGACGGCCATCGCTCGCCACACGCGGTGGCAGTTGGGTCAAGACCTCTCGCTTCCGCTCAGGCGAGCCACTGGTCAGCACCTTCCATAAGGCACGGTGGCGCTCTTTTGTTGCCGGCACGTCGCATCGGATGCCGCGGTCGTCAAGCAGTGCCCCCGCGGCAGTGGAAAGACCTATGCGATCCGTTTCGATGAAAACCGCGCTCTGCATCCAAGAGTCGACGGTTTTGGACGCGAGCGCCTCGCTCGCCATTACATAGAACGGTGAAATTTGATATTCGCCCAGATAAGGACGGCACCCGACGAACTTGATGGCGTAGCTCTCGTCACCCGTGAGCTTCCAGAGCCAGAAGTAGACGGGATACGACTGTCTAAGAATCTCAGGGGCGTCGGTTTTTTCGATGTCTTTGAAGACTTTGACCGCGGTATTCGGAGCCAGCAGCGCGAGCGGTTCGATGGCGCCGTAAAAGCTCATTGCTTCCTCGCTGAGCAGTGCGATCGCCCGGTCCTTTTCATCCTCGGACAGGTCTCGAAGGTAGGCAAGCGTGTACCCATCGAGCTTCGCCCGATCGGTGGCGCTGTACTCACTCAGGAATTTCTGATAGGCAAGGCTGTTCATGTCGATGCTCACGGTTGACTGAGCCAGGCCTTGGATTGTCCTTACCGTCTTCACAAATGCTCAGATCAAGTGCCTTTGCTCCAGGCTCTTAAGGGCCCGTGTCTTGGTCTCAAACGACCCTTTGAGGGAATCTAGGTATGCTTGAAATTGAATCTTTTCGGCGTCGGTCGAGGATGGAACAGCGCATGCGCGCAACAAGTTGAATGCGGCTCTCGCGACTGCCTTCTCGTTAGCTTCGGTCAGTGTGACCGCCTTTAAGAACTCGATCTGTCCGGGCGTCG
This sequence comes from Aquabacterium sp. A7-Y, assembly GCF_026153205.1. Taxonomy (GTDB): domain Bacteria; phylum Pseudomonadota; class Gammaproteobacteria; order Burkholderiales; family Burkholderiaceae_C; genus Caldimonas. The sequence continues at coordinate 146,223 of NZ_JAPFBW010000002.1, read as the reverse complement.
TCTGTGTTCTGCCGATGTACTCGACAGCCAAGTGTTTGTGCAATTCGGCATAGGTTGCGTAACCTTCGATCATCTGTCTTTGATACTGAACGTCCGCCGTGTACTTGGCCAAATAAAAGAGCAAGATGAAGGACGCGGCATACGGGTTGCTCTTTTTCTGTCGGACCAAACCCTCGCATGCGTCCTTCGCTTTGCTTGGATCCAGGTAGAAGAGCCACTGTGCCGATTCCGGATCGACGTCCGCCTGTTCGCTCAACATCGCGAAGGCTTGCTGTTTCTCCTGCTCTGACATCCCATCGAAGTGATCGACGCTGTAGCCATCGGCTTTCTCGCTCCCGGTGGCGTTGTATTGCTTCAAGAAGTTGGCAAATGCTGGAGTCATGATCATTTCCCGCCAAGCAGCTCGACGAATGGGCCCCGTGCGCGACTACCCCTGTTGGCCATTGCTCGCCGCACGCGGTGGCAGCTGAGCCAAAACCTCTCGCTTCTGCTCGGGCGAGCCACTGGTCAGTACTTTCCGTAAGGCACGGTGGCGCTCCTTTGTCGCTGGCTCGTCGAATCGGATGCCGCGGTCGTCCAGCAGTGCCTTTGCAGCAGCGAAAAGGCCTACGGGATCCGCTTCGGTGAAAATCGCGCCCTGCATCCACGAATCAATGGCCTCGGACGCGAGCGCCTGGCCCCCCATCGAGTAGAACGATGGGATATCATAATCCTCTAAATATGGGCGGCATTCGACGAACTTGATGGCGTAGCTCTCGTCGCCTGTGAGCTTCCAGAGCCAGAAGTAGACGGGATGCGATTGCCTTAGGATATCAGGAGCCTTCGTCAGCTCGATGTCCTTCAGGACTTTGACGGCGGTATTCGGAGCCAGTAGCGCGAGCGGTTCAATCGCACCGTAGAAGCTCTTTGCCTCCTCGCTCAACAGCGCGATCGCCTGTTCCTTTTCATCCTCGGACAGTTGTAGCAACCAGGCATGCGTGTATCCGTCGAGCTTAGCCCGACCGGTGGCACTGTACTCACTCAAGAATTTTTGATAGGCAACGCTACTCATGTCGACGCTCACGGTTTCGGTGGATTAGGAACGACGTGGTATTGAATGTCGCCAACCACGCCTTGGTCCTGCAGCTGCTCAAGGACGAAACGCTCTGTGTCCTTCCAGATACCTCCCCCGCCTTGAGCCGCTCTTTCGACGGATTGAACCACATTCACATTGCCGCTGGTACCTTGCGCATATTTCTCCGATAAACCGGCCCAGAAATTGTGGCCGTTGGGAGGAGGATCGCCCTTCCAACCCGGGAACCGGGTCTGCAGCTCACCCCAACCATCTGCAACGCGCCCACCGGTTGTAGTTTCCAAGGTTACACCCCCCACCTCGGCAGCTTTCTCCTTGGCCGCATCGAGGTTGCCAGACCAGAAAAACGCCTTGTCCTTTTCGGAGGAAACGTCCAGCCGATCGATCAACGCCCGTGGTTTGTCCTTGGGTGGAATGTCCGGGTTGTCCAAGACCTTTTCACGAAGGTAAGCGCGCGCCTCTTCGATCTTGCCGGCTTTCGAGAGTTGGCTCACATGCTCACGCTCTGCGGCAACTCGCGGGTCGAGCGTGTCCTGCTTCTTGGTGTTAGGCCCGTGGTCGGCGTCCTTGGGTGGCTCCGGCGCGTCCTTGCGCGGCGGCGGCTCGTCAGGGGGCTTCGGCGCTGCCTTTCGCGGCGGCGGCGGGGCACCGTCCGGCGGGGCTTTGGCTTTCTTGCCCGCCGCCGGCGAGGCTGCGGGAGGGGGCGCGCTTGGCTTCGGCGCGTCCTCGACTTTTGCCAGCACCCGACCCGCGACGTCGTTGACCTCCTGCTGCGCAACAGTCGTGGCTGCCGGCTTCTCCGCCTTCACCCCGCTGGCCACCGTATGCGCCTCGACCGGTAGCGTCTCAGCCAGCACCTTGTCCAGGCGTGCCTGCAACTCGGCCAGAGCCTTGGGCACCTGGCGCACCGCATCCTGCTGTACGGCGTAGAACTTGCCCTCCCACTCGCTCAGCTTGGCGATGATGTGGCGCGTGTAGTCGATCGACGGCAAGGCCATCAGCCGGGTGCGCAGCGACTGCACGATGCCGATGAGCTTGCCGGTGATCTTGCCCAGCGTCTGCAGCAGCGCCTTCTCGTACTGCACGAACTTCACCGCACGCAGGAACTTCAGGATGTCGCCGGTGATGAACTTCTGCAGGAACTTCACCAGCTCGATCAGCTTGGTGGCCTGCTTGATCAGCATCAGCATGACCGCGCGCAGCGCCGCACCTAGCTCCGAGCCGGCAATACCACCGACGATGGCCCCCACGCCGAAGGCGGCGGCGCCGCCGGCGGCCATCACCAGCGGCAGTGCCAGCGTGATCAGGCAGGCGCACAGCAGCACCCATTCCATCAGCTCCTCGCGCTTCTCGGGGTGCTGTGCCAACCGCAGCGTCACGGCGACCGCGTCGCGTGCACTGGTGACGATCACCACGCCCGGCACGAAACTGACCAGCATGTCGGCCACCACAGCCGACAGCGAGCGGTTGTCTGCGAACTCGCCGATCAGAACGGACTTCAGCCAGTCGAAGCCGCCGACAACGGCGTCCCATGCTTCGTCGAGTTGGTTCGTCGGCTTGGTTTGGAGGTCGTGGCTCATGCGGTGTCGTCCCGGTCACTGGGCTTCAACGCCACGGGCGCCGCGGTGACGGCGATGTTGAGGAAGTCGTTCCAGTCCGCATCCGGCTTGGCCGCCACCTGCGACTTGGGCGTGCGCCGGTCGCGGTCGTATTCGACCTTGGCCATCGTGCCCGGCGGCACGCCGCTGATGCGCGCATAGCCCTCTGCGTCGAGCTGCCCCGTGCGTACGCTGCCGTCGCTCAGGATGGCCTTGAACGGCAGGCCCGCGAGGCCTTCGCCCAGCTCCGTGATGTGACGGAACTCGAGGTCGGTGTTGCCGACTTCGCCGCGAGGCAGGTGCGGCATTGCCGCGGTTTCTCGCCCGGGCCCGGCAAAGCTTTTCTTCCCCGCATGCACCGTGATCTTCCCGGGACACTGCGTCACGATGCCGCCGCCGTCGATGGTGATGCTTGCCCCGCCCGCCGTCGTCAGCGTGATCTTCTTGGCCGCCGCCCAGTCAATGTGGGCGCTCTTGCTCTTGATGTCGATTTGCTGCTTGGCCGCGACCTGCATCCGGTCGGCTTGTGCCTGCATCTCGGTGTCACCCTGGGCGGCGATCAGGGTCAGGCCCGTGCCGGCCGCACTGTCGCCCGCCTTAACCGCCCCGGCCAGCACCCCGATGGCCTGCCCGGTGTGCAGCCGCGCCTGCCCGCCCACGGCAAAGTGGCTGTCCTGGCCGCTGGCCAGATGGATGCCTTCGCCGGCCGCCGCCTGCAGATCCTGCCCCGCCACGATGCCGAGGCCGGCCTTGGCGACGACAGCGATCAGGGGATCGGTGGTGTGCGGCAGCTTGTCCTGTGCGGCCCGTGTCTGCTTAGCGTCGGCGTCGCTCATCGCCTGGTCGTAGCCTTCTTGCGCCACCATGCCGCCGAGCACCTTGTGCAGGGCCTTCAGGGGCGCGGCCTGCGGGTCCACGGTACTGGTGTTGGCTCGAACGACACCGATGTGGCTGGCTTGCTGCACTGTCTGATGCGTTTTGGCGGCATCGCTGAAAACCTGCGCCAGCTGCTGCGCCTGCTTGGCCAGCGCCGTGCCGGGCCCGTTGTCTCCCGCGGGTGTCGCCGCTTGGGCGCCGTAGGTGCTCAACAGCACCCCCCGGCCACCGCGTACCGCGCCGTAAGCGTCAGTGCGCAACTCAAAGCCCGTGCCGCGGAAGCTGCCGCGGTGGTTGTCGGCCATGTGCAGCAGGTGCCCCAGGTTGAGCCAGGTGGCGTGCTGGGTGTTGCCGGCCTGCACCCGCAGCTGTTGGTCGCTGTCGTCGAAGGCCAGCTGGTTGTACCCTGCGCCGCCAAACTCCTTGGTTTTCACACCGCTGAGTGCGGCAGCATTGCGCTGGTGGCCTTCCGCGGACGCTGCACCGTGCCACGGCGGGCTGTTGCCGCCAGAGAGATTGCCCTGGCCGCCGGGCTGGTGGTCGTTGGATTGGGTAAAGACACTGGTGTCGCTGTCGGCGCCAGCGCCACCCGGCGTGGCGGGAACACCGCCTTCGCCCTTGCCGTTATAGACAGCGGTCAGCACAAACGGCCGGTCAATGTCCGATTCCTCGAAGTCAATCACGACTTCTTGCCCGATGCGTGGAACGAACTGCGCCCCCATCCCGGCACCGGCATAGCGTTGCAGCACCCGCACCCAGATGCTGTGGTCGCTGCTGCCGGGGTGTTGCGTCAAGGATTGCCAGTGGAACTGCACCTTGATACGACCCAGGCGGTCCATGTAGATCTCGTCGGCGCCGTTGGGGTGGGCCTGGCCGTCCGGCCCGACCACAAGGGCGCTTTGCGGCCCATCCACGGTGGGTTTGGGATTACGGCGGGCGCCCGTGTCGTCGAACAGCACCGGCCGCCAGGGCCGGCTCAGGGGCAGGCACTCGAACTCGTTCGCATAGCCGCTCGCCCGCGCCTGCTCCAGGACTGCCTGCGGCAGCACCAGGGCGCCCGAGGACAACTCGGGGGCGCCCAGGCGTTCGGCCAGCCGGTCGTTCAGTTCGCGCGGCAGGTTGTTGATACCGGCATGCCGGACCGCCGTCACTGCAAAACGGGGCTCTTCTTCCTTGGGCAGCGGCGCGCCGAGCAGCGTGAAGCACGTGCCCGGCCGGAGGCTGCGCACGGTGCTGGCGCCGACGCAGCGGCGCCGACGAGCCTCGTGTGACTCGATCTGGCGGCGAGCGTAGTGCTCGGCCGCGAAGCGGGTCACGCCGTTGTGATGGTCGACCGCGGCGCTCGTTTCGTAGCTCTCCAGGTGCGGGGCCTGCTCGCCGCCGATGCCGTCCGTGGTCGCCAGATTGGAGGACTGTCCCGATTTGCCGGCGTATTGCCAGGCGTGGAGCGTGACGCTAGCCGGTGCAAGCTGGTGCCATTGCGCAAAGCTTTGCACGGCGTCGCGCTGCTCCTGGCTGCTGGCCCGGTGGAAGCGGATGCCGCCGTCGGCTGCGCTGGTCAGGTCTTCCGAAAATCGTGGGCTGTCCGCGAAGAACCGCACCCGGTGACCGTGGGGAGCCGCCTGATCCTCCTCGTAGCACCAGCCGATGCCCTCCTCCGCGAGAACGCGGCTGACGAACTCGAGGTCTGTCTCGGCAAACTGATTGCAGTAGTGCCGCGGTGGCACCTGCGACAAGTAGGAAGCGACCTCGCTCGACCAGACCCAGGCCGCGATACCGCTGTGGGCCTGGAACACCGCCTCGACGATCTCGACGACGCTCTTGTCGATGAAACTCTGGCTGCGCAGGTTGAGCTGCAACGCGGCCAGCCAGGGGCGCACCACCAGCTGGTAGCGGGCCAGCCCGCCGTCGGACTGCAGCGCACCGGCTTGCATCACGATGCCGCTACGGGTGGTGCGGCTGCCGTCGGCCAGCCCGATGTGCAGCGTCGCTCGCTGCCCCAGCAGCTGGTCCAGCGGCAGATGAGCGTTCGTGCTCACGCCATGGATGTGGTACTCGAAGCAATCGCTCAGTGCTTCTACCGCCACCCACGATTCGACCAGCAAGCTGCTGATGGCGCCCGTACCGGACAGCTCGAACAACCGGGTCTCGGAGGAAAACGCAACGCCGAGGACGTTGGCGATCTGGTCCAGTGCTGGCAAGGCCTGCAGCGCCCGTTGGAGCATGCTTTCTCCCTCTTGTTTTGTTTTGGGCCGCCGGCCGGCAGCCTCCCTGATCCGGGGCTGCAGTTTCGCACAGCGTCCTGGAAATCGACTCCCCGAAAGTGGGGGTGTGCAAGCGCGGCAAGCACTCACCCTGGCATGGCCTGGCAGCCGCGGCTCGCCCGGACATCGTCGATTCGGGAATTGGCTGTCGTGGGGCTGGGCGTTCAACCGTCTCGATCAAGCAACACAAGCACTGGGGATGCGCACTGGTTCACCTCGTCAGTGGGCTGCCGTGCCGCAACCTTGCGGCCACTCGTCCGATCGATCTCTACCAGCCGGGCGCCCGCATCGCGATAGCGCAGGCGGGCCTTGGAATTCCCGTTGCTGATCATCGCAAGGTTGGCGCATTGCCTGCACCAGTGGCCGGCGCGAATGGTGCTGAATGGCGCGTCCCATTCGTGCCCGCGATCGCACCGCCAATGGAGCTTGACGCTGACGTTCACATAGCGATCCGACAGGCAAAGCCCTCCCCGCGCCCGCGCCGCGGCGTGCGCATCGTCGATGCTCAGGCGCTTGGCGTCGAAGGTGCAGGGCTGGCACCAGGCACCCAGCAGCACCTTGTTCCCCGTGGTCTCCCACTCGTGCCCCTTCGCACAGCGAAAGCGGTAGCGCGCCTGGGTGCCCAGGTACTCGCCGGCCAGACATTCGCCGCCGTTGGACGCCGCCCGCTGCCGAAGTCGCTGCAGGCCGTCGGGCAGCAAGGCGGCACGGCGCCTGACTTCGACGTCACAGCGAGATCGTGCCGCCCAGTACGGTGTAGCGAGGGCGGCTGATCGGGTCGGCTGGTTTCATGGTTTACGTCGCGTCCGCAATGGCCTGCTCTAGTAACTTGCGCTGGCTATCCGGACCAGTAAGTGGCGCCATCTGCCCGAATTGCCAACTGCCTTCCAACTCGCATGGATGCGCCATCGCGCATCCGCATAGATCGGTCAATATCTATACACGAATAGCTTTGAATAGTCCCAGCGCTTTCCTGCTTGCAGATCCTGTTTGATCAACTGGCGGCTCGCCTTTGCCACGTCAACCTGTTCCGGGCGCTCATATCCGAAACTACGAAGGATGCCGGTCGTCATGTAGGCATACCGGGACGTTCGGCTTAGGAGCGTGACGACGAAAAACCGGTAGCAAAGCCAGTAAGTCCCTGCGATGATCATCATCAGGGTGAGGAGTACTTCCATGTAGTCGTTCGTCAGCCAGCGGCGCAGCCCAGGCGTCATACCGCCGGTTTCATGGATAACGTAGGACAACATCCCAAAGAAGAACGCCAGCAACGCACCGCTGCTTAGCCAGCCATAGCGAACCATTTTTCGACGATGCGCGACATGTCCCGCAGAATGCTCCGGCAGCAGCCACATCACGCGGTCGCTCGGGCGGCGTACCGCAAGCGCTTCGTAGACGCCTCCATTTGGCGCGGCGACGAGCTCGAGAAAATCGCCGTCCTTGAAATCCGGTTCGTAGAAGCGCCCGACCACCGGGCGGTCTCCCAACTTGCCAGAAAAATACTGCATCTCGAAGGCACCGTCGTCGCTTGACGCGAGCGACAGATTGCCTGCGGTGAACATCTCGCCCGCGGCGGCCGCCAGCAGTGAACCGGCCCGTGCCATCTGCTGGTCGCTCTGCGTATTCAAGAACGCTTCGCGCCCATTCCACCACTGCAGCCCGTGAATCTCACCGCTGATCAACGCCAAGTTATCAGGAACTTGGTCGGACGCCTGCTGCGGAGTCCCTTCGTTCACTGCTTCATGCGTCCGCAAGCGCTTCATGGTAGTCCTTCATCTGCTTCTCGGCGTCCTTGTAGCGCTTTCCCGGGTACCCGCTGAAGGCACACTCGCGACACCACATGCTCATCTTGCTCGGCAGGAAGGCCATCACGACGGTCACCACTGCGGTGACACCCAACGAGAAGAAGTTGAACCTCATCCCCCACAGCAACAGGTGCGCCCTCATTCGAACAGACCACCCGACGACGGCAACAGCGCGCGCCATCAGGGCTCCCTTGTAGCGCTTGGCCAGCGCATCCATCACGGGTTTTGCGTAGCCGATGGACACCGCGAAGGTCGCCGCGCCGGCGAAAGAGTCAGCGGTGGACTTGAAGAAGTACAGGGTCGCTACCGCATACCGTTCCTTCTTCCAGTGTTCTATGCCGGTCGCGACTCCCCCCTTCGCGGTGTAGAACGCCGCAGCCCCGCTCAGCACCCCGCCGGCGAGCTTCAGGGTGATGAATGTTTTCGCTGTTTCTGCGCCCGAAGCACCTTTGATGGCCACCGAGGTCAAGTCGGCGAGCCCGGCACCCAGCGTGAGTTTGGCTGCCGTCAATTCATCCTGCACCTTCGGATCCGGTGAGTTCTGCAGGTGCAGGCTCGTGACATATGTGAGCTGGAGCAAGGCGCTGACGATGCTGAAGCGCATGTCGAGCACCTCGTTGAACGCAGGGGATGGCACTCCCTTCTCCATCTTGTGCAGGTCGGGCGCGTCCCGCAGCTTGGCCCACGCGCCCTCCAGCTCGGCCCGAGCCTTCTTGATCGTGGCGTGGTTAGCGCTGACGGTGGCTTGCGCCAGCTTCAGCCGGAGCTGCGTCTCACCGCGAGCGGCGAGTGCATGTTTGGCCTCCGTAGCGAGCAGCTGCATCACGAGGGCGTGCTCCACGCCTGCTCGCACCAGCACGACGCCTCGCATCACGGCCATCCCCACGCTGTCCACCACCGCGGCGAAACCCTTGTTGGCGAACAGGCGCTCCCTGACTGTCATGAAGATCTTGTCCAAGCCTCGCGAGCTGTGCGCGCGGTCGACACCTGACTTGTGGTTCGAGTTCCACAACTTCAGAGATGAATAGGTCACACTTCCGAGTTTCGCCAAGTGCTTGCTGACGTTGGTGAACGTCGCGTGCGCCTGTTCACCCAGTGGTACCGTGGCAGTTTGGATGGCTGCCTTCAGCAGGCTGTCCAGCGCCTCGATGCCCTCTGCCTGATTGGCCGCCAAGGCCCGCAACACCAGGTTCACCTTGTCGACTCGATCGGCCTTAATCCACCCGTCGATGAACTCCCCGCCGTTCGCGCTCGACGTGATTCCAAAGATCGATTCGCCGACGACCTCCTCAAAAGCGACCCCGTCGTCCGCGTCCAGTGGCTCTTGGCTGTAATCCTCTAGCGTATCGACCAGCAAGTCATGCTTGATCCACTTGACCAACTCCCCCGTGCGGCGGTCAATCAGCGCATCAGCGGCAGGAAGAAAGACTTCCAGGTAGTTCTTTCGGAAAGCATTGATCTCGGCACGATTCAAGTCCGCTTCGAATTGCGGCCAGGCGTTCTCGACGGCTTCCTTGCGGCGCGCTGCGTAAGCGGCGGTGTGACGCGCAAATCGACGCTGTCGCTCTGCCTCGATGGTGTCCAGTTCTTGACGCAGTTGGACCGGGTCATCTCGATGCAACGAGATGGCTCGAATCTCGCGGGCATCCAGGTCGTGTTTGGGCAACTGGCTTGAGCGCTCATAGAGGTGGTCCACGAACGCGGCCGCCCGCAGCTCGACCGCCTTCTGCGCTCCGTCAATGGCGTGCATCGCCGAGATCTGCAGTTCGCGCTCTGCGCCGTATTGCTTGATCCAGCCCGCGGTTTGGTTCCGGTAGTTCGCAAGCTCATGTGTAACGCCGATGGCATCCCACAGCGCGAACAGCGCGGGCGGGTGGCTCTTGCCATCGGGGCGAAGGCCGGAGAAGTGCATCTGTTTCACCACCTCGCGGCCGGGAACGGCGTTAGACGACCAGTCGTTTCGCGCGTTGACTGGGTACCGGGAACTGACGGTTTCGAGACTGGTTCGGGAGAACTCGCCTCGTTCATTGGTGCTGATCTCGGGAAGATGCGTCGGGGCCAGTGCCGTCTGAGAGGAGTAGTTCGGCCGGTACTCCACGATGTGTGACAGCGCCTTCGGAGTCGCCTCGACCGCGTGCTCGTGCTGGGGGGGGCCGCTTATCCAGGCCTTCGGCTCGAAGCTCTGCATCCGAGAGCTTCGAAGCGCCCTGTCGGTTGTGTATCTCTTGACCGTCGAGGGCGACCATTTATGCTCGCTGAACGCGATCCAGGTGGTTCCACACTCCTCCGGGCGCTCGATCACAAGGAACTGCGTTCGCGCGATCTTGTGCGTAGGCTCCGCGCAAGACATCTTGTCTTCGGGAGGAAGGTTGCGGTACAGACTGGGGTGAGCTCTCATACACCCGTCACCGCTTACCAGGTAGATCTCCCATTGGTTCGTGCCCCGAGCGCAGGACTCGTAGAACACGTAGATATAGCCTTTGCGCACCAGCCTCAAGCCGTATTTGTACAGGGAGTCGTCGAGGGGCACATTGCTGACCCTCGTTCCTTTGATACCAGGCGGTAAGGTGGGGGACACGGCGCTCGGCATCACCGCGTACAGCGCGGGGAAAACCGGCAGGCCGGTGATACTGCAGTTGCTACAGGAGGAAGGCCCTGGAGTCATGGTTGTGTACAGGCGAGATCAATGATTGGATGGGTCAACGCTCTCGGTTCAGCTCGAGAAGCCTGTGCCGCTACTGCTGTCCCCATGCGCCGGTTTTGGAGGGGCGATGGTCGGGCTATCTTGAAAGCTGCGTGCGCCGGCAAGGTCTTCACAGATGCCATGCCAGTCGTCATCTGTCAGTGCTGAGAGCGCGGCGCTCGCGTACTGCGCTGCCGGTCGTTGTTCCAGCAGGGCGCGCACGCGCGGGTGGCGGTCGAAGGCAACGTGGCGGCTCAGGGTAAGCTTGGCCAGGTTTTCCAGATCTCGCGCGTCGCCTACGCCCAGCTGGAGCAGACGGGTCAACGTGGCCAATGCAGCGGGTCGCTGCGCCAGGATTCCCTGGTCGAGGCCGCGGTCGATGGCCGCCGGGTTGAACGCATCGAGCGCCAGGAGCACCGGCCATTGCTGTGCATCCCACAGCGCGTCCAATTGGGTATCGTCGGCTTCCGCCTGTGGCGCGGCCGAATCGGCCGCCGGGTAGATGACTCGCTCCAGTGCGAGTCGCGGATCGACCCAGAGCCTCTGTTTCACCGGGCCCAGCAGAGCCGCGCGCTGTGCCGGGCGAGAAACTTCCCAGAGCACGGGCCACACCAGCGGGTCAAAGAAGCGGAGCAAGCGCCTGCGCCCGGCATAAACAGGCAGGCCGGCCGGCAACTGCTGCACTGCCAGCGTCCCCATGTGGCGAGCCAGCTCCACGGCGGACGCACTGGAGAACAGCCAGCCGCCAATGCGTTGCCCCCACCCTTGCCTCAAACTGTGCGGATCCATGTCCTCGGCCGCCATCCTCAGGCTGGCCGCGAGTAGCACACTCGCGGCGCTCTTGGACAGGTCGAGCGGCAACAGCAGGGGGCGGTGCCCCGAGATGAGTTTTCGATGCCGCCATTGGATCGGCTCGGGCTGCAGCCGCAGGGACGCGATGCCCGAGGCAAAGTCCTCGTCCAGCGTCGCATCGCGCAAAGACGGATCGATCAGAAGAATGCAGCGGCAAGCAGGATCTTCTGCGTGGAGCGCCGCGAAGTCACGATGCAGCGCGTCGGCCACGTCGAGCAATGCATCCCGGGACGCCACACCCTCTGAGGGCGGCATCGCGTCAGGCACCGCTCCGAGCGTCGCATGTTCGGGCGACATGAGCGTTCCCCCCTCGACCATTATTCGAGCAGCGCCGACGCTTGGGCGCCCATCGCCGGATATTGAGTGTAGGTTGCGCAGCCCTTCAGGGGCGCGACATTGGGCAACTCCATTGAGGAGCTCGTGCTTGCCGGCCCCGTCAACTCCTTCATGCTCGCCTTGAACCGCGCCGCCCCGGGTGTGGTCAAGGTGATGTTGCCGCCTTCAATCCGGATCGATGAGCCGCCTGCCGTCAGCAAGATGTGCTTCGGCGCGCCCATCTGAATGGCCGCTTGCGTGCTGCTCACCTCCACGGCCTTGTCCGCCGTCAGCTTGGTCGCGGCACTCTGGCTCTGGCTGCTCACGCTGCCCGAGGCGGCGTGCAGCCGGATGCCGCTCTCTTGGTTGGCCTTGCTCGCATTGCTCGCCTTGCCATACGTGAACCAGCCGATGCCGCCTTGCACAGCCAGGCTGTAGTGCCGCTGCGCGGTATGCGTGATGTCCTGCCCCGCCACCCAGCTCGCCGTATTGCCCGCACTCATCAGCGTATCGGCCGGCGTGAACAGGCCGATGCCGGCCGGGGCTGAAGCCACCAGGTCCGGCCGTCGCCAAGCCTTGACCGTCCCGGCACCGCCGCCGATCGCCTGATCCTCGCCGCTGCCGGCGCCGCCGCGCTGGTCGGTGGTCGCAACACTGTCCAGCAGCGCCTTGTGCGCCTGCGGCACGGACAGCTCCTGCGGTGCCGCTTCATCCTTCAGTCGCGCCTTGTGCTTCTGCGCGGTGTCGATCAAGGACGTGGTCAATCGGGCACTTTGCTGAAGCAGGGCCTCGGCCTCCTGGGTATCCAGCTGCGCGCTGGTGCCGGTCGAACCCGCAGCACGCGCATCGGCGCTGATCAGCAGCCCACTGCCCGCACGCACCGCGCCACTGGCCTCGGTGACCAGCTCGCTGCCATGCCCCCTCGGGTGCAGGCGCTGGTTGTCGTTCTGGTTCAGAAGGTGCCCCAGGTTCAACTGCGTGCGGTGCTGTGTGCTGGCCAGCTGCATGCGACCTTGTCCGGGGCTGTCGTCGAACACCAGCTGGTTGTAGCCGCCGGCCCCGTCTTGGCTGGCCTTCAGTTCCTGGGTCTTGAACCCCGCCATCACGGCCGCGTGCTGGTGTCCCTGACGCGGCCCGGCCGCTTCTGAACCGGGGAACCAGGCCGGCGCGTTGCCTGTGGCGTTGGCCGCGCCCCCGCCGATTTGATTGCCCTGCCCGTTGTCCTGACCCATCCCGTTGTAGAGGCTCCCGACCACAATGGGCCGGTCGAGGTCGCCTCCGAGGAAGGCGACGAGCACTTCCTGCCCGAGGCGCGGAGTAAAGACGCTGCCCCAGTTGCTGCCGGCCACGGACGTCCCCACGCGCACCCAGGTGCCGCTGGCATCGTTGGCCGGTGCGTTGTCAGTGCCGGTGGCACTCAGCCGGTGGCTGCCGTTGCCACCGCGCTGCCAGTGGAACTGGACCTTGATGCGGTGGTCGCGGTCGGTATACACGGGTGCATCCAAGCCCACGACGATCGCGGTTTGCGTGCCTTTCACGACAGGCCGCGGATACCGAACAATGCTGTTGAGGTTGGCTTTAGGGTCGAACACCACGTCCAGTACGGGGGCCCGCATCGACACGGCCACCGGCAGCGCCACTACCTTCACGCTGTACAGCGGCTCCTCGCTGGCGTTGGCCGAGCCGGGCTCGCCTTTGTCAGGTCGGCCGGCGGCGTCGAGGACCTTCCCCAGCAAACTGTCGATCGCCGCCCGGTGATCGGCCGAGACGTTGTTGCGCGCCCGGTGTTCGGCCCGCAACAACACGAAGCGGTCCTGGTCTCCACCTTGGTGATTGGGGTGGTCCAGCACCGTGATGACACTGCCCGGTGTGAAGCTGCGCACCGTTCCTTCGCCGTAGAACAGTTGGCCGCGAGCGTCCAGCGCTTCCTGCTGGCGCCGCGCCAGGCGTTGCCCTTGGGCAATGGTTTCGTAGGCGTACACGCCCGGCACATCTTGGCATTCGCTGGCAATACCGCCGGCGGTGTGCAGTGCGGTGGCGCTGACCGGGCGCAACTGGATGCTGCGATAGTCCCAGCTCGCCAGGCTCACGGCTTGCGTCGTGACCCGTTGCTCGCTGTGCCACTGCCGCAGGCTGTCTTCCTTCATCACCGCGCCGGGTTGGGTGTAACGCACACGCGGCTGACTGTTGGGTTTGAAGGCGCCGTTGTGGTCGGCGATCACCAAAGTGTGTCGACCCAACGATGCGCTGCCGGTGTCGCCTTCGTGCCCCCACCAGAAAAACAGTCCTTCCTCCCGCAATAGCCGTGTGATGAAGGCGAGGTCGCTTTCGCGGTATTGGGTGCAGAGCGAGCGCCGGGGATAGGCCTCACGGTCCGCCAGCTCCCAGCGCCAGGCAGGCGCCAGCGCGCCATGGGCTTGGTAGCCGGCAAAGACCGCTTCGATGATCTCCATTACCGTCAGGTTCTGGAACGTCCGGCTGTCCTGACGGTAGGCCAGAACGGCCAGCCAAGGCTCGACGATCAGGTGGTAGCGCGCCATGCCGCCATCGGCACCCAACAATGAAAAGGCGGTGACGTGCCCATGAAAGGGACGCAAGGCCGTGCGGCTCGCCTGGCCTAGCAGCTGCAGCAGCACAGGCCGGCCGATCAGTTCCTTGAGTTCGAGGTGGGCGTCGGCACTCAGCGCGGTGAGTTCAAGCCTGAAACCACAGTCGGGGCCGCTGGGACCGATGCTCTCGGTCAAAGTCATGCGCTCGGCGAGCAGGACGTTGCGGCCAAGTGGCGTGTGTAAATCAAGCAGCCGATCGGTCTGGGTGTAGCCGGACAACAGGGCCTGCGCAGCGGCCGCTAAGGTCGAAAGGTCGGTCATGCAGACTCCCGTCGACGGCAGCAAGGCGTAAGCACAATGCAGCCTGCCGCACAACCGAAGGCGTCGGCCAGGATGGACGTTTGCATGGGCTCCCTCGATGACTGGTAAGTGCGCAGCCTTGCGTGGCTGGCACCCGTTGTGTGCGAGCGAGTTTAACAATGCCAAGGCTGGTCAGCGGGTGTCTTCCCCCATCTGAGGGGCCGGACGGTATAAGTCTGTTACGCAATGCCCAGCGCAGAGATCCCGCTGTTGGGGTAACGCAGCTCAACCAGGAGCTGTTTCAACCCTGCGTCGAATCCCACTGCCAGATGGTCGCCCCGTGATCACTTTTGACCTCAGGCATTAATTCGCCTTGCGCAAAGTGGCGCCGCGAATTCTCCCACGCAGGCGTGAACCAGTAGCCTTCGCGGGGGCAGAGCTCCCCAGCAGCTGTGCCGCCTGGTCGCATGATTGAGTTGCTCTGATCCTCGCCGCCTCGCTTCTTCTTCATATACTCGAAACCCGCTTTCAAGGCGAGGAAGAAATCCCACTCCTCGAGTTCCGATGCCGGGACGCTGAAATCCGACATGTAAATCTCGTGGTACTTTGCCGCGTTATACGTATGTATGAACAGCAACTGTCCTTGCTCAGAATAAATCTTGAAATCAGCCAACTGTGGACTTGGCCGTCCCGCAAGGTCACGGGAGGGCGTCACCTCCGCGTACTTCTTCCCGTCAATCTCGCTCACGGTGCCATCGGAACTTCTGAAGAAGAATTTCGTGCGCGCGTCGATCCAATATCGATAGAACCGTGAACCGTCATCCTCTTCGAGGTAGTCACCATCAATGCCGGGAACGTCGATCAGAGGCACACCTTCGGGCACCTCCGCGGCGGTCGCAGGGCGCCACGATCCGGTCTTGTGATCAAGCCAAACGACGGGATCCCCATGCAGAAAATTTCGCAGCAGCATGACTACCCGCCTGATATTTCATCGACTTGGTCTTACAATTTCGCCAGGTCGTCGGCGCGGGTCTCCAAGAATAGGTCCCCAAAACCTGCCCACGCCCATCTATATAGAACCGCGCTCCCGACTCTCGACGACATCCAGACCGGTTTTACCCCTGAGCCGGATCCCACTGCCAGATCGTCGCCCCGTAATCACTTTTGACCTCAGGCATTAATTCGCCTTGCGCAAAGTGGCGCCGGGAATTCTCCCCCGCCGGCGTGAACCAGTAGCCTTCGCGGGGACAAGGCTGCCCAGCAGCTACTCCGCCCGGCCGTACGGCCTTATCGTCCTGATTCGTTCCACTCCGCCTCTCCCTCATGTAGTCGAAATTGAGTGGCAGACCCAGAAAGAAGTCCCAGTCGACAAGTTCTGGTGCCGGGAAGCTGAAATCCGACATGTAAAGGGCGTAGTACTTCGCAGCGTCGTAAGTATGCGTGTACAGCAATTGCCCTTGCTCAGAATAGATCCTCAACACCGCAAGATCCGCACTCGGCCGGCCAGCAAGGTCGTTCGCGGGTGTGACTTCGGCGTAGTTCTTCCCATCCATTTCGATGACCGTACCATCGGAAGCCCTGAAGAAGAAACGCGTGCTTGCGTCGGTCCAGTATCTGTAAAAACGCGAACCGTCATCTTCTTCGAGGTAGTCACCTTCAATGCCGGGAACATCGATCAGCGGTACCCCCTCGGGCACTTCGGCAGCGGTCGCCGGTCGCGACGTTCCCGTTTCATGGTCGAACCATATGACCGGTCGCCCGCGCAAAAAATTACGTAACAGCATGATTTACTGAAGTAAAAGTTCGTCGATTTGGGCTTGCAATTTCGCCGCTTCATCCAGCTTGCCTGCCTTTTGCGCGGACTTCAATCTTCCATTAAGGTCGATCAACTTTTTGATGGCCTCAATCAGTTTACTCTGCTTTGCTGCATCTCCAGCTTTTACCGCGCTGTCGAATTCGAGCACCTTTGCCCAAGGAAAATCGTCGCCTCCTGCCTGTGTAGCATTCTTAATGGCTTTCTCATCGGAGACGACTGAATATTCTGCCTTACGCGTGGTTTTGTCGATCTTCTTGTACTGCCAGGCTTTCCCGTCAGGGGTGCGTGTGTAAAGCGGACCCAGTTCATCGCCATATATGTCCTGGTTGCGCCCGTAGATGATCTCGCGCAGCCGCGGTTCGGTCTGCTCCTTGAACTTCAACCCAATCTTACGCCGCTCTGCAACGGCATATTCGGCCACTTCCGCTTCTGACTTGCCTGCGGCCCGCATGGCGTTGGCGCGATCGGCAATCTGTTTCACTTCCAGCTCATACTGAATTCGCATCAGAGGTTTGGAGCTGTGCTGCAGCACGTTCTTCGTGCCGGAGGAGCCGTCCAGCTTCTCCGGCTCCGCCCGCTTGAGCAGATCATCGATGGCGCCGCGCAGTCGCGTGAAAGCCTGCGGGATTTCGGACTCCCCCAACTCCCGCAACTTGCGGATCATGCGAGCGGCCTGCTCCAGCGACTCCACATTCTGATGGCCGATGGCCCAGCGCGCGATCCAGCTGTTGCCCACCGATTCCATAGCTTGCAGCAGGTTGCCGGTGACCTTGCGCCAGAAGCCCACGACCTGGGACTGGTACTCGCCCCAAGGCAGGTTCTGCAGCCACTTGACCGGGTCGCCCTTGCCCAGACCGCGCACCAACGCGAGGATGTCCCTGATCCGTTCCGCAGCTTGCGCTCCTCCGGACTTCAAGGCCTGCATCGCAAGTTTGGCGATCCCCTTCAACGCGTCCCCCACGCCGGGGATGAAAGCCAGCAGGGTGATCACCAGCGCGATCCACTTCCAGGAATCCTTGGGATCCTTCGAAAGCTGGTAGCAATTGGCGCACACGTCGCGAATGTCGGCTGCCTGGCCGATGATGGGCAGCGAGCCGATGACGGCGCCGATGACAATCTGGGCCGCGTCCGGATCCTCGTTGAAGTCCCCGAGGATGAGCCCCCAGAACCAGTCCAGGGCCTTGTTGGTATCCATTCAGCGCCCTCCCTGGCCCTTCATCACCACCTGATACAACGCCTTCGCCGTCGCTTCGTCGAAAGGCTGCTCGAAATACGGGTTGTCGGGCTCATGCCGCGGTGTATCGCGCTTCCAGTTCCGCACGTCCTCGCCGATCTCGATCTTTGCCGGACCATACGGCACGTTCTTGAACTCGGCACGGCCATCGGTGCCAAGCTTGCCTTGGCGCACCATCCCGTTCCGGAAGGTCACCGTCACCGGGGCCCCCTGCACTGCGGCGCCGTCCGCGTAAAGGCGCTCGACTTCGAGATCGGTCGGTTCAATGGTCACAGGCGCCATCGGCAACGCCGGCAGCGAAACACTGCCACGCCCTGGCCCTTCCCAGTGATGCCCTGAACTCTTCACCGTGAAATTGCCCGGACATGCAAACGTGATGTTCCCGCCTTCGAGCGTGATCCGGCTCTCGCCCGCGATCATCTCGATCTTGCTGCTCGCGTGGATGCGGATCTCGTCGTTCACCGAGATGACCGACACATCCTGGTCCGCGAGGATCTCCATCGCATCCGTATGGGCCCGCAGCGACACCGGCCCGTTGGCAGCGATCGCCTGGATCCCGCCATCGTGCGTGAAGAGGCTGGTCGTCTCGCCGCTGACGCTGCTGTACGTGTGCCCCGCCGTCTGCTGTACATCCCCCTGCACAATGAGGCTCAGGTCCTGACCGGCAAACTGCGCATGCGTGGCCGGCGTCACAATGGCCGCTGCGCTGGGCGTTTCCATCAGGATGACCGGCGTGGCGAACTTCTCGACCGGATCGGACAGCTCGCGCGAGCCCGGCTGCGCCTTGAGTGCCGTCTGGCCGTCGACCTGCCCCTTGTACTGGCCGTCCTGGTGCGGATCCAGGCCCCGGATGAAACGCTCCACGGCCTGCCCGTCGTCGTGGCTGGCCAGCTTTAGCGCCTGCTGGTGCTCGGCCGCCTCGCTCAGGCGCTGGCCCAGGTCGCGCGCCGCCTTCAGCTGAGCGACCGCCTCGGCCACATCCAACTGGGTGCTCGTCACACTGGCGCCCACCCCGGGCCGGGCCGTGGTGCTGATCAAGAGGCCTTCGGCCGCCCGCACCGTGGCCCATCCCTGGGTCGCCAGCTCGAAGCCCGAACCCCGCCAAGCCCCCCGCTGCGCGCTGTGCGTACTTTGCTGGATCAGGTACCCCAGGCCGAGCTCGCTTAAGGCGTGCGTGCACAAAAAACGCATGCGCAGCTGCCCGGTCGCATCGTCCACCACCCAGCTGTTGCTGCCTTGGCCGTCCAACGCGTGGGTGTACAGGCCTGAGATGACCCCGGGGTGGTTGACCCCAGAATCAACCCCTGCCGAAAACGGCGGCAGGTCCTGCCCATTGAAGGCCTGCCCGACGATCACCGGGCGGTCGCCGTCCCCCTCGATGAATTCGATCATGACCTCGACCCCATTGCGCGGGATGAGGACAGCCCCGTGGTTGGCCCCTGCACTGGGCATGGCCACCCGCACCCAGGTGCCGGCCTGTTCGTTGCCGGGAGCATTGCCCTCGGCATCACCAGCCGTTTGGTGGGCCAACCCGCCGGCGTTGGGCTGCACGCCGCGCTGCCAATGGAACTGCACCTTGACTCGCAGATCGCGCTCGGTGGTCAAGGGCTCCCCCGCCATGCCCACGACCAGCGCCGTCTGCGGACCGGGGGCGGTGGGTTTGCGTTGCCAGAGTGGCACCACCGGCGCCGCAGCAGGCACCGCCGTGAACCGGTTGCGGTAGCCGCCTTGCTCCAGCTCGGGCTGGTTCAGATGCCGCGCCAGCTCGGCGCCGAGGTTGTTGGCCGCCTCATGTACCACCGACAGCAAGGTGAATTCGTTGTCGGGGCGCTGGCGGCCGGCGGTGAGCTGCCCCGCATAGTTGAAGGACGTGGTATTGGCGCCGTACAGCGGGTGGTCCACCAGGCGAAAGCGCCGTCCGGCCTCGAGGCCCCGCATCGCCCCCTGCCCGTCGAACTGCTTGAACTTCAGCTCGTGCGCAGCCAGGCGCAAGGCCGCTGCCCGCGCGGCATGTGCCGCGCTCTCGTAGTGGTAGGCGCCGGCGCCGTCGTACTGCTCCAACTCGCCGACCTCTCCCTGCGCCAGTTGGGACTGGTGGCGCGCAGAGGTGCCAACCAGCTGCTTGTAGTTCCAGCTGCCCAGCGTCACCGCATTGGGCTGCAGGCTGCGGTGGGCAGCGAAATGGCTGATCGCGTCGCCGACGGTGTTCACGTCAGGGCGGGTGAACCGGACATCGCCGAGCTGGGGCCGCTCGGTGGCGCGGTCGGTGATCAAGAGCACGTGTTTCGCATGCCCCTGCGTGTGAGCCTGCCGTGCCCCGTCGGCCCCCAGGTGCTCGAAGTGGTAGCTCAAGCCCTCCTCAGCCAGCAGCCGCGTGACGAACTCCAGATCAGTTTCCCGGTATTGGATGCACAGGCTGCGGCGCCGCAGCGTTTCCGTCACTTCCACCCGGTAATTGGCTTGCCGGTAGTCCTTGAAGACCTCTTCCACGATCTCCAAGGCCGTTTTGTCCTGGAAGACAAAACTGTCACGGCGCGATGCCAGAAAGCTCAGCCAAGGTCCGGCAATCAGGCGGTAGCGGGCAGCGCCCCCGTCCGACCCCAGCCGTGCAGCCTTCAGCACAAAGCCGTGCCAAGATCGATAACTGCCATCACCGCATTGCAGCTGCAGACTGATCTGCTCGCCTACAAGCGCGGACGGATCGAGGTAGGCCGAGGTCGAGAGCGCATCGACCAGCAGCTCGAAGGGCTGGTTCACGGCTTCGTGCACCGTGGCGCGCTCGGGCACCAGGACGCAGCTCTCCAAAGCGGTTTCCAGCCTGAGCAAGCGTTTGCGTTGTTCGAAGAACTTGAGCACGTCAAACGCGCTCGACACGGCAGCCAAGCCTTGCGCCAGAGCGCCAGACGCCATGGAATCTCCCTCGTCGGGGCAGAGTGCCCCTTACTGGAATGAATTGTTGGTGGGCTGGGGCCGCACAGTGCGGCCGAGTGAACTGCCGTAAGTGGCGGCGCACTACTGACCCCATGATCCAGGGGCGCATACTAGCAAGGGAGAAGGGATGGCGACCCTCCCAAAATGGGGGATGCACAGGCACCACCCATGCTCGTCGACCCATGGAGAAATCCAGTGGACCAAAAGAGACGGCCGGGGCTGTTCGGGAACAGCGCCGGGCCGGAAGGCGCCCCAATAGGGAGGGAAGAACGCGGGGCGCGCTCGAGAGTTTAGCGGTGGCCTGTGCAAGCAGCGACGGGAACCTATGCCAGTAGGACCGGCACGAAAAACCACAAGAGCGCGCCGACCACCAGCACGGCCAGCCGCGTCGCGATGGTGTCGGAGACCCAGTTGAGCAGGGAGAAGTAGGCCGCGCTGAAGGCCAGTGTGCCGAGGCAGCTCAAGGCCAACGACCAGCCGATAGTCGCGAACATTAGCCCAAGAAGCAGCGCCACCAACGTTTATGGCTTCGCTTTCGCCGCCCCGAAAGAGCGTCGGCGACGGCCCCGGCGATCAATCCCAGCAGCAATTAGGGGATGGGCCGCTCATAGTAAATGTCGGGTACAGAGTGAAGAAGACCAGATAGGCGAGAACCGGGCCGCCAAATGCCCGGCCATCGCAAACCGCACTGGCCTCACGTGCAGCCCATGAGGTCGACACCAGGGCGTGGCGTGCCGTCTCGCTGTTCCCTAGTCACCTTGCACCCTCCCCCTTCCTTGCTGGGCAGAACGCTATTCGCAGCCAGCCCGCGCTGCCGCGCCGCATGGGCTACGCAGCCCGTTTCAAACCTGCAGCCTCCGCGCGCTTAACGATGGCGAACGCGCGCAGCGCTTCGAGACAAGGCACGATACCTACAACCTCACACCACGTTTGGAATGCCTCGGGCTCAACAACCAAGCGAACGACCGGCCGTCCCGCTGCGCTCGCTTCCAGCCTACCGGTCTGCTCCATCACATTCCATTCCGCGAAAGACGACGGAAACTTCAGATCGTTTTTGCACAGCCGTGCCACCGCCGCGAAGCGTTCTTCGTCCATCTCGATGCCGGCCAGATCTTTTTTCATGAGGCGAAAAGAAGTGAAGTAGGAAAGCCTTGCGGTTATACAGGAGACTGATGAACGCGCGGCAGCTTTGCTAGCACCAGACGGACGTAAGCAATCGGAGTGCCCAACTACGCCGATGGGTCGTCGCCGCCGGCCAGCGCCTGCGATACGACGTGAATCACGGACGCTGCGCTCGCGGGCTTGCGCAGATGGAGATCGAATCCGGCCTGCGCCGCGGCCTCTCGGTCGTCTTCGGATGTGCAGGCCGTTAACGCAACCAAGAATGTCCGTTCTCGTCCACCTGCGCCGCGGATCTTGCGCGCGGCTTCGTATCCATCCATCACCGGCATGTTGATGTCCATGATCACCAGCGCCGGTCGAAAGCTACGGGCGCATTCGACCGCTTCCAATCCGTTGTACACCACCTGGACGTGGTGACCCAACAAGCCGAGCAACACCGCGAGCGAGTCTGCCGCGTCCTTGTTGTCGTCGACTACGAGAATCCGGGGGCCTTGGTCAACATCTAAAGCAGGAGATTCAGATTGCATGCGTCCGATGCTGCAAACAGCATTCCCCGCTTCCGCTTCAAGGCAACAGTCGATGGCCAGACGAAACCGAGTGCAACGCTACCGGGTGGGGGCGGCAGAACCGGGCCGGGCTACTCCGCTTGAGCCTCCGGCGGTCCCGTCTCTAGCCGCAGTGCTCGTAGAAGAGCGGACTTGGGGGGACGGCAGGACCAGGCGGTGCAATTCGGATTGCAGCGCCAGCAAGTTCAAGGGTTTGCTGAGGTGACCGTCCATGCCCGCCTCATTGGCGCGCCCTGAGGATACGGTCTCCAGCCCCGCCGTGAGCGCGATGATGGTGAACGGGGGCAGTTCGCCCACGCTTTGTTTACGGCGAATGCGCCTCGCCGCCTCATAACCGTCCATGTACGGCATGTCGATGTCCATCAACACAACCTGTGGCGGCCTCTGAGCGCAGCGTTCAATGCCCTCAAACGCGTCGATCGCCGTCTCCACGGAGTACCCCAACACTCTTGCCATTTCGCCGGCAAGGAGGCGGTTGACTTCGTTGTCGTCCACGATCAGCAGGACGGGACGGTGGTGCTCAAACAGCGGGGCTGGGATGGTGAGACCAGAAGAAGGCGCCGCGCCGGAACGGGCCCGGAGGGTCTGTTCGTTCAGCTCCGCCGGACTGAACGGGTACAGCCGGACCTCGAAGCCCTCCAACGGCCCTGCCGTCTCCAGAGTTGCCGCACCGAGCGGAACGGTCAGCGTGCGCAGGGCAGACGCGGGCAGCAGCTGGTTCAGGCGCCGTAGAGAGGCCAAGGGGGCGTCTTGCCGCTCGACGACGACCAGCCAGGCGGGCGGCGTCGCACGGGGGGCCAGAGCGGCAAGGGCATCGGCGGCGTCCTCGCAAGACGAGAAATGCGTGGTGCGCCACCCCAAGCGCTGCAACTGCCGCAGCAGCGATTCCGTCACCACCCCATCAAAGGCTGTGACCCAGGCAGAGGCGCCGCGGGCGCTGACGTCAGGCTCCGTTGTAACGCCACCCAAGTGCGCCAGCCTGAAGTTGAACAAAGCGCCCTCGGAGGGGATGCAAGTGAACACCAAGCTCGCACCGGTGTTGGGGCAGGTGCCGAACGCGGAACGAACGTGCTCCTCCGAGCGGCGATCCCGGGCCAACTCCTGCAAATGCAAACGCTGCATCACCTGGGAGGTCATGGCGTTGTCGCACAGTGGGCCCGTGCCGCCGGCGCTGATGAGTACCACGGACTCCGCGTCGTTCAGCGTCACCCGGGCATGCAGCATGACAAAGCCCTCGGCCAATACGTCGCCGGCCCCACACAGCAGCCGGTGGATGGCGCACTGCATCTGCACCTCGTCCCCCTGCAAAGTGACGAGAGGGCCGTGGTAGTCGAACGAGAGCGATTGCCGCCGCTTGAGAGCGCTGGCGAAGGCGTAGCGGGCACCGGTGGTGAACACCTCCGCAAAGTCGAATGTGGTCATCGGGTCCGCTCCCAGAACGGACGCCAAACCACAGCAGCCTCCGGGGAGGAACGCCCCCAAAAGTCAGGTCGAGCGCCGTAACCCTGACGGTAGAGGATCGGCCCGTGTTCTGGCGCTATTTTGTACTTGCGAGGATGGTCTCTTCCCCACAAGCCCACGCAGGCCGCCTCGCTCGAGAGGGGGTAGTTGCCCTAGGTGCGCGGTTTGCCGGCGGGATTAAGTTTCATAGATCGGGCGGCATCCTGTCGCGTCGATGTCCGGCGACGGACGCCCGAAGAAGGCGCTTTGCGCGATGATCCAGCCCGGTACCGGGGCCTCGAACGACCTCTCTTTGCCTGACGACGCGGCCCCCTCGGACCTGGCGTCGCTTTCGTCGTGGCTGCAAGATCTGCTGCTGTCGGGAGCACGGTGCTGTGATGTGCTGGAGCCGATGCTGCAACAGCTGATGCGCTGCACAGACAGCCAGAAGGGACTGCTGGCCCAGGCGAGGACGCTGACCGACGCCGAATCCTCTTCCCTGCGCACTCTGGTGGTGGCGGACCTCGCCTGGACCCACCCGGTGCTGCGGTGTTACGACAAGGTGGACACGGACGGCGGGGTGTTGCTCGGTCTGGCCAAGGAACTGCAGCATACGCGCGTGAGCGACGGCTGCTGGCGCCGGCGGCCGTCGAAAGACGCCCCGGCAGTGGTCGGTTTCCCGTTGCGGTTCGGCTCGGCCTGTCTGGGGGTGCTGATGCTCGCCCGCCAAGGGCCTGCCTATGACGACCTGTTCGTGGCCCAGATGGGGCCGATGGTTCATAGCCTCGCACACGTCCTGTTTCTTGAGCTGCGGGACCAGCTACAGGCCCTGGACCGAGAGCCCCAGCCGCCGGGCAGCGGCCTGCTGCGGCTCATCGCACAACACGTGCGCGATGTCGTTTGTCTCCATGGCCCCGACGGTCGCTACGAGTACGTCAGCCCCTCGTCCGCCCCCACGGTGGGATACGAGCCGTCCGACCTGCTCGGCAAGCTGCCCCTGGACTTCATCCATGTCGACGACCGGGAGGACCTCACCGCGCGCATCGCCGCCTTGCTCCGAAAGGACGCGCCGGAGGCAGCCGTGCGCTACCGCTTCCGCCACGGCCAGGGCCACTGGATTTGGCTGGAGACCTTGAGCACGGCCTTGCCGGACGAGCGCGATGTGGTGCGGGGCTTCATGACGGTGTCGAGGGACGTCACCGAGCGCGTCGAGGCCGAGCAGCATGCGCGCGCGCAGGACGAACTGCTCCGGAAGCTGGCGGCGCAGGTGCCAGGCATGATTTACCAGTACCGACTCTGGCCGGACGATCACGCCAACCTCCCGTATGCCAGCGAGGCGGTGCGTTCCTTGTTTGCGGCGACCCCGGAGCAAGTGCGGGAGTCGGCGCAAGCCGTGTTCGACCGCCTGCACTCCGAGGACCTGGAGCGAGTAAAGGCTGACATCGCTCGCTCTGCTCGGGAAGCGCGCGCTTGGCGGGACGAGTTCCGGGTGGTGTTGCCCGACGGCCGCGTGCGTTGGCTCGAAGCCCACGCCCTACCGGAACGCCTATCGGACGGCAGTGTCGTGTGGCACGGCTACTGCAGCGACGTGACCGATCGCAAGTCGCTCGAGGAAGAGCAAGTGGCGCGGCGCGCCGCGGAAGCGGCCAACCGAGCCAAGACAGAGTTCCTGTCGCGGGTCAGCCATGAGTTGAGGACACCGTTGAACGCGGTCATCGGCTTCGCCCAGTTGCTCGAACTGGAAGCGCGGCAAGCCCAGGACGCACGGCCCGTGCGCCATGTGACGAACATTCTGAACGCAGGACGCCACCTGCTGGCCGTGCTCAACGACGTGTTGGAGCTGTCGACCATCGAAGCGGGTGGCATGTCGCTGTCGATCGAGCCGATCGATCTCTCCGGGGTGGTGCACGAAGCCGTGTCGCTGGTTCAGCCGCAAGCCGCGCGGGCCGCGGTGACACTCGATGTGCGTCTGGCGCCCGTGCACGCGTTTGTACGAGCTGACCGCACGCGCTTGCGCCAAGTGCTGGTGAACCTGCTCAGCAATGCCGTCAAATACAACCGGCAGGCCGGACATGTCGACGTGACATTGGAGACCCTGGACGCGCAGATCGCGCTGCACGTCGCGGACACGGGGCGCGGCATGTCGGCTGAACAGTTGGCCCATCTGTACGAGCCGTTCAACCGGCTCGGCGCGGCCCATGGGGTGGAAGGAACGGGGCTGGGTTTGGTGATCGCGCGCAGCCTGGTGGAGCTGATGCAGGGGCAGTTGGAAGTGCGCAGCGAAGTCGGCGTCGGCTCGACCTTCACGGTGCGGTTGCCCCGTGTGGTCGGCAGGTTGATGGCCGACGAGGCGCTGGAGTCGGGCGGGGTTCCGCAGGCGAGCCTCACCGGTTCGCACACGGTGCTCTATGTCGAGGACAACGAGCTGAATGTTTTGCTGCTGCGGGAAGTGTTCCGCTTGCGCCCCTCCGTGCGTCTGCTCGTCGCCGACTCAGGGGCAGCGGCACTTGATCTCTTGGCGCGCGAGGTGCCGGACCTGGTGTTGCTGGACATGCACCTCGGCGACATGAACGGGCCAGAGTTGCTGCGTCATTTCCGGCATGACCGACGCTGCGCATCGGTGCCCATCGTGGCGATCTCGGCAGATGCGATGCCGGAGCAGATCAGGGCGGCCCGGCGCCTGGGTTTCGACGACTACCTCACCAAGCCGGTGGACATCCCGGCGGTACTGCAGTGCGTGGACCGTCTGCTCCTGAATAAGAAGACTGGGGCGGGGAACAACCGTTGAGGGACACAACAGGGCCTGCCGATCGCGGTCGTGCGCAGGTCAGCATTAACTGGGCGAGGTGCCGCAGCCAGGCAATCGCTTATCTAAGAGACCGGAGCTTCTGCTTCTCTCCCGACGTGCTTGCGGGCTGCTGGCCGCGGCGTCAGACCTAGAGACGGCCCGGGATCGATGACCGACGAGATGCCGAGGAGCAAGCGCGCTTCCGTCTCACGGCGCGCGACCAGTCCGGCCAAAACCTTGCCGCCACCGTAGACCCAGCGGCGCAGCTCTCGCGCCGCAGCAGTCCAGTCCCGCTCGTTAAGTCGGCGGCGCAGCGTGGAGGTCTGCAAGCGCCCGGCCCCAAGGTTCAATGTGAAGTCGACGATGGCCGCGAGCCGCCCCTCCGGCTCGCTGTACAGCACCGGGCAGTAGCGCAGCGTCGCCTCAAGCGCCTTGGCCAGGTCCTGCATCAGGTAGACCTCGGCCTCGGCTTCGGTGATGGGCGGGTGGTCGGGCTTGCAGAGATGGCCATAACCGATAGTCAGATACCCCGCCGGGCAGATGTACGGGTGGGCCCGGCGCAGAGGATCGTGCTTCGGAACGCGGTGGAAGCCCTCAAAGCGTTTGGCCAGCTCGATGGCCTGCGGAGGCACTTCGATCACAGGTGCGCCCATCGCTTGCCCCGTTTGATGAGGCCGACCTGCGTTGGTGACACGCCGAAGCGGCGTCCCAGCTCGACATGAGAACCGATCTCGCTGCGGATGCAACGCACTTGGTCTGCCGTTAGGCGGGCAGCTGGGTTGTGCTCACCCAGGCTTCGAGCCGCCCGACCCTTGGCGACCATGTCGGCTGCGTTGTCCTTGTGTGTGCCGACAAACAGGTGAGCCGGGTTGACGCACCGCGGGTTGTCGCAACGATGGCAGACACACCATCCGCATGAGATCTCTCCGTTATACAGTTGATAAGCGACGCGGTGCGCACGCAGCTGCACACCGTCCTTTCGCTTCAGAAAGCCATAGCCCTGGGGGCACGAGGCTGCTGTCCAGTTCCAGCACTGTGTTTCCGGATCGATCTTGAACTTGGCCAGGAATCGCTGGCGCAGCGGCGTTTCTGGTCTTCCAGTACGGGCCATCACGCGCCCCGTACCTTGTCTAAGGTCCTGGAAAGGTACCAGTAGTTCAGTACCCCGGACAGCAGCGCTTGGTCCGCATCGGTCCAGGCTGCGAGCAATGCAGCGCCGAAGCTGACCCCTGTCTGGACCGACCCAACGAAGGTCGCCGCCTTCACGCTGCAGTACATCGCCACCAGCAAGTAGGTGACGACCGGCCGCACGCTTGTCGACAACGCATCTGCCCACTTCACGCCTGAGGGCCGGCCCTGCGCCGCAATTGCCTCTTTCAGCGCTCCTATCGCCCCGACGTTCCAGGCGACGTCGGCCGCCGCTCCGATCTCAGCCATGCGCTGCGCGCCCCTGAGACGCTCGAACTCCAGCGCCTTGTCCTGCATCGCCAGCTCCTGGGCGCGCTCGCCCGCACGGTCCAGCCACTTGAGCAGCTCGGGCGCGAGCCGGAAGGCGCCGCCGAGCAAGCCGCCCAGCAGCGTCTCGATCACTGGCCGCCTCCCCAGGGGTTGAACTTGATGGAAGCACCAATCAACAGCGCCGCGAGCAGCCCGGTGGTGAACACCTTGACGACGGTGCGCCACGCTGTGCGGCGGGCGTCACGCCAGGCGTCCAGCAGATCGCGCAGCTCTCGCAGGTCGCGCGCCGCATCGCCGCGGTCGTCGAAGCCGAGCAGCATCAGCACGCGCTCGGCACCGCGCTCTGCCGCCCGGTCCAACAGATCGTCGAAGTCCTCCTTGTTCAACACCAGCATGTTGTCCACCAAGGCAGGTTTGTTCTCTTCAGTCATCGGTGTTCTCCAAATGAAAAACCCGCCACAGGGGCGGGTTCGGGTGGGGAAGGGGAAGATCAGATGGCTATGCCGGGACTCCAGCCGGCCGCCTTGTAGACGCTCAACTTGTTTTCGTGCTCAAGGAAGCAGAGCCAGCCGACCTTGGGCGCGTGGTACTCCCAGGCGCCTGCGATGCGCACCGCGACCTGTCCCGTCTTTCCGGCCCAGGCACCGGTGGCGCCTGCCGGAACGATGTAGCGGTCGCCGTCCGCCGGGGTGGCCGGCGGCGCGGTGAGATCCCGGTCCTTGACCGACAGTCCCACCACGGCGCCCAGCCGTTTCAGATTGGCGTCCATGCCGCCGTTCCAGTTGTGTTCCCCCTGGGCCCAGCCGTAGGTCAGGCCGAGGTTGGGATCGGTGCTCGCCAATTCAAACGCCTCCGTAGTAGTTGCCGTAGTGCAGGCCGTAGCCGGCCCGCTCGAACTCGATGCTGTGCTTCTGCCAGGACACGTGGCCGTCGCGGAGTGACTCGATCTCCACCCGCAGCTTTGCGTTGACCCGCCCGAGCCCCGAGTCCGCGAGCTCCTGCGCCAGCGGCCAGGTCACGCTGTTGCCCGCGAGGCCGGTCAAGGTGCGCCGCAGCGAGCCGGTCTCGCCGTAGAAGCGCACGGTGGTGGTTTGCCCCGCCTCCGGCGTGATCTCGCCTTCGGTCTGCAGGACGAGGTAGGCCGTCTGCGTGCGGCGGTTGCGTGTGGCCCAGCTGATGATGATCTCGCCCGCGACTGCCGCCGGGTAGGTCCGGCTGTTGACGCGGGGGTTGCCGGGGCAGTAGGGCCGGATGAAGCGCTTGGCCAGCGTCAGGCTCATCTCCGGGGCTTCGCCCAGCGGCAAGGTCCCGCGCGCCGTCTGCGTCAGCAGCCGGGCCCGCACCGTCTCGCCCTGGACGTACTCCGGTTGCAGGTAGTGGCGAGCCTCCTCGGCGAACCACACCCGGCTGCCGGCGGGGTGCCCGACGGGCACCGTGTCGAGCAGGCCGCGCTCGAACACCGCAGCTGGCTCCCCGGCGCCTGCCCGGTCGAGCGAGGCGACCTTGAGCCACTCCCCGTTCACCAGGGCGAGCCCGCCCGCTTCGACATCCTCCAAGCCGATGCCGTTCGCCAGTGACACGCGCACCTGGCTGCCGGATGGCGGCAGCGCCACCGCCAGGATCGCCGTCGGCGTGAAGCTGCCCTGGCCCTTGTCCTCCCAGCCGCCACCCACGCGGGCCATCGCCTTGAACCCGAAGGCGTCGCCGCTCGGCCGCGAGCCGCAGACCGCCACGAGCCCGTCCAGGTCACCGATGTCCCCGAGCCGGCTGTCCGACTCGCCAGTGAGGTCCTGGACGATCCACCAGTACGGCACCTCGAACAGCGCCTGTTGCGGACAGGGCAAGGGTTCGCTGGTCGGTTCCTTCCAGCCGGACGGTGGCGGTGCCGAATAGACCGATTGCGGCAGGCCGAAGATGTCCTGCACGCAGTCGACCCGCACCGCCCCGCTCGCCAGCTCGCCATAGGCGGTGCGGACAATGCGCATCGGCAGCTGCTCGATGCCGTAAGGCGGCCAGGACAGCTTCACGACGCCGCCGATCTGCAGCGCCGCGGCCTGCCGGTTGGCGATAAAGGTGCACTTGGCGAGGCTGGCCGACAGCTGCTTCAGTTCCCGCATGGCGACCCGCGTGGCCAGCGCCCCGTGGCTGATGCCCGGGTACTGGAGTGAAGTGGCGACCACGCCGCCGTTGAGTTGCACCGCGGCGATGTCCTGCACCGTGACCGAGGCATCCTTGTCGCTCGCCGCGTCCCGGTACACCACCGTCACCTGGTTGACGGTTTCGCCCCAGGACGGCCGGGTGAACTCCTCGATGCGCAGGATGTTGGAGGGGTCGAAAATCGGCAGCCGGTCCAACTGGTAGTCGGCCCGCGCCAGCTGCAGCACGAAGAGCCCCGAGCGCGGGTGTACATAGAGCACCCCGTCGACGTGCTTGAGCACCGAGAGCACGAAGCTCTCAATCGTTTCTTCCTGGGACCACAGCAGGGACAGACCGAACCCCTCGGCGTGCAGCGTGTCCGCCGCCGCCCGGAAGCTGGCCTCGTCCATGTCGCCGGCCGGGTAGCCCATGCCCCAGTCCGCATTGGTCAGGCACTCGCGGATGATGTGGGCCGGGTTGGCGTCAGCGCCGATCGCGGCTTTCTGCTCGTACCAGCCCCGCGGCGTTCGACGGGCGCGAACGGACCATGGCTTGATATACGGATTCATCGCCGCGACCCACACCCGCTTGAGCACCAGCGACACCACCCCCCTAAAGGCCGGGATGTCGGCCCCGAGCCGCTCTTGCAGGTAGGCGTTGCGGCCTTGGCTTGGCTCGCCCATGAGGATGTCGACGGAGCCCTCGACGCCGCCCTCGCGGTCCTCACCCCCGAACAGGTCCAGCCGGTTGATGCCGATGGTGGTGGTGCTGGTGGCCTGCCCGGACCAGGCCACCCGCTCGCCGACCCGGATCTCGGTGACGGCGTCCACCGGCCCATGGCACAACACCAGCTGCGCACCCAGTCCGTACCAGTGGCCAACCGTGACCTTCTTCTTGCTGCCACCGCCGCTCATTGATCAGGCTCTTGTGTCGCGGCTTGCTCGGCCTGCTGGGCAACGCGCACTGCCATCGCGTCGCCGCTGGCGCGCAGCCACTCGGCCGGCACGCCCTGCTCGACGAACTCGGCCCATGTCCGCTCGCGCCCCTCGAACCAGCGGCGCATGCCGCGGGCGCAATAGCCCAACTGGCGCGCGTGTTCCAGCCGTGCTGTCACCTCGCTCACTTCTTGCCTCCGCTCTTCTTCTTGATGGGCTTGACCTGCACGTCGCCGTACCAGACGACATTCGGGCCGGAGATCACGCGGGTGCCGAACAGCACGGGGATGGGCGCATCCTGGGACGCTATGGGAACGTCCTTGTCGCCGATCTGGCCGGGCTGCGCTTCCTGGGTTCTCGGTTTGGGCGCGAGCAGCGCCGACAGGACCGTCGTGACGATCCAGACGATGATTTGGGCCCACATGGGGTGCTGGCTCTAAACGATGGCGTCGCCCGAAAACGGGTTCTTCCAGGGGATGAACGGAAAACCGCCGAAGTTGTCGAGGTTGTTGAATCGGCCCTTGCAGTGGTTCATCGAGTGGTCGCAGCCGGCGTACAGCTGCACCGGATCGCCCACGGTCAGGCCCAGCAGCGGCGCGGCCAGCGTGAGGTCGATGCCGGCGTGGGCCACCACCATCCGGGCGCCGGCTGTGCCCTGCAGGTAGCCGCCGACGAAGTAGCCGCTCTCGCGGGCAGCTGCCGTCGCAACCTGAACGCTGATGCCACTGACCGCGGCGACCGTGCCGTCGACCCGGAAGCTGTCGCGCAGCGCCGCACACCCGGCCGAGTAAAGAACGTGCCGGCAGTTGATCTGGTAGCGCGCCCGCAGCCCGAGCCGCTTGAGCGAGGAGCCGACCGGCTCGCACTTGAGCGTCGCTTCCGCGCCGGACAGCCGTG
Source organism: Aquabacterium sp. A7-Y (assembly GCF_026153205.1). Classification (GTDB taxonomy): domain Bacteria; phylum Pseudomonadota; class Gammaproteobacteria; order Burkholderiales; family Burkholderiaceae_C; genus Caldimonas. Next base: position 114,586 of record NZ_JAPFBW010000002.1, on the reverse strand, counting down.
CCACCATCACGCGCCCCTTCCAGTAGGTGACGAACTCGCTCGCTTCGCTGCCCGGCCCGACGTGGCGCCGGTACACCGTCAGGCTCACCACGCCCTCGGGCGGCGCGGCAATGAAGAGCGCTGCCAGCGGCAGGTCCCGGGGCACGCGCACCTCGATGCCGTTGCGCGACAGCTCGTTGCTCTGCTCGATCTGGCTGCGGGCGATCGGCGCCGGGTCGTAGGTCTCGGACTGGAAGTCGATGGCCTCCTGTGCCGAGGTGTAGAGCCAGCGCTGGCTGCCTTGGGCGAACCGGTACAGCTCCTGCGGCTGCCCGTGGTGCGCCGACTGCTCTTGCGTCAGGTAGTTCATGAAGGCAAGGTCCGGGTCGAGAGTTGGAGGCGGGCGATCTGGTCGGTCTCCCAGAACAGCTCCACGGCGTCCTGGTCGAGCCGGGCCAGTTCCAACCAGGAGATCTGCAGGAACTGCGCGGGCGCGACGGTCACGCCCAGCGGGGCGTCGAGCGAGATCAGCTCTTCATCGGCGGAGAGTTCGTCCCCGCCGGTGACGCGGCGGTAAAACACCCCCGCGGTGGTGCGCAGCACCAGGTCGCGGCGTTGCGGGTGGGCGGCCACGAAGCGGCTGTAGCCGACGTTGCGCACGGTGATCCCGCTGTCGGCGGTGGCGACGGGACGGGTGACCACCAGGTCCGACTCGAAGGTCGGCAGCCACGCGGGATTGGCACGTCCGGCGCGCATCGCCAGCCAAGCGCGGAACCGACTCACCTGCACGCGATCCGGCAGCAGCCAACTCAACCGCCGCCCAATTTGCGGTATCCCGGACTCATCCTCGAAACCGCGGGCACCGGTCTGGTGGTCGAGCACCGTCAGCTTGCGCTGCCAGTTGTCCTCGACGTCCTCGCTTCGGTTGGGCGGCCAATCGAAGATCTGGTAGCCCTGGTAGGCCAGACCGGCCTCCGCCCCTACCGGGGCCGTCAGGTCTTCCACGGTGAAGCGGCAGCGGCCCTCGGCGAGGGTGTCTGTGATGCGCCGCACGGCCGTCTGCCCCTCCAAGCGCGCTAGGCGCGCGGGGAACACCTGGGTCCCGGCAGGCCAGCTGCGGCCGAGAGCGAGGTTCAGCGTCAGCGTGTTGCCCTCGACCGCGAGAACTTGCACGGCTTCGTTGTCCAGGACAGAGCGCCATAGCACCGCCATGCCGCCCGGGTGGTAGTCGCTATTCGCTGCGTCCTGGACCTGCAGCTCCATCGCGCCCGCCTTCACCTCATCGGGCAGGTAGGCGATGTCGGTCCACACCGGCAGGCAGTACGTCCGCCCGCCCCACGCGAACAGCAGGTGATCCAGCACCCGCGCGTCTTGCCCCTCCAGCAGGAAGCCGTACTCGAAACCCCGCCTCGGCATCTGGCGCAGCCGGATGCGCTGCTCGGTGCCGTCATGCGCTTCCAGCACCTCGGTGAGCCACTCCAGGCGTTCGGTGATGCCGTCGGCCCAGTTGGGCCGGATGCCGAACACCACCACCCGCCGGCCCGTTACGGGCAGCACTGCTGCCAGCCCGCTGGCAAAACGGAAGGTGTAGCGGGCGTCGATCAGGGGCGCACCGCGGCTGCTGGCCGTGAAACGGTAGAGCCGGGTCTGCAGCGGGCCGAAGGCCAGCGGCGGCTCCGGCTGCCCCGACAGGGTCAGGCCATCGGTGGCGGTCGCTTCGATCGCGTTCAGCGTGTGAGCGTCGAGGTGGGCGTTCCAGACCTCCAATCGTCGCTCCACCGGGCTGATGACGTTGCCCAGGTCGATGCGCGCGGGGATCAGGTGGATGCGGTGGTACCAGTCGCCCACGAAGGTCGGGAGGTAGCTCCCGGCACGAGGGAGCCGCAGCTCGTCGACTGGCTGGGTGTCGGCCTTGGCGCCCGATGCCGAGGCGGCGCTGTCCCGTGTGTCGAAGGGATAGGTGACGCGCTCGAACTCGGAGATCTCCGGCGAACGGCGGTAGTTGGTCGGCTCCTGAACGATCGAGCCGGGCAGGAGGCTGCCGGGCAGCGTCGCCATGGCTCAGCGCACCAGCCGCACCGCGTAGCCGTGCACACCCGACTTGCCGTTTTTGGAGTGCCCGGGAAACGCCATCCACTCCTCCCGCCCGATGGCGAAGGGCTCGGCCGCGGTGTAATGCTGGATGTTCAGATAGCGCAAGTGCGGGGTGTAGCCGAAGGGCGAAAAAAAGCCGTCCGGCCGCTCGACGAAGACATAAAACGGCTGCATCGGCGCGGCGCCGTTCAGCGTGTTCGGGGCGTGCGCCCACCAGTAGCGCGCCAGGCTCTCGCGGGGCCCGCCGGTGCCGTCCTCCCAGGTCGACTTGGCGCGCTTGCCGGTCAGCGGGTGGTTGTGGCAGACCGAAAACCAGCCGTCGAAACCGTCCACCTTGGCCCGCACGAAACTGCCGCCGAAGGACTTGAAGTCGTTGAACGGTAGGCCGCAGTGGTGATCCTGGCGGTAGGCAAACACGAAGTCGTTCGTGTTGGTATAGATGGAGTCGGACGGACCGAAGGCGCCCGACACGAACGCGCCTCCGGGGTAGCTGCCGTGTTTCGTCAATTGCCCGAAGGCCAGGTGGTGGTACACGCCCGGCGCCACCTCTGCGACCATCGTGAGCAGGGTCGGGTTCTCGACCGAGAACAGGTGGTAGGTGCAGGGGCCCACGGCTTCGTACAAGCCGCAGCCCTCCAGCTGGTTGTTCGGGCTGCGAATCGTGCCCGGTTGGTTGTTCCAAGGCTGCGCCGCATCGAAGCCGTCGGCGCCGACCAGGAAGATGCCGGTGACGCCCTCGTAGCCCGGACGCAGCGCCTCCTCGACGGCGCTGCGCAGGTGCACAAACTGGTCCGCCTTCTGCAGGGACAGCTGCTGCCCGGTACCGGAGGCTCCCCAGCGCAGTTCCTTCCAGCCATTGGCGACCGCAAAGACCCGCAATGCGTCCAGCAGCTGGCTGGGCCCGGTAGCGGAGCCCGTTTGATACGCCATCGTTTTGCTTCCTTCTTTCAGGCCAGGCGCAGCGCCCAGTAGTCGCGCACCGAGGTGCGGTAGACGTTCTGCACCACCAGTTGGTCCACACCCTGCTGCGGGACCCGCTCTTGATCGCCATCCAAGTGGGCACTCTCGTGCCGTTTTTGCAGTTCGACGTCAACGGCAGAACGGGGACCTGCGTCTGGGAAGCGACGGGGCTGCCGAGTGGGCTCTGCGATCAGTTCGTCAAGACGACCTTGCACAGCATTCACTGTGGCGCGACCCGGGCGAGCCGCGCGAAAGCACGACGACACGCACGTGGGCTGAGCCCGTGGCGGCCGCCTCCAACACCGCCCCCGCAACTGGCTCGCGCCGTGCTCGATGTGCTGAGGCTGTAGGACCGATTACGGCCTGTCGCGCTGCAGCCTGCAAGGCCAGCACGGGGGGGTGATCAGATGGACGCGCTTGTATCTCCATGAGTCAAAAAACCGCCCATCGAGTCCTTCCCTGTGGGAGCCTGTCTCTTTATGCTGTGTGCGCGGCGGACGCCGTAAGGGCGCCGACCCGAAGGTGCGGGAACACCTCGGGGCGGCTAACCACAACCAACTTCTCCTGAAAGTTAATCGTGGCTGATGACAATCATAGGCCGGGCGAAGCCTTGCCCACAACCAAGCTCGAGAAGCGCGAGCGATACCTCAGCGTCAATGGCGCATTCGTCCCGCATGACCGCACGCGGGAGCCACCGGGGACTGCCGATACGCCGGTGCCGTGGGTTCGCCTGCGGGGGAAATGGCTGAGGGACGCGGGTTTTGAGGTCGACGCGAAGGTTCGGGTGCGGATCATGGCCGGCTGCTTGGTGCTGACAACCGATTGAAGGAGGGCGAGCGGGCCGCCGCCCGTGCGGCCCATCCTCCTCGGCCTGGAGGGCGTACTCAACGCCTCAGCGCACCGGTCGCCCATAGCGAGATCACCATCGCGATCGCCAACCAGATCAGAACCACCACTACGCCGCCAACGACGCTACGCGGCTTCGAGCCTTGGTCCAACATCCACTGCTCTGCCTTCTGACGTGACTCGGCTAGCACCTCAGGTGGCAGAAGCCTGATGGTGAGCCAGATCAGAACGGGCAACAGGACGACATCGTCGAGGTACCCAAGCACTGGAATGAAGTCGGGGATGAGGTCAATCGGGCTGAGGGTGTAAGCCACGACGAACCCTCCCATGGCCTTGGCATACCAGGGCGTCGATGGATGGGTCCGCGCAAACCACAGGGTCAGCCGCGTCACGCTTGACGCGGCGCGCCCAAGCGCGAGTCGTCTCAACAAAGTTCATCGGGTAACTGATGCACACGGGATGCTGTGCACTGTACGCTGGGGCAGGCCGGCAGATTCCCAATCCCGGGTCAAGTGGTGTTGACCAGACGCCTAGCGGGTCGGGTCGTCAAGAAGCGGTCGCCGGCCGCTGATCTGCTTCAGCCCTGCGCCGCCTCGGAATCGGACACTTCGTTGACCACCGGCTCGGCGCCTGGCCTGGCTCGTACTGCCTTTGAGGACCGGAGCTTCTTGGCCGTTGCCTTCGACTCCGCCGAACGTTTGCGGCCCTGCTTGGCAGGGGTGTCCGATGCAGCAGCCTTCCGAGTTGAACCGCCGGCACTTGCCTTCTTCCCCGCAGCCTTACGTGCCCGCTTCTTGGGTGCAGCCTTCGGGCGGCAGCCGTTTTCACACCAGCGCGACGCGTTCTGGCAGAAGCTGGAGCTTCGTCGTCGGCTATCGCGCTGGCCTCGGCGTCCGGTTTCGCGAGGAAGGACTCAAGCGCCTCACCGTTCTCCAGCGCAGCTCGGAGCCATCTCGGACGGGGACCACGGCCGGACCAGCTGTTCCCGTTGGCATCCTGGTACTTGGGCACGGCCGACGCTGATCCATTGGGTTCCGGCTTCTTCGGCGCGCGTGCCTTCTGCTCCCCGCCGAACACGCCCTCCGCGGTGAAGCCGTAGAGCGCGATCTGTTTCTTGATTTCCTTCAGAACGCCTGCCCCTTCCCTTCGCCTCGCCACCTCCATCTGGCGACGCAGGCTTTCCATCTGTTCTTGAAGTTGCGCATAAGTCTTCGGCATTACGTACACCTCCGCGGCACCAATCGAACGAGCATACAGGAGAGGTGGCCTCCTGCTGTGCAGGACCGCTGGGCTACCCCCGTTGCCATCGAACAAGTGATGCCATCTGACTTAAGTCCTTCGGCGTCCTGCCCATCGTCGGTTGGTGCCCGCAGGGCGGCCTTCCCCGACTGGGTGGATAGCTGCCTTCGCAGCACGTGCCCTCGCTGTATATGCAGTGGACTGCGATGGTCCGCATAAAGGCGTGATCACGACCCGCTCGCCGATCCTCAAGTTCGGCGAAATCCAGCCGATATCACCGAGACGTGTCGCTGAATCGGACGAAAGGGTCCGTTGGAGTACCGCCATGACCACCACGCTCGTCGTCAACGAACACTACTTGAACCGCGTCGTCGCGGTCGCCGAGACCGCCGGCATCGAAGCCGCTGAAGACATCGTCACCGGCAGCGGCATCAAGCTCGTCGCCAAGGGTACGCGCATCGACGCGAAGGCGAAGGACCGCCTGCTGCAGCACAAGCTGCGCAAGCCGCTGGAGTCGTCGGTTCGCGTGATTGACGGGGCAGCTGCTCAACAGCTCGACAAGGTGGCCGAGGCCCTGCTAGACCGGCATGCGCTGCTGGCGCACGTGTGCGGCGGCACGACGGCGCGGCTGGTCACGACCGCCTTGCGTGAATTGCACCTGACGGCGCCGACGGAATCGATGCTGACCGTCTACGCCGCGCAAGGGCCGCACAAGCTGGAGCACGCGGTAGGCGTGAGCCTGCTCGGCGCCGCGATGTACCACGACCTGCCCGAGGGCGGCAGCAAGGGGTTGCATACGCTGATGATGGCCGGCTTGCTGCATGACGTCGGCGAGCTCTACATCGATCCGGCGATCCTGAAAGCCGGGCCGCGGCTCAAGGCGGAGCAGTGGAAGCACATCGCGACGCACCCGATCGTGGCGGCGCACCTGTTGCGCGACATGCCGGGCGCTGGTGCGCAGGTGGCCGAGGCGGTGCTGTTCCACCACGAGCGGTTGGACGGCTTCGGCTACCCGCAGGGGCTGCGCGGCGTACAGTTGCCGGTGTCAGGCCAGGTGCTCGCGCTGGCTGAGATGCTGATTGGCTTGATCGAAGCCGGGCGTAGTCCCAGTGAGCGGGCAGACGTCGCCATCAAGCTCATTCGCGGCGAATTCAACCGCACCTTGGTGGCGCGCGTAGCACAGGCCGCACGAGTGTCCGCCGCTCTGCCCTCAGAGCCGGCGTCCCCGCTCACGTCAGGTGAGATCGAAGCATTGGTTGCGAGGGTGTCGGTCCTCAGCGCCACACTGCAACGTCTGTACGCACTGGCCGCCAACATCGACGAGCAGATCCGCGGCGGCAACCCGGCGCTCAAGGAGTTGATGCACCATGCGCACGAGCGCGGCCGGCGCATCCGGCTCGCGTTTTCGAGCACGGGCCTCGACACCCTCAGCCCGCAGGTACTGCGCGAACGCCTGGGGGTCGCGGAGCCGCATGTTCACTTCGAAGTGGAGATCATCCTGCGGGAGATCGAGTGGCGCTTGCGCGAAGTGAAGCGCGAGACGCGGATTCGGATGGAACGCCTGCCGGCAGCGGAAGCCGCGCTGGTGCGCCACTTCATCGAGCAGAGCAAGGAGGCCGCGCGGGGGGCTGCAGCGCAGGTGGCTTCGCAGCTGGGGTCGTAGAGCCGGCCTGCGTGAGCGCGTACTGCACCCCGAGTGGTAAGCGCGGGCGGTACCGGTGCTGCGCGGCTCCCGCTGTTGCTTCCCCATTCGCGATACCGCAATCGCCTGCCTACCCTGTCGCGGTGATGACGAGATGCGTCGCGACAGGCTTGCACGCAGGGCAAGCGCCACGAGTCAGAACTGCTTAGGCAGCGTCACCCGCGCACTGCGGGGCTCGGCCAGGTGGAAGTGCTTGTCCTCGACCACCTCTGCTTCCCCCGGCAGCCGGGACTCATACAAGTACTCGATGTCGTTCGCCTTGCGGTCCAGCAAGTTGATGACGTCCAGCGTCGCTTCAACGTCCTTGCCGAACTGCCGCGCCACCCGCAGGTTGGTCAGCAGGGTCGAAAGGCGCGCGCACGTTGTTGTCCTCGATCAAAGGGCTCGGCCCCAGGTAGCGCCACTGCAGGCTGGCCGACCAAGGCCCGAGGTCTTTGACGGTGCCCGCGACCGAGGCCACCCGTTCCACGGCGCTGTGGATGTGGTCACCGGCAGGATCGTCGCCCCGGAACTGACCTCGCCGTCGGCGAGGAAGCGATCGAGCACAGTCCAACGGTTCAGGCTGTACTCGATGGCGCCAGCAATGCCGCTGCCATCCGGCACCCGCTGGCGCTCGCGCTGCAGCCAGGCGCGCAGTTCGTCCCAGTCCAGCTGCGTCTGCTCTGGCGAATCGCCAGCCGTTCCTGGGCGTTGCAGTTCCGGGCGGCCTTCTCGAGCTTGAAGATCAAGGCCATGCACCGAATCGCCTCGGCGGCCACGTCGCTGTCGCCGTGCTTGATCAACTCGTCGAACTTGCCCCGGGCGTGCACCAGTGCTGGCACGCCGAAGGGCAATCGCGAAGCGAGTTGCCCCGACTTTCGGACTTTGCATGGAGAGCCAGCGGCGCGCACCGTCTCACGACCTCGACGCATCGCGTGCCAGTTGTTGCCCGCGTCGGCCGCCGCTCACTTCTTGTCTGTAACCAGAAGGCTCATGCCGCGGTTGCCCCGATTTTGCACGGCATCGCGGACCGCAAGCAGCAGCTCTCTCGCATCGCACGGTTTAGGCAACACCGGAAGAGTCAGCGACCGAGCCATGTTGAGTTCTTCGGTGTATCCCGTCATCAGCACAATCGCAGTCCTCGGGTGGCGTTGCTGCGCGATGGTCGCAAGCTCGACACCGCTCAGTCTGCCCGGCATACGGACGTCGGTCAGGAGGATCGAGAACAACTCGCCGCTGTCAAGAGTAGCAAGTGCTTCATCCCCTGTGCGAACGCACCGTACCTGGCATCCCGCGGACACCAAGACTTCCCGTATTGCCGAAGCCACATCGGGGTTGTCCTCCGCGAGGAGCACCGCAGCGTTGACCTGCATGTCCGCCTCCTCGACGCTTTGCTCAGGCGACACCAGGGCCTCCGAGACAACGGGGAAGCGCATGCGGACAACCGTTCCCCGTCCGGGCGCGCTTTCAACGACCACGGAACCGCCGGCCTGCGAGCACATGCCAAACACCTGACTGAGCCCCAGGCCGGTTCCGTGGCCCAGCGGTTTCGTGGTGAAGAAGGGCTCGAACACGCGCTCCAGCACGTCGGGCTCTATCCCCCGTCCTGTGTCTTCCACCTCGAGCAGGACCGAGGGAGCAGGGCCGGCTTGCTGACCTTCCTCTCTACGAACTCTGACCGTCAATGTGCCGCCGCCGGGCATCGCATCTTTGGCATTGATCGCAAGGTTCAGCAGCGCAAGCTCGAGTTCGCCGGGGTCGATCTCAATGCACATCGACCCCTCTGCTACCTCGGCCCGCACCGCGATCGCGCTGCCGACTGCGGGCTGGACCAGTTCAAGCAGGGCTGGAAGGCGGGTGCGAAGGTCGAGCACTTCGGGCCGCAGCGCCTGACGCCTCGAGAACGTGAGCAGCTGCCGGGTCAGGCGCGTTCCTGCGGCGACCGCACGCTCTATGCCGGCCAGCTGGGGATCTAGCTCACCCTGACGGTGCAAACGCCGCAGGATGTGCGCGTTCGTCCCCACCACCATCATCAGATTGTTGAAATCGTGCGCGATGCCGCCCGTCAAATGGCCGACGGCTTCTAGGCGCTGATTCTGAATGACCGCAGTTTGTGCTCGTTCTGCCTTCGCCAGGGCTTCTTTCACTCGTTGCTCCATCGCCTCGGCGGCGCCCTGGATCGACGCCGACGCCACTGCCATTGCGCGCAGCACTTCGTCCGTTTCGGCCAGGCCTGTCTCGGTTGCCTTGATGTCGGCTCCGCGGCCCAAATCTTCGGCGACTTGGCGAATCGCTGTCACGGGCCTCAGGATGCTTCTTGCAGCCCACATCGCGCCGGCCACCGCAGCAAGGGTCAATACAGCAGCAACCGCAGCGAATCGCCCCACCGCCCGGGCCGGGAAAGCCAGCTCCTGCACGGGCACGCCAATGATGACGCCCCAGCCGTAGGGCTGGGCTTTGCTGAAGGCCGCGAAGACCCGCCGCCCGTCAACGGACACGGTGTAGAAGGCGCCTTCACTTTTCGACGCAAGCTGGGCGAGCATGTCCTGCGTCACTGTCTTGCCGACAATCGTCGCCGGATCTGTCGTCCTCGCCACAATGCGACCCGTGCGATCGATCACCGATCCAATCCATGACGGCGGCAGACGTTGGTCGTTCAGCACCTTCTGCAAGTGGCTCGCGAAGCTCCCCATCCCCACGTAGTAGATGACCTTGCCATCTCTGACGACGGGTGCCTCCAATGCAAAGCTGTACTGCTTGCCAAAAGGTGCAAAGTAGAGGTCTGAAACCACCGTCGCAAGCGGGTCGGTTCTGAGCGGAGGGAAAACCGTTGTTGGAAGGTTCGATTCTCCGAAGGGGCGTCGAGTGTTGAGAAGCTGTCGGCCGCCAAGATCAGAGAGAATGATGGCGCTATCGTTGGTCGGAGCTACTCTCCTCGCGTAGTGGTAAAACCCCTCGAGATCGTTTTTGGTCAACGTGGGTGACTCCGAGAGGGTTCTGACGATCGCTTCTCGCCTCGCAAGTTCGCGATCAACAACCAGAGACACGGCCCGGGTCGTCTCCAACACACGCGCGGAAAACGCCTGCTTTTCCTCGGCGTAGAACGCGAGGATCGCGGCGACAGCGGCGAGTACCGTGGGAATCATCGCTGCGAGGACCAGGAGAACCAGCCGGGCGCGGATGGTGCTCGCGCGAACTCCCCCACCATCTGCTTGTATGACGGGCGCAGAAAACCGCGCGCACCAGGTGTACGGTGAACCGAAACGGAAACGGAAAGCCATCACTGCATGAAATCTCAAGTACAAGCGGTACGCAGCACCGCATTGTGATGGGGAAGTGATCAAGTGAGCCAAGGACTGCTGTCCCGCTTCGCCGGTTGCCAGCGGCCTCCCTCAATCGGTACCGCTCCCGCGAAGCTAGATTCTCCTGCTGGTACTTGGCCGTCGCTTTCGCGGCGACCTCTACAAAAACTGCCCGGCACGCCCCGCTCGGCTCATGCCAATTGGGCTTTCCACGAGCGAAGGCTTGATACGACGGCCAGCAGTTCAGCGGGCTCAACTGGCTTGGGCACGTGCATCTGAAAACCCTCTTCGAGGGCTCTCAAACGATCCTCGACGCGGGCAAAGGCGGTCAGTGCGATCGCGGGCGCAGAGGTGCGGCCCCGTTCTCTTTCCAGTGCGCGCAGCGCTTTGATAAAAGCATAACCGTCACGGTCTGGCATGCCGATGTCACTGATCACGACGTCCGGTTGCAAGCCCTCTGCAAGGGTAAGCCCTTGCTCGGCAGAGGACGCCAGCTCGACCGTCGCCCCACCACTTTCGAGAACTGCGGAAAGCATGTGCCGGGCATCTTCGTCGTCTTCAACCAGCAGCACCGTGCACCCACCGAGTCCGAAACGCGCCAGCTCAGTGTCTGCCCCTGTCGTTCCCGTCGTCGGATGTACTCGCGCAACCGAAACGTCACCTGTGGACTTGGTGGTGATGGGGGCGAGGGGCAAACAGACCGTGAACGCGGCGCCCTTCCCTGGGCCGTCGCTGGCAACGTGTACCGTGCCGCCGTGCATTTCGACCAGTTGCCGCACGATCGCCAGCCCAAGGCCGAGGCCGCCGTGTTGACGGGTTGAAGACGAGTCGACCTGCGTGAAACGCTCGAAGATGTGCGGCAGGTGTTCCGCGGCGATGCCGGCGCCACTGTCCCTTACAGTGATTTCGATGTGAGAGTTGACCCGCTCCACTGTCACTTGCACCCGACCTCGCTTCGGGGTGAACTTGACGGCGTTGGACACAAGGTTCCACACGACTTGCTGCAAACGCTCCGGGTCTCCGGAAACAGGGCCGGCCAGCGGGTCTACCAAGAGCTGTAGGCGGATGTCCTTCGCCAGTGCCGCCGGGCGCATTGCCTCCACAGCCGCCTCGACGGACTGCGCGGGCGCGCACAGCTGGACATTCAAGCGCAACTTGCCGCTGACGATGCGCGATATGTCGAGGAGATCCTCGACGATCTGCGCCTGCGCCCGCGCGTTGCGGTCGATCGTGCTGATCGCCCTGCGGGTCATCTCCGCATCGAGCGTGCCCATTGATAGCATTTTCGTCCAGCCAAGGATCGAGGTCAGCGGTGTGCGAAGCTCATGCGACACCGTCGCGAGAAATTGGTCCTTCAGCCGATTTGCCTCCGCCGCCTCATGGTAAAGGCGGTACTTTTCTTCCGCCTCTCGCTCAGCGCGCCTGCGCGCTTGGTCTGCCTCCTGAAACAGCTTGGCCTTATTCAAACCGATTGCCGCCTGCGCTGCCAGCGATTCAACCAGGCGCTCGTGAACCTCGGTGAACACACCGGCCGACGCGTGACCGAAGAACAGCCCCCCCACCACTTCCCCGCTCCCCAGCTTCACTGGAACGGCGAGGTACGAGCGCACGGGTAAGTGACCGGCCGGCATACCGTAATGGGGGCTCATTTGCCCGTAGCGTGGATCTTCCTGAACGTCGGCACATCGAATGGTGCCCTCGCCTCGGAAAGTGGGGCCGAATAAACGCGTGGCGCGTGGAAGCGGAAAGCGGTCGAACTTTTCCCGTGGCACCCCTGATAGGCAATAAAGGGTGTAGCTCTCTCCCTTATCGTCGATCACGTTGTAGAAAAAGGCGCCAAACTGCGCGCCGGTTAGCTGTGTCGCGGTGTCCGTCACCGCCTGTACGATCTTTTCGGCCTTTAACTCCTGAAGGATCAAGAGTCCGATTTGCCGCATTGCGTCGCGTTCCTCATCCTGCCGTAGCCTGGGTCGCGCGTCCTGTACCTCGATGACGGTGCCGATGACCCGGCCGTCTCGGCGAATCGGGCTGGCCGTGAAGCTCACGGGGAAGAAGCTGCCGTCCTTGTGTATGAACACCTCTTCGCCGCGCTCCTGCATCCCGGCAGGCGCAGCCCTGTCGATTGGGCACTGGTCGAGCGGGTACGGCCGACCGTCAGGATAGTGGTGATGTATGAACTGGTGTAAGGGCGCGCCCTGTACCTCTTCCAGGCTGTACCCCGTCAGTACCTCCGCGGAGCGGTTCATGTACGCACAGTGCTGCCGGTCGTCCATGACGAACAGCGATACGGTGGCGTTTTCGCAGAGGTCCCTCAACAGGGACAGCTCAGTGGCTTCCGCGGCGGAAGTCCTAAACGGCGGATTCGTCATTCTTCTGCTGAAAGCCAAATGAAAACGTGGATCTACACAGATCAGTTACGGAGGCGGCAAGGAAGACCGCAGCGCGTTGTCCTTCCTTTGCTTGCCGCCAGGATTGTCGCCGTTCGGTTCCTGATTTGCCGGTGCTGCTCGTCTCCCACGCCTTATCTCAGTCGCAGCATTCGGATCTTGCGTTACAGGGATGCGCGCAAGATCGGCCAGCTGCCGCGCTGGTTCGCCGTCTCAACTCTTCACATCCTTGACGGACCTCCGGCTTTGGCATGTCCCGGCACATGACAACGTCGCGGTTCTGTCATGCCCTCAAACCCCTGGCCAAGGGTTGCGATTGCTGGCGCTCGACGATCGCGTAAGCTCGCAAGGCCTCAAGACCGGGGACAATTCCCACAATTTGACACCAGCGTCGAAAGCGTGCCGGTTCAAGGTCGACCCGCAAGATTGTTCTTCCCGCGGCACGTGCCTCCTCGGCACCTTCTGCTTCAAGTGCCAACCAGGCGGGGAAGGACGGCGGAAACTTGGGATCGAACTTGCAGTCTCCTGCCAGTTCCTCGAAGGCAGCAGGGAGGATTGTGATGCCAGCAAGATCTTTTTTCATGAGACGCGAGGACCCTTATCAGCGAAACAGAAACTCATGCAACACTTCGCGCGCGTTTTCAGGCAGATCCCCGAAGCGCAATCCCGCGCGAAAACCGCTGTCCGTCAAGATGCTCTGGACCACAACCACCGACACAGAGATCGCTTGCGACCGTTCAGGGAACGGAACTGCGACTCGGAGCAGCCCTGCAGTCCCAACGCCTGGATCTTGTTCCACAGCGAGACTGATACCACCCAGGCTGAGATCGAGCGCCCGGCATTCCATCTCCCGCCCTGAAGACAGTCGAAGTACGGCGGGCACCCGAACGACCCTGCGCTGGTGAACGCGCCGCTCCTCTTGCATCACAGTGGACTCCATGCGGGCTGAAAATTCAGCGACATCCCTTTCAGCAAGCGGTGTGCCCGTGTGCGCCGCAGCCCTCTCGCCCTTTGCCACCCGATGCGAACCTGCAAGCTGTGTGCGTCACGAGCAGGCACGCGCGGGCGATAGCATTCAGTCTGAACGTCTCGTTGTAGAACCTGTCCTGCAAGGGGCCCGAGGCTGATGAAGACCGGACCAGCGCCGCGCTCGTACCTCTCGGCTTGGTCGGGCGCGCCTGCCCTTTACTGCTGCCGCATGCCTTCTGCACATTTGACTGGCACGGAAGTGCTTAGCGGCATCGAGCCGGGAAGGATGCTGATCTAGGCGCGCCGCTTCCTGATGCGTCCGGGCGGATGCGCCGGCATCCCCTGGAAGTCCTGGTCGGTCGCTTCTTCATGTCTTGGGGCCACGCCTCTTGACGGCTGAAGGGACTGCAAGGGTGCGCTGGCCGCGTTACGAAAAGTGCCAGACTTTCAATATGAAAGAATGCCGTTCTTGGCGCCTGACATGAAAGGCGCGGTGTGTGCATCTGGGAGCTTCTTGTGAGCGTACAACAACGCAACAACGTCCGGGTCTCGGGGAGCGGCCCCGCGACAGTGGTAATGGCACACGGATTTGGGTGCGATCAGAACATGTGGCGCTTCATCGCCCCTGGCCTCGAAAAGCGATTCCGGACGATCCTGTTTGATCTCGTCGGCAGTGGCCAGTCCGATCTCAGCGCCTATTGCCGCACCAAATACGGTTCGCTTGAAGGTTACGCGGACGATGTGCTTGAGATCGTGGACGAATTCGGAGCAGGGCCGATCATTTTTGTCGGCCACTCTGTCAGCGCCATGATCGGCTTGCTTGCCGATCTGAAAGCGCCCGGGCGATTCATGGCGCAAATCATGGTGGGGCCTTCTCCGTGCTACATCAACGTGGACGATTATGTCGGCGGCTTTACGCGGGCCGACATCGAGTCGCTACTGGAAACCTTGGAGAGCAACTATCTGGGGTGGTCCAGCAACATGGCACCTGCCATCATGGGTGCCCCCCACAAACCCGAGCTTGGGGAAGAGTTGACGAATAGCTTTTGTCGCACTGACCCTGAAATCGCCAAACACTTCGCGCGGGTCACCTTCATGTCGGACAACCGCGCCGACCTGCCGAAGCTGCTCACCCCCACGCTGATCCTCCAATGCAGTGACGACCTGATCGCGCCCCTGTGCGTGGGCGAGTACATGCACCGGATGATCCCGAACAGCACGCTCAAGATCATCGAGAACGTCGGCCATTGCCCGCATCTGAGCGAGCCGAGCGCGAGCAGTGAGGCGATGAACGACTTCCTTCGCTCCCTGCAGGCCTGATATGTCAGGCTCAGACGCGGGGCAGCTACCCGATGCGCAGGTGCTGTTTGAGGACGCGGCATGCGGGCTGATGGTGACCTCGCGCGACGGCACCTTCCGAAAAGTCAACAGGACCTTCTGCAGGTGGGTAGGACGCGACACGAAAGAGCTCGTCGGGCAGCGCAAGCTGCAAGAGCTTCTGACGATGGGCGGCCGCATCTTTCACCAGACGCACTGGGCTCCGTTGCTGCAAATACAAGGCTCGGTCTCCGAGGTGAAGCTGGACGTTCTACACCGGGACGGCCGCACGATCCCGATGGTCATCAACGCGGTTCGTCGGGAACATGGCGGCGTGATCTTTCATGAAGTGGCTGCGTTTGTAGCAGAGGACCGGCATCAGTACGAGCGAGAGTTGCTACGCGAACGTCAACGCGCGGAGCAGCTGCTTGCCAAAGAACAGCAGGCCCAAGAAGCGCTTGCGTTGACGCAGCAGCGCCTTCGTCTCGCACTCGACTCCGCGCAGCTGTTTCTTTGGGACATCGACCCTGCCGGTCCCGCCGCGCGATACGAGGACAAAGTCGCGCTCTTGCTCGGGTACGACCAAGCAAGAGCGATCACACGAGAGGAGTACGTGGCGCGGATACATCCGGAGGACGTCGCCGGGGAGGCGCACGCTTACTTGGCCGCACAAAGCGTTTTATCAGGGCGCTATGCTGCCATGTATCGCCTGCGAGGGGTCGACGGAATTGAACGCACGGTCAGTGGCGCTGGGCAGGGATTCTTTGACGGGGCCGGGCGGCTCGTGCAGTTCGTCGGCATTTTGCACGACGTGACAGAGTTGAGCCGAGAACGCGCCGCGGCCGAAGACCGCGCGTTGTTCTCTGAACAAATGATCGGCATCGTCAGCCATGATTTGCGCAACCCGCTGTCGGTCATCAAGTTGAGCGCGGGCTTGCTGAATCGGATGCAACCCAGCGCGGATCAGGCTGCCGTGATAGCGCGCATCAACACCGCCACCTCCCACGCCAGCCGCCTGATCGGCGATCTTCTCGATTTCACGCAGGTGCGGCTGGGCCGTGGCCTCTCTGTCGCCGTCAAACCTACACAGCTGCATCCCGTGGTGTCCAACTCACTGGAACAGCTCGCTCTAGCGTTTCCCCAGCGGCAGCTGGAGCACCGGCGCGTTGGCAGCGGCGAGTGCATGGCAGACGAAGACCGTTTGGTTCAGATTGTCAACAACCTGGTCTCGAACGCTGTGAGCTACGGCGCGCCTGACCGACCAATCGTCGTCATCTCGAGCATCGAGAACGAAACGTTCAGTATTGCCGTTCACAATGAAGGCCCTCCGGTGCCCCCGTCGCTGCTGCCGCAGCTTTTCGAACCAATGACCCGTGGGGACAAGCCCAGCGCGCAACAACGCAGCGTGGGGCTGGGCTTGTTCATTGTTCGCCAGATCGTGCGTGCGCATGGCGGTGAGGTAAGCGTGACCTCTTCAGCGGAGACAGGGACGCGTTTCTTCGCACGGTTCCCTCGTTTGCAGGAGAACGGGTGCAGATAAGACGGGCCGAGCCGTGAAATTTCCTCGTCGAAATGCGATGTGCCGTACTCGTTCCCGTCCAAGCTCTCGCGACGCCTCCCGCCGCATTTTCAGGCTCACTAGATGCGTGCTTCACCGCTGCCCAGATTGAACGTAGCCACGGCAGCGACTAGCTGGCGTGCCTGCTGACGCAGGCTTTCGGCAGCGGCGGCCGATTGTTCAACGAGCGCAGCATTTTGTTGCGTGGCGCGGTCCATCTCGCTGACCGCAGCTCCCACTTGCTCGATGCCTGCCCCCTGCTCCCGGCTGGCAGATGCAATCTCACCAGCGATGTCGCAAACGCGCTGGATGGACTGGACGATCGTCTCCATCTTCGTGCCCGCCTGGTCTGCCAGCTCTGCACCGGCCGCGACGCGCTCCACATTGGCAGCGATCAGCGCTTTGATCTCGCGTGCCGCCGAGGCGCTGCGCTGTGCAAGCTGCCGCACTTCCGAAGCCACCACGGCAAAACCGCGCCCCTGCTCGCCCGCTCGAGCCGCTTCGACCGCCGCGTTCAGCGCCAGGATGTTGGTCTGAAACGCGATGCCGTCGATCACGGTGATGATTTCCGCGACCCGCTTGCTGCTTTCGTTGATCTCCCGCATGGTGTCCACGACCTCTCTGACCGTCTGCCCCCCGCTTCTCGCAGCATCCGACGCGTTGACCGCCAGCACGCTCGCCTGCGCTGCGTTCTGCGAGTTGTGCGCCACCGTCCCCGTGAGTTGCTCCATGCTGGAGGCGGTTTGCTGCAGCGACGACGCCTGCTGCTCGGTGCGGCCGCTCAGGTCGCTGTTGCCTTGGGCTATTTCGCTGGCGGCGAGCGAGATGGTGCCGGACGAATTTCGGATCTCCGCGACCGTTTGGCCCAATCGTTCCTGCATTGCGTGCATTGCCCCGATCAGGCTTGACTCATAGCCGCGGGGCACGCGGATCGCACTGCCGAGGTCGCCACTTGCGATGCGGTGCGCGATGCTGGACGCGACTTCTGGTTCCACGCCGAGCCGCCGCGTGACGCCAGCCGCGATGCGCACGCCCAGCAGCACGCCGAGCGTGACGGCCAGCAGGGTTAGACCAAACACGCCCGCCAGGACTTGCCGGTAGATCACATCGCTTTCCGCCTTGGCCTTGGCGCCCACCTCCTCCTTGCGCTTGGCGAGGTGCTCCACATCGTCAACCACCACCTTGAAGGTCTCGACCGCCACCTTGTTCAATGCCTTGATCTCGTCCGAGACCTGCGGTGGCTCTTGCGTGCCAACGGCCTCGATGAAGCGGCGGCCGTGCGGAAGGTACGTGGCCAGGTCCTGGCGCGCCTTCTGCAGCAACACCTGGTCCTGCTCCGACACGATGAGGGGGGTGGCCTGGTCCAGGCTCTCTGCCGCCGCGGCCACGTGCTTTTCGAAGGCCTCCTGATAGGCTTTGCGCGCAGCCAGATCGCCGGCAAAGGCATACAGTGCGCGGTAGCGCGCCACCTGGATCAGTTCCACATTGGCCTGCTTTACGTAGGAAAGGCCCCGCAGGTGCTTGTCGTACAGCGTGCTCAAGTTGTCGTTCACGGCGGAAACGCCAAAAACGGCTGCACCGCCAGTGACGGCACCCGCCGCAGCAACCGCGAGATATCCGCCGAGTAGGCGTGCACGAAGGGACAATCGATCGAAGAACATGAGGCGCCGATGCGAGGGTGGTGGTCGCGCTATTTCGACCGGTCCGTGCTTAACTTGAGGCGCGCGCGACGGCCGCGGATTGAATGCTGGAACTCAATGCCACTGGCCGCCACTCTTCACATGTGATCTAGTTTCCGGAGGCCCCACTGCATGCGATGCGACGAATTCGGCGGGCTGGAGCAGCGCAGCGCAGTCGCGGAGAGGCCAAGGAGGTAAGTGGTAGCTCACGCAGTTTTCTCACCGTCTCTGCCCCTCCAAGAACGTTTGCAACCGCTCTATTCGACACACGCATAAGTCCTTGTCACCAAAGGACTTCTCCTTGTGCCGGCTAGGAAAGGTAGTCTCTTTTTCAGAGAAGAGAGAGGGAGACGGAATCAAACTGGGGCCAAAACAGGCCCAAAGACACGAAGCCGTGGCACAGGCAGAACCGCCCGGAAGCCGGCGGCAGTGCGGGAACCGCCCAAAGCAAAACGCCCAACCGAGAACGGTTGGGCGTCGTATTCTGGTGGCCTAGGGCGGAATCGAACCACCGACACAAGGATTTTCAATCCTCTGCTCTACCGACTGAGCTACCAGGCCAACGAGACCGAGAGTATACAGTCCTTTTGGACGGCCGGTCAATTGCCGCCGGATCGCTTGTTGCGCGACAGGTCGACGCCCAGCTGCTTCAACTTGCGGTACAGGTGGGTGCGCTCCAGACCGGTCTTCTCGGCCACGCGCGTCATGCTGCCGTTCTCCTTCGCCAGGTGGAACTCGAAGTAGGCCTTCTCGAAGGCGTCGCGCGCCTCCCGCAGTGGGCGGTCCAGGCCGAACAGCTGCTCGGACTGCGGGCCCAGCGTCAGCGGCGTGCCCATGGACTGCTGCGCGGACAAGGTGTGCTCCACCGTCAGCTCGCGCACGCTCACAGGCATCAGCAGGGCCGACGAGGCCGGCGGCGCGGCCGGCCGCGGAGCCTGGCGCGCCAGGCCCTGCTCGACCGAGCGCAACAGCTTCTGCAAGGTGATGGGCTTCTCCAGGAAGGCCATCGCGCCGTACTTGGTGGCCTCTACCGCGGTGTCGATGGTGCCGTGGCCCGACATCATGATGACCGGCATCGTGAGCTGCCCGTTGGCACCCCACTCCTTCAAGAGCGTGATGCCGTCGACATCCGGCATCCAGATGTCCAGCAGCACCAGGTCGGGACGGGTGTGCTCGCGGAAGGCGCGTGCCTGTGCGGCGTTCTCGGCAAGCTCGATGTTGTGCCCCTCGTCGGAGAGGATCTCCGAGAGCAGCGCACGTATGCCGAGTTCGTCGTCAACAACAAGAATGGTGGCCATGCAGTCTCAGCTCCCCGCTTCGGCAACAGTCGGTGTACCGGTGTCGTTGGGGGTGGGATGGGGTGGGGCAATCTTCGAAAATGATATCGAAACTTGCGCACCCCTCACCTCGGCCTCCTCGCCGCCCCCCGTTTCCTCGCCGCCGAGGTTCTTCAAACGCACCCGCGCTTCGTGCTCGTCGGCGATTTTCTTGACGACCGCCAACCCCAGGCCGGTGCCCTTGGTCTTGGTCGTCACATACGGCTCGAACGCCCGCTTCAGCACCTTCTCGGAGAAGCCGGGGCCGTTGTCGCGCACCACCAGCCGCACCGCCTTCAAGGCGCCCTCCTCGGTGCGGGCCGGCTCGGTCAGCACGCATACCCGACCTTCGGCCCGGTCCGCCACGGCGTCGAGCGCGTTCTGCACCAGGTTGTGCACCACCTGGCGCAGCTGACTCGCATCACCCAGGATGGCCGGCAGCCCGGGCGCCAGCTCGACCTGCAGATGTCCGGCTTCGAAGGCGCTGCCGTACAGCGAGGCCACCTCGGACACCAGCGCATTGAGGTCCAGCGGCCGCAAGGTCGCGCTGGGCAGCCGAGCATAGTCGCGAAACTCGTTGACCAGCTGTTTCATCGCGTTGACTTGGTTGACGATGGTCGTCACGGACTTGGTGAGCATCTGCTGCTCGGTGGGGCCCAGCTTGCCCTCGAGCTTGAGCTGCAGGCGCTCGGCGGAAAGCTGGATGGGCGTCAGCGGGTTCTTGATCTCGTGCGCCAGGCGACGCGCCACCTCGCCCCAGGCGATCGAGCGCTGGGCCGACACCACCTCGGTGATGTCGTCGAAGACCAGCAGCTGGGCCTGCTGCGGCAACCACGCACCCCGCACCAGCAAGGTGATGGGCCCGCGCTCGGGCAAGGCGTCCCCCGGCGGCTGCAGCTCGAAGGACTGCTGCCACTGGTCGCGCTCGCCGGCCTCGTTGCCGGCCACGTGCAGCTCGAACAGCCGCGCCACCTCGGCGGCAAAGTCCTGCAGGCTGGGTACGTCCGACAGCGGCCGGCCGCAATAGGCCCCCACCGGCAGACGCAGGATGCGCGTGGCGCCCGGGTTGACCGAGGCGATCAGGCCCTGGCGGTCGATCACCATCACGCCGGCGGTCAGGTTGTCGAGGATGGTCTGCAGGTTGGTCTTGGCCGCCTCCAGCTCGCTCAGGCTGTGCTGCACCAGCGCGCGCGCGTCAGACAGCTGCTGTGTCATGTCGGCAAAGGAGCGCGTCAGCCCGCCCAGCTCGTCGCGCGAGGCGAACACCTGCTTGGGCGTCAGGTCGCCCGAGGTCACCTGCCGCACGCCCTCGGCCAGCAGCAGCAGCGGCCGCGCCAGCTGGTTGCCCAAGGTCACGGCCAGCAGCACGGCGCCAAACACCGCGAGGAACAGCGACAAGGTCAGCGTCCCGATGTACATCTTGCGCAGCCCGTCGCGCGCCAGCGAGCGCTGCTGGTACTCGCGGTAGGCCGTCTGCACCGCCAGCGCATTGGCCGCCAGCGAGGCCGGTAGCAGCTGGGTCACGAGCAGGTAGCGCTCTTCGGTCGCCAGCGCAAAGCTGTTGGACGGCACATAAGCCAGCACCCGGATGCGCGGCGCGCCGGTGTCGTCGTCCAGTCCTTCGAGCTGGCTCACCACACGCTGGCTGCGCGCCTGGCGCAGCAAGGCGCTGGAGGGCCGGTCGGGCGCCAGCGCCTCGCGTTGGATGCCGACACTGGCCAGCGGCTGGCCGTTGGCACCCAGCAGCGCTGCGTCCTGCGCCGAGAGCTGGTCGCGCACGCGCTCGAGCGCCAGCGCCAACGCCGCCTGCCGGCCTTCGCTGCCGAGGCGGTCGGCCGCGACGCGGGTCTTGCTCGCGAGGTCGTTGACCAGGGTATCCAGCGTCACGCGGCCGAGATTGAGGCCGGCGTCCAGCGCGCGCTCGACCTCGACGTCGAACCAGCTCTCGATGC
Organism: Aquabacterium sp. A7-Y; assembly: GCF_026153205.1. Taxonomy (GTDB): domain Bacteria; phylum Pseudomonadota; class Gammaproteobacteria; order Burkholderiales; family Burkholderiaceae_C; genus Caldimonas. The sequence goes on along the minus strand of NZ_JAPFBW010000002.1, from coordinate 93,307 downwards.
TGCGCGAGACGAACTGGTAGCTCACCGTGTAGATCGCCAGGCCCGGGATCACCCCCACCAGCGCGAAGATGCCAGCCAGCTTGAACAGCAGCCGGCTGCCGAACTTGCCCCGCCGCATGCGCAGCACCAGGCGCACTGCCGCGATCGCGATGACCAGGCCCAGCGCCCCGGCAATCGCGCCGTTGAGCCAGACCAGCCATTCGAAATGCTGCTCGTAGAGGCGCCGGTTGTTGGTGGACAGCGCCAGCAGAAACAGCAGCACCAGCCCGCCGCCGGAGACAGCGATGAGGGAGAGGATCCAGGCCCAGCGGGTGGCTTTGGTCACGGGACGGCGGCGGTGGTGGCGGTGGGTGGGGGTGGATGGAGGCTCAGGTCGGGTCCTCGATCACGACGGTGCTCTCGGCCGAGAGATTCCATTCGGCCTGGCCGCCGATGCCGATCTGGAAAGGCCGCGGCAGCTGCGTCGTGTCGAGCCGGAAGGCGAGCTCGATGTAGTGGCGCTCGCCGCGCTCCAGCTGCGACCCGTCAGCGATTTTCCACCGGCTGACGCGCTGGATCGCCGCCAGCGCGTCGCCAAGCGATTCGTATTGCTGGTTCAGGCTGCCGAAGGTCACGCGATAACGCCGCGTCAGCGGCTGGTAGGCCAGCCGCCAGGTGCGGCTCTGCCGGGCGATGCGCTGGTCGCGCCAGTACCAGCGCGAGCGCCAGGTGCTGGCCTCGGCCACGAAGTGCAAGGGCACGCCTTTCATCAACGCATCCTCGACCGAGCGGGGCAGCTCGAAGGCCGCGCTGAAACCGATCACCAGCCCGTCGTCGTTGCGGCCCACCTCGATGCCGCGCAACTCGACGCCGTCGGCCCGCGCCACCCCGGCCAGCAGCACCAGCAGCGCCACGACCAGCCACGCCAGCCCTCGGCGCCACGCCAAGGCGCCCGCTGGCGCCAACGCGACAGCGGGAAATTCACGGCCAGCAACCCGTTGATCGCGACACACGTTAACACTTCGTCTCAGACGGGGCGCTTTTCAAGCAAGGCGTAGAAGAACCCGTCATGGGCCGCGGCCGCCGGCCCCGGATGGGCTGCCACGTCCGCATTGTGCGGCAAGGGCAGCGCATGCCCGGGCGCGGCCAACTGCCGCGCCTCGCTGTGGCGTTGCAAAAAAGCGTCGATCTGGGGCTGGCCCTCGGCCTTGAAAACCGAGCAGGTGCAGTACAGCAGCCGGCCCCCGGGCTTGAGCAGGGGCCACAAAGCTTCCAGCATGTCGCGCTGGATGCCGGCGAGCTGGGCGATGTCGGCGTCGCGCCGCAACCAGCGCACGTCGGGGTGGCGGCGCACGATGCCGGCAGCGCTGCAAGGCGCGTCCATCAGGATGGCGTCGAAGGGCCGGCCATCCCACCAGGCCTCGGGCTGGCGGGCGTCGGCCGCCTTGAGCTCGGCGCGCAACTGCAGCCGCGCGAGCGTGTCTTCCACCCGAGCCAGCCGCGCGGCGTCGCTGTCGAGCGCGAGCAGGTCCAGCTCGGCCAGCTCCAGCAGGTGGGCGGTCTTGCCGCCCGGGGCGGCACAGGCGTCCAGCACGCGGGCGCCACGGGGCAGCCGGCCGCCCTCGGCCTCGAGCAGCAAAGGCGCGGCCCATTGCGCCGCCAAGTCCTGCACCGACACGTCGCCGGCCTCGAAGCCAGGCAGGCGTGACACCGGGCAGGGCAGGTCCAGCCGCACCGCCTGCGGGCCGATCGCCGTGCCCTCGAGCCCGGCGGCCTGCAGACGCTCCAAATAGGCTTCGGCTGTCGCACGGGCCGCGTTCACGCGCAGCGTCATTGGCGGGCGCTGGTTGTTGGCGCTCAGCAAGGCCTGCCAGTGCTCGGGCCAGTCGCGCTGCAGGCGCTCGATCCACCAGCGCGGGTGGTTCCACTGCGCCACCGGGTCGCGCGCGACGGCGGCGAGCAGCGCTTCGCGCTCGCGCAGGAAACGCCGCAGCACCGCGTTGACGAAGGAGCTGCTCGCGCGCTCGCGCTGCTTGACGGCCTCGACCGCCTGGTCCACCAGGGTGTGCTCGGCATACCCTGCCTCCTCGGCCTCGCAGAGCAGCGCCAGGGCCGTGAGCAACAAAGCATCGACCCAGGCCGGCGGCGCGCGCCGCGCCAGCTGCCCGCGCAGGGCCTGGGCCCGCCCCAGCCCGCGCATCACCTGAAAACTGAGCGCCTGCGTGCCTGGGCGCGCCGGCACCGGGCAGGCGGCCAGCGCTTCGTTGAGGGAAGCGCCGGAGCGCACCGCGCGAACGGCATCGGCGGTGTGGTTCAGCAGGCGCGACAGCGGCAGGGCTTGAGGGGTCGGGGAGGCATTCACGGCCGGCAGTTTAGGCCCTGGGACGGCGGCCTTCCGCGCGGGCCCGTGGCAACCCTGCCGGCAGCGGCTTCAAGCCCATCACGCCAGCGTATCGGCCCAGATGTTCTGCGCCCAGTCCCAGGCGTAGAGGCCTTCGAGCTCGCTCGGCCCCGCCGACACCCCACCGGAACCGGCCACGGGCTTGAAGGTTTTTTCCTCCGCCACGTAGGCGTGCACGCTGGCGACGTGGATGACCTGCTTGGCGTCGACATAGCTGTAGCAGGTGTTGGTCAGCATGGGCGCCGGATCGACCGGCCAGCCGCTCAGCTCGGCGACGATGGCCGCGGCGACCACCTTGGCGTGGGCGTTGGCCATGTGGGCCGACTTGGGCATGCCCGGCGCGATCTGGATCGAATCGCCCAGCACATGGAGGTCCTTCGCGGCGGTCGACTCGAAGTTGAGGTAGTGCACCTGGCACCAGCGCGCGTTGGCGTTGGCGAGTCCGCTCTGCACCGCGATCTGGCCGGCCCGCATCTCGGGCAGCACGTTGAGCACGTCGGCCCGCACGTGGTCGCCGAACTCGAAGCTGACCGTGCGTGCCGCCGCGTCCACCGCCACGGCCCTGTGCTGCGGCCGGTACTCGATGAGGCCCGGGTACTGCTCGGCCCACACCTTCTTGAACAGCGCGCCCTTGGAGGTCACGTCCTGGTTCGCGTCCAGCACCAGCACCTTGGAGCGCGGCTTGGCAGCCTTGAAGTAGCTCGCCACCTGGCAGGCGCGCTCGTAAGGCCCCGGCGGGCAGCGGTAGGGCGCCTCGGGGATGGTCAGCGCATAGACGCCGCCGTCGGGCATGGCTTCCAGTTGGCGACGCAGCGCGGCGGTCTCTGCGCCGGCCTTCCAGGCCTGCAGGATGCGGCCCTCGGCATGGGCGGCCCGCAGGCCCTCGATGCTGTCGAACATCAGCTCGATGCCCGGCGACAGCACCAGCTTGTCGTAGCGGATGCGCGGCCCCGAGGCCAGCACCGCGACCTTCTGCGCCGGATCGATGCTCGCGACCCGGTCCTTCACCATCGTCACGCCGTGGCGCCGGCGCAGCGCGTCATAGGGTGTCGTGAGCTCGGCCAGGGTCCGGCTGCCGCCCAGCACCAGGTTGGAGACGGGGCAGGACACGAAGGCCGGCTCCGGCTCCACCAGCACCACCTCGATCCGCTGGTCCGACAACAGCCGCAGGTACTTCGCTGCGGTGGCACCGCCATAGCCGCCGCCCACCACCAGCACGCGCGCCGTCTCGGGCGCCCGGCCGCCGCTCGCACAGCCGCCCAGGCCGAGCAGCGCCAGCGCCGCCGAGCCTTGCACGAACGTTCGTCTGTCCATCGCTGCCCTCCGCGTCACGGTTTCTGTGCGGCGAAGTAGGCCGCGATCCGGGCGACCTGGCGGTCGTCATAACCCTTGGCGATCTGGTGCATCACGGTCGCGGGACGCTGGCCGCTCTTGAACGCGCGCATCTGCTCGACCAGGTAGGCCTCGGACAGGCCCGCCAGGGCCGGCACGCCGGAGCCGGTGACCGCCCGACCCCGGGTGCCGTGGCAGTGGGCGCAGGTGGCGGAGAGGCTCTTGTCGTAGAGGGCATCGGCCTCGGCGGCAGGGCTCTGGGCCCGCGCGCCACCACCCGCCAGCAGCGCCGCAGCGGCCAGCAGGTGAGCCAGGGAAGACAGGGGTTTCATGGGTCTCCTCGAAGGGTGCGGGATCCGCCCGCCGCACCAGTGCGGCGTCTCAGTCAGTCCCGACGTCGATGTACAAGCCGGCCAGCGCCGGTGGCGCCGGCGTGTCCAGCAGCAAGGCCATCAGACGCAGCGCATCGGCCGAAGGCTCGTCCAGCCGGCCCTGAGGGCTCAGCTGCACCGCCGTGTCGACCCAGGTGCGCAGCAGCACCGGCCGCTGCATGGCCGACAAGGTCGCCACCTCGTAGACCGCCTGCACCAGCGCGTCGCCGTCGGGCAGCCGCCAGGGCGGCAGCGGCTGGTCGCCCATCAGGGCCCGCCAGACCGAACGCCACCACAGCGGCGGCAGTCCGGGTGGTGTGCCGGGCAGGCCGGCCGCGACGATTCTCGCCAGGAAGGCGGTCAACACGGCGATGGCCCTCGCCAGCTCCCGGATGTCCTTGGCGGCGCCCTCGGGCCGCACCGGCGGCCCCCCCAGCAGGCGGCGCATCGCCAGCCACAGCAGGCGGTCCAGCGGGCTCGCATGGCCGTCGGCGCCCATCACGCGGCGCGCCGCTTCGAGCATCGCGCGCCGCTCCACCACCGGCACCGTCGCGCTGCGCCGTAGCAGCAGCTCCAGCACCGGCAGGCGGGCCGCATGCGTCAGCTGCCGGACGTCGCACAGCACGCCGGGCGCCGAGGCCGTCGACTCGGTCTCCTGTTGCCAGGCCTTCAGCTCGGCATCGTTGCCTGGCGTCAGCAGCAGCGCCAGCACCGCCGCCTTGCGCTCGCCCGGACCGTGCCAGTGGCGGATGCGGCCGAGCGCCTCGTCCTGCCCCGACGCCACCGGGTCGAGCACGGCGCGCTGCACCGGGTCGTGCCGCCGCGCCTCGGGCTCGGCCGGCGGCGACAGCACCTGAGCCGCCGCACGCCGCGCCGCGCCGACCGCGAAGGACAGCACCACGCCGGGCATTGGCTCGGTATCGGGGGCGTCGTCGTCCTCGGGCGCCAGCTGGCGCGCCGGCAGCGGGCCCACCGCATGACCGTAGATGCGGCGGATGCGCTCGTTGAGCGGGGGGTGGGTGGCGAACAGCGCCGACCAGCGCAGCCGCGAAACGAAAAACAAGTGCGACAGGCTGTCGGCCTGGGGATGGTGCAACGCGTCCTGGCGTCGCCAGGCCTGGTCGGCGATCTTGCGCAGCGCGCCACCGATGCCCTGCACGCTGCGCGTGAACTTGACCGCCGAGGCATCGGCCAGGTACTCGCGCTGGCGCGACACCGCGGCCTGCAGCAGGCGCCCGGCCAGCCAGCCCAGCGAGCCCACCGCCATCAGTCCGAGGCCGAACAACAGGGCCGGGCTGCGGTGGCCCTGCTCGTCGGGCTCGACCAGCGAGTGGCCGAAGGTGTAGATCATCTGCAGGCCCCACACCAGCCCGATCAGGCGCATGTTGAGGCGCGTGTCGCCGTGCACCAGGTGGCTGAACTCATGGGCCACCACACCCTGCAGCTCGTCGCGCGTGAGCCGCTCCAGCGCGCCGCGCGTCACGGCCACCACCGCGTCCTCGATCTGCCAGCCGGCCGCGAAGGCGTTGATCGCGTCCTCGCGCGGCAGCACCCAGACCTCGGGCGGCTTGACGTTGCAGGCGATCGCGACCTCGTCGACGACGTTGCGCAGCCGTTTTTCGTAGAGGTCCAGTCCCGGCCCGCCGGGCTCGTCGATGCGGCGCCCGCCGGCCAGCCGCGCGACGTGGGCGCCGCCCTCGCGCAGCCTGAGCATCTCGAACCAGCAGCCGCCCAGCACGAACAGCAGCACCAGGCCGGTGTTGGTCTCGAAGAAAAACTCGGGAAAGCCGCTGGTCCAGGGCAGCGTCAGCTTGTAGATCAGCGCCAGCACGCCGTTGACGGCGCCCACCAGCAGCAGCAGCACGGCGACGAAACTCAGCAGCAGGCGCCGCGTGGCGGCCCGGGCCTGGTCCTGGTGCTCGCGGAAACGCATGGTGCCGGCGCCGCCGGGATCAGAACTGCACCCGCACCGCCTGGCGTTCGGCCTCGCTGCCGGTGGACTGCAGCATGCCCGCCGCCTTGAAGCCGAACAAGTTGGCGATCAAGGTGGTGGGGAACTGCTGGGCCGCGTCGTTGTAGTCGAGCGCGGCATCGTTGAAGGACTGGCGGGCGAAGGCGATCTTGTTCTCGGTGCTGGTCAGCTCCTCCGACAGCTCGCGCAGGGTCTGGTCGCCCTTGAGCTCGGGGTAGTTCTCGACCACCGCCATCAGCCGGCCCAGGCTGCCTTGCAGGGCCTGCTCGGCCATCGCCAGGGTGCCCACGGTGCCGGGGCTGGCCGGGCGTGCGCGGACATGCTCGGCCGCGGTGCGGGCCTGGTTGCGCGCGGCGATGACCGCCTCCAGGGTCTCGCGTTCGTGCGAGATGTACTTTCTGGCGGTTTCGACGAGGTTGGGGATGAGGTCGTAGCGGCGCTTGAGCTGCACGTCGATCTGGCCGAAGGCGTTGGAGATCGCATTGCGCAGCCGCACCAGCCGGTTGTAGGCGCCCACCCCCCAAAATACCAGCACGGCCAGGACGCACCAGGCCACGATCTGTGTTGTGCTCATCGGCTCTCTCCTCTTCTCACCTCAGGGTCCCGCGACTCTACGACAGGCGCTGCCGGGCTCCAAGCCTGGGGCTCGGGGGGTGACGACACACGGTCGGGGCCTGGCCCCAAGGGGCAGCCGGTGCCCCGGCGGCCGATGCACCCGACCCTCAGGCCGGCAGGCGCCCCTGCCCCGCGGCCCAGCTTTCGTGCCCACGGCGGCGCAGCTCGCAGGCCGGGCAGCGGCCACAGCCGTAACCCCAGGGGTGGCGCTCGCCGCGCTCGCCCAGGTAGCAGGTGTGGGTGTGCTCGACGATCAGCTCGTTGAGTGCCTCGCCACCGAGCCGGCTCGACAGGCTCCAGGTCTGGGCCTTGTCCAGCCACATCAGCGGGGTCTCGATCACGAGCGGCTGGTCCAGGCCCAGGCTGAGCGCCACCTGCAGCGCCTTGAGCGTGTTGTCGCGGCAGTCCGGGTAGCCGGAGTAGTCGGTCTCGCACATGCCGCCCACCAGCACGCTCACCGAGCGGCGGTAGGCCAGCGTGGCGGCGAAGTTGAGGAACAGCAGGTTGCGGCCCGGCACGAAGGTGTTGGGCAGGCCGTTGTCGGCCATCTCGATGGCGCGCTCAGAGGTCAGCGCGGTGTCGCTGATCTGGCCCAGCAGCGAGAGGTCCAGCACATGGTCGAGGCCGAGCCGCGCGGCCCAGCCGGGGAACTGCGTACGCAGTGCCTGGAGCACGCGCGGCCGGCACTCCAGCTCGATGCGATGGCGCTGCCCGTAGTCGAAGCCCAGCGTCTCGACCTGCGCATAACGCGACAGCGCCCAGGCGAGGCAGACGGTCGAATCCTGCCCGCCCGAGAACAGCACCAGGGCCCTGCGGGGATCCAACGCCTGCTGCGCCTGCGGCTTCATGTCAGCTCCGCACCTCACCCTGTCCCAGCACGATGTACTTGAGCGACGTGAGCCCCTCCAGACCCACGGGGCCGCGGGCGTGAAACTTGTCGGTGGAGATGCCGATCTCGGCGCCCAGCCCGTATTCGAAGCCGTCGGCGAAGCGGGTCGAGGCGTTGACCATGACGCTGGCGGAATCGACCTCGCGCAGGAAACGCATCGCGTTGGGATGGTGCTCGGTCAGGATCGCGTCGGTGTGGTGGGAGCCATAGCGGTTGATGTGGGCGATCGCTTCATCGAGCGAGTTCACCAGCTTGACGCTGATGACCGGCGCCAGGTATTCCTCCGACCAGTCCTGCTCGCTCGCCTCGGCCAGCCGTGCGCCGGCCACCGCGCCGAGCAGCTCACGGCTGGCGGCATCGCAACGCATCTCCACCCCCTTGGCGGCAAAGACCGCGCCGATGCGCGGCAGGAAGGACGCCGCGATGTCGCGGTGCACCAGCAGCGATTCGGCCGCGTTGCAGGGGCTGTATTTCTGCGTCTTGGCGTTGTCGGTCACCTTGACGGCCAGCTCCAGGTCGGCACTGGCATCGACGAACACGTGGCAGTTGCCGTCCAGGTGCTTGATCACCGGCACCTTGGCCTCGCGGCTGATGCGCTCGATCAGCGACTTGCCGCCGCGCGGGATGATGACGTCCACGTGCTCGGGCATCGCGATCAGCCGGCCCACCGCCTCGCGGTCGGTGGTCTCGACCAGCTGCACGCCCTCGGCCGGCAGGCCGGCCTCGCGCAGCGCCTGCTGCACCAGGCGCCACAGCGCGAGGTTGGAGTGGATGGCTTCGGAGCCGCCACGCAGCACGCAGGCGTTGCCGCTCTTGATGCCGAGCGAGGAGGCCTCGATGGTGACGTTGGGGCGGCTCTCGTAGATCATGCCGAAGACGCCCACCGGCACCCGCATCTGCCCGACCGAGATGCCGGTCGGCCGGCGCCTCAGGTTGCTGATCTCGCCCACCGGGTCGGGCAGCGCAGCGACCTGCACGCAGTTCTCGGCCATCTGGGCCACCACCTTGTCCGTCAGGCGCAGCCGGTCGACCATGGGCGCGCTCAGGCCGTTTTTCTCGGCATGGGCGATGTCCTTGGCGTTCTCGGCCTGCAGCGTCGCGCGCTGCTCGCCGATCAGCGCCGCCAGCCTGAGCAGGGCGTTGTTCTTGGCCGCGGTGGAAGCGGCCGCCATCAGCGTGGCGGCGGCGCGGGCCGCGGCGCCCACGTGGGCCATGTAGGCGGAGATGTCGGTAGAACTCATGCCCACGATTGTCGCAAACCCCGCAGCCCCTTGCCGGGCGCTGTTTCAGGCTTGCGGCAACACGGCCAGCAGCGACAGCCACAAGGGCGCCGCCAACACGAATGACAGCGTCGAGACGACGATGGCCGCGGTGGTCTCGGCTTCCTGGCTGCGATAGCGTTGCGCGAACATCAGCGCGTTGCTGCCGGTCGGCAGGGCCGCCGCCATCACGATGACGGTCAGCGGCAGGCCGCGCAGCCCCGCCACGAAGTAGCCGGCGAGCAGCACCAGCAGCGGCATCGCCAGCACCTTGGCGGCGGTCAGCGCCGAAGCGCTGCCGGCCGCGCCCTTCAGGCCGTAGTGCGCGAGCGACATGCCGATGCCCACCAGGCAGACCGGCACCACCGCCTCGCCCAGCATCAGCAGCACGCCGTCCACCGGCTCGGCGATGCGCCAGCCGGTGAGGTTCCAGGCCAGCCCGGCCAGCACCGGCAGCACCACCGGGTGGATCAGCGTATTGCGCACGGTCTGCAGGAGCATGCGGCGCAGGCTGGCGCGGCCGCCCTGCTCGCGCGCGGCGGCCCCGCCGACGTCGAGCTCGACCAGCACGGTCTGCACCGACAACAGGGTCAGCGCATGCACGCTGACGATGGCCAGGTGCATCGACAGACCCTGCTCGCCGAACAGCGCGGCAGCCATCGGGATGCCGAGCTGGGCGGTGTTGCCGAAGGTCGCGGTGAGCGCGCGCACGCTGGGCCCGGCCGGCGAGGCCAGGGCGCGGCGGCGCTGCGAGAAGTAGATCGCCACCATCCACGCCGTGGCGGGGACGAAAAACGCCGCCAGGGTGGACCACGGCAAGGTGGCGATGTCGATGCGCGCGGTGGTGCGGAACAGCAGCGCCGGCGCAAACAGGAAAAAGGCCGCGTTCGACAGCGCGCGGGCCGTCTCGCCGCCACCGAAAAACTTCATCCGCCCGGCGCCCCAGCCGAGCGCCACCACGGCGAAGATCGCCAACAGCTTGAAAGATACGACGCTGGACATGCGCGCAGTATCGCGAGCCGGAGCGCCCGGCGCGCGTGGGAACTGCGTAGCGAGCGAGGCCTTCAGCGGCCGTAGGTGGCGGTGAAGCGGGCCTGGCCGAGGCGGTTGGCGTGCAGCATGAAACCCACCAGGGCCGGCGAGGCGTCGGCCGGCAGGTCGAGCTTGTCGGTCTTGAGCGCGTGCACCGTGAAGATGTAGCGGTGCGGCTTGTCGCCCGCCGGCGGGCAGGCGCCGCCGAAGCCGGGGGTGCCGTAGTCGGTGCGGCCCTGCACGGCGCCGGTCGGCAGGATGCCGCCGACCGTGCCGGCCCCCTCGGGCAGGCTCGTCACACTGGCCGGCAGGTTGTAGACCACCCAGTGCCACCAGCCGGAGCCGGTGGGCGCGTCGGGGTCATAGACCGTCACGGCGAAACTTTTCGTGCCCTGCGGCGCACCGCTCCACTGCAGCGCGGGCGAGCGGTTGCCGCCGCTGCAGCCGAAGCCGTTGAAGACCTGCGCCGTTCCCAGCTGGCCACCGTCGCGCACCTGGGGACTGCGCAGCGAGAACTCGGCGGCGCCGGCCAGGCCGGTCGACAGCGCGAGCACGGCAGCAGGCAGCAGAGAAGACAGGGGAAAGTGATGACGCATCTCGACCTCCTTGTTGTGCGAGCCGAGATGGTGCCGCCCGGGGCGGCAGCCGCGTTAGCCCGCGGCAAGCATTTGCTGTTCGGAAGTCGTCATCGGCGACGGCACGCCGGGCCGCAGCTGCGAAGGCGCGAAGCCGTAGCGGCGCCGGAAGGCCGCGGTGAAGCGGCTGTGCGACTCGTAGCCGCAGCGCGCGGCAATCTCGCCGACCGGCAGCTCGGTGGTCTGCAGCAGCCCCAGCGCGGTCTCCAGGCGCAGCTCACGCACCACGCCGCCCAAGGTCGTACCCTGCTCGGCCAGGCGGCGACTCAGGGTGCTGGGGCTGGTGTGGAACTCGCGCGCCAGCGTGTCGAGGGTCCAGTCGGCATGCAGGCGGTTCGCGATGAGGCAGCGCACCCGGTCCTGCCAGGACTCCTCGGCCGGCTCGAAGGTCCAGCCGCGCTGCGCGAGCAGCAACAGCACCTCGATCAGCCGGTGCTCCTGCAACTCGGCCAGAGCGTCGGGTGCGGCCAGCGTGGCGGCGGCGCGCTCGATCGCCCCGGCGAGCTCGGCATCGGCCCGCAGACCCTGGGCGCCGCGCAGGCGAGGGGTGGCCTGCGCCACGGCATGGCGCGTGTGGAAGCGTTGCACCAGCGGCTTGGACAGCAGCAGCAGCTGGGCCACGTAGCGGCCCTCGGGGGCCGGGTCGTTGATGACGTCCCATTGCGTGCCGGCGGCGACGAGGAAGAGCTCGTCGCGGCGCACGCAGGTGCGGCCGTCGGGACCCAGCAGCGTCTTGCCGCCCGAGCGCACCCAGCCGATCAGGTGCTCCCGCACCGCCACCGTCGCGACCCGGTGGTGCACCCGGGTGGACACAAGCGCGGTGGCGCCGGGCGGTGGCGCGGCGGTCACGGGCAGCTCGGGCACGGCAGCCATGACGCCCCCGCTCAGGACTTCGCGGTCGCCTTCTTGGCCACCGCCTTCTTGGCCGCGGCCCGCGGCGCGCGCGGCTCGAACTCGAACACCACCTTGCCTTCCTTGGCGTCCCACTTCAGGAAGGCCTTGAACTTGCGCCGGGTGCGCGCCGAGACGAAGTTCTCCAGCAGGTCGGTCTTGCCCTCGCCCAGCAGCTTGCCCATCTGGTCGCGCGTGACGGGCTGCTGCAGGATGATCTTGCCGCTCTTGAAGTCGCAGGTCGGGTGCGGGCCCACGCTCTTCTCGCAGACATAGCTGGTGCCGTGCTCGAAGACCGAGCCCTGGCACTTGGGGCAGCGACCGAGCGACTCCTGGTCGCTGAAGTCCACCGCCTCGCCGCCTTCGGCCTCCTTGCGCGCGTCCTCGCCGAAGTCGAACTCCAGCTTGTAGTTGCCGAGCTCCTCGTCGTAGACCAGCTTCAGCTCGGCCGTGAAGGGCCAGCCGGCCTTGGAGCGGAAGCCTTCCAGCGGGCCGATGCGCTTGTCGCGCAGGAACTGCTCGACCTCGGGCAGCTCGAAGCTGCGCGCGCCCGGGATCTTGCTGATCGAGAAGCCGCAGCCGCCGTCCTCGCCGCCGGCACCGGCGCTGCCGACGCAGCTGAAACGGCGGTAGTTCTCCTTGACCACGCCGCCGCACTTCGGGCAGGGCGTCTTCAGGGTCGCGTAGTCGCCGGGGATGGTGTCGCGGTCGTATTCCTTGGCCTTCTGCACGATACGCTGCGTCATCGCGGCGATCTCGTCCATGAAGGCCTCGCGGCTCAAGCGGCCGCGCTCCATCTGCGACAGCTGGTACTCCCAGTTGCCGGTCAGCTCGGGTTTGGTCAGGTCCTCGACCCCCAGGCCGCGCAGCAAGGTCATGAGCTGGAAGGCCTTGGCCGTGGGGATCAGCTCGCGGCCCTCGCGCAGCAGGTATTTCTCGAGGATCAGGCCTTCGATGATGGCCGCGCGTGTCGCCGGCGTGCCGAGCCCCTTCTCCTGCATGGCCTCGCGCAGCTCGTCGTCGTCGATCAGCTTGCCCGCGCCTTCCATGGCGCCGAGCAGCGTCGCTTCGCTGTAGCGCGCCGGCGGCTTGGTCTTGAGGGCATGCACATTGACGTCGACGTTGTGCACCGTCTCGCCGGCCTTCACCGCCACCAGCATGGCGTCATCTTCCTGGGCCTCCTTGCCGTAGACCGCCAGCCAGCCGGGCTTGACCAGCACCTTGCCGTTGGTCTGGAAACTGTGCTCCTGGCCGGCGTTCCGGACCACCGTGATGCGCGTGGTGATCAAGTACTCGGCGGCCGGGAAGAACACCGCGAGGAAGCGCTTGACGACCATGTCGTAGAGCTTCTGCTCGGCTTCGCTCAAGCTCTTGGGCGGCTGCAGCGTCGGGATGATGGCGAAGTGGTCCGACACCTTGGCATTGTCGAAGACCCGCTTGTTGGGCTTCACATAGCCCTCGGCAAGCGCCTTCTTCGCGTGCGGCGCGTAGAGCCGGGTGGCGTCGTCACCGGCCAGCATCTCGATGGTGTCGCGAGCGACCGCCAGATAGTCCTCCGGCAGGGCGCGCGAGTCGGTCCGCGGGTAGGTCAGCACCTTGTGCTTCTCGTACAGCGCCTGTGCCAGCGACAGCGTGGTCTTGGCCGAGAAGCCGAAACGCGAGTTGGCCTCGCGCTGCAGCGACGTCAGGTCGTAGAGCAAGGGGCTGGACTGCGAGCTCGGCTTGGACTCCTCGGTGACGGTGCCGCTCTTGTTGCGTACCGCCTCGGCGATGGCCTCGGCCTCCTTGGCGGTCCAGAGCCGGTCCGCCCGCAGCTCCGGGTCGCCCTCGGTCTTTTTCCACTTCGGGTTGAACCACTTGCCGTCGTACTGCCCGGCCTCGCAGCCAAAGGTGGCGCGCACCTCCCAGTAGTCGCGCGAGACGAACTTGCGGATCTTCTCCTCGCGCTCGACCACGATGGACAAGGTGGGCGTCTGCACCCGGCCCACCGTGGTGAGGAAAAAGCCGCCGTCGCGCGAGTTGAAGGCGGTCATGGCTCGGGTGCCGTTGATGCCGACCAGCCAGTCGGCCTCGGACCGGCAGCGCGCCGCGCTGGCCAGCGGCTGCATCTGCTCGTCGGTGCGCAGCTTGTCGAAGCCATCGCGGATGGCCTGCGGGGTCATCGACTGCAGCCACAGCCGCTTGATGGCCTTGTTGAGGGGACCCTTCGCCGGGGTGGCGTATTGCACGATGAGCCGGAAGATCAGCTCGCCCTCGCGGCCCGCGTCGCAGGCGTTGATGATCTCGGTGACGTCCTTGCGCTTGATCAGCTTGACGATGGCATTGAGCCGGCCCTTGCTCTTGTCGATCGGGTTGAGCTCGAAATGCGGCGGGATCACCGGCAGGTTGCTGAAGCTCCACTTGCCGCGCTTGACGTCGTATTCCTCGGGCGCCTTGATCTCGACCAGGTGGCCGACCGCCGAGGTCACGACGTAGTGCTCGTTCTCGAAATATTCATCGTGCTTGTCGAACTTGCCGACCGAGGGCGTCAACGCGCGCACGATGTCCTGTGCGACCGAGGGCTTCTCGGCGATTACCAATGCTTTGCTCATCGTACTCACTACTGCTCAGAGGATTCCAGTGCCGGGCGCGAGGCCTTGCGCAACACACCCTGTCCTCGGCCGGACGGCACCACAGGTGCCGGTCCGCCCCGCCCACCGCGCCGCGGCGCCGGGGACGAGCCCTTGGGCCTTGGCAAGGAGGATGCCACGCGCTGCGCCTGGCGCCACGGACCAGCCGGGCGACAGGGACAAGACAGCAGGCTGTGGACGGGAAGGGTCATCGGTGCCGATCTCCTCGGGAATTGACTTCTCAGCGAGGGAGCCGCCTACAATGCCGGCTCCTCGCGCGTACGCGCACGCACGCATGCGCGCTCAATTTCAATGTACCCAAAGTCATCCATGACGCAAGCCCGGCCGTCTCGCGCCCCCGCGCCTCGCTCTCCTGCCGAGCAGCCCGCCCCCAAGACCCCCACGGGCCGCCGCATCCAGGTGCGCCGCTCGGGCATCCACGGCAAGGGGGTCTACGCCCTCACCGCCTTCAAGCAGGGCGAGACCATCATCGAATACCTGGGCGAGGTCATCAGCTGGGAAGAGGCGCTGCGCCGCCATCCGCACGACCCCAAGGACCCGCACCATACCTTCTACTTCCACATCGACGACCAGCATGTCATCGACGGCAAGTACAAGGGCAACTCGGCGCGCTGGATCAACCACGCCTGTGATCCCAACTGCGAGGCCGACGAGATCGACGGCCGCGTGTTCGTGAAGGCGCTGCGCGACATCGAGCCGGGGGAGGAGCTGTTCTACGACTACGGCCTGGTCATCGACGCACGCTACACCGCCAAGCTGAAGAAGGAATACGAGTGCCGCTGCGGCAGCAGCCGGTGCCGGGGCACGATGTTGGCGCCCAAGCGCTGAGGCCGCAGGCACCGCCTCCACCGTCCGCCGACATGACGACGCTGCACTGGCCCTGCGAAACCCTCTGGGAGCAGCTGGTCCCGCTGTGCCCCGGCCTGAGCATCGAGGCGGCCGCTGAAGTGGACTCCAGCAACACCCGCTTGCTCGAGCGTGCCCGCCGCGGCGACACGGCCCCCTGCCTGCTGGTGGCCGAGCGCCAGAGCGCGGGCCGTGGTCGGCAGGGCCGCCCCTGGCATTCGGCCCCGGGCGCCTCGCTGACCTTCTCTCTCGGCCTGCCCTGCGCACCGCGGGACTGGGCCGGGCTGTCGCTGGCGGTCGGCGTCGCGCTGGCCGAGGCGCTGCCAGCCGGCATCGTGCTGAAGTGGCCCAACGACCTGTGGCTGCGAGACGGCGGGCGCGCGGGGCGCAAGCTGGGCGGCATCCTGATCGAAACCACGGGCCTGGCGCCCGGCGAAGCGGGCCGCTACGTGGTGGTCGGCGTCGGCCTCAACGTCCAGCCCATCGCGGCACCCGATGGCCGCAATGCGGTGGGCGCCCTGCAGGAACTCGAGCCCGCGCTGACAGCGCCTGCCCTGCTGCAGCGGGTGGCCGAGCCGCTGCTGAGGGCCCTGCTGGGCTTCGAGCAGTCCGGCTTCGCGCCCTTTGCCGCCCGCTTCGCCGTGCTCGACGCCTTGCGCGACCTGCCGGTCCGCACCACCCATGCCGAAGCACCGGAGGGTGTTGCGCGCGGCGTGGACGCGAGCGGTGCCTTGCGGCTGGAGACCGCTGCCGGTCTGAGGATCATCGAAAGCGGGGAAGTGAGCGTGAGGCCATGCTGAGAGTGCTGCTGGTGCTGCTGTTGTTGGCCAATCTGGGCTTTTATGCCTGGAGCCATGGACTCCTGGAGGGGGTGGTCTCGGCACCACCCAATCAGCGCGAACCCGAGCGCCTGCGCGACCAGGTGCGGCCCGAGGCGATCCGCCTGCCCGGCGAAACACCACGACCGGGAGCGGCCCTGCAGCTGCCGGGCGCAGGCCTGCAGCCAGCGGTGGCCGCCGACACCGGCGCGACGTCGGCAGCGCTGACCGGCGCCGCAAGCGCCGCGGCGGCCATCACCACCGCCTGCCTGGAGAGCGGCCACTTCACCGAGGCCGAGTTCACCACCGCCCGGGCGGTGCTCCGCACCCAGCTGCCGGCCGATGCCTGGCGGCCCATCCTCCACGAGAAGGCGGGCGTTTTCATGCTCTACCTCGGACGCTTCCCGACACGCGACGCGATGCAGCGCCGCCAGGCCGAGCTGCGGCCGCTGGGGGTGAAGGCGGAGGAAGTGCTGAACTCGCCGGGCTTCGAGTTCGGCCTCTCGCTCGGCCGCTATACCGACAAGCGCGAGGCCGAAGCCGGACTCGCTGCGCTGCAGGGCAAGGGCCTGCGCGCGGCACGGCTGGTGACGATCACGCCGCCGGTGCTGACTTATTCGGTACGGGTGCCGGCGGCCGACGAAGCGCTGCAGTCGCAGCTGCAAACCCTCAAGCCGCGGCTGAACGGGCGCGGTTTTTCAGCCTGCCGGGTGGGGACGGCGGCCTGAGCGCTGCGCTCGCCGTCCGGACTCAGGCCGTACGACGGCGGACCCGCGCGGCCCAGCCTGCCGCCGCGGTCAGGGCGGCCAGCCAGCCCCAGTCGAGCGCACCGCCGCCGCCACCATCGTCGTTTTCGTCGCCTGCGCCCGGGGTGTGAAACACCGGGGCCGCCGGGTAGGCCGACGGGTCGCGCGCGTACTGCAAGGCCGCTTCGGCATCGAGCAGGCCGGCGCCGCACGTCGAGGTGGTGCAGAGGCAGCGGCCTTGCTGCAGCGAGGGATCGCAGACCGCGAGTTCGGGCGCCGCCAGCTGGCTGGTGGTGACATGGGGCCGGCTGGTCGCCTTGATGCCGTGCACCAGTTGGTCGAGGGTCAACTGATCGTTGA
This sequence comes from Aquabacterium sp. A7-Y, assembly GCF_026153205.1. Classification (GTDB taxonomy): domain Bacteria; phylum Pseudomonadota; class Gammaproteobacteria; order Burkholderiales; family Burkholderiaceae_C; genus Caldimonas. The sequence continues at coordinate 76,531 of NZ_JAPFBW010000002.1, read as the reverse complement.
CCGAGAGCATCAGCGATGCGACGCCCGACACGATGGGGGTGGAGAAGCTGGTGCCGATGGCCGGCCCGTAGGTGTTCGTCCCGGGGGCTGCGGTGCCGGAGTTGAACACCGTGTAGATGCCGCCGTCGAAGGCCTCAGGTCCGCGCTGCCCGTCTTCCGGATCACCGCCGACTGTCGTGATGCCGATCTGTGGCCCCAGGTTGGAGTAGGTGGCCTTGAAACCGTTGCGGTTCACGGCGCCGACGCCCAGGACGCCCGGGCAGCGCGCCGGCCGTGACACCGAGCCGTACTCGTTGCCGCCGGCCGCCACGACCAGCACGCCGCGGCGCACCAGCTCGTCGATGGTGTCCTGGTACGGCGCGCAGTTGCGCTCGGAGCCGCCGAAACTCAGGTTGACGATGCGGGCCGGCCAGGGATTGGCGGGCGCCCCTTTCACCGACAAGCCAGCGGCCCAGCGCATGCCCTGGATGATGTCGCTGACCAGGGCGCCGCACTTGCCCGCGATGCGCACCGAGACGATCCGCGCGCCCCAGTTCATGCCCGCGACACCGCTGCCGTTGTCCGTCAGCGCACCGATCTGGCCAGCGATCCTCGAGCCGTGCCAGGAGCTCGCTTCCTCGACGCTGCCGCTTTCGCACTCGTTGGCCGCGACGCCGTCGCCCGTGTCGGAGAAGTCGGGATCGGGGCCGTCGCCGTCGCCCGACTTGCCGTCCTCATTGGTCATGAGGTCATAGCCGGTCTCGAAGCGCGCGCCCTGCAAGTCCGGGTGATTGCGCAGCAGGCCGGTGTCGAGTATCGCAACGCTGACCGGGCCGCCGGTCGCGATGCGCCAGGCGTTGGCGATGTTGGGCACGCCGCGCGAGCGGGCCGTCTGGGGCGAGGCACTCAGCCACCACTGGCTGACCGTCTGCTCGCCAACGGCAACACCGCTGTAATAAGGATCGTTGGGCGCAGGGGCCGCCTGCATCCGGCGCTCGCGCACATTGGGCTCCACCCACTCGACGTCGGGATCCTGACGCAGCTCGGCCGCCAGACGGTCGGCCTCGGCACGCTGGAGCGGCCGGGCCCAGCTCACCAGCTGCGCCTGCTCGTCGATCGGTCGCACGCTGCCCATGGCGAGGGACTTGCCTTGGAACACCCGCGCCAAACGTTCGCGAGTCACCTGCTGGGGCAGTTCGCGCCCGGCCGTCGAGGTCGCACCGGACTTGAGCTTGATGAGCAGACCAAAGGCCGGACTGGAGGGGGACGCGGCCGCGCCGGGCGTCGTCGCCGCAAAAGCGCAGGACACGGACAGCGAGAGCAGACAAGCAGGGAGGAATCGGCGGGCGAAGGGCATGCGGGCGATTATGAGATGCTGCCGACGGCGTGGAAACGGCGCCCACGCAGAAGCCCTACCAGGGACGTGTGGCGCTCGCTCGGGCCGGCCGGACAGCGGGTGGCACGACGGAGCCGATTGTGACCCAGGCCGCCCGGCGTACCGCCGCCCACCGGGACCGACGTGTAACGGCAGATGGCAGGTGCGGCACGGAAACGACAGAAGGCCCCGGAGGGGCCTTCTGCGATGCTTCCTGCGGAACCCGCGATCACTGCCGCGCCACGCAGCGCGGCAGCCAGCGAGGGCTTACTTGGCCTTCATCAGGGCCACGGTGGTGTCCAGCATGCGGTTGCTGAAACCCCACTCGTTGTCGTACCAGCTCGACACCTTCACCAGGCGGCCGCTGACCTTGGTCAGGGTGGCGTCGAAGGTGCTGGAGGCCGGGTTGTGGTTGAAGTCCACGCTCACCAGCGGCGCGGTGTTGTAGCCCAGGATGCCCTTCAGCTCGCCCTCGGCGGCGGCCTTCAGGATCTGGTTGACTTCCTCGACCGTGGTGTCGCGCTTGGCGATGAAGCTGAGGTCGACGATGGAGACGTTGATGGTCGGGACGCGGATCGCGAAGCCGTCGAGCTTGCCGTTGAGCTCGGGCAGCACCAGGCCGACCGCGGCGGCGGCGCCGGTCTTGGTCGGGATCATGCTCTGCGTCGCGCTGCGGGCGCGACGCAGGTCCTCATGGTAGACGTCGGTCAGCACCTGGTCGTTGGTGTAGGCGTGGATCGTCGTCATCAGGCCGGTTTCCAGGCCGATCTTGTCGTGCAGCGGCTTGACCAGCGGCGCCAGGCAGTTGGTGGTGCAGCTGGCGTTGGAGATCACCGTGTCGCTGGCCTTCAGCACGCCGTGGTTGACGCCGTAGACCACGGTCGCGTCGACGTCCTTGCCGCCGGGCGCGGAGATGATGACCTTCTTGGCGCCGCCCTTCAGGTGGGCGCTGGCCTTTTCCTTACTGGTGAAGAAACCGGTGCACTCCATCACCACGTCGACGCCCAGCTCGCCCCAGGGCAGCTCGGCCGGGTTGCGGTTGGCGAGCACGCGGATCTTGTCGCCATTGACCACCATGTAGTCGCCCTCGACGCTGACCTCGCCCGGGAAGGGGCCGTGCGCGGTGTCGTACTTGGTCAGGTGCGCGTTGGTCTTCGGGTCACCCAGGTCGTTGATCGCCACGATCTCGATGTCGTGCTTCTTGCCGCCTTCGTAGTGGGCGCGGAGCACGTTGCGGCCGATGCGGCCGTAGCCGTTGATGGCAACCTTGATGGTCATTGTCTACTCTCCTGTGATGATGGGAAAACGGGTAACGCCGCCGGCCGCGACCCGTGGCCGGCGGCTCTCGCATCAAGCCTTGCGCAGGACCACACGCACCGTGTCCGCCACGTTCTGCGCCGTGAAGCCGAAGTGCTTGAACAGGACGCCCGCCGGGGCCGATTCGCCGAAGGTGTCGATGCCGACGACGGCATCGGCACGGTACTTCCACCAGAAGTCGGTCACGCCCGCCTCGACCGCCACGCGGGGCAGGCCCTCGGGCAGCACGGCGCGCTTGTAGGCGAGGTCCTGGCGGTCGAACACGTTGGTGGAAGGCATGGAGACGACACGCACCGCGATGCCGTCCTTGGCCAGGTCGGCCTGCGCATGCAGCGCCAGCTGCACCTCGGAGCCGGTCGCGATGATGACGGCCTGGGCCTTCTTCTTCAGACCCACCTCGGCCGGCTCGGCCAGCACGTAGGCGCCGCGCGAGATGTCCTCGAGCCCGGCCTTGGGCGCGTAGGGCAGGTTCTGGCGCGACAGCAGCAGCGCGCTGGGGCGGTTCCGGTTCTCGAGCGCGCAGGCCCAGGCCACCGCCGTCTCGGCGGTGTCGGCAGGGCGCCACACGTCCAGGCCGGGGATCAGGCGCAGGCTGGCGGCGTGCTCGATGGACTGGTGGGTCGGCCCATCCTCGCCCAGGCCGATGGAGTCGTGCGTGAAGACGTGGATCACGCGCAGCTTCATCAGCGCCGCCATGCGGATGGCGTTGCGCGAGTAGTCGCTGAAGGTGAGGAAGGTGCCGCCGTAGGGGATGTAGCCGCCATGCAGCGCGATGCCGTTCATGATGGCCGCCATGCCGAACTCGCGCACGCCGTAGTTGATGTGGCGGCCGCCGTTGCCCAGGCCGTCGGCGTCGAAACGCAGCGCCGGGGTCGACTTGGTGTTGGTCAGGTTGGAGCCGGTCAGGTCGGCCGAGCCGCCCAGCATCTCCGGCAGCGCGGCGGTGAAGGCCTCGAGCGCCAGCTGGCTGGCCTTGCGGCTGGCCACGGTCTCGGCCTTGCTGTGCGCCGCCACCGCGGTGTCCACCGCGATCTGCGCGAAGTTGCGCGGCAGCTCGCCCTTCATGCGGCGCTCGAACTCAGTGGCCAGCTCGGGATGCTCGGCACGATAGCCTTCGAAGGTGGCGTTCCAGGCCTGCTCGTTGGCGCCGCCGCGGGTCTTGCCGTCCCAGGCTTCATAGGCCTGGGGGGGCACCACGAAGGGCTCGTGGGCCCAGCCCAGCGCCTCACGAGTGCCGCGGATCTCTTCGGAGCCGAGCGCCTCGCCGTGCGCCTTGGCGGTGCCGGCGCGGGTGGGCGCACCCTTGCCGATGATGGTCTTGCAGACGATCAGGGTCGGGCGGTCGGTGCTCAGCTTGGCCTTGGCAATGGCCGCGTCGACGGCCTCGACGTCATGCCCGTCGACCGGGCCGATGACGTGCCAGCCGTAGGCTTCGAAACGCTTGGGGGTGTCGTCGATGAACCAGGGCGTGACCTCGCCGTCGATCGAGATGCCGTTGTCGTCGTACAGCGCGATCAGCTTGTTGAGCTTCCAGGCGCCGGCCAGCGCGCAGGCCTCGTGGCTGATGCCCTCCATCAGGCAGCCATCGCCCAGGAACACATAGGTGTGATGGTTGACGATGTCGTAGCCGGGACGGTTGAATTCGTGCGCCAGCAGCTTCTCGGCCAGTGCGAAGCCGACCGCGTTGGTGATGCCCTGGCCCAGCGGTCCGGTGGTGGTCTCCACGCCCGGGGTGATGCCGAACTCAGGGTGGCCCGGGGTCTTGCTGTGCATGGCGCGGAAGTTCTTCAGCTCCTCCATCGGCAGGTCGTAGCCGGTGAGGTGCAGCAGCGCGTAGATCAGCATCGAGCCGTGGCCGTTGGACAGCACGAAGCGGTCGCGGTCGAACCACTGGGGGTTGGCGGGGTTGTGGCGCAGGTGGCGGCCCCACAGGGCCACCGCGATGTCGGCCATGCCCATTGGGGCGCCGGGATGACCCGAGTTGGCTTGTTGCACTGCATCCATCGCCAACGCACGGATTGCGTTGGCCATCAGGGTCGTATCGGCCATGCGGAACCTGTTCAGAGTCGCCCCCGCCCTCTGCGGGATCGCTGGAAGCGCGGGGGTTCAAAGGGTTTGAGAGGAATCACCGATTGTAAAGGGCCGCTGATAATCGCCGGTGACCGTGGAACCCGATTGAAATCCGCCCCCCGCCATGTCGTCCGTCCTGCCGCCCCGCCCGGCCCTGCGAAGCGTGAAGCTGCAGGCGCCCCGGAATCACGTTAGCAAGCACTTCCATTCCTCGACCACCCCGAAAGGCTGCTGCCTGTGAGCACCAACCTCAAGGCCATCGTGCTGGCCGCCGGACGCGGCGAGCGCATGCGCCCGCTGACCGACCACACCCCCAAACCCCTGCTGGAGCTGCGGGGCAAGCCGCTGATCGTCTGGCACCTGGAGGCGCTCGCGCGCGACGGCGTGCGCGAGGTGGTGGTGAACACGGCCTGGCTGGAAGACCGCTTCCCCGCGGTGCTCGGCGACGGCTCGCGCTGGGGGCTGAAGCTGCACTACTCGATGGAAGGCCGCGACCACGGCGGCGCGCTCGAGACCGCGGGCGGCATCGCCAAGGCGCTGCCGCTGCTGGGCGAGCACTTCTGGGTCGTCTCGGGCGACATCTACGCGCCCGACTTCCGCTTCGATGTGTCGCTGGCGCAGGACTTCGCCGCCGGCGATCAGCGGGCCCGGCTGTGGCTGGTGCCCAACCCGCCTTACCACCCGAAGGGCGACTTCGGCATCGGTGCCGACGGGCTCGGCCTGGCCGACGGCCCGGGTCCCGATGGCCAGCGCTGGACCTACAGCAACCTGGCGCTGGTCAGCGCAGAGCTGTGCCGCGGTGTGCCGGCCGGCACCCGCGCGCCGCTCGGGCCGCTGCTGTTCGAGGGCATGCGCGAGCGCCGCATCGGCGTGGCGCGCTACGAAGGCCGCTGGGAGAACGTCGGTACGCCGCAACAGCTGGCCGCGCTCAACGCCGCACCGGGAGCCGGCCGGTGAGCCTGGGCAGCCTCGTCGGGCTGCTGGCCTGCCTGGGCGGTGCCCTGCTGCTGGAATGGCTGGTCGCGCGCGGCGTGCGGGCGGTGATGCTGGCGGCTGCGCCCCTGTCGGGCGAGCAGATCGATTCCTTCACCTATGAACGCACGCCGTGGACCGTGGGCGAGCCGCAACTGGTCTGGCTGTGGCTCGCGCTCGCCCTGGCCGGCGCCGGCGTCTGGGGCGCGTGGCATTTCGAGCGCCCGGTCCTGGTCGCGCTGGGGCTGCTGGCCTGGGCCGCCGGCCTGGGTTGGGACCTGTGGAGCTGGGAGCGGGTCGCCGCGAGCGTCAAGTTCGTCACTTGGCGGCGCGGCTGGCGTCAGTCGGCCCGCCGGGTGCCGATCTCGCGCCTGGCTGAGGTGAGCGTGCACGAGAAGCCCGGGCCCGGCCCGGCCGGCGTCTGCTACCTCGCGCTGGTGCTCGACGACGGCAAGGTGGTCAAGCTGCCGCGCTGCAGCAGCTGGGGCGGGCTCTCCCGGGTCGAGGATGTCGCCAACTTCGTGCGGCTGCAGATGCAACAGGTGGCCGAGCTGCAGCAGCGTGCGGCCAACGAGCGGCGCCGCCGCACCCGGCCGCCGGCCGACCCGCTGGAGCGCGAACTGCGCCAGCGTCTCAAGGCCCTGCGGCAGAGCCGCCCCGGGCAGGCCGCCACGCCGCCGCGCTGAGCCCGCTCGGACGGGCGGCTCAGCGCGCCAGCGGCAGCGTGATGTCGTCGATGCGGGCCAGCACCTCGGGCGTCAGCCGGGGCAGCAGCTCGGCCGCCTTCAGGTTGTCCTGCAGCTGGCTCAGGCGCGAGGCGCCAGTGATCACGCTGCTGACCCGCGGGTTGTGCGCGCACCAGGCGATCGCGAGCTGGGCCACCGTGCCGCCCAGGTCTCGGGCCAGTTCCTCGAGCCGGCCCACCGCTTCATTGCGGGTCCGGTCGGTGAGCTGCTCACGCAGGAAGCTGAGGTTGTCCATCGCGCCGCGGCTGTCGGCGGGGATGCCGCCGCGGTACTTGCCGGTCAGCAGGCCCGAGGCCAGCGGGCTCCAGGTGGTCAGGCCCAGGCCCAGGTCCTCGTAGAGGCGGGCGTATTCCTTCTCGACGCGCTGGCGGTGGAACAGGTGGTACTGGGGCTGCTCCATCACCGGCTTGTGCAGGTGGTGGCGCTCGGCGATCTCCCAGGCGGCCCGGATCTCCTGGGCCGACCACTCGCTGGTGCCCCAGTAGAGCGCCTTGCCCTGGCGGATCATGTCGCTCATGGCCCAGACCGTTTCCTCGATCGGCGTGTGGGGGTCGGGGCGGTGACAGAAGACCAGGTCCACGTGCTCCAGCTGCAGTCGCTGCAGCGACTGGTCGATGGCCTGCATCAGGTACTTGCGGTTGAGCGTGTTGCGCTGGTTGGGACCCTCGGCCAGACCCCAGTAGAACTTGGTCGAGACGATGTAGCTCATGCGCGGCCAGCCCAGCGCCTTGAAGGCCTCGCCCATCACCACCTCGCTCTGCCCGCCGGCATAGGCTTCGGCGTTGTCGAAGAAGTTGACGCCGGCGTCGAAGGCGGCGGCCATGCATTCGCGCGCCGCCTTCACGTCGATCTGGTTGGCATAGGTAACCCAGGAGCCGTAGGAGAGCTGGCTGACCTGCAGGCCTGCGCGGCCGAGACGTCGGTATTGCATGGTGTATCTCTTTCTGGTGCTTGGAAGAAGACGGGATGCCGGGCCGGCGATAGACTGCGCAGACTACTGGCAGCCTGCATCCCTTATGGATCGCTCAACTTATTCCCGCCGTCGGATGGACCTTGCCGGTGTGCTGCGTGCAGGCGGAGGCGGCGTGGCCGTGCTGCCGACCGCGCCCGAGCGCATCCGCAACCGCGATACCACCTACCCCTACCGGCACGACAGCTACTTCTACTACCTGAGCGGCTTCACCGAACCCGACAGCTGGCTGGTGATCGACGACCAGGGGCACAGCACGCTGTTCTGCCGACCCAAGGACCCCGAACGCGAGATCTGGGACGGCATCCGGCTCGGCCCCGATGCGGCGCCCGGGGTGCTGGGGGTCGATGCCGCCTTTCCGGTCGAGACGCTCGACGAGCGGCTGCCGCAGCTGCTGGCGAACCGGCCGGCCGTGGCCTTCCCCTTCGGCCTGCATCCCGGGCTGGAGTCGCGCGTCGAGATGTGGCTGTCGGTGCTGCGCGCCCAGGAGCGCCGCGGCATCGGCACGCCGCAGACACTGCGTGACCTGACACCCGCGCTCGACGAGATGCGGCTGATCAAGGACGAAGGCGAGCTGGCCGTGATGCGGCAGGCCGGGCGCATCTCGGCGGCCGCCCATCTGCGGGCGATGCAGTCGAGCGCGCGCTGGATGCGCACGCCCGGCGAGGCCCCGTGGCGCGAGTACCACCTCGAGGCCGAGCTGCTGCACGAGTTCCGCCGCCGCGGCGCGCAGGCGCCGGCCTACCCGAGCATCGTCGCGGCCGGCGCCAACGCCTGCGTGCTGCACTACGCGGCCGGCGACACCGAACTCAAGCCCGGCGAGCTGTGCCTGATCGACGCCGGCTGCGAACTCGACGGCTATGCCAGCGACATCACCCGCACCTTCCCGGTGGACGGGCGCTTCACCACACCGCAGCGCGAGCTCTACGACCTGGTGCTGGCGGCACAGGACGCGGCAGTGGCGGCCACCCGGCCGGGTGCCCGGCAGCGCGACGCCCACCATGCGGCGGTGCGCGTGCTCTCCGAAGGCATGCTGGCACTGGGCCTGCTGAACCGCGACCGGCACGGCAGCGTGGACGACGTGATCGAGCACGCCCACTACCGACAGTTCTACATGCACGGCACCGGTCACTGGATCGGCATGGACGTGCACGACGTCGGCAACTACCTGCAGGACGACGAGGCGCCCGTCGAGCAGCCCGACGGACTGGGCGGCCGGGTCGTGAAAAAGCCGTCGCGGGTGCTGCAGCCCGGCATGGTGGTGACGCTGGAGCCGGGCCTCTATGTGCGGCCGGCAGACGGTGTGCCGGAGCGCTACTGGAACACCGGCATCCGCATCGAGGACGACGCCGTCGTAACTCCGGGCGGCTGCGAGCTGATCACGCGCGACGTCCCGGTCCAGGCGGAGGCCATCGAGGCCCTGATGCGCCAGGCCTGAGGCCGGGCCGCGCGGCCGGCCTGCTTCGATAATGAGGGTCCGAGTCAGGAGGACACCCATGCAAGCTGAGCTGAACATCGCCGTGGTGGGGGCCGGGCCGGCGGGGCTGGCGCTGGCCCTGCTGGCCGACATCGAACTGCCCGCCGCCCGGATCAGCGTCTTCGACGCCCGGCCGCCGGGGCAGGACGTCTCGCACGACCCGCGCACCCTGGCGCTGTCGCTGGGCAGCGTGCAGCTGCTGCAGCGCCTGGGCGTCTGGTCGCCAGCGGCGGCGCAGCCCATTCGCACCGTGCATGTCTCGCAACAGCAGCCCAGCACGCTGCCCGGCCGCTGGACCGAGCCCGAGGTCGAGATCGACGCCGCCAAAGAGGCCGTGCCCATGCTGGGTGCCGTGCTTTCCTATGGCGCGCTGCTGGCGCCGCTGCAGCAGGCCTGGGACCAGGTCTGCGAGGCCCGGCTCCAGTGCCGCGCCAGCCGCTACGGCACCCGGGTGCGCTCGCTCAAGCCGCTGGACGGCGGTGTCGAGCTGGATGCCGACATCGCCGAGCGTTTCGACCTCGTCGTGGTGGCCGAGGGCGGCGTGTTCGCGGAGCAGGCGCGCAAGTCGCTGAGCCACGACTACGGCCAGACCGCCTGGGTCGGCCAGGTGACGGTGGAGGGGCTGCCCGAGGCGACCGCCTTCGAGCGCTTCACCCCGCAGGGCCCGGCAGCGCTGCTGCCGCTGGGCAGCGGTCGCGCGGCTCTGGTGTGGTGCGTGCCGAACGCCGACGACCCGGTCGAGCCGCTCGACGACGCCCAGCGCATCGCCGTGCTCAACCACGTCTTCCACCCGAAGGTCGGGCGCATCACCGGCATCACGCCGCTCAAGCGCTTTGCGCTCGGACTGAACGCCGAGCGCAGCCTCGTGCAGGGTCGCATCGTGCGCATCGGCAACGCGGCTCAGACCCTGCATCCGGTGGCCGGGCAGGGGCTCAACCTCGGGCTGCGCGACGGCTTCGAGCTGGTGCGGCTGCTGGCGCGCGAAGCCGGCCTCGAGACGGCCTTGCGCAAGCTGGAGTTCCGGCGCGCGCCGGACCGCTGGGGCACCATCGCGACCACCGACTTCCTGGCGCGCAGCTTCACGTGGAAACTGCCGGGCCTGGGGCTCGCACGCGGCGTCGGCATGGCGGCTCTGCAGCACCTCGGACCCGCCAAGTCGCTGCTGGCGCGCCAGATGATGTTCGGACGGCGCTGAGGCGAGGCCCCCCTCAGGCGGCTTCGCGCGGCGGCTCCGGGGTCAGCGTGGCGGGCGGGCGCTCGGCCTCGGGCGCCGTGTCGATCTCCTCGTCCGGTATGTCCTTCATCGGGATCTCCACGCGCAGCTCGGTGCCGCCCTGCGGGCACGGACCGATGTGGAAGCGACCGTGGAAGGCATCGACGCGATGCTTGATGCCACGCAGGCCATGGCTCTTGAGCTTGCGCATGCCGGCCGTGCTGATGCCGACGCCGTCGTCCGCGAGCCGCATCCGCAGGATCTCATCCTTCAAGGCGATCTCGAGCTCGACCCGCTTCGCCCGCGCGTGCTTCTGCACATTGGTCAGTGCCTCCTGGACGATGCGGTAGACCGCGATGCTGCGGTCGCCGTCGCAGACCAGTTCGTCGGGCAGGCGGCGCTCGATACGGATGCCGGCGGTCGCCTCGACCTCGTCGGCCAGCGCCTCCAGCGCCGCGGAGAGCCCGAGGTTGCGCAGTGTCGTCGGCACCAGGCCTTCGATCACGCGGCGTTTGAGCTGCACACCGCGCTCCAGCGTTTCCTGCAAGCGCTTCAGGCTTTCGATCGCGGCCGGCTTGGGTTCCAGCTGGCGGCGCAGCAGCATGCCGACATCCATCTTGCTGGCGGTCAGGATGGCGCCCAGCTCGTCATGCAGCTCGCGCGCGAGGCGCGCCTTCTCCTGCTCGGCCATGTGCTGCAGGTGGGTCGCCAGCTCCGACAGCTCGCGGGTGCGGTCGCGCACCGCGCGCTCCAGCCGGTCGCGCTCCTCCTGCAGGCGGTGGGCCATCAGCTGCTCGTCCTCGAGCTGCACCCGGTAGGTCTGGAACAGCAGGATCAGCAGGAACATGCCGAAGGCGATCGACAGCAGCGACCACCAGCGCTGCCGGCGCACCTCGATGGCGGCGGCCAGCTCGGCCACATCCAGCCGCTCGCGCTCGCGCAACACCATGCGGCCGAGCGCCTGGCGCAGCGCCCCGTCGGCGATGGGGTTGGGCTTGAGCTGCGCATCGATGCGCGAGGGGGGCGCGTCCGGCGGCAAGGCCTCGAGGCGTTTCAGCTCGGCATGCTCGGCGTCGATGTAGCGCAGCACTTCCTCCATTTCCGGCAGCACCGGACCGCCGGCGGCATTGAGCGCCAGGCGCTCGCGCATCGCGCCGATGTCCTGCAGCACGGAGCGATGCTGTGCCAGGCTGGCTTCGCTGCGCAGCAGCAGGTACTCGGCCTGCGTGGCATCCGAACGGGCCGACAGGAAGGAGAGACTGTTGAGGTCGTGCGTCAGGCTGCGCGAGGTCCTGAGCTCCGAATACATGCGCTCCAGGCGCTGGTAGCCCTGCTCGGTGACCCACAGCATGGTGCCGCCCAGCAGCAGCGTGATCGGCACGGCCAGCTTGAGCACCGCCACGCGCCGCAACAGCGAGGCCGGCACCTGGCCCGAGCGCGCCGCAGCGGCCTCGACCTCCAGGCGGGCCGCACGCAGTCGGGCCACCAGCACCTGCCAGCGCGAAGGCGTGGCTCCGCCCTGCGGCGAGGCCGGCGGCCGGCTCATGGACACCGCTCCGGAAGTAAGACGCTTCCGACATCGTCGCGTGGAGGGAACCTACATAAGAGGCGGGGCACCGTTCCTACCATGAAGTCATTGAGCTGAGACGTTGGCGGCATCCGGTCCGCCGGGTCCGGCCGACCACAACAGGAGGTGTCCCATGCTTTATTACGCTGCCGTGTTTTTCGTGATCGCGCTGGTGGCGGCGCTGTTCGGTTTCGGCGGCATCGCCGCCGGCGCCGCCGGCATCGCGAAGATCCTGTTTTTCGTTTTCGTTGCGCTGACTGTCATCTCGTTCCTGATGGGACTGTTCAAGCGCAACCGCTAGTTGAGCCGCCTTCACCCCACGCTTTTTACCCCAGTCGGAAAGCAAGCAGCGCTCCCGTTTCGCGGCTGGCCTGACCGACAGGACGTCTTCCTCGCCCGCCTCGATCCGAAGGAGAAAACCATGAAAACGCGCTTCCTGACCCTGCTGTCGGCCTTGCTGGCGGCCATGTTCACGCTCGGCGCCTGCAACACGGTGCAAGGCGTCGGCGAGGACGTCGAGCGCGGCGGAGAGAAGCTGCAGGACGCGGCTCAGGACACCAAGAAAAAGATGTAACCACAGGCTTCGCCTCGCGTCTTCCGCACCGGAATTTTTTACCGAGTCGACCGCGGAGCCTCCTACTCCTTTTGCTCTCCCCCGACCGCTCCGTGGTTCTTGAAGGGCCGTGCCTGCACAGCCCTTCTTTTTTACCTGCCCGGCCTGCAAGCCGGCAGCGCGGCCCTGCTGCGGGCACCGCCCACGCCTTTGACGCCCCCGCCTGGGCTGTGCCAGACTGCTCCCGTCACTCATCCACGACGATATGGAGCGCAAACGCATCCTGCTGGCCGACGATCACCAGATCGTGCGGGCCGGCCTCAAACAGCTGATCGACGCCGAACCCGACCTGCACGTGGCCGGCGAGGCCGCCACCAGTGCGGAGGCACTGGCGCTGCTGCGCGAAGGCAGTTGGGATCTGGTGCTACTCGACATCTCGCTGCCGGACCGCACCGGCGTCGATACCTTGCGGCTGATCCGCAACCACCTGGGCGAGATCCCGGTGCTCATCGTCAGCGCCTTTCCTGAAGAGCAGTACGCGATCAACCTGCTGCGCGCGGGGGCGAACGGCTACCTCAAGAAAGATGCGGACGTCGACGAGATCCTGCGCGCCATCCGCGTGGTGCTGCAGGGCCGGCGTTATCTCAGCCCGACCGCCGCCGACCTGGTCGCAAGCCGGCTCGACCAGCCCGGCGCCGGCCCCGCGCACCAGGACTTGTCGGAGCGCGAGTTCCAGGTCCTGTGCAAGCTGGCGAGCGGCATGTCTGTCACGCAGATTGCCGACGAGCTTTTCATCAGCGTCAAGACCGTCAGCACCTACCGAAGCCGCCTGCTCGAGAAGCTGCAGCTGGGCAGCAACGCCGAGCTGACCTACTACGCGGTCAAGAACGGTCTGATCCAGTAGACGCTGCTGCATCGGCGCCCCCGGCACCAGTCGGGCATCGACCTACAGACACACCCAGGTCACGAGGACTACTCTGGCTCCAAGCTAGGACCAGAACCCCCGCCTGAGAGAGAGTCGTTGCGAGATGAGTGCGTCGGTCTCCACCCACCCTGCGGCATCCCCCGCCCTTTCCCCCGACATCGGCCCGCCGCTGCAGGTGATGGTGATCGAGGACTCGCGACTGATACGCGAACGGCTGCTGGACCTGATCTCGACCTGCCAGGGTTTTGAGGTCAGTGCCGAAGCGGAGACCGAAGCCGAGGCGCTGGCGGCCCTGCGGGACCGGCGCTTCGACGCGGTGGTGGTCGATCTGCAACTGCGCGAAGGCAACGGTTTCGGGGTGCTGGCCGCGCTGCGCGGGCGCAGTCCGCGGCCGCTCACGATGGTGCTGACCAACACCAGCACCCGGCCGATCCGCGAGCGCTGCCTGGCGCTCGGCGCGCACCACTTCTTCGACAAGTCCAACGAATTCGACCGTGTCGCCCAGGCCCTCGAGGCGCTGCGCGGCGACCCGGCGCGGGGATGAAGCGTCTGCGCCTGTCGGAGCAGACCGACAGCCGGCCCCCCGGGTGTCCGACGCGCGGCACGCTGTCTGCTTCTTAGGATCTGCCGACAGCGCCCGCCCCTCGGCGGACCGTGCCAGACCGACCGATACCCGGCAGCGAGATGAGGAGCCTTTCATGCCTTCCTATACCTACGGTGATCCCTCTACCGACTTCGAGAGCGAACGCGCCCTGCGCCACTTCAACGACCCCGCCCCACTGCCGGTCAAGCACAGCGCCTCGGCGCTGCAGCGCGAATGGGCCGGCCTGCAAGCCGATGTGCAGGAACTGGTGGCCAACCCGGCGCTCAAGAGCTCGCCCGAGATGGACGACCTGAAACAGAGGCTGCAAAACTCGCTGCACCGTGCCAGCGAGGCGGTGGCCGATGCCAGCCATGGCATCACCCAGCGGGTGCGCCATACCGCCGCGGCGACCAACGATTACGTGCACGAGCAGCCGTGGAAGGTCGCCTCGATCGCGATGCTGGCCGGCGTGGTGATCGGTTTCCTGGCCGCGACCCGGCGCTGAGGACCGCCCGCAGCGCTTCAGCCCAAACGCCGATGCGCCAGCGCCGGCAGCTTGGCGCGCACCTCGGCCAGCCTGGCGCGGCTGAGCTCGGCGCAGACCAGGCCTTCGCCCTCCTCGTGCACCGCAAGCAGCTCGCCCCAGGGGTCGGCGATCAAGGTGTGGCCCCAGGTACGCCGGCCGTTTTCATGCCGCCCGCCCTGGGCCGGAGCCATCACATAACACTGGTTCTCGACCGCGCGAGCCCGCAGCAGCAGCTCCCAGTGGGCGTGGCCGGTCGGCCAGGTGAAGGCCGACGGCACCACGATGAGGTCGCAGGGCGGCACCATCAGCTGCCGGTACAGCTCGGGGAAACGCAGGTCATAGCAAATGCTCAGGCCGACCCGCCAGGCCCCGTCGTCCAGCCTGACTTCGACCGCCGTCGGCGTCGCGCCGGCGCGCAGCACCAGGGCCTCGTCGTACAGGCGTGAACCGGTCGGGGTGTGCTCCTCGAAGCGGAACAGGTGGATCTTGTCGTAGCGGGCGACGCGCTCGCCGGCCGGGTCGTAGACCAGCGTGGTGTTGCCGACCCGCTCGGGATCCTCGGTGGCCACCGCGATCGAGCCGCCGATCAGCCAGACGCCGTGTTCGCGGGCCGCTTCGCTCAGCATCTGCTGGGCCGGCCCTTGGCCGAGCGCTTCGGCCAGCGCGAGCTTGTCGCGGTCGTCGTGCCCCATGAAAGCGAAGTTCTCGGGCAGGGCGACCAGCTGCGCGCCCTCCGCGGCAGCGCGGGCGATCAGCCGGCGCGCGCGCTCCAGGTTGTCCTCGGGCGAGCAGGACGAGACCATCTGTAGGGCAGCGATCTTCATTGGCAGAGCTCCTAGGGGCGCGCCGTGTCGGGCGGCTGGGGTGGGGTTCGGCGCGCTCCGCCCAAGCCAAGGCTTTCGGGCGCGAGCCCGAACAGCGGACCCGTGGCGCCCTCGGGCAGGGGCTGGCCGGGGCGGCGCTGGACCGGTTCGACCTTGGGATCGGTCCAGCCGCCGGTGACATGAAATTCGCGCGTGCCGGCCTGCATCAGCGGTTTGCGCAGGAACATCTGGGCCAGGAAGGTACCGAGCCCGACCGCCGGGTTGATGGCCGCATAGGCCAGCGAAGCTGTGCCGGCGTTGATCTCGGGCACCACCACGATACGCAGGTCCTGGGTCTCGTGGGCGATGTCGGCACTGCCTTCCATCAGCACGGCTGCCGTCACGCCGCGCAGGCGCAGGTTGTTGGTACGGGCGACACCCTGTGCGATGGTCACGTCGCCCGTGAAGGCGTCGAAGGCGAAACCTTCCTGGAACACGTCGCGGAAGTCCAGCGTGAGGCGACGCGGCAGCGACTGCAGGCTGAGGATGCCGGCCAGCTTGGCGAGGCCGGGCTCGACCTTGAGGAACTGGCCCTTGTTCACCTCGACATTGAACTGCCCACCCAGGCTGGGGTAGTCGAACGCGAGCGGCGAGCCCTGCCAGTTGATTTCGCCGCTGAGGCGCCCCTTGCCGCCCTTCACCACCTGCCCGAGCCCGAGGCGCGCCAGCAAGGCGCCGCTGTCGGTCAGGTCGAGGCGGAAGTCCATCGTGGAGCGCCACGGTGTGGTGGCACCCGCGACGCCCTGCCAGCTGCCGGTCGCCTCCAGTCGGGCGTCGGGATTGGACAGCGTGAACTTCTCCAGCCGCCATTCGCGGATCTCGCCGGTATGGCGGTTGATGGCCTCGACCTCGGCCTTGCCCAGCTTCATGCCGCGCAACTCCAGGTCCTGCACCACGATGTCGAGCGCCGGCAGCGTGGTCGGTGCCGTCTCGAGCAGGCTCTCGACGTCGCGCGCGGCACTTTCGGGCAGCGACAGCCGCGACAGCCGGGCCACCACGCGGCCACCCGATTCGCGGCGAGCACCGTCCGCGGCGCGGTATTCGATGTAGCCGTTGAGCTGGTCGGCGTCGACGTTGGCGCGCCAGATCTCCCCGTCTCTGGACACGCCGGCGACCACGTTGCTGAGGCGGCGCTGGTCGATGTCGAGCTCCCGGGCCCGCAGCATCACCGCGGCCGGCGCATAGGCGGCGTCGCCCGGCCCGGCCCCGGCCTTCGCGCCCCCCCCCACCGGATCGGCCGGCCGGCCCGCCGCCGCTTCCCGCCAGCGCACCCAAGGCCGCCTGCCAGGCGTCGACGTCGATGCGGTCCTGCTGTACCTGGGCAGCACCGCCCGCCACCGGCTCGGGCGCTGGCAGGTTGACGCCGATGCCGGCGGCCAGCACGCGCACGCCGTCGGGATGCAGCTCGCGGTGGTAGCGGGCGTGCAGGACCTCGGCCAGGTCGATCGTCAGGCGGTCGCGCGGCACGGCCTGATCGCCCTCGCCGCGCACGTCGAGCACCGTCTGCACCCGCAGCGGCCAGCTGGCGGCGGCGGCCTTCTCGAAAGGCGCCGGAAGCCGGATCGCGAGGCCGGCGAGCGGGCTGTCGATGCGGATCTCGCTCTGACCCTGGGCCACCTTCAGGTCCAGCGTGTAGGCCGCCTGGCCCTCGAGGTGCGCGCCCAGTGCCGGCAGCCGGCCCAGCTCGCGCGCCTGGCGCAGGCCCTCGGCGCTTGCGATACCCTGGCCGTTGAAGCGGATGCTGCCGTCCTTCTGCGTGCCGCCGTGGAAGCTCGCCTCGCCGCCCAGTACGCGCGCGGTCGCGCCCGGCACCTTGAAACCCTGGTCGGAGAATCGGACGCTGCCGCGCGCCTGGCTCAGCAGCGGCGTACCGGGCGTGATCTGCACCTCGTTGCCGA
Source organism: Aquabacterium sp. A7-Y (assembly GCF_026153205.1). Taxonomy (GTDB): domain Bacteria; phylum Pseudomonadota; class Gammaproteobacteria; order Burkholderiales; family Burkholderiaceae_C; genus Caldimonas. The sequence goes on along the minus strand of NZ_JAPFBW010000002.1, from coordinate 59,497 downwards.
GCAAGGTCAGCTGCCCATCGACGCGCGCCTGCTTCATCTGCGCGAGCGGGATGCGCAGGTCCAGCTTCAGCTGGGCCTCACCGCTGCCGCGCGCCTCGGCCAGCGCCTGCGAGGTCCACTCGCCGACCGGCGTTTCCTTGACGAAACGCAGCGCATCGCCGAGCGGGCCGCGGCCTTGGCCGCCGAGCGCCAGCACGGAGCCACGGTGCAGGTCGGCGATGCCGCCCTGCACCTGGGCCAGCTGGAAGCCGAACAGGCGCGCCCGGGCATCCCGGATCTGCATCGAGCTGCGCTCGAACACCAATTGCCCGCTCACCTCGGTGAACGCCGGCCAGGGCGAGGGCTCCAGCGCGTCGCCGGGCGCGAACGCGAAGGTGGCGTTGTCGATCTGGGAGGCGATGCGGAACTGCCCATGGCGCGGGTCGCGAAAGGGGAAGTGATGGAGGTCGCCCTGCACCAGGAAGTCCACCGCGCTGGAGCTGCCGGCCAGCACCGCCCGCCGCACATAGTCGCGCACCGTGGCCGGCAGGCCGGCCGGCAGGTAGCGCCAGGTGCGCGTGGCGTCGGCCCGCTGCAGCTGGCCCCTCAGGTCGAGCACGCCGGGCAGGCGGACCTCGGCCGCGCTGCCGTCCTTCCCGCCGGTGCGCCAGGTCGCGCTCAAGGCCCCCGCGGCGTCGGCATTGGCGAAACTGGCGTCGCGCACCTCCAGCTCGATGCGGGGCGAGGGGCTGCCCGGCGCGTCGCGCTTCAGCCGCCATTGCAGGTGGGCAGCCAGCCGGTCCAGCGGGATGCGGGCTTCCTCGAACACGCCGGGGAACACCAGCTCCCCCTGCCGCATGCTCAACGTGGCTGCGCCGCCCCGGTCGGTGGCGGTGACCGAGAGGTCGGCGCCGGCCAGGCCGGGGCGGCCGATGCGCGAGGCCTGGCCGCTGCCGGGCTGCTCGGCCGCCAGCTGCAGCCCCTTGAGCTGCCCCTGCACGCGATAGCCCACGGGCGCGTCGAGCGGCCCCTCCCAGCGCAGCTGCAGGTCCTGCACCAGGCCCTCCGGGCGCACCTCGGCGAGGTCGGCGCGCAGTCGTGCGCCGAGCGGCAGGCTGCCGGCCAGGCGTGCCAGGATCGCGAGGTCGAGCCGGTCGGCCTGCAGTTGCCCGCCCGCGAGGGGCCGGCCGGGCGTCTGCTGCCAGCGCAGCGAGCCGCTGGCCGCCGGCCAGTGCTGCCCGTCGCCGGTGCTGAAGGCCAACCGGGTCGCCGAGGCGCTGTAGGCCTCGCCCTCACGCTGGCCGGCCAGGCGGCCGGTCAGGCGTTGCAGCACCAGCGGCGCCAGCTCGGGCGCCAGCCGCACATGCACGGCCTGCAGCGCGAGGTCGGCGGTGGCGCCGCTGAGCTGGCCGTCGCGCACGTCGGCCCAGACCCGCAGGGCGCCCGCGCCTTCGCGCAGTTCGAAAGGCAGCGCCACATACTGGCGCAGGCGCTGCACGTCGGCTTGCGGCAGCTCGGCATAGGCACTGCCGCTCCAGCGCCCGATGTCACCCGGGCGGGCCAGCAGCGCATGATGGAACCGTCCGCGCAGCGAGAAACGGGCGCCCCAGTCGGCCGGCGGCGTGGCATCGATGCGCCAGTGGTGGCGCCTCGAACCGAGCCGGGAGCCGTTGCGCAGCACCAGGTTCACGTCGGCCAGTTGCAGCGGCGGCGCGCGCTTGAACTCATCGACCCAGCGCAGCGTGCCGCCGCGGATCGCCAACTCGTGCTGGCTGAAGATCCAGTCGGCGGCCGGCGAGTCACCCTCGCCCCCGGGCTGGCCGCGCACCTGCAGCCCGGCCACGAACAGCCGGCCCTCGACATCGCGGCGCACCTCCAGGCTCGGGCGATCGATGACCAGCTGCTCGAAGCGCGGCTGCCAGTGCAGCAGCGAGCCGGCCGACAAGGCCGCGTTGACCCGAGCCAGGCGCAACGCCTCGCGCCCGCCGGGGTCGCGGACCAGGACGTCTCGCAGTTCCAGCGTCGGCATCCAGCCGTGAGATTCAACACGGATGTGGCCGATTTGCACCGGCACCCCCAGGGATCGGGTGGCCGCCTGCTCGATCTGCGGGCGCCACGATTCGATTCGCGGCAGAATCGCCCAATGCAGAACGAGCCAGGCCACCAGCAGCAGGCCCCAGGCGAGCAAGACGAGGATTCCGGCAACACGCACGGCCACGCGAAAAAGGCGCCAGGCAGGCGCCAGCAGGGCCGGGGAGGGGAAAAACGACATGAAGACTTTGCAAGGACAGGGGTTGTGCGCAGCGCACCCCTACAAGAAGGCGCGGCCAATCTAGCATAGAGCCGGATCAGTTCGATGGGTTTCCATGACGATGTTGCAAGGGCGGCCGTGAACGACCAACAGACCCGGCCTACCGCTCTCGCCGAGCACTCCCGTTTTGTCCAGCGCGTACGCCGCCGTTATGCGGCCGAGCGGTCCTTGCTGCCGCCCGGCTTGCCGGGGCGCGACGGCATCGCGGCGCTGATCGATACCCTGAGCAGCCAGGGCCGGTCGCTGGCCTCGGCGCTGCGGGTGGCCCGCCAGCTGATCCTGGAGCGCCTCGCGACGCTGGACATCGAGGCCGAAGCGCCGATGACCGAGGTGGCCCGCGCGATGACGGAGCTGGCCGAGGTGACGCTGGACCGCGCGCTGGCCGAGGCCTTCGCCGAGCAGGACGAGCGCCATGGCGCCCCCTTGAACGAAGCCGGCGAGCGCATCGACTTCTGGGTGGTCGGCATGGGCAAGCTCGGCGGGCGCGAGCTGAACGTCTCTTCCGACATCGACCTCATCTATGTCTACGAGGAAGACGGCCAGACCGCCGGCCGGCCCGACGGCAGCGGCCGCATCAGCGCCCACGAGTACTTCTCGCAGGTCGCCCGCTCGCTCTACACGCTGATCGGGGAAAGCACCGAGGACGGTTTCGTCTTCCGCGTCGACCTGGCCCTGCGCCCCAACGGCAACTCCGGCCCGCCGGTGGTGAGCCTGGCGATGCTGGAGGAGTACTTCCTGGTGCAGGGCCGCGAATGGGAGCGCTTTGCGTGGCTCAAGAGCCGGGTGGTGGCGCCGCGCGCCTCGGTCACGTCCGGCCGGGCGCTGCAGCTGCGCGACATCGTCATCCCCTTCGTGTTCCGCCGCTACCTCGACTACGGCGTGTTCGAAGGGCTGCGACTGCTGCATGGCAAGGTCCGCGACGAAGCCCAGCGCCGTGCCGCCGGCCGGCCCGAGCGCGCCAACGACGTCAAGCTCTCGCGCGGCGGCATCCGCGAGATCGAGTTCACCGTGCAGCTGCTGCAGGTGGTGCGCGGCGGCCAGTACCCCGAGATCCGCACCCGCTCGACCCTCAAGGCTCTGCAGCGCCTGACCGACGTCGGTGTGGTGAGGCCTGAGACCGCCGAGCGGCTGGCGGCGGCCTACACCTTCCTGCGGCGCCTCGAACACCGCATCCAGTACCTGGACGACCAGCAGACCCACCAGCTGCCCACCGCTGACGGCGACCTCGGCTGGATCGCACGCAGCCTCGGCTTCCGCTGCACCGAGGACGCCTGCGAGATGCTCGAGCACCTGGGCGAGACGCGCGAGTTCGTGGCCCTGGAGTTCGATGCGCTGCTGCACGACGGACAGGCGCCCAAGCCCAACGGCAAGGGCGGCTGCAAGGGCTGCGGCCAGCCGGCCTCGCTGGACAGCGAGGCCTTCTATGAAAAGCTGCCCGAGGCGCTGGTCGAGCGGGTGCGCCCCTGGGCGCAGCAGCCGCGCATCCGCGCGCTGCGCGACGAAACCCGCCAGCGCCTGGCGAAGCTGGTGCTGCGCTCGGCCCAGGCGGTGCAGCAGGAGATCTGCACCATCGAGGCGGCGGTGCGTTTCGTCGACTGGGTCGAGCCGCTGCTGCGCCGCGAGAGTTATGTCGCGCTGCTGCTGGAGCGCCAGGAGGTGCACCACCGCCTGCTGCGCCTGCTGGGTCTGGCGCGCTGGCCGATGCGCTACCTGATGCGCCACCCCGGCGTGATCGACGAGCTGGCCGACCCGCGGCTGATCTATACCCGCTTCGAGCCCGACGGTTTCGTGCGCGAGCTGGAGCAACGCCACGAAGCCTGGACCCGCTCGGGCCAGGCCGACGAGGAGGCCCTGCTCGATACGCTGCGGCGTGCCCACCATGCCGAGGTGTTCCGCACCCTGGTGCGGGACGTCGAGGGCCACATCACCGTGGAGCAGGTGGCCGACGACCTGTCCCTGCTGGCCGACGCCACGGTCGAGTGCACGATGCGCTGGGCCTGGAGCCACCTGAAGCAGCGCCACATCGAGGCACCGCGCTTCGCGGTGATCGCCTACGGCAAGCTGGGCGGCAAGGAGCTGGGCTACGGCAGCGACCTCGACGTCGTTTTCCTGTTCGACGACGACGACGAGCGCGCCCCCGAGGTCTACGCCGCCTTCGCCCGCAAGCTGATCCCCTGGCTCACGCTGCGCACCCCGGCCGGCGAGCTGTTCGAGATCGACACCGCGCTGAGGCCCAACGGCAACTCGGGGCTCCTGGTCACCTCGCTGAAGGCTTTCGAGGCCTACCAGAGCGGGCGAGGCAGCAACACCGCCTGGACCTGGGAACACCAGGCCATCACGCGGGCCCGCTTCTGCGCCGGCGACCCGGCCATCGCGCCGCGTTTTGAAGCGGTGCGCCGCGCGGTGATCGCCGCCGAGCGCGATCACGCGGCGCTGCGTGCCGAGATCGGCTCGATGCGCCAAAAGGTGCGCGAGGCCCATCCGGCCAAACCCGACCGCTTCGAGGTCAAGCACAGCCCGGGCGGGATGATGGACGTGGAGTTCGCGGTCCAGTACCTGGTGCTGGCGCACGGTGCCACCCACCCCGAGCTGCACGACAACGTCGGCAACATCGCGCTGCTGCAGCGCGCCGAGGCCGCGGGCCTGCTGCCCGAAGGTGTCGGCCAAACGGCGGCCGACGCCTACCGCGAGCTGCGTCGGGCCCAGCACCGGGCTCGCCTGGACGAGCGCGCGACCCACTTCCCGCCCGAGGAATGGAGCCGCGAGCGCGAGGCCGTGTTGCGCCTCTGGCGCCACGTCTTCGAAGGCTGATGCCGCGGTGAGGCCAAGCGCCCTGTCCGCCCCCGGCCACGCCTGGGCGGCGCTGGCGGTGCTGCTCGGGCTGGTGGCGGCAGCCGGTTTTGTCTGGCTGCCGCCCGATGCACTTGTCTGGCGCCGCGCCACACCACTGGCCCCGAGTCGCTGGTTGACGCCGGTGATGGTGCACTTCACCCCCCTGCACCTGCTCGCCAACCTGGCCGCTCTGGCGGTGCTGGCCATGCTGGGCCGGGCGGCACGCCTGCCCGGCGCGGCGGCCCTGGCCTGGGCGCTCGCGTGGCCAGCAACGCACGCGCTGCTGCCGCTGGCACAGGGCCTCGACCGCTATGCCGGCCTGTCAGGTGTGGTGCACGCGGGGACAGCGGTTGCCGCGCTGTTCATGATGGCCTGCGCACAGCCGCGACTGCGGATGATCGGGGCCCTGGTCGCGACGGGGCTGGCGGCCAAGTTGTGGAGCGAGGACATCTGGCAGCGGCCGGTGCAGTTCGATGCGGCCTGGGGATTTCCGGTCGCCGTGGCCGCGCACGCGAGCGGCGCGCTCGCCGGCGCCGGGGCCGGCCTGCTCATGCTGGGACTGCAACGGCTGCGGCGCGCGTGAACGACCGCTCCCCTCAGTCGCTGGAACTGCTCCCGCCGTCGCTGCCGCCGGAGTCGGCACTGCTGCCGCTGTCGGCCCCCCCGCCCCATGCGCCGCCGTCGCCAGCGCCGACACTGCCGCCCTCATAGCCGCCGCTGCCATAGCCCTCGTGGCCGCCCAGCCCGCTGACGCTGAAGCCCAGGCTGCTGTGGAAGCCGCTGTGCCGGCGTGCCGAGCCGATGCGGGAGCGACCCTCGAAACGTCGGGCCAGCGTGCGGCGCGGCCGGGTGCGCCACCACAGCAGCAAGCCCAGGCCGGCCAGCACGACCGCCAGCGGCCACCGCTCCTGCAGCCCGGCGATGCCGCCCGCGGCCAGCAGCAGTGCGGCGAAAAAGGCGAACATCAGCGCAGACTACGGAAGCGCTTGCGGTCCGGACCGTCAGGACCGAAGGACGGCGTGCATTGGAACTCACGTGCGCCAGCGCTCACATGGCGAATCGGGGGCTTCATGCGCCGGATTATCAAGGTCGGGGCCGTCGACCGGGCTCCCCCATCCGGGGGAGCCCGGTCAGCCCGGCTTCAACCGAGCAGCTTGAGGCCGACGATGCCCAGGCCGATCAAGGCCAGGCAGGCCAGCCGGGCCGCGCTGGCCGCTTCACCGAACAGCCACATGCCGATCAGCGCGCTGCCCATGGCGCCGATGCCGGTCCATACGGCATAGGCCGTTCCCAGCGCAATCTGGCGCATCGCCAGGCCCAGCAGCCAGACACTGCCCACCATCGCCGCGACCGTCATTGCCGTGATCACCGGCCGCGTGAAGCCCTCGCTGAACTTCAGGCCGGTCGCCCACGCCACCTCCAGCAAGCCGGCGATCAACAGGATGCTCCACGACATCGACTCACTCCGAGACCGGCCGCACGGCCCGGACTTACCCTGAGCAGGGTTGCAGGCCGGGGCGGCGCAGCCTAGAAAAGACAAAAGCGCCGCGAGCGGCGCTTCGTTGACACACGGTGCGTACAGACAACAGGGAGATCAGGTCGCCTGCGGCGCTGCGCCGCCGCGTGCGGCTGCCGCGACCTGGGCCGCGATCTCCTTGCGGAAGCGGTTGAGCTCCTGGACGCTCTTGAAGCTGTGCTCCATCAAGAGGCTCATGTTGTGCAGGATGCGCTCCACCACCTTGTTCTCCCACACCGAGTCGAACTGGATCTGCTTGTCCAGCCAGTGCTCGAGCCACTCCGGGTTGGGCAGCCGGCTCTGGATGGTGTCGCGCGGGAACAGCTTCTGGTTCACGTGCAGGTTGGTGGGGTGCAGGGCCTGCGCCGTGCGGCGAGCGCTCGCCATCAGCACGCCGACCTTGGCGAAGGCCGCCTTGGCCTCGTTGCCGAAGCGGCCGATGGCGCGCTTCATGTAGCGCAGGTAGGCGCCGCCGTGGCGGGCCTCGTCGCGCGCCAGGGTTTCGTAGATGGCCTTGATGACCGGCTCGGTGTGCCATTCGGAGGCGCGCCGGTACCAGTGATTGAGGCGGATCTCGCCGCAGAAGTGCAGCATCAGGGTCTCGAGCGCCGGGGCCGGGTCGAACTCGAAGCGCACTTCGTGCAGTTCCTGCTCGGTGGGCACCAGGTCGGGACGGAAGCGCTTGAGGTACTCCATCAGCACCAGCGAGTGCTTCTGCTCCTCGAAAAACCAGACGCTCATGAAGGCAGAGAAGTCGCTGTCCTCGCGGTTGTCGCGCAGGAACATCTCAGTGGCCGGCAGGGCCGCCCACTCAGTGATCGCGTTCATCTTGATGGTCTGCGCCTGCTCTTCGCTGAGCAGCGAGGCGTCGAAGCGGTCCCACGGGATGTCCCGGTCCATGTTCCAGCGGACGGCTTCCAGTTGCTTGAAAAGCTCGGGGTACAGCATGGGCAGTTCCTGTGTCGCAGAGGCAAGTAGTGGTTGTCGAGCCGCGGCCGTTCGGGCTCTGGCGTCCCGGCCGGCAGGAGGATCACGCCTGCGCGGCACAGCGCCGGCCAGTGCTCCCTGCGGAGGAGCGGGCAGCACGGAACTGCCGAGCCCCGGCCGCACGCAATCCCGATTGTCCCGTAAGTCGGGCTGCCGCGCAGGAAAAGGGGCCGAAGATGTCGGGTTTCTCCCTGTTCCGGCGTCCAGCGCGGGCTGTGAGCCCAGCCCGTCCCCCTGTCGGTCCGGCAAAAAAGCCAGGTATTCAACAAGTGAACCGCTTGGTCACCACCCGAACAGAGAAGTTCACTACGAAACATCTTCGGCAGCGGAGTGGATGATGATCGCTCCTGCGCGCGCATTTCGTTTGCTCAAAGTCGGTCGTTGGCATGAAAAAAGCAACTTTCTGTTTTTTTCAGGGCTTGCATGTGGAACTTTCCCCCGCATGTCGCTTCAAATCGACGCTGCCGCGGTTTGGGAGTGCCGGTCGACGCGAGACCCTCGTGTCGGTCGTCAGGGAAACGCCGTGGCCCACCGCACCGTCTTTCTGCTGCGAAGCCTTCCAGCCCGGCTGGTTGAAATCCTGGAGCGTTTCTCCTCCTCCTCCCTCCCTCCCTCCTTCGCTCCGGGGCGCTTCGCGGCGTTTTTCTTCGTGCCCGGGCGCGCCACTGCGCCGGGCTTGCCGGGCTGAGGGCAGCATGCGTCGCGTCGCTGTCATCGGCTCCGGCATTTCAGGCTTGGCCGTCGCCTGGACGCTGGCCGGCCAGGCGCGGGTCACGCTGCTGGAGGCCCAGGACCGGTTCGGCGGACACGCCCACACCGTCGAGGTGACACTGCCCGGCCGCCGTGGCGAGGTCACGCACGGCGTGGACACCGGCTTCCTGGTGCTCAACGACCGCACCTACCCGCGGCTGCTCGCTCTCTTCGAGTCGCTGGGCATCGAGACATTCGCCTCCGAGATGTCGTTTTCGGTCCAGGTGCCGGACGCCGGCCTGGAATGGAGCGGCCGCCACCTGGGAACTGTGTTCGCCCAGCCGCGCAACCTGGGGCGCCCGGGCTTCTGGCGCATGCTGGCCGACATCGTCCGCTTCAACCGGCTCGGGACCGCCCTGGCCGAACGCGGCGAGGAGGCTCGGCTGCGCGAGCCGCTCGGCGACTTCCTGCTGCGCGAGCGCTTCGGCGCCAGCTTCCGCGACTGGTATCTGCTGCCCATGCTCGCCAGCATCTGGTCCTGCCCGACCGATCAGATGCTGCGCTTTCCGGTCGCCACGATGCTGCGCTTCTGCCACAACCATGGCCTGCTGCGCATCACCGGCCGACCGCAGTGGCGCTCCGTGAGGGGCGGGTCGCGCGGCTATGTGCAGCGCCTGCTGCAGCGGGTGCCGGACGCGCGCCTGTCCACACCGGTTCTGGGTGTACGCCGCGGCGCCGGCGATGCCGGCGTCAGCGTGCTGACCGCGCGAGGCGCCGAACCTTATGACGAAGTGGTGCTGGCCTGCCACGCGGACCAGGCGCTGGCCCTGCTCGAGAACCCGAGCGCCGATGAACGCGCCGTGCTCGGCGCCATCCGCAGCCAATCCAACCGCGCGGTGCTGCATACCGACACGACCCTGCTGCCCGATCGGCGGCGCGCCTGGGCCGCCTGGAACTACGAGCGCAACGCCGCCCCCCGGCGCGAAAGCGCGGCAGTCTGCCTGCACTACCTGATCAACCGCCTGCAGCCGCTGCCCTTCGAGCAGGCAGTCATCGTCAGCCTCAACCCGGCGCGCGAGCCGCGGCTGTCGCAGGTGTTGGCGGAGTTCGACTACCGACATCCGGTGTTCGACCTCGCCGCCCTCGACGCGCAGCGCGGTCTGCCGGCCTTGCAGGGGCAGCGGCACACCTGGTTCTGCGGTGCCTGGACCGGCTACGGCTTCCACGAGGACGGCCTGCGCTCCGGGCTGGACGTGGCGCGGCAGCTGCTGCAAGGCTGGGCCAGGGACCCCGCACGGCCCGGACAGGCCACGCAGGAGGCCGCGTGAGGCCGGTGGCCCAGATCGGCTTCGGCCAGGTGCGCCATACCCGGCTGCGCCCGGTGCGGCACACCTTTGCCTACCCGGGCTACTTCCTGCTGCTGCCGATGCGCGGCCTGCGCGAGCGGCCGGAGCCGGTGCTGCGGCGCAACGGCTTCGGTGCCCTCAGCTTCCACGACGCCGACCACGGCGACGGCAGCAGCGACTGCCTGCTCTGGCTCGAAGCCCTGCTGGCGCGCGCCGGCGTGCACGACGCCGAAGGGGAGGTGTGGCTGCAGACGTATCCGCGCGTGCTGGGCCATACCTTCAAGCCGGTCAGCTTCTGGTACGCCGAGCGCCGCGACGGCTCGCTCGCTGCCATCGCCGTCGAGGTCAACAACACCTTCGGCGAGCGCCATTGCTACCTGCTGCAAGGACCCGGGTTGCGCTGCGGGCAGGAGGTGCACGCGGCCAAGGTCTTCCACGTCTCGCCGTTCTGCCGCGTCGAGGGCCACTACCGCTTCCGTTTCCTGCGCACCCGCGGCGACAGCGCACAAGGCGCGCGCTGCATCGCACGTATCGATCATGACGACCGGCAGGGCCCGCTGCTGCAGACCAGCGTCTGTGGCCGCCTGGAGCCGCTCACGGCCGCCAGTGCGCGCCGCGCCCTGTTCGGCATGCCGTTGATGACGCTGGGTGTCATCGTCCGCATCCACTGGCAGGCACTGCGGCTGTGGGCCAAGCGCGTGCCATGGTTCACCCGGCCACAAGCCCTCGCGCCCCGATGAGTCGGCCCCCCACGCTGCCGGCCCCTCTGTCGCTGGCCCGCCCCGCCCTGCCGGCATCGGTGCCCACTGCAGCACGCCTCGTGCTGCAGCGGCTCGCAGGCCTCGCCCATGGCACGCTGGAGCTGCAGCTGCCGGGGGGCGATCGGGTCCGCTTCGGCAGCGGCGCTGCTCCGCAGGCCGTCGCCTGCGTGCACGACTGGCGCGTGTTCTCGCGCACGCTCGCCTCGGGCGACATCGGCTTCGCCGAGAGTTATCTCGAGGGCGAGTGGAGCAGCCCCGACCTGGCCGGGCTGTTGCGCCTGCTGGTCGCCCACCGCGAGGCGCTCGAGAACGCGGTCTATGGACGCTGGTGGGGCCGGGCACTGCACCGGCTGCGCCACCTGCTGAACCGCAACTCCCACGCCCAGGCCAGGCGCAACGTCCAGGCCCACTACGACCTCGGCAACAGCTTCTACCGCCTCTGGCTGGATGAGTCGATGACGTATTCGGGTGCCTGGTTCGACGGACGGCCAGGCCTCCCCATCGAGGCGGCGCAGCAGGCCAAGCTGCGCCGCGCACTGCGGCAATGCGGGCTGCAGCCGGGCGGCCGCCTGCTGGAGATCGGCTGCGGCTGGGGCAGCCTGGCCGAGCTGGCGGCACGCGAGTTCGGCGCCCGGGTCACCGGCCTCACGCTGTCCCTCGAGCAGTGGCGTTTCGCCGCCGAACGGCTGCAGCGACAGGGGCTGGAGCACCGCGTCGAGCTGCGCCTGCAGGACTGGCGCGACCTTGACGACGGGCCCTACGACGCGATCTGCTCGATCGAGATGTTCGAGGCGGTCGGGCGCGAATTCTGGGAGCGCTTTTTCGCGATGCTGCGAAGGGGGCTCCGGCCGGGGGGCCGGGCCTGCCTGCAGACCATCACGATCCGCGAGGACTTGTTCGCGCGTTATGTCGGCTCGACCGACTTCATCCAGCAGTACGTCTTTCCCGGCGGCCTGCTGCCCAGCGCCTCGGCATTTCGCGCCGGGGCGCGCCGGGCCGGGCTGCAACTGGTCGATGAACTGGACTTCGGCCCCGACTATGCCGAGACGCTCAGGCGCTGGCGCGAGCGCTTCGCGGCCGCCGAGCCGCAGGTCCGGGCCCTCGGCTTCGACACCCGCTTCATCCGCCTCTGGCGGTTTTACCTGGCTTACTGTGAGGCCGCCTTTGCCGAGCGCAACACGGCGGTCATGCAGTTCACGCTCTTGAACCCCGACGGGACCGGCTCAGGCAGCGCAGGGCGCGATACGCGGCTGTAATAAGCTTCGCGCCCATGTCACATGCCCCTGACCGAGAGCAGCCGCCGCTGCCTGCCCCGCCTTCGAAACGCCGTGCTGCCGCAGCCAAGCCAACCCAACCAGGCCCGGGCTGCGGACGGCCGGTCGCCGTGGTCGGCGCCGGCCTCGCCGGGCTGGCCTGTGCCGGGGCGTTGCGGGATGCCGGCCGCGAGGTCCTGGTGTTCGACCGGCAGACCGAGCCGGGCGGCCGTTGCGCCTTGATCGCGACGCCGGCCGGCCCCTTCGATGCGACCGGTGCGGGCCTGCGACCCGCCGGCAAGGCCTTCGCGGCCCAGCTGCAGGCCTGGGCCGAGGCAGGCTGGCTGCAGCCCGATCCGCAGCAGCCCGGGCACTGGTTCGCGCGCGGCTCGCTGCAGGCGCTGGCAGAGCAGCTGGCCCAGGGGCTGACGCTGGTCTCCCGCGTCGAGGTCCGGGCCCTGCAACGCCGCGACGAAACCTGGCACCTGGAGACCGAAGGGCCGCTCCCGGTCGATCTGGCGGCCCGGGTGCAGCAAGGCTTCGATGCGGTCCTGCTGGCCCTGCCCGCCAGCGCGGCCCTGCCGCTGCTGGGCGACGACTCCGAGCTGGCTGAACGGCTCGGCGGCACCGGCGCAGAGTCCGTGTGGGCGCTGATGGCGGCCTGGCCGCAGACGCTGCCGCTGCGAGCCGACCGGCTGGATGCCGACCGGCTCGCAGCGGCAGGTGCCGTGTTGTCCGCCGCCTGGCGCGAGGACAGCCTGCCGGGACGACCCCAGGTCAGCGGGATCGGCTCGCGCTGGGTCCTGCACGCCACACCGGCGTGGAGCGCCGAGCGACTGGCCGCGCGCCCGTTCGACGTGGCGAAGGGCATGCTGGAGGCGCTGCAGGCCGCAGTGGGCCTGCAACTGGCCCGCCCGGCTTTCGCGCTGACCCAATGCCGGCCGGATACGCATGTCGCGGCGCCGCTGAAGGAGCGTTGCGGCTGGAACGCGAGGCTGCGCCTGGGCGCCTGTGGCGATGCCTGGCATGCGCTGAAGGGCTCCGAAGGCCCCGAGCGGGCCTGGCTCAGCGGCCGGGCCCTGGCCCAGAAGGTCCTGGCCGGCTGAGACCGCCGGCCCTACTTCAGCCAGCCCTTGTGGCGGAAGTACCAGAAGGGGGCGACCACCGAGCCCACCATCAGCATCAGCGAGAAGGGGTAGCCGTACTGCCAGTCGACCTCAGGCATGAAGCGGAAGTTCATGCCGTAGATGCTCGCGATCAGGGTCGGCGGCAGCAGCGCCACGCTCGCGACCGAGAAGATGCGAATGATCTTGTTCTGGTTGATGTTGATGAAGCCGACCGTGGCGTCCATCAGGAAGTTGATCTTGTCGAACAGGAAGGCGGTGTGCGAGTCGAGCGAATCGATGTCGCGCATGATCTGGCGCGCCTCCTCGAACTGCTCGGCGTTGAGCAGGCGGCTGCGCATCAGGAAGCTGACCGCGCGGCGCGTGTCCATCACGTTGCGGCGGATGCGGCCGTTCAAGTCCTCCGACCTCGCGATGGCGGCCAGCGCCTCCCCGGCCTCGGTGTCGGTGACATCGGCCTTGAGCACCTGGGCGCTGACGCGCTCCAGCGCGTCGTAGATGCCTTCGAGGGAGTCGGCCGAGTACTCCGCGTCCATGTCGTAGAGCTTGAGCAGCACGTCCTTGGCGCCCTCGATCAGCCCCGGCATGCGGCGTCCGCGCAGCCGCAGCAGGCGGAACACCGGCAGGTCCTCGTCGTGGATCGAGAACAGCACGTTGTTGTGCAGGATGAAGGCGGCCCGCACGTTGCGCGAACTCACGTCGTCCTGGATCAGGAAGTCGGTGCGCAGGTGCAGCTCGCCGTTGTCCTCTTCGTAGAAGCGGGCCGATTCCTCGAGGTCGTCGCCGGTGATGTTCTCGGGAATCTGAACCCCGAAGCAGCCCGCGATCCAGCCCTTTTCCTCGGGCGTGGGAGCCTCCAGGTCGACCCATACCGGCTGCAGCCGGCTCAGCGACTCGGGACGATCGATCTCTTCCTGGTACAGACGGCCGTTGGCCAGCGTGAATACATTGAGCATGCCATCTCCAGCGGGGCGGGCTGCCGCCGGGGGCCCGCCAGGCTCGGCAGGCCGCGCGCGATGCGGCGTGGTTCGGGAGGTCAGGGGATAGAGGCAGACCGTCTCACCCCCCGATCGGCAAGGCAGTGCGAGGCGCGGGCAACGACGTGCCGGCCCCGCCCTTGCTCGCGCCCCGTCCGCTGGCCGTCTACAACGGTGCGGGAACAGGCTGGCAGGAGTGGACGGTCACCGAGGGTGACAACTGTCCAAGGAAGTCTCCGTAGCAAAAAGCGACTCAAGATTATGCACTCCGCCCCCGAAGGCGAGCAAACCGCACACCCAGCTTCCTAGAATCGGCCATCGACCCGAAGGACTTTTGCCATGGACACCACAGCGCGAAACACGGACGTGATACACGAGCGCCTGCGCCTGCTGCGCGAGGCGATGGCACGCCACGGTGTGACGGCCTGCCTGCTACCGACCGCCGATCCGCACCTCTCCGAATACCTGCCGGAGCGCTGGAAGGGCCGCGAGTGGCTGTCGGGCTTCACCGGCTCGATGGCGACGCTGATCGTGACGCCCGACTTCGCCGGCCTGTGGGCCGACAGCCGCTACTGGGTGCAGGCCGAGAAGGAGCTCGCCGGCAGCGGCATCGTCCTGATGAAGATCGTCTCGGGCACCAGCCAGCAGCACATCGACTGGCTGGCCACCGAAGTACCGGCCGGACAGACCGTCGCGGTCGACGGCCAGGTCTTGAGCCTGGCCTCGGCACGCGCGCTGCAGGCGGCGCTCGCGCCGCGCTCGGTGCGGCTGCGTACCGACCTCGACCTGCTGGAGGAGGTCTGGAGCGGCCGCCCGGGCCTGCCCGTGCCTCCGCTCTACGAGCACCAGGCGCCGCACGCGCCGCTGTCGCGCGCCGACAAGCTGGCGGCGCTGCGCGACACGATGCGGCGCGAGCAGGCCAGCTGGCACTTCGTCTCGACGCTGGATGACATCGCCTACCTCTTCAACCTGCGGGGCTCCGACGTTTCCTACAACCCGGTGTTCGTCGCCCATGCCCTGATCGGGCTGGAGGGCGCCACGCTGTTCCTCGACGAAAGCAAGGTCAGCCCTGCGCTGCGCGAAACGCTCGCGCGCGATGGCGTCACGCTCGCGCCGTATGCCGAGGCGGGACGGCGCCTGGCCGGACTCGACGGCACGCTGCTGCTCGACCCGCGCCGCGTCACGCTCGGCCTGCGCGAGCAGGTGCCGGCCGGCGTGCGTGTGGTGGAGGCGGTCAATCCAAGCACCTTCGCGAAGTCGCGCAAGACCGCCGAGGAGACCGAGCACCTGCGCCTGACCATGGAGCACGACGGCGCCGCGCTGGCGGCGTTTTTCGCCTGGTTCGAGGAGAGCCTGGGCCGCAAGCGCCTGACCGAGCTGGACATCGACGAGCGCATCACCGCCGAACGCGCGGCACGGCCCCATTTCGTCTCACCGAGCTTCAGCACCATCGCCGGCTTCAATGCCAACGGCGCGATGCCGCACTACCGCGCGACCCCCGAGGCGCATGCCGTGATCGAGGGACAGGGGCTGCTGCTGATCGACTCGGGGGGCCAATACCTGGGCGGCACCACCGACATCACGCGGGTGCTTGCGGTCGGCGAGGCGACGCCGGCTCAGAAGCGCGACTTCACGCTGGTGCTCAAGGCCATGATGGCGATGTCCCGGGCGCGCTTTCCGCGCGGCATCCGCTCGCCGCTGCTGGACGCGATCGCCCGCGCGCCGCTGTGGGCCGAGGGCCTGGACTACGGCCACGGCACCGGCCACGGCGTCGGCTATTTCCTGAACGTGCACGAGGGTCCGCAGGTGCTGTCCTACAACGCCTCGCCGGACCCGCACACCGCAATGGAGCCCGGCATGGTCACCTCGATCGAGCCCGGACTCTACCGGCCCGGGCAGTGGGGCATACGCATCGAGAATCTGGCGATGAACCAGCCGGCCTTGTCGACCGAGTTCGGCGACTACCTCGCTTTCGAGACGCTCACGCTGTGCCCCATCGACACCCGCTGCATCGAGCGCAGCCTGCTGCGCGAGGACGAGATCGAGTGGCTGAACGACTACCACCGCACCGTGCGGGAGCGGGTCGGCCGGCATCTCGCCCCGGGGGCCGCGCGCGACTGGCTGGAGACCCGTACGCAAGCCCTATGATGCGCAGCTTTTCGTGCACAAGTTCACGAAACGCCTGAGCCGGGGAGCAGGGCGGGCCGGCGCCGCCCCTGTCCTACAGAGCAGGGATTTCCCTAGCCTCCTCCCCCTCATGCAGATGCCTGGTGCCATCCGACGTGATGCAGCTAACAGTCTGCCCGTCAGCGTGTCAGACAATTACCGACAATGTGATTAGTTCCCGCCCTCTGTGGCTTCCCCGTTTCAATGACTACAGTTCTCGACATGCCCCAGACGGACGAAGGAGTACCCGCCATGCAGCCTCTCGATCACGCGACGAACCCATTCGCGCTCATGACCGATCCCCAGGCTGTGCTTCAGGCAGTACAGCTTTCCGATCGTCTGGCGGGTCTGCAAAGCCGCGTTTACCGGCCTCTGGACCATTCCCAAGACAACGGGCGCGGCAGCGCGCCCGCCGAGGGGAAGCGCAAGGACACGCTGACCGGCGAGCTGATCGAGTAAGCCTGGCCTGATCGGCGCCTGCCGCGCAAGGCGCCACCCCCGAAGACGTCGAGGACTGCGCGAGCCGCGCAGAGCCCGGGCTTTGCCATGGAGTACTGATGATGCCCGCTACGAACCCCACGCCCGCTCAAGACCGTGCCACACGCGACGCCAGCGTGCGCCAGTACGCCCCCTTGGTTCGCCGCCTCGCGCACCGGCTGATCGCCCGGCTGCCGGCCAACGTGGAGCTCGACGACCTGGTGCAAGCAGGCATGATCGGACTGACCGAAGCGCTGTCGCGCAGCGACAACCCGTCGGGCCCGCAGTTCGAAGCCTTCGCCACCCAGCGCATCCGCGGCGCGATGCTCGACGAACTGCGCGCCGGCGACTGGATCAGCCGCGATGCACGCCGCCAGCACCGCGAAGCGGGCCTCACGATGCACAAGCTGGAGCAGCAGCTGGGCCGCGCTCCTCTCTCCTCGGAGGTGGCGCGCGAGATGGGCATCGAGATGGAGGAGTACCACGAGGTGCTGGCGCAGGCGCGCAGCTCGCAGTTCGTCTCGCTCGACGAGATCACCTCGGGCGACGAGGACGGTGACAGCAGCTCCATGGAGCGCCAGTTCGCCGATCCGGAGGCCGACCCGCTGCACCACGTGGCCGACTACCGCCGCCGTGTCGCGCTGGTGCGCGCGATCGAGACCCTGCCCGAGCGCGAGCGCCAGGCGCTGAGCCTCTACTACGAACACGACATGAGCCTGAAGGACATCGGCAGCGTGCTGGGCGTGAGCGATTCGCGCGTCTGCCACCTGCACAACCAGGCTTTCCAGCGCCTGCGCGTCAAGCTGCGCGACTGGTGAGCCCGCGGCGGCTTCCCGCCGCCCCACCCTCCGTCCAAGCGCGGGCCTTGCCCGCCGCCCTCACTCCGCCGCAGCCGGCAGCTGCGACAAGCGCTGCATCACCGCCTCCGGCGCCAGCGGCCGGGCCAGCAGATAGCCCTGCAGCAGGTCGCAGTTCAAGGCCAGCAGCTTGGTCCGCTCGTCCTCGGTCTCCACCCCCTCGGCCACCACCTGCATGCCCAGCGCGTGCGCCACATCGATGATGGAGCGGATCAGCAGCGCCGCCTCCTGCGAGGTGCAGATGTCGCGCACGAAGGACTTGTCGATCTTCAGCTTGCCGCACTGCAGCCGCCGCAGGTAGCTCAGCGAGCTGTAGCCGGTGCCGAAGTCGTCGAGCGCCAGCCTGAAGCCGCGCTGGCGCAGCGCGGCAAGCACCGAGTCCGGGCTCGTGATGTCATCGAAGACCGCGCTCTCGGTCAGCTCGAATTCGAGCTGCTCGGGGGTCAGGCCCAGCTCGGGCAGCATCGCCAGAAAACGCTGGCGATGGGTTTCGCGCTTGAACTGCTGGGAGGCCAGGTTCAGTGCGATCGGCGGGGCGGTCCAGCCGGCACGCCGCCACTCGTCGAGGTCGGCGCGCACCCGCCGCAGCGCGGCCTCGCCCAGCGCGACGATCAGCCCGCTGCTCTCGGCCAGCGGGATGAACTCGCCCGGCATCACCCACCCGCGCGCCGGGTGCCGCCAGCGCATCAGGCCTTCCATCGCCACGGCGCGCCCCTGCGCGTCGAAGACCGGCTGGTAGTGCAGCAGCAGCTGGCCCTCCACCAGGGCGACCCGCAGGTCGGCCTCCAGCGAGGAACGGCGGCGGATCTCCTCGGCCAACTCCGAAGAATAAAAGCGGAAGGCGTCCTTGCCTTCGCGCTTGGCCTGGTACATCGCGACGTCGGCGCACTGCATCCCGTCCTCGGCGCTGCGGGCGTCGTTAGGCAGCAGGGCGATACCGACCGAGACACTGGCACGCAGTGTCTCGCCGTCGACCTCCATGGGCGCGGGCACCCGCTCGACGATGGCGGCCGCGATCCGCGCTGCGGCTTCCGCGGCATGCTCGGGCGCCTCCAGAAGCACCGCGAACTCGTCGCCGCCGATGCGCGCCACCATGTCGCCCTGGCGCAGCAGCGCCTGCAGCCGCCGCGCCACTTCGCGCAGCACCTGATCGCCGCCGCCGTGGCCGTTGATGTCGTTGATCTGCTTGAAGTTGTCGATGTCGAGGAACATCACCGCATGGCCGATGCCCTGGCGCAGCGAGCGCGTCGCGGCCCGCTGCAGGGTCCCGAGGAAGGCGGCCCGGTTGGGCAGGCCGGTCAGCTCGTCATGCAGCGCCAGGTAGCGGGTGCGTGCCTCGGCGGCACGCACACTGGCGCGCAGGCCACGCGAGACGAACCATGACAGCGCCAGCGCGATCGCCATGATGCACATGCCGCCGGACCAGAACTTGAAGAGGTCGCGCAGGACGGAGCCGCGCTCGGCCTGCACCTCCAGGCGCCCGACCACGGCGCCGTTGACCGTGATCTTGTGCTCGATGTCCGCCGGGCTGAGCAGGTCGACCATCCAGCCGCGCTCGGACGCCGGCCGGCGGTAGCTTGCAAAGACGCTGCCGTCGTTGCGCAGCAGACGCGCGCCGGTGACGCTGGGCGCGGCCTGCAGGGCCAGCAGGACCTCCTCGGCATCGGAGACGGCGTTGAACACCAGCGCGGCACTGGTGTTCTGCCCGACGATCTGTGCCTGGGTGCGCAGCTCGGTGCGAAGTCGCTCGTCCAGCGACAGGAACTGCATGCCGGTCAGCAGGATGATGGACAAAAGCATGGCCGCGCCGGCGATCAGGCCGTCGCGGGTGTGGGTCAGGAAAGCAGGCGCCGCGTGCATAGTGGGATGCTCAATCGTCTTTCACGAAGCGCGCCAGGCGCAGCAGCTTGGCACTGATCTCGAGGCCCGCTCGGCGTGCCGCCGCGAGCCCGATGTCGAAGGTGATACGCCCGCTGTCGACCTGCAGGTTCAGCATCACGCCCTGCTCCACCAGCCCCAGGCGGTCGCCGACGAACAGCACCCCGGGGTGGTGGGCCACCGGCACCGCCGCCGGGGTGCGTGCGCCCACGTAGGCGATGTGGCAGCCGCCCGACTGGTCGGGGGCCGCCTTGCGCACCCGCAGGCGATGCCCCTGCACCTGCTGGCCGGCCAGTCGCGAGAGGGCAGTCCCCGTCGCGTCCTCGTCGAACAGGCAGAGATCGAGCGGCTGGCCGGCCGGCAGCCGCTCGCGGGGCCACTGCACGAACAGCAGCACGCGGAAGACGATCTGCGCCTTCATGTCGGACTCGGCCACCGGCTGGGCGCAGGCCGTCCCGCTGCCCGCGACGGCAAGCAGCAAGGTGAGACGGCGAAGCAGACGGGCACCCAGCATGCGGCGACACTTCGGATCAGAAGCGAGCCTGCCAGCTCAGTTCGAACTGTCGGCGCGGCTGGCGGATCCGATCGTCGGCGAGCGCCGGTGTGGACGGATCGTCGTAGTGGACGTCGCCGAGGTTGGTGACGCGCAGCTGCAGCGTATTGGCCGGCGTCACCGCATAGCGCAGCGTCGCGTTGGCCACCACGTGCCTCCGCACGCGTGCATCGCCGGACCAGCGCAGGCCCATCGCACGCAGCTCCAGCGCGCCCTGCAGCGACGCCGCCAGCGGCGCGACCAGCGAGCCCTTGGCCAGCCACCGGGGCGAATTGCTCAGGCGCCGGCCCTCCGAGCGTGCGTTTTGCAGCGCCAGGCTGCCGCGCAGCTGCAATCCGTTGCCACGCGCGTGCTCGAGTTCGATCTCGCCGCCCGTGGCGCGCGCAGCGCCCATGTTGCGGTTGCGGTACACCTGCTCGTCCTCGTCGTCCGATACCGGGACCAGCTCGATCAGGCCGTGCAGCTGGTAGCGGTAGAGGGTCGCGGACATGCGTGTCGTCTCGTTCAGCGCCTGCTCCATCGCCAGCTCTACCGTGGTGATGTGCTCGTGCTCAAGGTCGGGGTTGGGCAGCTGGGTGACGCCTCCGTCCTCGTAGAAGCGCTCGCTGAGGTTCGGCGAGCGGAAGGCGCGCCCGGCCAGCAACTTGAAGGCGCTGCTTTCGCCCGGCCGCCAGACCAGCGCCGCACGCGGCGAGAGCTCGGCCGAGTCGCCGCGGGCACCGTCCAGCCGCAGCCCGCCGGTCAGCGACCAGCGCTCGGAGAAGCGGTACTGGTCCTGCACGAAAACCCCGGCGCGCGCCGGCCGGCTGAGGTGGTCGAGGTAAGTGGCCGCGGGGTGACGGTCGAAGTTGCGCAGCCTCGCCTGCAGGACATAGCGCCCCTCGACACCGAGCACGATCGTGTGGTTCACCAGGCCGCGCCAGGTGCTGCGGTACTCGGCGCTGAGCCACTGGGCCTCGGCCACGTCGTAGTTGACGGCGTCGGGCAGGCCTTCCTCTTCCGGCTCGTAGACATAGCGACCGCCGTAGCGGTAGTGGCTCAGCGAGACCCGGCCCTGCGGATGCCAGTCGCCGGAGGCGCCCGGGTCCCAGGAGACGTCGAGAAAGCCGTTGGTGTCGGTGTACTCGGTGCCATCCGCGCCGAAGCGGGTGCCATAGGGGGCGGTGGCCTGCCCCTTGAGCCGGTGGCTGCCGGCGAGCTTGGCACGCCAGGCGCCATCGCGGTATTTCGCCATCAGCGCGCCGTAGCGCATGTCCTCCAGCCCGGCCACCCGGCCGTTCGGGTTGTCGGGCGTGCCGTAGCTCTGCAGGGACAGGGTCTCGCCGTCATTGCCGTAGGCCGCCACACCGACGAACAGATCCTGCCCGCCAGGCAGCACGGCGCCGTACTGGCCCACCACACGACGCGAGTTGAAGGAGCCGCGCGCCACTTCGATGCGCATGCCCGGCGCATCGGCGCCATCCAGCGTCACGACATTGGCGATACCGAACAGGGCATTGCCACCGTACATCGAGGACGAGGGACCGGCGACAAATTCGAGTCGCTTGATCCACTGTGCGACGACCGGCTGCTCGTACTCGGGCTGGGCTTGGTCGTACACGACGTCGTTGACGCGGTAGCCGTCGATCAGCGTGAGCGTGCGCACGTTGTAGTCGCCCGGCAGGTTCAGCCCGCGCACGCCCAGCGCCAGGTAGGCCCGGTCGCCCGTCACGTACAGCCCCGGCACTGCCTGCAGGACGTCGGACAGGGTCTGGTAGCCCTTGGCGCGGATCTCCTCCTGCCGCACCACCATCACCTGGGCCGGCGCGTCCAGGGTGTTCTGGGAGTACTTGGAGGCCGACTCGACCTCCAGGCCGACCAGCTGTTCGAGCAGGGTCAGCGCTTCGGCGCTGTCCGGCGGCGGCTGCAGCGAGGCCTGTAGCGGCTCCTGCGCGTGACCGCGGCTGAGGGCCAGGCAGGCCGCGGCCGCCAGCGCCGAGCGGGCAAAGAGACGGCGGAAAGTGCGAGGAGTCATGGAAACGGGTCGCAGACACGAGGGGCAGACTTCACCCCGGCCTTCGACATTTCGGCCTGCGGCGGCATTACTTGAGAAACCAGGCGACCGGCCACGGCGGCAATGCGTGACGGCCTGCACAGGAGCAAGGCGTGAGCGGACGAGGGTGTGAGATTTTCACGCCCTGGGTGGGTTTGCAGCGATACCGCCCTGCCTCCTCCCGCCGGCGCACGGCGGCGCCTGCCGCCGTGCGGGACTCAGCCGGTGCGCGGCCGATCCCGCGGATCGGAGTGAGCGAAGGCTTCGCGCTCGAAGCAGTTGTCGAGATAGGGATCCCCGCCGCGCAGGGCTTGCCAAAGGCTGGAACCCAGGTAGAGCGGGAAAAACAGCAGGCCCAGTTTTTCGTATTGGCGCACGTGCACATGTTCGTGCTCGCGGCAGTCGGCCAGCGCAGCGCGGTCCACGCCGAGGATCACGTGGCCGAAGGTGATGGCCGAGAAGCGGCAAGCCGCCGGCAGCCGACGCAGCCAGGCGGCGAGCGGACCGCCCCCCACTTCGAGCACCCCCGCCACCCGTGAGGCGTGGGCGCCGCAGGCCCACAGCGGCACGGCGAGCAGGAGCCCGACCGCCGAGGCCGGGGAGGCCCAGGCATATTTCGCGAATCGCTTCAGGCGGCTCGAAGGCAGCATCTCGGTACGGCACGCTTCACGGCCCCGCCCGCCTCACTCCCCGAGGGCTTCGGCGAGCTCCTTGCAAGAAGGCTTGCAGACCATCTCGGTCTTACCCAGCAGTTTCTTGGACTGCAGCTGATCGGGCGTGCGGTGCTTGCCGCACTTGAAGCAGGAGCGGGTGTTGGCCTTGCTCGCAAACGGAGAGCCGACGGTTTTGGACCGGTAGCGCAGGCCGTCGTCGTTGATTCGGGTGGTGACGGTCTTGGTCATGGATGGGTTGCCTCCAAGGTGACCTGGGTAAATGAGGATCAAAGCGCGATTTTCCAGTGCCGCGCGGCATTACGCCAAATCGGCCGCCCAAAAAACCGCCCGGGCCCGGCGTGCGTCACGCCCGGGGGCTCCCGAAATCAAGCCAAGCAGCGCCCGTGCCAGCCGCCCCGGTGCGCGCCGGGCGGGCGCCCGATGCGACCCGAACCGTCAGCCGTGCTGCCCGCGGCGGCGCGGCGGGCAGGGCGGCGCTTCAAGTGAGCACCGGCACCCCACGCCCCGCCGGCTCGGTCGCGCCGCTCAGTACAGGATGCGGCAGCGAATGGTGCCCTCGATGGAGCAGAGCTGGCCCAGTGCGATCTGGCTGGCGGAGGCGTCGACGTCGACCACGACGTAGCCGACGTGCTCGTTGGTCTGCAGGTACTGCGCCGCGATGTTGATGCCTGCTTCCGAGAAGCGCTCGTTGATGTGGGCCAACACGCCCGGCACGTTGTGGTGGATGTGCAGCAGGCGGCTCTTGCCGGTGTGCTCGGGCAGCGACACCTCGGGGAAGTTGACCGCCGAGACGGTCGAGCCGTTGTTGCTGTAGCGGATCAGCTTGGCCGAGACCTCGCGCCCTATGCTCTCCTGCGCCTCGGAGGTGGAGCCCCCGATGTGGGGCGTCAGCAGGACGTTCTCGAAGCGCGTCAGCGGCGAGACGAAGGCCGCGTCATTGCCCTGCGGCTCGACCGGGAAGACGTCGATGGCCGCGCCCAGCAGGTGCTTGGACTCCAGCGCCTCGACCAGTGCATCGATGTCGACCACGGTACCGCGCGAGGCATTGATCAGGTAGCTGCCCCGTTTCATGCGCGCCATCTGGGCCGCGCCCATCATGTTCTGCGTCGCCGGCGTCTCGGGCACGTGCAGGCTCACCGCGTCCGAGACCTCCAGCAGCTCGTCGAGCGTCCCCAGCTGGCGGGCGTTGCCCAGCGGCAGCTTGGCCTCGATGTCGTGGAACACCACGCGCATGCCCAGGTGCTCGGCCAGCACGCCGATCTGCGTGCCGATGTGGCCATAGCCGATGATGCCCAGCGTCTTGCCGCGCACCTCGTAGGAATTGGCGGCGCTCTTGACCCAGCCGCCGCGGTGCAGGATCGCGTTTTTCTCGGGGATGCCGCGCATCAGCATCACGATCTCGGCCAGCACCAGCTCGGCCACGCTGCGGGTGTTGGAGAAGGGGGCGTTGAAGACCGGGATGCCGCGCTTGGCGGCCGCCGGCAGGTCGATCTGGTTGGTGCCGATGCAGAAGGCGCCGATGGCCGTCAGCTTGCCGGCCTGGGCCAGCACCTCCTCGGTCAGGTGGGTGCGCGAGCGGATGCCGACGAAGTGGGCGTCGGCGATCGCCTCGATCAGCGCATCGCCGGCCAGCGCCTTGGCGTGCGTCTCCACCTGGGTGTAGCCGTCGCGCTCCAGCGCCTCCACCGCGGACGGGTGGATGCCCTCCAGCAGCACGAACTTGAGTTTTTCTTTCTGGACCGACAGGCGGGTGGACATCGGGCAGCTCCATGAAATGGCGGGTTCCGCGCACGGCGCGCGCCATCAGTGTGCCGAGCCCGGCGGCGGGCCGCCAGCGGCGGGCCGGAAGCCCCCGCCGCGGACGGGCCTTGGGGCCGGGCAGGACCTCGTCACATGGGGGGCCGCGATTGCCGCCACAATGCCGCCATGCGTCGCCTGGCCTCCCTGTTTGCTCCCCTGATCCCGGTGCGCCCCGTCTCCTTCCTCGGGGCCGTGATGCTGTCCACCGGCCCCGCGCTGCGCGGGCGCTGGCATTTCCGGATGCGCGATCTGGCGCGCGTGACGGCCGACAGCGGCGCCCGCGCGCTGCCCATCGTGACGGTGGTCAACGTGCTGGTGGGCGCCATCCTGGCCTTCGTCGGGGCGGTCCAGCTGGTCAAGTTCGGCGCCGGCATCTTCGTCGCCGACCTGGTCGGCATCGCGGTGTCCCGGGAGATGGCCGCCGTCATCACGGCGGTGGTGATGGCCGGCCGCACGGGCGCGGCGTTTGCTGCCGAACTGGCGACGATGCAGACCAACGAAGAGGTGGACGCTCTGGAGGTGCTGGGCCTGCACGCGATTGACTACCTGGTGCTGCCCCGTGTGATCGCGCTGCTGTTGATGATGCCGCTCCTCTACGTCTACGGCTGCCTCACCGGCCTCATCGGCGGGCTGCTGGTGGGGGTCAGCATGCTGGAGCTGGCGCCGGCGGCCTACCTCGACCGCAGCTTCGAGGCGCTCACCTGGGGCCATCTGGGCCTGGGCTTCGCCAAGTCCATCGTGTTCGGCGGCCTGGTCGCGATCACCGGCTGCTACTTCGGCCTGTTCTCGCAGCGCAATGCGGCGGGCGTGGGGGCGGCCACCACCCGGGCGGTGGTGGTCAGCATCGTCGGCATCATCTCGCTGGACGCCGTGTTCGCGGTCTGCGCCAACGCGCTGGGGGTCTGAGGTGGCATTGCTCAAAGTGGACCGCCTCGAGATGCGCTTCGGCACCCGGCTGATCCAGCGTGAGGTCTCCTTCTCGGTCGAGCGCGGCACCATCTTCGCCGTGATGGGCGGCAGCGGCTGCGGCAAGAGCACCTTGCTACGCCATCTGATCGGCCTGCTGCCGCCTGCCGCAGGGCGGGTCGAATACGACGGCGTCGATTACTGGGCCAGCGACGAGAAAACCCGCACCCGCCTGCGCGCCGGCTTCGGCATGCTGTTCCAGAGCGCGGCGCTGTGGTCCTCGATGAGCCTGCTGGAAAACGTCTGCCTGCCGCTGGAGCAGCACAGCCCGCTGGGCCGCGCCGAGCGCGAGGCGCGCGCCCGCGAGGTGCTGGCCTGGGTCGGCCTGGAGGCCTTCGCCGGCTACTACCCGGCCGACATCAGCGGCGGCATGAAAAAGCGCGCCGGGCTGGCGCGGGCCATCGTGGCCGAGGCGCCGCTGCTGTTCCTCGACGAACCCTCGGCCGGGCTGGACCCGATCAGCTCCAAGCGCCTGGACGACCTGATCCTCGACGTGCGCGAGCGCACCGGCGCGGCGGTGCTGATGGTCAGCCACGAACTGCCCAGCCTGTTCGGCATCGCCGACGACGGCATCTTCCTCGACGCGGACAGCAAGCAGCCGATCGGCCGCGGCAGTCCGCGCGAATTGCGCGATCATGCGCAGCATCCGACGGTGCGGGCCTTCCTGCGCCGGGAAGAGCCGCCCGGGCCTTCGGCCGCGGCTCCCAACCTCGCCCCAGCCTCCTCATGAAACGTCACGCCCTGCTTGTCGGCAGCTTTGTCATCGGCGCCCTGGTCCTGGTCGTCGTCACCATCGTCTGGCTCAGCGGTGCCAGCCTGTTCCAGCA
Source organism: Aquabacterium sp. A7-Y (assembly GCF_026153205.1). Classification (GTDB taxonomy): domain Bacteria; phylum Pseudomonadota; class Gammaproteobacteria; order Burkholderiales; family Burkholderiaceae_C; genus Caldimonas. The sequence goes on along the minus strand of NZ_JAPFBW010000002.1, from coordinate 33,491 downwards.
GCAGCTCTACGCGGTGGTGCACTTCGAGGGCAGCGTCAAGGGCCTCTACGTGGGCGCGCCGGTCACCTTCCGGGGGGTGCCGGTGGGCCAGGTCGAATCGATCGGCATCGAGGTCGACGACGACTCTCTCAACGCCCGCATCCCGGTCAGGATGAGTCTGCGGGCGAGCGCGGTGCGTTTCGACGGCGGCGACGACGACGGCTCGCGGGTCGACCTGCCGACCCTGATCAAGCGCGGCCTGAAGGCGCGCCTGGTGGCGCAGAGCTTCGTCACCGGACAGAAGCTCATCGACCTCGACTTCCTGCCCGACACGCCGGCCACGCTGATGGGGTCCAAACACGACCCCGAGATCCCGGCCGTCGCGGACCGCTTCGGCGTCCTGGTCGACCAGATCGCCGAGCTGCCGCTGCGCGAGACCGTCCAGGACCTGCGCCAGACCCTGCAGACGGTTCAGGCGACCCTGGACAGCACCCGCAAGACGCTGGAGCTGTCGTCGAAGGAGCTGTCGAGCACGGCCGCGCAGGCGCGCCAGACCCTCGCCACCGCGAGCACGGCGCTGCGCCAGGTGCAGGGCAACGCCCAGTCCGCGCTCGCTTCCGTGACGCGGCTGTCCGACACCACCGAGGCCACCTTGCAGGGCGTGCGCCCGGAGCTGCAGGAAACGCTGCGCGGCGCCCGGGCGGCAGCGGAGTCCGCCCGCGTCGCGATGGACCGTGTCTCCGAACTGAGCGCCCCCGGCGCACCGTTGCGGGCCGACCTCGACTCGGCGGTGCGCGACCTCTCGCAGGCGGCCCGCGGGCTGCGCGAGTGGAGCGAGCTGCTCGAAGAACAACCGAATGCCGTGATCTTCGGCGCCGACCGTCCTTGAAGCCGAACGCCATGACACTCCCTCTGCTGCGCCTGCTGCCCGCCGCTCCCGCTCTCCGACCCGCCGGTCGGGCCCTGCTGCTGGCCTGCGCCGTGCTGGCCGGCTGTGCCGGCACCCGGCCGGCAGCGACCCTGCTGACCCTGCCCCCCGCCGAGCTGCGGCCGGCCGAGGCCCCGGCGGCGGCTGCCCCGGGGCCGGTGGTGTCGGTGCGGCGTGTCGCCATCCCCGAGTACCTGCTGACCCGCAAGGTGCGCTTCCGCGCGAACAGCAGCACCTTGGCCGAGTGGCCCCAGACCTACTGGGCCGAGCGTATCGAGGTGGGGGTGACCCGCGAGTTCGTCTCCGCGCTGCGCCAGGCACTGCCGGGCTGGACCGTCTGCGAAGCCAGCTGCAATGACCGCGTCGCCGAGCTGGCCCTGCAGGTCGATCTCGCGCCGCTGGACCTGCAGCGTTCGGCCGGCATGCTGCAGTCGCATGCGCGCGTCTCGGTGAGCAGCACCGCGGCCGCCGCGCCCGGCGCGCCGCGCGTGCAGCAGCTGGTGGACCGGCGCTTCGAGCAGCCGAGCGGCGCCGACACGCCGCAGGGCCATGCCCAGGCACTCACCGACGTGCTGGAAGCGGTGGCCCAGGCCACCGCCGACGGGCTGCGCCAGCGTGTCACGCCGGTACGGTGACGCGGCGGTGAAAAACGCGAGCCCGGTGCCGGCCGATGCCCCCGGCCTGACGCCCAACCGCGAGCGCTGGCTGCTGCTCTCGCTGGCGGGGGTGCAGTTCACGCACATCCTCGACTTCATGATCATGATGCCGCTGGGACCGCAGTTCACGCGGCTGCTGGGCATCAGCGAGGCACAGTTCGGCATGCTGGTGTCGGCCTATACGCTGGCGGCGGGTGCCTCCGGCTTGCTCGCCACGCTCTTCATCGACCGCTTCGAGCGCAAGCGGCTGCTGCTGGGTCTGTATGCCGGCTTCGCCGTCGCGACCCTGGGCTGCGGCCTGGCGCCGGGCTACCTGGCGCTGTTGGCCGCGCGCATCGTCGCGGGCCTGTTCGGCGGCGTGCTGTCCGCCCTGGTGCAGACCATGGTGGCCGACGCAGTCCCCTTCGAGCGGCGCGGCCGCGCCACGGGCGTCATGATGGCCTCGTTCTCGGTGTCGACCGTGATCGGCGTGCCGTTCTCGCTCTGGCTCGCCGACCGGCTGGGCTGGCAGGCGCCCTTCCTGGCCATCGCGCTGATGTCGGCCGCCATCGCGGCGGCGGCCGCGGCGGTGCTGCCGCGCTTCGACGCCCACCTGCACACGGCGGGACGCCCATCGGCGCTCGCGGGCCTCCGGCAAGTGGTGCGTGACCCCAACCACTGGCGCGCCTTTGCACTGTCGGCGCTGATGCTGTCGGCCGGCTTCGCCATCATTCCCTACCTCACCATCTATCTGACGGCGAATGTCGGGCTCACCGCCTCGCAGGTGCCTCTGATGTACCTGGCCGGCGGTTTCGCGACCCTGTTCACCGCACGGCTGTGGGGCATCCTGGCTGACCGCTTCGGCAAGGTCCGCACCTTCCGTCTCATCGCGCTCGCGGCCATGGTGCCGATGCTCCTGGTGACCCACCTCCCGGCCTCGCCCCTGTGGGCCGTGCTGACGGTCACGACGATCTTTTTCATCTTCGTCTCGGGGCGCATGGTGCCGGGGATGGCGATCATCACCTCGGCGGCCCAACCCGCGGTGCGCGGCGCCTTCATGAGCCTGAACGCCGCGCTGCAGTCGGGCGCGATGGGGGTGGCTGCCTGGATTGGCGGCCTGCTGATTGGCCGCACCGCGGACGGCAGCCTCGCCGGGTTCAATGCCACCGGGTGGGTCGGGGTGGCGGTCTCCCTCTGCACCGTCTGGCTGGTGGGACGGCTGCACCTCCACACGGCGCCGCCGGCTCGTGCGAGCTCCGCACCGGCGGAAAACATCTGAAACGCATCCGTCACCGCGGCGCCCGGCAGCACCCCGTCAGGCCTTACAGGCAACACGGGATGATGACAAAAAACTGCTGCCCTGTTGATCAGGCCCAAACCCTTTTCGGGTATTCCCGCCACTGTCTTGTCACACAGGCCTGGCGGCGGCACACTGGGTTCACGACGCGTCGCTTTCCTGCCTCATAAGAGCATCCCCAACCCCTTCGGAAAGGAGGACTTATGAATCTGACGATCAGCGGCCACCACCTTGAAGTGACACCCCCGCTGCGAGAGTACGTACTCACAAAGCTGGACCGGGTCACCCGGCACTTCGACCAAGTGATGGGCATCGACGTGCTATTGCGCGTCGAGAAGCTGAAGGAGAAGGAGCGTCGGCAGAAGGCCGAAGTCAACCTCCATCTCAAGGGCAAGGACATTTTCTGCGAAACATCACACGAAGACCTCTATGCCGCGATCGATGAATTGATGGACAAGCTGGATCGCCAAGTCGTGAAGCACAAGGGACGGCTTCAGGACCACCACCATGACTCTCCGAAAAGGATGAATGGCGCCGTGGGCGACAGCTTGGCGTAAGCTGGAGGAGCCATTTTGGAGATACCGGGCGGCCTGCGGGCCGCTTTCATTTTGACACCCCGGGCGGGCCGTCCCCTTGCTGCGTCGCAACAAGGGGAGCACAATCGGACCCGAGCCGGAACGGCCCCTCTACCCCGAGCGAGCCGCCATCCACTTTTTATAATGCAACGCTTTGTCACCGCACCCGCGCAGTCCCAGGCCGCTACAGGCTGAAGGTCCGCGCCGCGCCCCCGATGAACCGTCTCGCCGCCATCCTTCCCGCCACCAACGTTTTGGTGAACGTGGACGCAACAAGCAAAAAGCGGGCCTTTGAGCAAGCCGGCTTGCTGTTCGAGAACCAGCACGCCATCGCGCGGGCCACCGTGACGGACAACCTGTTCGCGCGGGAACGCCTCGGCTCGACCGGCCTGGGTCATGGCGTCGCCATTCCGCACGGTCGTATCAAGGGGCTGAAAAACCCCCAGGCGGCGGTCTTGCGCGTGCAGCAGGCCATCCCCTTCGACGCGCCGGACGACCAGCCGGTGATGCTGTTGATCTTTCTGCTGGTGCCCGAGGCGGCGACCCAGCGGCACCTCGAGATCCTGTCCGAGATCGCCGAACTGCTGTCGGACCGCGACTTGCGCGAACGGCTCAAGTCCGAACCGGACGCGGCCAAGGTGCACGAATTGATCTCGAGCTGGGAACCGTTGAAATCGGTCGCCTGAGCGCCCCCTGAATCCAAACCCACCCGCCCGCGCCGCTTGAAACCTACCGTCATCAGCGCCGAGGCGCTGTTCGAAGCCCAACGTGCCGCACTGAAGTGGCACTGGATCGCCGGCCACGCGCATCCGGAACGCCGCTTCGATGAAGTGGCGGTGCGCGACGCACAGTCGGCCGCCGACCTGGTTGGCTACCTCAACTACATCCACCCCTACCGGGTCCAGATCGTCGGCCGCCGCGAGGTCGAGTACCTGTCCATCGCCAACCCCGAGGACCAGGCGCGGCGCATCTCGCGCATCGTCACGCTGGAGCCGCCGGTGCTGGTGGTGGCCGACGGCCAGACCCCGCCCGACCAATTGGTGGCGATGTGTGAACGCGCCGAGATCCCGTTGTTCGTCACCGAGGAATCGGCCGGCTTCGTCATCGACGTGCTGCGCAGCTACCTGTCGCTGCACTTTGCCGAGCGCACCACGCGCCACGGCGTGTTCATGGACATCCTGGGCCTGGGCGTGCTGCTGACCGGCGAATCGGGCCTGGGCAAGAGCGAACTGGGCCTGGAACTGATCTCGCGCGGCAACGGCCTGGTGGCCGACGACGCGGTCGACCTCTACCGCGTTTCGCAAAGCGCGATCGAAGGGCGCTGCCCCGAGCTGCTGCTGAACCTGCTCGAGGTGCGCGGCATCGGCCTGCTGGACATCAAGGCCATCTTCGGCGAGACAGCGGTGCGGCGGAAGATGCGCCTCAAGCTCATCGTGCACCTGGTGCGCAAGGAGACGATGGAGCGCGACTTCGAGCGCCTGCCCTACGAGCCGCTCTACGAGGACATCCTCGGCGTGCCGGTGCGCAAGGTGGTGATCGCGGTGGACGCCGGCCGCAACCTGGCCGTGCTGGTCGAAGCCGCCGTGCGCAACAGCATCCTGCAGCTGCGTGGCATCGACACCTACAAGGAATTCATCGAGCGCCACCAGCAGGCGATGCTGCGGGGCGAATAACCAAACAGCCCGGCTCGGTGGTCACGTTTTGGGTCGCGCCGCCGGTCTGGGCGTGTCCGGTCCGGAACCGGTTCAGCGCTCGCCGGAGTGGCCCTTGCATCCCTCGCGGCCGCAGACCACATACAGGGCCAGCGAATGGTCCTGCAGTTCGTAGCCGCGCTCCTTGGCGATTTCCTGCTGGCGCTTTTCGATCTCGGCGTCGTAGAACTCCTCGACCCGCCCGCACACCACGCAGACCAGGTGGTCGTGGTGTTTACCCTCATTGAGCTCGAAGACTGCCTTGCCTGCCTCGAAATGGTTGCGGGAGAGCAGGCCGGCCTGCTCGAACTGCATCAGCACCCGGTAGACCGTGGCGAGGCCGATGTCCGAGCCTTCGGCGAGCAGCGCCTTGTACACATCTTCAGCAGTCATGTGCCGCTGCCGACCGCCCTGGAAGACCTCGAGGATCTTCAGGCGGGGCAGGGTGGCCTTCAGGCCGCTGCTTTTCAATTCATCAACGTTGGTCATGAGGCGGCTCCGGGGCGCCGGCACGGGCTGGCGTGGCGAGCCCTGCCGGTAGAATCATCGAATCATATCGAGGTTGAGTGCGGCGCACCCGCGCCGGCCCCCATACCCCTATGCCTTTCATCATCCCTCGAGGCCGCTTCGCCGGCCTGCTTGCCGCCGCGGCCCTGCTCGCCACCCTGAGCGCCTGCAGCTCGATGAAGTCCAGCGACAGCGTGCTGGGCCTCGTGACGCCCTACCGCATCGAGGTCGTGCAGGGCAATGTCGTGACCCGCGAGATGGCAGCCGCGGTGAAGCCGGGCATGAGCCGGGCGCAGGTGCGCGACATCCTCGGCTCGCCGCTGCTGACCGACGTCTTCCACGCCAACCGCTGGGACTACATCTTCACGATTCGCCGCCAGGGCGCCGAGCCCCAGCTGCGCCGTGTCACCGCTCACTTCGACGGCGAACAGCTCAACCGCCTCGAGTCCGAGCAGGAGCTGCCGAGCGAGACCGCCTTCGTCGCCTCGATCGACACCTTCAAGAAAAAGAGCGGCAAGACCGCGCCGCTCGAACTCAGCCAGGAGCAGTTGCAGGCCCTGCCGGCACCCAAACGCCAGACGGGCGAGCAGGCCGAGACCCCGCCGCCGGCCCGCACCTATCCGCCCCTGGAACCCTGACGACGGCGCGCCGCGTTGGCGCACCGCTGTCCTGTTCCCTTCCTTTTTTGCCGTTCACTGAAGCCGCCTGCCGATGAACCATCGCATCACCATTGCCGGAAGCTCCGGCCGCATGGGCCGCACCCTGATCGAAGCGGTGCTCAACGCCGACGACTGCAGCCTCGCCGGGGCGCTCGACCAGCCGGGCAGCCCGGCGATCGGCCAGGAGGCCGGCGCCTTCCTCGGCCAGTCCTGCGGCGTCGCCATCACCGCCGACCTGCGCGTCGGGTTGCAGGACGCCGGCTACCTGATCGATTTCACGCGTCCCGAGGGCACCTTGGCACACCTGCAGGTGTGCCGCGAGCTGGGCGTGAAGGCGGTCATCGGCACCACCGGCTTCAGCGATGCACAGAAGGCGCAGATTGCCGAGATCTCACGCGACATCGCGATCGTGATGGCGCCCAACATGAGCGTCGGCGTCAATGTCGTGCTCAAGCTGCTCGACGCCGCCGCGCGCGCGCTGAGCGAGGGCTACGACATCGAGATCATCGAGGCCCACCACCGCCACAAGGTCGACGCCCCCAGCGGCACGGCCCTCCAGATGGGTGAGGTGGTGGCGCGCGCCCTGGGCCGCGACCTCAAGCAATGCGCCGTCTACGGCCGTGAAGGGGTGACCGGCGAGCGCGACCCGTCGACCATCGGCTTCGCCACCGTACGTGGCGGCGACATCATCGGCGACCACACCGTGCTGTTCGCCGGCACCGGAGAACGCATCGAAATCACGCACAAGTCCTCCGGCCGCGCCACCTATGCCCAGGGCAGCCTGCGTGCGGTGCGCTTCCTGGCCGGGCAGGCCAGCGGCCTGTTCGACATGAGCGACGTGCTCGGCATGGCCTGAGGCGGCCGCCCCGCACGAGACGATGGACGGCTTGCAACACCTCTGGAGCCAGGGCGACGCCGTGACCCGCGTGGTCGCGGTGCTGCTGCTGGCGATGTCGGTCGCCGCCTGGGTGCTGATCTTCTGGAAGGGCTGGTTGCTGGGACGAGTGCGCCGCGACATCGAGCAGGCGATCCCGGCCTTCTGGGCTGCCGCCTCGCTGGAGCAGGGGCGCGAACGGCTGGCTGGGCAGGACCGCGAGGCGGTGCTCACACCGCTGCTGGCCGCCGCGCTGCACGCGCCCCCGGCCGGCACGCTGGAGGCCGGCGGGCAGCGCCACTCCCAGCTGACCCGGCGCCTGCGCGACGCCCTGCACGGCGTGTTGCGCCAGCTGCAATGGGGCCAGGTGCTGCTGGCCTCGATCGGCAGCACGGCGCCCTTCATCGGCTTGTTCGGCACCGTCTGGGGCATCTACCACGCGCTGGCCGGGATCGCGGGCGAGGGCCAGATCGCGATCGACAAGGTGTCCGGCCCGGTGGGCGAGGCGCTCATCATGACGGCCGCCGGCCTCGCGGTCGCGATCCCCGCGGTGCTGGCCTACAACGTCTTCGGCAAGCTGGTCGGCGCCTGCGAGGCCGAGCTGGAGGGTTTCGCGCACGACCTGCGCGAGATCCTGGCGCCGCAGCCCCCTTCAGACGGAGCGCCCTGATGGCCTTCGGACGACTGGAGCGCAGCAGCGGCCCGGCGCCGATCAGCGACATCAACATGACGCCGCTGATCGACGTGATGCTGGTGCTGCTGGTGATCTTCATGATCGCCGCTCCCTTGATGACCGCCAGCCTCAAGCTCGACCTGCCCCGCAGCGAGGCCGCCCGCCCCGACCCCGTGCCGGCCTTCATCGCGGTGGCCCTCACGCCAGCCGGCGAACTTTTCCTGGGTGACGAGAAACTCGCGCCCGAGGCCTTCGCAGAACGCGTCTCGGCCGCCGCCCGGCAGAATCCCGAGCTCGAAGTCCAGTTGCAGGCCGACCGCAGCGTGCCCTACGGCCAAGTGGCCGAGCTGATCGGCACTTTGCAGCTCGCCGGGCTGCACCGCATCGCCTTTGTCGCGCAGCCGCAGCCGCAGCCGCAGCCGCAGCCGCAAGCGCCGGCGGCCAGCCGCTGAGCCGCCCGGCACGCCGGAGCGACCACGCGCAAGGCAGGTCCGAGCCCGCCACCCCGCTTCCTATAATCGACCACCCTTTGGATCCGAGCAGGACCGGCCCGCCCCAGCGGGCCCCGCACCCGATGACTACCCAACAGCCCACCGCCTACAACCCGCGCGAGGTCGAGACGGCCGCGCAAGCCCACTGGCAGGCCCGCGACGCCTACCGCGTCACCGAGGACACGAGCAGGAAGAAGTTTTATGCCTGCTCCATGCTGCCCTACCCCTCGGGCAAGCTGCACATGGGGCACGTGCGCAACTACACGATCAACGACATGTTGGCGCGCCAGCTGCGCATGAACGGGTACAACGTGCTGATGCCGATGGGCTGGGATGCCTTCGGCCTGCCGGCAGAAAACGCGGCGCTCAAGAACGGCGTGCCGCCGGCGCAGTGGACCTACGACAACATCGCCTACATGAAAAAGCAGATGCAGGCGATGGGGCTGGCGATCGACTGGTCGCGCGAGATCGCCACCTGCGACCCCAGCTACTACAAGTGGAACCAGTGGCTGTTCCTGAAGATGCTGGAGAAGGGCATCGCCTACCGCAAGACCCAGGTGGTCAACTGGGATCCGGTGGACCAGACCGTGCTCGCCAACGAGCAGGTCATCGACGGCCGGGGCTGGCGCACCGGCGCGCTGGTCGAGAAGCGCGAGATCCCGGGCTACTACCTCAAGATCACCGACTACGCCGAGGAACTGCTGGACCAGGTTCAGCACCATCTGCCCGGCTGGCCGGAGCGCGTGCGCCTGATGCAGGAGAACTGGATCGGCAAGAGCGAGGGCGTGCGTTTCGCCTTCCCGCACCAGATCCGCGACACGAGCGGCGCCCTCATCCAGGACGGCCGGCTCTACGTCTTCACGACGCGCGCCGACACCATCATGGGCGTGACCTTCTGCGCGGTGGCGCCGGAGCACCCCCTGGCCGCCCATGCGGCGACAGGCAAGCCCGAGCTGGCGGCTTTCATCGAGGAATGCAAGAAGGGCGGCACCACGGAGGCCGAGCTCGCGCTCAAGGAGAAGGAAGGCCGGCCGACCGGGCTGTTCGTGACCCACCCGCTGACCGGCGCGCCGGTCGAGGTCTGGGTCGGCAACTATGTGCTGATGAGCTACGGCGACGGCGCCGTGATGGGCGTGCCGGCGCACGACGAGCGCGACTTCGCGTTCGCGAAAAAATACGGCCTGCCGATCAAGCAGGTGGTCGCAGTCGCTGGCGAAAGCTACTCCACCGACGCGTGGGCCGAGTGGTACGCCGACAAGCAGCGCGGCCTCACCGTCGCCTCGGGCCAATTCGACGGGCTGGGCTACAAGGCCGCCGTCGATGCGGTGGCCGACGCCCTGATCGCCCTGGGCCTGGGCGAGAAAAAGACCACCTGGCGCCTGCGCGACTGGGGCGTGAGCCGCCAGCGCTACTGGGGCACGCCCATTCCCATCATCCACTGCGGCGACTGCGGCGCGGTGCCGGTGCCCGAGCAGGACCTGCCGGTGGTGCTGCCGCAGGACTGCGTGCCCGACGGCAGCGGCAACCCGCTCAACAAGCGGCCCGACTTCCTCAACGTCGCCTGCCCCACCTGCGGCAAGCCGGCCCAGCGCGAAACCGACACGATGGACACCTTCGTCGATTCGTCGTGGTACTTCATGCGCTACTGCGACCCGCACAACGACGACCAGATGGTCGCGGGCGGCGCGCGCTACTGGATGCCCGTGGACCAGTACATCGGCGGCATCGAGCACGCGATCCTGCACCTGTTGTACGCGCGCTTCTGGACCAAGGTGATGCGCGACCTCGGGCTGGTGAAGGTCGACGAGCCCTTCACGCGGCTGCTGACGCAGGGCATGGTGCTCAACCACATCTATTCACGGCGCAACGACAAGGGCGGTGTGGAGTACTTCTGGCCGCACGAGGTCGAGAACCAGTACGACGAGCAAGGCAAGATCACCGGGGCGAAGCTGAAGAAGGACGGCTCGGCGGTGAGCTATGACGGCGTCGGCACGATGTCGAAGTCCAGGAACAACGGCGTCGACCCTCAGGACCTGATCGACAGCTACGGCGCCGACACCGCGCGCCTGTTCGTGATGTTCGCGTCGCCGCCCGAGCAGACGCTGGAGTGGAACGACGCCGGCGTCGAGGGCGCGCACCGCTTCCTCAAGCGGGTCTGGAACTACGCCCAGTCGCACCGGGCCCAGATCGGCGAAGTGCTGCCCGAGGGCCTGGCCGCCGAGCTGATCTATGCCGCCGCGCCGTCCGACGTCAAGAAGCTGCGCCGCGAAGTGCACAAGCTGCTGCAACAGGCCAGCTACGACTACGAACGCATGCAGTACAACACCGTGGTGTCCGCCTGCATGAAGCTGCTCAACACGCTGGAGGGCTTCGACGCCGAGAACCACCCCGACCGGCACTACGCCAGCTGGGCGGTGCACGAGGCGGTCGGCATTCTGCTGCGTGTGCTCTACCCGGCCTGCCCGCACCTGACCGAGGTGCTCTGGCAAGACCTGGGCTACGTCGCCCAGTACGGCGAGCTGCTGGACGCGCCCTGGCCTCGCGTCGACGAAGCTGCGCTGGTGCAGGACGAGATCGAGCTGATGCTGCAGGTCAACGGCAAGCTGCGCGGCGCGGTGACGGTGCCGGCCTCGGCCGACAAGGCGGCCATCGAGGCCGCTGCGCTCGCCTCGCCCGACTTTGCCAAGTTCTCGGAGGGCAAGCCGGTGCGCAAGATCGTGATCGTGCCGGGCCGGCTGGTCAACGTCGTGGTCTGAGGCGAGCGACGATGAGCCGCACTATCACTCGACGCCACCTCCTCGCTGTCGCGGCAGCCGCAGCCGCCACCCTGGCGCTGGCCGGCTGCGGCTTCAAGCTGCGCGGCGTGCCGGCCTTCCCCTTCCGCACCCTCCAGCTCGGCGCGGCGCCCCGCTCCGAGCTGGGCGAGGAGCTGCGGCGCCAGCTCGCCGCCGCGCCCGACCTGCGTATCGTCGAGGCGGCGAAAGACGCCGAGGTGGTGCTGGACGTGCTGGACGACAGCATCGGCCGCTCGGTCAGCGCTCCCACGGCCGCCGGCCAGGTGCGCGAAATCACGGTGCGCGCACGGCTGCGCTTTCGCCTGCGCACCCCCGCCGACCGCGAGCTGATCCCGGCCACCACGCTGGAGCTGAGCCAGCCGCTGAGCTACAACGAAAGCGCCGCGCTGGGCAAGGAAAGCGAGGAGACCGAGCTGGTGCGCGAGATGCGCCGCGACCTCACCATGCAGGTGCTGCGGCGGCTGGCCGCGGTGGAGCTCTGATGCAGCTGCGCCTGGATCAGCTCAACGCCCATTTGCAGCGGGAGCTGCGGCCGCTCTACACCTTGTGGGGCGACGAAGCCCTGCTGGTGCAGGAAGCCTGCGACGCGATCCGCGCCGCGGCCCGCCGCGCCGGCCACACCGAACGTACCGTGCACACGGTGGTCGGCGCGCATTTCGACTGGGGCGAGCTGCTGGGTGCCGCGCAGGCGCTGAGCCTGTTCGCCGACAAGCGCCTGATCGAGATTCGCATCCCCGGCGGCAAGCCCGGCAAGGAGGGCTCGGAGGCCTTGCAGCGCTACTGCGAACGCCTCGGCGACGACCTTGTCACCATCGTCGTGCTGCCACGCCTGGACAAGACCACGCAGTCCAGCGGCTGGTTCACCGCGCTCGATGGTGCCGGCGTGACCGTGCGCATCGACCCGGTGGACCGCAAGGTGCTGCCGCAGTGGATCGCCCAGCGCCTGGCGCTCCAGGACCAGCGTGTGCTGGGGGGCGAGGAAGGCCAGCGGACCCTGGCGTTTTTCGCCGACCGGGTCGAGGGCAACCTGCTGGCCGCCCACCAGGAGATCCAGAAGCTGGGCCTGCTCTATCCGCCCGGCGAGCTGAGCTTCGAGCAGGTCGAGGTGGCAGTGCTGAACGTGGCGCGCTACGACGTCTTCAAGCTCTCCGAAGCGGTGCTGGCCGGGCAGGTGGGCCGGGTGCTGCGCATGCTGGACGGGCTGGAGGCGGAGGGCGAGGCCGCGGTGCTGGTGCACTGGACCCTGGCCGAGGACATCCGCATGCTCAAGCGCGTCAAGGACGCCCTGCTGGCGGGCCGGCCGCTGCCGATGGCGCTGCGTGAGCAGCGTGTCTGGGGCGTCAAGGAAAAGCTGTTCGAGCGTGTGCTGCCGCGCCTGTCGGACCGCAGCGTCGATGCGCTGCTCGACGCGGCCCAGGTCTGCGACGGCCTGGTCAAGGGCCTGCGCCATCCCGACTGGCCAGCCGAGCCCTGGGCCGCGCTGCGGCGGCTGGCGCTGATGGTGGTGGAGGCCGTGTCCGCCCCGGTCAGCCCGCGCGAGGCCGAAGGGCGCTGGCTGGCTTTGCGGGCCTGAGTCCGCGAGGCCCGGAACTCCGCGCACACGGGGTGCCGGGGCGTTCTCAATCCCTCATCATCTCCATCAGCACGCGCGCCATCAGCAGGGGGCGGCGATAGACACTGCGCGGCTTGAGCAGGTGCTGCACCTCGACCGTCAGCTTGTGGACCGCGGGCTCGCGGGCTGCGAGGCGCATCAGCGCGGCGGCGAACTTGAGATGGCGCTTCAGGTCGGGCGGGCGTCGGCCGATGGTTTCGGGGAAGACAAAGTCAGGGATTGCCGCCAGGGCCCAGGGAGCTTCCAACAGGGACTGCAGTTCCGCAAAAAACGCTGGGGCCAGCTTGGCGAGCGGATCGCTTCGGCGCGCCAATCGGGTCAGCAGATCGCGCAGCGCGACGGCTTCTTGCGCTGCCACGCTCATGCCCTGTCCGTAGACCGGGTTGAACCGGCAGACCGCGTCGCCGATGGGCAGCAGCCCGCGCGGAAACGCTCGCACGTGCTCGAAGTGCCGCCGCACGCTTTGCGGGAAGGCATAGCGCGCGACGTTGCCGATGCGCTTGGCATCACGAATGGCGTTGTAGATCGTCGGCGTGCGCAGTTGTCGCACACAGTCGAGAAAGCCCGTGTCGTCGCTCGGCGGCTTGTCGGCGCCGCGGCCGCCCAGACTCACCATCCAGCGACGGCCTTCGAGCGGGAGCATCAGCGCGCCTCGGCTGCTCTGCGGTGCGATTGGAAAGGTCATCACGCCTTTCCAGTCGGACGGCGCGTGTTCGGGAATCTCGTAGGTGGCCGAGGCATAGCCGATGTCGACGCCGATGCTGGTCTCTCCCGGCGCGGCGCGGCCTGTCGATTGTAAAAAGGCGAGCGTGGGCACAGCGCGTCCGGAGGCATCGATCACCAGATCGGTGGGCAGCATGTGAGCGGCTCCGTAGGCATCCTCCCAACGCACACCGACGGCCGCCGCACCATCGGCGCTGCTCACGATCCCGATGACGCGGCACTGCGGCTGAAGCTGCACCTTGCCCTGTTCGGTGGTGCGCAGCCGCACCGCGAACTCGATCGCGGGCCTTGAGACGGCGTAGGTGAGCAGGCCCAGGTCGCGCACAGGAAAGGGATCGAAACCGGGGCGTTCGAGGCGGATGTCCAGGCCCGCGCGCAAGGGCACCGCGCCCGCACGCACCAGGTCATCCTCGAAGCCCGGGAACAGCCCCGCCAGCGCCTTCAGCCCACCGGCCAGCAAGGCATGCACATGGCGCGCCTGCGGCGTCCCTGCGCGCTCACACGCCTGCACCGGCAGGCTGTCGCGCTCGAGCACCGTGACCTGTTCGAAATGCCCGGCCAGCGCACGCGCGGCCGCCAGCCCGCTGATGCCGGCACCGATCACCACAGCTTGTCTGCCCACGAGGCTTGCCGTCATGGTTCTGCTCCTCCACGATTCGATGGAAGGGGTCATCGACCCACTGCGGCAGAGAGCGCACGCGTGCCAGGGTCGAGACCGACCGGCTTGTCCCACACGGCACAGCCAATGCGGGACAGAACTGACTTTAGTTCCTTGGTGGTGTGGCCGGTATCCGACTTCCGGGGGAGGCGCTGTGCGTCGCGCGGCAGGCCTGCTCAGTACCCTCTTGCCGCATCGACCAGGTGGCTCAGCGCCTGCCCGGCCCGCAGGGCTCGCACATTCGCCGCCGCGATGCGGGCGGCCGTCACCGGGTCGGTCTGCGCCGCAACATGCGGCAGCACCGTGACCCGAGGGTGCGACCACAGCAGGCTGTCGGCCGGCAGCGGCTCGCGGGCGAACACGTCCAGCACCGCCCGGTGCAGCCGCCCTTCCTCCAAGGCCACCAGGAGATCCGCTTCCACCACGTGGCTGCCTCTTGCCAGGTTCACCAGGCTGCTGCCTTCGCGCATGCGGGTGAAGGTTCTGGCGTTGAACAGGCCCTCGGTGGCCGGCGTCAGCGGCAGCAGGTTGACGACCACCTCGGCCTCGGCCAACGCCTGCTCCAGCCCTTCCGGCCCGGCGTAGCAGGCCACGCCGGGCAGTGCCGCCGGACGCCGGCTCCAGCCCGCGACGCGGTAGCCGTTGCGCACCAGCCGCCCGGCCACCGTGCGGCCCATCTCGCCCAGCCCGAGCACCAGCACGCGAAACGCGTCGGCACGGCGCTGGCCGTGCCGCAGCCAGCGGGCCTCGCGCTGCTGCTCGGCGTAGTCGAAATAGCCCCGCTGCAGCGACAGCACCGCCCACAGCGCGGTCTCGGCCATGGCCTCGTTCATCGCTGGATCCACCATGCGCGCCAGCGGCACCCCGGTCGGCAGCGCCGGGTCGCGCAGCAGCCGGTCCACGCCGGCCCAGAGGGACTGGATCAGCCGCAGCCTGGGCAGGCCCTGCAGGCTGCCCGGCGGCGGGTTGGCGACGATGGCGATCTCGACGGCCTCGCGTTCGGCGGCGCCGAGGTCCGGGTGCCAGACACACCATCGCTCGGGGCCCAGGTGCCGTTCCAGCTCGGTTTGCCAGAGGGCCAGCTCGGGGGCGTCGAAGGAGGTCGCCAGCAGGAGGCTCATGACGCAAACGACATGCGGAAGATCGGAACGGCCTCAGTCCGCGCTGACGATCGCCAGCGCCCGCGTCATGGCGTGCGCCACCGAGCTCGAGCGCACCTGGCTGCGATCGCCCTTGAAGCGCACGCACTCGGTGTGCACCTGCCCGGCGGTGCGCGCAAAACCGAACCACACGGTGCCCACCGGCTTGGCCTCGCTGCCGCCGCCTGGCCCGGCGATGCCGGTCACCGAGATGGCGAACTGGCCGCGCGAATGCTGCAGCGCACCCATCGCCATCGCCAGCGCCACCTCGCGGCTGACGGCTCCGTGGCGTTCGATCAGCTCGCCCGGCACGCCCAGCAACTCGGTCTTGGCCGCGTTGGAATAGGTCACGAAGCCACGCTCGAACCAGTCGCTCGATCCGGCCACCGAGGTGCAGGCGCCGGCGATGAGCCCGCCGGTGCAGGACTCCGCTGTGACGAGCTTCAGGCCGCGCGCGGCCAGCGCCAGGCCCAGCTGGGTGGGCACGGCGTCGGGCCAGGCGGCCGCCTGGGACGTGGACGGCGGGGCGGTGCGGGCTGGACCCATCGGCGTTTCCTCCGTATGCATGTTGATCTCGGCTCGGCTTCAGCGCGCCTTCAGTGCACCAGGGCGCGCCACAGCGCGAACACCAGCAGGGTACAGAAGGCGGCCACCAGGTCGTCGAACAGGATACCGAAGCCGCCACGCCAGCCGCCGCCCTTGAAGCGCCGGTCGGCCCAACGCACCGGACCGGGCTTGGCAGCGTCGAAAAAGCGGAAGCACAGGAAGGCCGCCAGCTGGGTCCACCCACCCCCGCCCGCGTCGCTGCCGGCCGGCGGCGTCAGCAGCCACAACACCAGCCAGAAGGCAATCACTTCGTCCCAGACGATATTGCCCGGGTCCTCGCGGCGCAGGTGGGCGGCGGTGACGGTGCAGGCCCACCAGCCCACCACCGTGCCGGCGACCAGCAGCAGGGCCCAGTGCCGGTCGGTGAGCCACAGGTCCAGCACCGTGAAGCTGAGCCAGGCCCACAGCGTACCGACGGTGCCGGGGGCCACCGGACTCAGGCCGCTGCCGAAGCCGAGTGCCATCCAGTGGGCCGGATGGGAACACAGGAAGCGGACGTCGAGCACCGGCGCTGCGGTGCCCGCAGCCGGGGAGGAAGAGGAAGAGGAGGAGGAGAACAGCATGTTCAGCCGTGGTGGAAATGGTCGAAGGCGGCGAGGCCCAGGTCCAGCAGACGGTCCTGGGCATCAACGATGCGCAAGCCCGGCTCGGCCTCGACGCGGCCGACCCGGGTGACCGGCACGCCGGCCTGAGCGGCGGCGGCCTGCACCTCCGCGTGCCGGTGCGCCGGGGCGCAGAAGAGCAGCTCGTAGTCGTCGCCGCCGGCCAGGCTGCACTCGCGCCGCCAGCGCTCGGGCTGTCCGGCCAGCAGCGCGCTGTGGGGCAGCGCGTCGGCCCACAGGGTGGCGCCGACGCCCGAGCGCCGCAGCACGTGGCCGAGGTCGCCGATCAAGCCGTCGGACAGATCGATCGCGCTGCTGGCGATGCCGCGCAGCGCCATCCCGAGCGCCACCCGCGGGGTGGGCAGTTCCATCGCGCGGCGGGCCCGCTCGAAGTGCTCACCTGGCAGGCTCACGGTACCGCGGAAGGCCTCCAGTGCCAGCCGGGCGTCGCCCAGCACGCCGCTGACCCACAGCTCGTCGCCGGCCCGGGCACCGCTGCGCAGCAGTGCCGCGCCCGGCGGTACTTCACCGTAGACGGTGATGTTGATGACCAGCGGCCCGCGGGTCGTGTCGCCCCCGACCAGCTCGCAGCCGTGCGCATCGGCCAGCGCCAGCAGGCCGCCCGCGAAGGCTTCCAGCCAGCCGGGCTCGGCACGCGGCAGCGACAGGCTCAGGGTGAAGGCCAGCGGCCGGGCGCCGCAGGCTGCCAGATCGGAGAGATTGACGGCCAGGGCCTTGTGGCCCAGCCGCTCGGGAGCCACCGTGGAGAGAAAGTGACGGCCTTCGACCAGCAGGTCGCTGGAGGTCGCGAGTTGCATGCCGGGCTCCAGCCGCAGCAGCGCGCAGTCGTCACCCACACCCAGCGCGGCGCGCTGCACGGGCCGCGAGAAAAAGCGCTCGATCAGTTCGAATTCACCCAGGCTCATGGGCCGATTCTCGCCTACCGGACACAGAGTCCGGCCCGCGCATCGGTCGGCACTCGTGACGACCGCCCGACGCCCTTGACCCTCGGTTCGCAAAAGCCGGCCCGCTGCCCCAGGTCGAGAAATTGCTTGAAGCGCTCATGGACGCTCCGACCTGCCCCCCCGGCTCCGCCCGTGATCGACTTCGAAGCCTGCGGGTTCGGCGCCGGCAGCTACCCGATCGAGGTCGGTTTCGTGCTGCCGGACGGGCGCGCCTTCTGCTCGCTGATCCGCCCCGAGCCCGGCTGGACCCGGTGGGATATCGGCGCCGAGGCGGTCCACGGCATCAGCCGCGCTACCCTGGAGCGGCACGGCCGCCCACCCGGCGATGTGGCCGATCTGCTGGCGGGTCACCTCGACGGCCTGTGCGTCTACAGCGACGGTTGGGGCCACGATTTTGCCTGGCTGCACCAGCTCTACGACGCCGCCGGGCGAGAGCCGGGTTTCCGGCTCGAGAGCCTGCGGACGCTGCTGAGCGAAGAAGCGGCGTCACGCTGGCCGGCCGTCAAGGCCGCGGTGCTGGCACGCACCGGCCTGCAGCGGCACCGTGCCAGCAGCGATGCCAGGGTGCTGCAGCTGGCTCTGCAGGAGTTGCTGGGCCAGCCGGTCGGCTGAAAACCACCTGCTTCAGGCCGCGGCCAGGCGGAAGCCCCGCACCACCTCGGCCAGCGCGGAGGCCTGCTCGCGCAGGCTGGCGGCCGCGGCGCTCGATTGCTCCACCAGCGCGGCGTTCTGCTGCGTGACCAGGTCGAGCTGGTGGACGGCCGTGCCGACCTGGCCGATGCCGGCGCTCTGCTCCTGGCTGGACGCCGAGATCTCGCCGATGATCTGCGCGACACGGTGCACGCTCTCGACGATGCGCTGCATCGTGCCACCCGCGTCGGCGACCAGCACGGCACCCGACTCGACCTTCTCGCCGGAGCTCACGATCAGCGTGCGGATCTCGCGTGCCGCCTGCGAGGAGCGCTGCGCCAGGGTGCGCACTTCGCTGGCCACCACCGCGAAGCCGCGTCCCTGCTCGCCGGCACGGGCGGCCTCGACCGCCGCGTTGAGTGCCAGGATGTTGGTCTGGAAGGCGATGCCGTCGATCACGCCGATGATGTCGGCGATGCGCGCCGACGACTGCCGGATCTCGTCCATCGTCGCGACCACCTGCGACACCACGGCACCGCCCTCGGTCGCCACGCCGGCCGCCGAGGTCGCGAGCTCGTTGGCCTGCCGGGCCGCCTGGGCCGAGCCCTGCACGGCCGAGGTCAGCTGCTCCATCGAAGACGCAGTCTGCTGGATGCTGGAGGCGGCCTGCTCGGTGCGGGAGGAGAGGTCCAGGTTGCCCGCCGCAATCTCGCCGGTGGCGGTGCTCACCGATTCGCTGCTGTCGCGGATGCGCAGCAGCACGCCGTTCATCTTGTCGACGAACACGTTGAAGGAGCGCGCAATCTGCGCCACCTCGTCGCGGCCGGCCACCGGCAGCCGCTGGCTCAGGTCGCCGGTGCCCGCGCCAATGTCCCGCATCGCGTCACGCACCTGGCGCAGGCGCGCGAAGGCGCTGCCGGTCAGCCCCCACATCACGGCAGCCGCGCCGGCGCCCACCAGCAGCAGCGCGAAGGCGGTGGTCGCCAGCACGCTGCGCATGCTGGCATTGGCCTCGTGCTCGTCGAGCGCGACAACCAGGCGCCAGCCGGTGCCGGCCACGTCGGCGGAACGCAGCAGCTTGGCGACGCCACCCACGGCGGCGGGCACCGGCTGTTCGGCACCGGCGAGCGCCTGCAGCGCCGTGGACGTCAGTGCCGGCGCGATGTCGGTCACCGGGTACAGGGTGCGTTTGGCATCCGGATGCGCAATCAGCTTGCCGTCGCCACCGATCAGGAAGGCCAGGCTGGCGGGCGTGGGGTGCACCGAGGTCACGTTGGCGATCACGCCGTCCAGCGCCACGTCGCCGGCCACCACCGCCTGCAGCTGGCCGTCGGCCAGGATGGGCGCGGCGAAGGTTACGACCAGCTTGCCGGTGCCGGCATCCATGTAAGGCTCGGTCACGACGGGCTGGCCCGCCTGCACGGCCTGCTGGTACCAGGGGCGGCTGGTCGGATCGTAGCTGGCGTCCAGGCCCTCGGCATCGGTGAACAGCGCGCGCTTGTCCGGAAAGCCGATGTAGGCGATGTCGAAGCCGGCCGAGCGCTGCAGCTGCCGCAGGAAAGGCATGGGGTCGGCCGCGCGGGCCGCTTCCGCGCCGGCAGCGACGGCGGCCGACTTCAGCCGCACCCACTCGGCGATCGCCAGCGCATGCCCCCCGGTAGCGGACAGCAGCAGCTGGCGCGTGGCCTCCTGGTTGTGGGCACGCGTCAGGTAGTAGGTGGTGGTACCGGTGAGCGTGAGCGCGACGGTCACGATGGCGACCGCGATAAGGAGAATGCGTGTGCGCAGCGAAACAAGCATGAGGCCGAGTCCAGGCAGAAAGAAACAACCCGGGATGCGCAAGGCGACGCACTGCGCCTTGTCGCTCAGGGTCCGCCTGGGTGTTCGGCGGCAGCGCCGAGACCTTGAGGAGTTTTCCTGCGATCCCGGCACTTTGCCGCGGATTGCCCGCCCTCGGCCGCGGCCTCAGCCCGCGTCCAGCCCCGCGCCGCGCAGCAGGTTGGCCAGCTCGACCGCCGACTTCACCTCCATCTTCTCGAAGACGCGGGCGCGGTGCACCTCCACGGTGCGCACGCTGATGTCCAAATCGTCGGCGATCAGCTTGTTGGGCCGGCCCTCGATGACCAGGCGCATCACGTCGCGCTCGCGTTCCGTCAGCTCGGCCAGCTTCTTGCGGATCGCCTGGGCCTCGCGGTGCTGCCCCAGCACCTCGGCGCTGCGCTGCAGCGCCTGCTCGACGCGGTCGACCAGGGCGTTGTCGGAAAACGGCTTCTCGACGAAGTCGAAAGCGCCGCGCTTGACCGCCGCCACCGCGGTCGGCACGTCGGCGTGCCCGGTCAGGAAGATCACCGGCATCACCTCGGTCAGGCCGCGCTCGATCAGCCGGTCGAACAGCGCCAGACCGCTCATGCCTGGCATGCGCACGTCCAGCAGCAGGCAGCAGGGATCGCGCGGCAGCGCCATGCCCTGCGCGCGGCGTTGCTCCAGCATCGCCTCGAAGGCTTCGGCCGAGGCATACCCCTCCGACAACAGCCGGCGCGAGCGCAGCAGCCAGGCCAGCGCGTCACGCAGCACATCCTCGTCGTCGACCAGGTACACCGTGGGGATAGCGTGGGGGCTCATGGCTCGTGGCGGTTCGTGAGGATCAGGGCGGGCTCGCCGGGGCCTGCTCGGCCGCCGCCTCGCGACTGGCGGCGCTGCTGGGCTCCGATGCAAGGGTAAACCGAAAGCAAGCACCGCTGCCGCCGTTGTCGTCGGAGGCGTTCTCGAACAGGAGCACCCCGCCGTGCTGCTCGATCACCGTGCGGCACAGGCTCAGGCCCAGGCCCATGCCTTCGCTCTTGGTCGTGAAGAAGGGCGTGAACAGCTGAGCCGCCACCTCGTCGGCAATGCCAAGCCCCTGGTCGATGACCGAGAACTCGACCCAGCGCGGGTGGGTCTGGCGCGCCTGGAGGGTCAGCACGCGCTGCTCGATCGGCAGCTCCTCCATGGCCTGGATGCCGTTGCGCGTGAGGTTGAGCAGCACCTGCTCGACCATGGTGCGGTCGCAGACGACGCGCGGCATCGGCGCGGGCGCGGTCGGCAGCAGGATCTCGATGCGGGTCGCGCTCTTGCGCGCCTGCAGCCGCACCAGCGGCATCACCGCCTCGATCAGCTGGTCGGCCCGGATGGCCTCGCGCAGGTGCTCGCGGCGGCGCACGAAGTCGTGCACGCTCTTGATCACCCGGCCGGCCCGCTCGGCCTGCTCGGCGATACGCTCGATGGCCTGCTGGATCAGTGGCTGGGTGGCCGGGTCCAGCGGGCCCTCCTGCATCATGTTGATCGAGCCGGTGGCATAGCTGGAGATCGCGGCCAGCGGCTGGTTCAGCTCGTGGCTCAGCAGCGACGCCATCTCGCCAACGGTCGCGAGCCGCGCGGTGGCCTGCAGCTTCTCGTGCTGCTGGCGCGACAGCTCCTCGGCGCGGCGCTGCGCGCTGATGTCGAGCACGGCGCTCATCCAGCCGCTGTGCCGCCCCTGGCCGTCGACCAGCGGCGCTTCGAACACCATCACCGGGAAACGCTCGCCGCTGCGCCGCATGAACACCGTCTCGTAGCCCTCGCGCGGCGGCAGGGTGCCGGCCAGCCGCCCCTGCTGGCGACGGCTGTACTCGGCCATCATCTCGGGCGGCCAGTAGGGCGGCGGGTTCTGCGCGGTCATCTTGCCGATCAGCTCCTCGGCCGGGAAGCCGACCATCTCACAGAAGGCCGGGTTGACGTAGGTGATGCGGCCCTCGCCGTCACGCGCGCGCAGGCCGGTGACCAGCGAATCCTCCATCGCCTTGCGGAAGGCCAGCGCCTCGGCCAGCCCCTGCTCGGCCTCGGCCCGCTTGCGCACATCGCGCACCAGCAGCAGCACCACCGCGCCGAGTGCGAGCGACAGCCCCAGCACCAGCGCGGTGGCGAGGTTGGGGATCAGGTCCGGCTCCCCGGTCGCGCTGTCCAGGCGCAGCTGCAGCGCACTGCCGGGCAGGTCGATCAGGCGCTGGGCGACGAACACCCCGCGGCCGCGCGCGGTGTTGCCCGAGCGCGCCAGCCGGGTGCCGTCGCCCTCGACGAAGGCAAGCTCGTGGTTCTGGCTGCTGACAAGACCCGCCGCCTCGGTCAGCAGTCCCTGCAGCATGTAGGAGGCGACCATGAAACCGTCCAGCCGGCCCTCCTTGACGACCGGCAGGCAGACGTCCAGCAACTCCACGCCCAAGCCACCGGGCAGCGGCACGAAGTAGCTGCGCGAATAGGCCGGACCCGAGAGGCGCCGGGCGGTCGCGCAGGCGACCTCGGCATCGACGTCGATGGACTCGCGCGACAGCATCGCGAACAGCGCCTGCCGGTAGGGCGACTCGGTGTAGGCATGGATATCGAAAGCGAGGTTGCGCAGCTCGATGCGCACCAGCTCGCGCCGTCCGTGCAGCAGCTCGGAGGCGCCGGCGCGCCAGCGCTGAGGGGGAGGATCGCTCCACAGCAGCGCCTGCAGGTTCTGCAGGTCACGGCCCAGCCGCTGCTTGATGTCCGAGGAGGCGAGGGTGGCGGCCTGTTCGACGCGCTCCTGGGCGCGCGAGGACTCGTAGTCGAGCGTCAGGCGCACCAGCGCGGTCTGTGCCACCGCCAGCAAACCCACCAGCAGCACCCACGGCAAAGCGCGGCGCAGCGGGTGCACCTTGCGGGGAGGAGCGGGCTCGGCAGGCATCATGCATTGTCTCTCGCGGCACGCCGGCACTGCGGCCGCCGCCTGCCACTATTGCGAAGCCCGCACGTCTTTTGCATACGCACAATTGCGCATGCCCGGAGGCCGTGCGCTTTGCCACACTTGGCGCGACGCGGGCATGAGAGCGTCATGCGCGTCGCACATGGACCGATGCCGCAAGGCGATCAAACCGTAACGCAGGGCGCCGGCCGGCTCCTACAATCGTTCCCCCGCCCGAGACGCGCTGGTGGACGGCAGCTGTCGATCTGCTGTCGGCTCGTGCAGCCTCGTTCAAGACGGACGCCCATCGCATCAATCACGAAGGACAGTGATGCCCACCGCTGAAGAAAAACGTGCCGAGCTGCGCCGAGCGGCCCTTGAGTACCACGAATACCCGACCCCGGGCAAGGTAGCGATCGCCGCCACCAAGTCGCTGGTCAACCAGCGCGACCTCGCGCTGGCCTACTCGCCCGGTGTGGCAGCGGCCTGCGAGGAGATCGTCAGCGACCCGAACAACGCCTTCCGCTACACCTCCCGCGGCAACCTGGTGGCCGTCGTGACCAACGGCACTGCGGTGCTGGGGCTGGGCGACATCGGCCCGCTGGCCGCCAAGCCGGTGATGGAAGGCAAGGGTGTGCTGTTCAAGAAGTTCGCCGGCATCGACGTGTTCGACATCGAGGTCAACGAGAAGGACCTCGACAAGCTGGTGGACGTGATCGCCGCCTTGGAGCCCACCTTCGGCGGCATCAACCTCGAGGACATCAAGGCGCCGGACTGCTTCTACGTCGAGCGCAAGCTGCGCGAGCGCATGCGCATCCCGGTCTTCCACGACGACCAGCACGGCACCGCAATCGTGGTCGGCGCGGCCACGATCAACGGTCTCAAGGTGGTCGGCAAGGACATCCGCAACGTGAAGCTGGTGTCCTCGGGCGCCGGCGCTGCGGCGCTGGCCTGCCTGAACCTGCTGGTGAAGCTCGGCATGCCGCGCGAGAACATCTGGGTGACGGACCTGGCCGGCGTGGTCTACGAGGGCCGCACCGAGCTGATGGACCCGGACAAGGCCCAGTTCGCGCAGAAGACCGAACTGCGCACGCTCACCGAGGCTATCGAGGGCGCCGACATCTTCCTGGGCCTGTCGGCCGGTGGCGTGCTCAAGCCCCACATGGTGCAGCGCATGGCGGCCAAACCGCTGATCTTCGCGCTGGCCAACCCGACGCCCGAGATCCTGCCCGAGGACGTGAAAGCGGTGCGCGACGACGCGATCATGGCGACCGGCCGCACCGACTACCCGAACCAGGTCAACAACGTCCTGTGTTTCCCCTACATCTTCCGCGGCGCGCTGGACTCGCGTGCGACCACCATCAGTGACGAGATGGAGATCGCCGCCGTGCACGCGATCGCCGAGCTGGCCCAGGCCGAGCAGAGCGAGGTGGTGGCCGCTGCCTATGCCGGCGCGACCCTGAGCTTCGGCCCCGAGTACCTGATCCCCAAGCCCTTCGACCCGCGCCTGATGATGCGCATCGCCCCGGCGGTGGCCCAGGCGGCCGCCGACTCGGGCGTGGCACTGCGCCCGATCGAGGACATGGACGCCTACCGCGAGAAGCTGCAGAGCTTCGTCTATGCCTCGGGCACGACGATGAAGCCCATCTTCGCGGTCGCCAAACGCGCGGAGCACAAGCGGGTCGTGTACTGCGAGGGCGAGGAGGAGCGTGTGCTGCGCGCGGTGCAGGTGGCGGTGGACGAGAACCTGGCCCGCCCGACCCTGATCGGCCGGCCCGAGATCATGCGCCAGCGCATCGAGCGCTTCGGGCTGCGGCTGGAGGAAGGTCGCGACTACGACGTGGTCAACACCGAATGGGACCACCGCTACCGCGACTACTGGCAGACCTACCATCGCATGACCGAGCGCAAGGGCGTCAACGTGCAGCTCGCCAAGATCGAGATGCGCCGCCGCCTGACCCTGATCGGCGCGATGCTGCTGCACAAGGGTGAGGTCGACGGCATGATCTGCGGCACTTGGGGCACGACCTCGATGCACCTGCCCTACATCGACCAGGTCATCGGCAAGCGCGAGGGGGTCAGGACCTACGCCTGCATGAACAGCCTGATCCTGCCCAATCGCCAGATCATGCTGGTGGACACTCACGTCAACTACGACCCGAGTGCCGAGCAGCTCGCCGAGATCACCATCCTGGCCGCCGAGGAAATGCTGCGTTTCGGCCTGCATCCCAAGGCGGCCCTGCTGTCGCACTCCAATTTCGGCTCCAGCAACCAGCCCTCGGCGCTGAAGATGCGCCAGGCCCTGGAGCTGCTGCGCGAGCAGGCGCCCTGGCTGGAGGTGGACGGGGAGATGCACGGCGACGTGGCGCTCGACGCCGAGGACCGCCGCGAGCTCATGCCCAACAGCACCTTGACCGGCGAGGCCAACCTGCTGGTGTTGCCCAACATCGATGCCGCCAACATCAGCTACAACCTGCTGAAGCAGGCCGCCGGCGGCGGCATTGCGATCGGCCCGGTGCTGCTGGGGGCCGCCAAGCCGGTACACATCCTGACGCCCTCGGCGACCGTGCGCCGCATCGTGAACATGACCGCACTGACCGTCGCCGATGCCAATGCGGCACGTTAAATCCCTGTGTCGGAGCGCCGGCCGACATCTGCAGTAGTTCACAGGGGCGGCGCCTTGATGGTGCCGCTCTCGGCCTGACTCCCTGATTCAGGCGGAGCCCGTCGGGGGCCCGACGACCAGACCCGGCAGCGCTCGCATCGCGAGTGACTGCACACATCGAAGGGTCTCAAGGCCCTGCATCTCTGCTGAAATATGTAGCAGCGGCTTGTGGTTTTTCCGCCAAACCAGTACCATCGCGGCTTCAGTTTTCAGGGAAAACCCCGTGGCATCCGCTGCTCGGTCACTTCGGTGGCAGTCGCTCCGCATTTTGAGCGTCACTTTCACCGCGGTGTTGCTGACCCTGCCCCCCGGCCTCTCGACGGCGCGAGACGCAACAAGAGGCGCGACTTCGGGGAACCAGTCGGGTGTCGGCGTTGTCGAACTGGCCCAGTTGCCGCGGCAGGCCCAGGACACCCATCGTCTGATTCGTGAGGGAGGTCCCTTCCCCTACGACAAGGACGGGACGGTGTTCTACAACCGCGAGCGCTTGCTGCCCGCGAAAACACGTGGCTTCTACCGTGAGTACACGGTCAAGACGCCCCGTGTGCGCCATCGCGGCGCGCGGCGCATCGTGTGCGGAGGCCACCAGCCCACCCTCCCTGAGGCCTGCTATTACAGCGACGACCATTACGCGAGCTTTCGCCGGATCGTCGAATGAATCGTACTAAAGAGGGGATCGTGACCATGCTTTTGCAGACCGTCCGTCCGAACATCGTCCAGTCGATCCGCGCCTTTCGCGTGGAAGACCTGTTGCAGACCGCGCAAGACACCGGTCAGCACTTCCTGTACGCCAACCTGGGCAACGCCCAGACCAAGCAGGAGGTGCTCGAAGGCATCGCCGAGGCCTTTCTGTTCCCGGCCCACTTCGGCAAGAACTTCGACGCGCTCTACGATTGCATGACCGACCTGGTGCACAAGGCCGGTCCCCAGCCGGGCTTCATCGTCGTGCTGGAGCAGATCCCCGACAACCCCCGCTTCGACCGCGAAGCCCGCGAGCAGCTGCTCGATGTCTTCCGCGATGCGGCCGACTACTGGGCAGACCGAAAAATACCATTCAGGTGTTTTTATTCTTTTCTGTAGCCCGCTCCCAGGAAATCGGGTCATGGGAGCGGGCCAACGAAGTGGCCCAAAACAGCGAAATCGCCGCCGCCAAGCCGGCCGCGAGCAAACCGTCCAAGACCGGTGCCAACCCGGCCTTCGGCACCAACATGCCGCTGATGAGCAGCGCCTTCGACACCGCCTGCTGGCTGGCGGCGGCCTGAGGCGCCAGGGGCTCCGGTCCGGCATTGAAAAAGCGGCCTGCGGGCAGCAAAAGCGGCCCGCAGGCCGCTTTTTGCTGCCCGCGCGCCGCGCTCAGGGCGCCGCAGCGACCTGCTGGGCCAGCGCCACGTATTCGGCCACCGGCACTTCCTCGGCACGCCGCTGGAGATCGAACCCGCCTCGGTAGCCTTGCTGCTCCAGCCAGCGTCCCAGGCTGTGCCGCAGCAGCTTGCGGCGTTGCGAGAAGGCCACCGCCACCAGCTCGCCCAGGCGAGCCCGGTCGAGCACCGGCGGCACCGGCCGCGGCGTCAGCCTGACCACCGCGGAGTCAACCCGCGGCGGCGGCTCGAAGGCCTCCGGCGGCACCTCGAACAGCGACTCGACGTCGTAGCGCCATTGCAGCATCACGCTGAGCCGGCCGTAGTCCTTGTGGCCGGGCCCCGCGGCCATGCGGTCGACCACTTCCTTCTGCAGCATGAAATGCTGGTCCTCGATGATGTCGACCTGCTCGAGCAGGTGGAAGGCGATCGGCGAGGAGATGTTGTAGGGCAGGTTGCCGACCACCCGCAGCCGGATGGCGCCCAGTTGCGCGGCCAGCGCCCGGAAGTCCACCTTGAGCACGTCAGACTCGACCACCGTCAGTTCGGGGCGCTTGCGCAGCCGCGCCGCGAGGTCGCGGTCGAGCTCGATCACCGTCAGGCGCTCGCAGCGCTCCAGCAGCGGGTCGGTGAGCGCGCCCAGGCCGGGGCCGATCTCTACCAAGGTGTCGCCGGGCCGCGGATCGATGGCCTTGACGATGCCGTCGAGCACCGAGGTGTCGGTCAGGAAGTGCTGACCGAAACGCTTGCGGGCGACGTGTTTCATGGTCGGGCGCTCACTGCGGCGCCTCGCGCATCTCGATATAGGCCTGGTTGCGGATCTCGCGCGCCCACTCGGCGTAGGCGCTGTCGAACTTCTGCTCGCGCAGCGCGTTGGTCGCGAGTTCGCGCTGCTGGCGGGCGTCGAGCTGCGCCTCGCGGCGTTCGGTGAGCTGGACCAGGTGGGCGCCGAAGCGCGACATGAAGGGCTCGGACAGCTTGCCGACGGCGAGCTGGTTGAGCACCTGCTCGAACTCGGGCACGAACTGGCCGGGATTGGCCCAGCCCAGATCGCCGCCCTGCGAGGCGCTGCCGTCCTCCGAGAACTCGCGCGCCAGCTGGGCGAAGCCGGCCTGGCCACTTTCGACCTGGCGTTTGTAGTCGGCCAGGCGACGCAGGGCGGTCTGCTGCGTCAGCTGAGGTGAAACGCGCAGCAGGATGTGACGCGAGCGCGTCTGCGTGATGGCCAGGCCGCGGCTGTCCTTGCGCTCGATGAGCTTGAGCACGTGGTAGCCGGCGCCCGAGCGCACCGGCTGGCTCACCAGCTCGCCGGCCTTGAGGTCGCTGACCGCCTGCACGAAGAGGTCGGGCAGGCGGTCGGCCGAGCGCATGCCGAGCTGGCCGCCCTGGTCCTTGTTGGGACCATCGGAGTAGTCACGCACCAGCTCCGCAAAAGCGGTGCCGGCCTTGGCCCGCGCGAGCACGTCCTCGGCCCGCGCGCGGCGTTCGGCGTCCTGCTGGGGCGTGGCGCCCTCGGGCACCGCGACCAGCACCTGGGCGATGTTGTATTCGGCGGCGCCGGCAGCCTCGCCGCGCAGTTCGTTGAGGAACTTCTGGATGTCGGCGTCGCTGACCCGGATGCGGGCCTGCACCTCACGCTCGCGCAGGCGGCTGAGCATCAGCTCGTCGCGCACGTTGTTTCGGAAGCGCGCGAAGTCGATGCCCTGGTTGCGCAGGCGCTCGCGCAGCTGCGGCAGCGAGAGCTGGTTCTGCGCCGCCACGTTGCCGACCGCACGGTCGATCTCGGCCTCATCGATGCGCAGGCCGATGTTGCGGGCGTGCGAGAGCTGCGCACGGTCGTCGATCAGGGCGTCCAGCACCTGCTGGCGCAGCTGCTCGCGCGGCGGCAGGCGGGCGCCGTTGCGGGCCGCGTCCTGCTCGATGCGCGCCAGGCGCTGCTGCACATCGTTGTTGGTGACCAGCTCCTGGTTCACCACGGCCACGATGAAATCGCCGCCGCGGGCCGCGGAGCCGCTCTGCGGCAGCGCAAGGCCCGGCGCCAGCAGGAAGGCCGCGGCAGCGGCCGCGACGCGGCGTCGCAGGCTGCGCAGCAAGGAAAAGGATGGGGTCATACGTCGTGTAGGGTTCGGCTGCGTTTATTCGTCGCGCAGCGGTTGGTAGCCCGGGATATTGTCCTGCCAGACCCGCAGCGGATTGGCGCCGAAACCGAGCCGGGACAGACCGACGAATTCGAGCTGGAACATCAGGCGGGTGGTGCCCTCGCTGCGGCTGATCGAGTTTCGTTCGACCGCCAGGCGGCCGATCCAGCAGCCGGCGTCGTACTCGAAGCCCATCAGGGATTCGGTCAGGCGCCGCTCGCGCATGCTGTAGTTGGCCCGCCCGACCGTGTAGAGCGATGCGGTGCAGCCCGAGCCGCTCGCGCTTTGCGAGGGCTTGCCGCGGTAGAGCGGCCACTGCCAACCGAGGTCGATCTGCTCGCTGGAGCCGCGCGTGAAGGTGTAGTTCGCCCCGAGGGTGCGGAAGTTCCCGGGCGAGAACCGCACGCCGACCGTGGAGCGCACGGTGCGGCGGATATCCGGGTTGTACTGGGTCGAAGCGCTGAGCCACCAGTTGGGGATCACGCCCGTGGAGCCGGTCAACATCACGTCGCTGAAGCGCTCCTCGAAGGGCTCGCCCTCGGGCGTGATGCGCTGCTCGCGGAGCAGGTAGCGCTGCGCCAGGCCCAGGCGCAACGCCTCGGCACCGCTGGCCTCGTCGAAAAAGCGCGTGTAGGCACCCAGGGTCAGATGATGGGCGTCGGCGACACGGTCCACCCCCGAGAACGGGTTGTCGGTGAACAGCGAGGTGAGGTTGAAGTCCTTCGCTGCGGAGTCGAACACCGGGATGTCGCTCTGGTCGCGATAGGGTGTGTTGACGTACAGCAGCCGGGGCTCGAAGGTCTGCAGGTAGCGCCGCCCGAACCACTCGGCCTGGCGCTCGAAGATCCAGCCGTTGTCGATGCTGAAGGTCGGGATGGCACGCGCTTCGGAGCGCCGGCCCTCGCTGCGGGTTGCGTCGATGCTGTAGCTGGCTGCATTGAGCGACAGCCGCGGCCGCAAATACCAGCCCGGCGTGTCGACCACCGACCAGCTCAGGCTGGCCAGGGCATGCACGCGGGTGGCGTCGGGCCGGTCGTCGGCAGCGCTGGCACGGTCGTAGAGCGCGAAGCGATTGATCTCGGTCTCGACCGAGGCGCTGAAGCCGCCGCCCAGGTCCAGACCGCGCCTCACGCCCACCTGCGGCTCGCGGGAATAGGGCGCCTCGATCGGCGAGGCCGGGTCCTGCAACACCTGCCAGCGTTGCACCCGCGTATAAAGGTTCCAGTCCTGCAGCCACCAGCTCGCATGCGCGTTGCCCGGCAGCAGCCGGCGCGTCAGGCCGGGGATGTTGCGCTCCAGATCTTCCCAGTAGTCGTCGTCGGACACGCGGTTGACGTCCACCCCGTAGCGGCCCTCGAAGGGCAGCCGGCCGTCATGCAGGAAGTGCACCAGGCTGCGCGAGCCGCCCCAGACGCGGTCTTGCGGCAGCAGGTGAAGGTTGAGCTCGCCCTCGTAGTCGGGCTGCAGGTAGCGCGCCTGAGCGCCCAGGGTGGCACCGCGCTTGGTCATGATGCCGGGCGCCAGCGTCATGTCGAAGTTGGGCGCGATGTTCCAGTAGTAGGGGACCGCGAACTCGAAGCCGCTTTTGCTGTCGAAGCCCGGCGTGGGCGGCAGCCAGCCCGACTTGCGCTTGTCCGACAGCGGAAAGCTCAGGTAGGGCGCGCCCAGGATGGGCACGCCGTAGAAGGTCAGCACCCCGCCCTCGGCAGTGCCGACGTCGTTCTCGAAGTCCAGATGGACGTGCCGCCCCTTGAGCATCCAGGCGTAGTCGCCCTGGTCGTCGGGGGTGCAGCTGGAGTAGGTGGCGGCGGTCGCCGAAACCCGTTGCTGGCCCAGGAAGTCAATGCGCTCAGCCTGCCCGCCGGCCTGCGTCACGGCGAAAAAATAGCTGGGGTTGATAAAAAAGCCTTCGTAGCGCTGGATCTGCAGCTGCAGCTCCGGGCCGCTGAAGACATTGCCGTCGCGGGTGATCTTGACGTTGCCGCGCGCCTTGGCGATGCCCTTCGGGATGTCGTACTCGAGGCGGTCGGCACGGATGGTGGTCGGCCCGCGCTTGAGCTCGACGTCGCCTTCGGCGATGGCGTCGATGTCGGGACGGCCACGCAGCTCGCGGGCCTCCACGGTGACGGGCAGTTGATTTTCGTCGCTCGGGGCGGGCGCGGCCTGCTGCGCCTGGACGCTGCACCATGCGGCGAGCAAGCAGGCTGCGGCCACGGGTCGCAGGCGAGGGACAGGCGTGACGGGAGGCTGGCGATGCAAAACAGTCGGGCGGCTGAAGGCGGTGGACACACAGCGGGGCTGTGAAGGATCACCGCGGCTGGGCCCTCCTGCACGATGCCCCTGGCCGGGCGGTTTGTAGAATCGATTATTCCATGAGCCTTCGCAGCAGCCATCGCGCGGCCCTTTTGCCGGGCCGCCACAGCCTCTTCGTCCGGCTTCGTATGGCGCAAATCCGCCGTGACCGGGTGCTCCGCGCGCCCGGCAACAGCGGCGGCGCACCTGACCTTCTCGCTTCCTCGCCATGACTTCTCAAGCAGCGATCCCCCCCGCGATCCACTGGGCCGACGAGCAGCGCCGCGCCGCCTTCGAGCGCTGGCTCGTCAGCCTGAGCCGGCACGGGATCGATCCGGCGTCGCTGCGCAGCGCCAGCGCCGATGCCAGCTTCCGCCGCTACTTCCGGGTCGACAGCGCCGAGGGCAGCCGCATCATCATGGACGCACCGCCCAGCCACGAGGACTGCCGGCCTTTCGTCAAGGTCGGCCGGATGCTGCGCACGGCCGGGCTGAACGCGCCCGAGATCCTCGAGTGGAACGAGGCCGACGGCTTCATGCTGCTGTCCGACCTCGGCACCACCACCTACCTGGCCCGGCTGGACGCAAGCAGCGCCCCCGACCTCTACGACGACGCGACCACCGCGCTGGTGCGCATGCAGGCCATCGCCGCCGCGACCGAGGTACCGCCCTATGACCGCGCCCTGCTGACGCGCGAGCTGCAACTCTTCCCCGACTGGTACATCGTGCGCCACGCCGGCGTCGAACTCAGCGACGACGAGCGCCGCCTGCTGCACGAGTCGTTCGAGCTCATCCTCAAGGCCACGCTGGCCCAGCCGGCGGTGCTGGTGCACCGCGACTACCACTCGCGCAACCTGATGGTGTGCAACGCGCCCGGCAATCCCGGCGTGATCGACTTCCAGGACGCGGTCTGGGGGCCCATCACCTACGACCTCGCCTCGCTGCTGCGCGACGCGTACATCGAGTGGGAGGAGGAGCAGCAGATCGACTGGGCGGTGCGCTACTGGCAGAAGGCGCGCAAGGCCGGTCTTCCGGTCAGCGACGACTTCGGCGAGTTCTGGCGCGACTTCGAATGGATGGGGCTGCAGCGCCACCTCAAGGTGCTCGGCATCTTCTGCCGCCTCTACCACCGGGACGGCAAGGACGGCTACCTCAAGGACCTGCCGATGGTGTGGCGCTATGCACACCGCGTGGCGGCGCGCTACCGGGTGCTCACCCCGCTGGCCCAGCTGCTCGAGCGCCTGGCGGGCGAGCAGCGCGAGGCCGGCTACACCTTCTGAACGGCGCCCCTCAGGCCGCCCACTCCAGCGGTTCCGTGCCGGCCTCACGGTCGGCCGGGTCGCGGAAGGGTCCGGTCTCGCAGCCGGCCGCGGCCAGCCAGGGGTCGCGGTCCTCGGCGCCGAAGGTGTTGATCAGGAAGTCCATGAAGGCTCGCGTGCGCGCCGGCACGTACTTGCGGCTGGGCATGGCCGCGTAGATCGTGTAGCTCATGATGCGCCACTCCGGCAGCACACGCTCCAGCGCGTGTTCCAGCAGCGCGTCCTCGACCATGAAGGACGGCAGGCCGACGATGCCGAGCCCCGCCAGCGCGGCCGCGTAGAGCGTGTCGATATGGTGGGTGGTCAGGGCCGCGCGCGGCTCGACCTCGACCCCGCCGGTCGCGGCAGCCCCGAAGGGGCAGCTCTCGAAGCGCCAGGTGCGCGGCACGCTGGGCAGGTTGGCGATCAGGCATTCGTGGTCGGCCAGGTCGGTGGGCTGTTGCGGCCGGCCGCGCTTCTCCAGGTAGGACGGCGCGGCGCAGGCGACCACCTCGGTGCGGGCCAGCTTGCGGGCGACGAAGTCGCCGGTCAGCGGCCGCGGCCCGACGATCAGGATGGACACGTCATAGGCCTCGTCAGCCGCCTCCACCGGCCCGCCCGCGGTCAGGTCCACCGTGACCTTGGGGCACTGGTCGCGGAACTTGGGCAAGTGCTTGGCGAGCTGGTGGACCGCGAAGGCGCCCGACACCAGCACCCTCAGATGGCCCTTCGGTTCGGCCACCGCCGCGCTCGCCAGGGCCTCCGCCTCCTCCACCTCGGTGAGGATCTGGCGCACCCGTTCGAGGTAGGTCTCGCCGATGTCGGTGAGCGCCAGCCTGCGGGTGGTGCGCTGGATCAGGCGGGCGCCGAGATGCGCCTCCAGGTCCGCCACCAGCCGGGTCACCACCGCGGCCGACAGGTCCAGGGCCCGGGCTGCAGCGGCGAAGCTGCCCTCGTCGATGACCTTGGAGAACACGCGCAT
>NZ_JAPFBW010000001.1 GCF_026153205.1 Aquabacterium sp. A7-Y | reverse complement strand
AGGTGCGGCTGCGCTGGCGCGAGCAGGCCGGCGCCGGCGGCGGGCTGTGGAACGACCTCGGACCGCACCTGCTGGACCAGGCTTTGCAGCTGTTCGGCACACCGCAGGCCATCCACCTCGACCTCGCCCGACAGCGCGACGGCGCCCAGACCGACGACTACTTCCATGCGCAGCTGCGCTACGGCGCGGAGCAGCCGGGCCTGCGCGTGCTGCTGCATGCGAGCGCCCTGGTCGCGGCGCTCGGGCCGCGTTTTATCGTGCACGGCAGCACCGGCAGCTTCGTCAAGCACGGCCTGGATCCGCAGGAAGACCGGCTCAAGGGCGGCGAGCGCCCCAGGCTGGGCCGCCTCGGCGACTGGGGCGCCGACAGCCAGGACGGCCTGCTCACCCCCGGGAATCCGGAGGCCGGCAGCCCGGAGCGCATCGCCACCCTGCCCGGCAACTACCTGGCCTACTACGCGGCGCTGCGCGAGGCCTTGCACGGCCGCGCGCCCAACCCGGTGACGGCGACCGAGGCGATCCGGGTCATGGCCCTGATCGAGGCCGGCCGGCAGAGCGCGACCTCGCGCCGCGAAGTCCTCGTCGAAGCGCGCTGAGGCAGCGATTGCACCCGGCTGCGAAGCCTTCTATGCTCGCCAGATCACCGGCACGGGGCCGGGCAAGACGAGGAACACGCATGGCCTTCATCGAAAAGTTCGGCCCGCTGATGGGCCGCATCCTGCTCGCACTGATGTTCGTGCCTTCGGGCTTTTCGAAGATCGGCAACTTCGAGGGCACCGCGGCCTACATCGCTTCCAAAGGCCTGCCGCTGCCGCCCGCGCTCGCGGCCGGTACGATCGCGCTGGAGATCGTCGGCGGGCTGGCCCTGCTGCTCGGCTTCAAGGCGCGCTGGGCGGCCCTGGTGCTGGCGGTGTTCGCCTTCGTCGCGGCCCTGGTCTTCCACAATTTCTGGGCCGTCGACGAGGCCCAGAAGATGGCCCAGAACATCAGCTTCTACAAAAACCTCGCCATCACCGGCGGCCTGCTGTTCGTGGCGGCCTTCGGTGCCGGCCCCGTCTCGCTGGACCAGCGAGAGAGCCCCTGACACCGCATGGAATCCAGCCCGCCCCGCAGCCGCGACCCGTTTTCGCTGTCCTCCACCTCCGACGAGGACTTCGGCAAACCCGCGGGGGGCTGGCGGCGCCGGCTCTACGGTGTCATCTTCGAGGCGGACACACACGCGGGCCGGACCTTCGACCTGGTCCTGATCGTCGCCATCCTGCTGAGTGTCCTGACCGTCACGCTCGACAGCGTGCAGGGTCTCAGGCAGCGTTACGGCGGCCTGTTCAACGTGCTGGAGTGGAGCTTCACGCTGCTCTTCACGGCCGAGTACGTGGCCCGGCTGGCCTGCGTGAACCGGCCGCTGCGTTATGCGCGCAGCTTTTTCGGCATCATCGACCTGCTTTCCATCCTGCCGGCCTACCTCGCGGCGGTGGCGCCCGAGCTGCACCTGCTGATGGACGTGCGCATCCTGCGGCTGCTGCGCATCTTCCGCATCTTCAAGCTGACCCAGTACGCGCAGGAGTACCGCATGCTGGTCGGGGCGCTGGCCAACAGCCGGCGCAAGATCCTGGTGTTCCTCGGCTTCGTGCTGATGGTGGTGCTGGTGCTGGGCACCCTGATGTACCTGGTGGAAGGCCCGCGCCACGGCTTCACCGACATCCCCACCTCGGTCTACTGGGCCATCACCGCGCTGACGACGGTGGGCTTCGGGGACATCGTGCCCAAGACCGATGCCGGGCGGTTGATCGCCTCGCTGATGATGCTGCTCGGCTGGGGCACGCTGGCGGTGCCCACCGGCATCGTGACGTCCGAGATGACCTCGATGCGTCTGCGGCGGCCGCCGACGCGCCTGTGCCCCGCCTGCGGCACCGGGGAGGAGACGGCCGAGGCCAACTTCTGCCGGCACTGCGGCGTGCGGCTGCCCTGATCTTTCTCGGGCGCTTGCCAAATCGCACGGCTCTTCAACAAGCCGCTAGGCGTCACCCGCTCCGCATCGGGTTCGTATCCACGTCCCCCAGCTTGCCTCTCTCTCCGCTTCCCAATTTGCAGGCAAATCAGAGACTTCGTGCAAGCTTGGATCCGCGGCCAAAAAGCCTGGATCCGTGAGCAGTTCCGCAGCTCGGAACCGAGCTTGCCCGCACAGCGAGCCGCGTCGTGACAGAGTGCCAAGCTGGTGACAGCGGCTGTCGGTGGCACCCGGGACAATGCACAGGTGTTCCATCCCCGGCCCCCGGCCTGTGCGCCATGACCGACCGCCTGCTTCCCTTCCACCGCCTGCTGGCCGCGCGACAGCGCCGCGAGGCCACTGTGAGCTTCCCCGTCACCGAGGACTGGCTGCAGGGCCGGACCACCTTCGGCGGTTTCATCGCGGCCTGCTCGGTGCAGGCGATGCGGGACGTCGCTGGCGCCGCCTGGGCGCCGCAGGTGCGGCTCGTCGCCTTGCAGACCAACTTCGTCGGGCCGGTGGGCCTGGGCGAGATGGACGTGCGCATCGAGGTGCTGCGCGAAGGCAAACACCTGCGCCAGGTGCAGGCGGTGGTCAGCCAGGCCGGCCAGACGGCGGCCGTGCTGATGGGCGTCTTCGGCGCCGGCCGCGAGACGCCGCTGGCACCGCTGGCGCCTCAGCAGCCACCGGTGAGCGTCACCCCGTCCGATGCGCCCGCCCTGCCCTTCCGCCCCGGCGTGACGCCGAACTTCACGCAGCACCTGGAGTTCCGCTGGGCCGAAGGCAACTACCCCTTCAGCGGCAAGCCGGGCTGGCGGACCCGGGTGCACGCACGCCTGCGCGGCGAGTCCATCAGCGAGGAACTGCTGGTCGTGATGTTGACCGACGCCGCACCGACCGCCGCGCTGGGGCAGCTCAGCCAGCGCGCGCCGGCCAGCTCGGTGACCTGGGCGCTGGAACTGGCGCCGCTGTCCGGCCCCGCCGCGGCCGACGGCTACTGGCGCATCGACAACGAAACCCGCGCCGCGGCAGCCGGCCATGTCAACGACAGCACCACGCTGTGGACACCCTCGGGCGAGCTGGCGGCCTTCGGCTACCAGGTGGTCGCGGTCTACGCCTGATCCGGCAAACGGCTCAAACGCCTGCTGGGCCCCAGGGATAACGCCGCAGCACCCGGTACTCGGGCTGCGGCCCGAGCACCGACTCGACCAGCACGTGCTCGCCGACCCGCCAGCGCAGCTCGGGCAGCCCGGCCGGCGGCACCGCGCCGCGTGCATCGCGCGCCAGCGTGACATGCGGTTCGAAGCCGCGCGACTCGGGGGTCCAGCCCAGGCCCTGCAAGGCGGCACCGAGGTCCGCATGCAGGCGCCTCAGCGCCTCCGGCGCGGCCGCCGGCCGCAACCAGGCCACCCCGTTCCAGAGCCCGGCCTCCTGCAAGCCCAGCTCGAAAGGCGCGCCTGCCACTGCGCCCGCATCGGCGAACTCGGCCACGCGCTCGACCGGCACCTGGGCGAGGAAATGCAAGGTCAGGTGCAGGCGTGCCGGCCGGCTCAGCCTCGCCCCGGCCGGCCACTGCCACAGGCGCTGCCGAGCCACCAGGGCCTCGCGTTCGACGGGCCCTGGCCAG
Organism: Aquabacterium sp. A7-Y; assembly: GCF_026153205.1. GTDB lineage: Bacteria > Pseudomonadota > Gammaproteobacteria > Burkholderiales > Burkholderiaceae_C > Caldimonas. The sequence continues at coordinate 400,765 of NZ_JAPFBW010000001.1, read as the reverse complement.
AGGGCGAAAAACAGCCGGGTGCAGCGGGACGGGTCGCTGCCAGCTGGCAGCGCAAGCGGAAGGTCGGTGCTCATCGGGTTTTCATGCCTGGGGGATCTCCCGGGTTTGTCCCTTCAGTGACAGACCCGCATGGCGAAGCCACCTAACGTGCGTGGCAAAACACAATCCGTGTGCGCCGTCGCGCCGCCACCAGGAGACAACCATGCAACTCTTCAAGCTCGATGGCAAGGTCGCCATCGTCACCGGCTCCAGTCGCGGTATCGGCCGCTCCATCGCCGAGAATCTCGCGCGCTGTGGCGCCCGCGTCGTGATCTCCAGCCGCAAGGCACCCGCCTGCGAGGAGGTCGCGGCCGCGATCCGCGGTGAAGGCGGCGACGCCATCGCGATCCCCGCCAACATCTCCAGCAAGACGGACCTGGAGCACCTGGTGGCCGAGACGCGCCAGCGCCTGGGCCCCATCGACATCCTGGTCTGCAACGCCGCGACCAATCCCTACTACGGGCCGAGCACCGGGATCAGCGACGAGGTCTTTGACAAGATCATGCGCAACAACGTGCTCAGCAACCTGTGGCTGAGCAACATGGTGCGCCCCGACATGGCGGCCAAACGCGACGGCGCCATCGTGATCGTCTCCTCGATCGGCGGCCTGCATGGCTCCACCTCCATCGGCGCCTACAACGTCTCCAAGGCCGCCGACATGCAGCTGGCCCGCAACCTCGCGGTCGAATGGGGCCCGGACAACATCCGCGTCAACTGCATCGCCCCGGGTGTGGTGGAGACCGATTTCGCCCGCGCCCTGGTGGAGGACCCGCGGCTGCGCAATCTGATGGAGCGGGAATTGCCCCTGCGTCGCTTTGGCCAGCCCGACGACATCGGCGGTATCGCCGTGATGCTGGCGAGCGCCGCCGGGCGATATGTCACCGGGCAGACCATCGTCGCCGACGGTGGCTACATGGTGCGCTGAAGCAGGCCTGAATCGCGGCGCCGCGGCCGGGCATATTCCAGCCGCCCCAGGGGTTTCTGCAGAATTTTCAGACGCCAGAAGATATTCTGCTGTGCAGATTCTTGATCCATTTCTGCGGCATTTCAGAGCTTCTCAGTAGAAGTCCCATTCCTTTTTTTCTGCCATGCAGAACAATTATGGGGAAAATCGCGTTGACGCGCCGCGAAGCAGCATGACAAAGTTGGCACCACGGTCCAACACGGGCACTTCGTCGCCCGGCCCGACCTCGCCCCGCCGCCCGCTGTCCAGCAGGCCGGCCATACGCGCAACGAGTGCGTGAAGGAGATATCTTGGAATTGTTTTTCCAGCAGGTTTTGAACGGCCTGACGCTTGGGGGCATCTACAGCCTCGTCGCGCTCGGACTCACGCTGGTTTACGGCATATTGCACGTGCCCAATTTCGCGCACGGCGCGTTTTACATGGCAGGTGCTTATGCGGCCTTTTACCTGATCAGTGCGCAAGGCTGGGGTTACTGGGCCGCGATGGCGGGCTCCGCGGTCGCGGTGGCGCTGATCGCCGTGCTGGCCGAGCGGCTGGTCTTCCACCCGCTGCGCAACGCGCCCGGCCTGCACCACATGATCGCGGCCATCGGCCTGCTGCTGTTCCTCGAGGCGGGTGCGCAGGCGGTCTGGGGCGCCGACTTCCACCGCATGGACACGCCCTACGGCAGCGTCATCAGCGTCGCCGGGCTCACCGCTCCGGTGCAGCGCCTGCTGATCATCGCGGCGGCCTTCGGTCTGATGGTGGCCCTGCACCTGTTCCTGAAAAAGACCGTGACCGGCTCCACCATCATCGCGATGGCGCAGAACCGCGAGGGCGCAGCCCTGGTCGGCATCGACGCCAACAAGGTCGCGATGCTGACCTTCGGGATCTCCGGCGCCCTGGCCGCGGTCGCGGCGGCGCTCTACGCGCCGATCAACCTCGTTTACCCGGCGATGGGGCACCTGGTGATCACCAAAGCCTTCGTCATCATCATCCTGGGTGGCATGGGCAGCGTGCCGGGCGCCATCGTGGGCGGGCTGATCATCGGCTTCGCCGAGAGCTTCGGCGCCTTCTACCTCTCGCCCGACTACAAGGACATCATCGCCTTCGCGCTGCTGGTCGTGATCCTGTCGGTCCGCCCGCAGGGCCTGTTCACCAAGGGAGTGCGCTGATCATGGCTCAACTTCAAGGCAAGCTGGGCTGGAGCCTGTTGCTGCTGCTCGGTATCGCGTTCCCCTTCATCGCGGGCAACGACTACCACCTGACGGTGATGAGCACCGCCTACATCTTCGCGCTGTCCACGGTGGGGCTGAACCTGATCACCGGCTACACCGGCCAGTTCAACCTCGCGCATGCCGGCTTCATGGCGGTGGGCGCGTACACGGTGGGCATCCTGACGGTGGACCACCAGGTGCCGTTCTGGATCGCCTTTGCGCTCTCGGGCCTGCTGGCCGCGGTGCTGGGCTTCGGCATCGGTATCCTGTCGCTGCGTCTCAAGGGCCACTACTTCTCGATCTTCACGCTCTGCGTGGGCTACATCATGTTCCTCGTGATCGAGAAGTGGGAGAGCCTGACCCACGGCACCGTGGGCATCATCGGCATCCCTTCGCCCGCGCCGATCGGGCCGCTGGCCTTCGAGTCGCCGCGCGAGCTGTACTACATGGTGCTGTTTTTCCTGGCCGCCGGCATGTGGGCCATGCACCGCATCGTGCACTCGCTGCTGGGTGGCACCTTCATCGCGATCCGCAACAGCGAGGAACTGGCCGAGTCGCTGGGCATCAACCTGATGCGCAACAAGGTGCTGGCCTTCATGCTCTCGGTCTTTTATGCCGGGCTGGCCGGCGGCCTCTATGCCGGCTACGTGCGTTTCCTGGGCCCCGGCATCGCCGCGGTCGAGCACACCTTCGACATGACCATGTACATGCTGGTCGGCGGCATCGGCACCCAGCTGGGCCCGCTGCTGGGCGCCCTCATCATGCCCTGGCTGACCCAGTACCTGCAGTTCCTGCAGGAGTACCGCTTCCTCGTCTTCGGCCCGATCCTGATCCTGCTGGTCATCTTCGTGCCTGACGGCATCGTCGGCAGCTGGCTCAAGTGGCGCGCGCGCCGCGCCTACACCGCCCAAGCCGCAGCGACCCGGGCCAACGCCTCGGTCCAGACGCCCGCCTCGACCTCCCAGCCCCTGCGCGCGCAGGAGGGCAGCCATGCTTGACATCCAGCAACTCACCAAACGTTTCGGCGGCCTGACCGCGGTGCGCGACGTCTCGGTCCGCCTGGAGGCGGGCAAGGTCAACGCCATCATCGGCCCCAACGGCGCCGGCAAGACCACCTTCTTCAACCTCATCAGCGGCATGCACCAGCCCACCAGCGGCAGCATCCGCTTCAAGGGCCAGGACGTCACGCGGCTGCGTGCCGACCAGATGGCGCGCCTGGGCGTGGCCCGCACCTTCCAGACCACCTCGCTGTTCGACCGCGCGACCGTGCTGGAGAACCTGATCGTCGGCCACCGCCTGCGCACCCGCTCGGGCCTGTGGGACGTGCTGGCCCGCACGCGGCGCTGCAAGGCCGAGGAGAAGGCCTGCCGCGAGAAGGCCGAGCAGGCGCTTGACTTCGTCGGGCTGTCGCAGGTGGCCCACCGCATCGCCGCCGACATCTCCCAGGAAGAACGCAAGCGCGTCGCCTTTGCGCTGGCCCTGACCACCGACCCGTCCATCCTGCTGCTCGACGAGCCGGCCGGCGGCGTCAACCCCGAGGAGACCGTGGGCCTGGCGGCACTGATCCGCAAGATGGTGGACAGCGGCCTGACGGTCTGCCTGATCGAGCACAAGATGGACATGATCATGAGCCTGGCCGACAAGATCATGGTGCTGAACTACGGCGAGAAGATCGCCGAGGGCACACCGTCGGAGATCCGCGCCAATCCGCAGGTCATCGAAGCCTACCTGGGGAGCGAACATGCTGCAGCTTGACAACGTTTCGCTCAACTACGGCAGCTTCCGCGCGCTGGACAAGGTCTCGCTGCATGCCAAGGCCGGCGAGCTGGTGGTGCTGCTGGGTGCCAACGGCGCCGGCAAGAGCTCGATCTTCGGCACCATCAGCGGGCTGCACAAGGCCGCCTCGGGTCGCATCCGCTTCGGCGACATCGAGCTGGCGGGCCAGAAGCCCTCGCGTGTCGTGGAGCACGGCGTGCTGCACTGCCCCGAGGGCCGCAAGCTCTTCCCGGGCATGTCGGTGCTGAAAAACCTGATGCTGGGCGCCTACGTGCACCGGCGCGACCGCAAGGGTGTACAGCGCAGCCTGGAGGAGGTCCTCGAGCTCTTCCCCATCCTGCAGCAGAAAAAGGACGACGCGGCCGGCTCGCTCAGCGGCGGGCAGCAGCAGATGGTGGCGATCGGCCGCGCGCTGATGGGCCGGCCCAAGGCGCTGCTGCTCGACGAACCCTCGCTGGGCCTGGCGCCGCTGGTGGTGAAGCAGGTGCTGGAGGTGGTGCAGAAGATCAACCGCGCCGGCACCACCGTGCTGCTGGCCGAGCAGAACGCCTACGCGGCGCTGCAGATCGCGCACCGCGCCTATGTGATCGAAGGCGGCCGCATCGTGATGGAAGGCAGCCGCGAAGAGCTGCTCAACAACGACGCCGTGCGGCGTGCCTATATCGGCGCCTGAGCGGCGCCCCGGTTTCCCCCATCCACAACGATTCACACAAACCACAAGGAGACATGTCCATGACGAATCGCTTTCCCCTCGCCCGCCTCGCTGCGGCCCTGAGCCTGGGCCTGACCCTGTCGGCCGGCGGCGCTTTCGCCCAGGAAGTCGTCAAGATCGGCTACTCGGGCCCCCTCAGCGGCGGCGCGGCGCTCTATGGCAAGAACGTGCTGAGCGGCATGCAGATGGCCGCGGCCGAGATCAACGCGGCCGGCTTCGAGGTCGGCGGCAAGAAGTACAAGCTCGAGATCGTTGCGCTCGACGACAAGTACAACCCCAGCGAGACCGCGATCAACGCGCAGCGCCTGGTGCAGGAGCACAAGACGCCCGCCGTGCTGGTGCCGCATTCGGGCGGCAGCTTCGCGCTGCAGGCCATCAATGAGCGCATGAACTTCATCCTGCTGTCCTACACCAGCGTGCCGCAGATCACTGCCCGCGGCAACAAGATGACGGTGCGCATCCCGCCCGAGTTCACCGGCTATGTCGATCCCTTCATCCGCCATGCGATGGGCAAGTTCGGCAAGAACGTCGCGATCGCCAATGCCGACCATGACTACGCCAAGGCCTGGACCGCGGCCTTCCGCCCGGCCTGGGAAGCCGCCGGCGGCAAGGTGGTGGCCGACAATCCGATGTCCTACAACAAGTCGACCGACTTCTACAGCGGCGTGAGCCGCGTGATGGCGGCGAAGCCGGAGGTCATGTTCATCGGCGGCGCCTCCGAGCCCTCGGGCCTGGTGGTCAAGCAGGCGCGCGAACTCGGCTTCAAGGGTGGTTTCGTGATCATCGACCAGGCCAAGATGGACGAGATGGCCAAGGTCATCGGCGGCTACGGCCCGCTCGAAGGCTCGATCGGCGTGCTGCCGATGGTGGACGACGACCGGCCCGACTCCAAGGCCTTCGTGCAGCGCTTCCGTCAGGCCAACCCGGGCCGCGACCCGAGCAGCGAAGTCTCGCTCAACTACTCGGCCGTGCACGCCACCGCGCTGGCGATGAAGCTGGCCGGCAGCGTGAGCGACGCCGGGGCGATCCGCGCCAAGCTGAGCGAGGGCTTCAAGACCCTGCCGGCCAAGTACAACCCGAACGACTTCGAAGGCCTGGACGACAAGGGCGGCACGCTGGCCAACACCTATGTCGGCGTGGTCGAGGGCGGCAAGATCAAGCAGCTCAAGCTGCGCGAGCTGGCCGCGAAGTAATCGAACCGGCTCCGGCCAACACGGGCGGCCTGCGGGCCGCCCTTTTTGTTGGGCCGGAGCGGGATGAACCCGAGCGATCCCAAGGGACGCAGCGGACCTCCAACGGGGGTGCGTCCGCAAGCGACTAGAATCCGCCCCCCTCCGCGTCCTTCCCGCCCGCCCGGGGCGCCTGTGCCCATGACCCGCTCGCCCGACCACTGCGCCATTGACTTCGGCACCTCCAATTCGGCCATCGCCATTCCGTCCGCCGGGGCGGGCGGGCACCGCCTGGTCGAGCTCGAAGACGGCCGCAGCACCATGCCGACCGCCGTGTTCTATTTCGCCGACCCGCACGACGCGCCGGTCTCCGGCCCGCTGCCGCTGCGGGCCTTCGGCCGCGCCGCCGTGGCCGCCTATGTCGAGGGCTACGACGGGCGGCTGATGCGCTCGATGAAGTCCATCCTCGGCTCGAGCCTGGCGGAGCAGGCCACCGATGTCGGGGGCGGGCAGTCGGTCAAATACCTGGACGTCATCACCGGCTACCTGCACCACCTGAAGAGCAAGGCCGAGGCGGCCGCCGGCGGGCCCCTGCGCCGTGTGGTGATGGGCCGGCCGGTCTATTTCGTCGACGAAGACCCGCAACGCGACGCGCAGGCCCAGTCGGCCCTGGAAGCCGCGGCCCGCGCCGTGGGCTTCGCCGACGTGTGCTTCCAGTACGAGCCGATCGCCGCCGCCTTCGACTACGAGCAGCAGGCGCAGCGCGAGGAGCTGGTGCTGGTGGCCGACATCGGCGGCGGCACCTCCGACTTCTCGGTGGTGCGGGTCGGGCCGGCGCGGCGCAGCCGGCTGGAGCGCAAGCACGACATCCTCGCCAACCACGGCGTGCACATCGCGGGCACCGACTTCGACCGCCGGGTCGAGCTGGCCGCGCTGCTGCCGCCGCTGGGCTACCGCGCACTCGGTCGTGCGGCCAAGGGGCAGCCGCCGCGCGAGGTGCCCAGCGCGGTCTATTTCGACCTGGCGACCTGGCACCTGATCAACACCCTCTATAACCCCACGCGCGTCGCGGAGCTGCAAGCCATGGCCGGCTTCTACGCCGATCCGGCCCACCACCGCCGGCTGATGCACGTGGTGCGCCACCGTCTCGGCCACGAGCTGGCGGCGCGGGCCGAAGCGGCCAAGATCGCGGTCGCCGGCGGCGGCAGCGGCCACCGTATCGACCTGGGTGTGGTCGAGCCCGGCTTGTCCTCCCAACTCGACGAGGCGCAAGCCGCGCAGGCCCTGGCGGCCGATCTCGACCGCATCGTCGCGGCCGCCCGCGAGACCGTGAAGCTCGCCGGCGTCAGCCCTGATGACATCAGCGCGCTTTATTTCACCGGTGGCTCGACCGGTCTGCGCCTGCTGACGGACCGCCTGGCGGCCGCCTTCCCCGCCGCCGCAGCGGTGCGCGGCGACGGCTTCGCCAGTGTCGCGACCGGGCTCGGCATCGACGCGGCGCGGCGTTTCGCGACGCATTAAAAAACATCCCCGGCGACCCTTCGCGGGCCGCGGGGGATGCAGCGCGCGGCGGGGGGCCTCACAATACGCACCGCAACCGAGAACCCGACACACCGGATGAACCCGCAAGACAAGCCTGCCGCCTCCCCGGAGGCCATGACCGTTCCCGCCTGCGCCGCGCTGCTGCGGGAACACTTTCCCGCCCTGTTCGCAGGCAAACCGAAACCGCTGAAGCTGCGCATCCAGGTGGACATCCAGGAGCGCACGCCCGGCCTCTTTCCGAAGCAGTCGCTGTCGGCCTTCCTGCGCCGCTACACGATGAGCGACGCCTATCTGCGTGCGGTCGCCGCCGGCACGCACCGCTACGACCTCGACGGCCAGCCGGTCGCCGAGTTGAGCGAGGAACACCGCAAGCTGGCGAACGACACGTTGAGCCAGCGCCGCTCGCAGGGCGACGCCCGGCGCCAGCAGGAGCAGGAACAGCGCAACTTCCGCGCCGGCCTCTTGCGCGACTTCGAAGGCACCACGCTGACCCGCGAGAACTTCTGCGCGCTCAAGGGCATCGACCCGGCCGGGCTGGACGAGCAGCTCGAGCTGGCCCGCCGCGAGCGCAGCGAACGCCAGCAGTTCCAGACCGAGCTGGTGGCCGGCTTCCGCGCGGCCGAGAACAACCTGGTCGCCTATGCGAACCAGAAACGCATGCACCCGGTGCAACTGGAGCGCCTGCTGCGCGAGGCCGGCGTGCGCTTCGGCCCGCCGCCGCGCGACCGCGAGCGGGGACAGCAGGAGCGCGGCCCGGGTGCCCGTCGCCAGGAGGGCGAACGGGGTCCGCGGCAAGGCCAGCGTGCCGACCGGCCGCGCGGGGATCGTCCCGCCCAGCAGGGCGAGCGCCCGCCGCGCGGCGAGCGCCAGGGGCCGGCGGATCGCCCGCCACGCGGCGAGCGTGCCGGACAAGCCGACCGGCCTGCGCGGGGCGAACGCTCGGCGCAGGGCGAGCGTCCACCGCGCGGCGAGCGTCCCGCGCAAGGTGACCGGCCGCCCCGCGCCGAACGCGCCGGGCCGGGCGCGCAAGCCGCGCCGAAACAGCCGGCCGAGGCGCCGCCTCCCACCGACCTCCCTGCCGCGAGCGAGCCCGCGCAAGACCGGCCTGTACCCCCGGCCGGCGCGCAGCCGCCCCAGGACCACTGAGTCCTGCCCGACCGCGCGGTGTGCGCCCGCACGCTGCGCCGGCCCCTGTCGGACAACACGGCAAGGGTGTGTCGGACACCCTGTTCCGGGTACAGCGCCTGCCCGGTTTTCCTGTGAATGCACAGGCGCCCCGCGCGCGGCTCCAGCCCGGAGCCGCGGCCCGGCGCCCAGGATGCCAGGGAGCCGGAGATGTCGAGACGCTGGGAGCTGGATGCGCTGCGCGGGCTGATGCTGGTGCTGATGACGCTCACGCACCTGCCCACACGCCTGTCCTATCCGCTTGGCCACACCTTCGGCTTCGTCTCGGCGGCCGAGGGTTTCGTGCTGCTCTCGGGTTTCATGGCCGGGCTGGTCTACACCCGGCGAGCACGGTGCTCCGGCCTGCAGGCCATGCAGGAGGGACTGCGGCACCGCGCCCTCACGGTCTACCTCTGCCAGCTGGGCTTGCTCCTGCTGCTGTTTTTCGGCTTCGCGGAGCTGGCCCAGCGGCGCGGCCAGCCTGAGCTCACCCATCTGACCGGCTACTTCTTGGAGCAGCCGCGGGCGGCGCTGGCGGCTGCGCTCGCCCTGCTCTACCAGCCGGCCCTGCTCGACGTGCTGCCGATGTACGTGTTGTTCCTGCTGGCCAGCGCCTGGCTGCTGGCGCACGGCCTGCGATACGGCTGGCACGCGATCCTCGCGGGCAGCGTCTTGCTGTGGCTGCTGTCGCAGTTCGACCTCACCGCCGCCCTGCACGGTCTCGCCGTGCGACATGCCGGCTGGCCGGTGCGGCTGGAGGACAGCGGCTCCTTCGTGCTGCCGGCCTGGCAGTTCCTCTGGGTGCTGGGCCTGTGGATGGGCTCGACCCGCGCCGACGGCCCGCTGCTGCCAGCCGGCTTCCCCCGCTGGATGCTGCGCACCGCGCTGACCATCGCGGGGCTCTGCCTGGTCTGGCGCCACCTGGTGGGCCAGCAGGCCTTCGGCGCCGACGCGACGCTCAACCTGCTGTTCGACAAGTGGCGCCTGGGCCCGCTGCGCCTGATCAACCTGTTCGCGCTGCTGGTGGTGGTGATGCACTACGGCCCCCTGTGGGCGAGCTCGCTGCCGCGACCGCGCTACCTGGAATCGCTGGGCCAGGCCTCGTTGAGCGTTTTCAACGCCCACCTGGTGTTCGTGCTGGCGGTGCTGGCCCTGTTCGGCGGCAACCCCGCGCAGCGCCCCGCGCTGCTCGACGCGGCGCTGCTGGCGGTGGTCTTCTGCCTGCTGTGGGTGGTGGCGAGGGTGATGCCGGTGCTCGGCCGGTGGCGCCCGGCGCGCCCGCAAGCGGCGGCCGGCCCGGCCGCTCACCGTCGTGATCAGTGCAGGTGTGCGCCGATGACCGTCTTCCAGAGGCTGTAGCCCGCCTCGTTGAGGTGCAGCGCGTCGGCCGCGAAAAGCTCCGGCCGCGGCTGCCCGTCGGGGCCCAGCATGGCGGAGAAGACGTCGATGTAGTCCACCGCCTCCGCGCGGCGGCTGTACAGCTCAATCAGCGCATTGGTGCGCCGCGCCTGCTCCAGCAGCCGGCTGCGCGAGGGGCTGGGCTTGATCGAGACGTAGGCGATGCGGGTCTCGGGCAGTTCGCGCCGCACCGCTGCGACGAAGGCCTCGAAGCTGGCCAGCACCTGCTCGGGCGTGCGCCCCTGCGCGAGGTCGTTGTCGCCGGCATAGACCACCACCAGCCTCGGCTTGTAGGGCATCACCAGGCGCTGCACATGCTCGGCGCAGTCGCGCATCGTCGAGCCGCCGAAACCACGCTTGAGCACCACCGGCGGCAGCTCGAACTGCTGCTCCAGGCCGCCCCAGAGCCGGATCGAGGAACTGCCCACGAAGACCACGCCGCCGGGCGGCGGCGGGCGGTCGCGGTCGGCCCGCTCGAAGGCCGCGAAACTCTCGTCCCACGGCGAAGCCAGCGCGCTGCCGAGCGGGCTGACGCTGCGCGTGAGCGCGGCTTCGGGCGTGGCTTCCTGGGCGCCCGCCCGCGCGGCCAGCAGATAGCACAGGCCGGCGCCCACGGCGAGGCAAGCAAGTCGCGTCAACAGGGGCATGAGGGAAAACTCCAGATCGGATCGGCACCGGCAAGCGCCGGGACCCGGGCGGGTGAGCGCATTCAGCCGGGGGCGGGCAGCAGCTTCAGTCCCAACCAGGCCGCGCCTATCATCGCGTTGATCGGCACAGCGATCGCCGAGGGCACGAAAAAGACGCTCGCCAGCAGCGCCGCGCCGCCCAGCTGCTCGATCGCCGCGCCCGCCGCGAAGGCGACCAGCCCGGTCACCAGCCAGCGCCGCATGTAGGTCGGCAGCCAGCGCGCCTGCTCCTGATTGTGGCGCCAGGCAGCCGCCCGCTCAAACAGCGAGCCGCGCCCGACATCCCGAAACAACCAGGCGAAAAACCAGTAACGGTACAGCAGCGTGCGAAAGCGCAGCGGCGGGGCGCGCCGCGTTGGGGTGGTAGTTGCAAGCTCGGTCATCGGTCGCCTCCATCGGCCAGCCGCGCGGCCGATGCGCAGCGGCGGCGGCGCGGGTCTCTTGCGCCGTATCGTGCTTGGACGGCGCACCGGCCGGGATGTTCCCTTCCGATGGAAGCAAGCCGCGCGCCGACCTCAGGGGTGGCCGCCGTCCACGCTCGTGTCCCAGAACGTGGCTTCGATCTTGTGGCCGTCGAGGTCGCGCACGAAACAGCCGTAGTAGGCCGGGCCGTAGTGGGGCCGGGGCCCGGGCTCGCCGTCGCCGCTCGCCCCGGCGGCCAGGGCCGCGTCCCAGAAAGCGCGCACCTGCGCCGGGTCATGCGCGAAAAAGGCGAAGTGCACGCCGTTGCCGACGCCGGCCGGCTTGCCGTCGATCGGCTGCTGCACCCAGAACTCGGGGTACTCGCGGCCCCAGGCCGCTGCGCCGGGGACGGACATCACCCGCCGGCAGCCCAGGGTCGCGAGCACCGCGTCGTAGAAGGCCACGGCACGGTCGAAGTGGTTGCTGCCGATGGAAACGTGGGACAGGATGCTGGGGTTGGAACTGGACATGACTTTTTCCTCCGGGTTCGGTGGCCGCACCGCGCGGCAGCGCCGATGGTGCCGGCGCTGCCGCGCTCGGCCCGAGCCGCCCGTCGCTCCTGCTGACGGCACGCTGTCAGCAGGCCGCTGTCGGGGCCCCGCGGAACCTCGACGCCCGCCAAGGGTCAGCCAGACTTCGGGGCTCCCTGCCCCGCCCTGCCGAAAGGCCTCTTCCATGCATGTCGACGTCATTCACACACCGGAGAGCAGCCGTTTTGAAGCCCGGGTCGAGGGCCAGCTCTGCGAGGCCGACTACGAGCTGCAGGACGGCGTGATGAGCCTCACGCACACCCGGGTGCCCGAGCTCTTGCAAGGCCGCGGCATCGCCGCTGCGCTCATCCACGCTGCACTCGATCACGCCGCGGCCCGGGGTCTGAAGGTCCGGCCTCTGTGCTCCTACGCGCGCCAGTACATGCAGCGCCATCCCGAGACCCAGACCCTGCTCGCGGCCTGAGTCAGCCGCGGCGGCGCCGCGTCGCCAGCGCGACCGCGGCGAGGCCGGCCAGCGTCAGGGCATAGGTCTCGGGCTCCGGCACCGGCGTCACCTCGAAGGCGAGGAATTGCGTCACCTGGGTGCTGGCGAAGTTGTTGTCGGCCACCAGCACCAGGGTCTGCCTGCCGTTGATGGACGGGCCCCAGGTGAGGCCCTCGATGTTGTCCAGCGCGACGCCCAGGCTGCCGAGGTCGAGCAGCAGTTCCTTCTGCACGGAGGCGTAGCTGCGGCCCTGCAGGCTGTCGATGCCCAGCACGTCGGTCGCACCATCCAGGTGCGCCAGATAGAGCTTGATGCTGTTGCCCACGCCCTCCGAGAAGGAACGCTCGACCGCCAGCAGCAGGTCGTCGGAGCCCGGCACGTGCAGCAGCTCGACCAGGCCGTTGGTGGCGAAGCCGCTGCCGGGCTGCGGCGCCGCGCTCACCGCGTCGCTCACGTAGACGTACTCCGCGACCGCCTCGCCGCTGTCGCGGTCCAGCGCCAGCAGCCGGCTGGCCGAGCACAGAGGCCGCGATGCTGCCGGGGACGCATGACAGCGGCATGAAGGGCGGCGATGGTATCGTCGCAGCGATTTCCGAGGGCCTTGCGATGTACACCCTGCCTCTGCGACTCTCACCCGGCGAAGACCTGCGCGCCAGCCTCGATCGCTTCCTGCTCGAGCGCGGCTTGTCCGCGGGGCAGGTGCTCGGCGGGGTGGGCAGCCTGAGCGCGGCACGCCTGCGGCTGGCGGGCCAGGGCGAGCCCCAGCAGCTCAATGGCGAGCTCGAGCTGCTCACCTTGGCCGGCACGCTCACGCCCGAGGGCGCCCACCTCCACATGAGCGTGGCCGACGCCGAGGGCCGCGTGTGCGGGGGCCACGTCTGCCCCGGCTGCACGGTGCGCACCACCGTCGAGGCCCTGGTGCTGGCCCTGCCCGAGCACCGCCTGGGCCGCGTGCACGACCGCGCCACCGGCTACCGCGAGATGGTGGTGCTGCCGGGCGGCACCGCGCAGGAGGTGCTGGACTTCTGGTTCGGCACGGCGGGCGCGCCGCCGCACGGCGAGGTGCGCAGCGTCTGGTTCCGCAAGGACCCGGCCTTCGACGCCGAGATCGCGCGCCGCTTCGGCACGCAGATCAAGGCCGCGCTGGAAGGCCGCCTGCGCGAGTGGGACGCGACCACCCACGGCACGCTGGCGCGCATCATCGTGCTCGACCAGTTCACCCGCAACACCTTCCGCGACAGTCCGCGCTCCTTCGAGGGCGATGCGCTGGCGCTGGAGGCTGCCCGGGCCCTGGTGCAGCGGGGCGCCGACCGCACGCTCAACACGGTGGAGCGCTGGTTCGTCTACATGCCCTTCCAGCATGCCGAGGACCTGGCCTGCCAGGACGACAGCGTGCGCCTGTTCACGCGTCTGGCGGCCGATGCGCCGGCGCTCTCGGAGGCGCTGGACTACGCACACCGGCACCGTCGCGTGATCGAGCGCTTCGGCCGCTTCCCGCATCGCAATGTCCTGCTGGGCCGCCCCTCGACGGCGGCCGAACTGGCCTTCCTGGAGCAGCCGGGCTCGCGCTTCTAGCGGCCCGGCCGTCGCGTCCGGCTGATCAGCTTGCCTGGCGCTCGTTCTCGCGGTCCTGCAGCAGGCGCCACATCACCTTGCCGGCGCCCGACTTGGGCAGCGTATCGACGAACTCCACCGAGCGAGGGTACTTGTAGGCCGCCATCTGCCCGCGCGCCCACTCGATGATCTGGTCCTCGGTGACGCGGCCGCGCGCCGCCTCCTTGAGCACCACCACCGCCTTCACCGACTCGCCGCGATAGGCGTCGCGCGCCGCGATGATGCAGGCCTCCTGCACATCAGGGTGCTTGTAGAGCAGCGCCTCGACCTCCGCGGGCCAGACCTTGAAGCCGCTCGCGTTGATCATGCGCTTCAGGCGGTCGGTCAGGAAAAAGTAGCCGTCCTCGTCCATGCGCCCCAGGTCGCCGGTACGGAAGAAAGGCTTGCCGTCGAGCTCGACGAAGGCCGCGCGGGTCGCCTCCGGGTTGCGCCAGTAGCCCTGGAACACCTGCGGCCCGTGGGTCACGATCTCGCCCACCTCGCCGGGCGGCAGCGCCTCGAGCGTCGTCGGGTCGACGACACGCGACTCAACGCCCAGGAAAGGCATGCCCAGGCACTGCAGCTTGGGCCGCTCGGGCGGATTGGCATGCGAGGGCGCGGCGGTCTCGGTCAGCCCGTAGCCCTCGCAGAACATCAGGCCGTACTGCGCATGCAGCCGCTCGGCCACCGCCTGCGGCATCGCCGCCCCGCCGCCGCTGATATAGCGCAGGCTGCTGAGGTCGAAGCTCGCCATGTTGGGGCTGGCGAGCAGGTCGATGATCATGGTCGGGATGCAGGTCCAGTGCGTGACCTGGTAGCGCGAGATCAGGCGGCCGGCCAGCTCGCGGTCCCAGCGCGGCATCAGCACCACCGTGGCGCCGTTGTAGATCGGCGTGTGCATGCAGTACTGCATGCCGGTGATGTGGAACAGCGGCACCACGCCCAGCGCCACGCCTTCGGCGCTCGACTGCCCCCACATGCCGCCGCCGATCGCGTTGTGCATGATGCTGCGGTGGTTGTGCATGCAGCCCTTGGGCAGTCCGGTGGTGCCCGAGGTGTAGGGCATCACCGCCAGGTCCCCGGCGCGGGCCTCATGCGGGCCCGGCTGCTGGCCGAGCGCGAGGGCGTCCTGCCAGCGCACCGCCCAGCCCGGCAGCGGCGGGTCCGCCATGAGCCATTCGGCCATCGCCGCCGGCGGCGCGTCGGCCGGATCGTCGTACTGCGCCGGCATCGTGTCGGCGTAGCGGGTCACGAGCAGGTGCTGCAGGCGCTCCGCGGCATCGACCGCCTCGTTGGCCGCATCGACCTGGGACGCCAGCTCGGCGCTGCAGATCGCGGCCTTGGCGCCGGCATCGGTGATGTAGTGCTTGAACTCGCCGGCGCGGTTCATCGGATTGACCGGCACGACCACCGCGTCGGCACGCAGGATGGCGTAGAAGGCCACCAGGTACTGCGGGCAGTTCTGCATGTAGAGCAGCACCCGGTCGCCGCGCTTCACGCCGGCGCTCTGCTGCAGCCAGCCGGCCAGCGACTCCGCCTGGCGGTGCAGCTCGGCATAACTCATCGTGCGGCCGAAAAACACCACCGCATCCTTGTCCGGATAGCGGCGTGCCGACACCTCCAGGTTGAACCACAGTGAGGTCTCGGGCACGGCGATCCGGCGTGGCAGGCGCTTGGGCCAGTACCTGGCGTGCAAAGCTTCGGCGGGAGCAGCGGGTTGCAAGGGGATCTCCTGGTAGGACGGGAACGGTGGAGTGGAACGACTTGCGAAGACCATAAGCCCGGCCCGCGGCACGGACCATCGGACAAACGCTAGCAAGTTGTCACGCCGGCGACACCCCGCCCGCCTGGCGGTCCGGGGCGGCCGCGACGTGCCGGGCACCGGGCTGCCAGCGCGACAGCATCTGCTCGAGCTGCTCCAGCGTGAAGGGCTTGCCGAGGAAGTCGTCCATGCCGGCGGCGCGCCCGCGGTCGCGGACTTCGGGTTCGGGATTGCCGGTGACGGCCAGGACCGGCGTGCGCGGACGGCCCTGGTCGCGCTCGAACTCGCGCAGCCGGCGGGTGGCGGTGAGGCCGTCCATGCCGGGCATCTGCACGTCCATCAGCACCACGTCGAAGCCCTGCTCGGCATAACGCTGCAAGCCTTCCTGCCCACTGCCCGCGATGACCACCTGCAGCCCCAGGCGCTCGAGCATGGCCTGCGTCATCACCTGGTTCACCGGGTTGTCCTCGACCAGCAGCACGCGGCCGGTCAGCGCGGCGCTCGCCGGCGACCCGCCGCCCACCGGGGCAGGCCCCGCACCCCGGCGTGCCTGGGCGGCCCACTGCAAGGCTTCGTAGAGCGCGCGCGGGCGCACCGGCTTGGCCAGCGCGAAAACGCCGTCGAGGTCGATCTGCGAGGAGTCGCGCGAGACGCTGCGCAGCAGCAGCACCGGCAAGCCGCCCTCGCCGACCATTTGCTCCAGCCTTTCGCGGCCGCGCGCCCCGAGCAGGCGTTCGTCGAGCAGCACCGCGCCGATGCCGCGTTCGCGGGCGGCCAGCAGTTCCAGCCGCGACGGCGGCATGGCCTTCAGTTCCACCCGCACCGCCGACCCGCGCAGCAAGGCATCCACGTGCAAGGCCAGCCGGTGCTGGTCGACCACCAGCAGCACCTGCTGCTCGGGCAGTTCGGGCAAGGCGGGCTCGGCCTGCTCGCTGCTGGGCTGCAGGCTCACCGACAAGGTGAAGCAGGAACCCTGGCCCGGCTCGCTCTGCGCCTCGATCTGCCCGCCCATCAGCTCGGCCAGCTCGCGGCTGAGGGCCAGGCCCAGTCCGGTGCCGCCGGCACGGCGCGAGCCGGAAGGATCGGCCTGCGCGAAGGCGTCGAACAGGCGCGGCAGCTCGATCGGCTCGATGCCGATACCGCTGTCGCGCACCTCGATGCGCAGCGGCACACGCCCGGGCAAGCGGTCTTCGGGCGGCGCGGCGGCGACCGCGATGTGCACGTGCACGCCGCCCTGGTGGGTGAACTTCACGCCGTTGGACACCAGGTGACTGAGGATCTGCCGCAGCCGCGTGGGATCGCCGAGCAGCGCGGCAGGCACGTCGGCATCCTGGCTGCAGGTCAACTCCAGCCCCTTCTCGTGCGCCGCGCCGGCCCACAGGTCGAGGGCATCGAAGACCACCGCACGCAGCGACAGCGGCACATGTTCCAGCCGCAGGCTGCCGCCGTCGAGCCGGGTGTAGTCGAGCACATCGTTGACCAGCGCCATCAGGGAGTCCAGGCTCTGGCGCTGCATCGCCACCATCTGCTGCTGCCGGGTATCGAGCGGCGTGGCGCGCAGCAGCTCGGTGGCGCCCAGGATGCCGTTGATCGGCGTGCGCAGCTCGTGGCTGACATTGGACAAGAAGCTGGCCTTGACCTGGGAGGCTGACCAGGCCTCGTCGCGCGAGCGCTGCAACTCGGCCATCGCCAGCTTGAGCTCGCGCTGCAGATCGCTGCGCAGGCGCAGCGAGAACACGACGAAGATGCCGTAGAGCAGCAGCGCCCCGGCCATCGAAAGCAGATCCTGCAGGTGCGGCGAGCGGCTCAGCAGCGGCGGCGGCAGCCGGCCCGTCGCCTGGGCTGCCCAGGCCGCGAGGAACACCGTGGCCACAGCGACCCCCAGCAAGGCCCCGCCGCGCACCGAGCCGGCCAGCATCCACAGCCAGGGCAGCACCATCAGCCACCAGGTGGTCGGTGCGGCGAGCCCCCCCTGCAGCCACATCATGCTGCCGAGCATCACGGCCAGCGCGCAGGCGAGCACCGCGATGCCGCGGTCGGCCCGCCCGGTGCGGGCGACGTGCAGCGCCACCGCGGCCACCAGCGCCAGCATCACCAGTTCCATCCAGGCCAGCCCGAGCGGACCGCGGAGGAAAAAGAAGACCGCGAAGGCCCCCGTACCGGCTGCGGTCAGCCAGGCCGACAGCCAGAACATGCGCCTTTGCATGCGGCGCTCCAGCCCCTCCACGGCGCGCAGCGACCGGCCCGGCGAGGAGGGACTGCCCGGGCGTGCCATCAACGCCTGCGGCCCGGGTCGAGCCACGTGAGTGGCAGCGCCAGGCCGCCGGACCCACCCATGGCGGCCAGCGGCCCCCCCCCGCCGCGCGCCGGCGCCGCGGCGGCCAGCAGCGGCCTGCCCTTGTGCACCACCAGCCACCAGGCTCCCACCGCGAGCAAGGCCGCGAACAGGGTCACCATGGCGGCCAGGCGGGCGACGCTGCGGCGTACATCAGCGCGGCGCCGCTCGCGCGAGCGCACAGCCGCCCGGCCGCCGGAGCGCGGCTCACGCGCGGGGGCCGTGCCGGCACGTGCATCGCGCGAGGCGGCGTCCGTTGTGGCGGGCGCCGCCGCGACCCGGGTCTGCGGGCCGGCCAGTCCGTCGAGCGCGGCGCGGAACACCGCCACGCTCTGGGGCCGCTCCTGCGGCCGCACCGCGAGCGCCCAGTCGATCGCGCCGAGAAAGCTGTCGCTGTACTGCCGGCGTCCCGGAAAAGCCGCCTGCACCCGGCGGCCGACCTCGCGGGCCGGCTTCAGCTGATCGCGAATCGCGCGCGCCGCCGACGGCAGGGGCGGCTCATGGCTGAGGCAGTAGTGCACCACCGCGGCCAGGGCGTACAGGTCGGTCCAGGGGCCCTGCTTCAGGTGGCTGGCATCGGCGTATTGCTCGATCGGTGCATACGAGGGCTTGAGGATGGCGGTCAGGTTCTGGGTGCGATCGCTGATGACGCGGCGCGCTGCGCCGAAGTCCAGCAGCACCGGCCGGCCGTTTTTCAGCAGGAGGATGTTGTCGGGCGCGATGTCGCGGTGGAAGCAGGACTTGGCGTGCATCTCCTCCAGCGCGCCCAGCAGGGGCCGCAACAGCGCTCTCAGCCAGGCCTCCTTCGGAGGTGCCGACATCCGGCTGCAAGCCGCCTGCAAGGTGATGCCTTCGTAATACGGCATCACCATGTAGCCGGTGTTGTTGGCGCGCCAGAAGCGGTAGACCCGCACCAGCGACGGATGGTCGAAACGAGCCAGCAGCTTGGCTTCGTTGACGAAGGAGCGCAGCCCGATCGAGAAGGTCTCCTGATGGCTGCGCGAGCGCAGCGCCACCTGCCCGCCGGGTCCGCGCACCGCCAGCGCCGCCGGCATGTATTCCTTGATCGCCACCTGCCGCTCCAGGCCGTGATCGAAGGCCAGGTAGACGATTGCAAAACCGCCGCTGCCGATCACTTTCTGGATCTCGAACTCGAACAGGCGCGTACCGCCAGGCAGCGCGTCCTGGTCATAGGACACAGCCGGCGGCGGAGATCCGGGTGCCGGCGCGAAGGCAGCGGGCAACGGCGTGACAGACATGCGCGTAGGGAGGGCTGAATAACCTGCAGCTTAGCTCAGCAGCGCACAGGGGCCGCAGCGTCCTGCCCCACGCCTTGGTCTCGCCGACCGCGGTTCCTCGATGCTCCAGGAATAACCCTCTGCCCTTTCGGCGTTTCCGAGTGGTATGAAAAAGACGCGCGACAGCTGTCTCCAATGTGACAAGAAGTCGTACATACACCTAAGTGCCTGTCACCTAAGACTTTTGCTCACCATTGCTTATTTCGCAATACGGCATTGCGTTGCACGCGGTGCTTGCGTTGCTAGGGTGAACCCTATCCTCGCAGCACTTTGATCACGGGCGACCGGCCCCGTCGCCTGCAACGCCGCGGCCTGCGGCGGGTGCCGAACGCGAACGTGATCGGTAGCTGGTCTTCCATAACCCACAGGAGATACTCCATGGCAATCAAACAAGTTGCGCTGGCAGCGATGGCGATGGCAGCCGCTGCAGCGGCGAACGCGCAGAGCTCCTCCGTCACCCTCTACGGCGTGGTGGACGCCTTCTTCCAGTATGCCGATGCCAACGATTCGGTGACGCGCCTGCAGTCCGGCGGCCTGAACGGATCGCGCCTGGGCTTCCGCGGCACGGAAGATCTCGGCGGCGGCCTGCGTGCCATCTTCGCGATCGAAAGCGGCATCCAGCTGGACGACGGCACTGTCGGCCAGAACAAGACCATGTGGGGTCGTCAGGCCTGGGTGGGCCTGGGCGGCGACTTCGGCCAGGTCACGCTGGGCCGCCAGTACAGCAGCCTCTACTTCGTGAGCGGCGACTTCAGCGCCTTCACGAACGGCGCCTACGGCGCGAGCACCGGCGTGATCGGCGGCTTCGGTGAGTACGAGCCGGTGCGCGACCTTTCGCGCGTCAACAACTCGGTCAAGTACGAGACCCCCTCGCTGGGCGGCCTGAAGATCGGCGCGATGTGGGGCTTTGGTGAAGTGGCGGACAGCACCACCGATACCCGCATCGCCGACATTTATGCCCGCTACACCGCCGGCCCGATCGACGCCCTGGTGTCCTTCATCGACGACCGCGTCGAAGCCACTGACAAGGAAGAGCGCACCATCTCGGTGGGCGGTGCCTACAACTTCGGTGACTTCCGCCTGCTGGCGGGCTACATCAACGTGAACGACCGCAGCTCCGCCAACGACGACGGCGACGGCTTCTGGATCGGCGGCGACTACCGCTTCGGCGCCAACCTGCTGCGCCTGCAGTACGTGGCCAACAAGCCCGACGCGGATGACAGCGACACCCAGGCCCTGGGCATCGGCTATCAATACGATCTGTCCAAGCGCACCGCGCTGTACACCTCGCTGACGCACTTCAAGAACGACGGCGCCACCCGCTGGCACAGCAAGCTGCCCGAAGACAAAAGCTTCAGCAGCGCTGGCGGCGACAACGTCAACGAATTTGTCGTGGGCGTGCGCCACTCCTTCTGAGTGGTGGCGAGCGCTGCGCCCGCCGCAAGGCGGGGCGCGGCGTGGTTGAAAGGTTGAACAAGAGGTTCCGACCTCCTTGATGGGTCTGGGTTCCAGGGGCGCAAGCCCCGCGGGTCCCAGACCCTTTTTTTGTGTCCCGGGCGGCAGGCTCAGTGGGGATCCCAGGCGACATCGCCGCCCAGCACCAGCAGCTGATCGCCGCGTCGCAGCGAGACCGAGACGGTGACGCACAGGCGCGCGGTGTTCACCGACAGATAGGGGCGTGTCACCTGCACCTGGCCGGGCGCTTCCAGCGCACGCCGGAAATAGGGCCGCTTGGCCCAGCGCGCCTGGCTCGCATCCGCCAATGGAGCGAAGCGGGCGCAGCGTCCGGGCTCGGGCTGCAGCGACATGATGGTGTGCCCCACCTGCACCCCCTGCTCGTCGAGCAGGTAGCACAGCTCGGCGCCCGGCAGGGCCAGGAAAGAGGCGCAGGCGGTGTCCGCGTCTATGCCCGCGCAAAGACGCGCCGCCGCGTCCCCGATCGTGCGCAGGTAGGGGGCCAGCCGCGCCTGGTGACGGCGTTCGTGGAACTCGTGCTGCTCGTCGAAACGCTGCCACACCGCGTCGAGCGCCCCGGGCGGACCACCCGCCGGGCAGAGGTCGACCTGCGGTCGCCCGAACAGGTAACCCTGGACGAAATCCACCCCGGACTCGAGGGCCGCATACCCTTCGTCCAGCGTCTCGATACCCTCGCACAGCACCAGCGCGCCGCATTCATGCAGCAGCGAGGTCATCTGCGCGACGACACGCGCGACGCGCGGATCGAGTGCCGCGCGCTGCACGACATGGCGGTCGAACTTGACGATCTCCGGGCGGATCTGCCAAATACGATCGAAGTTGGAATGCCCGGCGCCGAAGTCGTCCAGCGCCAGCAGGCAGCCGAGGTTGTGGGCCAGCTCGACCGCGGCGCCGAAGCGCTCGTCTTCGCTGATCGCGTCCTCGGTCACCTCCAGCACCAGCTGGCTGGGCTGCAGCTGGAAGCGCCGGGTGACCTGCTCCAGGTAGGCCAGCGTGCCGCGGCGCGGCCCCTGGGCAAAAACCGTCGGGTGCACGTTGAGGAAAAGCCAGTGGTCGGGCCTTGCCTGGCGGGCGAAATTGGCCGCGTGCAACCAGCGGCACACCCGGTCCAGGTAGACCAGTTCGTCGAGCGAAACGCAGCCCGCCAGCACCTCGGGCGGCGGCACCGGCCGGCCCTCGGCATCGCGGGCCCGCAGCAAGGCCTCGTGGCCGACGGCCCGGCGATGCGTCAAGCTGAAGATGGGCTGAAAGTGGCTGCTCAGGCGCAGGCCACGGTGCAGGCAGGTCCACTGCTGCCCGTCGAAGTCGAGGGGCGGCATCTGCATCTCGGGGACTGCGGCTTGCACGGCTCAGCTGCTCTCAAGTCATTCCATACCAGCTTAGCAGCGAGCGTGCCGCCCGCACCGTCGCAAGAGCCGCCCAAAGTGGTCGCAGTTCACGCCCGTGCCCTCGCCAGCACGAACCGCGCGGCGCCGGCACAATGGCGGCCCGCTCCCTTCTGCAACAACCCGCCGGCCTCCTTGTCCGCGGCCTCGCGGGCCGCCTTTTTGCATGACCCATGGCATCGTCTACGCCGCCCTCGCCTACACGCTCTGGGGGCTGTTTCCGCTCTACTTCAAATCGCTGCACGGCATCGCTTCGGTCGAGGTCGTGACGCACCGGGTGGTGTGGTCGCTGGCTTTCGTGCTGGCGGTGCTGCTGGTGCGCCGGCAATGGGGCTGGCTGCGCCAGGCCTCGCGCCAGCCACGCCTGGTGGCTGCCTTCGCCGCGAGCGGCCTGCTGTTGTCGGGCAACTGGTTCACCTACATCTGGGCGGTGCAGAACAACCGGGTGATCGATGCCAGCCTGGGCTACTTCATCAACCCGCTGGTGAATGTGCTAATGGGCTACCTGGTCCTGCACGAACGCCTGAGGCGCGGCCAGTGGGCCGCGGTGGCGCTCGCGGCCGCAGGCGTGGCCTGGCTCACCTGGCAATCCGGCACCCTGCCGTGGATCGCGCTCGTGCTGGCCGCCACCTTCGCCACTTACGGGCTGCTGCGCAAGGTGGCGGTGCTGGGCCCGCTCGAAGGCCTGGCGCTGGAGACCTTGCTGCTGTTTCCCGTGGCCGCCGGCCTGCTGCTGTGGTGGGCCACGCAAGGCAGCAACGGCTTCATGGCGGCGCCGGCCGACACCCAGGTGCTGCTGGTGCTGGCCGGGCCGATCACCGCGGTACCGCTGCTGCTGTTCGCAGCCGGGGCACGCCGCATCACGCTGGCGACCCTGGGCCTGCTGCAGTACATCGGACCGAGCTTGCAATTGCTGCTGGGGGTCTGGCTCTATCACGAGCCCTTCCCGGCCGCGACCGCGCTCGGGTATGCCGCCATCTGGGCGGCGCTGGGGGTGTACTCGCTGGAAGGCTGGCTGCACTCGCGCCGGCCCTGAAGCCGACGAGTGCAGCCGAGCGGCTCATTCGTCGTCGCCGCCCAGCACACCGCCGAGCAGGCCGCCGGCGCCGAAGCCGCCCAGCAGCGAGCCTTCCTCACGGCTGCGGCCGCCGGCCTGCGGCGCGGCGGCGAAGATGCGCGAGGCCAGGCGCGAGAAGGGCAGCGACTGCAGCCAGACGGTGCCCGGCCCGGTCAGCTTCGCGAAAAACAGGCCCTCGCCGCCGAACAGCGCGGTCTTGATCTTGCCGACGTACTGGATCTCCATGTTCACGCCCGGCGTGTAGGCCACCACGCAGCCGGTGTCCACCATCAGTGTCTGGCCGGGCTGCAGCTCGCGCTTGACCACGGTGCCGCCGGCGTGCACGAAGGCCAGGCCGTCACCCTCGAGCTTCTGCATGATGAAACCCTCGCCGCCGAAAAAGCCGACCGAGAGCTTTTGCTGGAAGGCGATGCCCAGGGACACGCCGCGCGCGGCCGCCAGGAAGGCGTCCTTCTGGCACAACAGGGTGCCGCCAAGCTGGCGCAGGTCCATCGGCAGGATCTTGCCGGGATAGGGCGCGGCAAAGGCGACGCGCTTCTTGCCCTGCCCCTGGTTGGTGTAGACCGTCGTGAACAGCGACTCGCCGGTGACCAGACGCTTGCCGGCGCCGAGCAGCTTGCCGAAAAAGCCGCCCTGCTGGCTGGAGCCGTCGCCGAACACGGTGTCCATCTCGATGCCGGCGTCCATGAACATCAGGCTGCCGGCCTCGCCGACCGCCGCCTCGCCCGGGTCCAGCTCGATTTCCACGAACTGCATCTCGGCACCCCGGATCTCGAAGTCCACCACGTCCATCGCCATGATCTGTTTCCTTTCCGACCAACAGAATGAATGAATGAAAAACGGCCGGATGGTAGCCGAAGGGGCCTAAAGAAGGATCTGCACGAAGGCGACGTCGAGCCAGTGGCCGAACTTGAACCCGCCCTGCTTCATCACGCCGGCCACCTGGAAACCCATCGCCTCGTGCAAGCGCATCGAAGCCCGGTTGGCGGTGTCGACGACACCCACCATGGTGTGGAAGCCGCGCCGGCGCGCATGGCAGATCAGCGCCGGCAACAGCAGCCTGGCGAGCCCGCGGCCGCGCCATTCGGGGTGGACGTAGACCGCGTGTTCGCAGGAGAAGCGCCAGCCCTCGCGCGGGCGGAACAAGCCGTAGTTGGCATAGCCGACCAGTCGGCCCGCCGCGTCCTCGGCGACGAAAAACGCATGCCCCTCGTCCTGCTTGAGCTCCCACTGCTGGAGCTGCTCCGCCAGGGTGCGCTCGGCGTCCTGGTAGGTGGACGTGCTGGTGCGCACCTCGTGGTTGTAGATCTCCAGCACGGCCGGCATGTCGCCGGCCAGCGCGGGGCGCACCCGGCAGCCCGAGGACAGCTCCATCATCAGCGTGGTGCAGCTCTCCGGGCAGGCGCCGCGGAACTCGGCCGAGGCGCGCACGGCCGCAGGGGCCTGCTCGGCCGCAATGGGCCGGAAACCGAACAGCCCGAAAAAATCGGCCGCGGTCTCGGTGCGCAGCACCAGGCACCGCGCCCCCAGGCCGCGCGCCGCCAGGATGGCCTGCGCGGCCAGCCCGCGGCCCAGGCCTTCGCCGCGCGCCTCGGGCGCCACCGCCAGCGAACGCAGCAGCGCGCTGCCGCCGTGGCTCTCCAGCCCGACGCAGGCCAGCATCGCATCGGCGTCGCCCACCACCAGGAAGTGCCGCAGGTGCTCGCGGGCGCCCTCGATGGGCAGCCCGCAGCTTTTCAGGAGGTCGCGGATCGCGGGCCAGTCGGCGGCGTCGGGCACCCGGCCCAGGTTCTGCTGCGGCAGCAAGGCGGCTCCTTCACAGGTGTGGGATCTCATCCTCACACAAATGAGTGCCGCCGTGGCCCCGCGTTTGCGCGCGCCGTGGCCGTCGTCAGGCCGCCTCGAAGGCCGGCTGGCGCAGCGCCTGCTCCTCGCAGCGGCGCGCGATGTGGGCCAGCGCCTCATCGATCTGGTCGATCAGGATCAGGCACAGGTCGCCCGGCTCCAGCCGCGCGAGCGCGCTGTCGATCGCGAGGAACTCGCCGCGGATCTCGTCGACCCGCGTGGTGCGGCGCGCGCGGTGCAGGCCCTGGCGCAGCAGCGCCAGCACCTCGCCGTCGGCCCGCCCGCGCTGGCACTGGTCCTGATAAAGCACCACCTCGTCGAAGGCCGCGCCCAGGATCTCGGTCTGCTGGCGGATGTCCTCGTCACGCCGGTCGCCGGCGCCGCTGATCACCACCGAGCGCCGGCGGGCCGGCATCGCATCGACCGCTCGCACCAGCGCGGCGATCGCGTCGGGGTTGTGGCCGTAGTCGGCGATCACCGTGGCTCCGCCGTGATCGAAGACGTTGAAGCGCCCCGGCACGCTGACGGCGTCGCTGACGAAACCGCGCAGGCCCTGGCGTATCGTGTCCCAGCCCACCCCGAGCGCCCACGCCGCGGCCACCGCCGCCATGGTGTTCTCGACCTGGAAACCGATGCTGCCGCCGCGCGTCAGCGGCACCTGCGACAGCGCGATGCGGTGGCGCTTCACGCCCTCGGCCGCGACGATCGCGCCGCCCTCGACATACACCACGCGGCCGCCCTGGGCGCGGTGAGCGGCCATCACCGGCAACTGCCGGTCGGCGGCAAAGAAGGTGATGGCGCCGGGGCAGCTGCGCGCCATCGCCGCGACGATGGGGTCGGCGGCATTGAGCACCGCCATGCCGTCGGGCGCGACGTTCTGCACGATCACGCGCTTGAGCACCGCCAGGTCCTCGACCGTGGTGATGTAGTTGAGCCCGAGGTGGTCGCCGCTGCCGATGTTGGTGACCACCGCCACCTGGCAGCGGTCGAAGGCCAGGCCCTCGCGCAGCATGCCGCCGCGTGCGGTCTCGAATACCGCCGCGTCGACGTCCGGGTGCATCAGCACGTTTCGGGCGCTGCGCGGGCCGCTGCAGTCGCCGGTGTCGATGCGCTGGCCGGCCACGTAGACGCCGTCGGTGTTGGTCATGCCCACGCGCAGGCCCTGGCAGGCCAGGATGTGGGCCGCCAGCCGCACCGTCGTCGTCTTGCCGTTGGTCCCGGTCACCGCGACCACCGGGATGCGGCCGTTGTCGCCGGGGGCGAACATGTCGGCGATGACCGCCTCGCCCACGCCGCGGCCCTTGCCGTAGGACGGGCTCAGGTGCATGCGCAGCCCCGGCGCGGCATTGACCTCGACCACACCGCCGCCCTGCTCTTCCAGCGGCTTGTGCACGCTCTCGCACACCACGTCCACGCCGCAGATGTCCAGCCCGATCATGCGGGCCGCGGCCACCGCGCGCGCCGCCACCTCGGGGTGCACATCGTCGGTCACGTCGGTGGCGGTGCCGCCGGTGCTGAGGTTGGCGTTGTTGCGCAGCACCACCCGCTTGCCCTTCGGCGGCACCGACTCGGGCGTATAGCCCTGCGCCGACAGACGGGCTCGCGCGATGTCATCGATGCGCATGCGGGTCAGCGAGGTGGCATGGCCGTCGCCACGGCGGGGATCGCGGTTGACCTCCTCGACCAGCTCCGCAATGCTGCGGCGACCGTCGCCGATCACATGGGGCGGATCGCGGCGCGCCGCGGCCACCAGCCGGTCACCCACCACCAGCAGGCGGAAGTCGTGGCCCGGGATGAAACGCTCGACCATCACGTCCGAGCTGATCTCGGCCGCGGCGGCATAGGCGCGCGCCAGGTGCTCGCGCGTCTCGATGTTGACCGTCACGCCCTTGCCCTGGTTGCCGTCGCGCGGCTTGACCACCACCGGCAGGCCCACCTCGCAGGCGGCGGCCCAGGCGTCCTCGGCGTCGGTCACCGGGCGGCCGAGCGGCACCGGCACGCCGGCAGCCAGCAGCAGCTTTTTGGTCAGTTCCTTGTCCTGGGCAATGGACTCGGCGATCGCGCTGGTGCGGTCCACCTCGGCGGCCTGGATGCGGCGCTGGCGGCTGCCCCAGCCGAACTGCACCAGGCTGCCGCGTGTCAGGCGCCGGTAGGGAATGCCGCGCGCCACGGCGGCCTGCACGATGGAGCCGGTGCTCGGCCCCAGGCGCTCGTCCTCGTCGAGCTCGCGCAGTTGCGCGAGCGCGCCCGCCAGGTCGAAGGGCGTATCGTCCAGCGCCGCGCGGCAGAGCTGCTCCGCGAGCCGGAAGGCCAGGCGGCCGACCGCCTCTTCGCTGTACTCGACCACCACCTGGAACACCGCCTTCTCCACCGTCGCGGTGCTGCGACTGAAGCTGACCGGGCAGCCGGCCTGGGCCTGCAGGCGCAGCGCCGCCAGCTCCAGCGCCTGGGCCAGCGAGACCGGCAGCGACTGGCCGCTCGGCTGCAGGGCGCCGATCTCGGGGAAGCGGGCGCGCAGGCGGGCTTCGAAACCGCTGATGTGGTCGAGCGAGCACTCGGCCTCGCTGCACGACACGATGGCTTCGATGGCGGTGCAGCGGCTCCACAGATTGGGGCCACGGAGCGCGCGGAGTCGGGAGACTTCCATTCGAATAGTCCTGAGAGTGAATTCGGGTGCGGCGGCCGCGTCAGCGGGGCTGCGCCTGCTTGCCGCGCGAGGCGGCGTCCAGCGAGGCGGCCGGGGCCGGGTCGAAGTTGCGGGCGCCGGCCGCGATCAGCTCGGGTGCCAGGCCCAGTGCCCAGGCAGCACCCAGCGCGGCCAGCAGGCTTTCGGCCGGCACCGGGGAGCCGGCCGCGCGCGCTGCCGGGAAGGCCTCGAGACGCCCCAGCGACTGCTCGTCGTCGCCGCGTGCCAGCACCACCTGGCCCTGGCGCAGGAACACCGCGCGGCCACCGGCGGCACGGTGCTCGGCCAGGGCCGGCAGCTCCGGGTCCAGGCCGTAGAACAGCACCTCGCCGTCGCACAGCGGCGCCATCTCGGCCACCAGTGGATCGTCCGCGTTGAGCACCGCGGTGCCTTCGGGCAGCACCACGTCCACCTGGGTGCGCAGGACATTGAAGACCTGCCGCGGTTCGTGAACATGGTAGGTTTTGAGCGCGTCGGCGCCGCTGACGTCGGTCACCACACCGACCAGGCAGCGGTCGTAGGCCAGGCCCTGCGCCAGGATCTGCTCGGCGCCGTTCTCGATCACCGCGGCCTCGATGTTGCGGTTCATCAGCACCCGCTGGCCGGCGGCCCAGGTGGCGCTCGGCTGCGTCTCGACCCGGCGACCGTCGAGGTAGAGCCCGTCGCCGCAGGCCAGGCCGACCGGCTGGCCGCCCATCTGCAACAGCCCCGCCACCAGCCGCGCGATCAGCGCGCTGCCGCTCGCGCCGGCAATGCCCACCACCGGGATGCGGGCGTCGTCGCCTTCGGGAAACAGGTGCTCGACGATGGCCCGGCCCACCGGCCGCGGCGCGCCGTCGACCGGCTTCAGGTGCATCAGCAGGCCGGGACCGGCATTCACCTCGACGATGGCACCCTGCTGGGCGCCCAGCGGGCGCGAGATGTCGCTGGCGACGAGATCCACGCCGGCGATGTCCAGCCCGACGATACGCGCGGCCAGCGACGCCGCGGCCGCCACCTCGGGGTGCACCTGGTCGGTCACGTCGAAGGCGACGTTGCCGTTGCGCTGGATCAGCACGCGCTGCCCTTCCGCCGGCACCGAGTCGGGCTGCAGGCCCTGGCGTGCCAGCTCCAGCGCCACCGCAGGATCCTCGCTGACCAGGATCTTGTTGAGCGGGAAGTCCTCGCTTTCACCGCGCCGGGGATCGGCATTGAGCTGGGCGTCGATCAGCGCCAGCACGCTGGAGCGGCCGTCGCCGGTCACCCAGGCGGTTTCGCCGCGCGCGGCGGCCACCACCTTGCCGCCCACCACCAGCAGGCGGTGTTCGTTGCCGGGGATGAAGCGCTCGACGATGACCTCGCTGCCTTCCTGCTCGGCGAGTCGGAAGGCGACCTCGACGTCCTCGCGCGTGCTCAGCTCGATCGAGACGCCGCGGCCGTGGTTGGCATCGGAGGGCTTGACCACCACCGGCAGGCCGATGTCCTCGGCCGCGTCCCAGGCGTCGGCCGGGCTCTCGACGATGCGGCCCTCCGGCACCGGCACGCCGCAGGAGGCCAGCAGGCTTTTGGTCAGGTCCTTGTCGCCGGAGACGCTTTCAGCAATGGCGCTGGTGCGGTCGGTCTCGGCGGTCCAGATGCGGCGCTGGCGCGCACCGTAGCCCAGCTGCACCAGGTTGCCGTCGGTCAGCCGGATCGCCGGGATGCGGCGTTCGCCCGCGGCATCGACGATGCAGGCGGTGCTCGGGCCCAGACACAGCGAGTCCACCATCGCACGCAGTCCGGTCACGCTGGCGGCCACATCGCAAGGCCGGTCGTCCATCGCAGCGAGCACCAGCTCTCGGGCAGCGGCCAGCGCGGCGCGGCCGACCTGCTCGTTGCGAGCCCGGAAGGCGACCTTGTAGACGCCCCGCACCCCGGTCTCGCGCGCCTTGCCGAAGCCGGCCTGGCTGCCGGCCAGGTTCTGCAGCTCGATCGCGACGTGCTCCAGGATGTGGGCCGGCCAGGTGCCCTCGCGCAGGCGTTGCACGAAGCCGCCGCGCTCGCCGACGCCGCAGCGGTGCTCGATCAGCGAGGGCAGCCAGGCGATCAGGCGATCGGCGAAACCCCGGATGGTGTGGGAGGGCTGTTCCTCCAGCTCGCCGATGTCCACCCAGGCTTCCAACACGGGCCGGTAGGTCCAGACGTTGGGGCCGTTCAGGTAGGCGACCTTCAGGATCTTGATGTCTCTCATGCGTGCATCCGGCTCACGCCGCCCGGGGGCCAGCGCGACGGTGATCGTTTTCTGGAAATTGGTAAAGGTTCACGCCCGAAGCCGGCGTGATGGAGAAATATCGATGCGGCTGTCAACCGCCCCGGGGGGCCAAACGTGAGCCACAGGTTCGGCTCGACCGGGCACGCGCCGGCGCGCTCCGGGGGCGGGCCCCCTCACACGGCACGTGGCTGCTTCGCCGAGAAGCGCAGGACTTCATGACACATCGACCCTCCAACACAAACTCTCCCGCCGGCGCGCTGCCGGATGTGCGGCCGGCGGATCTGGAATCCGTCCTGGCCGAAGGGGAGAACGTTCTGGCCCGGCTGGAGGTTGACCTCGACCTGCAACTTCGTTTCGGCCGCGGTGATATTGCACTGACACCGACGCGGCTGCTGGCGCGCCAGCCCGGCGGGGCCTGGCAGGCCTGGCCGCTGCACCTGGGCCTGAGCCTGCAGCACGAGGACCACGCCGGCGTCGGTCGGCTCGAACTGCACGATGAAAACACCCGACTCGGTTGCTGGCGTTACACGCTGCGACACCACGGCGAGGCGCTGCAGTTCATCGAGCGCTTCGAAGCCCGGCGCCATGCGCTCGCCGCGGGCACCCCCCTCGACGCCCCGGCCGAGGCCGCCGCCTGCCCCAGCTGCAAGGCGCCACTGCCCGAGGACGAGGACGAATGCCCGGTCTGCCACCGGGAGGTGCACGCGCCGCCCTCGACCTGGACCCTGCTGCGCCTGTGGCGTTTTGCGCGGCCCTACCAGGGCCAGCTGCTGGCCGGCTTCCTGCTGACCCTGGGCTCGACCGCGGCCACGCTGGTGCCGCCCTATCTGACGATGCCGCTGATGGACCGGGTGCTGATCCCCTACCAGAACGGCGCGCCGATCGATCCTCAGCTGGTGCTGGTCTACCTGGGTGGGCTGCTCGGCGCCGCCCTGCTGGCCTGGGCGCTGGGCTGGGGGCGCACTTACATCCTGGCCCTGGTGAGCGAGCGCATCGGCTCGGACCTGCGCACCACCACCTACGAACACCTGCTCAAGCTGTCGCTGGAGTACTTCGGCGGCAAGCGCACCGGCGACCTGATGGCCCGCATCGGCAGCGAAACCGACCGCATCTGCGTGTTCCTGTCGCTGCACCTGCTGGACTTCGCGACCGACGTGCTGATGATCGTGATGACGGCCGCCATCCTGTTCTCGATCAACCCCTGGCTGGCGCTCGCGACCCTGGTGCCGCTGCCCTTCATCGCGTGGCTGATCCACGTCGTGCGCGACCGGCTGCGTACCGGCTTCGAGAAGATCGACCGGGTCTGGTCCGAGGTGACCAACGTGCT
This sequence comes from Aquabacterium sp. A7-Y, assembly GCF_026153205.1. GTDB lineage: Bacteria > Pseudomonadota > Gammaproteobacteria > Burkholderiales > Burkholderiaceae_C > Caldimonas. The sequence goes on along the minus strand of NZ_JAPFBW010000001.1, from coordinate 369,667 downwards.
GGCCGACACCATCCCCGGCATCCGCGTCGTCAAGGCCTTCGCCCAGGAACAGCGCGAGGCCACGCGCTTCCGCGAGGCCAACCGCCACAACCTGGCGGTCAACGACAGGCTCAACAAGGTCTGGTCGCTGTTCTCGCCCACCGTGTCGCTGCTGACCGAGATCGGGCTGCTGGTGGTCTGGGGTTTCGGCATCTGGCTGGTCGCGCAGGGCCGTATCACGGTGGGCGTGCTGACCGCCTTCCTGGCCTACATCAGCCGCTTCTACACCCGGCTGGACTCGATGAGCCGGATCGTCTCGGTGACCCAGAAGGCCGCCGCCGGGGCCAAGCGCATCTTCGACATCCTCGACCACGTCTCCAGCGTGCCGGAGCCGCTGCGCCCGGTGGAGCTGGCGCAGCCGAGCGGGCGCATCGAGCTGCGCGAGGTCGGTTTCCGCTACGGCAGCCGCTCGGTGATCCGGGGCCTGGACTTGAACATCGCGCCCGGCGAGATGATCGGCCTGGTCGGCCACAGCGGCTCGGGCAAAAGCACGCTGGTCAACCTGATCTGCCGCTTCTACGACGTCAGCGAGGGCTCGATCCGGGTCGATGGCGTGGACATCCGCTCGCTGCCGGTGGCGAGCTACCGGCGCCACATCGGCCTGGTGCTGCAGGAACCCTTCCTGTTCTTCGGCACCATCGCCGAAAACATCGCCTACGGCAAGCCCGGGGCGACGCGCGCGGAGATCGTCGCAGCCGCCCGCGCCGCCCACGCCCACGAATTCATCCTGCGCCTGCCGCTGGGCTACGACTCGCTGGTCGGCGAGCGTGGCCAGGGCCTGTCCGGCGGCGAGCGCCAGCGCATCTCGATCGCCCGCGCGCTGCTGATCGACCCGGCCATCCTGATCCTCGACGAGGCCACCTCGGCGGTCGACACCGAGACCGAGAAGGAAATCCAGGCGGCACTCGACAACCTGGTGCGCGGCCGCACCACCATCGCGATCGCGCACCGGCTCAGCACCTTGCGCCAGGCCGACCGGCTGGTCGTGATGGACCGCGGCCAGGTGGTCGAGGTCGGGCCGCACGATGCCCTGATGGCCCACCGCGGCGCCTACTGGCGCCTCTACGAAGCCCAGGCCGCCAGCGCCCGCGAGCAAGCCGGCGCGCTGACCGGCGACACTTCCGCCCGCGAGGCGGCATGAGGAGAGCGGCGATGAGCACCAGCCCGCCCCCTGTCACGCCCGCGCCCGGCTTCACGCTGGAGCGCAACCCTTTCGGCCGCCTGGTGCTGAGCGCGCCCGACGGCAGCTGCGTCGAGGGCGTCACGCCGGTGCGCGCCTTCCCCGTCGCGGCGCCCGAGGAGGGCGTCTCGCTGGTCGGCCCCGACGGCCATGAGCTGGCCTGGGTGGAGCGGCTGGCCGAGCTGCCGGCGCCGCAACAGGCGCTGATCCGCGAGGAGCTGGCGACGCGCGAGTTTTTCCCGGAGATCCGGCGCCTCTGCAAGGTCTCGGGCTTCACCACGCCCAGCACCTGGGAGCTCGAGACCGACCGCGGCCCCGCCACCCTGGTGCTCAAGGGCGAGGAAGACATCCGCCGGCTCGCGGCCGGCTCGGTGATGATCACCGACAGCCACGGCCTGCAGTTCCTGATCCGCGACCTGGGCGCCCTGGACAAGGCCAGCCGGCGCCTGCTGGACCGTTTCCTGACCTGAACGCCCGCTCCCCGCCGGCCGCGCGGCGCGTTTCTTGACCCCCCGCTTGGGGGCGTTGACACACCTGGCCGCCACTTCTATCCTGCGCCGCGCAGGGTTTGGCGGTACTGCACACAGTCGGCAAGCCGCGACCCGCAACGACAAGCCGGACAACAAGGGCGGGGGTGAGAGGGATATGACGGGTTTCCTGGAAGCCGCCGCGGGGTATCCGACGGCGATCTGCTCGGCCCTGCTCGGCGTCGTGCTGGTCTATTGGCTGCTCGCCATCGTCGGGCTCGTCGACATCGAGTCGGGCCTGGACATCGACGGTGATGCCGCCGACCTCGGCGCCGTCGCCAGCTTCCTGGTGAGCGCCGGCTTGAGCGGCGTGCCCGTCTCCCTGATCGCCAGCCTGCTGGTCGTGTTCAGCTGGACCGCCTCCTGCCTGGCCGGCATGTGGCTGCTGCCGCTGCTGCCAGCCGGCGGTCTGCAGTGGCTGGCCGGCACCGGCGTGCTGCTCGGCAGCTTCGTGCTCGCCTATCCCGCGACGCTGCTCGCCATCCGGCCGCTGCGCGGCCTCTTCACCATCCACGCGGCCGCCCGCCCGGAGGCGCTGGTGGGCCGCAGCTGCACCGTGCGCACGCTGACGGTCGACGAGCGCCTCGGCCAGGCCGAGGTCGAAACCGGCGCCGCCACCGCCATCATCAACGTGCGGGCACAGACGCCCAACCGGCTCGCCAAAGGCGCCAACGCGCGCATCCTCGGCTACGACGCCCGCGCCGGCCACTACCGCATCGAGCTCGACCTCGGTCGGCAAGACAGCTGAGGGCGGCCCGCGCGGGCCCGCCGATACAACGATTCAACCTTAAGACCCCTGACCGGAGAGGACCCCCATGGAGCCGATTCTTTTCGCCATCGGCGCGCTGGCCATCTTGCTGCTTGGCCTGTTCGCGATGTTCATCAAGTTCTATCACAAGGTCGAGCAGGGTTATGCGCTGATCATCAACAAGACCAGCGACAAGACCGTCGTCACCTTCAGCGGCGGCCTGGTGCTGCCGGTGATCCACCGGGCCGAGCTGATGGACATCTCGCTGAAGACCATCGAGATCACGCGCATGGGCAACGAGGGCCTGATCTGCGCCGACAACATCCGCGCCGACATCAAGGTGAAGTTTTTCGTCAAGGTCAACAACCTCGACGCCGACGTGTTGAAGGTGGCGCAGAGCATCGGCTGCGAGCGCGCCTCCAACCCGGAAACGCTGGAGGAGCTGTTCTCGGCCAAGTTCTCCGAGGCGCTCAAGACCGCCGGCAAGAAGATGGACTTCGTGCAGCTGTATGAAGCGCGCGACAAGTTCCGCGACGCCATCGTCGCCGAGATCGCCTCCAACCTCAACGGCTATGTGCTCGAGGACACCGCCATCGACTACATCGAGCAGACCCCGGTGCACAAGCTCGACTCCAACAACATCCTCGATGCCCAGGGCATCAAGAAGATCACCGAGCTGACCGCCTCCCAGCACGTGCGCACCAACGAGCTGCGCCGCAACGAGGAGATGGAGATCAAGAAGAAGGACGTGCAGACCCAGGAGGCGCTGCTCGAGCTGGAGCGCCAGCAGGCCGACGCCCAGGCGCGGCAGCACCGGGAGATCGCGTCGGTGCGTGCGCGCGAGGAGGCCGAGACCCAGCGCATCCAGGCCGAGGAGAAGACCAAGGCCGAGCTGGCCCGCCTGCAGGCCGAGCAGGCCGTCGCGGTGCAGCAGGAGAACGTGCTGCGCGAGAAGGAGGTGGCCGAGCACAACCGCCGCCGCGCGGTGGTCATCGAGGAGGAGAAGGTCACGCGCGCCCGCGAGCTGGAGGTGGTGGACCGCGAGAAGGAAGTGACCTTGCAGCGCATCGAGAAGGAAAAGGCCGTCGAGGTGCAGAAGAAGGCCATCTCGGACGTGATCCGCGAGCGCATCGTGGTCGAGCGCACGGTCGCCGAGCAGGAGGAGGCGATCAAGGAGCTGCGTGTGATGGCCGAGGCCGAGCGCACCAAGAAGTCCACCATCGTGCTGGCCGAAGCGCAGGCCGAGGAAAAGCTGCTGATCGAGGTCAAGGCCGCCGAGGCCCAGGAGCGCCGCGCCCGCCACAAGGCCGCCGAGGAACTGACCCTGGCCGAGGCCAAGCTCAAGGTCGCCGAGAAGGACGCCGAGTCCAAGAAGCGCGAGGCCGAAGGCACCGAGGCGACGGTCGCCGCGACCGGCCTGGCCGCCGCCAAGGTCATGCTGGCGACGGCCGACGCCAAGGAAAAGCAGGGCCTGGTCGACGCCCGCGTGCAGCAGGCCGCGGCCGAGGCGCTGCGGGTGCAGATGGAGGCCGAGGCGCTCGGCAACGAGAAGAAGGGCCTGGCCGACGCGCAGGTCATCGCGGCGCGCGCCCAGGCCGAGGCCGAGGGCCTGCGCGCCAAGCTCGACGCCGAAGCCCAGGGCAAGGAAAAGCTCGGCCTGGCCGAGGTGCAGGTGCGCGCGGCCGACGCCGACGCGATCGAGAAGGCCGGCCTGGCCGAGGCCCGCACCGTCGAGGCCCGCTTCAACGCCGAGGCCAAGGGCCTGCGCGAGAAGTTCGAGGCCATGAAGGCGATGAGCGAGGAAACCCGCGCGCACGAGGAATTCCGCATGCGCCTGGAGAAGAACCATGTCGAGGTGCTGAAGTCGCTGGAGGCCCAGACCACCATCGCCAAGGACCAGGCGCAGGTGCTGTCCACCGCGCTGGGCAACGCGAAGATCGACATCGTCGGCGGCGAGGGCGACTACTTCGACCGCTTCGTGCGGGCCTTGTCGGTCGGCAAGGGCATCGACGCGACGGTGGCCAAGAGCCAGACCTTGCAGACCGTGTTCAAGGAACAGCTGGCCGGCGAACGCGACGTGGTGGCCGACGTCAAGGGCGTGATCGGTGCACTGGGCCAGTCCAGCGACGAGCTGCAGAAGCTGAGCATCGCCGGGCTGATGAACCGCGTCATGACCCAGGGCAGCGACAGCGAGAAGGCCGCGCTGCAGACGCTGATCGCCGGCGTGACGAAGTCGCAGCCGCTGGGCCTGCCGGACAAGACCGGCGGCCAGTGACGAGGCCGGCTGCCCACCATGGAGAACACCGCCGCGGCATCCACGACCCCAGGCCCCGCTGACGCCAGCGACGGCGCGGCCTTGAGCGAGGCCCTGGTGGCCGACAGCGGCAGCTACGAGCTGCTGAAAAAGCGCCTCGCGGTGCAGGGCGAGGCCTTGCACGCCAAGACGCAGGCGCTCAACGAGGCGCGCCTGGCCGCCTTCGGCCGCTCGGACCAGGCGCTGGTGCTGCGCACGCTGGCGCGCACCGAGAACAACTGCGTCGCGCGCGACATCGTGCGCATCGGCGGACAGCTGCTGTTCGGCTACAACGTCTACATCGGGCTGCGTCGCGAAACCTCGGTCGGCGACGTGTTCGCGCTCTACCGGCTCGCCGAGCACGACGGCGCCGACGAGCTGGAACCGCTGCCGCTGGTCGGCAGCTTCCTCGACGATGCGCGCTTCACGGCCGACTTCCGCGAGCTCTACGCCTACTACAAGCAGGCCACGCTGCTGCAGCTGAGAGTGACGGCCGACAAGCTGCTCGCGTCCTTCCAGATCGGCCAGCAGCTGCACGACGTGCGCGTGTTCCGCTGGAGCATCGCCCGCGACGGCAGCGTCGCCTACCTCGACAACCGCGGCGAGCGCGACATCGCCCTGCCACCCAGCCACGACTTCGAGTGGACGGCGACACGCCGCGAGGACCATGTCGGCGGCAAGCACCCGCATGTCAACATCCTGGACACCGTGTTCGTCGAAACCGTCGGCGGCGACCTCACGGTCAAGATCGAGAACAACACCGAGACCGGCCTCGGCATCTACAGCGAGCCGGTCGAGGACAAACACCAGTCGCTCACCGACGCCGAGATCGCCTACGCGCGGCTGGGCCAGCTGATCCTGCTGCGCATCAAGCCCTACCGCGAGACTGCGCTCCGCTACCTGGTCTACAACATCCGCACGCAGAAGGTCGAGCGCATCGACGCGATCGGCGGCTCCTGCGTGCAGCTGCCCGAGGACCACGGCATCGTGTTCCCCGGCGGCTACTACCTGCAGTCCGGCGAGTACAAGCGCTTCGAGCTGCCCGGCGAGATCGTCACGGCGCTGCGCTTCAAGCGCAGCCTGCGTTCGCCCAACGGCGAGGACGTGCTCTACGTCTTCTACGAGCCGGGCTCGGGCCACTATGCGCTGTTCACCTACAACCTGATCGACAAGACCCTGGGCGCGCCCATCGTCGCCAACGGCTATGCCCGTTTCCCCGACGGCCGCATCCTGGTGTTCCAGGCCGACCGCGGCGAGCCCACCCGGGTGCACCCGATGCAGCTGTGGCAGACGCCCTTCGCGAGCGAGGAGCACGCCAGCACCCAGCCGGCCAGCGGCGGCTTTTTCGGCCGCATCGGCAATGCCGAGCTGGTGCGCGGCGTCTCGGACCTGTCCGGCATCGCGCGCGCGGTGCGCGAGCAGGTGCCGACCCGGGCCGCCTACGAAGACCTGATCCGCCAGTGCAGCCGGGTGGCCGACGCCCACTTCTGGCTGGATGCGCCCGAGGCCGGCGGCGTGGCGGTCGAGCTGCGCCGGATCGCCGACGGCGCCCGCGCCACCCTGGCCGAGTTCGAGAAGGTCGAGAGCATCCGCCGCGAGACCGCGCAGGCCCTGGCGCGCGCCGAAGCCGAGCAGCGTGCGCTCGCGACCGACATCGCCAGCACCCTGTGGCGCACGCCGGACGAGTTCGTGCGCGCGCTGCACCGGCTGCGCGAGCGGCGCGGCCAGCTGCAGGCGCTCAAGGAGCTGCGCTACGCCGATCTGCCGCGGCTGGCCGCGATGGATGCCGAGCTGCAGGCCGAACAACAGCGGGTCGGCGAGCGCGCGCTGCAGTTCCTGGCCGGCGAGCAGGCCTTCGACAGCCACCGCAAGAGCCTGGACAGGCTGGCGGCCGAGTCGGCCCAGTCGCACACCACGCCGGCCCTGGACCGCGTGCTGCAGCAGCTGGACGAGAGCGCGGCCGGGCTGGACCTGCTGACCGAGCAGCTGGGCAGCCTGCCCGGCGGCGACGCGGTCATCCGCACCTCGGTGCTCGACCGCATCGCGCTGGTCTATGCCGAGATCAACCGCCTGCGCGCCGAGGCCCGCCAGCGCCGCAAGGCGCTTGGGGCGACCGAGGCGGCGGCCGAGTTCGGCGCCCAGTTCAAGCTGTTCGGCCAGGCGGTCGAGAACGCGCTCGGCATCGCCGACAGCCCCGAGAAGTGCGACGAGGCGCTGACGCGCCTGCTGGCGCAGCTGGAAGAGCTCGAAGGCCGCTTTGCCGAGCAGGACCACTTCCTGGCCGACATCACCGCCAAGCGCGAGGCCGTCTACGAGGCCTTCTCGGCGCGCCGCCAGAGCCTGGCCGACGCCCGCCAGCGGCGCGCCCAGGCCATCGTCGAGGCCGGTTCGCGCATCCTCGACGGCGTGCCGCGCCGCGTGGCGCGCATGGCCGAGCTGAACGAGGTGCACAGCTTTTTCGCGGCCGACCCGCTGGTCGCCAAGCTGCGCAAGCTCATCGACGATCTGCGCACGCTGGGCGCGGCGGTCGCCGCGGACGATCTCGACACCCGGCTGAAGACGGCCCGCGACCAGGCCGTGCGCGCGGTGCGCGACCAGCGTGACCTGGTCGCCGACGACGGCAACACGCTGCGTTTCGGCCGCCACGCCTTCACGATCAACCGCCAGCCGCTGGACCTGACCCTGGTGCCGCACGACGGCGCTCTGGCCTGGCACATCACCGGCACCGACTACCTCGCGCCGCTGCACGACGAGCGGCTGGCCGCGCTGCGATCCTGCTGGAACCAGGCCCTGGTGTCGGAGACCGAGGTCCTGTCGCGCGCCGAATACCTGGCCGGCCTGATGCTGCGCGCGGTGCAGGAGGGGCACACCGAGCTGGCCTGGGACGAGCTGATGCGGCGGGTCGCCGAAGGCCCGGAGGGCCGCGCGGCGCTGCTGGAGCACGTGCGCCGCTTCGCCGCGCCGCGCTACCAGGAGGGCTACCAGAAAGGCGTGCACGACGAGGACGCGAGCCGCCTGCTGGCGACGCTGGCGGCCATGCAGGCCGAGGCCGGGCTGCTGGCCTTCGGCCCGGCCGAGCGGGCGCTGGCCCTGCTCTACTGGCAGTCGGGCCGTTTTGTCGCGGAGCGCGAGGCGCTGCTGCGGCAGGCCCGCGCCGCGATGCAGATGCAGGCCTTGTTCGGCAGCCGCCAGGCGCTGGAACAGCTGGAGCACGACACCGCCCGTGCCCTGAGTGCCTTCGCCCGCGACTTCTTCCTGCCGGGCGCGACCGGCCGCGGCGATGAACCTTGCGCCGGCGTTCCCGAACAGGCCGCCGCCTACCTGGTGCGGCAGCTCGCGGGCGAGCGCGGCGGCGAGGCCTGGGTGGTCTCCGGCGCCGGCGAGGATCTGGCCCAGGCCCTGGTGCGCGAGCTGGAGCGCAAGGGCCGCTGGAGCGAACTGCAGCGCGACCTGGAAGCCGCCCCGCCGCCCGAGCGCTGGCGCCTCGCGTCGAGCTGGGTGCGCGCCTATGCCGGCGCTCACGCGCCCGAAGCCACCACCTGGGCCGACGACGCCGCCGCCCTGCTGGCCGTCCCCGGCCCGCGGCAGCGTGTCAACGCCACGCTGGACCGGCGTGTCGAGGGCCTGCTGGCCGAGCACCCGCGTGTCGCCGGCGGCGCGATGGCACTCAACCTCAACGACTTCTGGCGCCGCTTCCTGCACCACCAGGCCTCGGTGGTGCCCGCCTTCGAGGCCTTGCAGTCCTTGCGCGCCGAGTTGCTGCACGCCGAGAAGGCGCGCCTGCGGCTGACCCAGTTCCAGGCCCGGCCGCTGTCGAGTTTCGTGCGCAACCGGCTGATCGACGAGGTCTACCTGCCCATCGTCGGCGAGAACCTGGCCAAGCAGATCGGCGCCAGCGGCGAAGGCAACCGGACCGACCGCATGGGCCTGCTGCTGCTGATCTCGCCGCCGGGCTATGGCAAGACGACCTTGATGGAGTACGTGGCCGACCGGCTCGGCCAGATCTTCGTGCGCATCAACTGCCCGGCGCTGGGCCACGAGGTGAGGTCGATCGACCCCGCCGCCGCGCCCAACAGCGCCGCGCGCCAGGAGCTCGAGAAACTCAACCTCGGCCTGGCGATGGGCAACAACGTGATGCTGTACCTGGACGACATCCAGCACACCAGCGCGGAGTTCCTGCAGAAGTTCATCGCGCTGGCCGACGGCACGCGGCGCATCGAGGGTGTGTGGAACGGCGAGACGCGCAGCTACGACCTGCGCGGCAAGCGTTTTGCCATCGTGATGGCCGGCAACCCCTATACCGAGTCGGGCGAGGTCTTCAAGATCCCCGACATGCTGGCCAACCGCGCCGACATCTACAACCTCGGCGACGTGCTGTCGGGGCGCGAGGCGCTGTTCGCGCTGTCCTACATCGAGAACAGCCTGACCGCCAGCCCCGCGCTGCTGCCGCTGGCCTCGCGCGATCCGCGGGACGTGCAGCTGCTGGTGCGCCTGGCGCAGGGTGAGGAGGTGGCGCCGAGCGCTTTTTCGCATGCCTACAGCGGCGCCGAGCTGGAAGAGCTGAAGGCCTTGATGCAACGCCTGTTCCGCGCCCGCGACCTGCTGCTCAAGGTCAACCTGGCCTACATCGAGTCGGCCGCCCAGCACGATGCCTACCGCACCGAGCCGGCCTTCAAGCTGCAAGGCAGCTACCGCAACATGAGCAAGCTGGCGGCGCGCATCACGCCGCTGATGCACGAAGACGAGCTCGACGCGCTGCTGCGCGACCACTACCGCGGCGAGGCCCAGACCCTGACCACCGGCGCCGAGGAGAACCTGCTCAAGCTGGCCCAGCTGCTGGGCCGCCCGAGCGCCGAGGAGTCGGCGCGCTGGCAGGCCATCTGCGAGGAGTTCGTCAAGCGCCGCAAGCTCGGCGCGGACACGGGCGACACCGGCACCCGCATCGCCGCGGGCCTGCTGGACGTGGCCCAGGCGGTCGAGCGGCTGCAGCCGCCCGGCCCGGTCGCTGCCGGCAGCGAAGTGCCGGAGCTGGGCAAGCTGGCGCAGATGGTGATGGACATGGCCTCGACCCAGCACCGGGTGCTGGTCTCGCTGATCCGCACCACCCAGCCGCGGCTGTCGCCCGAGCACCCGGTGTGGGACGAGATGGGGCGTATCACGGCCCAGCTGCAGTCGCTGGTACCCACCGAAGGGCCCGGCGCCGCCCGCCACGAGACCGAGGAGTCCTGAGCCCATGACCCGTCCCGACACACCCGATACCCCCGGCTTGCCGGCCCTGCTCGATGCCTTGGCGGCAAGCATCGCCGACGAACGCCTGAGCGATGAGGAAAAACGCTCGCTGACCCAGGCGCTGCGTCAGGCCTCGCCGCCCGAGGACGGCCTGCGCCAGCTGCGCAACCGCGCCTTCGAGCTGGTGCGCGAGCGCCTGCCCGACCCCGCCCAGCAGGCCCTGGTCAAGTGGCTGGACGGTGTGGTGCGCGCGCTCGACGTCGCCCGCGCGCCGGCCGGCAGCGTGACCGCCCAGGCCTGCTTCAGCCCCGGCGAGGACTGCCTGCACGCCATCGTCGGCCAGCTGCGCTCGGCACGGCGCCGCATCGACATCTGCGTCTTCACGCTCTCGGACGACCGCATCAGCGAGGAGGTGCTGGCGGCCCACCGCCGCGGTGTCGCGGTGCGCCTGATCACCGACAACGAGAAGGAATACGACCGCGGCAGCGACATCGGCCGGCTGCGCGAGGCCGGCATCGCGGTCGCGGTGGACCGCAGCGCCGCCCACATGCACCACAAGTACGCGATCTTCGACGCGGCCCGGCTGATCAACGGCAGCTACAACTGGACCCGCAGCGCCTGCCTGGAGAACGAGGAGAACGTGGTGCTGTGCAACGACCCGGCGCTGCTGCACCGGTTCTCCGAGCACTTCGAGCAGCTGTGGCGCCAGCTGGCGCGATGAAAGGCCCGCGATGAACCGCCCCACCTACGACTGGAAGTTGCCGCCCGAGATCGAGCGGCGCCTCGGCACGGAAACCTACGGTGCCCAGCGCGCCATCTTCGAGGCCGGCCACCTGCTGCTGGTGCTGCACCGGCCGCCGGAGCCCGGCGACCCGGACCGCGACGCAGCGGTGTTCCTGCGCCAGCCCGACGGCCGCTGGCTCTACCAGGGGCAGGCCCCCGGCGAGCCGGCCTTCGAGGAGTTGCTGGCCAGCTACGCAGGCCTGCAGTTCGAACTCAGCCTGCTGTGCACCCGCGCGCCCCAGCTCGAGGTCGAGGAATTGTTCAACCTGCAGGCGCGTGCCCTGCCGCTGGCGCGGGCGGCCGCCAACCTGAAGGACACGCTGCAGGCGGCTCGCGAGCGGGTGCCCGAGGACCGCCTGGTGCTGACCCTGCGCGACCGCGCCGTCGAGCTGTCGCGCGGCCTGGAGCTGCTGCTGGCCGACTCGCGCCTGGCGCTCGACTACCGGCTGGCGCGCAGCGCCGAGGAACAGGCCCGCGCCGCGCTCGGCTTCAACCGCGCCCAGCACAAGCTCAACCTGATCGCCGCCCTCACCTTTCCCTTGATGGCCCTGGCGGCGGTGTTCGGCATGAACCTGCCCAGCGGCCTGGAGCAGGCGCCCGCCTGGCTCTTCTGGGCCGTGTTCCTGGCCGGGCTGGTGCTGGGCCTGGCGGTCAAGGGCTGGATGGGGCGCCCCTCGTCGGCGGCTGCGCCCGCCCCTGCCGCTGGCAAGGGCCGCCGGCCCGGCAAGTCCGTGCGCCGGCCCCTGAAGTGAGCGCCCTGTGCTCCAGGTCCTGAGCGTCAGTTTCGACTCGACCGCGCCGGGCACGGCGCTGTGTTTCGTGCGTCTGGTGCCGCTGGTCCGAGGCTGAGATGCTGCAGGTCCTGCACGAAGAGCAGTTCGACCTCTCGGCACTGCGTCCCTGGCTGGCGCCGCTGCTGGAGGCGACCGCCAAGGTGTTCGAGGTCGACGCCGCGCACGCCGCCGCGATCGAGCACCTGCGGCCGCAGCAGGACGAGGAGCGCGCCTGGGACACCGTGAACTGGCGGCTCGAGCGCACGCTGACCGAGCGGCTCGACGCCTGGCTGGGCCGGCTCGACACCCTGGGCCCGCGCGAGCTGCTGCAGCGGACCCTGCTGCTGGTCCGGCTGCACGAGGCGCGGCTGCTGCGCAGCCACCCGGCCTGGTCGCCGGAGGAGGAGCGGGTGCCGCGGGCGCTGTACGACCGCGCCGCCCTGTTGCTGGACCTGCTGCTGGCTTGCAGCCGGGCCGCCTTCGCAGCCGCCGATCGCGACGCGGCCTGGATCGCCCCCGCCACGCTGCGGGAGTTCGTGGCCAGCCAGCTCGCACTGCGTCTGCTGGGCGACGAGCAGGACTCCCAGCCGCTGCCGGCCGCCGTGTTCGAGACCCGGGTCTGGTCGGAACCGCGAGCCCTGCTGCCGCTGGTCCAGCAGGTGCTGGCCGGCCACGTCCGGCTGCATGCCGACGGGCGCTGGAGTGCCGACAGCTCGGCCGGCACCGTGCTGGCGGTCAGCGCCGGCGTGCTCGGCGCACCGCGGCGCCGGGACCGTTTCGCGCGCCGCTTCGCCCGCCTGCTCGAACACGCCTTGCGTCACGGCCAGGCCACGGCGGCGGCCGCCGCCGAGCTGTACCGGACGCAGCCGGGCTTCACGCCGTACTACCTGCTCGGGCTCGACCCGCGGCGGCTGGACCGGGCCCCGGAACTGGCGAACTTCGTCCGTTTCCTGTGGCAACGCCTGCAGGATGAGGAAGCCGCCTGGCGTCTGCGCCCCGCGCAGGCGCTGGAGCACGACGACCTGCTGCCCGACTTCAGCCCGCCGGTGGAACTCGACAACGGGGATGCCGATCCGCCCTCGGTCCGGCTGGTCGGCGGCGAGGCGCTCCTGTGGCATTGCCGCTGGCGCGAAGCGCAGCTGGAGCAGCCCAGCGACCGCGTGGTCCAGCACCACTTCTACTGGCCGCTGGCGCGCATCGAGGCCCTGCAGCCCGGCGAGTCACGCGCCGAGCTGGTGGCGCGGCTGCGCGAGCTGCGGCCCGCCGCGCTCGAAGCGGCCTTCGGCACTGCCTCGGAGCTGGCCGAGTCGCTGCTGTTCGAGGCTCTGCAGCGCACCGAGCTGGAGCCGCTGCGCCAGTGGCGCCATGCCCACGCAGCACGCTGCCGCCACGAAGGCCTCGGGTCGGAAAGCCGGCTGCCGGTGCACGAGCTGCGGCCCCTGCTGGCGCCGCTGGCGCAAGCGGCTTTCGAGTGGTTCTGCACGGTCTACCTGCATGCCACCGAAGGCGGCTCGCTGGCTACCCTGCTGCGCGGGCTGCGTGGCGACCGCGCCGAGGCCCTGCTGCACTCCGCCTTGCACAAGCATGCGCACGTGCCGATCATGGCGATCGGCCTGCTGCCGCTGCCCGAAGGTGAGGCCCGCGAGGCCGCCTGTCTGGAACGCTACCTGCAGCTGAAGGCGCTGGACAAGGAAGCCGGCCGCTACGGCGCGGAGCGCCGTGCCCACCACCAGGCCGCGGTCACGGTCGGACTGGCCCATCTCGCCGCCGTCGCCGGCTACGACAGCCTGGGCAGCCTCGAATGGGCGATGGAGGCGCGCCAGGGCGAGCAGGTCGCGGCCTGGTTCGAGCCCCGGACCATCGGCGGCTACCAGGTCCACATCGAGCTTCACGCTGAAACCACCGGCCCGGTCGTCGTCAACGCCAAGGGCAAGCGCCTGGCGACCGCGCCGACGGCGCTGCGTAAACACCCGCAGTGGCTGGCCCTCAAGACGGCCTGGGTCGGGCTGAAGGAGCAGCGGCGCCGTTTTGTCGCTGCGCTGGAAAGGCGCCTCGTCGACGCCACCGCGATGGGTCAAGCCCAGCTGGACTCGGTGATGGACCACCCGCTGATGGCCGACCTGGCACAGCGCCTGGTGTGGCAGGACGAGGCCGGCGGCATGGGCCTCTATCGCCGCGACGGACTCGAGGGGCCCGACGGCCTGCACGGCCCGTGCGGCAGCCTGCGCCTGGTGCACCCGGTGGAACTGCTGCGGCAGGGCCGGCTCGCCGACTGGCAGCGCTGGCTGGTCGAACGCGGCGTGGTGCAGCCCTTCAAGCAGGTCTTCCGCGAAATTTATGTGCCGACACCGGCCGAGCTGAAGGCGGGCGACCGCTCGGCCCGCTACGCGGGGCGCTGGCTGCGCACCCGCCCGGCCCAGGCCCTGTTCAAGGCGCGCGACTGGGCGCCGGCCGGCTGGCGTGAACGTGCGCTGGCGCTGCACCGGCGGCACTTCGCCGACGGGGTGCTGGCCTGCTTCGACTTCCACTTCGACGGGCACTGCTTCACCGAGCCGAATGAACTGGAAAGCGACCTGGCCTGGTTCGAGCGCGACGGCCGGCGGCTGGCCTTGTCCGAGGTGCCGCCGGTGACCTTCTCCGAGGCGATGCGCGACCTCGACCTGGTGGTCGCCCGCTCGCTCGGCGGCGACGACGCTGGCTACGGCTCGCCCGCCACGGTGCAGGCGCGCCGCGAACTGCTGCAGGCGCTGCTGCCGGCCCTCGCGCCCGAGCCCGGCGCGCTGACCCTGGGCAAGCGCTATGTGCATGTGCGCGGGCGGCTGGCACAGTACCGCATCCACCTCGTCAGCGGCCACATCCACATCGAGCCGGGCGCCTGCCTGTGCGTGATCCCGGCGCCCGAGGCGGCGGCCGGCGCACGGCAGCCGCCCCGCCTGCCCTACGAGGAGGAGGATGCCAAGAGCGCCGAGATCCTCAGCAAGCTGCTGTTGCTGCTCGACGACGACCGCATCCGGGACGAATCGATCCGCCGCCAGATCGTCGGGCGGAGGTCTTGATCTTCCGCCGGCCGAGGCCGGAACAGGCGCATCACACGGGATAACAAGGAGGGGACAGGGTGGGCCATCGCTGCTTTCTTCATCTCCGCGCGCAGGCGCCGCGGCATCCGCTGGTGTGCATCGCCGAGAGCAGCAACATCGTGCCGGCGCTGTGGCGGATCCTGCTGGCCGATGCCCGCCCGGCGCCCACGGCCTTCCAAGCGGTATTCGGCGACGCCGGCAGCCCGGCGCTGGAAGCCGAGGCCCGCCCGGCGCTCGGCCGCTTCGAGCGTTTTGTGGCGCTCGCGCTGCGCCACCCGGCGCTCGCCCGCGACGCGGCGCTGCCGCGCGCGCTCGAGGCGACCGGCCACTGGCTGCGCGAGCAGGTCGAGCACTGCGAGGCCGAGGCCGGCGGCCGGCCGGCCCTGTTCTGTGCCGACCTCGACGAGATCACCGGGCTGGATGACAGCGCGGTCGATGCCGCCGGGAGCATGGCCGCGCTGCAGCAGGACTTCGCCGACGGCTGGCGGGCCCTGGAGCTCGAAGCCGCGGCCGGCACGCCGCACGGCCTGGACGAGCTGCTGGGCTTCGCGTCCTTCCGCCTGGGCGTCGGCGACTGGATGGCCTGGTGCCGCATCTTCGGCTTGGGGGGGCTGGAGCATCCCTACTTCGCCGCCATCGAGGAGCACCCCCCGGTGCTCGGCTTCGCCGAGTGGGTCGCGGAGGCCGGGGCCCTGCCCGCGCTCTGGGCCGGCACCGGCTGCCGGCCGGTGCGCCGCGGCGCGCGGCTGGGCCTGGAGGACGAGCAGGGCCGGCCGCTCCTGCCGGCGAGCTATGTCGCCTTGGCGCCGGCCTCGGTGGCGCGCACGTCCCCGGCGGATCCGGCCGCTCCCTTGCGCTGGGTGGAGATCGAGCAGGACACGGCGGACGGGAAGGGCCTGTGGGACCTCGCCGCCGGCCGGGCGGCGCTGGGCTGCCACCATGAGCAGGTCTGGGTGCTGGAGCCCGGCGGCAGCGCGCCCGCCTGGTTCCTGTGCAGCACCGTGATGGGCCTGCCCGAGGACATCGATGCGCGGGCCTGGAGTGTCTACGACAGCGACGGCCGGCCGGCCCTGCCCGGCTACTACCGCTGGTTCGGCGGCCCCGAGCTCGACACGCCCGCGGTGCTGCGGCATTGCCTGGCGGCCTGGAGCGAGGCTCGGCCGGTGCTGGTGGCGGAGCACGACACCGGACACTGGTGGTGGGTGCGCCCCGGACACCCGCCACGCAGCCATGCCGACCAACTGGCCGCCGACTGGCGCGGCGGCGACCTGCGCGCCGCGCTGCGGCTCGCCCGCGACCTGTACGACGGCCGCGGGCTGGAGGCCGACCGCGAGGCGGCGCACGCCTGGGCCGCGCGCGCCGCCGGCCTGGTCGCGCCGCCGGGCAGCGGCCCCGTCGAGGGCCTGCCGCCGGGCATGGCGTTGTATGCCCAGGGGCTGCGCGAAGGGCGGGGCGGTGCCCCCGACCTGCCCGGCGCGCGTGTGTGGGCCGAGCGGGCACTGGCCGACGGCGAGACCGGTCCGGCCTTGTGTCTGCTGCTGGGCCGCCTGCTGCTGGACCGTGCCGCCGGTCCCCCGGAGCCGGGCCGGGCCCTCGGCCTGTTCCGCCACGCCGCCGCCCAGCTCGACGAGGGCAGCACGGCGCAGGCGGAGGCGCGCCGTCAGGTCGGCGAGCTGCTGCTGCGGGCCGAGGCCGCCGAGGCCCTGGCCGACGCCCGCGCCTGGCTGGAGCAGGCGGCCGAGGCAGGCGACCGGCGGGCGATGGAGCGGCTCGCGCAAGACGTCTACGGCAACCCCGCTGGCACCTGTCACGACCCGAAGCGTGCCGCCCACTGGGAGGCACGGGCCGCGCAGGTGGCCGCTCCCGCCGAAGCAGAGGCCGACGACCGGCGGCCGGTTTTTTTCCGCGGCTGGCGGGTGCTGCTGCTGCCCCCCGCGCTGCTGCTGTTCCTGCTCTCCCTGCTGCTGCAGCTCGGACGGGCGCTGTGGCGATGGTGCTTCGGGCGGGGCACCGGCGGCTGAGCCGCGGCGCCCGGGGTACCCTGCAGAGCCGTCGACGGCACGACCACCACAGACCACCACAAGACCCACGACAACAAGAGGGAGTGAAGGCATGAAGTTCCTGTGCGCTCTGATCGGCGGCTTTCTCGGCTGGGGCATCGGCGATCTGCTGGGTGCCATCGTCGGCGTCGCGCTGGGCCCCATCCTGGTCGCCATGCTGCAGAAGCAAGGGGACCCTGAGCCGGCTGCCCCGGGCGCCGCACGGCCCGGCCTGGAAGCGCGGCTGCAGGCGCTGGAGCGGGAAGTCGCCGCCTTGCGCAGCGAGGTCAGGCGCTTGGGCGGCGAGGCGGCGGCGGAAGCCGCCACGCCTACCTCGGCCCAGGGCCGGGTCGCCGATCCGCCCGCACCGCTGGCGACCCCACCGGCCGGCCCGGTGCGGGCCCCCGAGCCCGTCGGTCCGCGCCTCTCGGAAGCCGCCGCGGCGGCGGCTCTCGCGGGCCGCCCGGCATCCGCCGACAGCGACCGGACCACTGGGCCGGCCGTGCCTCCCGCCCTGCCGCCGGCCCCGGCCGTGCCAGCCACCGCCGAGCCGGCGCCGGCCGAACGTCGCCCCCTGCCGCGGCCCGCTGCGGTGCCACAAGAACCGGCGCGCCCGCCGGCTGCACCCGCGGTGCCCTTGCGCGACCGCCTGCCCCCGGGGCTGAGCCGCTGGATCTTCGGCGGCAACACCATCGTCAAGGTCGGCGTGCTGATCCTCTTCCTGGGCCTGGCCTTCCTGCTGCGCTACGCGGCCGAGCGGGTCACACTGCCGGTCGAGCTGCGGTATGCCGGCGTGGCCCTGGTGGGCGCCGTGCTGCTCGGCCTGGGCTGGCGGCTGCGCGAGCGCAGCGACGCGGCCGGCGGCCACGGCTATGGCGTGATCCTGCAGGGCGCGGGCATCGGCGTCTTCTACCTGACCGCCCTCACCGCGCTGAAGCTGCACCCTCAATTGCTGCCCGCGACAGCCGCCTTCGCCTTCATGGCCGGCGTCTCGGTGCTGGGCTCGGTGCTGGCGGTGCGGCAGAACGCGCTGTGGCTGGCGCTGGTGTCGGTGGCCGAAGGTTTTGCCGCGCCGGTGCTCGTGTCCACCGGCGGCGGCAACCACGTGGCGCTGTTCAGCTATCTCGCCATCCTCGACCTGGGCATCTTCGGGATGGCGTGGTTCCGCGCCTGGCGGCCGCTCAACCTGGTCGGCCTGACGGGCACCTTGACCCTGGCCGGCGCCTGGGCCGAGCGCCACTACCGCGACGAGCTCTACGCCAGCACGCAGGCTTTCCTGCTGCTGTTTTTCCTGCTGTTCACGGCCATCGGCGTGCTGTTCGCGCGGCGTGCGCTGGCCGAGGGCGACGACGCCGCCGAGGCCGGGCTGCCGCTGTCGGCACGCGCCGGCCGCGCGCTGAGCCAGGTGGGCCGGGTCGACAGCGCCCTGGTCTTCGGCGTGCCGCTGGCCAGCTTCGGCCTGCAGTACGGCCTGGTCTCGGGCCACGAGTGGGGACCGGCCTGGGCCGCCTTCGGCTACGCGACCTTCTACCTGCTGCTGGGCGGCGTGCTGCTGCGCGGCGGCCACCTGCGCTACTCGCTGCTGGGCGAGGCCTACGCAATCGTCGGCGTCATCTTCGCCACGCTGTCCATCCCGCTGGCGCTGGAGGGCGCCTGGACCGGCGCCACCTGGGCCGTCGAGGCCGCCGGCATGTACTGGCTGGGCGCGCGCCAGCGGCGGCCCTATGCACGCGGCTTCGGCCTGCTGGTGCTGGGCGCGGCGCTGCTGCGGCTGCTCGCCTCGCTGGGGCTGGACCTGGGACCGGGCACGCCGCTGCTGACCGGCTCGCGCCTGGGCGTCGTGCTGTGCGGCGCCGGTGCGCTGGCCGTCTGGGCCGTGGGGCGCCGCCTGCCGGCCGACACCCGGCCGGCCTGGGAACAACACGCTCTCGCCTGGCTGCCCTGGTCGATAGCCGCAGCCGTCGCGGCATGGGTGTGGATGCTGCTCGTGCCGCTGTGGGCCAGTGTGGTGTGCGCCTGGCTCGCGCTGGCCTGCTTCACCGCCCCGGGGCGGCGAGCGGGTCGGGACGCTGGGACCGATCGGCTCGGTGCTGCACGGCCTGGCCCTGGCGGGGCTGGCTGCCACCCTGCATGGCGATGCCCGCAGCGCGATGCTGAGCGATGGCTGGGAGGGCCTGGCCGCGGCGCTGCTGATCGCCTTGCCGCTGCTGCTGAGTGCGGCGCTGTCGGTCCGCCGGCAGCTGCAGGCCGAGGCCCCGGCCCCCGGCGACTGGACGCTGGCCGGCAGCCTGGGCCTGGTCGCCGGGCTGGCGGTGCTGGCCTTGAGCCTGCTGTACGTGATGCCGGCCGACCGGGCGGCGCTGGCCTGGCCCTGGCTGGGGCTGGCCGCGCTCTGGGCCGGCCTGAGGCTGGGCCATCCGGTGCTGGTGCTCGCCGGGATGGCCCTGCAGGTCGCCGCGGCGGCCGGCCTGCTGTGGTTCGGCGCGCCGCTCTGGAGCGACACCGACCTGAACGCCCACTGGGGGCCGCTGGTGCTGACGCTGACCGGCCTGCTGGCCGGCGACCTGGTGCGCCGCCCGACACGCCGGCCGCTCGCGCTGGCGAGTGGTGCCGCGCCCCAGTGGGCCGCGGTCGCCTGGTCGCTGGCCTGGTGGAGCCAGCTGCTGCCGCCGGTCGGCTGGCGACTGCTGCTGCAGCACGACGCACTGGCCGCCGGCCCGGCCGCATGGGCCGGCTGGGTGCTGCTGAGCTCGATCGCGGTGGTGCTGCTCGCCCACTGGCGCCGCTGGCAGGTGCTGGGCCAGGCGAGCGCGCTGACGCTGCCGGCCTGGGTGCTGTGCGCGCTGACCGGCCCGGCCACCGACGGGCTGCCGCCCTCGGCCCACTGGGGCTGGGCGGTGTGGCCGCTGGCGCTGGCCTGGCACCTCCTGCTGCTGCGCCGGCAGCGCGACTGGTGGAGCCGGCCGGTGCTGCAATGGCTGCACCTGCTCGGCTTCTGGCTGTTCCTGCTGCTGGCCGCGCGTGAAGTCCAGCTGGCGATGGCGGGCCTGGGCGAGGCGGGCAGCGCCTGGGGGCAGCTCGGGTGGATGCTGGTGCCGGTCGCCGTGATCGCGGCATTGAGCCGCCCGGCCCTGCTGTCGCGCTGGCCCCTCGCCGAGCACCGCGATACCTACCTGGTCGCGGCCTGCGCCCCGCTCGCGGTGTACCTGCTGCTGTGGGTCTGGCACGCCAACCTCGGGCCGGGCGACGCCGCGCCCCTGCCCTACCTGCCGCTGCTCAATCCGCTCGAAATCGCGCAGGGACTGGTGCTGCTGGCCTTGCCGTTCTGGCGGCGCGCGCTGCCCGACACGGTGAGCCGGCAGATGCCCAGGCCGGCGCTCACGGCGGCCCTGGGCCTGTCCGGCTTCGCGATCTACACCGGCATGGTGCTGCGCACCTGCCACCACTGGGCCGGGGTGGACTGGCGCCTCGTTGCGCTGTTCGACTCGACCCTGACGCAGGCGGCCTTGTCGGTGGCCTGGTCCATCGTCGGCGTGGCGCTGATGCTGGCAGGCCATCGCCGTGTGGTGCGTAGCGTCTGGATGGTCGGCGCGGCGCTGCTCGGCGTGGTGGTGGTCAAGCTGTTCCTGGTCGAGCTGGCCGACCGCGGCAGCCTCTATCGCATCGTGTCCTTCATCGTGGTGGGCGTGCTCCTGCTGCTGGTGGGCTACTTCGCGCCGGTGCCGCCGCGGCAGCGCGATACGGGAGAGACGGCATGAGGCTGGGCGCAGGAACGTGCAGGGCGGGACTCGCCCTCGCCATCGCCGCGGCCGCCCCTGCGGCCGGCTCGGCAGCGGACCGCAGCGTCGCCCTGGTGCTGCAGGGTTGGGGCCCCTACTACACCGTGCAGCTGCCGATGGCGCTGCACGCGCGCACCGGTTCGCCCGATCTGCAAGGTCTGCGGCCGATCAACGGGCACGGCGCCGCCCTGCCCTTCGCCTGGTTGCCGGCAGCGACGGCCGACCGGGTCGAGCACGCCACCGAGCTGCCGCTGTTCCTGCGCCCCGGCCAGCGCGGCAAGGCGCCGGTGCCGCCCGGCTGGGTGCTCGACGCTCGCGGCGTGCCGGGCCGGCTGCACCACATCGAGCTGACGCCGGCGGACACCCAGCGGGGGGTGTTCGTGCTGTCGGTCCAGCACAGCACCGACCTGCAGCACTGGGAGACCGTGCTGCCCGCCGTGCAGGTGCTGGTGCTGGCGCATCAAGGCCGGCGCCTGCAGCAGACCGGCGTCGAGCTGCCGGCGCTCGCGCCCGGCTACCTCAAGCTCGACGCCGTGCCGGGCAGCGCCCTGCCGACGCTGGTGGCGGCCCGGGCCAGCAGCCACAGCACCCGGGAGCGCCCGCCCGTGTTGCAGTGGAGCGCGCCGATCGAGCCGGCGAGCTGCACCGCGCAAGCGTGCGACTACCGGCTGCCGGCGCCACTCCCGCTGGCGCGTCTGCAGGTGCGGGCGAACCAGCCGGACAGCCTGGCCGAGCTGCAGGTGCTCGGCCGCGACACGGTGGCGCCGGCGGCCACACCCCCGCCGTCCCCCCACGGGCTGCGTGAGCGGCTGCGGGCCGTGCGCGACAAGACCCGGCCCGGTTCGGTGTCCCCCGCGCAGGGCTGGAGCCACATCGCCAGCACCTCCGTCTACTGGCTGCGGCTGGCCGACGGAGAAGCGCGCTCGCCCGCGCTGGCGGTGCCGGCAGGCCCTGTCTTTCGCGAGTTGCGGCTGCACAGCGAGGGGCCCATCAGCCCGCCGGGGCACCGGCCGCCGACGCTGCGGGTGGCGGTCGAGACCCGTTCGCTGGTGTTCCTCGCCAGCGGTCCCCCGCCCTACCGGCTGGCCTGGAGCGACGCCACGGTCGCGGCCGCCGCCCCCCTGAGCCTGCAGCAACTGCTGCCGGCCGGCCCTGTGGATGCCCCCCTGCCGGCCGATACAGCGAGCGTGCAGCTCGACGAAGCGGCCGCGCCGGCCGTGCCCGCAGCGATGCCCCCCTCGGCCCCGCCGGCCGCCGCCGGGTCCGGCCGCCCCTGGCTCTGGGCGGTCCTGCTCGCCGGCCTCGCGATGATGGCCGCGATGGCGGCCTCGCTGCTGCGCAAACGCCCCGGAGCGGCGGCAGGCCCGGACGACAGGCCGCGCGGCTGAGGCCGGCCGGCGCACGCCGGGCCCACAATGGGCCGCTGAACCGCATTCAAGGAGGACAAGAACATGGGCTACGACTACAGCTCGGAAAGCAAGCGGCTGGAGCTTCCCAATCCCTACCGGCTGCAGAACCTGTGGCTCTGGCTGTGCGCAGCGCTGCTCGCTGGCGGCGGCGTGCTGTGCCTGTGGTGGAGCCGCGAGGCCTTGCAGGCCCAGAGCCTGCGACTGGTGCTGGCACCGCTGCTGGCCGGGCTGGCGCTGCTGGTCGGCGGGCTGCTGGCGGCCGGCGTTGCGGCGCGCCGGCTGCGCTTCTTTTTCGGTCGCGGCCGGCCGGCCTCGCTGGCGCCGGAACTCGCGGCCGGCACCACCGGCGGCTCGCCGCGCGCCGACATCTACAAGGACATGCTGCGCCAGGGCGGCCTCACCTATCCCGAGCCCCAGGGGGCGCTCGACGGCGTGCTGTACCACGCGGTGCCGCGGCTGATCACGGCGCCGCTGGCGGTGCAGGCGCTGGCGCAGCGGCACTTCTTCAACCTGGTGGCCATCCTCGCGACGACGCTGAGCTTCGCGGTCTCCTGGCTGCTGCTGGGCAACGACAGCTCGCGGCCTTGGATCGGCATGCTGTACTTCGTCTTTGGCGTGTTTTTCCTGCTCAAGCCGGTGCTGGGCGACCAGCGCGCCCGGCTGTCGATGGCCTCGGTGGTGGGGCTGGTCGCGGCTGCCCTGCTCGCGCCGGTGCTGATCGGGCTGGTGGGCAGCCGGCTGCCGTCGCCCGGCCTGTTTTCCTTGAGTGCCCAGACGGCCATCATGCTGGGCACCGGTCTGGTCGCCGTCTGCCTGGTGGCGCTGGCGGTGCTGGCCCAGGTGGGCGACCAGCCGAGCACGCAGGCCAGCGGCGAGCAGCTCAAGCTGTCCATGAACGCGCCGCCCAACCTGCTGCTCGACGAACTCGACCGCCAGCTGCAGCAGGGCTGGACCGAGCGCATCCCCAACCGCCGTTACGCGCGGCTGGAGCCCGTCATCGACCCTGGCCGCAGCGCCGGCCCCTTCGCCGGCGAGCTGATGGAGGAAACGCAGCCGATGCCGGTGGGCGGCACCGTCGCGCCCACGCTGTCCTCGGCGCTGGCGCACCCGCCGCACCGCTGGCTGGTGGCGCTCGACGTCTACGCGACGCTGCTGGTGGCGACCGCGGTCGGGCTGCTGCTCTACTTCGTGCGCGAGTTCGACGTCGGCGCCGCATGGCAGGACAAGCGCCTGTCGCTGGCCGGCACCTCTACCTTGCTGCTGCTGGTGGCCCTGTTCTGCTTCAAGGCCGCGCAGGCGCTGTGGGGCCGCTTCAACTTCGAGTCGGTCCTGATCTGGGTCGAGCTGGCCGGCACCTGGCAGCGCTCGCGTGTGGGCACCGGCAACACCTTGACGAGCCGCCTCAACACCGACAGCGAGATCGTGCGTACCGAGTCGATGACCTTGCGAGTCTGGCGGGCGCGCATCGAGTCGGTGGTGTTCGGCAAGGACGACCAGCGCCAGGTCACCGCCATGTTCTCCACCGGGATGGAGGCCAAGGATCTGGCCGCCCACCTCGCCGCCTTCGGACGCAGCCAGAGTGTGCTGGTGGCCACCGGCAGCGAGGAGGACCAGGCCCGCATCGCCGCGCTGAACCAGGGTGAACGCGCGCTGTCCGGCACCCCGGCGGCGGCCCAGCTGCACCACGACATCCGGGCCACCGCGGCGCTGGGCCAGGCAGCCCCGGCGGCCGAACCCGGCGCTGCAGCGGCGCCGCCCGCTGCCACCGGTCGCTTCTGCAGCGAATGCGGCGAGCCGCTGTCGCCCGGCGCCCGCTTCTGTGCGGCCTGCGGCGCGCGCGTCGCCCCAGGCTGAGCCCGCCGCTGCGCCCGGTACCCGGTCGGCACACCGTTTGCTTCGTGGTGGACGCGAAACCAAGGAGCCCGCGATGACAGCCCCTCTGCAGCCCACCGGCCACGAATCCTCCGAGCCGGCGGCCCCCCGCCCCGGCGGAGCCGCCGGCTCGCGCCCGGCCTCGCCAGACCAGCGCGGCTCCGATGCGTCGCTGGTGTCGGACAGTCCGCCCGGGCGTTCCGACGAAGACCGGTCGGCCCGGCGCATGGAGCGCCGCGGTCCCGGCTCGACCGGCGAGGACGTGCCCGAGCGCGACAAGTCGCTCGACGCCTGAGCCGTCCCTGCCCCCGGGCACCTCCGGGCGATCGGCCGCCGGCCCCGGCGTGCCCACTCCAATCACAACCCACGAAGGAAGACCCACATGGCAACTGCAAAACGCGCTGCGGCCGCCGCCGCCCCCGATGCCACCGAACTGCTGATGACGGACCACAAGAAGGTCAAGGCGCTCTTCAAGCAGTACAGGAAGCTGGCCGACGCTGGCGCGCCGGCGGCGCAGAAGCGCCAGTTGGCCCTCCAGATCTGCCAGGAGTTGACGGTGCACACGCAGATCGAGGAGGAGATCTTCTACCCGGCCGCGCGGCGTTTCCTCGACGAGAAGGACTTGCTCGACGAAGCCAGCGTCGAACACGCCAGCGCCAAGGACCTGATTGCGCAGATCGAGTCCATGCAGCCGCGCGAGAAGCTGTACGACGCCAAGGTCATCGTGCTGGGCGAGTACGTCGACCACCACGTCAAGGAAGAAGAGAAGGAGATGTTCCCGAAGCTGAAGGAAAGCGGCATGGACCTGCAGAAGCTGGGCAACCGGCTGCGCCAGCGCAAGGCGGCGCTGATGGCCGCGCTGGGCCACGGCGAGGAGGTCGAAGCCTAGGAGCGTGCTCCTGGTCGACTGAATCAGGCCGCTCTGGTGCGCTGCGGCAGCAGGCTCAGCCCGCTGTCGCGGTGCGCCACGCCCGAGGACCAGCGGATGGCCCAGAGGCTGCGCCCTCCCGGCACCGCGATTTCCTTGAACAGCTCGCACAAGGGCTCGCAGGCGTCGCCGCTGACCCCCGCGTCGCGCAGCAGCAGGCGGCCGAACGGAAACCAGGCCCAGAAGCGCTCGACGCGGCGCGAGCTGCCGCGGTGGATGCTGACCCGCAGCAGGCAGCCGAAGCGCTGCACCCGGAAGCTCAGGCGCGACGGCCCGATGCCATGCATCTCGGCCCCCAGGTCGATGTAGAGCCGGCCCTCGCGGCCGTACACGACCCAGCGCTGGCGGCCCTTGAACAGGCGCCTGAAGTCCAGCAGCCAGCCGTGCTCGTAGGGCAGGCGGCGCAGCTCGCCGCCGTGTGCCGCGTCGACCGCCTCGTAGGTGTCGATTTCGCTGCGCTGCATCTCCAGCAGACCGGCGATGGATCCTGAATAGGCGAAAAAACGCTCGCGCGCCCGGGAGCCGGCGGGCCGGGGTTTGCGGATGACGAGGGGCGGATCGAAGTGCACGGTGGGCGGCATGCTACGTGCGCCTTGCACCGCTGTGAAGGGGCGGCCCTCCAAAATGTCCGGACTCCCACGCAGCCGATATCCACGGACCAGGAGCCGCCCTATGCCGCCGCAGCCCTCCCCAGCCGCCCTTGAGGAACGCCTTGCCGCCATCGTCGGCGCATCGACCTGGTTCATGCCCGCATTGCGCGCCGTGCAGGGATTGGGTCTGGCGTCGTGGTGCATCGGTGCCGGTGCCGTGCGCAATCTCGTGTGGGATGTCCTGCATCGGCATGAGCGCCCCTCGTTCCTGTCGGACGTCGATGTGGCGTACTTCGACCGCGATCGCCTCGACCCCGAGCGCGACGCCGAGTTGCAGCGCCAGCTCGCGGCCACGCTGCCGGGGCTTCCCTGGGAGGTCACCAACCAGGCCGCCGTGCACACCTGGTTCGAGAACTGCTTCGGGCATGCGGTCGCACCGCTGCGGTCCCTGGACGAAGCGGTGGCGTCCTGGCCGGAATACGCGACCTCGGTCGGGGTTTACCTGAGGCAGGACCACTCGATCGGCGTGATCGCCCCGTACGGCTTGCAGGACCTTTTCGGCATGGTGGTACGGCGCAACCCGGCGCGCGTCAGTGTTGCCACCTATCGCGAACGGATCGAACGCAAGCGCTACCCTGAGCGTTGGCCGAGGGTGACCATCATTCCTGCCTGAGGGCTGCGGTCCGGCTGGACCCGCCTGCGCCGAGGACAACAGCCCCCCCTACCCAGGGGAGGCAGCCCGGGAGATGCCCTGAGCGCTGGCTACACTGCGGCGCATCCAAAGTGACAAGACCGCTCCAACCGTTATGGAGCCAGGCATCGGCGTTCGCATGAAAGTCCACCTTCCCCGTCCCCGTTCCGTCAAGGCGCTCCTGGCCGTCGTGCTCCTGACGATCTCGCAGCACGGTTCAAGCGGTGAGGCGTCGCCGGCCACGGCACTCGGCTTCAAAGGCAAGCCGGTCGGCTTGCCCGCGCTCAGGGCGCACGCACTTCGCGGCAAGCCCGTCGCGCTGATGCCGCGCGACGATGGCGGTCTGGTCGCGGTGAGCGAGGACGGCATCGCGGCGCTTCCCGCCGGCGCGCGAGGGTGGACCGCCTACGACGGCTTCCACCCGTCGCACCCGTCCTGGCCGCAGGACCTCGAGTCCGAAAAACTCCGGGTGGAGTGGAGCGCTGCGGCGCTTCAGAACCAATCGGTGGTGGCCGTGGCCTTGCTTCGCTACGAGAACTACATGCGCTGGGAGGCCCGCGAGATGCTGATCGCCCGGTATGACGGGCAAGGGCGCCACGACACCCGGTTCGGCCGTGCCGGCGTGGTTCGACTTCCTCTCGCGGAAAGCAAGGAGCGCCTCCTGATCCCGGCGACGCTGGCGGTTCAGGCGGATGGCAAGGTGCTCGTCGCCGGCTGGGCCATGGTGGACGACAAGGACCCAGCCCGGGTGTTCGTGTTGCGCCTCGGCGCCGACGGCATGCGCGACAAGACCTTCGGCAAGGACGGGGTCGCGCTGCTCGGCCAGGGTGAGGTCAGTTCGCAAACCCTGCCTGTCGGTCTGCACGTGCAAGCCGACGGCAAGATGCTGCTGATGGCGACAGGGCGGTCAGACGGAGTGCCGACGCCCTGGCTGCGCCGCCTCGACGCCACCGGCCAGGTGGACCGGACCTACGGGACGGACGGGCGTTTTGTGCTCGAAGGACTGGACGACCGCGCCTTCATTCCGAGCCGCCTGATCTTCTCTCCCCGCGACCATTCGTACCTGCTCGGGGGCATGATCGGCGACAACGGCACGGAGCCGCGCCACTGCGTCCTCGTGAAGTTGGACGGAGAGGGAAAACCGCAGACCGGCTTCGGCGACCGCGGGACCCTGGTCTTCTCGCCGGCCTCCGCGCAGGGATGTGCGGTCACGGACGCCCGGCCCACCGCCGACGGCGGGCTCCTCGTAGGCGGCTACCTGAGCTACGACAAGCCGCAGCTCGACTTCTACCGCTTCTTTTTCGTCCAGCGTTTCCTCGCGGCGGGGGCCCCGCCGGAAAAGAAAGGATCACGGCCGCAGTTCGTGGCGGGAAGCAGCAGCTTCGCGGGAGCGCCCTCGTTTCGAGGCCACCTCGCTCCCTACGGCAGCGGCGTGGCGGCCTTTTTCGACTGCGAGTCGCGTCTCGTCGACCACGCGTCCTCTTGTCCGGGCGGCAGCCGACTGAGTGTGCTGAAGTGAGGCCGGCGAGCGGTCGTCGTCCGGCGGCCATAAAAGCCGTCGAAACACGGTCCAGCCACCGGCCCGAGCACAGCTTGGATCACTTCTCGCCGTTGGACGAGAACTCCACATCGGAGACGACGTCGCCGGGTCCGAACGACACGATCAACGCCTTGTTGTAGAACTTCATGTTGAAGGCGTCGCCCTTGGCATGCGAATAGCTGTACAACAGCGTCTTGTCGCCTTGCTTCTTCACCACCGGATAGATCGCCTCGCCCGTGGGCCTGCCGAGCAGTTGCAGAACTTGTGTGCGGGTGGTCTTGCCTTTGACGAGGGCGCTCACCTTGGACTCGTCAAAGTCGGTCGCATCCTCGGCGAACGAACTGATGAATTCCTGGCCCACCAGCAAGTCATTGAAAGCCGAGAAGACCACCACGCGAGCCGGCACGACGCCAGGGTAACGGCCGGTCCCCGCCGCGTCTGCGTAGGTGTAATGCAGCGTCTTGAGCTTCTGTTCGTTCTTGATCGACTCGCCCACTTGATGGGGCTTCCCCATCACGCGAGTCACCTCAGCGGTGGTCGATTTGCCAACGGTCAGTGCCCCGGGGCCGGGACGTTTGAAGTCGGCGCCCGCGCAGCTCGACGACAGGACGGCCGCGGTGAGTGCGACGAAAAATCTGGACATCGTGTTCATGGTGGTTTTCGCTTTCGTTGGGGTGCAGCCTTCACTCTCCGAATTCCCTCTGCGGCTGCCATCGCGCCGGGTCTGCCGGAGCGCGGCCATTCTGCCGTTAAACACCAGCGGATTCCTGCCTCGGTCAAGGTCCTCTGTAACTTGCTCCATACCGGCTGCCCAGGCGCTCATGTGGCATCGCGGCGGCAGCCACGCGCCCCTTCGTGCACGCGCTGCATCGGGCAGCAAGACTAAGACTCGCGCGACGGATCGATCAGCCCGTGCCGGACACAGTACAGCGTCAGCCCGGCCACGTCGTTGATGCCCAGCCGCTCCATGATGCGGGCGCGGTGCACGTCGACCGTCTTCGGGCTCAGGCCCAGCTTGAAAGCCACCTCCTTGGTCGCCAGGCCGCGGCCGATCATCAGCAGGATCTCCAGCTGGCGTTCGGTCAGCAGTTCCTCGGGCGAGCGCTCCTTGGCCTGCAGCAGCTTCTGCGACACCTGCGCGCTGAAATAGGCGTGGCCGCGCATCACGCTGCCGACCGCCTGCTCCAGCTCCAGCGGCGAACTCTCCTTCAGCACATAACCGGACGCGCCCAGTTGCACCGCGCGCCGGATGAAATCGGGCGAGTCGTGCATGGACACCACCAGCACCTTGGGCGGCGGCTCCAAGGCACGCAGCTGGGCCAGTGCGGTCAGGCCATCCATGTCGGGCATCGAGATGTCGGTGACGACCAGCTCGGGCCGGATGCGCGTCACCGCCTCCAGCAGCTCGGAGCCGGTGCGGGCCTCGTACACGACTTTGAGGCCCTCCACCATCTCGAGCAGCAGCTTGAGCCCGGAGCGCACCAGGTCGTGGTCATCGGCCAGCACGGCCCGGATCGACGGGGTTTGGCTCACGGTCGGACTTCCTTTCTTTCTCTCTGTGTCTCTCTGTGCATTTGTTCGTTGGGGAAAAACCTGTCTAGGCGATGAACAGCTGCAGCACCGTGCCGCGGCCGGGACGCGAGCGCCAGCGGATGCGCCCGCCCCCCAGCTCGGCACGCTCGGCCATGCCGTAGAGCCCGAAGTTCCTTTCGCTGATGCCGCCGGCCAGGGTCTGCCTGACGTCGAAGCCGCAGCCGTCGTCGGCCACCGTCATCACCAGGCGCTCGGGGTCGACGAAACGCAGCCGCACGACCACCGAACTCGCTCCGGCATGGCGCACCACGTTGGTCAGCGCCTCCTGCAGCACGCGCAGCGCGACCGCGTAGGAGGGGCGGCCGCCTTCGCCTTCCTGCCCGCGCACCCGCACATAGCCGGTCGCGCCGCTGTTCTCCAGCCGGCGGTCCACCGTCGCCTGCACGGCGGCGCTGAAACCGAGCAGCTCCAGCTGCGCCGGGCGCAGGTCGAAGGACAGGCTCTTGACCTGCTGGATCGCCTCCTGCGCCATCCCCGCGGCACGCTCGCTGCAGTGCCGCGCCTTCTCGGGATCGCCGCTGCGCCCGGCGGCGTGCAGGTGGATCACGATGCCGGTCAACAGCTGGCCCAGCCCGTCGTGCAGGTCGCGGGCGATCAGAGCGCGTTCGCGCTCCTGCGCATCCACCACCCGCGCCGACAACACACGCAGGCGCTCGTAGGCACTCCGCAGCTGCTCGGCGGTGCGGCGGCGCTCCTGCTCCAGGGCACGCGCCTGCAGCACGCGGGTGATCACCGAGGGCAGCAGCGCGAGCTTGTCCTTGGCGACATAGTCCTTGGCCCCGGCACGGAACAACTGCACCACGGCTTCCTCGCCGATGGCACGCGTCACCACCACCAGCGGCACGTCGTGGCGCCCCTCGGCCAGCAGCGCCAGCGCGCGCTCGGCCGAGAAGCCGGGCATGCTGTAGTCGCACAGCAGCAGGTCCGGCTTCTCGGCCAGGCAGCGGCGCAGCCCCGGCTCGTCGGCAACCCGCTCCAGGACAGCGTCCATGCCGCCCCGCCACAGCGCCAGCCGCACCAGCTCGACATCGTCTTCTTCGTCTTCGATGCACACCATGCGCAGCATCCGGTCGCCTCCGTGCCTCAGTCGCGCCAGTGGCGCATCAGCTCGCTGATCACATCGGCCCAGCTGCGCTCGCCGTAGGGCTTGCGCACATAGCCGTCGGCACCCGATTCGCGCGAGCGCTGCATGTCGCTGTGCTGGTCCGAGGTCGAGAGCATCACGACCGGCACACCCGCCAGCCCGCGCACCGCGCGCAGACGCCGCACCGTGCCCGGTCCGTCCAGGCCCGGCAGGTTGACGTCCAGCACCACCAGCCCCGGCTGCACCACACCGCGCTCCAGGGCGTTGGCGCATTCCAGGCCGGACGCGAAGGTGACCACCGGCCGGCTCAGGCCCAGCGCGGCGATCGCCAACACCATCAGCTCGATCTGGTCCGGGTTGTCGTCCACCACCACCAGTTCCTTCATGCCACGTCCTCCTCGACGACGGCGACGTCCGACTGGCCCTCGGGCGCCAGTGGCAGACGCAACTCGAACACCGCTCCGCCGCCCTCGCGGTTGCGCCCCGAGATCTCGCCGCCGTGCAGGTGGATGATGCGCGCCACCGTCGCCAGCCCGACCCCGGTGCCGGCGAAGGTCTCCTGGCTGTGCAGGCGCTGGAAGGGCCGGAACAGCTTGTGCGCATACTCGGGGGGGAAACCGACGCCCTCGTCGGCCAGCTCCAGCACCACCTGGCCGCGCTCGCGACGCGCGGTGAACTCGAGCCGGCACACCGTGCGCCCCTGCGAGAACTTGGCGGCGTTGTCCATCAGGTTCTCCAGCGCCACCTGGATCAGTCCGCGGTCGCCCATCATCTCGAAGTGGGCCGGTGTCCAGCACTCGACGACCTGGGCCGGGTAACGCTCCTGGATGGTCTCGACCACGCTGCGCGCCAGCGCGGCGACGTCGAAGCGGGTGCAGCGCAGGGTCGAGCGCGACAGCCGCGACAAGGCCAGCATGTCCGAAATCAGCTCGTCCATGCGCCGCGCGTTGCGCAACACCCGCTCCAGGTAGTGCCGGGCCCGCTCGTCGACCTGGCCGGCCTGGCCGGACAACACGGCGTCGAGAAATCCCTTCATCACCTGCACCGGCGCACGCAGATCGTGGGAGACCGAATACGAGAAGGATTCGAGCTCGTCGTTGAGCTGACGCAGGCGGCTCGACTGCCGCTCCAGCTCGGTGATGTCGGTGTCCACCCCGACCCAGCTTTCCACCGTGCCGTCGGGCCGCAGCACCGGCGCGCCGACGCACAGGAAGCTGCGGTAGCTGCCCGAGCGCGAGCGCAGCCGCCGGTGCATGCGCATCGGGCGGCCTTCGCGCGCGGCCTCGGTGAAGGCGGTGTGGGTCGGCTCGATGTCGTCCGGATGCACCGCATCGAGCCAGCCCGAGCCCAGCCAGTCGCCCTCGGCCGGGCCGACCAGCTCGTACCAGGCCCGGTTGAGATAGGTCACGCGGCCCTGCGCGTCGGTCTGCCAGAGGATCTGCGGCGACAGGTCCGACAGCACCCGGTAGAGCTGCTCGCGCCGCGCCAGCGCCTCGGTGCGCTCCTGCACCGCCGCCTCCAGCTCGGTGTTGAGCCGCCGCAATGCATCCACCGCGTGCTGCTCGGCACTGCGGTCCACCGGGCACAGCAGGCGGTGGCCCGGGCCGTCGAAAGGCGCATCCTGGCCATGCAGGTCGACCACCCTCACCTGCCCCGAGGCGGTCTGGAGGCGCCAGCGCCGTTCGCCCGGCGGCGGGCGTCCGCCGCTGGCCTCCAGGTAGCGCCGCGCAGCGTCGCGCTCCTCGGCCGCATGCAGGTCGAAGATGGTGCGCTGCAGGAACTCCTCGCGGCTGTAGCCGTAGTCGCGGGTCGCCGCCTGGTTCACCTCGACGATGCGCAAGCTGGCAGTGTCGTAGGTCCACATCGGCAGCGGGTGGTGGTCGAACAGCAGGCGATAGCGCCGCTCGCTGTCGCGCACGCGCTGCTCGGCCTGGTGGCGTGCGCTGATGTCGCGCAGCACCAGCAGCCAGTGCACCTCGCCGCCCTGCGGCGCCATCACCGGGATCAGGTCGAGCTCGGTCCAGCGCCGGCCCTGGCGCAGCTGCAGCTCCACCTCCAGGCGCACCGGGCGCTGCTCGCGCAAGGCCTGCTCGAGCTGGGCGGCCTGCTCGCGCAGC
The DNA here is from genome assembly GCF_026153205.1 of Aquabacterium sp. A7-Y. Classification (GTDB taxonomy): domain Bacteria; phylum Pseudomonadota; class Gammaproteobacteria; order Burkholderiales; family Burkholderiaceae_C; genus Caldimonas. The sequence continues at coordinate 337,376 of NZ_JAPFBW010000001.1, read as the reverse complement.
AGGCCACGCTCGTGCTGGAACAGCTGTTCGTGGGCCTGCGCATGAGCCAGTCCCAGGCCCAGGTGCACCGCGTCGTAGGCCGGGTTGGCCCACAGGCGCACCAGCCGGCCGGGCGGCGCCGTGCGCGCCAGCAGCACCGCGTCGCCGGTCAGGAACAGCGCGCCCGACAACGCCTCGTTCAGCCGCGCCGCGCCATAGGCCTCGGTGATGTCCTGCACGGTGCCGAAGACCTGCTCCGGCCGGCCGTCGGCGCCCCGCACGTCCACGGTACCGCGCGCATGCATCACGCGCTCCCTGCCATCGGGCCGTACGATTCGATAGACCGTGTCCAGGTTCAGCTCGCCGCTGTTGAGGGCCTCGCTGCGGCGGCGGAAGGCCGCCAGGTCGTCGGGATGCACCAGACCCTCGAGCAGCTGCAGGGTCAAGGGCGTTCCCTCGGTCAGGCCGAACAGCTCGAAGGTGTGCCCCGACCACTCGATGCTGCCGTCGCGCAGGTGCAAGCGCCAGGAGCCGATGGCCGCGGTGCGCTGCACCTGCTCCAGGTGCTGGGCATTGCGGCGCAGCTCGGAGGCCAGCGCCGCCAGGCGCGACTGCTCGGCCGCCATCGCGCGAGCCACCGCGGCCAGCTCCGGGAGCCGCATCCGCTCGGTCAGCGCCATCGCCTGCTGGGGGTCGCCCGCGGCCTGCACCAGCCGCGCCACGTCGCGGCGCAGCAAGCGCTGGCTGTAGGCCACCAGCGCCGCGGCCAGCAGGGCCAGGCCCGCGGCGCCCATGCCCAGCGTGTAGCCGAGCCGGCCGCGTGCGCCGCTGCCCGGATCCGGCAGGCCGGGGGCCGCCTGCAGCACCAGCTCACCGACGGCGCGCCCGCGCAGGCTCAGCGGCAGGCTCTGCAGCGGCTGGTGTGAGGCCACCGGTCGGCGTGCCGGCATCGCGCGCGGCGCGTCGAACCATTTCACGCTGGTGCGGAACTGCCTGTCGAGCAGGGGGGCGTCGACAGCGGCGACGATCTGGGGGTCGAGCTCGACGACAACGCTGGCCGCAGCGCTGCCCCCGGCACCCGGGATCTCGTGCCGCAGCAGCAGCCGCCCGCTGTGCCGGCGCAGACTCCAGACCCTGCCGTCACCGGCATGCAGTGCCGGCAGCGGCGGCACCGCGCTGTGCCCGGGCTCGCCGTTGAGCGCCCCGCAGAGCGGCTCGCCGTTGCCGCGCAGCGCCCAGGCGCCCAGGAAACCCTTTTCGTTGCGCACCAGCTCGCCGACAAAGTTGGCGCAGTCGCGGCTGTCGCGCCTCGCCGCCTGGCTCATGTGGGCCGCGCTGAAGGCGAGCACCTGCAAGGCCTGCTCGAGGCGGCCCTCGATCAGCTGGACGCGGGCATCGGCCGCCTGCGCCAGCGCGTTGCGCTCGGCCTCGAGCTCGCCCTCATAGGTCTGCCACGCCAGCCAGGCGGCCGTGCCCAGCAGCGACAGCAGCACGCCGGCAGCCAGGCGCAGCAGCCACCGGTAGAGCGGCGGCTGGCTCGGCACGTTCATGAACTGCCCGCAGCCCGGGCCTGGCTGGACACCAACGGCTGCCCCTTGTTGAAAAAGCGAACGGCGTGCCGCCACGGCGGCCGCGGCGGGCTGGGGAGGCAGCCGCGACCCGGGGCTTGCATCCCTGGGCACGGCGCCGTCGTGTGGGCCACCCTGCTTCCGATGGGCAGCAAACGATGCTCCCGCGCGAGCGCCGCCACCGTCTGCCGATCCGCCCCTCATCCGGCCGCGGGCGCCACGGAAACCAGGCCGGCTGCAGCGCGGCCGCGCCGCAGTGCCTCGCGCACGTGCTCGCGCAGCACCTGGTCGTCCCAGGGCACCGTCAGGCAGGCGTCGAGCCGGCCCTGCGCCTGCGCCTGCCGGGCCGCAGGCAGGTCCAGGGGCCCGCACAGCAGGGTGCGAGCGGGCACCGACGCAGCGCTCGCAGCCGCCTCCATGAACTCGATGCCGCTCATGTCGGGCAGGTGCTGGTGGGCCAGCACCAACTCGGCCCCACCGTGCTGCAGCAGCGCCAGCGCCTCGGACCCGCTGCCGGCCGTGACGATGCTGCAACGCTCGCGCTGCAAGGCCCGCACCAGCGCACGCTGGCTGCCGGCTTCCGCGTGCACGATCAGCAAACGCGGCGGCGCTTCGCTCCCGTCCTGCAGACGCTGCTGCGTCGGCGCCTTGAAGTCGCGCAGAAAATCGCCGAAGGCGGCCGCCGGCACCGGCAGCGCGATCAGGTAGCCCTGCGCCTCGTCACAGCCGTGGCGGTGCAGCAGCTCGAGCTGGGCCGAGCTCTCCACCCCCTCGGCAACCACGCAGCGGCCCAGCTGCCGGGCCATGGCGATCACCCCCTGCACCAGCGCCGCGTCCTGGCCGCCGTCGGCCAGCCGCGCCAGGAAAGAGCGGTCGAGCTTGATCTTGTCCACCGGCAGGCGCTGCAGCAGGTCCAGGCCCGAATGCCCGGCGCCGAAGTCGTCCACCGTGAGGCGCACGCCCAGCTCGTGCAGGCGCCACAGCGTCTCGGTCGCACGGCCGGCCGGATCCAGCGGCAGCGAGGCGCTCAACTCCAGTTCCAGGCGCCCGGCCGGCAGCCGGGTGCGGCGCAGCACCTCGGTCAGCTGCGGCACGAAGTCGGCCCGCTCGAGCTGCAGCGCCGAGACGTTGACGGCCACCGCGCCATCCAGCAGGCCCTGGTCCAGCCAGCGGCGGTGCTGCTCGCAGGCCTGCTCCAGCACCCAGGCGCCCAGCGCGACGATCTGGCCGCTCTGCTCCGCCAGCGGCAGGAAACGCGCCGGACTGAGCTGGCCCAGCCCGGGGTGCTGCCAGCGGATCAGCGCCTCGGCGCCGCAAACGCGGCCGCTGTCGAGGTCGATCACGGGCTGGTAGTGCAGCTCGAACTCGCGCTGCCGTATCGCGGTCTGCAGGCGCTGGCGCAACTCGATGCCTTCATTCAGGCGCAGCACCAGCTCGGGACTGCAGGCCTGCCAGGTGTTGCGTCCGGCCCGCTTGGCCGCATGCAGCGCCACGTCGGCATGGCGCAGCAGCTGCATCGGATCGGCCGCGCTGCCGCTGCCGGACACGGCCACGCCGATGCTGCAACCGGGATAGAGGGTGCGCCCGGCCAGCTCGCAGGGCAGCGCCACCGCCGCCAGCAGCGCCTCGACCACCGGGCGCGCCGCTTCGGCCGAGTCCAGCCCGGGCAGCAGGGCCACGAACTCGTCGTCGCCCAGCCGCGCCAGCAGGTCCTGTGGTCCCAGGCAGGCGGCCAGACGCTGAGCCACCTCGCGCAGCAGGGCATCGCCGGCCGCATGGCCCAGCGTGTCGTTGACTTCCTTGAAGTGGTCGAGGTCGATCGCCAGCGCGACCAGGCGCTGGCCCTGCTGGTGGTTGCGCTCGATCTGCTCGCCCAACAGGTCCTCGATGCGCTCGCGCCCCGGCAGCCCGGTCAGCGCGTCGACAGCGCCGGCGAGGGCCCGCTCGCGCAAGGCCAGCAGCGTCGCGCGCTCGCCCTCCCACTCGGTGTGCGAGGCGCTCAGCTGGAAACGCCGCTGCAGACCGCGGGCATCGGTCAGCGCCAGGTGCTCGCTGCCGTCCTCGATGGCGGACGCAGGCAGGGGCAGCCGCGCACCGATCTGCGCCGCGTCGCCCAGCAGCTGCAGCGCAGCCGGGTTGGCATACAGCAGGCGGCGTGCCGCGCAGACGATCAGCAAGGGATCGGCGCTGTCGTGCAGCACCGCGCGCAGGCTCGCTTCGCGGCGCGCCAGACGGCGCTGTGCCTGGCTCAGCTCGCGCACCGTCTCGACCTCGGTGCGCAGCTGCGCGCGCAGCTGGTCGCGTTCGGCGACCAGCGTTGCCTGGGCCCGGTGGCGCGCCAGTGCACCGCGGATCGCAGCCACCAGCGCACGCGCGTCGATCTCGCCCTTCACCAGGCAATCAGCCGCGCCGCGCGCCAGCAGCTCGCGTTCGCGCTGCGGGTCGCTGCTGCCGAGCAGCAGGATGACCGGCACCGGCCCCGCCGGGCCGTGAGGCAGGCCCAGCAGCGCTTCGCCGCGCTGGGCCCCCAGCTGCGAGGCTGCCAGACAGAGGTCGTGGGCACCGCTCGCGAGGGCGGGCGCAGCCGCCTCCAGGCTGTCCACCCCGCTGAACACGTGCCGCGGCGCCCCGGGGCGGGCACCGGACAGCATGTCCTGCAGCAGCAAGCGGTCTTCCTCGTCGTCATCCACCAACAGGACGCGCACTTCCTGCGTCATGGCCTTGTGTTCCTCATGCCGCGTCCTGCACGGCCACGCCGGCGGCTGCCGGCCGCCCCGGCGCCTCCGCCGGCACCGGCAGCGCTTCCACCTCGCCCTGCTGCAACGGCAGCCGGACGACAAAACAGGCGCCCTGCCCGGGCACCGGGCGCGCCTCGATGCTGCCGCCGTGCCGCTCGGCCACCCGGGCCGCGATCGCCAGGCCCAGGCCGGAGCCTTCGTAGCGGCTGCGCCCATGCAGGCGCTGGAAAGGCAGGAAAACCCGCTCCGCATGCTCGGGGTCGAAGCCCGGCCCCTCGTCGCGCACCTCCAGCTCCACCATGGCGCGGGCGGCCTGGCCCGGCCACGCCGGCGCCACCATGGTGCGCGCCGCGATGCTCACCCGGGGCGGCACGCCGGGATGCGTGAACTTGAGCGCGTTGTCCAGCAGCTGGCGCAGCAGCTGCTGCAGCTGCGCCGCGTCAGCCGACACCACCGGCATCGGCTGCAGGCTCACCTCGGCGCCGCTGCGCCGCAGTGCCGGCTCCAGGTCGGCCAGCACGGCGCGCGCGAGTTCGTACAGGTCGGTGCTGCGGAAAGCCGTCGGAGCCGCCGCGAGGCGCATGTAGTCCTGCAGCCCCGCAAGCAGGCGCGACAGGCGGGCCGCCGCCTGCGTGATGCGGTCGAGGTCCTGCCGGCCCGCGTCGTCGAGGCGGCCCGCCTGGCGTTCACGCAGGCGCTCGGCGAAACCCTGCAGCTTGCGCACCGGCTCCTGCAGCTCCTGCGAAGCCAGCGTCGCGAGTTCGTCCAGCGGGAAGGCCGGCTCGGATCCGCCGGCCGGCTGGCCGGCAGCGACAGAGCCGCTCTCGGCCGCAGGCGGCAGGGCCTGCCGGCCCACCGCCTGGGCACGCGCGCACAAGGCGTCGGACTCGATCGCGGCAGCCGCCACCTGGGCCAGCTGGCCTGCCAGCGCGAGGTCCTCGTGATCGAACTCGCCTTCGTAGCGGTCGGCCAGCTGCAGCACGCCCAGCGGCTCGCCGTCGCGCCCGAACATGGGCACCGCCAGCCAGCCGCGCAGCGCCGGCTGCCCGGGCAAAGCCGCAGCCAAGGTGCTCCAGCGCGGATGACGCTGCAGTTCCTCGCTGCCGAGCAGCAGCGGGCTCGCGTGCTGCATCACCATCGCATAGAGGCCCTGTCCCAGCGCGTCCGGGTCGCCGCCGCGCAGGCCCGCGTGGCGCGAAGACAGCGACATCGCGTGCACCGGCGCGGCACTGGGCGCGGCCGGCCGCAAACTGAGCAGGCAGAGGTGGGCGGGAATCAGGTGGCGGGCGTCGTCGGCGATGCGCTGGGCCAGTTCGGGATGGCCGATCAGGCGGTTGATCTCGACCGAGGCACGGCTCAATCCGAGCAGCCGGGCGTTGTGCGTCTGGGCGCCCCGCAGTGCGTGCCGCAGCGCGTCGTCGGCCAGGCGGCGGGCGGTGACGTCGATGCCGCGCACCAGCAGCCAGGGGCCGGGGCCCGCCGCGTCCGGCGCACGCGAGACCGACAGCAGCACCCACAAGGCATCACCCTGGACCGACAGCGCCCGCACCTCCGCGCCGCCCGGGCCGCTGCCCTCGTGCAGGGCCTGCGCCACGGCGTCGTGGACCTGCACCCGATCGGCCTGTTCGAAGAGGTCTTCGAAAGGACGGCCCAGCACGGCCTCCGGGCTCTGGCCCCAGATGCGCACCGCGCCCGCATTCCAGCGCTGCACCCGTCCTTGCGGATCGAGGACCGCCAGCGCGTCGTCCGCGGCGGTCGACCCCGGCGCCGGCTCGTCCACGGCGGCCGGTGCCGCCTGCGCGATCTGCGCCTGTTCCTGCAGCCGCGCCTGCGCCTGGCGCAGTTCGGCCAGCACTTCGGCATGCCGCTGCTCGGCCCCCTGGAGCGCCTCGCGGGCGGCCTCGGCGTCGCGGCGACGTCGGCGCAGCAGGCTCGCCAGCGGCAACACCGCGGCGCCGCCCGCCGACAGCAGCAGGCCCAGCCCGAGCACCGCCTGCGGCTGGCCGCCGGCCGCTTGGGCGAGTCCGAGCGACGCCGCCGCGCCGACGGCGGCCACTGTCAACGTCCACGCTGCCAGCCTGCCGCCGCCGCGTGGCGCACGCGCGTCGTGCTGCAGCCGGCTGGGTGAGGTCATCCTGTAAGGATATTCAGGAGGGTCGGGCCCGGCGCTCGGTGTTGCCGTAGCGCGACCTAGGAAAAATGCTTATCCGGCCGGAACAGCCGCCACGACACGCCGCAGCGGGCGCAGGTCAGCCGCCGCCCAGGCCGAGCAGGGCCAGCACACGGTGGCGCCCGAGCCCGCTCAAGGCCGGGGCGATGGACTGCAGCAGGTCGTAGCCCGGCTGCGCGGCAGCACGCTCGAACTCGACCGCCTGGCCTTGCGCCCGGCCGGCCTCCTGCAGCGCCGCGCCGGCGTCGAAGCGTTCGCCGCTGCGCGCCAGCGCCTGCTGCACCGACTCGCGCGCGCGCCGCACCCGGTCGAGCGCGTCGAGCACTTCCTGCAGGGTCTCGCGCAGCTTGGCGCGCTGCTCGACGGCCCAGGATTCCGGCCTTACCGCTTCGGGCTCCGCCTCGATGCGGGCGGCATGGAAGGCACCGCCGGGAAAGCGGATGCCGCCGCCGTGCACGGCCAGGCCGTCGCGCACGCGGGCCCATTCCGACTCCGGCGTGCTGAAGACCAGCTCGCCGCGGGCGTCGCGCTCGGCGCGGATGCCGGCTGGCGCGAGCGCCTGGTCGAGGCGCTGCACCAGCTCATCGTCCGACAGCCCGGGCTCCAGGTGCACGCGCACGGCCTTCTGGCCGGCCGCTCCCACGCTGAAGGCCAGCGTCTCGGCGCCGCCGCTGCGCAGGCTCGCCAGCTCCAGGCCGCGGACCGTGAAACGCTGCCGGGCGCTACCCTGCGCAACGTGGGCCAGCCGGCTGTCCAGCGTGCCGCCGCCGGCCTCGGCGCGCCGGCGCCAGTGCGCGGCGAAACGCTGCAGCGAGCGCTCCAGCGAGCCGGCCTGGGCGCCGCCCGCTTCGGCCGAGACGGCCGCGAGGCGGCCGGCCAGCTGGGTCTTGAGCTGCTCCAGCTGGCGCACCGTTTCGTTGAGGAAGTCCAGCGCCCGCTGGGCGCCCGCGAGCTGCTGGTTGAAGCGGGGGTCCCACGAGCGCAGGCCGGCACGCGGCGCGCGCGCGGGCGCGGGCGTCTCGCGGGCGGCGACCGCCGCCTGCCCGGCACTGCGCGGGGCCGCGGGCGCGGCCTCGTCGCTGGCGGCCACGCGCGGCGTGTTGGCGCCGCTGGCGAGGGGGGTGATCTGCATGGCGCAGGGCTCCGGTCGGTCGCTCGCTTACAGCGCGTCGAACAGCGACAGGCGGCTCACCTGGCCATAGGCCTTCTGGGTCGCCTGCAGCGCGGTGGTGTAGCCGTTGAGCCGCACCGCCGCGTCGCCGTAGTCGAGCTGGCCCAGATCGATCAGGGCCTGCTGGTTCGCCAGGCTCACGTTCTCGTGGTTGCCGTCCAGGGTCTCGAGGATGTTCTGCGCGCCGCCCAGCGAGGCGATGCGGTCGCCCACCGTGCCGAGCGTGACATCCAGCCCGTCCAGCGTGTTGCGCAAGGTGTCGCGGGTGACGGGATCGGCCACCGAGGCGCCGGGCGTCCGCAGGGTCTCGACCGTCAGGTCCAGCAGGTTGAGCAGCTCGTGCAGGTCCGACACGTTGACGTTGGCCGGCTGGGTGATGCCATTGCCGACCATGACCTTCTGGGTCACGGTGTTGCCGCCGAAGCTGTAGCGCGCGCCGGCCGCCGCGCCCGTGTCGAGGGCCACCGCCGGCGTCGCGGTGGCGGTGCCCGAGAACATGTAGCGGCCTTCCTGGTCACGGCTGTTGGCGCTGTAGTAGAGGCTGTCGCGCAGCGCGCTCATGGCGTCGGCCATCGCCGCCACGTCCTCGGCGGTGTTGCCGCCGTTGGAGGCCCAGACGAGCAGGTCGCGCGCCTGCAGCATGTCCTGGGTCATGCTGCCGAGCAGCGCCTCGTTTTGGCTCAGGCGGCTTTGCAAGGCGCCGATGTTGTCGCGGTACTGGCCGATCGCGGCGTCCTCGCGCTGCAGGCGCGATACACGCACCTGGCGCACCGGGTCGTCGCTGGGCACCATCAGGCGCTGGCCCGAGGCCATTTGCTGCAGCACCTCGCCGACCCGGGCCGACGCGGTCTGCAGCGCGGTGTTCATGGTGTTGTGGTAGTGGCTGCTGGCGATGCGCATTGTTATGTCTCCGCTCAGGCCAGCATCGCAAGCGTGCTGTCGAACAGCTGGTTCGCCACCGCGATGACTTTCATGTTGGCCTGGTACATCTGTTGGTACTGCATCAGGTTGATGGCTTCTTCGTCGCTGTTGACGCCGCTGGTGGACTTCCAGCTCTCCTCGGCCTGGTTGCGCACGGTCTGGGCGGTCTTCAGCGCGGTCTGGTTCTGCTGGCTGTCGGTGCCGATCTTGCCCACCAGCTGGGTGTAGGCATCGCGCAGCAGCACGTCGCCGAGCGAGCTCAGCGTCACCGGCTGCTGACGCAGCTCGATCAGCTCCAGCAGGTTGTCGCTGTTGCCGGGCTGGGCCGGGTCGGCCGAGAAGCCCAGCGCGTCGGCCGACAGGCTGGTGTCCACCTGCAGCAGGCCGTCGGCGGCGGAGGCGTCGAAGCTGAACAGCGGCGCGCCGGCGCTGCCGTCCATCGCGTAGCCGGCCGCCAGCTGGTCGTTGAAGCGGGTGCTGATGGCCTCGGCCATCTCGCGCACCGAGGCCACCAGCGGCCCGAGCACCCGCTGCTCGAAGTCCTGCAGCCCGCCCAGCGGGCCGCCCAGGCGGTCGGTGGCGAGCGTGAAGCTTTCGCTCGCGAAGCTCAGCACCAGCTTCTGCGTGCCGTCGGGCTGGCCCTGCGCGACGATCGTGGAGGCGGCGTTGCCGACCACCAGCGGTTGGCCGCTGCGCAGCAGCACGTTGCGGCTGCCGTCGGCCTGCTCGACCACCTGGATGCCGACCTGTCCGGCCAGCGCATCGATCTTCTGGTCGCGCTCGTCCATCAGTCCCGAGGGGTTGAGACCGCTGGCGCGGGTGGCCGAAATCTCGCGGTTGAGCGCGGCGATGTCGACCGACAAGGTGTTGATCTGCGCGACGCTCGCCAGGCGCTGCTGGTAGATCGAGGCACGCTGGTTGGACAGCACCTGGTGCAGGCTGTTGAAGCGCTGCGCCAGCGCGTCGGCCGCGGTGACGATCTGGCGCCGCAGCGGGCTGGAGGTGGGCTCGACGCTGGCCGCGTTGAGGGCGCCGAAAAACTGGTCCAGCCCGGCGTTGAGGCTGGAGGCCTCGTCGCCCATCACCTGCTCCAGCTGGCCCAGGTAGGGTTGCACGCTCTCGCGCTGGCCCAGCTCGGACGCGGCGTTCCACAGCTGCAGGCTCTTGTAGCCGTCGCTGAAGCGCTGCAGCGCCGGTACCTTGACGCCGTCACCGGCGCCCATCGAACCCGCCTGGCTGGGCTTGGCGGCGACCAGCAGCACGCCCTGGCGGGTGTAGCCCGGCGTCATGACGTTGGCGATGTTCTGGCTGGCGGTGTTCAGCGCGGCTTGCGCGGCCAGCGAACCGGACAGTGCGTTCTGGATGATGGACATGGCTTCGACGGTGGTGCTTACTCTGCCGAGGCGACCGGTTTCGCGCCGGGCTTAAACGCCCGATCCACCGCCGCCGTCACGCCGGGGGCCTGCGGCGGTAATAGTTGGCGCAGGATGGCGTCGGCGATGCCGAAGGCGCGCTGGCCGGCCAGCGTGTCGGCCGTGCGGCCGTCGGCCATGTCCAGCATGTCCTCGTTGATGCGCTGGTTGGAGGCGCTGTCGTCGGCGGCCATCTCCCGGGTGGTGCGGCGCATCTGGCGCAGCATCTCGGTGATGAAAAAGGCCTCGAACTTCTGCGCCGCGGCCTCGGCCTGGGCGCGCACCTTGTCCTCGGGCGCGCCCGCGGCGGGCGCCGCGCCGGCGGCGGGGGTCAGCAAGGGGTCCATGGCAGGCTTACAGGATCACGAGTTCGCCGTCGATCGCACCGGCCTGGTCCAGCGCCTGCAGGATGGCCATGATGTCGTCGGGCGAGGCGCCGGTACTGTTGACGGTGTCGATGATGGCCTGCAGGCTGGCGCCGGCCGGCCACTTGAACATCTGGCCCGAGCCCTGGTCCACCGCGACCCGGGACTGCGGCGTCGCCACCGTCTCGCCGCGGCCGAAGGGCTGGGGCTGGCTCACCGCGGTGGATTCGGAAATGACCACCTTCAGCGAGCCGTGCGAGATCGCGGCCGCACGCACTCGCACGCCTTCGGCGATCACGACCGTGCCGGTGCGCGAGTTGAACACGACCTTCGGAACCTCCGCGCCGACGTCGATCGGCATCGCTTCCAGCGCGGCCACGAAGGCCACCCGCCGGGTCGGGTCGGCGGGCGCGACCACCTCGACGCTGGTGGCGTCGCGGGTTGTCGCGATGTCGCCGTGACGGCGGTTGATGGCCTCGACGATGTTGGTCGCGGTCTGGAAGTGCGGGCGCTTCAGGCTCAGGCGCACGGTCGGGTTGGAGTCGAAATCGGTCGCGATCTCGCGCTCCACGCTGGCGCCGTTGGGAATGCGGCCCGAGGTCGGTGTGTTCACGGTCACGCTCGACCCGCTGTTGCCCTGGGCCGAGAGACCGCCGACCACCAGGTTGCCCTGCGCCAGTGCATACACCTCGCCGTCGGCCGCGCGCAGCGGCGTCAGCAGCAGCACCCCGCCGCGCAGGCTCTTGGCGTCGCCCAGCGAGGACACCGTGATATCGATGGTCTGGCCGCGCCGGTAGCCGGGCGGAAAGACCGCGCTGACCATCACGGTCGCGACGTTCTTGAGCTTGGTGTCGCCACCGCCGGGCAGCTCGATGCCGAACTGCTTGAGCAGGTTGGTGACCGACTGGCCCGAGAACTTCACCTGGGTGCTGTCGCCGGTGCCGTGCAGGCCGACCACCAGGCCGTAGCCGATCAGCTGGTTCTCGCGCATGCCTTCCACGCGCACCAGGTTGCGCAGCGTTTGCGACGCAGCGGCGGCGGGTGCCGCGAAGGCCGCGATCAGGCCGGCCAGGGCCAGCGCCAGGGCGGCACGGAAGGGGGAGATCATCTCGGAATTCCTTGCTTCAGAACGGCATCACGGGGCTGAAAAACAGCCGGGTCAGCCAGCCGGCGCTGTTGGCATCCGCCATCGCGCCCTGCCCCGCGTAGGCGATGCGGGCGTTGGCAATGCGCTGCGAGGACACGCGGTTGCTGACGTCCACGTCCGCCGGGCGCACATAACCGCTCAGGCGGATGAACTCCTCGCCCTGGTTGAGCGTCAGCACCTTCTGGCCGCTGACACGCATCAGGCCGTTGGGCAGCACTTCCTGCACCACCACCGTGATGGCGCCCTGCAGCGTGTTCTGCTGCGTGCTGGAGGCACTGCCGGAGAAGTCGCGCGAGGCGCCCAGACCGATGTCCGCCTTGAGCGCCTTGCCCGCGAGCACCGGCGCCTTCACCGCGACGTCGCTGTCCTTGCCGATGCTGGTGTCGGCCTTCTTGCTCGCCTGGGTGGTCTCCTGCAGCATCACGGTCAGCACGTCGCCGGGGTGGAACACCCGGCGGTCGGCCACCAGCGACCACGAGCTGCCGCCCGTGAAGACGCCGCCGCCGCTGCCCTTGGCCTGCGGCACGGCGGCCACCGGGGGCGGCGGCTCGTCGGCCAGCGGCGCCTGCAGCGCCTGGGTGGCGCAGCCCTGCAGCAAGGCCGCCAGGGCCAGCGAAACGGAGCAGAAGGCCGTGCGCATCACCGCACCGCCTGCGCCAGCGACTGCAGCATGTTGTCCGCCGCCGACAGCACCTTGGTGTTCATCTCGTAGCTGCGCTGCGCCGCGATCATGTCCACCATTTCCTCCACCACCTGCACGTTGGAGCCTTCCAGCGCGCCCTGCTTGAGCTTGCCGAAGGCCTCCTCGCCGGGGTTGCCCTCGGTGGCGGCACCGCTCGAGGCGGTGGCCTGGTAGAGGTTCTCGCCCAGCGCCAGCAGGCCGGTCGGGTTGACGAAGCTGGCCAGCGTCAGCTGGCCCAGCTCGGTCGGGGTGGCCGAGCCCGGCACCGTGGCCGAGACCACGCCGTTCTCGCCGATCGTGATGGCCGTCGCATTGGCCGGCACCGTGATCTCGGGCAGCAGCGGCAGGCCCTGGGCATTGACCAGGCGGCCCTCGGCGTCCACCTGCAGTTGGCCGGCGCGGGTGTAGGCAGTCTCGCCGTCGGGGCGCGCCACCTGCAGGAAACCGTTGCCCACGATGGCGACGTCCAGGGACTGGCCGGTGGTCTGCAGGTTGCCGGTGGTGAACACCTTCTGGGTGCCGACCACGCGGGTGCCGTTGCCGAGCTGGATGCCCGAGGGCGCCAGCGTGTTGTCGGCACGCTGGGCGCCGGGCTGCTGCTCGACCTGGTAGAACAGGTCCTCGGCGACCACGCGGTCGCGCTTGAAGCCGACCGTGTTGACGTTGGCCAGGTTGTTCGCGATCGCCTGCAGCTTCGCGTCCTGGACCTGCACGCCGGTCTTGCTGATCCACATTGCGGGATTCATGTCCTGTCCTTTCGTGTGTTCACTCGCGGATGAGCCGGTTGCCGGCTTCGGCCATGGAGTCGGCCGCGCGATAGAGCTTCATCTGCAATTCGAAGTCGCGATTGAGGTTCATGGTCGCGACCATCTCCTCGATGGCCGAGACATTGCTGCCTTCGAGGAAACCGCTTTTCACCACCACCGTCTCGTCGGCGGGCAGCTCACCGCCCTGCCGCGGCACGATCAGGCCCGCTTCGTTCTTGCTGATCTCGCCCGACTCGGGGCGCACCAGCTTGAGCTTGTCGACCGGCTGCAGCTCGGCCTGGCCGGGAGGCTGGATCGAGAGGGTGCCGTCGCTGCCGATCTCGACGCGGCTGAAGGGCGGCAGCACGATGGGCCCGCCGTCGCCCAGCACCGGGCGGCCGCCCAAGGTGAGCTGGCCTTCGGCATCCAGCGTGAAGGCGCCGGCGCGGCTGTAGGCCTCGCCCTCGCCCCACTGCACGGCGAAGTAGCCCGGGCCGGTGATCGCGACATCGAGTTCGCGGCCGGTCTGTCGCAGCGCGCCTTCGCGCGAGCTCACCGCGTTGGCCTGCAGGCCGCTCAGATGGCGCGCGTCGTAGCCATAGCCTTCGACCGGCTGCGCGGTGGCCAGCTCGAGGTCGGCGCGAAAGCCCGGCGTCTCGAGGTTGGCGAGGTTGTTGGCATGCACCTGCTGGGCCCGCTGGGCCCGCTCGGCGCCGCTCATGATGGTGTAGATCAGCGCGTCCATGGCCCGCTCAGACCGCCTGCATCAGCGACTGCATCATCTCGTTCTGGGTCGAGATGACCTTGGTGTTGGCCTGGTAGTTGCGCTGGGCCGACATCAGGCTGACCAGCTGGCCGGTCATGTCGACGTTGGACTGCTCCAGCGCGCCCACGCTGAGGGTCCCCGCCATGCCGGAGCCCGGCGTGAAGAACAGCGGCGTGCCCGAGCCGACCGAGGTCGACCAGCTGGTCTCGCTGACCGGCACCAGCGCGTTTTCGTTCGCGAAGGTCGCCAGCGCCAGGGTGCCGACGCTCTGCTTCTCGCCGTTGCTGTACTGGGCCACCACCGAGCCGGTGTCGTCCAGCTGCAGGCCGATCAGCGTGCCCGAAGCGTGGCCGTTGCTGCTGTTGACGGTGGTGGTGCTTTCGCCGGCGAACTGGGTGGTGCCGGTGTAGTCCAGCGCGACAGACAGCGCATTGGCGCCGGCGGGCGTGCCCAGGGCCAGCGCCAGCGGGCCGAGGGGCGCCGTCAGCTGGCCGTCGCTGCCGAAGTCCAGCGTGGTGGTCTGGGCCAGGCCGGCGCCGTCGAAGGTGTAGTGCACCGTGACCTGGTTGGTCGCGCTCTTGACGAAGTACTGCGTCACGCTGTGCTGCACACCCAGCGAGTCGTGCACCACCGAGACCATGGAGCTGTTGAAGCTCAGCGGGTCGGTGCGGTCGAAGGTCGCCACCGTGGGCGTGGTCCAGCCGGCCGACAGGTTGCCGACGTATTTCAGCTCGTCGCTGGGCTTGGCCGCGACCTGACCCATCGGCACACGCAGGTCACCCATGGCGCCCGCGGCAGCACCGGCCTCGGTGGCGGCGTAACCTTGCACGCGCCGGTTGAAGCTGTCGACCACGTAGCCGTCCTTGTCGGCATTGAAGATGCCGACCCGGGTGTAGAGCATCTCGCCCGAGCTGTCACGGGTGACGAAAAAGCCACGGCCCTGGATGGCGGCGTCCATCGCGCGCCCGGTGTTGACCACACCACCGCCGGTCTCGATGCTCTGCGTCATCGACGCCGCCTCGGCGCCGGTGGGCTGGGTGCCCGCGACCATCGCGGCGAAGTTGGTGCGGCTGGACTTGAAGCCGTAGGTGCCGGCGTTGGCGATGTTGTTGGAGATGGTGTTCAGCTCCGAGTTGATCGCGTTGATGCCGGACAGTGCAATGGCAAAACTCATGATGTCTCCTCCTCTTCAGGGACGGCCGTGCAGGCCGGTGATGGCGTTCGCCGCGACGTCGCCGACGGCATCGATATGGAGCAGGCTGCCGCCGGAGGCGGACAGCTTGACGTTCTGGAGAATCCCGCTGACCTCGACCTCGGGACCGCTGCCGCTGCCGGTGTCGACCTGCAGGGCGTAGCGGCCGGGCGGCAGACCCAGCATCTGCGGATCGATGCTGAAGCCGACCTCGCCGGCCGGCTGGGGGCCCAGCTCGATGCGGCGCGCTTGGCGGTCGGCCCCGGTCAGCACGACGGCGGTCTGTTGCGTGGCGTTGTCCAGCACGAAGCGGCCGGACACCGGCTGGTCCTGCAGGCGCACGCTGTCGCTGCGCACGCTGACCGTGGCGCCGACCTGGGCGCCGAGCGCCAGCTGCTGCAGGCTGCCCAGCATCGCGGCCTGGGCTTCGCCCTGGGCGGCCAGCTTCTGCAGCGCCTCCATCTGGCTCAGCTGCGTCAGCTGGCCGACGAACTGGCTGGGGTCGGCCGGCTCCAGCGGGTTCTGGTTCTTGATCTGCGCCACCAGCAAGGTGGTGAACAGCTGCGAGGGCGCACCGTTGCCGCCGGCCGCTGCGGCCGGTGTGGTGCTCGCGCCGGCGCCGCTGCTCTGGGTGGTGGTGTCGAGTGTGGTCTGCATGGTCTTCAACCCTCACCCAGGCGCAGCAGGCTGGCCTGCATCTGCTTGACGCGGCCCATCACCTCGACGTTGCTCTCGAAGGCGCGCGAGGCGGCCATCATGTCGGTCATCTCGGCGACGCTGTTGACGTTGGGGTAGTAGACCTTGCCCTCGGCGTCGGCCATCGGGTGGTCCGGTTCGTGGACCCGGCGCACCGGCTCGTCGCTCTGCACGACGTCCAGCACCTGCACGCGGGCACCGCCGGCAAGGCCGTTGTGCTGCGCGACGGCGGCGAACACCGGCTTGCGGGCACGGTAGGCCTCGGCCTCGCTGCCAGCGGCCGAGTGGGCGTTGGCGAGATTGCTCGCGACGGTGTTCAGCCGCACCGACTGCGCGGTCATCGCCGAGCCGGCGATCTGGGTGATGTTGCGGAAGGTCATGGTCTCACTGTCCCGAGATGGCCTTGGCCAGTCCCTTGAGCTTCATGTTGAGAAAGGTCAGGCTGGTCTGGAAGTCCGACGCGTTCTGGGAAAAGGCCGCCTGCTCGACACCCAGTTCCACCGTGTTGCCGTCCTGAGAGGCATGGTTCGGGACGCGATACAGTGTGTCGGTGTCCAGCGCCAGGCCGCCGGCGTCTTCACCGGCCACGGCGCCGGCGAGCGCCGCGGCGAAGTCGATGTCGCGCGCCTGGTAGCCCGGGGTGTTCTCGTTGGCGATGTTGGACGCCAGGATCTTCGTCCGTTCGGCCCTCAGCTTGAGGGCCTCCGGGTGCAGACCCAGGGCCTTGTCGAAATCGATAGCCATGCTCTTGCCTTTCGCATCGAAAAACGGATCGAAGAAAAACCGGCGCTGCGCCGCGGTCTGCGGTGCAACCTTGCTGTGGGGGTGTTTGGGCGAGGCCGTCTCCGGCGCCCCGGCGACGCCCGAGGACCAGGTCGCGCAGGTCGCGCGGGGGCTGCTCGACGAGCAGGCCCGACGCGAGGGGCTGCGCGAGCCGGGCTTCGAGTTGAAGGTGCTGACCGGCACGCGGCCGCTGCCGCCCTGCCCCGGGACGCTGGAGATCGAGACGCTCGACGCACGCCATCCGGCGCGTTTGCGTTTTGTCGCCGACTGCCGCGCGGGCGACGCGGGCAGCTGGAGGGTGGCGGTGGTCGTGCGCGCGGTCGTCTCGGCCGAAGTGCTGGTGAGCACCACCGAAGTGCCCGCCGGCCGCCCGCTGCAAGCCGAGGAGTTGGCGCTGGAGCGGCGCCCCGTGGCGTCGCTGCAGGACACGCTGTCGGATCCCGAGGACGCGGTGGGCCGCACCAGCCGGCGCCCGCTCAAAGCCGGCCAGCCGCTGTCGCGGCGCGCGCTGGTGGTGCCGCAGCTGCTCCGGCGCGGCGACAAGGTGCAGATCGTCGCGCGCCACGCCGGCATCGAGGTCAGCGTGGCCGGCGAGGCACTGGAAGCCGGCGGCCGGGGCGAGGTGGTCCGCGTGCGCAACGCGAAAACCGGCCGCGTGATCCAAGCGCGCATCACTTCAAGCTCCACCGTCGAACCGGACTTGCCGCCAGCCATGCCTGCTCACTCCACCGACTGAAGGCGCGTCGCGATGCGCACCAGCTTGTCGACATACGCCGGGTCGGTCGCATAACCGCCGCGCGCCAGGCCCTCGGCGAAGGCGCGCGCGTCGCTGCCGGTGTTCAGTGCCTCGCGGTAACGCGGGTTGCCCAGCAGCAGCCCCGCGTAGTCACGGAAGGCGCTGCCGGCGTCCGGGTAGCTGCGGAAGCGCTCGGTCGTCGCGACCGGGCTGCCGCCGACGTATTCGGTGGTCGCCGCATCGGCGGCCGCACCGCTCCAGCGGCTGCCGGCCTTGATGCCAAACAGGTTGTGGGTGGTCTGGCCGTCGGGGCCGCGCAGCGGGTGCTGGCCCCAGCCCGACTCCAGCGCGGCATGCGCGGCCACCAAGTGCGGCGCGACGCCCAGTCGGCGCCCGGCTTCGTCCGCCCAGGGAGCGATCTCGGCCAGGAAACGCTGCTGGGGGTCGGAGATGCTGCCGGCCGGCGCTTGCAGGTCCAGGCCATCAGCCCGCAGGGCCGCCGGCTCCAACGCCGCCGCCGCGATGGAAGCGGGCGAGCCGGCCTGCAGGCGCGCGCGATGCAGGCCGCCCTCCACGCTCAGGCCGGTGGCAGCGCTGCCACCCGCGCCGGCTTCGATGAAGGACCGCACTTCCTCACGCACCTGCGCACCCAGCGCGAAGGCGGCCGAGCCGCTGCCACCCGTGGGCGCGGCGATGCGCTCGCCGAAGGCCGGCAGCGCAGCGGAAAAAGGGTCGAACTCAGGCCGGAGCATAGAGGTCGGCCTCCGGGTGCAGCACCCGCTGCATGATCTCGTGCTGGTCCATCATCAGGCGACAGTTGCGCGCGTTGAGCGCCTTGCAATCGCGCACGCTCTGCTCCAGCGAGCTCCACCATTCGCGCAAGGTGGCGCCGCTTTGCGGCGGCAGCAGCGGCTCGATCGCCGCGACGTTCGGGCGCGTCCCGGCACCGAGCAGTTCCGCGGCCAGCACAACACGCTGCTGGCGGCGCAACTCCAGCGTCGCGGCCAGGCCGCTGATCTGCTCGGCCAGCTCGCCCAGTCGCGCGCTCTGGTGGCGCAGCGCGGCCTCGAACTGCGCTTCGAGCAGCTCGTGCAGCCGGGCGTAGTCGCCGAGGTCGGCGCGCACGCCTTGCAGCAGCTGGGCCAGCGGTCCCTGAGCACTCATCGACCGGCTCCGTGATAGCGCTCGATCAGACCCGCCAGGCGTTTCGCGTCGAAGCGCACCTCGCCGCGCGCCAGCGCATCGCGCAAGGCCTCGACCTTGGCGGCGTCGATCTCGGGCAGGGCCTGCATCGCGGCCATCGCCGGCTGCAGGGCCGCCGACTGCAGGCCGGCGGCGCGCACCGGGGCAACCGCCGCGACGGGGGCCGTCGCCTCGACGGCGGGAGCGGTGGAAGCGACGGGAGCGGCCGCGGTCTGGGGGCCGGTTGCGGTGATTCTCATTCGATCGCCTCGTGTCTTGTTGGTACGCATCTGGTCAGCGGCCCGCGGCAGCGGGCCCGCCCTCACTCAGTCGGTGGCGCAGATCGCGCAGCGCCTCGCGCTCGGGCAGGGCCGTGTCGACCCCTTCCGTCAGCGGTTTCACCTCGCCCGGCACGCCGAACATCGCGGCGGTCGCGCGGGCCTGGGAGGTGGTCATGATCAGCAGCTCGATGCGGCGGTTGACCGCCGCGGTGGGGCGCACGGCATCGATGGGCGCGCGCTCCGCCATGCCGACCACCTGCAGCACGCTCTGGGTCGGCATGCCGCCGGCCAGCAGGTGGGCACGCGCCACCATCGCGCGGTTGCTCGACAGGCTCCAGTTGGACTGGCCGCTGGTGCCGGCGCTCGCGTACTGCAGCGCATCGGTGTGGCCGACGATCAGCATCTGGTTCTCGATCTGCGCAAACAGCGGGCCCATGCGGCGCAGCAGCTCCGAGAAACGCTCGCTGGGCACCGCGCTGCCCAGCTTGAACATGCCGCGGCGCTCGGTGTCGTGCAGCATCACGCGCAGGCCCTGCGGCGTGATGTCGGTCATCAGGTTGCCGGCCAGGCCGGATTCCGCGCTGAGCTGCTTGAGCAGCTGCGACAGGTCTTCCTGCTCGGCGGCGGTGTCGTAGCGGCGCTTGACCGGCTCGACCTTCTCGGGACGCGGCTCGGCCGAATCGCCGGCGGGCCCGGTCGCGGTGGCCGGCACCGGCTCGCGCGAGATCAGGCTGCCGTCGGCGCTGCGCATCGATTCGCCAAACTGGGGGCCGGCACCCTCCTCGATCGTGCTGCCGGCCGCCAGCGCCTGCGAGGCACGCTCACTGTCGCGTGCGGAGAGCACCCACAACAGCATGAACAAGCACATCAGCGCCAGGCAGAAATCGGCAAAGGCGACCTTCCAGCCGCCGCCGTGCCCGTCGTCCTCGTGCTTGCGCGAAACCCGCTTGATGACGGCTTCCGCGTGCTTGTCGTGCTTTGAGCTCATGGGTGGTTCGCGTTGGCGCTCAAGCAGGTTGCTGCTGCAGCGCGTCGATCCACGACTCCAGCTGCGCAAAACTGGGCTTGATGTTCAGCTGCACCAAGCGGCGCCCGGCGTCGATCGCCAGCAGCGGCGGTTTGCCGGCCACATGCGTGCACAGCACCACCTTCACGCATTCGAGCGTGGACATCTCCTGGGTCACCAGCTGCTTCATCATGTTGCTGATCGGGTCCATCACGCCGTAGCAGAAGAAGATGCCGATGAAGGTGCCCACCATCGCGGCGGCCACCTTGGCGGCGATCTCGCCGGCGGCGGCGCCGTCGGCCACCGTGTTCATCGCCATCACGATGCCCAGCACGGCGGCCAGGATGCCGAAGCCCGGCATCGCCTCGGCGATCTTGTGCAGCGACTTGGCCGGCTGGGTCAGCTCGTCGTGGATGGCTTCCAGCTCCTGCTCCAGCACGCCTTCGAGCTCGTGGGCGTTGATCTTGCCCATCGCCATCAGGCGGAAGTTGTCGACGATGAAGGCCAGCAGCTTGGGCTCTTCGAGGATCAGCGGATAACGCTGGAACAGCGGGCTCTGGTGCGGCGCCTCGACGTGCTGGTCGAGCGCCTTCAGGCCGCCGCCGGCGGTCTGCAGCAGCTCGTACATCAGCAGCAGCAGCTGGCGCTGGAACTCCGAGCCCTGCTGCTTGGTGGTGATCAGCTTGCGCAGCTGGATCACCATCTCCGCCAGCACATGTTTGGGGTTGCCCAGCACGATGGCGCCCAGCGCCGCGCCGGCGATGATCAACAGCTCCACCGGCTCCCAGATGACGCTGAAGCTGCCGCCCATGAGCATGAAGCCGCCGAACACGCAGCCGAGCACGATGCCGATACCGATGAGTTGCATCATCTCTTGGTTCTCCGTTCAGGCCTCGAGAAAGGCTTTCATCTTCTTCAGCGCGCCCTTGTTGATCTGGCACACCCGGGCCTCGGTGAGGTCGAGCACGGCCGCGATCTCCTTGAAGTTCGCCTCGTATTCGTAATAGAGCTGGATCACGCGTTGCTCGCGCTCGTCGAGCTGGCCCAGCGCCTGCTCCAGCGAGCGCCGGCGCACCAGCTGGGTCTCGGGCGAGAGTGTGTCGGCCGGCTGGTTGTCCAGCTCGTGCAGCAGCTCGTCGAAGCTCGCCATCACCTCGGCGTTTTCGCTCAGCTGGTGGGCCTGCCAGGCCTCGGAGCTCAAGCCCAGCGCCTGGGTGATCTCGGCCTCGGCCGGCTCGCGGCCGAGCTTGCGCGTCAGCTCGCGCACCGCGTCGCGCACCCGGTGGCTTTCCTGGCGCACCGCGCGCGGCCGCCAGTCCTGCCGGCGCAGCTCGTCGAGGATGGCGCCGCGCACCCGCAGCGCCGCGAAGGCGCCGAACTTCTCGTCCGGCGTGCCGTAGCGCCGCAACGCCTCCAGCAAGCCCATCAGGCCGATCTGTTCCATGTCCTCGCGGTCGATCGCGCCGCCCGCCTGCGACGACAGCTGCCGCACGATGCGCTTGACCAGCGGCGCATAGGCCAGCAGCTGGCGCTGTTCCTCGCCGGGCGCGAGACGCGTGGCGACGCTCTCGACGCTCTGCAGTTCGGCGTAGCCGTAGTCCATGGGTGCGGTATCAGGCAGTGTGGATCGAACAAGGGGCGGCCCGCCGACGGCAGGACGCCCCCTGGTTTGCGGCTGTTCCGCAGGTTTCCTTGATCAGCCAAATCCTTAAGCGCCCGGGCCCGGAACTGTGCTCACTCGATGATCAGCTTGCCGAGCATGGCCTGCGTGAAAGGCGCCTCCTGCCGGTCGCTGGCATAGCGCTTGGCGAAGGCCCGGTTGAGCACCGCCGTGAACTGCTCCACGTTCATCTGGCTGGCCTGCTCGCGGGTGTAGTTCGACAGCGCCTGCACCGTGACGCTGCGCAGCAGCGGCAGCTGGGCCTTGGTGGCCTTCTCCTTCTTCACGGGCGTCTTGAAGACCAGATCCACTGCGATGTAGCGGGCCCGCGCCTCGCCGTCCAGGCCACGCAGCATCACGATCACCTTGTCCAGCGTGACGTAGCGGTACTCCTGGGTGTCCGGCTCCAGCTCCGGTTTGGGGGGCGCGGCCGCTGCCGGGGCGCCCGCCGCGGCCTGGCGCGGCAACAGGAACCAGGCGGCGCCGCCGGCGGCCGCCGCGATCAGGGTGCCGCCCAGCACCAGGCTGAGCACGAGCATGCTTTTTTTCATCGTCCTTCCTTGCCGTCGTCGGCAAGCCCGAAGCCGCCGCGACCTTCATCCGATTCCTCGGCCAGGCCACGGCCCGGCTGTTGTGGCTGCCCCTGCTCGCGGCCCTGGCGGCCCTGGGCGTCGCGATCGCGCGCGCCACCGTCGGCCACCACCACCACCGAGACCTCGCCGTACTGGCGCTGCACCAGGTCCTGGCGCAAGGTGTCGCCGATCGCCTGCAGCTGGCGCGCGACCTCACCATGGGTGGCGCTCATCTGCACCTGCAGGCCGCCCGCCTCGTGCCGGATCACGATCTCGATGCTGCCCATCATGGGCGGGTCGAGCCGGATCACTGCGCGGTCGCTGCCGCTGGCGAGCTGGAAGCGCAGGCGTTCGCCCAGCACCTCGGCCAGTCCCGTGGAGCCGGGCTGGCGTGTGTGCAGGCCCTGTGCCGGCGCGGCCGCCGCTTCGACAGCGTCGGGGCCGGCCTGCAGCGACAAGGCCGCCTGCAGCGCGTGGCCGGTGGCGCCGGCCTGCGAGGGCAAGGGTTCGCCGGTGCCGCCGCTGCCGAAACCCTGGTCCGGCGGCGCTGCGACGGCCGGCAGCTCGCGCAGCAGCGCCGGCAGCGGCGCGGGAGCCGCAGCCCCCGGGGCAGCGGCAGCGGCAGCGGACGCCGGCTCGCCGGCCGCCTGGGCCGGCAGCGCCAGTTTCAGCTGCGCCGCCGCAGCGGCATTCATCAGGTCCGGCACCCCGGCCGGCAGACGGGCCGGTACGGCGAGCGCGAGGTCGGCGCCGACAAGCGCCGACGGCTGCACAGCCGCCGTGGCAGGCTGCACAGCCGCCGTGACGGGTTGCGCGCCGGGTTGCACAGCCGCCGTGGCCGGCTGCGCCCCGAGGAGCGCGGCCATCCAGGGCGGCATCGCGAGTCCGAGCGCCGCGGCCGCCTCGGCGGACGCTTCGGGCAGCCGCGGAGCTGCGTCGGCAGGGACTGCCGGCTCGGCGGCCTCGACAGGCCGGGGCGCCACGGGCCGGAGTACCGGGGCCGCAGCGGGCAGCGCAGACAAGACCGCCAGCGGTGCCGGCACCGGCAGCCCGATGGGCAGGGCCGGCGGGGCCACGGCCGGCTCCGGCTGTGCCGGGACCCCGGCGGGCAGCACCGGCAGCGCGGCAGGCTCGCGCAGGAGCTCCGTCGCGCCTTGCATCACCATTTGCTGCAAGGCGCCGGCAAAGGGCGGCACCACAGCCGCCGCAGGCCGGCCGGCCACGGCGGGGCCAGCGGCGGCCAAGGGCGCCGAACCACCGGGCAAGGCCGGTGCGCTGTCGGCCAGCGGCCGACCGGCCGTCGGGGCCGTCATCGTGAGAGGGGTCATGGGTTGCTTTCGTCGGGATCGCCGTTGAGGGCGTAGGCCATCCAGCCGGACCTGCGGCTGCGCAGTTCGGCCATCCGGGCCTCGGTGCGCTCGGCCTCGCAGGCGCAGCGCTCGCGCGCCTGCAGATGGGCGTGCTCCAGCACCGCGAAGGCACGCAGCTCGGCGGTGCTCCAGTGCTCGCGCGCGGCGAACTCGGCGGCATGCGCGCGCAGTTCGGCGTCGGCCTCGGCCAGCTCGGCCCAGTCGCGCATCGTGGCGGCATGGCTCAGGCGCCCCGCCAGCCTCAGCAGCCGCGCCTGCCGGTCAGCCACGGCGCGACTCCACGCCCTGCCAGCCGCGCTTGAGCGTGCCGACCAGGCCGCTGACCTCGTCCACCATCGCGGGATCGAGCTCGTAGCCGGCCTGGTAGAGCCGCTGTGCGCAGTGGTCGTAGAGGCGGCCCAGGTTGGCGACCACCTCGCCGCCGGACTCGGGGTCGAGCGCGCTCGACAGCCCGTTGAGGATGTCGATGCACTTGTCCAGGCTCTTCGCCTTGAGCTCGTAGCGGCGCGCCTCGATGTGGGCGCGGGCGCGGGCCAGCTCTTCCAGCAGGCCGTCCATCAGGATGAGCACCAGCTGCACGGGCGAGGCCTGGGCGGTGCGGGCTTCGAGGTTGACAGCGTGGTAGCTGCGGTAGGCGTCGTAGGTCAAGGCGGTCCCTCGGATCGGAGCGGGCGCGGCCGGGCCGCGCCCGCTCTCAGGTCGTGGTGGAGAACATGCTGCTGGTCTGGTCCATCTGGGACATCAGGGTCTGCAGCTGCGAGAACTGTTTCAGGTAGCGGTTGTAGGCCTGCTCGTACTGGTCATCGAGCCGGGTCTGGCGGGCGCGCACGTTTTTCTGCACCGTCGCCAGTGAGTCCTGGCGGCGCTTGATCTGCCCGCCCGAGCTGTCGGCCCAGCGGTCGACCTCGGTGTCCAGCGCGGCGAGCAGGCCCGAACGCGCGCTCAGGCTGGTGCTGCCGAACAGCTGGTTGAGCGCGTCGGGACGGGCGGCCACCGCCTTGTCGAGCTTGGCGGTGTCGAGCGAGAGCGCGCCGTGGCGGTCCATCGCCACACCGAACTCCATCAGCCGCACGCCGCCCCAGTCCTGGCGGATCAGGTCGTTGAGCTTGTTGCGCAGCGAGCGCACCCCGGAGTCCGAGGCGAACACGGCCGCGGCCTTGCCGTCGTCGACCTTGGCCGGTCGGGTCAGCTCGTCCAGCGTGGTCTTGAGCGTGTTGAAGGCGTCGACGAAGGCGCGCACGTTGTCGGCGGTGCCGGCCGCGTCGCGGCTGACGCTCAAGGTCAGCGGCGCGTCGCCGACCGCCGAGGCGCGCGTGAAGGTCATGCTCACGCCCTGGATCGCGGTGAAGGTATTGGAGGCCTGCTGCAGCTTGACGCCGGTGTCCTTGGCGCCCAGCCAGACGATCGCGTCGCGCGCCTGGGCCAGGGTGGTGGGGCCGGCGGACAGCGAGTCTTTCAGCGCACCGGCCGGCAGGCCCGTGACATCCAGGGTCACCGTGCTGCCCGCGCCGGTCTGTGCCGAGGTCAGCACCAGCTGCGTCTGGGCGCCGACCGTGACGATCATGGCGGAGACCTGGCCCTGGTTGTTCGGCGCGAGGTTGATGGCCCGCGCGGTTTCGGCCTGGCTCAGGGTGCCGTCGGCATCCGAGTCGGCGCTGCTCAGGTCCACGCTGAAGGCCGTGCCCGAGCCGACTTGCAGCGACAGCGTGCCGCCCTGGGCGACCGGGACGGCCGGCACATTGGCATACGAAATCTGGTGCGCGGTGGCGACCTGCTCGACCCACAGGCTCTGGGTGC
Organism: Aquabacterium sp. A7-Y; assembly: GCF_026153205.1. GTDB lineage: Bacteria > Pseudomonadota > Gammaproteobacteria > Burkholderiales > Burkholderiaceae_C > Caldimonas. The sequence goes on along the minus strand of NZ_JAPFBW010000001.1, from coordinate 312,436 downwards.
CGGGCTGGGCCGTGCTGGTCGCGCTGGCGCTGCCGATGCCGTTGACGCTCAGGCTGGCGCCGAACTGCAGCATGCCTTTCTTCGCCGACATCGCGGCAGCCGCGCTCTCGAAGGCGCGCAGCGCCGACTGCAGCTTGCTCAGGGCGCTGGAGGTTTCCTCGGCGCGCTGGGTCTGCGTGTTCAGCTGGGTGCGCGTGCCTTGGGTGTAGGCGGTGGCGAGCTGGGTCGCCATCGAGACGGGGTCGATCTGGGTCATGCGGGGCTCCTCGAAGGGTGTTCTCCACCGCATAAGGCGACCGTCCCCGCCCGCCGCTGAAGCCGGGTAGCGCTCACCGCTGGGACCTCCACCACACCTGGGTGGCCATTTCGTCCTGGCGCTTCTGCTCCTCGCGCTCGACGACGCGGCGCTGCTCGTCCTGGCGGCGCACCAGCAACTGCGAAAACACCTCATGCTTGCGCGCCGCGGCAGTGAGCGCGCGCTGCGTTACCGCCATGTCGGCCTCGTGCAGCGCCAGGTCCTGGCGGTGCAGCTGGCTCATGCCGATCACCGCCTGCTTGTAGTTGCCGCAGTTGAGCGACAGCGCCGGCGGCAGCACGGCGGTGGCGCCGCTGCCCTGGCATAGCGCGTCCATGCGCTCCAGGTTGCGACGATAGCGCTCGCTCACTGCGTGTTTGGCGGCCACTTCGGCGCTCAGGCGGTCGACCTCGCGCTCGCGCAGGTCCACCAGGCGGCTCAGGCTGGACACGCTCATTTCATCAGTCCTTCGAGCTGGGCCCGGGTCTCGCCCAGGGGGGCACCTTCGCGCGTGCCCTGGCGCAGGAAGGCCTCGATGCGCGGGAACAGGCTCACCGCGCGGTCGGTGTGCGGGTCGGCGCCGGGCACGTAGGCGCCGAGCGGGATCAGGTCGCGCACCTGGGCGTGGCGGGACGCCAGCTCCTTGAGCTGGCGCGCTGCGCGCAGGTGGGGCTCGGGCACCACCTGGGCCATGCAGCGACTCACCGAGGCGGCGATGTCGATGGCCGGGTAGTGGCCGCGCTCGGCCAGCTCGCGCGTCAGCACGATGTGGCCGTCGAGGATGGCGCGGGCGGTATCGACCACCGGGTCCTGCTGGTCGTCGCCCTCGGCCAGCACGGTGTAGATCGCGCTCATGCTGCCGCGCTCGTGCTCGCCGTTGCCGGCGCTCTCGACCAGCTGCGGCAGCAGGCTGAACACCGACGGCGGATACCCCTTGGTCGCCGGCGGCTCGCCCAGCGCCAGCGCGACCTCGCGCCGCGCCATGGCGTAGCGGGTCAGTGAATCGACCAGCAGCAGCACGTCCTGGCCCTGGTCGCGGTAGTGCGCGGCGATGGCATGGCACAGCTCGGTGGCCATCAGGCGCATCAGCGGCGATTCGTCCGCCGGCGCGATCACCACCACGGCGCGCTTCAGTCCCTCGGGACCGAGCGACATCTCGATGAACTCGCGCACCTCGCGGCTGCGCTCGCCGATCAGGCCGACGACCACCACGTCGGCGACGGTCTGGCGCGTGATCAGCCCGAGCAGCACGCTTTTGCCAACGCCGCTGCCGGCGAACAAGCCGACCCGCTGGCCCTTGCCCAGGGTCAGCAGTCCGTTGATGGCGCGCACGCCGACGTCCAGGGTTTCGTGCACCGGGCGCTTGCGCAGCGGGTGCACCTTGGGCGGCTGGGCCGGCAGCGGGTGCTCGCCGCCCAGCGGGCCCAGCCCGTCGAGCGGCTCGCCCAGGCCGTTGACGACCCGTCCCAGCCAGGACGGGCCGATCGACAGCGTGGTCTTGTCCGGCAGGGGCAGCACGCGCGCGCCCGTCACCAGCCCGACCGGTTTCTTGAAGGGCATCAGGAAGGACAGCTCGTTGCGGAAACCCACCGCCTGCGCCTCCAGCCACTCGCCCGAGGCAGTCTCGATGCGGCAGCGCTGGCCGGTCTGCAGCGGGCAGCCGACACACTCCAGCAGCAAGCCGGAGGCACCCACCAGCCGGCCGGTGGGTGTGGCGACCGGGACCTCCTCCAGTTCGAGCCGGCGCAGCAGGTCGGCGATCATGCGGCCTCCCCGGCAGCGGTGCCCGGCAGCAGCTGGGCGGCGATCTGGTCCATGCTGGCCGCCAGTCGCTGGCGGCAGCCGGCATCGGCCTCCCGGCCGTCGGCCTTGACGCGGCATTCGCCGGCCTCCAGCCGCGGGTCGGGGATCAAGGTCCAGCGGCGCGCGCGCTCGGGGTCGAGCTCGGCGATGCGCTGGGCCTCTTCGGGATTCAGGTAGACCTCCACGCCTTCTCTGACGGGCGGCATGGTGGCCAGGGTCTCGTCGACCAGCGACAGCAGTTGCACCGGCTGCAGTGCCAGCTCGCAACGGATCACCTGGCGCGCCACGCGGGCCACCAGTTCGACCACTTCCTTGCGCATCGCGGTCTGGTAGTCGTGCTGCAGCTGCTGCAGCTGGGACAACAGGCTGTCGAGCGGGCGGGCCAGGGTCTCGAAGCCGGCCCGGGCTTCCGCCAAGGCTTCCTCGCGGCCGGCCGCCAGGCCCGCGGCGCGGCCCTCGGCATGGCCTTCTTCCAGGCCGCGCTGCTGGCCGCCCTCGTAGCCCTCGCGCCAGCCCCGGTCCAGCCCCTGCTGAAAGGCTTCGGCCAGCGAGGCCTGCGCGTGCACGCCCGCGCCGGGCGGCAGCACGCCGCCGGCGCCGAGCTGCGACAGCGGCGGGAAGCGATGCGGCCGGTGCTGCTGTGTCATTCGACCACCGCCTCGGCGAACAGCTGGACCTCGATCTCGCCGGCGTCGGCCAGCGCCTTGACCTGGGTCATGATTTCCTGGCGCGCCTGCTCGACGCGGCTGAGCGGCACCGGGCCGGCACGCCGCATGGTGTCCTCGAAGGCCTGCGCCTGGCGACGCGGCATCGAGCGCAGCACGGCGTCGCGGATGGCCGGCTCGGCGCCCTTGAGCGCCATGGCCCACTGCTCCAGCGGCACCTCCTCGATGATGCGGGTCAGCACCGTATCGTTCTGGCGCGACAGCAGGAAGAAGTCATACATGCTGACCTCGATCTGCGAGACCACCTGGGGGTCGTGCGCGCGCAGCAGCTCCACCATCTGCTGGCGGTTGCCCTGCAGCCGGTTGAGGATCTCGGCGGCCTGCTTGACCCCTTCGACGCTGGCGCTCTGCAGGCCCAGGCCTTCCAGGCAGCGGTCCACCAGCGCATCGAGCTCGCCGAGCAGCTCGGCGTCGATGTCGCCCAGCCGGGCCACCTGCAGCAGCACCAGGTCGCGGCCCTCGGCGGGCAGCGCGTCGACCACGTCGCCGGCCAGCGCCGGCGGCAGGAAGGCGACAAACACCGCCTGCATGCCGACGTGCTCGCTGGCGATGCGCTCGGCCAGCCACTTGGGCGAAGCCCATTGCAGCCGCGCCATCTTGGGCCGGATCGCGTCGCCGTAGATGCTGTTGAGCACGTTGTTGGCGACGTCGCTGCCCAGCGCCAGGTCGAGCGAGCGTTTCAGGTAGGCGCGCGAGGCGCCATGCACGCCGCTCTGCTCGCGGTAGTCGTCGAAAAAGCGCTGCAGCGCGGTCTTCACCGAGTCGACCTTGATGCCGCTCAGGCGCGACATCACCTGGGTCACTTCGAGCAGCTCCTCACGCGACAGGCAGCGCAGCACGGCGGCGGCAGGCGCCTCGCCCATGCTCAGCAGCACGATGGCGGCCTGCTCGATGCGGCTGGGAGCGCTGTTCTCGGCAACGGCTTCGGCGGGCTTGTTCAGGTCAGCCATGTTTCTGCATCCACTGCTTGACGACCTCGGCGACACGCTCGGGCTCCTTGGCGGCCAGGGTCTTCAGGTGATCCACCATCACGTCCACCGGGGAGCCGGCGGGCGGCAGGTCGTAGTTCTCCAGCAAGGGCACCACCGGCATGCCGGGCGCGGCCATCGCGGCGGTGGCCACCGCGGCAGGGCCGGCGGCCGCCGGGCCGCCGAGCGGGATCACGCCGGGGTGGCTCGCGAGCGTCTCGCCGCCCAGGGCCGCAGCGCTGGCGCCTGACGCCATCGCTGCAGCCCGCGGCGTCAAACGCTGCTGCAGGCTGCGCAGCAGCGGGCGGGCGATCAGCAGGTAGCCGAACAGGAAGGCGAGCGGCGTCAGCAGCCAGGAGCCGATGTCCAGCCAGCGATCGTGCTGCTCCCACCAGGCCACCTGCGGCAGGGCCGCGGCAGACGGGAAAGCCACCGCGGAGACAGCGATCTGGTCGCCGCGCTCGGTGTCCATGCCGAGGCCGGTGCGCAGCAGGCGCTCGATGCCGGCGACCTCGGCCGCGCTCCACTGGCCCTTGCCGCCGGGCGCGGCGGCGTTGTTGAGCACCACCGCGACGCTGAGCTTGCTCAGCTTGCCGCGGCTGCGCTTGATGCGGGTGACACTGCGGTCGTAGGCGTACTGGCGGGTGGTGGCGTTCTTGCGCGCGGTGCCGGGCTCGGCGCCCGAGGCGGCCGGGCCGGCCGGCACCGGGCGGTTGCTCAGCGAGCCGGGCACGCCGAGCGCCATCGGGTCGACGTCCTGCTCCTCGCGCATCGCTTCGTTGGTGACCTTGGGCGCCTCGCCGAAACGCTCCAGCGTCTCCTCGACACGGTCGTTGTCGACCACCGCGGTGACGCTGGCCTTGTAGTTGGCCTCGCCCAGCATCGGGCCCAGCAGGGCCGCGACGTTGCGCAGCGTCTCTTCCTTGGCGCGGCGCGCCGCCTCGTCGCCCTGGGCGCTGCCGTCGAAGCCGTCGCTCAGGTCGATGCGCGAGGACAGCAGGTTGCCGGCCTGGTCGACCAGGCTGACGCGCTGGGCGTCCAGCCCGGCGACGCTGCCCGAGACCAGCTTGACGACGGCGGCAATCTGCTCGGCCGCCAGGCTGCGCCCGGGCTTGAGCGTCAGCACCACCGAGGCGGAGCTGGGGGCGCCGTCGCTGACCACGAAGGACGAGGACTTGGCCATCGCCAGGTGCACGCGGGCGGTCTCGACCGCGTCGAGCGACATGATGCTGAGCGCGAGCTCGCCTTCCAGGCCGCGGCGGAAGCGCACGTCCTGCACGAACTGGCTGACACCCAGCGGGTCGTTGCGGTCCATCAGCTCGAGGCCGGCGGGCAGCTTGGCGACCACACCCTTGCCGGCCAGCAGCATGCGCACGCGGCCCAGCTGCTCCTCCGGCACCAGCACCTGGCCGGTCTCGGGGTGGACGCGGTAGGACACCTGCTCGGCGTCGAGCACGGCCATCATGTCGGCCACCGCGACCTTCTCGCGGCTGCCGAACACCGGCTTGTAGGCCGACTGATCGCGCCACACCAGCATCATCACCAGCGCGGTGACGCCGATCGCCAGCAGCACGAGCGGCAGCAGGCGGCTCAAGAGCGCGGCGGGCAAGCCGCCGCGCACCACCTGGGGACCCAGCCTCTGCAGCCCGGTCTTGACGGAGTTCAACACGGCGTCGCCCTCAGAGCTGCAGCTTGATCAGCTCGTCCATCGCGCCCACGACCTTGTTGCGCAGCTGGGTCAGCATGGAGAAGGAGAGGCTGGCTTCCTGGCTGGCCAGCATGGCACCGACCAGGTCGTCGCTGCGCCCGGCATCGACCGCCGCCATCTTGTCGCTGGCGGCGCGGTCCTGCGCGTCGACGCTCTGGACGGCGTTCTTGAGGCTGTCCATAAAGCTGCTGCCGGTCGCGGCGTCGCCTTCCATGGCGGCCGGCCGGGGGGCTTGCGGCAGTGCGAAGTCGGACAGGCCGGCATCGCCGCCAGCGGCGGCGCGCGCCCAGGCGCCCAATTCGAGGTTCATATCGCGTGATCCCAGGTCTGGCGCAGCCGGGCGGCTCGCGGGACGCGAAAACCGGGGCTGCATTCGGGCAGCGATATTGCGTCCCCACGGGCAGCGAGCCCTAAAGGAGATGCACTCGGGGGACACCGGAAAATTCTTATCAAGCCCGCCAACCGAGAACCAGTTCTCGAAGGGCGGCCGGCTTTTGAAAATCGAGCCGGCGGACTTCCGTGAATTCTCCAAAACGGAGTCGGCGTGCGGTCCGACGGTATTTTTGCACGCTCACCCGCAGCGTTTTCAAACCTCGCCCCGACCCTGCCGCAGGGTTAGGAAAATGCCTTAAGACCGCCCGGAGTGGGTCCATACAATCCGCCGCGACACCCGATGTTTCATCGAGTCGAACGAGTATCGAGGCCGCTCCGGTGCCCGCTTTTATAAGGCGGCCACCTGAGCGAAAAACTTAAATCTCCACTCAAGAATATTTCAGGTCCGCCGATATGCCGGCGGCCGCGGCCGCTGTCCGCTTCAGAAGTCCAAGCCCACACGCCATGAAACTCACGACGTCCCCGCTGACGCCCTGCCAGGTGCTGGATCCGTCCACCCTCGGCCGTCCGGTGCACCGGCTGGACCGTTTCACCCGGCGCTGGCGCGAGGACCTCGGCCAGCAGTTGCGCGACGGGCTGAACCGCCGCTGGCGCACCGCCTTCGAAATCGGCGAGGTGAGCTTGCAGCAGCGCCTGGCCCCGGCCGACGCGGGCCGCTGGATGGCCTTCACCTCTGCCGCCGGCCGCATCGCCTGCGCGATCGAGCGGCCGCTGCTGCTGGCGCTGCTGGCCCGGCGTTATGGCGCCCCGGTCGCGACGCCGGCCGCGGTGCCGGAAACGGCCACCGAGGAAAGGCTGGCCGCGCAGCTGGCTCAGCAGTTCGCCGAAGCGCTGGCCGGGCGCATCGAGGCCGGCTGCACCGAAGACGCCCCCGACACCCCTGGCCCTGCCGCGCTGCAGCGCGCCGGGCTGCAGGTGCCGCGCACGGCCGGCTGGACCCTGCAGGCCCGTGTGCTGGAGCCGGCCCTGGACATCGACACCTCGCTGTGGTTCACGCTGGACGCGGCCTGGATGGACCGGCTGCTGGCCGGCCTGGCGCCGGCGCGGCCGCGCGCGACCGAGCGCAGCGAGCCGGCCCGGCCCTTGAGCCAGCAGCTGCGCCTGACCCTGACCGCGCGCCTGCTCGAAAAAGAGCTGCCGCTGGGCGAGCTGCTGGCGCTGCGTGTGGGCGACCTGATCCCGGTGCGGCTCGGCCCCACCGAAGTGCTGGTCGACGACACGCAGCTTTTCACCGCGACCGTGGCCGAGCACCAGGGCAAGCTGTGCCTGACCGCCTTCTCCGACGTCGACTGACCGATCCCCGTTTTAAAGAGACCCCATGGACCAGAGTGACCACGCCGCCATCGATGCCCTGCTCGGCGACGCCGCGAGCGCACCCGCCGACGACCTGGCCCCCGCACCGGCGGCCGCGCCGCGCCGCGACCTGGGCGCCATGATGCGCAAGATCCCCGTGACCTTGACCCTGGAGGTCGGCAGCGCCCGCGTGTCGCTGCAGGACCTGGCCGACATCCGCACCGACAGCGTGGTCGAGCTCGACACCCTGGCCGGCGAACCGCTGGTGATCAAGGTCAACGGCACCGAGGTGGGCCGGGCCGAGGTGGTGGTCTCGGGCGAGAACTACGCGCTCAAGGTGGTGGAGCTGAGCAGCGGGCTGGACCTGGGAGCGCTGGCGTGAGCGCCCCCGCACGGCCGCTCCGAAGCGGGCGCTCCATCCCTCCCGGAGGGATCTCGCGAAGCGAGAGGCTGCACCCATGACGCAAGGCCGCCTGCTCCTGCCGGCGGGCCTCGCCGTGGCGGCCTTGGCGCTGCTGCCGGAGGCCGCGCAGGCGGGCACCATCGAGCTGCTCGGCCGCGCCGGCAGCGACGGAACCACCCAAGAATTCACGGTGAAGACGCAGGTCCTCATCATCATGACCCTGCTCGGGCTGCTGCCCGCGCTGATGCTGATGATGACCAGTTTCACCCGCTTCGTGATCGTGCTGTCGCTGCTGCGCCAGGCGCTCGGTCTGCAGCAGGGCCTGCCCAACCGGCTGGTGACCGGCATCGCGCTGATCCTGACCCTGCTGGTGATGCGGCCGGTCGGCGAACAGGTCTGGACCGAGGCTTTCGTGCCCTACGACGAGGACAAGATCGGCCTGATGCAGGCCTTGAAGATCGCCGAGGCGCCGCTGTCGCGTTTCATGCTGGCGCAGACCAGCAAGGCCTCGCTCGCCCAGGTGGCCGGGCTGGCCAACGCGCCCAAGGTCGCCAAGCCCGAGCAGCACCCCTTCACCGTCAAGCTGGCGGCCTTCGTGCTGAGCGAGCTGAAAACCGCCTTCCAGATCGGCTGCATGCTCTTCATCCCCTTCCTGGTGATCGACCTGGTGGTGTCCTCGGTGCTGATGGCGATGGGCATGATGATGCTGTCGCCGCTGGTGATCTCGCTGCCGCTGAAGCTGCTGCTGTTCGTGCTGGTGGACGGCTGGACGCTGACGGTCAACACGCTCGTCACGAGCATCCAGGCGTATTGACATGCTGACGCCTGAAGTCGCCGTCGACCTCGTCAGCGAGAGCCTGCACATCGTGATGGTGCTGGTGGCCGTGCTGGCGCTGCCGGGCCTGGTGGTGGGCCTGGTGGTGAGCCTGTTCCAGGCCGCCACCCAGATCAACGAGCAGACCCTGAGTTTCCTGCCGCGCCTGCTGGTCACGCTGCTCGTGATCACCCTGGCCGGCGGCTGGATGGCCAGCTGGCTGATGGATTTCTGCGTCTCGATCTTCCAGCGGGCCGCGGGTCTGGTCGGATAAACGCGATGGAGCTGATGTTCAGCCAGCTGGTGGCGCTGCTGAGCGCGTTGTGGTGGCCCTTCTGCCGCACGCTCGCGATGCTGTCGGCCGCGCCGGTGGTCGGCGAAGCGATGGTGCCGCCGGCGCCGCGCGTGCTGCTGGCACTGGTGCTGGCCGTGGTGCTGCTGCCGGCGGCGCAGCCGGCAGTGGCGATCGACGCCTTTTCGCTGCGCGGCGTGGCCGCGACCATCGAGCAGGCCCTGATCGGCTTCGGCCTCGGGCTGGCCTTCCATCTGACGATGGCGGTGGTGACGGTGCTCGGCTACATGGTGTCCTCGCAGATGGGCCTGTCGATGGCGCTGATGAACGACCCGATGAACGGCAGCTCCTCGGACGTGGTGTCCAGCCTGCTTTACATGTTGAGCATCCTGGTGTTTTTCGCGATCGACGGCCACCTGGTGCTGACCGGCGTACTCGGATCGAGCTTCAAGGCCTGGCCGGTCGGCAACGCCGGCATCCCCCTGGCGACCCTGCAGGGGCTGGCGCTGAATGTCGCCTGGGTGTTCTCGGCCGCGCTGCTGCTGGCGCTGCCGGTGATCTTCTCGACCGGCGTGGTGCAGCTGGGTTTCGGTTTCCTCAACCGCATCGCGCCCTCGCTCAACCTGTTTTCGCTCGGTTTCTCGGTGGTCACCCTGTTCGGCCTGTTCGTGCTGTCGCAAATGGTGCGTTTCATCCCCGAACACTATGTGCGGATGAGCGAGCGGGTGCTGCAGATGCTGCACCAGAGTCTGCAGGTCGGAGGGCCGCATGGCTGAGCCGGGCAGCGACGACAAGACCGAAAAGCCCTCACCGCAGAAGCTGCGCAAGTCGCGCGAGCAGGGCCAGGTGGCGCGCTCGCGCGACCTGCCGACGGTGGTGGGCATCCTCATCGCGCTCAAGCTCACGGTGCTGATGCTGCCCGGCTGGCTGGACGACTTCCGGCTGCTGTTCGCGCACGGCTTCGCCCACGTGGGCGGCGACGGTGCGCTGGACAACGCCTGGTCCACCGCCTTCTCGACCACCCTGCTGCTGCTCGTCAAGATGGTGCTGCCGCTGCTGGCGGTGCCGGCGACCCTGGTGGCGGCTTCGCTCTTTCCCGGCGGCTGGGTGTTCAGCACCGCAAGCATCGGCTTCAAGATGGAGCGCCTGAGCCCGATGAAAAACCTCGGCCGGCTGGCCGGCGGCAAGCACTGGAGCGATTTCGCCGTCTCGCTGCTGAAGGCCGGTCTGCTGGGCGCGGTGCTGTATCACGTGTCGCTGTCGACGCTGGGCGAACACCTGCGTGCCCCTTCGATGCCGTTGCCGCAGGCGCTCGCGCACGCGCTGGACCTGGCGCTCGACGGCGTGATGGCCCTGTGTGTCGTGTTCCTCGGTTTCGCCCTGCTGGACCTGCCGCTGCAGCGCTTCTTTTTCATGCAGAGCCAGCGCATGAGCAAGCGCGAGATCAAGGAAGAGCACAAGACCAGCGAAGGCCGGCCCGAGGTGCGCCAGCGCATCCGCCAGCTGCAGCAGCAGATCGCGCGGCGCAGCGTGCGCAAGACCGTGCCGACGGCCGACGTGGTGATCGTCAACCCCGAGCACTACGCGGTCGCACTGAAATACGACGAAGGCCGCGCGCAGGCGCCCTTCGTGGTCGCCAAGGGCGTGGACGAGATGGCGCTCTACATCCGTGCCGTGGCGGCCGAGCACCGGGTCGAGGTGGTGAGCCTGCCGCCGCTGGCACGCGCGATCTACAACACCAGCCAGGTGCACCAGCAGATCCCGGCCTCGCTCTACAAGGCGGTGGCGCATGTGCTGGGTTATGTGCTGCAGCTGCAGGCGTTCCGCGGCGGCAAGCGCAAGGCCGAGCCGCGCCTCCTGAGCAGCGCCGAACTCGATGTTCCGACCCATCTGACCTGAAGGCCAGACCGACATGAACTACCTGACCCAGGCGGTGGCGGAGTTGCGCCGCCACCGTTTCGCGATCCCGCTGTTCCTGTTCGCGATGCTCGGCATGGTGATCCTGCCGCTGCCGGGCGTGATGCTGGACGTGCTGTTCACGTTCAACATCGTGCTGTCGCTGATCGTCATCCTGGTCGCGGTGAGCAGCCGCCGGCCGCTGGACTTCTCGATCTTCCCGACGGTGATCCTCGCGACCACCCTGATGCGGCTGTTCCTCAACGTCGCGTCCACCCGGGTGGTGCTGCTCAAGGGCCACGAGGGCACCCACGTGGCCGGCCAGGTGGTGGAGGCCTTCGGCAATGTCGTGATCGGCGGCAACTTCGTCGTCGGCCTGGTGGTGTTCATCATCCTGATGATCATCAACTTCGTGGTGGTCACCAAGGGCGCGGAGCGCATCTCCGAGGTCTCGGCACGCTTCACGCTGGACGCGCTGCCCGGCAAGCAGATGGCGATCGACGCCGACCTGAACGCCGGGCTGATCAACCAGGAGAAGGCGCAGGCGCGGCGCCGCGAGGTGGCGACCGAGGCCGACTTCTACGGCGCGATGGACGGCGCCTCGAAGTTCGTGCGCGGCGACGCGATCGCCGGCATCCTGATCCTGGTGATCAACATGGTCGGCGGCGTGGCGATCGGCGCGCTGATGCACGACCTGTCCTTCGCCGACGCCTTCCGCCAGTACGCGCTGCTGACCATCGGCGACGGCCTGGTGGCGCAGATCCCGGCGCTGCTGCTGTCGGCCGCGGCGGCGGTGATCGTGACGCGCGTCAGCGATTCGGGCGACTTCGAGCAGCAGGTCTCGTCGCAGCTGCTCGCCTCGCCGAGCGTGCTCTACAGCGCGGCCGGCCTGATGGTGGCGCTGGCAGCGATCCCGGGCATGCCCTGGCTGACCTTCCTGTGTTTCGCGGCGGTGCTGGCCTTTGTCGGCTGGCGCATGAGCCAGCGGGCGGTGCGGCCGGCCGCCGAGGACGTGGCGGCGGTGCAGGCGGCCGTGCTGACCGAGCGTGCGCCCGAGCTGGACTGGAAAAGCCTGCCGGTGGTGGAGCCGATCTCGTTGACGGTGGGCTACAAGCTGGTGGGCCTGATCGACCCGGCGCAGGGTGCGCCGCTGAGCAAGCGGGTGCAGGGCCTGCGCCAGACGATGAGCGAATCGCTGGGCCTGCTGCTGCCGCCGATCGGCCTGCGCGACGACCTGACCTTGAAGCCCTCGCAGTATGCGGTGCTGTTGAGCGGCAACATCGTGGCCGAGGCCGAGGTGCATGCCGACCGCCTGATGGCCCTGCCCTCGCCGCAGGTGTGGGGCCAGCTGGACGGCATTCCGGGGATCGAGCCGGCCTACGGCCTGCCGGTAACCTGGATCACGCCGGAGGACAAGGCGCATGCGCTGGGGCTGGGGTACCAGGTGGTGGAGCCGCAGAGCGTGATCGCCACCCACTTGTCCAAGCTGATCCGCGAGCACCTGCCCGAGCTGCTGGGCCACGAGGACGTGCCGGCGCTGCTGGAGCGCCTGGCGGCGCTGGCGCCGAAGCTGGCCGCCGCGCTGGAGAAGGTGCTCAACCACAGCCAGCTGCTGAAGGTGTTCCGCGCGCTGCTGGCGGAGAACGTGCCGCTGAAGGACATCGTGCCGATCGCGACCACGCTGCTGGACAGCGCCGAGACGACCAAGGACCCGATCCTGCTGGCGGCCGAAGTGCGCTGCACCTTGCGGCGCGAGATCGTTGCGCAACTGTGCGGCCGTTCACCGGAGCTGAAGGTGTTCAGCCTGAGCGCCGAGCTGGAGAACATGCTGCTCGGCTCGCTGAACCAGGCCCGCCAGGCCGGCAAGGTGGCGCTCGACAACTACCCGGTGGACCCGCAGCTGCTGTCGCAGCTGCAGCTCAACATGCCGGCGGCCGCCGAGCAGATGAAACAGCAGTCGCTGCCGCCGCTGCTACTGGTGATGCCGCAGATCCGGCCCCTGCTGGCGCGTTATGCCAGGCTGTTCGCGCCGGGTATGAACGTGCTGTCCTACAACGAGATCCCGGAGCGGCGCGAGATCAGCATCGTCGGCACGCTCGGATAAAAATCCTCCGGATCGTCCCGAAGCCCTTGTTCCGGCGGCGGTGTCCCCTCGGTGCTCGTTGCAGTCGACGACACAGGTAACACTCCTGCGCCACTCCCATGCTGCCGGTGACAGACCCCCGGTCTCGCCGATCGGCCTTTTCGTGCCGGCGCCCCCAGTCCCATCAAGGGACACCGCGACTGCGTCGGCCGAAACTCCACACAGCTTTCGTCGAGGGCGCGGCAGCATACGCTTACCCTCGTTCCTGATCTGTATCCACCGATGACATTCGGGGCCGATCCCCCGATTCCCTGTCTCACCTTCGAGAATGCCTGTGCCTGGTCAGGGCCCCGTTCACAAAGCGGGGCCTGCCGCCCCTTGACACCTTCGCCGGGCGGCCGGGCATCAACCTGAAGGGGACAACATGAACAAGTTCAGCCGCACCCGACTCTGCGGAACGCTGGCTGCGGCCGGCTTGGCCGCGATGGCGGCAGCGCCGACGCTGGCCGCTCAGGGCCACGATCATGGCCGGGAAACCATGCGCCAGCTGCGCCAGCAGGAACAGCAGCGGGTCGAGATCTACAAGGCCTGGTTCCCGGACCGCGCCACCGCACGCAAGGCCGCCATCAGCTTCCACGCCCAGCTGCTCGAAGCCAACTACAACGGCGGCTTCCTGGTACTGGAACTCGACGGCGCCGACATCGCCAAGCTGCAGCGTTTCGGCTTCCGCATCGAGCACGCGCCGGACTACGTCGCCAAACGCGACGAGTTCGTGCGGGCCATCGAGGCCGCCGCGGCGCAGCGCAAGAGCGGCATCGCCGCGGATGCCGCCGGCGACGTCGGCATCGCGGCCATCCCGGGCTTCGCCTGCTATCCCACCGTCGAGGAAACCTTCGCGATCGGCGACCGGCTGGTCACCAGCCAGCCTCGGCTGGCCAGCTGGGTCGACATCGGCGACTCCTGGGAGAAGACCAAGGGGATCGGCGGCTACGACATGCGCGTGCTGAAGCTGACCAACACCCGCGTGACCGGCAGCAAGCCCAAGCTGTTCATCAACGCCGCGATCCACGCCCGCGAGTACACCACGGCGCCGCTGGCGACCTATTTCGCGCGCTGGCTGGTTGAATACTACGGCCGCCACGCCGACGCCACCTGGATCCTGGACCACAACGAGGTGCACATCCTGCTGCACGCCAACCCCGACGGACGCAAGAAAGCCGAAGGCGGCGTGCTCTGGCGCAAGAACACCAACACGGCCTATTGCGGCCCGCGCAGCAACCGCCGGGGCGCCGACCTGAACCGCAACTTCAGCTTCAGCTGGAACAGCACCGGCGGCGAAGGCTCCAGCGGCAACCAGTGCGACGAGACCTACCGCGGCAGCGGCCCGGGCTCCGAGCCGGAGGTGCAGGCCATCGAGCGTTACATCCGCGCCTTGTGGCCGGACCGCCGCGGGCCCAACTTGGGCGACGCGGCACCGCGCGACACCAGCGGCATCCACCTCGACATCCACAGCTACAGCGAGCTGGTGCTGTGGCCCTGGGGCACCACCGACACACCCTCGGGCAACGCGAGCGACCTGCAGACCCTGGGCCGGCGTTTCGCCTGGTTCAACGGCTACACCCCGCAGCAGTCCATCGGTCTCTACCCGACCGACGGCACCAGCGACGGCCCCAGCTATGGGGAGCTGGGCGTCGCGGCCTTCACCTTCGAGCTCGGCACCAGCTTCTTCCAGAGCTGCGCCGACTACAACGGCACCATCCGGCCTGACAACTTCAAGGCCCTGGTGTACGCGGCCAAGGTGGTGCGCGCGCCCTACGTCCTGCCCTCCGGGCCCGACGCCGACGAACTGACGCTGGACGGCGAGCGTTTCGCCAAGCGTGTTGCGCCAGGCGCATCGGTGCAACTGGCGGCCAGCGTCAGCGACCTGCGCTTCAACAACAGCAACGGCACCGAGCCGACGCAGAACATCGCCGGCGCCGATGCCTACATCGACACGCCGCCTTGGGCGGCGGGCGCGGTCGCCGTGCCGTTGCAGGCGGCTGACGGCCGCTACGACGAGAAGACCGAAGCGGTGCGCGGCACGCTGTCCAGCAACGGCCTGAGCAATGGCCGGCACATTGTCTATGTGCAGGCACGCGACGCCTCGGGCCAGAAGGGCCCGGTCTCGGCGATCTTCCTGGACGTCGGCGGCAGCAACGCGCAGTAAGCCGTCGGGCAGGCGAGCCCGGGACGCCTCGATGTCCCGGACTCCAAAAAGAAACAGGCCGGGCACCAAAGCGCCCGGCCTGTTTTTTTGCTGGCGTCCAGCGCGACAGGCGCCGCCAGGCGCCCGCTGCGTTGTCGACGATTACTGCATCAGCGACAGGACCAGCTGCGACATGCTGTTGCTCTGCTTCAGCATCGAGGTGCTGGCCTGCAGCAGCATCTGCTTGGAGGTCATGTTGGCGGTTTCGGTCGCGTAGTCGACGTCCACGATGCGGCCACGCGCGGCTTCGGCGTTGGTGCTCATGTTGGACAGGTTGTTGTGGACGTGGTTCAGGCGGTTGGCCGCGGCACCCAGAGCCGAGCGCACGGTGCCGACCTTGTCCAGCGCAGTGGCGATGGTGCCGATCATGGCGTTGGCGCCGCCGCCCGTCAGCTCGGCGCCGGTCGCGGCAGCCGTGTAGTTCGCGCTGACGCCCGCGAAGGCGGTCTCGAGGTCGGCCAGGCCCGTGGTCACGTCCACCGTCATCGTTTCGGCCGAGGCCGAGCCGATCTGGAAGTTCACGGCGGCGGTCAGCTTGCCGGTGCCGCTCTTCATCACCGATTCACCGCCGAAGGTGGTGTTGTTCATGATGTTGGCGACTTCCAGGCCCAGCGCGTCGAACTCGGCTTGCATGGCGGTCTTGTCGGCGGCGGTGGTCGAACCGTTGGCGCTTTCGGTGGCCAGGTCCTTCATGCGCAGCAGGATGTTGGTGATCTCGCTGAAGGCGCCTTCGGCGGTCTGCAGCATCGAGATGCCGTTCTGCGTGTTGCGCATCGCCACGGCCATGCCGCGGGTCTGGCCGTTCAGGCGGGTGGCGATCTGCAGGCCGGCGGCGTCGTCCATCGCCGAGTTGATGCGGAAGCCGGTGCCCAGGCGGGTCATCGAGGTGGTCAGCGCGCCTTGTGTGTTGCTGAGGGCGGACTTGGTGGACAGGGCAGCGGCGTTGGTGTGCAGGCTGAGCATGGTGGAACTCCGGTTGGGTTTGAACAGCAGGGGGAGCAACTGTCATCCCCTCTGCCTGTACAAGGCGGCGGCCTGCGCGCGGAACTTAAATGGCCGACCCGTCCCGGCCCCTGGAAATAACCCTGAGGTCTTCATCCGCCGCATGGCGGGTGCAATAGTGCACACCTTGAAGCGCCGCAGCCACGCATGGCATCCGCATTGCTCCCTTTCCGGGAAGGCGAGGGCCGGCCGCAGCGGCCGCCGGCACCCCGCGCAGGAGTTGCCCATGAAGCTCAGCCACGCCACCCCCACGCCAAAACACGAACCGGTCTCGCCCAGGGTCTTGCCCGGGCAACCCGAGGAAGATCCGATCCCGCCCGAGATGGCGCCGGACGAGGAGCTGCCGCAGATGCCCCACCCCGAGCCGGAGGCGCCGCTCCCCCGGCGTTGAAGCGACGGCCCCTGCAGACATCTTGACACGGCCGGCCGCCCTGCCCCTCGCTACGCTGCGGCTGCATGCTGCCGCCGAGGGGGCGGCACGGCTTCCAAGGAGTTGAGTCAAGATGAAGCTCGGTACAAGAACCCTCGGCCGCCTGCTGGCGGCCGTCCTGCTGGCCGCCGGGGCCGCCGCCCAGGCCACCGACACGCCGCGTCCGCTCAAGGTCCTCATCATCTCGATGTTCGAGCCCGAGGCCGCGCCCTGGATCGATCCCTTCGTGCTGACCGAGAAGATCCGCGTGCCCGGCCTCTCGCAGGACGCGCCGGAGTTGCGCTGCAACACCGACGACGTCTGCCTGCTCACCACCGGAATGGGCCACGCCAATGCGGCGGCGTCCACGCTGGCGGTCACGCTCGACCCGCGGTTCGACCTGCGCAAGACCTATTTCCTGATCGCAGGCATCGCCGGCATCGACCCCGCGCGCGGCACGCTGGGCACCGCCGCCTGGGCGCGCTGGCTGGTCGACGTCGGCATCGCGCACGAGATCGATGCGCGTGAGATGCCGCGCCATTGGCGCAGCGGCTACTTCGGCATCATGACCAAGGGGCCGGGCGAAAAACCGAAGTTCGACTACCGGACCGAAGCCTTCCAGCTCGACGAGGCGCTGCTGCAGAAGGCGCTGGCCCTCAGCCGCGATGTGGCCCTGGAAGACAGCGATGCCGCGCGCGCCTACCGCAAGCGTTACCCCTTCCCGCCGGCCAACCAGCCGCCGCGCGTGACCCAGTGCGACACGCTGGGCGGCGACACCTGGTGGCACGGCCACCGGCTCGGCCAGCACGCGCGCGACTGGACCCGGCTGCTCAGCGATGGCCAGGCCACCTACTGCACCACCCAGCAGGAAGACAATGCGACCTACAACGCGCTGGCGCGCGCCGCGGCGGCCGGCAAAGTGGACCTCAAGCGCCTGGCGGTGCTGCGCACCGGCTCCAATTTCGACCGGCCGCATCCGGGCCAGAATGCCTATGCGTCGCTGATGGCGTCGACCGAGGGCAGCACCGGTGGTTTCATGCCCGCCACCCGCAACCTCGCCAAGGTCGGTGGCGCGCTGGTGCGCGACATCGTCGCACGCTGGTCGGTGTGGGAGCACGGCGTGCCGCGCTGACCCCCGGCCATCGCCCCCCGGCACCGCGCCTGCTGGTGCTCGGGGTTGCCCCCCCAACCACGCCGCCGGCCGGCGCTGCCCCTCATGGAAATCGCCTTGCTTTTTGGCTTGATCCTGCTCAACGGCGTTTTCGCCATGTCCGAAATAGCGTTGGTGACCTCGCGCAAGTCACGCCTGCAACGCCTGGTGGACGAGGGCGACGGCGCGGCCGCCGCGGCGCTCGAGCTGGGCGAGGACCCGACCCGCTTCCTGTCCACGGTGCAGATCGGCATCACCTCGATCGGCGTGCTCAACGGCATCGTCGGCGAGTCCGCGCTGGCCGGGCCGCTGGCGCGCTGGCTGCAGCAGGCCTGGGGCATCGCGGCCGAGACCAGCGAAGTGGCCGCCACGGCCTTGGCGGTGGTGCTGATCACCTATTTCTCCATCGTGCTGGGCGAGCTGCTGCCCAAGCGCATCGGGCAGCTCAATCCGGAGCCCATTGCCCGCCGGGTGGCCGGGCCCATGCTGGGGCTGGCAACGCTGGCCCGGCCTTTCGTGCGGCTGCTCGCGGGCTCGGTGCAACTGCTGATGAAACTGCTGCGCATCCGCGACCAGCCGTCCCATCCGGTGACCGAGGAGGACATCCGTGCGATGCTGGCCGAAGGCTCGCATGCCGGTGTCATCGAGCACCACGAGCACCAGATGGTGCGCAATGTGTTCCAGCTCGACGAGCGCCATATCACCGCGCTGATGGTGCCGCGCTCGGCGATCGAGTACCTTGATGTCGAGGAACCCCTCGAGCTGAGCCTGCGCAAGCTCGAAGCGGCCGAGCACAGCCGCTACCCGGTCTGCGAGGGCGGACTGGCCCGCGTGCTCGGTTTCGCCAACGCCCGTCAGCTGCTGGCCCAGACCCTGCGCGGCGAACAGCCCCGGCTGACGCTGGACATGCAGCCGGCGGTGTATGTGCCCGAGACCCTCACCGGCATGGAACTGCTCGACAACTTCCGCTCGACCAACACCCATTTCGCGCTGGTGATCGACGAATACGGCGAGGTGCAGGGCCTGGTGACCCTGCAGGACGTGCTGGAAGCCATCACCGGCGAGTTCAAGCCGCACCGCGCCGAGGACGCCTGGGCCGTGCAGCGCGAGGACGGGTCCTGGCTGGTCGACGGCCTGATCCCCAACCACGAGCTGAAGGAGCGCCTGGGACTGGACCAGCTGCCCGAGGAGCAGCGCGGCCGCTACAACACGCTCAGCGGCATGCTCATGCTGTTGCAGGGCAAGCTGCCGCAGACCGGCGACGTGGTGCACTGGCAGGACTGGACGTTCGAGATCGTCGACATGGACAACAAGCGCATCGACAAGGTGCTCGCGAGGCGGACACCGGACGAGACGCCGGTCTCGCTGACCGCTGCCGAGGAATGAGCATGGCATCGGCGCGCCGAGGCCGGGACCGCAGCGTCAGCGCCGCCTGGGCCGCGGTGCAGCTGTTCACCCTGGCCCTGGCCATGGGTTGCCAGGACGGCTACCCCGAGGGTGAAGACGCGTTCGGTCCGCCTCCGCCGCAAAGCGCCGGTGAACGGCTGCGCGAACTCAACACGCTGGGCAGTGAGGACGCGGCGGGGGCGGCCTGGCGCTACACGCTCACCGACCCCTGCGCCTTCAGCACGGTGCAGCGCCGCGGCGAGCACGTGCAGGCGTCCTTCGAGGTGCCACTGCTGGACAGCCGCGTCAGCGTGCGCACCGACCACGACGCGGGCCTGCACCATGTCGAGGCCGAGGCGGTGCAGCGAGCCGGCGCCCCCACGGCCCCCATCACTGGTCCGCGCCTGCTCTACAGCGCCGAACGGCACATGGACGCCGCGGTCTTCGCCGCTCACCTGCGGGCGCTGCAGCGCGAGTGCGCGAGGTCGACCCGGGCCCCGCGCTGAGCCTCAGGCGAGTGCG
Organism: Aquabacterium sp. A7-Y; assembly: GCF_026153205.1. Classification (GTDB taxonomy): domain Bacteria; phylum Pseudomonadota; class Gammaproteobacteria; order Burkholderiales; family Burkholderiaceae_C; genus Caldimonas. Next base: position 293,049 of record NZ_JAPFBW010000001.1, on the reverse strand, counting down.
GGCCCCGCCGCCAACCCGGCGACGCAGTTGCGACCGGCGGGCTTGGCCTGGTAGAGCGCGGCATCGGCCGCCTGGATGAGCTCACGCGGCCCCACCCGTTCCGCTTGCTGGAGTGTGGCCGCCCCAATGCTCACCGAGACCGTGCTGCCGGGCGGCTCGGCGGCTGGCAGCTCCAGCGCCGCCACCGCGGCACGGATGCGCTCGGCGACCACCAGGGCGCCGTCCAGCGGGGCATCGGGCAGGATCACCGCGAACTCCTCGCCGCCATAGCGCGCCACCCGGTCGCCTGGCGGATGGCGCGCTACTTCTTCGGGCGGCGGCCCCGCTGCCACGGAGCAAGGCAGGGGACGAGCGGCACCAGCCCGGTGCGAGGTATACCCGGAGGCGCGCGGTGGAGGGAGCCTTGGAACCCACAATAAGGTTCGCCGAAGAAGCGCCGACAGGGGCGGCGCCCTCCGCGTGTCGGCTGATCCAGCAAGAAAAAAGGCCCAGGACTCGAAAAATCGAGCGCCCTGGGCCTTCATGGCTGCATGAAGTGCTGCAGATCAGCACTTCATGCAGCCGGAGGTGGTGGAGCCGGCGGGAATTGAACCCGCGTCCGCAAGCCATCCTCAGGCAGATCTACATGCTTAGCTCACTGCTTTGGTTCTTACGCCGCGGTCGCGCAGGAGCACGCTACCAACGACGCCAGTCACTAGATCTCGTCCTGGGTCGAGTGACCCGGCTCAGGACCAGCCGATATGAATGACCTCTCAGCCCTTGCGGGCCCGGCCTATCGGCCAACCGTTGAGAGGCTCACCGGTGTTAAGCGGCGAGGGCGAAACGTTCGTCGTTCGCAGTTACTTTGATCCAGTGGATTTACGAGCGTACTGGTGCTCGGCATGCACCGCTCTGATTCCGCACCCACGTCGAAACCAGGTCGGCCCCGTGTTCGCTATTGTAGATCGGGTGCGCCGCCCCGCTTTCAAGGGGGCGCCCACAAACTTCTTCGTCAGCGAACTTCTTGCGCAATACCGACCAGCGGCAGCAGCGCCGCCACCCGCTCGATGACGGCATCCGCCTCCCAGGCCGCGAGGTCCGGCTCCTGGCCCAGGTAGCCGTAGGCCGCGGCAACGACCGGCATGCCGGCCGCCCGCGCCGCCTGCACATCGCGCAGGTCATCGCCGACGTAGATGGCGTCCTCGGGACGGATCTTCAAGCGGCGGCAGGCCTCGAGCAAAGGCTCGGGATGCGGCTTGGGATGCGGCGTCGTGTCGCCCGCGATGACGACCGCGGCGGCCTCGAGCCCGAGGCCGCGCAGCACCGGCCCGGTGAAGCGCATCGCCTTGTTGGTGACGACACCCCAGGCGATGCCGGCAGCCGCCAGCGCTGCCAGCAAGGCGGGCACCCCGTCGAACAGGGTCGAGTCGACGTCGAGCGCCGCCTCGTACTCGGCCAGGAACTCGTCGCGCAGCGCCGGGTAGTCGGGGTCGTCGACCGAGAGGCCGAGGCCGACCGCCAGCATGCCGCGCGCACCGGCCGAGGCGACCGGGCGCAACTGCTCCAGCGGCAGCGCCGGCAAACCACGCCGCCCGCGCAGGCGGTTCAAGGCGCCACCCAGGTCGGGTGCGGTATCGGCCAGCGTGCCGTCGAGGTCGAACAGCACCGCACGCGGTGCCCAGGGTGCCGGCATCCGTCGGGAAGAAACCTCACTCATGTTTTGCGGCAAGCCAGGAGATAGTTGACGCTGGTATCGCCCGACAGCCAATAGCGCTGCGTCAGCGGGTTGTATTCCATGCCACGGGTCTCCACGACATCCAGCCCCGCCTCGCGGCACCAGCGCGCCAGCTCGCTGGGTCGGATGAATTTGCCGTATTCGTGGGTTCCCTTCGGCAATAAATTCAGCAGGTATTCAGCACCGAGGATCGCGAACAGGAAAGCCTTGGCGTTGCGGTTCAGGGTCGAGAAGAACAGCCAGCCGCCGGGTTTGACCAGCGTGCTGGCCGCATGCACGATGGACGAGGGGTCGGGCACGTGCTCCAGCATCTCCATGCAGGTCACCACGTCGAACTGCGCGGGCTGCTCCGCGGCCAGCGCCTCGGCCGCGACCTCGCGGTATTCGAGGTTCTGCGTGCCGGCTTCCATCGCATGCAGCATCGCCACCTTCAGCGCCTTGCCGGCGAGGTCGATGCCCAGCACGCTGGCGCCCTTGCGCGCCATCGAGTCGCTGAGAATGCCGCCGCCGCAGCCGATGTCGACCACCCGTTTGCCGTCCAGCCGCGCCTGCCTGTCTATCCACTCCAGGCGCAGCGGGTTGATGCGGTGCAAGGGCTTGAACTCGCTCTCAGGGTCCCACCAGCGGTGGGCCAGCTCGCTGAACTTGGCCAGCTCCTGGGGATCGGCATTGGTCGCTTGGGTCATGGCTGTGGATTGTGCCTTGAAGACCGCGGAGGCCGGTGCGCAGGCCACAGGCCGTCGGCGCTTGCAGACGAAAAAAAACCCCGCCGTGGCGGGGTTTCTTGAGGAGAAGGGAGATCACTGACGGTTGCGGGTGCCCACCACTTCGATCTCGACGCGGCGGTTCTTCGCACGACCTTCGGAGGTCTTGTTGTCGGCCACGGGCTGCTTCTCGCCCTTGCCTTCCGTGTAGACGCGGTTCTTTTCGATGCCCTTGCTGACCAGATAGGCCTTCACGGCTTCGGAGCGCTTGACGGCCAGCTTCTGGTTGTAGGCATCGCTGCCGACGGAGTCGGTGTGACCCACGGCGATGACAACTTCCAGGTTGATGCCACTCATCTTGCTGACCAGGTCGTCGAGCTTGGCGCGGCCTTCCGGCTTCAGCACGGACTTGTTGAAGTCGAAGAAGGCGTCAGCGGCGAAGGTGACCTTCTCGCTGGTCGGAGCAGCGGGGACGGGAGCGGGAGTGGGCGCAGGAGCGGGAGCCGGGGCGGGGGCGGCGACAGGTGCCGGAGCCGGGGCCGGGGCGGCAGCCTTCAGGGCGCCGTCGCAACGCTGGTCAGCGGTCGCGGGGGTCCAGGTGGCATCGCGCCAGCACAGTTCATTGGTGCCGTTCTTCCACACGTTGCCATCGACGTTGCGCCAGTTGTCGACGGATTGAGCCAGGGCACCAGAAGCCAATGCGGCCGAGGCAAACAGCATCGCCACTTTGTTGAGTTTGTTCATGTTTCTCCTCTCAAGAAAAGCCGCAGAGTCACTGCGTAAACGTCCATTAAAAGATCGGACGGCTTAAGGAAACGCACGGTTACGCGCGGGTTTCGCTACCGACAAATCATTGTGCCATAGCACGTCACATGGACAAGTTTTTGTCTATAGGGTGCGGTACGCGGGCCGACCCTGTTGCGTCACGGCCACAACAACCCCCATTTAGAATGTTGGGTTCTGGCGTTTAACGCCAGCGCCATCGAGCGCCCGCCCCTTGCTTCGTCGATTTCAGGGATCGCATGACTCAGTTCGCTAAAGAAACCCTCCCCATCAGTCTTGAAGAAGAGATGCGGCGTTCGTATCTCGATTACGCGATGAGCGTGATCGTCGGGCGGGCCCTCCCCGACGCCCGGGACGGACTGAAGCCGGTGCACCGCCGGGTCCTGTTCGCGATGCACGAGCTGAACAACGACTGGAACCGACCCTACAAGAAGTCGGCCCGTATCGTCGGCGACGTGATCGGTAAATACCACCCGCACGGCGACTCCGCGGTCTACGACACCATCGTGCGCATGGCGCAGGACTTTTCGCTGCGCCACATGCTGGTCGACGGCCAGGGCAACTTCGGTTCGGTCGACGGCGACAACGCTGCGGCGATGCGCTACACCGAGATCCGACTGGCCAAGATCGCGCACGAGATGCTGGCCGACATCGACAAGGAAACGGTCGACTTCGGCCCCAACTACGACGGCTCGGAGAAGGAGCCGCTGGTGCTGCCGACGCGGCTGCCCAACCTGCTCGTCAACGGCTCGGCCGGCATCGCGGTCGGCATGGCCACCAACATCCCGCCGCACAACCTCAATGAGGTGGTCGACGCCTGCCTGCACCTGCTCAAGAGCCCCGAGGCCTCGATCGACGAGCTGATGGAGATCATCCCGGCGCCCGACTTCCCGACCGCCGGCATCATCTACGGCCTGTCGGGCGTGCGCGATGGCTACCGAACCGGCCGCGGCCGCGTCGTGATGCGGGCGCGCTGCCACTTCGAGGACATCGACAAGGGCGCGCGCCAGGCCATCATCGTCGACGAGATCCCCTACCAGGTGAACAAGAAGAACCTGCTGGAGCGGATCGCCGAGCTGGTCAACGAGAAGAAGATCGAGGGCATCAGCCACATCCAGGACGAGTCCGACAAGTCGGGCATGCGGGTCGTCATCGAGCTCAAGCGCGGCGAGGTGCCCGAGGTCGTGCTCAACAACCTCTACAAGCAGACCCAGCTGCAGGACACCTTCGGCATCAACATGGTGGCCCTGATCGACGGCCAGCCGAAACTCTGCAACCTGAAGGACCTGCTGGCGATCTTCCTGGAACACCGCCGCGAGGTGGTGACCCGCCGCACCGTCTACGAGCTGCGCAAGGCGCGCGAGCGCGGTCACGTGCTGGAAGGTCTGGCGGTGGCGCTGGCCAACATCGACGAGTTCATCGCCATCATCAAGAACTCGCCCACTCCGCCCATCGCGCGCCAGGAGCTGATGAGCCGCTCCTGGGACTCCTCGATGGTGCGCGAGATGCTGGCGCGCGCCTCGGACAGCGAGGCCGGCCGCGCCGCCTATCGGCCCGAAGGCCTGCCGGCGAACTACGGCCTGCAGCCCGACGGGCTCTACCGCCTGTCGGACGACCAGGCCGGCGAGATCCTGCAGATGCGCCTGCAGCGCCTGACCGGACTGGAGCAGGACAAGATCATCGGCGAGTACAAGGAGGTCATGGCCCACATCGCCGACCTGCTGGACATCCTGGCCAAGCCCGAGCGCGTGACCTTCATCATTTCCGAGGAGCTCACCGCGATCAAGCAGGAGTTCGGCCAGACCAAGGTCGGCGCCCGCCGCAGCGTGGTCGAGCACAACGCCCAGGAGCTCGACACCGAGGACCTGATCGCACCGACCGACATGGTCGTGACGCTCAGCCACACCGGCTACATCAAGAGCCAGCCGCTGGCCGAGTACCGCGCCCAGCGGCGCGGCGGCCGCGGCAAGCAGGCCACGGCGACCAAGGAAGACGACTGGATCGACCAGCTTTTCATCGCCAACACGCACGACTACATCCTCTGCTTCAGCAACCGCGGCCGGGTCTACTGGCTCAAGGTCTGGGAGGTGCCGCAGGGCTCGCGCAACTCGCGCGGCCGGCCCATCGTCAACATGTTCCCGCTGCAGCAGGGCGAGAAGATCAACGTGGTGCTGCCGCTGACCGGCGAGTTCCGCAGCTTCCCGGCCGATCACTACGTCTTCATGTGCACCGCCCAGGGCACCGTGAAGAAGACCGCGCTGGACGAGTTCAGCAACCCGCGCAAGGCCGGCATCATTGCGGTGGACCTCGACGAGGGCGATTTCCTGATCGGCGCAGCCCTGACCGACGGCAAGCACGACGTGATGCTGTTCAGCGACGGCGGCAAGGCGGTGCGCTTCGACGAGAACGACGTGCGCTCGATGGGCCGCCAGGCCCGCGGCGTGCGCGGCATGACCATGGAGGAAGGCCAGAGCGTGATTGCGATGCTGGTCGCCGAGGACGAGTCCCAGAGCGTGCTGACCGCCACCGAGAACGGCTACGGGAAGCGCACCTCCATCGTCGAGTACACCCGCCACGGGCGGGGAACCAAAGGCATGATCGCGATCCAACAGTCAGAGCGCAACGGCAAGGTGGTGGCAGCCACGCTGGTGCGCCCCGAGGACGAGATCATGCTGATCACCGACAAGGGGGTGCTGGTGCGCACCCGGGTGTCGGAGATCCGCGAGCTGGGCCGCGCCACGCAAGGGGTCACCCTGATCGCGCTGGATGACGGCTCCAAGCTCAGCGGCCTGCAGCGCATCGTCGAAAACGACGCCGCCGTCACGGCGGCCGACGCGGGCGGCGACGACGCCGCCGGTGCCGAGGGCGCGCCACAGGAGTGAGCGCCCGCCCCTCGGCGGCGTCTTCCAACACGCCACGCGGCGCGCAGCAGACGCGCGCCGCGCATGGCACAGTTCAACTTCAGGAGGCTTACATGTCCACGTCCCGCGTCCTCGCCTGTTCCGCGCTGGTGCTCGCCCTGGGGGGCCTTGCAGTGCCCGCGCAGGCCCAGACCAAAAAGGAGCTGGTCCAGAAGCTGCTGCAGATGCAGCAGCCTGCCGTCGAGAACATGGCACGCCGCATCGCCGAGCAGCCCGCGGTCGAGCTGATGCAGGAGGCCGGCCGCCTGCTCAAGACCCAGGTGCCCGAGGCCAAGCGCCAGGAGGTCGCGAAGGCCATCGAGGCCGACCTGAAGAAGTACGCCGAGCAGGCCACCCCGCTGGTACGTGACAAGGCCCTCAAGCTGGCCCCCACCACGCTCGGTTCGGCGCTCGAAGAGAAGTTCAGCGAGGACGAACTCAAGCAGGTGATCGCGTGGCTGGAATCCCCGGCCTATAAAAAGTACCAGCAGGTGCTGCCCGAGGTCGAACGCAACCTGACCCAGAAGCTGGTCGAGGAGACCCGTCCCGCCGTCGAGCCCAAGATCCGGACACTGCAGGCCAGCATCCGCAAACACCTGGGCCTGCCGGACCAGCCACCCGCCACGCCCGCCGCGGGCGCCAAGCCGAAGAAGTAAGGACCCCATGAACCGGAACCGCCCCTACAACTTTTCCGCCGGGCCGGCCACCCTGCCGCCCGAAGTGCTGGAGCAGGCCGCGCACGAGATGCTCGACTGGCACGGCAGCGGCATGAGCGTGATGGAAATGAGCCACCGCGGCCGCGAGTTCATGTCCATCCGGGACCAGGCCGAGACCGACCTGAGGGAACTGCTGGCGGTTCCGCCCCACTTCAAGGTGCTGTTCATGCAGGGCGGCGGCCTGGCCGAGAACGCCATCGTGCCGATGAACCTGTCGCGCGGCGGCCGGGCCGATTTCGTCGTCACCGGCAGCTGGTCGCAGAAGTCTTACAAGGAAGCCAGGCGCTACTGCACGCCGGCGCTGGCCGCGAGCAACGAGGCCGACCACCACACCCGCCTGCCCGACCCGGCAGGCTGGAAGCTGGACCCGCAGGCCGCCTATGTGCACATCTGCACCAACGAGACCATCCACGGCGTCGAGTTCAACCAACTGCCCGACCTCAAGGCGCTCGGCAGCGATGCGCCGCTGGTCATCGACTGCTCCTCCCACGTCGCCACCCGCGCGATCGACTGGACCCGCGTGGGTCTGGCCTTCGCCGGCGCGCAGAAGAACATCGGCCCGGCCGGCCTCACCCTGGTGATCGTGCGCGAGGATCTGCTGGGTCACGCGCTGCCGGTCTGCCCGTCGGCCTTCGACTACAAGACGGTCGCCGACAACCAGTCGATGTACAACACGCCGCCGACCTACGCGATCTACCTGGCCGGGCTGGTGTTCCAGTGGCTCAAGCGCCAGGGGGGCGTCGCCGCGATGGAGGCGCGCAACATCGCCAAGGCCACGCTGCTGTACGACTACATCGACGCCTCGGGTTTCTACCGCAACACCGTGGCGCCGGAGTGCCGCTCGCGCATGAACGTGCCCTTTTTCCTGGCCGACGAGGCGCACAACGAGGCCTTCCTGGCCGGCGCCAGGGAGCGCGGGCTGCTGCAGCTCAAAGGCCACAAGAGCGTCGGCGGCATGCGCGCCAGCCTCTACAACGCGATGCCCCTGGCCGGCGTGCAGGCGCTGGTGGACTACATGCGAGAATTTGCTGCTCGCCATGGCTGAAATCATGTCCCCCGCAGACCTCCAAATGCTGCGCACGCAGATCGACTCGGTCGACCGCGAACTGCTTGCGCTGCTCAACCGCCGCGCCGCCCTGGCCCAGGCCGTCGGCGAACTCAAGAAGAAGGAAGGCTCGGTGGTGTTCCGCCCCGAGCGCGAGGCCCAGGTGATCGACGGCTTGAAGGCCATCAACGCCGGTCCGCTGCAGACCGACTCGGTGGCGCCGATCTGGCGCGAGATCATGTCGGCCTGCCGGGCGCTGGAAACGCCAACCCGGGTCGCCTACCTCGGACCCGCCGGCACCTTCAGCGAACTCGCGGCGCTGGGCTTTTTCGGCGCCTCCATCGTCAAGGTACCGTGCGCCAGCATCGACGAGGTGTTCCGCACCACCTCGGCCGGCGCGGCCGACTTCGGTGTGGTGCCGGTCGAGAACTCGACCGAGGGGGTGGTTGCGCGCTCGCTCGACCTGTTCCTGACCACGCCGCTGTTCATCATCGGCGAGACCAGCCTGTTCGTGCGCCACAACCTGCTGCGCAGGGAGACCTCGCTGCACGACATCGAGGCGGTCTGCGCCCACCCCCAGGCGCTGGCGCAGTGCCACGGCTGGTTGAGCAACCACCTGCCCAACGTGGAGCGGCGGCCGGTCTCCAGCAATGCCGAGGGCGCCCGGCTGGCCGCCGAGAACCCGCGCCTGGCGGGCATCGCCAGCGAGCGGGCCGCCAGCGAATACGGGCTCCACGTGGTGGCACCGGCGATCCAGGACGATCCGCACAACCGCACTCGTTTCGCCATCGTCACGCGGCCCGAGAGCCATCCCCAGCCGAAGGCCTCCGGCCACGACTGCACCAGCCTCGTCGTCTCGGTCGTGAACCGCCCGGGGGCGGTCCATGACATGCTGGTGCCGTTGAAGCAGCACGGCGTGTCGATGAGCCGTTTCGAGTCGCGCCCGGCGCGCTCGGGCCAGTGGGAGTACTACTTCTACATCGACCTGCAGGGCCACCCCGACGACGCGCCGGTCGCCGCCGCGCTGAAGGAGCTGCGCGGAGTGTGCGCCTTCTTCAAGCTGCTCGGCACCTATCCTATCGATGTGCACTGAGCTGTTGGAGTCCGCACAGATATGTTCAATCAACTGGGTGTGATCGGCTGCGGTCTGATGGGCGGCTCGTTCGCGCTGGCGCTCAAGCGTGCCGGCCTGGTCAAGCGTGTCATCGGCTACAGCAAGTCGCCCTCGACGACTGAAAAGGCCAAGCGCCTGGGGGTCATCGACATCGCCGCGGAATCGGCCCTGCTGGCCGTCTCGGGCTCCGACGTGGTGCTGATCTCGGTGCCGGTGGCCGCGTCGGAGGCGACCTTCAAGGCGATCCGCCACCTTGTCGAGCCGGGCGTCCTGGTGATGGACGTCGGCTCGACCAAACGCGACGTGGTCGACGCGGCACGCCGTGTGCTCAAGGACCGCATCGAGTCCTTCGTGCCGGCCCATCCGATCGCCGGCAAGGAAGTCGCGGGCGTCGAACACGCCGACTCGCTGCTCTACTCGGGGCGCCAGGTCATCCTGACCCCGCTGCCGCAGACCGACGTCAAGCTGCTGCAGAAAGCCACCGACGTGTGGGCCGCCATTGGCGCCCAGGTGCTCAAGATGAGCCCCGAGAACCACGACGCCGCCTTCGCGGCGGTCAGCCACCTGCCCCACCTGCTGGCCTTCGCCTACTTCAGCTCCATCCACAAGCAGCCGGCGGGCAAGGATTTCCTCTCGCTGGCCGGCCCCGGCTTCCGCGACTTCACCCGCATCGCCGCCGCCGACCCGGCCATCTGGCGCGACATCCTGCTGGCGAACAAGGAAGAGATCCTGAAGCAATCGCTGCGCTTCCGCCACACGCTGGACGCGCTGGAGCACGTGATGAAAAGCGGCAATGCCGAGGCGCTGGAAGACCTGATCCGCAACGCGGCCGACGCCCGCTCGGGCTGGCAGATGTCCACGCCCAAGCCGACGCCCGGCCGCTAGTCCGGCCCAACGTGCGGCCGCCGGCGCGGCCGTTTCTCCCCTGTTTTGGGCCTTCGGGCCCGGTACGCCATGTACGCCACCGAATTCCTCGACCTCCCTCCCCTGCAGGCCGCGGCCGGCACGGTGCGACTGCCCGGCTCCAAGAGCATCTCCAACCGCCTGCTGCTGCTGGCCGGGCTGAGCGAGGGTCGCACGGTGTTGCACGACCTGCTCGACTCCGACGACACCCGCGTGATGATCGCCGCGCTGCGGCAGCTGGGCTGCAGCATCGCGCCACAGGATGGCGGCCTGTGCGTGATCGGCCTGGGCGGGCGCCTGACCGTGACGCAGGCTCAGCTTTTCCTCGGCAACGCGGGCACCGCGATGCGCCCGCTGTGCGCGGCGCTGGCGCTGCTGAGCGGCTTGCAGGGCGGCGAGTTCGAGGTGAGCGGCGTCGCGCGCATGCATGAGCGGCCCATCGGCGACCTGGTCGACGCGCTGCGCGGCGTCGGCTGCCGGATCGACTACCTGGGCAACGAGGGCTACCCGCCGCTGCGCCTGGCCGGCGGTGCACCGCGGCTGGGCCCGCCGATCCGGGTGCGCGGCGACGTCTCCAGTCAGTTCCTGACCGCGCTGCTGCTGGCACTGCCCTTGCTCAGCGAGCAGGGCCCGGTGGTGGTCGAGGTACAGGGCGAGCTGATTTCCAAGCCGTATATCGAGATCACGCTCAACCTGCTGCAGCGTTTCGGCATCCCGATCGAACGCGAGGAGTGGCGCCGTTTCACGATCCCTGCCGGCAGCCGCTACCGCTCCCCGGGGCACGTGCACGTCGAGGGTGATGCCTCCTCGGCCTCCTATTTCGTGGCCCTGGGTGCGCTCGCGGCGGATGCCGCGCGGCCGCTGCGCATCGAGGGCGTCGGCTCGGAATCGATCCAGGGCGACATCCGCTTCGTCGAAGCGGCCCAGGCCATGGGCGCCATCGTGCAGCAAGGCCCCAACTGGCTGGAGGTCTGGCGCGGCGCCTGGCCCTTGAAGGCGCTGGACCTGGACTGCAACCATATTCCCGACGCGGCCATGACCCTGGCGGTGATGGCGCTTTACGCCGACGGCCCGACCCGGCTGCGCAACATCGCCAGCTGGCGCGTGAAGGAAACCGACCGCATCGCCGCGATGGCGACCGAGCTGCGCAAGCTGGGTGCGCAGGTGAACGAGGGCCCCGACTTCATCGAGGTGCACCCGATCGCCGCCAACGGCTGGCGCCCGGCCGCGATCCACACCTACGACGACCACCGCGTCGCGATGTGCTTCTCGCTGGCCGCCTTCAACCGCCTGGCCGGCGCCGCGCCGGGGGCGCCGGTGCGCATCCTCGACCCGAAGTGCGTCGCCAAGACCTTCCCCGACTACTTCGAGACCCTGTTCGGCGTCGCGAAGGCCGAGCTGGCCGACATCCCGGTCATCACGATAGACGGCCCGACCGCGTCCGGCAAAGGCACGCTCGCCAGCGAAGTCGCCAAGGCGCTGGGCTACCACCTGCTCGATTCCGGCGCGCTCTACCGGGCCACCGCGCTGGCGGCGCTGGACGCCGGCATCCCGGCCGACGACGAGGCCAGCCTGGCCCGGCTGGCCGCCGGCCTGCAACTGCGCTTCGACGACCAGCGCATCGAGCTGGCCGGCCGGGACGTCACCGACGCGCTGCGCCGCGAAGAGGTCGGCCTGCTGGCCTCGCGCGTTTCGGCCCACGCCGCCGTGCGGGAGGCGCTGCGCGACCTGCAGCTGTCCTTCCGCCGGCTGCCCGGCCTGGTGGCGGACGGCCGCGACATGGGCACCGTCATATTTCCGGACGCCGCGCTGAAGGTCTTCCTGACCGCGAGTGCCGCCACACGTGCCGAGCGCCGGCATAAGCAATTGATTTCTAAGGGAATTTCAACTACCATTGCCGATCTTCGCCAGGATTTGGAGGCGCGCGACGCCCGGGATCGCTCCCGCAGTGCGGCGCCCCTGAAGCCGGCAGAGGACGCGGTGTCGCTGGACAACTCGGCCCTGAGCATCGAGGAATCGGTGCAGCAGGTGCTGGCTTGGTGGCAGCAACGCCGGCCGGTTTGACGGTCAGGGCCTTGCGGCCCTGTGCCACCGAAACGGCGACGCCCCGCGCGAGCGGGGCACCCAGGCCCGGGCCTTTTCCCCCTCCTGTGCTGCAAAGCACGCCGAAGGTCCGGTTCGACAACTCAACCCGCAACCCAGGTTGCACCTCACGCCAGCTGCGGCTGGCCCCAGGAAACTGAATGTCTCAAACCACCCAAACCGCCCAAGGGTCGGAATCCTTCGCCGCCCTGTTCGAAGAATCGCTGCAGCGCTCTGAAATGCGCTCCGGCGAGGTGATCACGGCCGAAGTCGTCCGCGTGGACTACAACTTCGTCGTCGTGAACGCCGGCCTGAAGTCCGAGGCCTACATCCCCATCGACGAGTTCCGCAACGACCAGGGCGAGCTCGAAGTGCAAGTGGGTGACTTCGTCTCCGTGGCGATCGACTCGCTCGAAAACGGCTATGGCGACACCATCCTGTCGCGCGACAAGGCCAAACGTCTGGCCTCGTGGCTGTCGCTCGAGCGCGCGCTGGAGTCCGGCGACTTCGTCACCGGCACCGTCTCCGGCAAGGTCAAGGGTGGCCTGACCGTGCTGGTCAACGGCATCCGCGCCTTCCTGCCCGGCTCCCTGATCGACACCCGTCCGGTCAAGGACATGAGCCCGTACGAAGGCAAGACCCTCGAATTCAAGGTCATCAAGCTCGACCGCAAGCGCAACAACGTGGTGTTGAGCCGCCGCGCCGTCGTCGAAGCCTCGATGGGCGAAGAGCGCGCCAAGCTGCTCGAGACGCTGCAGGAAGGCGCCGTGGTGCACGGCGTCGTCAAGAACATCACCGAATACGGTGCGTTCGTGGACCTGGGCGGCATCGACGGCCTGCTGCACATCACCGACATGGCATGGCGCCGTGTCCGCCACCCGAGCGAAGTGGTCCAGGTCGGCCAGGAACTGACCGCCAAGGTCCTGAAGTTCGACGCCGAGAAGAACCGCGTCTCGCTGGGCCTGAAGCAGATGGGCGACGACCCCTGGGTCGGCGTCTCGCGCCGCTACCCCACCGGCACCCGCCTGTTCGGCAAGGTCACCAACATTGCCGACTACGGTGCTTTCGTCGAGATCGAGCCGGGCATCGAAGGCCTGGTGCACGTCTCCGAGATGGACTGGACCAACAAGAACGTCGCTCCCAGCAAGATCGTCACGCTGGGCGACGAAGTCGAAGTCATGGTCCTGGAGATCGACGAGGACAAGCGCCGCATCAGCCTCGGCATGAAGCAGTGCAAGCCCAACCCCTGGGACGAGTTCGGCCAGAACTTCAAGCGCGGCGACAAGGTCAAGGGACCGGTCAAGTCGATCACCGACTTCGGCGTGTTCGTGGGCCTGGCGGCCGGCATCGACGGCCTGGTGCACCTGTCCGACCTGTCGTGGAACGAGCCGGGCGAAGCCGCGGTGCGCAACTACAAGAAGGGCCAGGAAGTCGAAGCCGTCGTGCTGGCCATCGACGTCGAGCGCGAGCGCATCTCGCTGGGCATCAAGCAGCTGGACGCCGACCCGTTCAGCAACTTCACCGCCGTCAATGACCGTGGCGCCACGGTCACCGGCACGGTGAAGAGCGTCGACGCCCGCGGCGCCGAGATCCAGCTGGCCGACGACGTCATCGGTTATCTGCGTGCCTCGGAAATCTCGCGCGACCGCGTCGAAGACGCCCGCAACGTCCTGAAGGAAGGCGACGAAGTCACCGCCCTGATCATCAACATCGACCGCAAGACCCGCGGTCTGCAGCTGTCGATCAAGGCCAAGGACAACGCCGAGCAACAGGAAGCGCTGCAGCGCCTGTCGGCCGACAACCGCGAAAACGCCGGCACCACCAGCCTGGGCGCGCTGCTCAAGGCCAAGCTGAGCGACCAGCAGAACAACGGCTGATTCCAGCCGCTGGACTGACCACCCGACGCCCCGATCTCAACACCAGGATTCATGACCCGATCCGATCTTGTGAACCAGCTGGCGGAACGTTTCTCCCAGCTGACCCATCGCGACACCGAGTTCGCGGTCAAGACCATCCTGGATGCGATGTCCGACGCGCTCGCGCGCGGGCACCGCATCGAGATCCGGGGTTTCGGCAGCTTCTCGATCAATCGCCGCCCGCCGCGGGTGGGGCGCAACCCCCGCTCCGGCGAGCAGGTGATCATCCCCGAGAAGCTGGTCCCTCACTTCAAGCCGGGCAAGGCCCTGCGCGAAGCGGTGGACGCCCGCACGGTGCTGTCCGAGCCTGACGCCCAGCCCGGCGAGACAGCCACCCAGGACCGCCAGGCCGATGCGGCCGCGCCGGTCGACAAGGCCGCAGCCTGAGCGCCACTCGGCGCGACTGCGTCCCGACTCCATCACTCCCCGTGAGCACTCCTTCGCACGGCTAGAATCCGGGCGATGCGAGCACTGCTCTGGCTCTTGCGAGCCGCCATCTTTTTCCTGCTTTTCGCCTTCGCGCTGAACAACCAGCACGAGGCGGTGTTGCACTGGTTCTTCGGCTACCAGTCCCAGGCCCCGACGGTTTTCATCGTGCTGGCCGCCTTCGCGCTCGGCTGCGTCTTCGGCGTGCTCGCGATGGTGCCCAGCTGGTGGCGCCACCGCCGCGCCGCGCGGCAGCTGCCCTCGACCAGCAGCACCGAGGCGCCCGCCGCCGCCCCTGCGCCCGTCGCGGCCGAAGACGAAGCCCTCCCCCTGATGCACCCGCCGCGCGATGGACTTTGACATCCAGTGGCTGCTGCTCGGCCTACCGGTGGCCTTCGCGCTCGGCTGGCTCGCGTCCCGCATCGACAACCGCCAGTTGCGCTCGGCCGAACGCCGCTCGCCCAGGGCCTATTTCAAAGGCCTGAACCTGTTGCTCAACGAACAGCAGGACAAGGCCATCGACGCCTTCATCGAGGCGGTGCAGCACGACCCCGACACCTCGGACCTGCACTTCGCGCTCGGCAACCTGTTCCGCCGGCGCGGCGAGTACGAACGCGCGGTGCGCGTGCACGAGCACCTGTTGAGCCGGGCCGACCTGCCCCGCGAGGAGCGCGAGCGGGCCCAGTTCGCGCTTGCCCAGGACTTCCTGAAGGCCGGCCTGTTCGACCGCGCCGAGATGGCCTACCAGGCCCTCGAAGGTTCGGCCTTCCGCACCGATGCCTGGCTGGCCCTGCTGAGCCTCTACGAACGGTCGCGCGACTGGGGCAAGGCCATCGACGTGGCCCGCAAGCTCGAAGCCGCGGCGGCCGGCTCCTTCGCCAGCCGCATCGCGCACTGCTGGTGCGAGATCGCTCTCGATGCCGATGCCAAGGGCGATGCCCAGGCCGCCTCGGAGGCCCTGGCCGAAGCCCGTCGCGTCGCGCCCCAGGCGCCGCGGCCGCTGGTGGTCGCGGGCCAGCGCATGGCCAGGCTGGAGCGCCATGCCGAAGCCGTCGAGTTGTGGAACGAGTTGATCACGGCCAACCCGACCGCCTTCTCGCTGGTGGCGCGCGACTATGCCGCCTCGGCGCTGGCCGCACGCCTGTCCGCACCGGCCAAGGAGAAGCTGCGCGCCTTGTATGAGCGTGCGCCCTCGGTGGACCTGCTGGGCGCGCTGCGCCAACTGGAAGAAGACCCGGCCTTGCGCCGCGACTGGATTGCGCAGCACCTCGCCAAACATCCCTCGATCTCCTCGGCGCTGAACCTGCTCGACGAAAGCAGCGGCCAGCCGCAGGCCCTCACAGGCAGCGAGCTCAAGCACCTGCACCAGGTGCTGGCCCACTCCGCCAAACCGCTGCAGCGCTACCGCTGCGCCGCCTGCGGTTTCGAAGCCTCGCACTACTTCTGGCAATGCCCCGGCTGCCACACCTGGGACAGCTATCCCCCGCGCCGCATCGAAGACTACTGAGGGTGGGCCGCGCCGCGCGCCTGCGGCTCTGCATGGCTTGACAGGCTGACGCCTCCAGCGTGCTTCCCTATATTCCGGGCAGCCGCCGGGAGGGCCCGGCCGGCTGCAGTTCAGCCAACCGCACAGGGAGGAGCCCATGCTCAAAAAAATGCTGTTTGCAGTTCTGGCCTTGCTCGCCGCAACCGCCTTCGCCGCGGTAGACGTCAACAAAGCCGACCAGGCCCAGCTGGAGACCGTCAAAGGCGTCGGCGCGACGCTCTCCGCCCGCATCATCGCCGAGCGCAAGACGGGTCCCTACAAGGACTGGAACGACTTCATCGCGCGCGTTGCCGGGGTGGGCAAGGGCAGTGCATCGCGCCTCTCCAAGGAAGGCCTGACTGTCAACGGCAGCCCCTATGCGGAAGGCGACGCCAAGACCGACACCAAGGCGGAGGCGAAGCCGGCGGAAAAGAATGCCAAACCCGCCGCTCAAAAGGCGACGAAACAGCCCTGACGCGCCGACCCGGCACGAGACAACGCCCCGTCATCCGGGGCGTTTTTTTTGCGTTCTGCGCCAGCTACCAACCGAAAAAGCGCTCGACTTCCTCGCGCCTCGCCAGCGTGTCGTCACGCCCCAGCGCCATCAGCTCCCGGGTGTAGTCGGCCTCGAACAACAGGTAGCTGGCCAGCGCCGCGCCCCGGGTATCGCCCGGCACGCTGGTGACACCCAGCGCCCGCAACATCGCGCGGATGGGCACCGGCAGCGCGCCGACATGGCGGCCCGCGATATCGTCCAGGCGCTGGCTGGGCGCGATCACCAGCACGTCCAGTGGGCGCAGCGAGCTGCGCTCGCGCAGTTCAGGCGGCATCAGGGCCAGGGTGTGGTTGATGCGCTGCAACCGCTCGACGTCCACCGCCAGCGCATCGAGAAAAATATTGGACAGCGCATGGCCGGCAATCTGCGCCAGGTTCGGATAGTCCTGCGAGACCAGGCGCCGCCCGGGCGGCTCGTGCAAACGCCCCGCCCCGATCACCAGGATGCGGCGCGCGCCCAGGTGCACGGCGGGCGAGATCGGCGCGGCCTGGCGCATCGAGCCGTCGCCGAAGTACTCGGTGGCACCGGACAAACCCAGTGGAACGGCCGGAAATACGAAGGGAATCGCCGAGGACGCCAGCAGGTGCTCGCGGGTGAGCTGATCGCGCACGGCCAGCCGCTGGGTGCGCGTCCACGGCCGGATGTCGGCCCGGCTCTGGTAGAAGGTGACATGCTGGCCCGAGGAATAGCTCGAGGCCGTCACCGCGAGGGCCTGCAGGTGCCCCTGGGCCATCAGCGGTTGCAGCCGGTCCAGATCCACCAGTTGCTGCAGCAGCGCCGCCAGCGGCGTGTTGTCCAGGAAAGAGCGTGGGCGCGCCCGGCGCCAGCGTGCGATGACCCAGCCCAGCGACAGCATGGACAGCCAGCGCGCCCCGGTCCGCATGACCCCGAAGGAGTCGGCCCGGTAGACCTGCTCGGCGCGGAAATTGGCCCAGACCTCACGCAGCACGCCGACCGCGGCGACGAAGTCGTCGGCCCGGCAGGCCAGCGCAGCGCCGTTGATCGCGCCGGCCGAGGTGCCGGCGATGATCGGAAAGGGATTGCCGCAGGCCGCCGCACCGCGGTCCCGGTAGATGTCGGCCAGGGCTTCCAGCACGCCCACCTGGTAGGCCGCCCGCGCCCCGCCGCCCATCAGGACCAAACCGGTGCTGCTCATCGGGGTGGCGGACGCGGAGCCGGTCTTCTCCGGTGCGGCAAGGGGCTGGGCGACCGCCGGCCCGGTCCGCAAGGAGTCGCCCCCACCGAAGGCCGCGACGGGCTCAGTGGTCGTGCTTGTGTTTGTGCTTGTGGCCGTGGTGCCCGCGATGCTCGTCGTGGTCATGGTGGCCATGATGCCCGTGGTGACCATGGTCGTGATCGCGCCGCCCGCCATGCCCTGCGCCGGACTTCACGAAATACACCGGCGTGCCGCAGGCATCGTAGCGGTGGCAATGCTTGCGCCAGTTTTTGGCATGCCCCGGCGGCACGTGCATGTAGATCGGCTGCTGCACCACACGCGGCTGGGTGATGATCACCGGCTGGGGGTAGTAGAGCGGCGGGGGCGGCCGGTTGCCGATGTCGATGCGACCATAGACGCCCGGCTGGCTGATGCTCACCGACACGCCGACGTCCTGGGCCGACGCCAACTGCCCCCCGGCGGCCAGCGCCAGGCCGACGAATGCTGCTGCAACTGCTTTCACTGCGGGCTCCCGATACGGCCGCCCTGGTCCACTGCGTCAGGGAACCAAGCGGTCCGCGCTGTCTTGAAAGCCCGCATCTTAGTGTGCTTTGGCGCCATGAAAGGGAAAGCCGCCCAGTTTCCGGACAGGCGAGCCCTCGCGGCCCCTGAAAGGCGGACGCATGTCACGCCGCGCCTACATCGCTTTTTGCGGTTCCTCGTAGATCACCGTCGCCTGGCCCTGCTGCGCTCCTTGGCGCCAGCGCTGCAGCGCCTCGTCGCTGGGGTAGAAGCGCGCTTCCTCGCCCAGGTCGAGCTCGCCGTAGGCCATGCTGCGGTGCAGCAGCAGGCGCACGGTCAGGCCCTGCAGCAGGTCGCCGTGCTCGGTGGCGGTGCGCTTCGGCGGGAACTGGCGCACCAGCTCGCCCACCGGCGGCGCCGAGCCGTTGACCGCCACCCGGAGGTATTTGCCGAAGCGGCAGCGCGCGCTGGTCAGGTCCCAGACCTGCTGGACATTCAGGCGCAGGCCGCCCGAAAAACGGTCGGGCTGCACCTTGCCCTGCACGACGATGAGCTCGTCGTCGCGGAACAGCTCGCGGTGCGCGTCCAGCAGCTCTTCGTTGGCCACCGCCTCGATCACGTCGCTGCGGTCGTCGAGCTTGAAGATCGCGACGCGCCCGCGCTGGCCGTTGACGACCCGCAGGTCGCTGACGATGCCGGCGAGCATCTGCGGCTCGCGGCTGTCGATCAGGTCGGCGATCTTGCGCTTGGCGAACTGGCGCACCTCCGGTTCGTACTCGTCGAACAGGTGGCCCGAGAGGTAGAAGCCGATCGCGATCTTCTCGAAGCCCAGCCGTTCCTTGATGCTCCAGGGCTCGGCGGCGACCAGGTCCGGCTCCGCCGAGGAGGAGGCGTGCGAGTCGCCGAAGTCGAACAGGCCGCCCTGGTCGGCATTGGCCGCCTGGGCGCCGGCGTATTCGAAGGCCAGGCCGATGCTGGCGATCAGCGCGGCGCGGTTGGGCTCCAGCGAGTCGAAGGCACCCGCCTTGATGAGGGCCTCGACGGTGCGCTTGTTGATGCGGCTGCGGTCGACCCGGGCGCAGAAGTCGAACAGGCTCTTGAAGGGGCCGCCCTCCTCGCGCGCCTGCACGATGGCTTCGATCGCGCTCTGGCCGGTGCCCTTGACCGCCCCGAGGCCGTAGCGCACCACCTTGTTCGCCACCGGCTCGAAGCGGTAGCCGCCGGTGTTGACGTTGGGCGGCTCGAAGGTGAGGCCGAGCTGCACCGCGTCGTCGTAGAAGATCTTGAGCTTGTCGGTGTCGTCGAGCGCGACGGTCATGTTGGCCGCGACGAATTCGGCCAGGTAGTGCACCTTGAGCCAGGCCGTGTGGTAGGCCAGCAGGGCGTAGGCCGCGGCGTGCGACTTGTTGAAGCCGTAGCCCGCGAACTTCTCCATCAAGTCGAAGATCTCGTTGGCCAGCTCGGGCGGGATGTCGTTCTTGGCCGCGCCCTCGGCGAAGATCAGGCGGTGTTTCGCCATCTCCTCGGCCTTCTTCTTGCCCATCGCGCGGCGCAGCAGATCGGCGCCGCCCAGCGAGTAGCCGCCCAGGCGCTGCGCCACCTGCATCACCTGTTCCTGGTAGACCATGATGCCGTAGGTCTCCTCCAGCACCTCCTTCATCAGGGGATGCGGGTACTCGACCTCCTCACGGCCGTGCTTGCGGGCGCAGAAGCTGGGGATCAGGTCCATCGGGCCCGGGCGGTAGAGCGCCACCAGCGCGATGATGTCCTCGAAGACGCTGGGCTTGGCGTCGCGCAGCATGCCCTGCATGCCGCGGCTTTCCAGCTGGAACACCGCGACCGTCTTGCCTTCGGAGAGCAGCTGGTAGGAGGCCTTGTCGTCGAGCGGGATCTTCTCGAAGGCGAAGTCGCGCTGGTCGGGATGCCGCTTGACGATGAATTCCTTGGCGGTCTCCAGGATGGTGAGCGTCGCCAGACCCAGGAAGTCGAACTTCACCAGGCCGATCGCCTCGACATCGTCCTTGTCGTACTGCGAGACCGCCGAGTCGCTGCCGGGCTGCATGTAGAGCGGGCAGAAGTCGGTGATCTTGCCGGGCGCGATCAGCACGCCCCCGGCGTGCATGCCGATGTTGCGCACCATGCCTTCGACACGCTCAGCGAGGTTCAGCAGCTCGGCCACCTCCTCTTCGTTCTTCTCGCGCTCCTCGATCTCGGGGGCTTCCTTGCGCGCGTAGATGATGCCGGGGTCGGGCTTGTCGCCGGGGCGCTTGAGCGTCACGGTCTTGCCCGGCGGCGCGGGGATCAGCTTGGCGATGCCGTCGACATGGCCGTAGCCCATGCCCAGCACCCGGCCCACGTCGCGCAGCGCGGCCTTCGCCGCCATGGTGCCGAAGGTGGCGATCTGCGAGACGGCGTCGCGACCGTACTTCTCCTTCACGTAGTCGATCACGCGGTCGCGGTTGGACTGGCAGAAGTCGATGTCGAAGTCGGGCATCGAGACCCGCTCGGGGTTCAGGAAACGCTCGAACAGCAGGTTGTAGCGCAGCGGATCCAGGTCGGTGATCTTCAGCGCGTAGGCCACCAGCGAACCGGCCCCGGAGCCCCGGCCCGGGCCCACCGGGCAGCCGTTGTTCTTGGCCCAGTTGATGAAGTCGGCCACGATCAGGAAGTAGCCGGGGAAGCCCATCTTCAGGATCGTGTTGATCTCGAAGTCCAGCCGCTCCACATAACGCGGCATCGCCTCGGCGCGCTTCGCCTCGTCGGGGAAGAGCAGCACCATGCGCTCCTTCAGGCCCTCGTGGGAGGCGTAGCGGAAGTACTCCTCCATGGGCATGCGCCGGCCCTCGACCTCGGGGGTCGGGAAGTCAGGCAGCTGCGGCTTGCCGAGCACCAGCGTGAGGCTGCAGCGCTTCGCGATCTCCACCGTGTTGGCGAGGGCCGATGGCAGGTCGGCGAACAGCGCCTCCATCTCGGCCTGGCTCTTGAAGTACTGCTCGCGCGTGAAGCGCTTGATGCGCCGGGGGTTGGTCAGCGTCTCGCCCTCGGCGATGCAGACACGTGCCTCGTGCGCCTCGAAGTCGTCGGGCGTCTGGAACTGCACCGGGTGGGTCGCGACGACCGGCAGCCCCAGGCGCGCGGCCAAGGGCACCGCGGCACGCACATGCGCCTCGTTGCCGCTCTGGCCGGCGCGCTGCAGCTCGATGTAGAAGCGCTGCGGGAAGATCCCCGCGAGCTGCCGCGCGGCGGCTTCGGCGCGCGCCTCGTCGCGCGCGAGCAGGGCCTGACCCACGGCGCCCAGGTCGGCGCCCGACAACGCGATCAGCCCGCCGTTGAGGGCTTCCAGCCACTCCCACTTGAGGCAGGCCTTGGCAGCGTTGACGTTCTGGGTCCAGGCCCGGGCCAGCAGCTCGCTCAGGTTGAGGTAGCCGGCCTTGTCCTGGATCAGCAGCAGCAGGCGGCTGGGTGTTTTTTCGCCGTGCGCGGGCTCCAGCCAGACGTCGGCGCCGATGATGGGCTTGACGCCCGTGCCGCGCGCTTCCTTGTAGAACTTGATAGCACCGAACAGGTTGCTCAGGTCGGTGATCGCGAGCGCGACCTGCTGGTCGGCGGCGGCGGCGGCCACCACGTCGTCGACACGCACGGTGCCGTCCACCACCGAGAACTCGGTGTGGGTGCGAAGGTGTACGAAAGGCATCCGGGGATTTTAGGAGGACCGCCTGCCTAAAATGCCCGCCGTGAACCAGATCCTGAACATTTCCGCCTACAAGTTCGTGCGATTGCCCGACGCCGCCGAACTGCGCGAGAGCATCCACTCACGCGCCGCGCAAGACGGCCTGAAAGGCACCGTGCTGCTCGCCGAGGAAGGCATCAATCTGTTCCTGGCCGGCCCTGGCGAAGCAGTGCGCGGTTTTGTCGGGTGGCTGCGCTCGGACGCGCGTTTTGCCGACCTCGCGCCCAAGGAGAGCTGGTCGAGCGAGGTGCCCTTCCGCAAGCTGCTGGTCAAGGTCAAGCGCGAGATCATCCGCATGAACCACCCCTCGATCCGCCCCGAGGCCGGGCGGGCCCCGGCGCTGGACCCCCGCACGTTGACGCGCTGGCTGGACCAGGGCCACGACGACGAAGGCCGCCCGGTGGTCACGCTGGACACGCGCAATGCCTTCGAGGTCGACTACGGCAGCTTCGACGGCGCGATCGACTGGCGCATCGAGAAATTCAGCGACTTCCCGGCCGCCCTGCTGGCGCACCGAGAGGAACTGCGGGGCAAGACCGTGGTGAGCTTCTGCACCGGCGGCATCCGCTGCGAGAAGGCCGCCATCTTCATGCAGGAAGCCGGGCTGGACCATGTCTGGCAGCTCGAAGGCGGCATCCTCAAGTACTTCGAGGAGACCGGCGGGGCGCACTACCACGGCAGCTGCTTTGTCTTCGACGAACGCGAGGCGCTCGGCGCGGCGCTCGAGCCGACAGCCGACGCCCCGGCGCAGGAGCGCTGAACACCCGGCGCTGCGCGTTCAGCCGGGCCGGACGTGCAGGCGCGAGCGACTCGTCACGTCAAGCCGGCACCGGGATCCCCTGATCGCGCAGCCAGCTGTCGAACTGCATCGCCGTGTGCGGGGGCGGCGGTGGAGGCGGCACGGCGCGCGGATGGTAGGGCGGGATGTAGGTCTGGTAGAAGTCGGCGTCGCCGGGCTCGCCAGCGCCGAACTTGCCCAGATCGCCGTCGATGTCGTCGAGCGTGTGGTGGGCGATGTCGCGCATCTCGGCCAACTGCTCGGGCTTGAGGCCGTTCAACCAGTCCACCGTCTGCTGCTGAGTCAAGCCCTTGGACTTGCCGTAGTGCATCAGGAAGGGCACCGGGCTGTGCCCGTCGCCGCTCTGGTCGACCAGGGCCTTGGACGCTTCGGGGCTGAGACCGCTTTGCTGCAGGAAGGCGGCCGAGGTGTCGTTGTCGTGCTGGTTGGACGCCTTCACCTTCTGGTGCCAGCCGAGGCCCAAGGTCGCCACGGCCACCACGGCGATGCCGATGGGGCCGGCGATGGTCCCCGCGCCGAAGGCCGTCGCAAGGCCGCCGGCCGCTGCGGTGGTATAGAGCGCGCCGCCGACATAGTCGCCCTTGCTCATCGCGTCCACCGCATTCCAGACATCGAACAAGGCCCCGACGCCGCCGAGCAGGTCGCCGGCGCCGAAGCGGCCCGCCACCTTCCAGCCGCCGCCGAACTTGCCGAGGAAGGACTCTTCATCGATACGGCCAAGGCCCAGCGCCAGCTCCGCGCCTTTCTGCCCGAGGCCGGCGGCATCCACCAGGACCCGACCCACGGTCCTCGCATTCGGGTCGTTGAGCGCGAGCTGCCCCGAGTTGGCCAGCCCCACGGCGCCGAGGGCGAAGCCGAGGCCTCGCAGCATCAGCCCCGCGGGCGAGGACTTGTCGAAGGACCGCAGGCCGGTCTGCCCGTCCAGCTCCTTGAGCTTGTTATCAAGCTCGCGCAGCCGGTTCTGGACCTGCTCGGGCGTATCGCCGGGCTGCGGCATCGAAGCCTTGACCGCGTCGATGGCCTTGTCGAACTCGCCCGACGACACACCCAGCAGCTTCGCCATGGTGCCGCCCTTGAGCGCCTCCAGCCGGTCTTTCGCCTGCTGCAGGCTGGCCGGGTCGCGGGTGTCGAGGTTGGTGATCTTCCCGAGCACCTGGGCCTTCACATAGGCGGTGGCGAACTCCTGGCCGAGCTTGCGCCCCTGATCGGCCAGCTTGGCCTGTTTGAAGAAGTCCAGCAGGGCTTTGCTGTCGGGCCCGGTGGTGATCTCCGGGTGTTTCTGCAGGGCCAGGGTCATCGCGAGGTTCGCGCTCGGGTCCTCGGCGAGCTTCTGCAGCAGCGGGTCGACCTCACCCTGGTACCCCGACAATTCCGTGGGGAGCTGTCCGAGCTGGGCGATCTGGCGAAGCAGCTTCTCGCCGTCCTGCGCCAGGCCATCCCGCAATTCGGTGGCCCGCTGCTGCCAGCCGTCGCCTTTTGACTTGGCATAGGCCTCGATGGCCTGGTTGAGTTGCTCCGGCGTCATCGCGCCGCCGTGGTTGTGCACCAGCCAGGCCAGCTCTTCGGTGTGCTGGCTGTACTCCTTGACGTGGTCGGCAACCTGGCCCTTGAACTGCTCGACGCCCTCGCGGGCAAGCTGCAGCAGCATCGACGGATCGCCGCCTTCGGCCTTGATCCGGCGGGCCGCCTCGATCAGGTAGGCCGGACCGGCGCCGTCGCGCAGCGCCGTGAGCATGCCGTTCGAATCGAAGCCGTCCAGGCCCACCATGCGCTCCACCAGGGCCCCGCCATTCGGCGTCCCGGCCACCCGGCTGGACAAGATGACGAGCTTCTCGGTGCCGCCCATGCCGATCAGCTGCCCGGCCCCCTCCTGCTGGGCCTTGCGGTAGGCCGCCTCGTACTCGGGCAGCGAATGCGCGACCACAGCGCCCGCCAGCTCGGGCGACAGGTCGCGCGTGAACTCTTCGAGCCGGGTCAAGGCCGCGTTCGACGGGCCTTGCCAGGGATTGGTGTAGTTGCGCGTGTCGCCCCCGATGTCGACGAGCGGCTCGTTGGCGCGCTTGGACACCTGGTTCACCCAGTCCTGCACGCGGCTGTCCGTCTGCAGCTTGAGCTTGGCTTCCGGTGACAGCGAGTCGTACCCTGGGCTGATCGCCTTCAGCTTGTCGAGCGGGTCTGCATGCGAGGCAGCCTTGTCGAGCGTCGCCTGCACCTCGGCGTCGGTCTTCAGGTCCTTGACGGTGGCCCCGACCGCGGCTGCCTCGCCGGGGCGGCCGGCATAGCGGGCGACGATGTCGGCCCCGTAACGCTCGATGTCCTCGGGGCTCGCCTTGGTTTTGCCCTCGCTGCGGGCGCGCTGGTCGATCTCGTCCTGCACCGCGAGGTCGAGCCGGCCCTGGGCCGCCTCCAGCTTGCTGCGCAGGTAGGGCAGAGCCGCCCCGCTGCCGTTGGTGGCCGACTCTTCGGCGTTCAGTCGGGTGCGGGCTTCGGCCACGTCGGCAGCGGCCTGGTCGGTCGCCGCGGCAGCCGACGCCGGCTGCTGCGGCGCCTTGGCGGGGATCCAGAGAACCTGTCCCGCATTCAGCTGCTGCGGGTCCTGCACGCTGTGGCCGTTGGCCTGCAGGAGCAAGGGTGAGGGAACCCCGTGGTCCTTCGCGATCGTGCTCACGTTGTCGCCCGTCTGGACCTGGTAGGCCGTGGGCAGGTCGGCATCGACCGCCGGCAGCGGCACCACGATCTCCTGGGTCGGCAGCGGCTGTTCGCCGCGCTGCAGCTGCGGGTTGGCGGCCTCCACCGAGGTCAGCGAGACGCCATGGCGCGCGGCGATCTCGGCGAGGGTTTCGCCGCCCTGCACCTGATAACGCAGGTGGGGCTTGTCATAGGGAGGTGCTGGTGGTGGTGGCGGCGGCGGAGGCGGGGGCGGGGGCGGGGGCGCGATGTAACGCCAGGAGCTGTCGTCGATGAGAAAGGCCATGAGGGGTCTCGTGCGATTGCGGCCAGGCGATCCTGCCAGCCTGCCGTGACTCTGCAAAGAAACGGTGAACCACCGTTACAGAAGACACCACGCCGAACTGATGGGCCAGCCGACCGGCCGGGAGCCCTCGCTCAAGGTTACGACTTCAGCACCGCCAGCACATCGGAGTGGAACTCGCGCTGGTACAGCACATAAACCACGCCGACCGTCCCCAACACGAACCACAGCGGCGAAAAAAACCAGCCCACCACCGCGAAGGCCATGTAGTAGGCCCGCAGCCCGTCGTTGAAGCTCTCGGCTGCCAGCCCCATCACGCGGCCGGCGCGGTCGGCGTATTCCTCGCGCGAGGCCTCACCACGCTCGAAGACCCGGAAATCCGGCAGCGCGCCCATCACCAGTGCGCCAAAGGTGTACTGGCGCAGCGACCAGGTGAAGCGGAAGAAGGCATAGACGAACACACCGGTCAGCACCAGCACCTTGAGGTCGAACACCAGGGCAGTCGTGGCGGCCGCGAACGGGATCTCCTTGACCAGCACGCTGGCCTTCTCGGAGGTGCCGAGCACCGCCAGCAGGCCGCCGATGATCAGGATCGTGGTGGAGGCGAAAAACGAGGGGCTGGTCGACAGGTTCTGCACGATCACGCCGTCGACCACACGCACGTCACGCCAGGTCGTCTGCAGCATCCACAGGCGCCGGAAGTGGTTGGTGGTCGCGAGCAGCGACATCGATGAGGCGCTGCGCCGCCGGGCAAACCCGGCGTAACCGATCCAGCCGACGAAAAACGTCGCCAGCGCCAGCCAGTCGGCCCAAGGCAGCAGGGTGAGGATCTTGAAGGTCTTGAGCGCGGTCAGGTCCATGGCCGCCACTTTAGCGCGCGGCGCGGGCCGCGCGCCGGGCTCAGCGCGCGAGGTCGAAGACCAGCACCTCGGCCGCGCGGCCTTCGGCCAGGGTCAGCGCCGCCTCGGCCTGCAGCTGGGCCGCGTCACCTGCCCGCAGGCGCTGGCCGTTGACGGACAGCTCGCCGCGTGCGACGTGCACATAGGCCAGCCGCTCGGGGTCGAGCGTGACGGCCGCCTGCTCGCCGGCGTCGAACAGGCCGATGTAGAGGCGGGCGTCCGCATGCAGCTTCACCGAGCCGTCGACCGCATCGGGCGAAGCCACCAGGCGCAGGCGGCCGCGCTTTTCCTCGGCCGAGAAGGCCTTCTGCTCGTAGCCCGGATCGATGCCGAGCTCGTCGGGCTGGATCCAGATCTGCAGGAAGTGGGTCGTTTGCTGCTCGGCATGGTTGTATTCGCTGTGGCGGATGCCGCGCCCGGCGCTCATGCGCTGGACCTCGCCGGGCCGGATCACCTCGCCGTTGCCGATCGAGTCGCGGTGCGCCAGCTCGCCTTCGAGCACATACGAGATGATCTCCATGTCGCGGTGCCCGTGGGTGCCGAAGCCGGTACCCGGCGCGATGCGGTCCTCGTTGATCACCCGCAGCGGGCCGAAGCCCATGTGGGCCGGATCGAAGTACTCGGCGAAGGAGAAGCTGTGGAAGCTCTTCAGCCAGCCATGGTCGGCATGGCCGCGTTCCAGGGATTTGCGCAAGGTGATCATGGCGTGCTGTCCTCGTGGTGTGTGATGTCCGCCATGGTGCGCGTGGGAGGCGGCACGCGGGTCGCCGCGGCTTGATAACATCGTTCAATTCCGTTGAACAGATGACCGAGCGCCGCAACGTCCTCACCCCCGAAGCCCTCGCGATGGTCGACGTCATCGCGCGCACCGGCAGCTTTGCCGCCGCCGCGCGCGAACTCGGCAAGGTGCCTTCGGCCCTCACCTACAGCGTGCGCCAGCTGGAGGAAGCGCTCGACGTGCTGCTGTTCGACCGCCGCTCGCGCCAGGCGCGCCTGACCGCCGCCGGCGAGGAGCTGCTGGAGGAGGGCCGCCGCCTGCTGCAGGAGATGGATGCGGTCGCCAACCGGGTGCGCCGCGTCGCCTCCGGCTGGGAGAGCCAGCTTTGCGTCGCGGTGGACAGCATCCTGTCCAGCCTGACCGTGTTCGAGCTGTGCGAGGCGTTTTACGCACTGAACCCGCCACACGGGCCCGGCACGCGGCTGCGCTTGCGCTCGGAGGTGCTGGCCGGCACTTGGGAGGCGCTGGTCACCGGGGTGGCCGACCTGGCGATCGGCATCTCGGCGGTGCAGAGCCCGCCCTCCAACATCACGATGCAGCCGCTGGGTGAACTCAAGATCGTCTACGTCGTCGCGCCCCACCACCCGCTGACGCGGACGAGCCAGCCCCTCAGCGACGCCGAGCTGGTGCACCACCGCGCGGTGGCCGTGGCCGACTCGGCGCAGCGTCTGACACCGCTGACCGTCAACCTGCTGCCTGGGCAGGACGTGTTCACCGTGCCCAGCGTCGCTTCCAAGCTCGAGGCGATCCTGCGCGGGCTGGGTGGCGGCTTCCTGCCCGAGACCCTGGTGCGGGAACACGTCGAGGTGGGCCGGCTGGTGGTGCGGCAGGTCGAGCGCCCGCGTGTGAGCGGCAAGCTCTTTTATGCCTGGCGGCTGCCGCCGGGCAGCGGCACCCGCTCGCGCGCCCGGCCGGGCCTGGCGCTGGAATGGTGGCTGGCCCAGCTGGAGCGGCCCGCCACCCGCACCGCGCTGCTGGAGCGCCACAGCGGGTGGCGCCCTGGCTTGCTGGGCTGAGACGGCGTTCACCATGGCCGGCTATGTCGGGCGTTTCGCCCCCTCGCCGACGGGGCCCTTGCACGAGGGCTCGCTGGTCGCGGCCTTGGCCAGCTGGCTGGATGCGCGCGCCCACGGCGGACGCTGGCTGGTGCGCATCGAAGACGTGGACCTGCCGCGCTGCGTCCCGGGCGCCGACCAGATCATCCTGCGCCAGCTGGCCGCCTGCGGCCTGCTGCCAGACGACACCCCGCTGTGGCAGTCGCATCGGGGTGAGCGCTACCGGCAGGCACTGGAGCGCCTGCTGGCCGAGGGCTGGGCCTACCCCTGCGGCTGCACCCGCAAGGACATCGCCGACGCGCTGGCCGCGCAAGGTCGGGTGCGCGAGCGCCACGGCGAGCTGGTCTACCCCGGCACCTGTCGCAACGGGCTGCAGGGCAAGCCACCTCGCGCGATGCGGGCGCTGTGCGCGACGCGCCACGGCGGCGGCGGCTGGACCGACATCGAGATCGCCTGGCAGGACCGCCGGCTCGGCCCCCAGCGGCAGAACCTGAGCCGCGCGGTGGGCGACTTCGTGCTGCAGCGGGCCGATGGGCTCTGGGCCTACCAGCTGGCGGTGGTGGTCGACGACGCCGAGCAGCAAGTCAGCCACGTCGTGCGTGGCGAGGACCTGGCCGACAACACGCCGCGCCAGATCCACCTGCAGCGCCTGCTGGGACTGCCGACACCAAGCTATCTGCACACGCCGCTGGTGCTGGGCGCCAACGGCGAGAAGCTGTCCAAGCAGAACGGAGCGCTGGCCTTCGACGACAGCCGCCCGCGCGTGGCGCTGGCGCGCGCCGCTGCGGCACTGGGCCTGGCGCTGCCCGAAGGCGGCACGCCGGCCGACACGCTCGGCGCGGCGGTCGCGGCGTGGCGGGAGCGCTGGCCGGCTGCCGCCTGAGGCCCGGCCTCAGGGCAGCAGGAGGTACTGCCGGTAGTAAACCAGCTCGTCGATGGATTCGTGGATGTCGGCCAGTGCGGTGTGCTTCTGCGCCTTCTTGAAACCGGCCATGACCTCGGGCTTCCAGCGCCGCGCCAGTTCCTTCAGCGTGCTGACGTCGAGGTTGCGGTAGTGGAAAAAGGCCTCCAGCTTGGGCATGTAGTTGGCGAGGAAGCGGCGGTCCTGGCAGATCGAGTTGCCGCACATCGGCGAGGTGTTTTTCGAGACGAACTGCTTGAGGAAATCGATCACGTGCTGCTCGGCCTCCGCCTCGGTCACGGTCGAGGCCTTGACACGGTCGATCAGGCCCGAGCGGCCGTGGGTGCCCTTGTTCCAGTTGTCCATGCGGTCGAGCGTCTCGTTGCTCTGGTAGATCGCGAACACCGGGCCTTCGACACGCAGCTTCAGCTGGGCGTCGGTCACGACGACCGCGATCTCGATGATGCGATCGCGCTCCGGGGACAGGCCGGTCATCTCGAGGTCGATCCAGACCAGGTTCTGGTCGTTGAACGGCAAGCTGGCGGGCGGCGGGGAAACATCGGTCATGCGGGCTCCTGGAAGGCGACCCGGGCCCTGCGCCGCGGGTGCCGATGGCCCGATTCTCGGTCATCCGGCGAGGCGCCGCGCTGCCGGACAGCGCCGGACACGGCCCCGCCCTACACTTGCACCCTATGCAAGCACTCTCCCCCCTGACCCTGGCGTTCGCGGCGGCGCTGCTCGCCTCGCTGCTCGTGAAGTTCTGGCTCGCGGGCCGTCAGATCCGCCATGTCGCGCAGCACCGCGACGCGGTGCCGGGCGCCTTCACCGACACGGTCACCCTGCAGGCCCACCAGCGCGCCGCTGACTACACCATCGCGAAAACCCGCTTCGGCCTGCTGAGCACCGCCTTCGGCAGCGCGGTGCTGCTGGGCTGGACCCTGCTGGGCGGGCTGGACGCGCTGAACCTGGCGCTGCGCGACGCCGTGCAGCCGGTGGCCGGCGACCTGGCCTACCAGCTGGCGCTGCTGGCGGCCTTCATGGCGATCTCCAGCCTGCTGGACCTGCCCTTCGAGGCCTACAGCACCTTCCGCATCGAGCAGCGTTTCGGCTTCAACCGCATGACCTGGGGGCTGTTCATCGCGGACCTGGTCAAGGGTGCGCTGGTCGGTGCACTGCTGGGACTGCCGCTGGCAGCGCTGATCCTCTGGCTGATGGGAGCGACCGGCCCGCTCTGGTGGCTGTGGGCCTGGGGCGCCTGGGTCGGCTTCAGTCTGCTGATGCTGGTGCTCTACCCGACCGTCATCGCGCCGCTGTTCAACAAGTTCAAGCCGCTCGACGATCCCGGCCTGCGCGATCGGGTCGAACGCCTGATGGCTCGCTGCGGCTTTGCCGCCAAGGGGCTGTTCGTGATGGACGGCTCGCGCCGCTCGGCG
This sequence comes from Aquabacterium sp. A7-Y, assembly GCF_026153205.1. Classification (GTDB taxonomy): domain Bacteria; phylum Pseudomonadota; class Gammaproteobacteria; order Burkholderiales; family Burkholderiaceae_C; genus Caldimonas. Next base: position 262,421 of record NZ_JAPFBW010000001.1, on the reverse strand, counting down.
CATGCGAACGCGTATTTCACGGGCCTGGGCGCCTCCAAGCGGGTGGTGTTTTTCGACACCCTGCTCAACAAGCTGTCGCCCCAGGAGGTCGAGGCCGTGCTGGCCCACGAGCTGGGCCACTTCAAGCACCGCCACGTGCTCAAGCGCATGCTCGGCATCTTCGGCATGAGCCTGCTGGGCTTCGCGCTGCTGGGCTGGCTGTCGAGCCAGGCCTGGTTCTACACCAGCCTGGGGGTGCGCCCCAACCTGGCGGCGCCCAACGACGCACTGGCGCTGCTGCTGTTCCTGCTGGTCGTGCCGGTGTTCATGTATTTCGTTTCGCCGTGGATGGCCGGGCTGTCGCGCCGCCAGGAGTTCGAGGCCGACGCCTACGCCTGCGCCCAGTCCAGCGGCCGCGACCTGGCCGGCGCGCTGCTCAAGCTTTACGAGGACAATGCGTCGACCCTGACGCCGGACCCCGTCTACGTGCGTTTCTACTACTCGCATCCGCCGGCATCCCAGCGCCTGGCGGCCCTGCAGCTTCACCCCGCCTGAGTCCCATGCATCCGCTGCCCTCCCCTCTCCCCTGCACCCCGGGCGCCGCCGCCCGGCTCGGCTGAGCATCTTGGCCCGCTCCACAGAACTCGATCTCGGCCTGGTGGTCGCCGGCCATGGCCGCCACTACATCGTCGAGACCCCCGAAGGCCGGCGCCTGACCTGCCACCCGCGCGGTAAAAAGAGCGACTGCGTGGTCGGCGACCGGGTGCACTGGCAGCTGACCACCGCCGGTGGCGACGAAGGCGTGATCGAACGCATCGAGACCCGCCGCAACCTGCTCTACCGGCAGGACGAATGGCGCACCAAGTCCTTCGCGGCCAACCTCGACCAGCTGCTGGTGCTGGTCGCCGCCGAGCCGGTTTTCAGCGAGTCGCAGCTGAGCCGCTCATTGATCGCGGCCGAGCATGCCGGCATTCCCGCCTGCCTGGTGCTCAACAAGGTCGATCTGCCCCAGGCGACGGCGGCCCGCGAGCGCCTCGCCCCCTACCGTGCGATGGGCTACGAACTGCTGGAACTGGCGCTCAAGGCGCGCCCGGACGAGGCCCGTGCGCAGCTCGCGCCCCGGCTGGAGGGCCGCAGCACCCTGGTGCTCGGCCCCTCGGGCACCGGCAAGAGCACCCTGATCAACCTGATGGTGCCTGAGGCCCGGGCCCAGGTCGGCGAGGTCTCGCAGGCGCTCAACTCGGGCCGCCACACCACCACCACCACACAGTGGTACTGGCTGGACGCCGAGCGCCGCAGCGGCTTGATCGATTCGCCCGGCTTCCAGGAGTTCGGGCTGCGCCAGGTCGAGGCCCAGCAGCTGCCCGCCTTGATGCCCGACCTGCGCGAGCATGCCGGCCAGTGCCGCTTCTACAACTGCACTCACCTGCACGAGCCGGGCTGCGGCGTGCGCGCCGCGCTCGAGCATGGCCAGATCACGCCTTCGCGCTACCGCATCTACGCGGAGATCCACGAGCAGCTGACCCGCAGCCTCTACTGAGGCGGCAGCCCCGGTGGCGCCACCGGCTCGCGGCTCGCCAGCAACAGGCTGTAGGCGCGCTCCTCCAGCCGGTCGACCTCCTCCAGCCAGAAGTGCCCGCCCCGGGCACAGCCGATCAGCAGCTCGATGAGGCCGCGCAGCTTGGGCACGCCGCGCACCCTCGGCGGCACCTCCCAACGGCGGCCGACGCTGTAGATGTGGGCGTAGCCGCGGCGCCGCAACCAGGCCACCACCTCGCTGCCCCCGCCGGGGCCGGTGGCGCGGTTGGACTCGAACAGGATCAGCGGCGCATCGGCCTCGATACGGTCCTGCAGGCCGCGCAGTACCGCGAGCTCGTGGCCCTCCACGTCGATCTTGAGCAACTTCACCGGCAACTCCAGCCCGAGGCGCCGCAGCTCGGCGTCCCCCACCCGCACTGGCAGCACCCGCTCGCGCCCGCTGCGCGGCGCCGCGCCACCGGCCACGAAGCCGGAGCCGCCCAGGTTGCCACTGTTGTCCTGCACGAAGCTGAGGTTGCAGCTGGCGTCGGCCAACCCGACCGGGACCACGGTGACATTGCCGGCGTCGTTGAGATCGATGTTGGCCTCCAGGATCTTGACCACCGGAGGGTTGGGCTCGAAGGCAATGACGTGCGCGAAGCGCCGGGCGAAAAACAGGCTGTGGTTGCCGACATTGGCGCCCACGTCGAGCGCCACGCCCCGCCGGAAGGCCTCTTCACGGCCAGCCAGCACCACGTCGAACAGCGCCAGCAGGAGGTCTTCCTCGTAGAGACCGTCCGCAAAGATCTGCTGTCCCACGGCGTCCGAGGGCACGACCGCGAGCATCGGGTACCCCTTGGCCCTGACACTGCGGCTGATGCGGTGCGTCAGGCGTGTCAGCAGGAACTGCCGCAGCAGCTGGGCGCGGCCGATCGCCCGCACCCTGAGGCCGCGCGCCGGGTCCGGCGCCCCGGCTCGACCGCCGATGGCGGTACGGCTCGACTCTGAACTGCCCTCCATGGCTCCCCCCTCGCAGCTTGGGGAAATACTGCCACGGACCTGGACGCGCCCTTTTCACACCCTTGCGAGCGGAATGGAGATGGGGACGCCTTTCAGCCGATCAGGTTGGCCAGCGACAGCAAGGCCAGCAGCAGCATCCAGAGCACCACCGAGCGCCACACCAGGCCGACGATGCTGCGCAGGTGACCGGCCTCGGGCGGCATGCCGCCGGTCGAGCCCTCGGCGTCGGCGGCCTCGGCGGCCGAGCCGATCTCGAAGGTCTTGGAGCGGTCGGGCGTAACGCCGGGCGCGCTGCTGCCGCCCAGCCGCACGCCCACTGCGCCGGCTGCAGCGGACAGGATGATGCCGTCGTTCGCGAAGCGCCACAGCCGTGCATGGCGGCGCCAGCTGTCGACCGCCTCCTCGAAGTTGCCGACCACCGCGAAGCCGAAGGCGGTCAGGCGGGCCGGAATGTGATCCAGCCAGCCGAACAGCTGCTGCGCCAGCTCCATCAGGCGCGGGTTGCTCGGCACGCCGATCGTGCGGCTCTTGTAGGCCCAGTAGCGGCTCGAGAACTCCGCCATCCGGTAGAGCACCGCGCCGGCCGGCCCCAGGCCGAAGCTGTGCAGCAGCACGAACCAGAAAAACACCCCGAAGACATGCCGGTGCGCCGCCAGCAGCGAGTGCTCGATGACGTGGCGCAGCAGCTCGGCCCGAGGCAGCTCACTGGCATCGAGGTGCCGCCACTCGGCCAGCAGCTGGCGGGCGGCGAGCTCGTCGCCGCGCTCCAGCGCGTCACGGATGTCGGTGAAGTAGTGACTGAACTGCCGGAAGCCGAGCGTCAGGTAGAGCACCACGACGTTCCAGGCCAGCGCGAGCAGCACGCTGAACTGCGCGATCAGGGCCGCGATGCCCCAGGTCAGCAGCGCGGGCACCAGCACCGTGATGCTCCACACCACCCAGGCATGCACGGCCTTGCCGGCATCGAAGTTGCGCCCGGTCCAGCGCACCCAGCCCATCAGCGCCTGGTGCACGAAGTTGCCCCCGCGCAAGGGCTTGAGCTGCTCGATCAGCAGCGCGAAGAGGACAGAGAGAAAACTCATGGCCGGCATGATACCGGCGAGGGGGACGACCGGCCCGCCGGCCGGCAGGCCTCTCAGGCCGCCAGGAAGCGGTACAGGTTGCGCAGCATCGCCGCCGTGGCGCCCCAGATGAAATACGGGCTCGCCGCGCTGCCGCTCCAGGGGATGGAAAAGAACTCGCGGCGCTGGCCGCCGAACTCGAAGGCATGGCGCTGGTGGTGCGCCGGCTGCATCAGGAAGGCCAGCGGCACCTCGAAGACCTCGGCCACCTCGAAGGGGTCGGGCTGCGGCAGGAAGCCGGGCTGCACCAGGGCCACCACCGGCGTGACCAGGAAGGCCGACACGGTGGAGTAGATGGGCAGCTGGCCGATCACCTCCACGTGGTGGTGGGGCAGGCCCACCTCCTCCTCGGCCTCACGCAAGGCCGTGGCCGCCGTGTCGGCGTCGTGTGGCTCGGCCCGCCCCCCCGGAAAGCTGATCTGCCCGGCATGGTCGCGCAGGTGCTCGGTGCGGCGCGTCAGCAGCACGGTGAGCTCGTCGCGCATCACCAGCGGCACCAGCACCGAGGCATGTGCGGGAGCGCGGCCACTGGTGGGCTGTTCGGTGGCGACCTCGGGCGACCACTCGGGCGGATGGCGGAAGCGCGCCCGCAAAGCCTCGGGCGTGAGACGCTCGCCGGGCACCGGCGGCAGGTGATGGTCGGTGCCGACGACGGGGATCTCGTGGGGATTGAAGATCATCGGACCCCTTCAGACGTGAAAAAGCCGCCTGGCGGAATGCGGCAGGCGGCTCGGCTGATACGCGGCAGACGCGGCGATCAGGCCAGCTTTTCCTTGATGCGGGCCGACTTGCCGCTGCGCTGGCGCAGGTAGTACAGCTTGGCGCGGCGCACATCGCCGCGGCGCTTGACTTCGATCCCAGCGATCAGCGGGCTATAGAGCTGGAACGTCCGCTCGACACCTTCGCCGCTGGAGATCTTGCGCACGATGAAGCTGGAGTTCAGGCCGCGGTTGCGCTTGGCGATCACCACACCTTCGTAGGCCTGCACACGCTTGCGCGTACCTTCGACGACGTTGACGCTGACGATCACCGTGTCGCCGGGGGCGAAGGCCGGCACGTTCTTGTTCAGTCGAGCAATTTCTTCTTGCTCGAGTTGAGCGATCAAATCCATGGGTTCTCCTTGTGATCGTGCCGGACCTTGAAGGCCTGGTTCGCTGACGTCAACGTAAGCAAGCGACAGCGACCAAAACCGCCCGGAAGGCCCCGGGCTTGAAAAGTAGATGGCCGGCAGAGGATCGAAAAGCTCGCGATTATAGCCCAAGCTCGGAAAGAAAGCGCTCATCGGCCAGCGACAAAGTACCGGCCGCGCGCGCCGCGGCGATCAGTTCGGGCCGCCGCTGGGCCGTCAGGCGCAGCGACTGATCGCGCCGCCAGCGGGCGATCTGGGCGTGGTGGCCCGACAGCAGCACCGGCGGCACCGGCAGCGGGCCCTCGTCGGTCTGCAGCACCTCGGGCCGGCTGTAGTGGGGGCAGTCGAGCAGGCCGTCGCTGAAGCTGTCCTGCTGATGCGACTGGGCGTCGTTGAGCACACCGGGCTGCAGCCGCGCGACGCCGTCCAGCAGCGCCAGCGCCGGCAATTCACCGCCCGACAGCACGAAGTCGCCCAGGCTCAGCTCCAGCTCGACGTGACGGTCGACGAAACGCTGGTCCACCCCCTCGTAGCGGCCGCACAGCAACACCGCGCCCGGCCCCTGACTCCATTCGCGCAGCAGGCCCTGGTCGATACGCCGCCCGGTGGGCGTGAACAACACCACGGGCGCCGCCGGCGCCCCGGCCTCGGCGCGGCTGCGGCGCAGTGCCGCCAGCGCCCGCTCCAGCGGCTCGGCCAGCATCACCATGCCGGGACCACCGCCGAAGGGACGGTCGTCGACCCGGCGGTAGTTGCCGTCCGCGAAGTCGCGCAGCTGCCACAGGCGCACATCCACCTGGCCGCTGTCGAAGGCACGGCGGGTAACGCCCTGGCTCAGGAAAGGTGTGAAGAGTTCAGGAAACAGCGTCAGGACATCGAAGCGCATGGCAGGCCCCAGACGGCGGACTCAGTAGTCCAGGCCCCAGTCCACCACGATGCGACCTTGGGCCTGGTCGACCTCGTCGACATAGGCGCTGACGAAGGGAATGAGCCGCTCGACGGGCTCGGGCTGCGAGGCATCCAGCACCCGCAGCACGCTGTGCGCGCCGGTATCCAGCAAGTCGGCGACGCTGCCCAGCGCCTCGCCCTGCCGGTTGACGACCACCAGGCCGATCAGATCAACCCAGTAGAACTCGTCCGCCTCGGCGGTCGGAAAGCTGGCGCGCGAGACGAACACGCGGGCGCCCTTGAGCGCCTCGGCCGCGTTGCGGTCCTCGACCTCCTGGGCGCAGGCCACGACAACGTCGCCATGATCCTTGGCCTGGGTGATCTTGAGCAGCACGGGCTGCGCCAGGCCGGCCTTGCCCCGGCGCGGCCCCTCGGGCGGCTTGACGAACCAGCGCCGCGAGGAGAACAGGGCCTGGGGATCGGCCGAATAGGGCTGGACCTTGATCCACCCCTTGATGCCGAAGGCATCGACGATCCGCCCCACCTCGACGGCATCCTCCGGCCAGGCCAGGTCGTCAGCGGACGCGGCCGGCTGGTTCGGATTCATCGGGCGGGAAGCGGGTCGGCAGCGCCTCAGGCGGCGGCCTTGGCCTGCTTGATCAGGCGAGCGACGGTGGGCGACACCTGGGCGCCATTGCTGACCCAGTGGTCGACGCGGTCGTGCGCCACGCGCAGCGACTCGGCGGCACCGGAGGCCACCGGGTTGTAGAAGCCCACGCGCTCCAGGAAGCGGCCGTCGCGGCGGTTGCGCGAGTCGGAGGCGACGATGTTGTAGAAGGGGCGCTTCTTGGAGCCGCCGCGGGCGAGTCGGATCACGACCATGATGTTTCCTTTGAATCTCTTGTTGGGCCGCCGCACCAGGAGACACTCAGGCGCAAAGCTTCCGGGGAAGTACCAACACCGTAGATACGTGCCAGTCACCCGACCGGCCGGCGTTGAGAACCGAAAATTATAGCTTGGCTCAGCAAAATTTCGCCAGAGCCGCTCAGGGGCCGCGCCTTCGTTACAGTACGCCGCCATGAAAAAACCCTCGCCCGGCTACAAATCCAAGACCCTCGCCACCTGGATCGCCCTGCTCGGCGGCAGCCTGGGGCTGCACCGCTTTTATCTCTTCGGCTTCTCGGACTGGCTGGGCTGGCTGCACCCGGGGCCGACCTTGCTCGGCATCGTGGGCGTGCAGCGCATGCTGGAACTGGGCCAGGACGACCGGCTGAGCTGGCTGCTGATCCCGCTGCTCGGGCTGATGCTTTCGCAGAGCATGCTGACGGGCATCGTCTGGGGCCTGATGCCGGACGAGCGCTGGAACGCCCACTTCAATCCCGAGGGACCGCAGCACCGCACCGGCTGGGCCAACGTCATGGGCGTGATCCTGTCGCTGATGATCGGCGCCGGCATCCTGATGGCGACCATCGCCTTCGGCATGCAGCGCTACTTCGAAGTGCAGGTCGAGGAAGCCCGCAAGATCAGCCAGTAAGCCCGCCGGTGCACCGGCGCGGCGCCCGGGCGGCTCAGAGCAACTGCATCCCCACCCAGTAGAACACTGCGGCGATGAAGGCCGAGGCCGGGATGGTGAAGACCCAGGCCCAGACGATGTTGCCGGCAATGCCCCAACGCACCGCCGAGGCGCGCTGGGTCGAGCCCACCCCGACGATGGCGCCGGTGATGGTGTGGGTGGTCGACACCGGGATGCCCAGCGAGGTGGCGAGGAAAAGCGTGATGGCTCCGCCCGTCTCGGCGCAGAAGCCGCCCACCGGCTTGAGCTTGGTGATGCGCTGACCCATGGTCTTGACGATGCGCCAGCCGCCGAACATCGTGCCGAGTGCGATGGCGATGTAGCAGGCCCAGATGGTCCAGGTGGGCGGCGCGCTGTCGGTCGCGGCGGCGTAGCCCGAGCCGATCAGCAGCATCCAGATGATGCCGATGGTCTTCTGCGCGTCGTTGCCGCCGTGGCCCAGCGAGTAGAGCCCGGCAGACACCAGCTGCAGGCGCCGGAACCAGTTGTCCACCCGCAGCGGCGAGCTGCGCCGGCAGACCCATGCCACCGCCACCATCAGCAGCGAGCCGAGCAGGAAACCCAGCAGGGGCGACACGAAAATGAAGGCGACCGTCTTCCACACGCCCTTGGCGATCAGCGCGTGGGCGCCGGCCTTGGCCATCGTGGCGCCGACGATGCCGCCGATCAGCGCGTGCGAGGAGCTCGACGGGATGCCGTAGAACCAGGTGATCACGTTCCAGGCGATCGCCCCGATCAGCGCGCCGAACACGACGTGGTGGTCGACCACGCCCGGCATCACGATGCCCTTGCCCACCGTCGCCGCGACGCTGAGGTGGAAGATCGCGATCGCAACGAAATTGAACGCCGCCGCGAACAGCACGGCGTGCTGCGGCTTGAGCACCCCGGTCGACACCACGGTGGCAATCGAGTTCGCCGCGTCGTGGAATCCGTTCATGAAATCGAACGCGATCGCCAGCACGACCAGCAGCACGACAACCCAGAAGCCTACCTGTACCGCTTCCATTCAGTGTCTCCGAATCGAAAGCGCGCGGCTCAGGAATTCTCGAGGACGATGCCCTCGATCAGATTGGCAACGTCTTCGCAGCGGTCCGAGATGGACTCCAGCTGCTCGTAGATCGCCTTGAGCTTGATCAGCTCGCGGACGTCCTGCTCCTCGCGGAACAGCTTGGACATCGCAGAGCGCATGACGCGGTCGGCGTCCGACTCGAGCTGGTCGATCTCCTCGCAGGTCTTGATGGCGGCCTGGGCCGCGTCGTGTTTGCTGAGCCGCCCCAGCAGCGAGACCGCGTGCTGGACCCGCTCGCAGCACTTGGCGCTCAGATGGGCGAGGCGAACCACCTCCTCGGTCATCGCGCGCACGTCGTAGAGCGACATGGTCTCGCTGGCGTCCTGCAGCAGGTCGACGATGTCGTCCATCGCGTTGATCAGCGAGTGGATCTGCTCTCGATCGATCGGCGTGATGAAGGTGGTGTGCAGCAAGCGGTTCACTTCGGCCGTGATCTTGTCGGCCTGGCGCTCGGCGGTGATGACGGCTTCGGCATGGCGCTCGCGGGCGGCCGGGTCGGCATAGTTCTCGACCATCAGGATGAATGCGCGCGAGCCTTCGACGATCTTCTCGCCGTGCTGGTTGAACAGTTCGAAGAAATTACCTTCACGAGGCAACAGCTTGCCGAAGATCATGGTGGAAACCTTGTACGTGGACCTTGGTGCGACCCCTCCCGGCCCGAGGGCCCGGGGGTGCAGGCGCCCCGTCCGCCAGCGGCGGGCGTGCCGGAAAAAGGCGATATTGTGACAGCACCTGACATGCCTGGCCGGCAGGCCGGGCGCCGCGCTGCCCGCCTCAGGCCACCTGCATCATGCGCGGGGAAAAGAAGGCACGCGTGCCGTCAAACCCCTTCAAGGTCTCGATCAGGCGATCGAAGTCGGCCTCGCGGTCGATCGGGTTGAAGCCCTCGGTGTCGATCGCGAACAGCGGCGCGCCCTGCTCGACCTTGAAGTGCTCGAAGTAGGCATCGCTGAGTCGCTGCAGGTAGTCCGCGTCTATGCCCTGCTCCATCGGGATGCCGCGACGGGCGATGCGCTGCAGCAAGGTGGCCGGCTCGGCCTGCAGCCAGATCACCAGGTCGGGCTGCGGGATCTGCGGCGCCAGGTGGGCGTACATCTGCGCATAGAGCGCGTACTCGTCGTCGCTCAGGGTGAGCTGGGCGAACAGCGCGTCCTTGGCGAACAGGAAGTCGCTCACCACCGGCCCCGCGAACATGCCCGGCTGGGCCAGTTCGCGGTACTGCTCCAGGCGCTGGAACAGGAAAAACATCTGGGTCTGGAAGGCGTAGCGGCTGCCGTCGGCGTAAAAGCGGGCGAGGAAGGGGTTTTCCTCGGGCTTTTCCATCATCAGCTCGGCCCTCAGGTGGCGCGCCAGCCGGCGCGCCAGTGAACTCTTGCCGACGCCGATCGGCCCCTCGACGACGATGTGGCGGCAGGCCTCGAAGGAAAAGGTGTTCATGAAGTACGGAACATGAAATAGACCGCGCCCACCAGGCACAACCCGGCCCACAGGAAGTCGAGCTTGAACGGCACCTTCATGTAGAACATCGCGAAGGGGACAAAAACCGCCAGCGTGATGACCTCCTGCAGGATCTTCAGCTGGGCCAGCGAGAAGGCCCCGCCGGCGTAGCCGATGCGGTTGGCCGGCACCTGTAGCAGGTACTCGAACAGCGCGATGCCCCAGCTGATCAGCGCCGCGACGAACCACGGCTTGGCCGACAGGCTCTTGAGGTGCCCGTACCAGGCGAAGGTCATGAAGACGTTGGAGGCGACCAGCAGCAGGATGGTCTGCAGGGAGACGGGCAAGGCGTTCATTGCAGGAAGCGTTCAGTCAGAAGGAAGCTCGGGTCGACGCCGCAGGGGGCAACCAGGCCCGGTCCAGGCGCTCGATCGCCTGGTCTTGGACGGCAGGCAGCAGCGACTCGACCGTGCCGTGGCCCGGGATCCGCAGCCCGGGCGCCAGCTCGGCCAGCGGCTGCAGCACGAAGGCGCGCAGGTGCAGGCGCGGGTGCGGCAGCGTCAGCTCGGGGCTGTCGCAGCATGTCTGCCCCCACAGCAGCAGGTCGAGGTCCAGGGTGCGCGGCGCGTTGCGCCAGGGACGCTCGCGGCCGTGGGCCCGCTCGATGGCGTGCAGCTGCGCCAGCAGCGCGGCCGGCGCCCACTCGCCCTCGAGTTCGACCACGGCGTTGAGGTAGTCCGGACCGCTCGCGTCGACCGGTGCGCTGCGATAGAGCGAGGACGCCCGCAGCCCGCGTGCACCGTCCAGGCCCCGCAGGGACTGCACCGCCTCCCGCAAGGCGACGAGCGGCTCGCCGAGGTTGGCTCCCAGGCCGATGTACCCGCGCATGCGGTGCTCCCGGGTCAGTCGGTGCCGGTGCCGGTGCCGGCGCCACCGCCGTCGTCGGGCGGCGCATCGCCGCCGCCCTCCCCGGCGGGCTTGCGGCGGCGCCGCCGCCGCTTTTTGGCCGGGGCGGCCGCGCCCTCCTCGCTGGGCCCGCCCTCCTCGGCAACCGGGGCGCCGCTGGCCTCCGCGGCATCGCCCGCGGTCCGGGGTGCCGTGCGGCGCGCCCCGCCGGTGCGGCGGCCGGCGTCCTGACCGCGCGCCTGCTCGATGAGCTCGCGGCGCTCCGTCGCGTCGCCCATCGAGAAGTCCTCCCACCAGCGTGCCAGCTGGGGGTCGATCTCGCCGGCGTCGGCACGCAGGCGCAGGAAGTCGAAGCCGGCGCGAAAGCGCGGCTGCTCGACCAGCACCGAGGGGCCGTTGCCGCTGCGCTTCTCGAAACGCGGCTGCATCATCCAGATCTCGCGCATGTCGGCGGCCAGCTTGCCGCGGCCCGAGATGTCACCGATGCGGGCGTCGAAGACCTCGTCGATGGCCGCCTGCAGCGAGGGGAAGGGGTGCTCGCCCCGGCTGCGACGACGCGCCCAGCCGTCCAGCACGTCGTGCCACAGCATGCAGGCCAGCATGAAGCTGGGCGCTACCGGCTTGCCCTCCGAGACGCGCCGGTCGGTGTCGGCCAGCGCCAGCTGCACGAACTTCTCGCGCCCGTCGTGGCGCTGCTGCTCGTCGAGCACGACGTCGAGGATGGGGAAGACGCCGCGGTGCAGGCCTTCCTTGCGCAGTTGCTCCAGCGAGGCCAGTGCGTGGCCGGTCTGCAGCAGCTTGATCATTTCGTCGAACATGCGCGACTGCGGCACGTTGTCGAGCAGCGCCGCCATGCGCTTGATCGGCTCGCGCGTCTTGGGCTCGATTTCGAAGCCCAGCTTGGCCGCGAAGCGCACCACCCGGATGATGCGCACCGGGTCCTCGCGGTAGCGGCTCTCCGGGTCGCCGATCATGCGCAGCACACGCTGCTTGGCGTCGCGGATGCCCTGGTGATAGTCGACCACGATCTCGCTCTGCGGGTCGTAGTACATGCCGTTGACGGTGAAGTCGCGCCGCGCCGCGTCCTCGATCTGCGGGCCCCAGACGTTGTCGCGCAGCACCCGGCCGCTGGCGTCCACCACGTGGGTCTTGCCGGCCAGGTCGGCCTTGGAGGTCTTCTCGTTGCCCTCGACCTGCTCGGCGGCGGCGTTGTCGAGGTAGGCCCGGAAGGTCGAGACCTCGATCACCTCGTGCTCGCGGCCTCGCCCAAACACCACGTGCACGATGCGGAAGCGCCGGCCGATGATGAAGGCGCGCTTGAACAGCGACTTGACCTGCTCCGGCGTGGCATTGGTCGCGACGTCGAAGTCCTTGGGGCGCAGGCCCAGGATCAGGTCGCGCACCGCGCCGCCGACGATATAGGCCTCGTGGCCGGCGTCCTTGAGCGTCGCCACCACCTTCATCGCCCGTTCGTCGACCAGCGAGCGGTCGATGCCGTGCTCGCTCTGCGGCACCTCGACCCGCTTGCCGATGTGGCCCGCGGACTTCTCGGCCTGGGGAGCCTTCGCCGCCTTGGCGTCGCCCGTGGCCGTGGATTTGCCCAGCAGCCTATCGATGAATTTCTTGATCATTGAACAGTTTCAGGATACGCCAGCCGCGCTCCTGCGCGGTTTGCTGAAGGGCGGGCGAGGGGTTGGTCGCCACCGGGTCGCTGACGCGCTCCAGCAGCGGCAGGTCGTTGGGGGAGTCGCTGTAGAAGCTGGTGCGGCTGAAATCTTCCCACCGTGCGCCCAGCCCCTGCAACCACTGATCCACCCGGGTGACCTTGCCCGCCTGGTAGGACGGCACGCCGCGGATGCGTCCCGTGATGGTACCGGTCGCGTCGCGCTCGAGCTCGACGGCCAGCAGGTGCTCGACGTCGAAGGCCGCCGCGATCGGCGCGGTGACGAACTCGTTGGTCGCGGTGACGATGGCCACCAGGTCGCCCATCGCCTGGTGGCGCCGCACCAGTTCCAGGGCCGCCGGCAGCATGCGGGGCCGCACCACCTCGGCCAGGAAACGCTCCTGCACCCAGGCCTGCTCGGCGGCGCTGCGGTCACGCCAGGGCGCGGTGGTGAAGCGCATGTAGGCGTCGATATCCAGCCGCCCCGCCAGGTACTGGGCGTAGAACTCGTCGTTGCCGCGCTTGAAGACCTGGGCGTCGGCCCAGCCGATGCGCACCATGAAGTCGCCGAAGGCATGGTCCGAATCGATGGGCAGCAGCGTGTGGTCGAGGTCGAAGAGGCAGAGGTTGCGTGTGGCCGTCATGCACCCTCCTCCGCCAGCATCTGCTTCAGCAGCGGCACCGTCACGGCCCGCTGGGCGGCCAGCGCGAAGCTGTCCAGGCGCAGCAGCAGCGCCATCAGGCTGCCCAGGTCGCGCGAGAAGCGCGTCAGGAGATAACTCATCACTTCATCCGAAAGAAAGATGCCGCGGCGGTCGGCCGCCCGCCGCAGCACGGCCCGGCAGTCGTTTTCCGACAGCGGCTGCAGCTGGAACACGTGGCCCCAGCCGAGCCGGGTGCGCAGGTCGTCTCGCAGCGGCAGGTCCACCGGCGGCAGGCGCCCGGCCGAGGCGATCAGGCGGCCCTGGCCGGTCGCCTGCACGAACAGCGAGAAGGCCCGCTGCTGCTGCGCGGGCCCGTAAAGCTCGCACTGGTCGAGCACCAGCAAACGCCAAGTGTCGTCGAAATCCATCGCCAGCGAACTGCCGGCATCGAACCAGCCGACGCGCCCACCCAGCGAGGCGACCTCGTGAGCCAGGGCTTGCAGCAGGTGCGTCTTGCCGGCACCAGTCTCGCCCCACAGGTAGACCGGCGCGGGCTGTGCCTGCCCGTTCAGCGCCTGCAGGTGGGCGAGCGCCGCCGCGTTGGCGTCCTGGGAACCGGCGAAAAAGTTCTCGAAGGTGTGCGCTTCCTCGAGCCCCAGCCCGAGCGGGATCTGGCGCATCACCATGCGAGCCCCCGGGCTGCGGCCCCGCTCCGGGGCCGGTGCGCGGCGAGGCGCGGCCGGCGCGCCGGAGTCGGCGACCGGGCCGCAAGAGCGCCAGCGCCGTGGCCGGCCCGGGCAGGAATTCGGACGGAGGTGAAGGTCATGGAGCGATGGACGACGCGCGCGGCGCGGAATTGCGCAGCCCAGCCGGTAAAATCCGCGCAAATTCTATAGGCCGGCCCGCGCGGGCCGGTATCCCGACCATGTCCAACACCCCTTTGTCCTACCGTGATGCCGGCGTCGACATCGACGCTGGCGACGCGCTCGTCGATCGCATCAAGCCCCTGGCAAAGCGCACTTTGCGCGAAGGCGTGCTGGGCGGCATCGGCGGTTTCGGCGCGCTGTTCGAGGTGCCCAAGCGCTACAAGGAGCCGGTGCTGGTCAGCGGCACCGACGGCGTCGGCACCAAGCTGAAGCTGGCCTTCGAGTGGGGCATGCACGACACGGTGGGCATCGACCTGGTCGCGATGAGCGTCAACGACGTGCTGGTGCAAGGCGCCGAGCCGCTGTTTTTCCTCGACTACTTCGCCTGCGGCAAGCTCGACGTCGACACCGCCGCCCGCGTGGTGGGCGGCATCGCGCGCGGCTGCGAGGAGTCCGGCTGCGCGCTGATCGGCGGCGAGACCGCCGAGATGCCGGGCATGTACCCGGCCGGCGAATACGACCTGGCCGGCTTCTGCGTCGGCGCCGTCGAGAAGAGCGGCATCGTCGACGGCCGCAGCATTGCCCCGGGCGACGTGGTGCTGGGCCTGGCCTCCAGCGGCGTGCATTCCAACGGCTACTCGCTGGTGCGCAAGATCGTCCAACGCGCCGGCAGCGCCCTGCCCGCCAGCCTCGACGGCCAGCCCTTCCGCGAGCGCGTGATGGCGCCCACCCGGCTCTATGTGAAGCCGGTGCTGGCGGCGATGCAGGCGGTGAAGATCAAGGGCATGGCCCACATCACCGGCGGCGGCCTGGTCGAGAACATCCCGCGCTGCCTGCCCGAGTCCACCAAGGCGGTGCTCGACGCCTCCAGCTGGCAGCGCCCGGAGCTGTTCGACTGGCTGCAGCAGGAAGGCGGCGTGCTGGAAAGCGAGATGCACCGCACCTTCAACTGCGGCATCGGTTTTGTCGTGATCGTCGCCGCCGAGGAGGCCGCGCGCGCGACCGAGGTGCTGACCGCGCAAGGTCAGACGGTCTCGCGCATCGGCCGCATCGAGGCCCGCCAGGGCGACGAGCACCAGACCCAGGTGGTCTGAGCCGGCGACCCGGCGCCGCTCAGTGCAAGGGCGCCGGACCGTTGCGCCGCAGGCCTTCCAGCCGCTCCGCGACGGCCAGCCGGTCGCCGGCCTCGCCGGCCAGCTGCACATAGGCCGACAGGTCGGCGATGGCCGCGTCGCACTGGCCGAGCTCGGCATAGGCCAAACCCCGGTCGCGCCTTTCCTCCAGCGCGCCGGGCAGCAGGATGACCAGCCGCTGCGCCACCCGCAGCAGGTGCGGCCAGTCCTCCCGGCTGCGGTAGATCTCCTTGAGGTTGCGCAGCATGCGCGCGACCACCTCGCGCGGCGTGGCCGATTGCAGGAACAGGCCCAGCGGCACGTCGAAGTCGCCCACCAGGCCCTGCTGGCGCTTGTAGGGGTCGAGCCGCTCGTCGAGCTCCTCGCGCGACAGCGAGGAGCCCGAGAACGGGTCCATCACCACCTCGCCCTGCGGCATCTTGAGCTTGACCAGGAAGTGGCCGGGGAAGGACACGCCGCGCGCCGTCAGGCCGATCTGGCCGGCCAGCTCCATATAGAGCACCCCCAGCGAGATCGGGATGCCGCGACGGGTGCGCAGCACGGCGTTGAGGCAGCTGTTGTGCGGGTCGTAGTAGTCGTTGACGTTGCCCGCGAAGCCGAGCTCCTGGAAGAAGTAGCGATTCAGCAGGCGCAGCCGCTGAATCGCCGAGGCATCGGCCGCCAGGCGCCTGCGCAGCCGCTCGGCCAGCAGATCGATCTCGGCCAGGGAGCCCTGCAGGTCGAGCTCGGGGAACTCGTCCTGGGCCAGCGACAGCGCGACCTCGGTCAGCGCGAAGCTGGCATCGTCGGCCACCAGGGACGAGAAATACTCGATGACGGAAGGAGCCGAGAAATGCATAACTGCAGTGTAGTCGCCGCCCCGCCGACGCACCAATGCGAGGCGGCCGTCCCGCTCAGCTGGCGCGGCGCATGAACTGGCGCGGCCGCACGCCGGTGGCCAGCAGCAGCGCGAAGTACAGCAGCGCCCCGGCCGACACGATGAGCGCCAGCCAGACGATACGCAGCCCCGGCTGGGCGCCTAGCGCGGCCCAGTCCAGCGCGCGCGACGCCCAGGCCAGGCCCGCGCCCAGTACCGCGGTCGCGAAACCGGCCTTGAACAGGAAGGCCCACCAGCCCGGCGCCGGCACATAGGAGCCGCGCCGGCGCAGCCCCCACAGCAGCCAGCCCGCGTTGACCAGGGCCGCCAGGCCGATCGACAGCGCTAGCCCGGCGTGCCCGATCAGCGGCACGAACACCAGGTTCATCAGCTGCGTCAGGCACAGCACGATCACGGCGATGCGTACCGGCGTGCGGGTGTCCTGCTTGGCGTAGAAGCCGGGCGCCAGCACCTTGATCGCGATCAGGCCGAGCAGGCCCACGCCGTAGCCGCGCAGCGACACGACGGTCTGCTGCAGGTCGCGAGCGTCGAAAGCGCCGTAGTGGAACACCGTCGCCACCAGCGGCTCGGCGAAGGTGACCAGGGCCACCGCGCTGGGCAGGGCCAGCAGCACGACCAGGCGCAGGCCCCAGTCCAGCAGGCCGGAATAGGCGGCGTCGTCGCGCAGCGCGCGCGCCGCCGACAGCTGCGGCAGCAGCACCACGCCCAGCGCCACGCCCAGCAGCCCGGTCGGAAACTCCATCAGGCGGTCGGCATAAAACAGCCACGAGACCGTGCCGGGGCCGAGGAAGGACGCGATCTGGGTGTTGATCAGCAGCGACAGCTGGGCCACCGAGACGCCCAGCACCGCCGGCGCCATCTGCTTGAGCACCCGCCGCACACCCTCGTGTTGCCAGGCGGCCGAGGGCCGCCGCAGACGCGGCAGCATGCCGATGCCGGCCAGCGCCGGGAACTGCACGGCAAGCTGCAGGATGCCGCCCAGCACCACCCCGGCCGCCATCGCGTAGATCGGCAGGATGTCCCAACGCTCGAACTGCGGCGCCAGCCAGCCGGCCGCCAGGATCATCGCGACGTTGAGCAGCACCGGCGTGGCCGCCGGCACGACGAACTTTTTCCAGGTGTTCAGGATGCCGGCCGCCAGCGCCACCAGCGACATGAAGCCGATGTAGGGGAACATGAAGCGGGTCATGACCACCGCGGCGTCGAAGGCCTCGGGCGTGCTGCGCAGGCCGGCGGCCATGATGTAGACCAGCACCGGCGCCCCCACCACCCCGAGCACGCAGGTCACCACCAGCGCCAGCATCAGCACCGTCGCGACCGCGTCGACCAGGCTGCGCGTGGCCTCGTCGCCGGCGCGCGCCCGGCTCTCGCCCAGGATGGGCACGAAGGCGGCCGAGAAGGCGCCCTCGGCGAACAGCCGGCGCAGCAGGTTGGGGATGCGGAAGGCGACGTTGTAGGCATCGGTCCAGGCGCTGGCGCCGAAAAAGGCGGCCACGAGGGTGTCGCGGACGAGGCCGGTGATCTTCGAGGCGAGCGTGAAGAGCGAGACCGTGGAGGCGGCGCGGAGCAGGTTCATGGCGGGCGGCAGCCGCGCCTGGCATGCGGCAGCGGAGGGGCCTGGGGTGGAAGACGCGGGATTATAGGAAGCACCCGCTCGCTTTCGGGTCGGCGCACGTTGCCTTGTACCGACAGAAGCTGCTATACTCCGCCCTCTTTGCCCAACCCGGAAAGTATCCAAGCATGGCCACCTCTTCCAAAGCCAAGAAAACCGTTCGCATCGCGTCTGGCCGCAAGCGCGCCCGCCAGGACGTCAAGCTGAACGCCGCGAACACCGCGCTCCGTTCCAAATTCCGCACGGTCATCAAGAACGTGCAAAAGGCTGTGCTGGCCGGCGACAAGGCCAAGGCAGCCGACCTCTTCACGAGCGCCCAGAAGGTCATCGACTCGGTGGCTGACAAGGGCATCTTCCACAAGAACAAGGCCGCTCGCCACAAGAGCCGCCTGTCGACCGCCATCAAGGCGATGTCGGCCGCCCAGTAAAAAACCTCCCGGGTTGGCAAACCGAGGGCTCGCGCTGCGAGCCCTTTTGCATTTGTTTTGCAGTTTTGCAGTTTTGCATTTGCCCGAGGGCCCGCATCGCGGGCCCTTTTGTTTGGCTTCAGAGCTCGCCCGGTGCCAGTCCTCTGGCGCTCCGTCCGCTTCGCTCAGCGCGGCTTGAACTGCCCGTCGGGCACCAGGCAGGCCTCGGCCACCTGCAGGTCGTTGTCGCGCGCGAAATTCATCACGAAGTCCCAGGCCATCGGCTCGACCGCCCTGACGGCCTCGTTGACCACCACGCACTTGACCCCGTTGATCACCGTCGGCACGCAATAGGGCGAATAGCTGATGTGGCCGCCGCGCGAGGGCGCCTCGCCGCCGGGGCGGAAGCAGGACATGACACCCGCAAGCCGCTCGGCCCAGTCACTGGGGCGGAAGGTGCGGCCGTCTGAGGTGATCCCCTGAATGAAGATCTCGCGGGGTTTGGCAGTCGTCATGCAGTAGTGAGCCGTAGTGGTGCCGCTCGTGACGGCAAGCGCAACGCAGGGTACTTCGCTGCGGCGCAGCATTCCTGTCCGGGACGATATCTTATAGAAGACCCGGGGCGATCGTCGCCTTGGTGACACCGCCGCCGCTGGCTCTGCGCGAGCAAGTCGCCATCATCGCAGTTCACGCTGTCATCCCGCTTTCGCGGCGTGCCGGGTGAGCTTATAGAATGGCCTTCCAACGCGGAGTTGGGTCCGGCGCAGAGGGCGCCTGGCTGCCTCCGCGATTTTTGTTTTCGGCCCGACAGACACGCCCGGAGAAAGCGATGACACCCCAGATGACCCATGTCATGAACACCTATGGCCGCCTGCCCATCGCGCTGTCGCACGGCCAGGGCGCCTGGGTCTGGGACACCGAGGGCCGCAAGTACCTCGACGCGCTGGGCGGCATTGCCGTCAACACCCTGGGCCATGGACATCCCAAGCTGGTGCCCGCGCTGCAGGAGCAAGTCGCCAAGCTGATCCACTGCTCGAACTACTACCAGATGCCGCTGCAGGAGCAGTTGGCCGCCAAGCTCGCCGAGCTGTCGGGCCTGAGCAATGCCTTCTTCTGCAACAGCGGCCTGGAAGCCAACGAGGCGGCCCTCAAGATCGCACGCAAGTACGGTCACGACAAGGGCATCGAGTTGCCCGAGATCGTGGTCTACGAGAAGGCCTTTCACGGCCGCTCGATCGCGACCCTGTCGGCCACCGGCAACACCAAGGTGCAGAAGGGCTTCGAGCCGCTGGTGACGGGTTTCGTCCGGGTGCCGCTGAACGACCTCGCGGCCCTCGAGGAGGTGGCGCGCAGCCGGCCCAACGTGGTCGCGGTGTTCCTCGAGACCATCCAGGGCGAGGGCGGCGTCAACCCGGCCCGCGCCGACTACCTGCAGGGCGTGCGCCGCCTTTGTGACGAGCGCGACTGGCTCCTGATGATCGACGAGGTGCAGTGCGGCCTGGGCCGCACCGGCAAGTGGTTTGCGCACCAGTGGGCCGGCATCCGCCCCGACGTGATGCCCTTGGCCAAGGGCCTGGGCTCGGGCGTGCCGGTCGGCGCGGTGGTGGCCGGCCCCAGGGCCGCGAACGTGCTGCAGCCGGGCAACCACGGCACCACCTTCGGCGGCAACCCGCTGGCGATGCGCGCGGCTGTCGAGACCCTGCGCATCATGGAGGAGGACGGCCTGCTGGAGAACGCCCGGCGCGTCGGCGAGGCGCTGCGGGCCGGGCTGCAGCGAGAGCTGCAGGGCGTCGCCGGCGTGACCGAGATCCGCGGCCAGGGGCTGATGCTGGGTATCGAGCTCGACCGCCCCTGCGGCGTGCTGCTGAACCGCGCAATGGAAGCGGGCCTGCTGATCAGCGTCACCGCCGACAGGGTGATCCGCCTGGTGCCGCCGCTGATCCTGAGCGAGTCCGAGGCGGCCCAGGTCGTCGCGCTGCTCTGCCCCCTGATCAAGCAGTTCCTGACCGAACCGACCGCATGAGTCCCGTATGAAACCTGGCCACACGCTGATCAAGCACTACCTGCAGTTCAAGGACTTCCGCGCCGAGGAATACGCCTATCTGTTCGAGCGCGCCGCCATCATCAAGCGCCGCTTCAAGAACTACGAGAAGTACACCCCGCTGTCGGACCGCACGCTGGCGATGATCTTCGAGAAGGCCTCCACCCGCACCCGGGTCAGCTTCGAGGCCGGCATGTACCAGATGGGCGGCTCGGTGGTGCACCTGACCACCGGCGACAGCCAGTTGGGCCGTGCCGAGCCGGTCGAGGACAGCGCGCGCGTGATCTCCCGCATGGTCGACCTGGTGATGATCCGCACCTACGAGCAGGCCAAGCTGGAGAGCTTCGCCGCCTACTCGCGGGTCCCGGTCATCAACGGGCTGACCAACGAGTTCCACCCTTGCCAGATCCTGGCCGACGTCTTCACCTACATCGAGCACCGCGGCTCCATCCAGGGTAAGACGGTGGCCTGGGTCGGTGACGGCAACAACATGGCCAACACCTGGCTGCAGGCGGCCGAGGTGCTGGGCTTCAAGGTGCATGTCAGCACGCCCAACGGCTACGAGATCGACCCGCAGCTGGCCGGCATCCAGGACCGCTCCTGCTACCAGACCTTCCGCGACCCGATGGACGCCTGCCGCGGCGCCGACCTGGTCACCACCGACGTCTGGACCAGCATGGGCTTCGAGGCCGAGAACGAGGCGCGCCAGAAAGCCTTCGCCGACTGGTGCGTCGACGCCGACATGATGGCGGCCGCCAAGCCGGGCGCCCTGTTCATGCACTGCCTGCCGGCCCACCGCGGCGAGGAAGTCACTGCCGAGGTGATCGACGGCCCGCAATCAGTGGTCTGGGACGAGGCCGAAAACCGCATGCACGTGCAGAAGGCCTTGATGGAGTACCTGCTGCTCGGCCGCATCGGCTGAGGACAGACGGCCCCGGCCAGCGCGGCTCAGCCCCGCGCGCGGTACTCCGAGAAGATGCCCAGCTCGACGTAGCGCTCGACCGCGGCGAGGCCGCTGCCTTGCAAGGTGCGCATCACGTCGGCCGGCGCGACGCAGGCCTCGATGGTGTCCCAGTAGTAGCGCCACAGCATCGGCGTGGCCGGCGCGCGCGACACCAGCCGCGCCAGCAGCGGCACCGCGCCACGCATGTAGGCCTTGAGCAGCGCGTTCGAGAGCCGCCCCTGCGGGCGCGTGATCTCGAGGATGAGCAGGCGGCCGCCCGGGCGCAGCACGCGCCGGAACTCGGCGCAGGCGGCGGAGAAGTCGGCGATGTGGCGCAAGGCATAGCCCATCACGATGAAATCGGCGCTGGCGTCGGAGCGCGGGATGGCCTCGGCCCGCCCTTCCAGGCAGCGCACCTCGGCCGGCAGCCGCGCCTGGCCCATCATGCCGGGGCTGGGGTCCACCCCCACCAGCCGGCCCGGCTCGCCGGTCAGGCGCAGGATCTCCTGCGACACCAGCCCGGTGCCCATGCCGACGTCGACGACGTCCATGCCGGGCTTCAGGCCGGCCCGCTGCAAGGCCTGGCGGCGGTACCAGGAGCCGGTGCCGAGGCCGAGGATACGTTCCAGCCGGTCGTAGTCGACCGCGGTGTCGTCGAAGGTGGCACGCAGGAAACGCTCGCGGGCCTCGTCGTCGCCCTCGCGGTAATAGTCGTTCAGCGGGGTGTGCGGCAGGTGCACGAGGGGCCGGTCCGCGCCGCCGGGAGGGGATTTCTGGAGCATGGATCGCGGCAGGTGCCGTGGCTGGCCCACCGGCCCGGGCACTGTGGGCTGGCAGTCATGGTACTCCGTCACACGGTCCCCCAAAGCGGGGACGATACGAATGGAGACCCTCTGCTAAACTGCCCGCTTTCCCGTCGCGCGGCCAGGCGTCGCGCGGGGACTGCCGGGCACGGGCCCCAGCGCTCAACAAAAACAGGTGCCCGGCCGATGCGATGCCGCCTTCCGCGCGGCAGACGCTTGCAGCCGCCCGAGGGGGGCGGCGAGACAATACCCAGGTACAGGACAGGCAAGCATGACTTCTGCCGACGAGAATTTGCAGCGGGAGGTGGCAGCCCTCTTGGTTGACAGCCTCAACCTCGAGATCGCTCCCGAATCGATCGCCCCGCAGGCCCCGCTCTACGGGGAAGGCCTGGGCCTGGACTCCATCGACATCCTGGAACTGGCCCTGGTGGTCTCCAAGCGGTATGGCTTCCAGCTGCGCTCGGACGACGAAAACAATGTGCGCATCTTCTCCTCGCTGGCCAGCCTGACCGAACACATCGCGGCCCACCGCACGCTCTGAGCATGGACACGCGCGCCCGCTGCCTGCTCGGAGCGGCCGGCGGCCTTGCCTACGCAGTCCTGTCGCATCAGTTGATGACGCGCGCCGCGGACCAGCCGCTGGCGCTGCTGGCGCTGCTCGGCCCGATGGCGGGCCTGGCCCTGCTCAGCCTGTGGCGCGGCGGCCGGCGTGTGCTGGCCGCGCTGCTCGGGGGGGTCTGCCTGGCGCTCGCCGTGCAGGCCGCGCAGGGCGGGCGCATCCCGCCCCAGTGGCTCTACCTGGGCCAGCACGCCGGCATCCACTTCGGGCTGGGCGTCTGGTTCGCCAGCACGCTGCGGCCCGGACGCCAGCCGCTGATCTCGGCGCTGGCCGAACGCACCCATGGCGGCCTGAGCCCGGCCCTGGCCGGCTACACCCGCAAGGTGACAGCCGCCTGGTGCGTCTACTTCGCCGTCATGACCTCCGTCTCGCTGGGTCTGTATGCCGGCGCGCCGTTCGAGGCCTGGTCGCTGTTCGCCAATGTGCTGACGCCGCTGTCGCTGGTGTTGATGTTCGCGGCCGAATACCTGCTGCGCTACCGCCTGCATCCCGAGTTCGAGCGAGTCGGCATCACCGCGGCGATACACGCCTGGAACAGCTACGACCCCGCGCAAGGCCGGGGGGAGCCGCAATGAGTGCGGCGCTCGCGCCCCTGCTGTCCGGCGCCGACCTCGACGCCCCGCTGGCCTGGCGCGACGGCCGGCCGTTAAGCCGCCGCGCCTACCTGGCGGAGGTCCAGGCGCTGGCCGCCGCGCTGCCCGCCGGCGGGCCGCTGCTGGCGATGACCGGCGACCGCTGGCGTTTTGCCCTGGCGCTCGGCGCGGCGCTGCTGCGCGGCCAGGCCAGCCTGCTGCCGCCCAACCACACGCCCGACACGGTGGCCCGCCTGCAGGGCCTTTTCCCCGACGCCTACGCCCTGGTCGAGCCCGGCTCGCCGCCGGTCGCGATGCGCTCGCTGGCCTTCCCCAGCCCCGAGGTCCCGGCCGGCGAGGCGCCGCTGCCCGGCTTCGCGTCCGACACCGTGGTGGCCCGCGTGCTCACCTCCGGGTCCACCGGCACCCCCGGCGTGCACGCCAAGCACTGGGGCGGGCTGGTCGAGAACATCGGCGCGGAAGCCGAGCGCATCGCCGAGCACATGGGCCGCTCCAGCCTGGAGGGTGTCACCATCGTCGGCACGGTGCCGCCGCACCACATGTACGGCTTCGAGTCCACCGTGCTGATCGCGATGCTGGGCGGCGCGGCCTTCGCGGCCGAACGACCCTTCTTTCCGGCCGACATCGTGCAGGTGCTGGAGCGCCTGCCGCGCCCGCGGGTGCTGGTCACCACCCCCTTCCATCTGAAAACCCTGCTCGAGTCCGGCCTGGCGCTGCCCGCCGTGGACCTCTGCGTGTCGGCCACCGCGCCCTTGTCACCCCAGATGGCGATGCGCGCCGAGGCCGCCCTGGGCGCACCGCTGATGGAGATCTACGGCTGCACCGAGGCGGGCCAGGTCGCCACGCGCCGCACCACCGACGGGCCCGAGTGGCGCACCTACCGCGGCCTGCAGCTGTCCGGCGACGGCGAGCAGGCCAGCGTGCAGGGCGGCCATGTGCCGGAGCCCACGGCGCTGGCCGATGTGCTGGAGGTGATCTCGCCGACCCGCTTCCGGCTGCTGGGCCGCTCCAACGACCTGATCAACGTCGCCGGCAAACGCAGCTCGCTCTCGCACCTGAACTACCACCTCAACAGCATCGCCGGCGTGCACGACGGCGCCTTCTGGCTGCCCGAGGCCGGCGAGGTCGAGGACGTGGCCCGGCTGGTGGCGTTTGTCGTCGCGCCCGGCTTGAGCCGCCAGGCACTGCTGGCCGAGCTGCGCCAGCGTGTCGACGCGGTGCTGCTGCCGCGCCGCATCGTGATGGTCGACGCGCTGCCGCGCGACGGCACCGGCAAGCTGCCGGCCACGCGACTGGCCGCGCTGGCCACCGAGCTGCTCGGCCGCGACGCAGCGCCGCGCCGGGCCTGACAGGAGCCGTCATGCCCGGCGCGATGCTGCAGATCCCCGCTGACCATGCCAGCTTTGCCGGCCACTTCCCGGGTCATCCCATCCTGCCCGGCGTGGTGCTGCTGGCCGAGGTGCTGGAAATCCTGCTGGCCGATGCCGGTGCAGCGCGCCTGCTGGGGCCTGCGCCCCGCCTGGGCGCCGCCAAATTCCTCGCGCCTGTCGGCCCGGGCGCCCGCTTGCGCGTTGAGTGGCAAGAGGCCGCAGGCCGGCTGCGCTTCGAGGTCCTGCGTCTCGACGAAACAGCCGCGACACCAGCCGCCAGTGGCCACTTCGAGGCAGGGGATCCGGGCCGATGAACACACGCACAGCCAACACCGCGAACGCCGCGCCGGCCGAAGGCGCGGCAGCCGCGGCGTGGACCGTGCAGCGCGAGCGCAGCAACCTGCGCACCTTGCGGCTGATGAGCTGGATCGCCACCACGCTGGGGCGGCGCATCGCGCGCGCGGTGCTGCACCCCATCACGGTCTATTTCCTCTGCCACGGCGGCGCCGCCGCCCAGGCCTCGCGGCAGTACCTCGAGCGCGTGCTGGGACGCCCGCCACGGCTGGCCGAGCGCTATCGCCATATCCACCATTTCGCCGCCACCGTGCTCGACCGGGTCTACCTGCTGCAGGAGCGCTTCGAGGCCTTCGACATCGAGCTGCAAGGCGTCGAGCACGTCGATGCCGTGCTGGCCCAGGGCCAGGGTGCACTGCTGGCAGGCGCCCATCTCGGCAGCTTCGAAGCCCTGCGGGCTCTCGGCCAGGGCCGCCGCGGCGTGCGTGTCGCGATGCTGATGTACGAGGACAACGCGCGCCTGATCAACCGCACGCTGCAGGCGATCGCGCCCGACGCAGAGCTCACCACGATCCCGCTGGGCCGCCTCGAGGCGATGCTGAGCTTGCGCGAGTGGCTGGACGGCGGCGGCGTCGCCGGGCTGCTGGCCGACCGCACCCTGCCCGCGCAGGGCCAGCGTTCCGGGACCCACTGGCTGCCCTTCCTCGGCTCGCCGGCCCCTTTTTCCGACGGCCCGTTCCGGCTCGCCGCGCTGCTGCGCCGGCAGGTCGTGTTCATGGCCGGCCTCTACCACGGCGGGCGCCGCTACGAACTGCGTTTTCTGCCGGTGGCGGACTTCCGTGAACGCCCGCGCGGCCCCGGCGCGGTGGACGCGGCGGTGCGCGAGGCGCTGCAGCGTTATGTCGCCATCGTCGAAGCGCTGTGCCGCGAGACGCCCTACAACTGGTTCAACTTCTTCGACTTCTGGACCCAGCCGCCCGGCGCCTCGGCGCCGGCTGGGGCCGAAGCGCCCTCCGTCACCCCCGCCGCCGATGACCCGCCTGCCGCTTCGTCCTCCCGCTTCGCTGCCTGAGCGCGCCGCCGCCCCGCGGCGCGGCCTGCTCGCCCTGCTGCTGGCCGCCGCGCTCGGCATGGCGGCCAGCCCTGCCCAGGCCGGGCCCTTGACCCTGGAACACCTGATGGCCACGCTGGCCCAGGTCAAATCCGGCGAGGCCCGCTTCACCGAAAAGCGCCAGGTCGGCGAGCTGCAGCAGACGCTGGAGTCTTCGGGCCGCCTGTCCTTCAACGCCCCCGACACCTTCGTGCGCGAGACCCTGAAGCCGCGCCGCGAACGCCTGGCCGTCAGCGGCAACACCGTGACGATGAGCCAGGGCCAGCGCAGCCGCACCATGGCGCTGGACAGCGCGCCCGAGGCCGAGGCCATCGTCGAGGCGGTGCGCGGCACGCTCACCGGCAACGCCGCCGCGCTGGAGCGCCACTTCACCCAGCAGCTCAGCGGCACGCTGGAGCGCTGGACCCTGGAGCTGGTGCCGCGCGAGCCGCGCCTGCGCGGGCAGGTTGCGCGCGTCGCCGTGACCGGCCGCCAGGCCGAGCTGCGCGAAGTGCGCATCCTGCTCACCGACGGCGACCTCTCGGTCATGCAGATCGAGCCCCTGGCCCCCGACGCCGGGACGAAATAATGAAATGGGCCGCACTGCGCAGCCGGGCCGTCTGGACCTGGCTGGCGCTGATGGTGCTCGGGCTGCTGCTGGCCTGGCGCACCACCTATGTGGCCGACCTCTCGGCCTTCCTGCCCGAGGCGCCCACCGGCGAGCAGCGCGTGCTGATGGAGCAGCTCAAGCGCGGCGGCACCGCGCGGGTGATGCTGATCGGGCTGCGCGGCGCCGACCCCGCGCTGCGCGCCGAGGCCTCCAGGAGCCTGGCCGCGGCGCTGCGCGCTGGCGCTGAATTCGAGGCGGTGCACAACGGCGACCAGAGCGCCTGGCAGGACGCCGGTCAACGGCTGCTCGATCACCGCTACCTGCTCAGCCCGGCGGTCGATGCGCAGCGTTTCAGCGTCGAAGGTCTGCGCGAGGGCATGGCCGAGACGGTGTCGTTGCTCGGCACGCCCGCCGGCACCATGATCAAGCCGCTGCTCTGGCGCGATCCGACCGGCGAGACGGTGCGCATGGCCGAAGCAATGATGCCGGCGCAGGCGCCGCGTATCGAAGCCGGCGTCTGGGCCTCGCGCACCGAGCCGCGCGCCCTGCTGGTGGCGACCACACGGGCCGAAGGCGCCGACCTCGACGGCCAGGCCCGCGCCATCGCGGCGATCCGTGAGGCCGCCGCGCCCTGGGTCGCACGCGGCCTGGCGCTGGAGCTGTCCGGACCGGGCGTGATGGGCGTGGACTCGCGCCGCCAGGTGCAGTCCGAGGTCGAGCGCCTGGCCGCCGCCGACACGGTCGCGATGGTGGTCCTGCTGCTGCTGGCCTTCGGCTCGCTGAAGTCGGTCGGCATCGCGCTGCTGCCGGTGGCCAGCGGGGTGCTGGCCGGCATCGCGGCGGTCAGCCTGGGTTTCGGCGAGGTCCACGGCATCACGCTGGGCTTCGGCACGACGCTGATCGGCGAGGCGGTCGACTACGCCATCTACTACCTGATCCAGGCCCGCCCCGTCGGCACCGGCGGCCCCGCCGGCAAGGGCCACCTGCAGTGGCGCGAGCAGAGCTGGCCCACGGTGCGGCTGGGCCTGTGGACCTCGATGGCGGGCTTCGCCGCCCTGGTGTTCTCGGGCTTCGCGGGGCTGGCCCAGCTGGGCCTGTTTTCGCTCGCCGGGCTGGCCGCCGCGGCCGCCACGACCCGTTTCCTGCTGCCGCGCCTGGCGCCCGATGGCGCGCCCGGCCTGGGGCTGCGCCGGCCGCTGGGCCGCGCGGTGGCTCGCGCCGCCGCCGTGCTGCCGCGGCTGCGCTGGGTGCTGACCTTCGTCTGCGCCGGCGCTCTGCTGGTGCTGGCCGCGCAGCCCGATGCCTGGCGCGGCACGCTGGCGAGCTTGAGCCCGGTGCCCGCCGCCGCGCTGCAGCTCGACGCTTCGCTGCGCGCCGACCTGGGCGCCTCCGAAGCCGGCACCCTGGTCGCCATCGAGGCGCCCGACGAAGCAGGCGTGCTGCAGCGGGCCGAGCAGGCCGGTGCGCGGCTGGACCCGCTGGTCGAGCAAGGCCGCTTGCTCGGCTACGAATCGCCGGCGCGGCTGCTGCCCAGCCCCGCCACCCAGGCGGCCCGCCGCGCGGCGCTGCCGGATGCCGAGACCCTGCGCCGACGCCTCGCCGAAGCTGCCGAGGGAGGGCCGCTGCCGGCCGAACGCCTGGCCCCCTTCATCGCCGACGTGCAGGCCCAGCGCAGCGCCCCGCTGCTGACGCGCGCCAGCCTGGCCGGCACGCCGCTGGCGAGTGCGCTGCAGGCGCAGTTGCTGCCGGGCCACGACGGCGGGCCCTGGACCGCGCTGATGAGCCTGCAGCTGCCGCCCCGTGGCGCGATCGACCCGGCCGGCCTGCGCCAGGCACTCGACGGCCTGCCCGGGACCCGGGTGGTGCAGATCCAGGCCGAGCTCGACGGCCTCTACCGCCACTATCTGCAGGAAGCGCTGTGGCAGGCGCTGCTGGGCGGGGCCGCGGTGCTGGTGCTGCTCGGGCTGCACCTGCGCTCGCTGAGGCGCCTGCTGCGCCTGGCGCTGCCGCTGGCCGCCAGCGTCGTGCTGGTGCTGGCCGCACAAAGTGCGGCCGGGGCGCCGCTGGGCGTGCTGCACCTGGTCGGGCTGCTGCTGGTGGTCGCGGTGGGCTCCAACTACGCGCTCTTTTTCGACCACCTGCGCCAGCATGGCGAGGCCGACGACGAAACCCTGGCCTCGCTGCTGATGGCCAACCTCACCACCGTGGTGTCCTTCGGCCTGCTCGCCACCTCCGAAGTGCCGGCACTGGCTGCCATCGGCCAGGTCGTCGCGCCCGGCGCGCTGCTGGCCCTGCTGCTGGCAGCGGCCTTTATCGCCCCTTCTGGGGGGATGGCAGGCGGGGGGCGTATGGGACAATTGACCGGCTGATACCGCCATGACGCCTGCCTTCGAGCCCGGGCCTGCCCCTTGCGCCCGATGCGCCCTCCCCCACCGACCATGAGCTCCATGCCGCATCCCCTGCCCGCCTGGCGGCCTCCCGTGTTGCTGAAGGCCAGCCTCGCCTGCCACCTGCTGGCCGCGGCCCTGCCGCTGGCGGTGCCGGCCGCCTGGCCCTGGGCGGTGACGCTGCTGGTCGTCAACCACGCGGTGCTCACGGCAGCCGGCCTCTGGCCGCGCTCCCACTGGCTGGGCCAGAACATGACACGCCTGCCGGCCGCCGCCATCGCGCGGCGCGAGATCGCGCTGACCATCGACGACGGCCCCGATCCCGAGGTCACGCCGGCGGTGCTCGACCTGCTCGACGCCGCCGGAGCCCGGGCCACCTTCTTCTGCATCGCCGACCGGGCCGCCGCCCATCCGGCGCTGCTGCAGGAGATCCTGCGCCGCGGCCACAGCGTGCAGAACCATACGCAGCGCCATTCACACCGCTTCTCGCTGCTCGGCCCGCGCGGCTTCGAGCGCGAGATCCGCACCTCGCAGGCGAGCTTCACCCGCCTCACCGGCAGCGCGCCGACCTTGTTCCGTGCGCCGGCCGGCTTTCGCAATCCTTTTCTCGCGCCGGTGCTGCACCGCCATGGCCTGGCCCTGGTCAGCTGGACCCGGCGCGGCTTCGACACCCGCGAGCGCGACCCCGCCCGGGTGCTGGAGCGCCTCACCGACGGCCTGGCCGCCGGCGACATCCTGCTGCTGCACGACGGCCATGCCGCCCGCAGCGCCGCCGGTCGCCCGGTCGTGCTGGAGGTGCTGCCGCGGCTGCTGCAGCGCTGCGCCGCCGCCGGCCTGCGACCGGTCACGCTGCCCGAAGCGCTGGCCGGCCGCGAGCCTCCCCTGGAAACGATCCGATGAGTAGTCCCCTTTCCTCCGACGCGGCGTGGCGCCGCCTGCTTGACGCAGCCTCCGAGCCCTACCGTGCCGCCGGCCGCTTCGCCTGGCACTTCGCGCGGGGCAAGCTGGGCATGGACCCGGTGTTCCGTCACCTGCTGAGCCAGGGGCTGATCCCGCCCGGCGCCCGTGTGTTGGACATCGGTTGCGGCCAGGGGCTGCTCGCCAGCCTGCTGCTGGCGGCGGCACGCACCCCGGCCACCGGCTGGCCGGCCGGCTGGCAGGCCGCGCCACAAGGCGTCCGCGTCACCGGCATCGAGCTGATGCCGGCCGACGTCGAGCGCGCCCGCGCGGCGCTCGGCGCGGCCGGCGAGGCGGCGCGTTTCGTCTGCGGCGACATGCGCAGCGCCGACTTTCCGCCCTCGGAGGCGGTGGTCATCCTCGATGTGCTCCACTACATCAGCCATGCCGAGCAGGACCGCGTGCTGCAGCGGGTGCACGACGCGCTGTCGCCCGGAGGCCGGCTGCTGCTGCGGGTCGGCGACGCGCAGGCCAGGCGCGGCTTCGCGATCAGCCAGTGGGTCGACCGGGTGGTTACGCGGGTGCGCGGCCACCGTGTGCCGCCCACCTTCGGGCGACCACTGACGGCCTGGATCGCGCAGCTGCAGTCGCTCGGCTTCGAGGTCGAGCCGCGCCCGATGAGCCAGGGCACGCCTTTCGCCAACGTGCTGCTGGTGGCTCGCCGCAGCACCGCAGGAGCCGCCGCATGAAACGCGCCCCGCTGCCGATCAGCGCCTTCACCGTGACCAGCGCGCTGGGCGCCGGCCAGGCCGCCCACCTGGCGGCGCTGCTTGACGGCCGCACCGGCCTGGCACCCTGCGCCTTCGGCGACGTGCAGCTGCAGGGGTATGTCGGTGAAGTCCCCGGCGTCGACGCCGTGCAGCTGCCCGAGGCCCTGGCCCGCTACGACTGCCGCAACAACCGCCTGGCCTGGCTGGCGCTGCAGCAGGACGGCTTCGCGGATGCAGCACGTGCGGCCCGCGAGCGCTGGGGGGCGGCGCGCGTCGCAGTGCTGCTCGGCACCAGCACCTCGGGCATCCTGCAAACCGAGCTGGCCTACCGGCGCCGCGACGCCGCGGGCGCGCTGCCGGCCGATTTCCGCTACCCCGAGACCCACAACAGCAGCTCGGTGGCGGCCTTCGTCGCCGAAGCGCTGGGCCTGTCGGGCCCGGCCATGGTGGTCTCGACCGCCTGCTCGTCGAGCGCCAAGGTGTTCGCCTCGGCGGCCCGCCTGATCGAGGCCGGCTGGGCCGATGCGGCGGTGGTCGGCGGGGTCGACAGCCTGTGCCTGACGACGCTCTACGGCTTCAACTCGCTGGAGCTGTTCTCGCCCGAGATCTGCCGCCCCTGGGATGCAAAGCGGCGTGGCCTGTCGCTCGGCGAGGCCGGCGCCTATGCGCTGCTGGAGCGCGAGGCCGCGGCGCCCGAAGCCTGGCTGCTGGGCAGCGGCGAAAGCAGCGACGGCCACCACATGAGCTCCCCCCACCCCGAGGGGGCCGGCGCGGTCGCGGCGATGCGCCAGGCGCTCGACGAGGCCGGCCTCGCGCCCGGCCAGATCGACTACATCAACCTGCACGGCACGGCCACGCCAGGCAACGACGCCGCGGAGGACCGCGCGGTGCGTGAGGTGTTCGGCGTCGACACGCCCTGCAGCTCGACCAAGGGCGCGACCGGCCACACCCTGGGGGCAGCCGGCGCGGTGGAAGCCGCGCTGTGCGTGATCGCACTGCAGCAGGGTCTGATGCCCGGCGGCCTGCACCTGGACGAACGCGACCCGGCGCTGCAGGCCAACTACCTCGGCCGCAACCGGCACGCCCCGCTGCATACCGTGCTGAGCAATTCCTTCGGCTTCGGCGGCTCCAATGCCAGCCTCGTGTTGGGAGCCGCCTGATGCCGCCCTTGACCGTTTCCCTGCTGGGTGTCGGCCTGCTGGGCCCCGGGCTGCCGGGCTGGGCCGAGGCCCGCGCGGTGCTGGCGGGCCAGGCGAGCTGCCAGGCGCAGCCGACCGTCGTGCCGGCGCCGCAACGCCTGCCGGCCGCTGAACGGCGCCGCGCGGGACTGGCGATCAAGCTGGCCTTGGCGGTGGCCGAGTCGGCCTGCGCCGACGCGGCGATCGCGCCGCAGGCGCTGTCGACCGTGTTCACCTCCTCCAGCGGCGACGGCAGCAACTGCCATGCGCTGTGCGAGGCGCTGGCCGGCGAGGACCGGCTGATCTCGCCGACCCGTTTTACCAACTCGGTGCACAACGCGGCCGCCGGCTACTGGCACATCGCGGTGGGCAACCAGGAGAGCTCGACCAGCCTGTGCGCCTACGACGCGAGCTTCGGCGCCGGACTGGTCGAGGCCGTGATGCAGTTGCACGCCGGCGCCGGCCCGCTGCTGCTGGTCGCGAGCGACACGCCGTATCCGGAGCCGCTCAACGCCACCCGGCCGCTGCCGGACAGCTTCGGGGTCGCGCTGGTACTGGGCGGCCCGGCCGCGGGCGGGCGCCGGCTGTCGGTGCGGCCGGTCGCGGCGCAGCAGGGCCCGGCGCCGTCGCGCTGTACCGACCCCGCGCTCGAGGCTCTGCGCCGCAGCATCCCGGCCGCGCGTGCCCTGCCGCTGCTCGAAGCCCTGGCCGCCGAGCGCCACGAGCCGGTGGTGATCGAGTACCAGAGCAGCCTGCATCTGCTGCTGCAGGTGCTGCCATGACGCCGGCCTTGCCCGCCGCGCTGGACCACGCCGGCATCGCCGCGCTGATCCCGCATGCCGGCCGCATGTGCCTGCTGGAACGGCTGCTGGCCTGGGACGCGACGACGATACGCTGCGAGGCCGTCAGCCACACCGCGCCCGACCACCCGCTGCGCAGCGCCAGCGGCCTGCTGAGCAGCGCCGCGATCGAATACGCTGCGCAGGCGATGGCCTTGCACGGCGCGCTGCTGGCCCGTGCCGCCGGCGGCACGGCCCGACCCGGCTTCCTCGCCAGCGCGCGGGGCGTGCAGTTTCACCGCCTGCGGCTCGACGACCTGGACGGCCCGCTGGAGGTCGAAGCGACCCGGCAGGCCGGCGACGAGCGGCAGATCCTGTACGCCTTTTGCGTGCGCCACGCCGGCCGGCCGGTCGCCGACGGGCGGGCCGCCGTGGTCCTCAACACGCCCCTGGCCGCCCCGGCGCCGCCCTCGGAGACCTCCCCATGAACCTTCCCCTGCAAGGCAAGCGCGCGCTGGTCACCGGCGCCAGCGGTGAACTGGGCAGCGCGATCGCGCGCCGGCTGGCGCGCGAGGGCGCGCATGTGGTGGTGCACGGCAACGCCCGGCTCGCCGCGGCCGAGGCGCTGGCCACCGAACTGCGCGAAGCCGGCGGCTCGGCCGAGGCCATTGCCTTCGACGTCACCGACCGTGCCGCATCCCACCAGGCGCTGGAAGGCCTGCTGACGGCCGGCCCGGTGCAGATCGTCGTCAACAATGCCGGCCTCCACGACGACGCCGTGTTCCCCGCGCTGCGCGAGGAGCAGTGGCACCGTGTCATCGACGTCTCGCTGCACGGCTTCTACCACGTGACCCAGCCGCTGATGATGCCCATGATCCGCAGCCGCTGGGGCCGCATCGTCAACATCTCCTCGGTGGCCGGCGTGGCCGGCAACCGCGGGCAGGTCAACTACGCCGCGGCCAAGGGCGCGCTCAACAGCGCCACCAAGGCGCTGTCGCTGGAGGTCGCGAGCCGCGGCATCACGGTCAACGCGGTGGCGCCCGGCATCATCCAGTCGCCGATGGCCGACGCCGTATTCGACGCCGCGACGATCGCGCAGATGGTCCCCGCCAAGCGGGCCGGCACGCCCGACGAGGTGGCCGCGCTGGTGGCCTTCCTGGCCGGGCCGGAGGCCGGCTACATCACGGGACAGGTGCTCTCCATCAACGGCGGGATGATCTAGTCCATCCGGCGTCGTTTGTCCCCTTCGCCCGGCACGTCTTGAGCACGCCGGGAGCGAACGGTGGGACAGCCCGCCTGTCATGGAGATCGACCGTCGCCTCATGCAGCTCGCATCGTTGAGCCCGGCCTTGCTGGCCGGCTGCTTCGACGACGAGGACCGCTCGTGCGGCCTGCTGCACCGGCCGGTCCCCGCGACGCCGCCCGATCCCCCACCCTGCCCCTCACCGGAGTTCGCCTGTCCGCTGTTCGCACCGCTCGCGGACGCCGCCGACGCCACCCCTGGTTCTCGCGAATAAGAATCGTTATCATATGAAGTGTTGCGGCTTCAGCCGCAGCGTTCCAACCCCAAGCTTTCGGTCGCGCCAGCCAGCCTCCCCTGCCCCGCTACGCCAGCCATGCGCCTCTTTACCCTCAGGAGCATGGCCCCATGGCCTCTATCCCCCGGCTCGGCCTCGTCGCCGCCACCGTCCTTCACGCCTGCGCCTGGAGCGTCCATGCCCAGGAGTCCGCCACGCCGGCTGCAAGCGACCCCACCCAGTTGCCCGAGCTGCGGGTGCGTTCGAATGCGATGCAGGAGACCGCCACCGGCCCGGTGGGCGGCTACCGCGCGACACGCAGCGCCACCGCCACCCGCACCGACACGCCGCTGAAGGAGGTGCCGCAGTCGGTCTCGGTCATCGGCGCCGAGCAGATCCGCGACCAGAACGCCCAGACCCTGCAGGAAGTGCTGCGCTACACGGCCGGTGTGCATGCCGAGGTCTACGGCCTGGACAACCGCGGCGACTGGTTCACGATGCGCGGCGGCAGCGAAGGCTCGACCCTGCTCGACGGCCTCAGGCTGCCGCTGTCCGGCTGGTACGGCGTGGTGCGCAACGAGCCCTATGCCTTCGAGCGCGTCGAGGTGCTGCGCGGCCCGGCCTCGGTGATGGCGGGGCAGAACGGCCCCGGCGGGCTGGTCAACCTGGTCTCCAAGCGGCCCCAGCCCGAAGCCCAGCGCGAGATCTCGGTGCAGCTGGGCAACCATCAGCACCAGCAGCTGGCGGCCGATCTGACCGGGCCTGTCGATGCCGAGGGCCGGCTGCTCTACCGCCTGGTCGCCCTCACGCGCGACAGCGGCACCCAGGTCGAGTACGCCGACATGGAGCGCCAGTACGTCGCGCCCTCGCTGACGTGGAAGCCCACCCCCGGCACCCACTTCACCGCCTACCTGCAGTACCAGCGCGACCGCAGCCGCAACACCGAAGGCTTTTTCCCGGTCGAAGGCACGCTCCACGACCGCCCCGGCGGCCGCATCCCGCTCGAGCGTTTCGTCAGCGAACCCGACTGGGACACCTATGGCGGACGGCGCTGGCGCACCGGCTGGGAGCTGGAGCACCGCCTCGACGAGGCCTGGACCCTGCGCCATCACCTGCGCCATGACGATGTGGAAGGAGCACTGCGCAGCATGTATGCCAACTATTGGGAGGGCTACCGGCCGGACGGCCGCAACATCGGCCGCACCTGGTACGCCAGCGACGACGAGGGCCGCATCACCAACGCGGACCTGATGCTGGAGGGCCGCCTGCGTATCGGCGGCGTGCAGCACACCCTGCTCACGGGCGTCGACGCGATGAACGCGCGCAGCAGCAGGCGGTACTGGGTCGGCGCAGCCAACGACATCGACGTCTACCACCCGGTCTACGGCAACTTCCCGCATCCCGAGCTCACCCCCGCCACCATGGACGAGCCCAGCAGCGGCAGCAGCCGGGTGAGGCAGTACGGCCTGCTGCTGCAGGACCAGATGAAGTTTGGCGAACGCTGGGTGGTGGTGCTGGGCCTGCGGCGCGACCGTGCCAAGACCACATCGAGCCAGGCCGGGAACTCCAGCAGCGACGTCGCCTGGACCAAAAACCTGGGCGTGGTCTATCTCGCCGACGGCGGCTGGGCGCCCTATGCGAGCTATGGCGAGTCCTTCGAGCCGGTGGCCGGCTTCAATGAGGCCGGCAGCTTCCGGCCCAAGCGTGGCAAACAGTTCGAGGCCGGCGTGAAATGGGCGCCGGACGACCGACCGGTGACGGCCACGGCCGCGCTCTACACGCTGCGCGAAACGAACCGCAAGATGGACGATCCCGAGGACACGGGCAGCCGGGAGATCCAGCGCGGCGAAGTCACGGTGAAGGGCCTCGAGCTGTCCTTCAACGGCCGCCTCCAGGCCTGGGACCTGGTCGCCAACTACACGCGCACCGAGACCCGCGACCGCAGCACCGGCAAGCGCCTGCCCAACGAGCCCGAGCAGAGCGCCTCGGTGTGGGCGGTGCACCGCTTCGACCACCTGGGCCTGCGCGGGGTGAAGGCGGGCCTGGGCGTGCGCCACATCGGCAAGACCTGGGACGGCAGCGACACCTTCACCACACCGTCGGCGACGCTCCTCGACGCGATGGCGGCCTGGAACACCGGCAGTTGGGTGTATGCACTGAACATCGGCAACCTGGCCGACAAGACCTACCTCGTCGCCTGCCAGGAGCGCGGCGACTGCTGGTACGGCACCCGGCGCAAGATCGTCGCCACGGCGAGCTACCGCTTCTGAGTCCTTGCACGCCTGCCGGTGAGGCAGGCGTGCAGGCGCCCGAGGACCGTCGCGATCAGTCCTGGAAAGGCGGACGCCCCGCCAGGCGGCGCGACAGCAGCAGCGGCAGCCGCAGCAGAAAGCCCAGCATCAGCCGCGTATGCATCCAGGTCAGCAGCACGTTGTCGCGCCCATACCGGAAGTGCGAGACGCCGCCTTCGTCGGCCCGCAGGTACTTGACCGGAGCGTCCAGGTTGACCGGCTTCACACCGCGCCAGGCCAGCCGCACCACCGCCTCGGTGTCGAAGTCGAAACGGCGCATCCAGGGCTGGCCCTGCATCACCGCGATCAGTTCGGCGATCGGGTAGACACGGAAGCCGTAGAGCGAGTCGCCCACGCCGGCGCCCAGCGTCTCGAGGTTGGTCCACCAGTTCGAGATGCGGCGCCCGCGCACCCGCAGCAGCGGCGCGCTGGCATCGAAGACCGGGCGGCCCAGCACCATGGTTTCGGGACGGCGGGCCGACACCTCCATGAAGTGGGGGATCAGCGCGGCCGGATGCTGGCCGTCGGAGTCCATCGTCAGCGCGTGGGTGTAGCCCTCGGCCTGGGCGGCATGCAAACCGAGCAGCACCGCTGAGCCCTTGCCGCGGTTGTGCGGCAGCACCAGCACACGCAGCTCGGGGTCCTCGGCCGCCATGGTTTGAAGGCCTTCCGCCGTGCCGTCGGTGCTGCCGTCGACCACCACCCACACCGGCGCCCACTGCGCGCGCGCCGCACGCACCGTCTCGTAGACTTTGGGCCCGGTGTTGTAGCTTGGAATGACTACCGCATGACGAGCGGTCGGTCGGGAGCTCACTGGCCCAGCTCCTTCCTGAAGTAGTCTTCGAGCGCCGCCAGCGCGGCATGGTGGTCGCCGTCGGGGGCAAAACGCTCGCCCAGGCGCAGGCGGAACACGATGGGCTCGCGCGGCAGGCGCCAGATCGGCCAGCCCTTGCCCAGGTAGGGAACCTGATTGTCGGTCTCGATGAACACGGTCTGGATCGGCACCCCGGCTTTTTCCGCGATCAGCGTGATGCCCGGCCGGAAGGGGTTGAGCCGGCCGCCCTCGGTACGCGTGCCCTCGGGGAACAGCACCAGCTGTCCCCCTTCCTGCAGGCTCTTGACCGCGTGCCGGACCATCTTGCGTGGCGAGTCGTTGCAGATGTAGCGCGCCAGCCGCGCGCCGGCACCCAGGAAGACGTTGCGCATCAGCGCGGCCTTCATGATGCAGACGCTGCGGGGCAGCCTTGCCACGATGAGCAACGCGTCGACCATGCTCGGGTGGTTGGCCGCAATGATGAGGCCGCCCGGCAGCCGGTGCAGCGCGTCGAGCGCCCGGGTGTCGATCCGCATCAGGCCGCTGGCGCGTGCGCAGGCCCAGTAGATGCGGTAGCCCCAGGCGATGCCGGCACGCCCGACCACGGTGCCGCGCGGGCGCGGCAGCAGCGGGTAGAGCAGGAAGGCGATCAGGTTCCAGGCCAGCGACATCAACCCCAGCCAGAGCAGCAGCACCCAGAGCCAGACGGTGAGCAGAGCGCGGATCAGCATAGACGGCCAGGTCCTGTCAATCGTCGACCTGCACCATCTGCTCGGAGGTCGCCAGCACCCAGGACACGCCGATGCCGGCGCTCAGGTGATGACGGCGCTCCACCAGCGGGCTGTCCTCGAACACCGCCCCTCGGAGGTGGTCGTAACGCACGAAGGCGCCGACCCAGGTGCGCTCGAAGCGACGCGACACGGCCGCCAGCGTCTGCCAGCCGCCGTGGCCGCCGCTGGCGCGGTAGGCCGGGCGCGTCGCGGTGGCGTCGGCCGCCTCGACACCGTAGAAGTGCTGGTGGTAACGGCGCGTCGCGAACATCGGCCCCCCCTGCAGTCCGACGTTCCAGCCGCCGGCCACGCCGGCGATGTCGAGGTTGAGGTTGGGCGTGAACACCGAGCCTATCGTGCGTGGCGAACGCTCCAGCGTGATGGCGGTGCGCACCGGCAGACGCAGGTCCAGCCGCGCCCCCTTGGAGCCCGAGCGCCACAACGTGACATTGACGTTGGGCCCCACTTCGACGGTGCCCGGCAGGTCGTCCATGCCGGCGCGCGCGCCGCGCGACTCGCCGCGGGTCGGCGGCGAGCCGTTGACGCTGATGTCGACCTCGACGCGGCGGGCGTCGAACAGCACTGCCCGGGCGCCCTCGCGGTCCGCCTTCAGCCAGGTACCGCGGTAGACCACGTAAGGCAGCGGCAGCAGGTAGTTGCTGCGCTCGGCCGAACCGCGGTAGTCGGGCAGGGTCAGCCCGCCGACCCCCAGTCCGAGTTCCCACAAGGGGCGCTGCGCGGAGCGCTTGTCGAGCGGCTGCGCCGCTGCAGCGGCGGGTTCCGGGGCGGCCAGGGTGTCCTGGGCCGAGGCGGCAGCCGCCCCGAGCGCCAGGACCAGGCCGAAAACGACGCGCCCTTGGGGCAAGTTGTGAAACGTCACGTGGCGTCCTTGATCGTCACGATGTTCTGGGCCTCGATCTCGACCAGCAGGTCGGCGCGGCAGATGTCGGCGCGCAGGTAGATCGCCTCGCGCGCGCCGGCGGAGCGCGGCCCGATAAAACGCTCGAAGGTCTGCTGCACCGCGTCGAGGTCGCGACTGTCACGCACATAGACGGTGTAGTCCAGCGCGTCGATGCGGTGGGCGTCCGGGGCGCGGCTGTGCGGTGCAGCGGCCCGCAGCACGGCCTCGATGTTGGCCATGGTTTCCTCGGTCTGGCGGCGCACGTCGCCGTGGTGCAGGGTCGCGTGGCCGACGATGCTGGCGGTGCCGGAGATGAACAGGGCCTCGCGCCCGGGGCCCAGCTCGGCCACCGCCGCCCGCGAGAAGGTCGGGCTGCGCGGCCCGTACTCCTTGGGATAGTGGTAGGCGCTGACCTGACGCGGGTTCTCCACCGCGCGCGGCGGCCGCCGCCCGGCCAGGAAGTGCACCGTCAGCATGCCGCCTTCGGTGCCCAGCGCGCAGGCGGCCGGCGAGCCGTCGAAGGCACTGCGGCGCGCGGCCAGGAAGGCCTGCTGGCGGCCGATGTTGAAGTGGCGGTAGCGCTCCGAGGCCGGCGCTGCCGTGGTTGATGCCGGGCACATAGTTCCACAGCCGCAGCAGGGTGCGGGCAGCCGCTGGTCTCCAGCAGCTCGAACAGCTCGCTGTAGGCCTGCAGCGCGGCGGCCTCGAGCCCGCCCCGGAGCGCCCGGTCGTCGACCAACGCAGTGCCGTGCAGCCACTCGCCATCGCAGCTCCAGCTCAGGCAGCCGCGCTGCTCGCTGCGCACATCCCGGTGCACCAGCCACTCCTCGAACACCGGCGAGGTGGGCAGCAGCAGCGCCGGGGCGGCCTGCTCGACCCCCTCGATCACCGCATGGCCGCGGCGTGACAGCAAGTGCAAGCCGGCAGGGAGCCGCTCCGCGGCCTCGGCGCGGTAGCGACGGTGAGCCAGGGCGTGGTCGGGCCCGCCCGCCGTGGAATCGAAGGCCGCGCTCACGAGTTGCTCATCCCGACGTCACGGATGTTGACCTGGCGCTGCCGCCAGGCCTTCCAGGTGCGCACCGGGTGACTCAGCGACACGATGTAGTAGAGGCCCTTGAGGATGCGCAGCGAGCGCCAGATCGGCGTCTTGCCGTAGATGTCGCCGGCCAGCAGCGACAGCAGCGCCTCCTTGACGCGCCAGCGGTTGACCGGCCCCATGAAAAACTCCCGGATGGTCGGGTTGGTGACGCGGAAGATGAACCAGGAGAACTCGCGCGGCCCGAAGCGCGACAGCGCTTCGAAGCGCTGCCGCGCCGCGGCCGCTTCGGCCGGGCGGTCCAGCGTCGCTTCGATGACCTCGACGCCGTGGAAGGCGCTTTTCATCGCCAGGTAGACGCCGGAGGAGAACACCGGGTCGATGAAGGTGAAGGCGTCGCCCAGCATCAGGTAGCGCTCGCCGCTGCAATGACTGGCGCTGTAGGCGTAGTTGCCGGTGGCGTGCACCTGGTCGTCGACCAGCTCGGCATCCTTGAGCCGGTCGGCCAGCTCGGGCGCCATCGCGATGGTGTCGCGGAAGAACTCCGCCAGCGGCTTGCTGCGCGACTTCAGGTAATAGGGCCAGCACACCGCACCGACGCTGGTGGTGCCATCGGCCAGCGGGATGAACCAGAACCAGCCGTGCGGGAACCACAGGATGCTGATGTTGCCTTCGAGCTTGCCTTCCAGCCGGCGCGCATTGCGGAAGTGGCCGAACAGCGCGGAGCTGTTGTGCTTGGGGTTCTTGACCTTGCACTTGAACTGGTTCGCCAGCAGGGTGTCGCGCCCCGAGGCATCGACCAGGAAGCGGGTGCGCCAGGTCTGGCGCGCGCCGTCGTCCAGCTCGACCTGCACCGTCGCGCCTTCGGCGTCGAACTTCACCTCGCGGACACGACGGCCTTCCAGCGTGCGCGCGCCCTCGCGACCTGCCTGGCGGAACAGCAGCTCGTCCATCTCGGAGCGGCGCACCTGCCAGGCATAGGGCATGGACTTGTCCCAGGCGTCGCCGAACTCGATATAGCTGCGCTGCGCATGCTCGGGCGAGACAAATTCCACGCCCCACTTCGCCATGCCGATGCGCTCGATCTCGGCGCGCAGGCCCAGCTGGTCGAACAGCTCGACATTGGCCGGCAGCAGCGACTCGCCGATGTGGAAGCGCGGGTGGTGCGCCTTCTCCATCACGACGACGTCGCGGCCCTTGCGAGCAAGCAGAGTGCCCAGCGTTGCGCCGGCCGGTCCCCCTCCGACAATAAGCACCTCGCATTCCAAGGAGGCTGCAGAGGAAGTGGTGGCTGTGGGTTGCATGCGGATGAAGACGGTGAGCGCTGCGCCGGGATGACGAGCAACCACGGTAAGTCGAAGCAGGTTGTGTCAAGCGGAAACACGAGCCGGAATTCTATCGTGGCCCCCTGGTGCGGCCGGTGGGCGGGTGTCGCCCATTTGAGGGATAAGCGCCGGCTTCGTGATGGGTTACCGCCTTGGCCGCACACCCGCTTGCAGCCGGCGCGCAGGCGGGTGGTAGCCTGCGCACCCATGCGACTGCTTCCCGAACACCGCCAGGAACTGCTGGCCGACTGGCAGCGGCTGTGCGAGCGCCTCGGCCTCGCGGGCCGGGCCTGCACCGGCGTGGGCGAGAGCCTGGTGTCGGCCTGGAGCCGCTGGCCGCGTCGTTACCACGACGCCAACCACCTGCTGGCCTGCATCCGGCACTGGCGCGAGTTCGCGCCGCGCTGTGAGGACCCGGACGCGGTGGCGCTGGCGTTGTGGTTTCACGACGCCGTCTACTGGCCGTGGTCGAAACAGAACGAGCGACGCAGCGCCGACTGGGCCTGCCGTTTCATCCGCCACGCCGGCCTGCCCGAGGAGCGCGCCCGCGAACTGGCCGACAAGGTCGACGCGCTGATCATGGCGACCCAGCACCACAGCGGACCGCCGGCCGGCGATGCCGCCTGGGTGGTGGACATCGACCTCGCGATCCTGGGCCAGCCGCCCGAGGTTTATGACCTGTTCGAGGCCGGCGTGCGCAGCGAGTACCGCTGGGTGCCGGCCGCCGCCTATGCCGACGGCCGTGGCCGGGTGCTGCAGAGCTTTCTGGACCGGCCCCACATCTACACCACCGAGCCCTTCCGGCAACGCTACGAGCAGGCCGCCCGTGCCAACATGGAGCGCGCCCTGACCCGCCTGCAGGCCGCTCCCGCCGGCTGAATCCGACGGATCTTCGCCCCAGTCCTGGATGAGCCACGCCAGCCCGACCGACTTCTGCACCTCTTGCGGCGCCTGCTGCGCCAGCTTTCGTGTCGACTTCGCCCGCGAGGAGCTGGACGACAACGGCGGCCGCGTGCCCGCCGGACTGGCGGTGGACGTGACGCAGCACACCTGTCGCATGCGCGGCACCGATCACGCGAGGCCGCGCTGCGCCGCCCTCGTCGGCACGGTGGGCGTCAAGGTGTCCTGCGGCATCTACGAGTGGCGACCCTCGCCCTGCCGGGAGTTCGGCCAGTGGGCTTCGATCGGGGTCGGCGACGAGGCCTGTAGCCGGGCGCGGGCGCGCCATGGCCTGGCTCCGCTGGGCCGGCCGAAGCCCGCCGAGACGCGCTGACGCAGCCTGCCGCCGACTTTTCTCGCGCCGTTCAACCCCGTTTCGGCGCACCGCGCGTTTCTCTCCGACATCGCCCCGCCGGGGCGGCCTCATGCACAACGGAGAGACTGCCATGACCCATCAACCGCCGGCGCCCGCGCGCGCCCTGCCCCAGCGCCTGCTGGCTACCCTGCTGGCCCTGGCCGTGACCGCCTGCTCGTCCAGCGGCCCTGCCACTCGGCCGGCCGAGCCGCAGGCCACCGGTTCGGCCGTTCCACCGGCCCCGACCGCCGCGCCGGCCGCCGACAAGCGCAGCCGTGCCGAGGCCGGTGTGCTGTCGCGCGAGGCGCAGCCGACCCCGCCGGTCGCGGCGGCGCCGCTGTCCACACCCTATCTGCCCCACCCGGTCCAGGACGTCGGGCGCGACAGCGCCTACCTGGGCGTGACCACGCGCGGGGCCACGCCCCATCCAGTCAAGCGGGTTGCGGTGGAGCCGGTCTCCACCTTCTCGATCGATGTCGACACCGGCTCCTACAGCAGCGTGCGCAGCCTGCTCCGGCGCGGGTTGGCGGTGCCGCGCGACGCGGTCCGGGTCGAAGAGATGCTGAACTATTTCAGCTACGACTACCCGCGCCCCGACGCCCGCAGCGGCCTGCCCTTCGCGGTGCACAGCGAGCTCGCGACGACCCCCTGGAACCCGCGCACCCGGCTGCTGAAGATCGGCATCCAGGCAGCCGACCCTGCCAAGGAGACGCTGCCGCCGGCCAACCTGGTCTTCCTCGTCGACGTCTCGGGCTCGATGAACATCCCGCAAAGCCTGCCCCTGGTGAAGCAGGGCCTGCTCGCCTTCGTCGACCAGCTGCGCGCGCGCGACCGCGTGTCCATCGTGACCTACTCGGGCAGCACGCGGGTGCTGCTGGAATCGGTGCCGGGCGATCGCAAGGAGGAGATCCGGCGCGCCATCGAGTCGCTGCGCGCCGGCGGCAGCACCGCCGGGGCCTCGGGCCTGCGGCTGGCCTACGAGCAGGCACGCAACGGCTACATCGAGGGCGGCATCAACCGCATCCTGCTGGCGACCGACGGCGACTTCAACGTCGGCGTGACGAACATCGACCAGCTCAAGGAGATCGTGGCGGCCGAGCGGCGCAGCGGCATCGGACTGTCCACGCTGGGCGTCGGCCATGCGAGCTACAACGACGCGCTGATGGAGCAGATCGCCGACGTCGGCGACGGCAAGTACTCCTTCCTCGACACCGTGGCCGAGGCGCGCAAGGTGCTGGTCGACGAGTTCACCTCCACGCTCGCGACGGTCGCCAGCGACGTCAAGCTGCAGGTCGAGTTCAACCCGGCGGTGGTGAAGGAATACCGCCTGATCGGCTACGACAACCGCCAGCTGGCCCGCGAGGACTTCAACAACGACCGCGTCGACGCGGGCGATGTCGGCGCCGGCCACCGGGTCACGGCGCTCTACGAAATCACGCTGGCCGGCGAGCGCGGGCTGCATGACGAGGAGCGTTACGCGGCCAACCGGCCGGCGGGCCCCGTCGCAGGCGCCGGCGGCGCCGACGAGCTCGGTTTCCTGAAGCTGCGCTACAAGCGGCCCGGGGAGACCGAGAGCCGGCTGATGGAGCATGTGCTGGCGCGCCGCGCACGCGCCTTCGACCGCGTCGACAGCGACTTCGGCTTTGCGATGGCGGTCGCCGGCTTCGGCCAGCTGCTGCAAGGTTCGCCCCACCTGCAAGGTTATGGCTGGCCCGACGTGCTGCAACTCGCCGAGCGCCACCGCGGACGCGACCGCGACGGACAGCGCAGCGAGTTCATCGAGCTGGCGCGGCGGGCCGCCCGCCAGGGTCACTCGGAGTGAGGCGGCGCCGGCGCACGCCGCCGGCAGCCATCGGGGAAAGCGAGCAGCGTTGGAATTAACCGACACCACGGCTATTTTCGGGGTGCTAGAAACCGGGCTTGCCTGCTTCCATACTGCTTTGCATGAAACGCCTCTGGGACATCTCGCCGCCGGTCTACGACGGCAGCCCGGTCTTCCCGGGCGACACGCCCTACCAGCAACGGTGGAGCGCCCGGCTCGGGCCGGGCTGCCCCGTCAATGTCGGCCAGCTGACCCTCTCGCCGCATGTCGGCGCACACGCCGACGCGCCGCTGCACTACGCCAACGGGGCCGCGCCGGCCGGTTTGCTGGACCTGCAGCCCTACCTGGGTCCCTGCCGGGTGGTGCACTGCATCGGTCGCGGCCCGCTGATCCGCATCGAGGACCTGCAGGACCACGTCGACGCGCTGCCGCCGCGCGTGCTGGTGCGCAC
Source organism: Aquabacterium sp. A7-Y (assembly GCF_026153205.1). Taxonomy (GTDB): domain Bacteria; phylum Pseudomonadota; class Gammaproteobacteria; order Burkholderiales; family Burkholderiaceae_C; genus Caldimonas. The sequence goes on along the minus strand of NZ_JAPFBW010000001.1, from coordinate 217,984 downwards.
CTTCGAGCAGGCGCCGGTGCACCGCTGGGTCGACGACTTCGCGGCCTTCGCGCCCGAGGCGCTGGCGTGGCTGGCCGACCACGGCGTGCAGCTGGTCGGCATCGACACCGCCTCGGTGGACCCGGCGTCCAGCAAGACCCTGGATGCCCACCAGATCCTGCTGCAGCGTGACCTGCGTGTGCTCGAGAACCTGGTGCTGGACGACGTGCCGGCCGGCGACTACGAGCTGATCGCCCTGCCGCTGAAGCTGCTGCAGGCGGATGCGAGCCCAGTGCGCGCGGTGCTGCGCGAACTCTGAAAAAACAAGCGCCCCGATTCGACCCCCGGGGCGGCGAGCCTGCGCCCCGACACAGGAGTTTCCATGACCACCCGTGACGCCTGCCTGGCCCTCGACCGGGCCGACCCGCTTGCGCCTTTGCGCGAGCTCTTCGAGCTGCCCGAGGGCACCCTCTACCTGGACGGCAACTCGCTGGGGGTGCTGCCGCGCGCCACCCCGGCCCGGGTGCACCAGGTGGTGCTCCAGGAGTGGGGTCGCGACCTCATCAAGAGCTGGAACAGCGCCGGCTGGATCGACCTGCCGGCACGCGTCGGCGACAAGATCGCCCGCCTGATCGGCGCTGCGCAAGGCGAGGTGGTGGTGGCCGACTCGACCTCGGTCAACCTCTACAAGGTATTGATGGCCGCCGGACGCCTGCAGCGCGACCGCGCGCCGGCGCGCCGCGTGCTGTTGTCCGAGCGCAGCAACTTCCCGACCGACCTCTACATCGCCGAGAGTGTCTGCGAGGCGCTGGGCTGGACCCTGGCGCTGGTCGAGCCCGACGAGATCGAGGCCAGCCTCGACGACCAGCTGGCAGTGCTGATGCTGACTCACGTCAACTACCGCAGCGGCCGCATGCACGACATGGACCGGCTGACCCGGCGCGCGCACGCGGCCGGCGCGCTGGTCGTGTGGGACCTGTGCCACTCGGCCGGCGCCGTGCCGGTGGGTCTGCACGCGAGCGACGCCGACTATGCCGTGGGCTGCGGCTACAAGTACCTCAATGGCGGCCCCGGCGCACCGGCTTTCGTCTGGGTGCACCCGCGCCACGCCGACCGCTTCTCGCAGCCGCTGTCCGGCTGGCTGGGCCATGTCGCCCCTTTCGAGTTCAACCCGCACTACCGGCCCGCGGCGGGCATCGCGCGTTATGTCTGCGGCACGCCCCCGGTGATCTCGATGGCCGCGCTCGAATGCGGCGTCGACACGGTGCTGGCGGCTGAACCACTGGGCGGCATGGCGGCACTGCGTGAGAAGTCCATCGCGCTGACCGAGCTGTTCGCGCAGCTGGTCGAGACGCGCTGCGCCGGCCACGGCCTCGCGGTGGTCTCGCCGCGTGAGGCGGCGCAACGCGGCAGCCAGGTCTGTCTGACGCGCGGCGAGGGCGGCTACGCGATCGTGCAGGCCCTGATCGCCCGCGGCGTGATTGGCGATTTCCGCGCCGGCGACGCCGAGACGCCGGACATCCTGCGTTTCGGCTTCACGCCGCTGTACTGCCGCCATGTGGACGTGTGGGACGCAGTGGAACAACTGCGTGAGGTGCTGGCGAGCGGCGAATGGCAGCGCCCTGAGTTCAACCGACGCCACGCCGTGACCTGAAGCCGATGATGATGAGCACGGCGAGACGCCGCGAGATCGAGAGGAGCCCGTGATGACCGCCACCCCGCCCGCCCCCGAGCAGATCGTCCACGACGAGAAGGCACAGCTGGATTTCTCGCGCGACATGAGTTACGGCGACTACCTGCACCTGGAGCAGATCCTGGGTGCGCAGCATCCCCTGTCGCCGGACCACAACGAGATGCTGTTCATCGTGCAGCACCAGACCAGCGAGCTGTGGATGAAGCTGATGCTGCACGAGCTGCGCGCGGCGATGGCCTGCGTCGCGCGCGACGAGCTGCAGGCGGCCTTCAAGATGCTCGCCCGGGTCAGCAAGATCATGGAGCAGCTGGTGCACGCCTGGGACGTGCTGGCGACGATGACGCCGCCGGAGTACTCGGCGATCCGGCCCTACCTCTCCAACTCCAGCGGCTTCCAGAGCTGGCAGTACCGCTGCATCGAGTTCGCGCTCGGCAACAAGAACGCGACGATGCTGAAGCCGCACGCGCACCACGGTTCGCGCCTGGCCGAGGTCGAGGCGGCCTTGCACACACCGTCCTTGTACGACGAGGCGCTGCGCTTGCTGGCCAGGCGCGGGCTGCCGGTGCCGGCGACGCATACCGAGCGCGACTGGAGCCAGGCCTACCGCGAGGACCCGCAGGTCGAGCAGGCCTGGCTGCAGGTCTACCGTGACCCGCAGCGTCATTGGGACCTCTACCAGCTCGGCGAGGAGCTGACCGACGTCGAGGACAGCTTCCGGCTGTGGCGCTTCCGGCACGTGACCACGGTCGAGCGGGTGATCGGCTTCAAGCGGGGCACCGGCGGAACCTCGGGGGTGAGCTACCTGCGCAAGATGCTGGACGTGGTGCTGTTCCCCGAGATCTGGAAGCTGAGGACCGATCTCTGAAAAGGCGCGGAAAAAGGCGCGCGAAGGCGCCCGCGGCTCATCGTGCCCCGGACGAGCCCGGGCCGCCCTTGTCCGGGCCGGACTGACGGATCCGGCGCCACTGGTCGAACTCCTCGGAAAACTGCTTGTACCGTTCCTCGCGCCAGCGACGGTAGTCCTCGTCGAGCGCGCGCGCGTGTTCGGAGCGCCACTGTTGGAAGTCGGGGTCGTGGTGGGCTCCGAGGTAGAAGTCGCGCTGGCCGCCGCCATAGCTGCCGCCGCCTTCCTGGCCCCCGCCGGCATGGCCGCCATAGCTGCGGCTGGGCGCGCCGGGCCGATAGGGGCGGTCGTACTCGTCGGCGAACTGCCCATCGTCCTGGCCCTCGCCCCCGCCGCCCTGCGAATGGGCCCAGTGGCCGCCGCCCATGTCGCGGAGATCCCTGTCTCGTTCGCGCTCGCCGCGGGCTGAGGCGCGGTCCCGATCTGCGCGGTTTCTGTCGTGCATGTCCATGGTTTCACTCCTGCTTTGGCTCGCTGCCTCCCTCCTCGCGCCCGGCGGTGAACCGCCCGCCTCCGCGGACCGACGGGCTGCTGTGCCCCCCGACGGCCTGACACCCGGAGGTTCGGAGACCGCCACACCACAGCTGGAGCAACGCCCGTTCCCTCTGCGGGTACCCCGCCTCCCCGGCCGCAGGGTGTCGCGCGGGAACGGCAGCTGCTCGCGTTGCCACTCCGTGCCCCTGCGGGGTCGGTTCCGCGCCAGGGGGCTGTAAATCCGACCCCTTCTCACGACGTCCCGGCCGCCTTGCGCGCCCCCGGAGCCGGCAGGAATGGGTGTTGCACGCCTCGGCGGTGTGGACGCCGGAGCCCCCCACACATCGAGAGGCCGTTTCGCCGACCGCCGCGAGGCGGGCCGGCAGCTGGCCCGCGCACTCCTGCCTCTGCGGGACGAGCAGGCGCTCCAGCAGCAGGGGCCGCGGCGCACGGTCCTGGCGGTGCCTGTCGCTGGACCTGCTGACGGAGGAGGAAGCACGCAGCCGCGCGAGCGTGTTCGACATTCCCCTGCTGGCCGCGCGCCTCGGCGAGTCGACCGTGTGGGCGCGCTCGCGGGAGGACACGAGCCCTCTCGCCACCGGCTACTTCGGCGCAAGCACCGGTGCTGCCGCTGCATTGATCGCTGCCAGGCGAAGCGAGCACCGGATCGCCGCCGTGGTGTCGCGCGGCGGCCGGCCCGACCTCGCGGGCCAGGCCTTGCACGACGTCGAGGCCCCGACACTGCTGCTCGTCGGCAGCCTGGACCTGCCGGTGGTCCCGCTCAATGAGGCCGCCTTCGAGCGCCTCGCCGGCATCAAGGAGTTGACGCTGGTGCCCGGCGCCGGGCATTTGTTCGAGGAGGCCGGCACGCTGGACCTCGTCGTGCAACTCGCGGCGGCCTGGTTCGAGCGTTTCCTTCCCGGGCCGACCGCGCCGCTCGTCCACTCGCATGCAGTGCCGCACACCGCACCGGGAGGCCGCCCCCCGTAGAATCTCTCCTTTTCCGCGCAACCCAAAAAGAGATTGCCTTCATGTCCCAGCAGATCAAGAAAGTCGTCCTCGCCTATTCCGGCGGCCTCGACACCTCGGTGATCCTGAAGTGGCTTCAGGACCAGTACCAGTGCGAAGTCGTGACCTTCACGGCCGACATCGGCCAGGGTGAGGAAGTCGAGCCGGCCCGCGCCAAGGCCCTGAAGATGGGCATCAAGCCCGAGAACATCTTCATCGACGATCTGCGTGAGGAGTTCGTGCGCGACTTCGTGTTCCCGATGTTCCGCGCCAACGCGCTGTACGAAGGTGAATACCTGCTCGGCACCTCGATCGCGCGCCCGCTGATCGCCAAGCGCCTGATCGACATCGCGAAAAAGACCCGCGCCGACGCCATCAGCCACGGCGCCACCGGCAAGGGCAACGATCAGGTGCGCTTCGAGCTCGGCGCCTATGCGCTGATGCCCAACGTCAAGGTCATCGCCCCCTGGCGCGAGTGGGACCTGCTGTCGCGCGAGAAGCTGCTGGCCTATGCCGACCAACACAAGATCCCGGTCGACTTCAAGAAGCGCAAGGGCGGCGGCGCACCCTACTCGATGGATGCCAACCTGCTGCACATCAGCTATGAAGGCGGCATCCTCGAAGACCCCAACTTCGAACCCGAGGCCAGCATGTGGCGCCTGACGGTGTCGCCCGAGAAGGCGCCCGGCAAACCCCAGATCGTCGAGCTGACCTACGAGCGCGGCGACATCGTCGCGATCGACGGCCAGAAGATGTCGCCCGCCACCGTGCTGGAGACGCTCAACAGCATCGGCGGCCGCCACGGCATCGGGCGCCTCGACAAGGTCGAGAACCGCTATGTCGGCATGAAGAGCCGCGGCTGCTACGAAACCCCCGGGGGCACCATCATGCTGGCCGGCCACCGCGCGATCGAATCGATCACGCTGGACCGCGAAGTGCTGGCGCTGAAGGAAGACCTGATGCCCCGCTACGCGCGCATGGTCTACAACGGCTACTGGTTCAGCCCCGAGCGCGTGCTGCTGCAGGGCCTGATCGACGCCTCCCAAGCCACCGTCAACGGCAAGGTGCGCCTGAAGCTCTACAAGGGCACCATCATGTGCGTGGGCCGCGAATCGCTGACCGACTCGCTGTTCGACCCCACCATCGCGACCTTCGACGACGACGGCGGCGCCTACAACCAGGCGGACGCGGCAGGTTTCATCAAGCTCAACGCGCTGCGCATGCGCATCGCCGCGAACGCCCAGGCCAAGCGCTCCGGTGCTGCCAGGGCGGCCGGCAAGACGGCTGCCAAGAAGGCTGCGGCTCCCGCCAAGAAGGCCAAGAAGTAAGGCCTCCGGCGAGACATCGCCGCACCCTCCGGCCAGGGCCCCACGGGGCCCTGGCTTTTTTTCTACGCTGCGTCGCCCGTGTGCGACACGCCCCCTGCCTTGCGCCGGCGCAGGGCCCAGCGGGTCAGCGGTTCGAAGGCCTCCAGCAACTGCGAGCCCAGCGGAGTCAGGCGGTCGGGCTTTGGCGAGGCCCAGCTGCGCTCGCTGGCCGCCGGCCGACGGGTCAACCGACGAGCAGGCCATCCTCGATCTGTGCAGCGAACTGCAGCTGGAGCTGATCGCGCTCGCCGGCTTCTACCGCACCGTGTCGAGCTTCGCCAACGGGCTGCGACTGCCGCTGGAGCCCCAGGCGACGCGTTTTCCAAGCTGAGGGGAGCGCGAAGAAGCAGCGGGAAAGCCGGCGTGGCGACGCCACGCCGGCACAGAGGGGCTCTGGGGACAGGGCCCCCGGAAGTCGGTCGCCTCCCTGACAGAGACCTGCGCCGCAGGCCCTGCCTCTATCGACCGCTTCCGAGGAGACGGCCGCCGGCATCGCCGGCGGTACTGCACATCGCGACAGGTCCGGATCCCCGACCGGCCGGCCCTCTTGCGGCGCCGAGGCCACCGATGTGGCGGTGTGCTCTCGCGCGATGGCAGCGTGGAGCTCAGTGTGACCCGAGCGGCGCGGCTCCACCATCCCCCACGGGAGGGCCCTGCGCCCCTCAAGCAAGGGGATGCAAAGCGGCGCCGATGTACCATCGCAAGCTCGCATTCACCTCCCTCTGTCCACCGCAGCACCATGAGCAAGCAGATCGCCAACGTCTCCGTCAACGCCCAGGCCAACGTCTACTTCGACGGCAAGTGCGTCTCGCACACCCTCACCTTCGCCGACGGCACCCGCAAGAGCGTCGGCGTGATCCTGCCCGCGACCTTGACCTTCAACACCGGCGCGCCCGAAGTGATGGAAAGCGTCGCCGGCGCCTGCCAGGTCAAGTTGGCCGGCCAAAGCGAATGGAAACACTACGAGGCCGGCCAGTCCTTCGAGGTGCCGGCCCAGTCCAGCTTCGAGATCAAGGTCGAGGGCGAGCCCTACCATTACGTCTGCCATTTCGGCTGAGCGACACGCTCGCCCCATGCAAAAAGGCCGCAGAGCGGCCTTTTTGCTTTCTTGTGCAGCGGGCTTGCGGCCCGCCGGCTCCCTGAATCTGCGCGAAGCGACGGCGTTCAGCGGCCCTTGCTGGCCGGCGTGCTGCCGCCCTGCACGCCCAGGCGCCCGCCGGTGCCCAGGCCGCCGCGCACTTCCTGTGCCTTGTAGTTGCGGACCGCGCGCACCATCTGGTTGTAGGAGTCGGCAAAGGCCGCCACCACCACCTTGCCTTGCGGCGTCTTGCCGTAGGCCCCCACGCCGACCGCGGCATTGCGGTAGACCCCGGCCAGCAGGCCGAAGTCCATGTTGCCCGAGCTGCCCTCGGCCGCGGCCAGCTGCACGCCGGAGCGGTTGTCGATCAGGGTCAGCATCGTGGAGGCTTCGTTGTACTTCATCGAGCCGCCGACCGCGCTCAGCACGCTGCCGACACGCCCGCCCACCAGGCCGCTCACGCCACCCGTGTCCTTGGCGCTGATCGTGACGCTCGGGCTCATCGTGAAGTCGGCGGCGACCATCTGGCCCTTGCCGAAGTTGCTGTTCTCGCGCAGTTCGCCGCTGTCCTGCAGGCCGCGCTCCTGGCGCATGTTGCGCATCGCCACGCCGCGCTCGACCACCACGAAGCAGTTGGACTGCTGCACCAGCATGCGCAGCACCGGGATGGTGGATTGCAGGTTGTGCGTGCGCAGGTCCGAGTACCACGAGGAGCCCTGGTCTTCGACCAGCGCGACGGTGCCCAGCGATTCGGTGCAGCGCTCCATCGCGGGATTGGCGTTTTCGGAGGTGGAGCCGGCCGTCGCGCCGGTGGCGGCGGTGCGGGCGCGGCTGTCGCCGATGCTCGGTGCGGTGGCCATGCAGCCTGCCAGCACCAGGGCAACTCCCAGGGCGCTTGCGGTGCGCCCACCCGCCTGCCAGCCCGACCTACTCTTCAATTCAGACACCGCTTGCATACCCGCTCCCGTCAGATCGCTTCCTGCGCCCGGCGCCGCGCACCCCGTGTGCGTCGGCCGGCAAGGTGCGCAGGCTCCAAAGCCCAGCGATGGTATCGAGTAGTTTCGGGCTTGGCTGTCCCTAAGTTGAGGGACTGGGCGCCACCGCGACGGGACGGCGGTACGGCTTTCTGGCGTCTCTTCGTGGCTGTCGTGGGGCTCAAAGTTGCACGATGGGATCGCAGGAGAAGGAGGGGGCGTGTCGCCCGGCACACAAGACATGTGCCAGAGCGACCGTGGCACCGGCGGTGCCGCGGTCCAGGCAGGCGGGGGCACACCACGCCGCTCGCCTATTGCTGCTGTTGCAGCGCAGCAAGTCGAGCCGTTTCCTCTTTCGTAAGACGGAAGGACTGCAAGGCATCCATGGCCTCGGAGCGGACCTCCGGATCGGCCTGTGGATTGAAGCTGATCTCGAGCAACTGCGACTTGGCTTCGCTCGAACGGATGCCCGCATCGACGACGGCCCCGATCCCGATGATCTGCACCGTCGGGTCGGTGTCGGCCACGGCCTGGCGCACGAGAGGCTCGACCGAGTTGGTGCGGTCGGCTTGAATCAGGGTCGCGACGCTCTCCCGACGCAGCTGCGGATCGGGGCTGCTGACGTGCTGTCGCAGTTGCTGAACCAGCGCTTCATCGATGTGCATGTCGGCGAGGCTTCCGGAATCTCGCAACGCACTGATCGCACCCGCCAGTACTTGCGGGTTCCCTTCGGTCAACACGACCTGCCTTGCGGCGGTCGCCAGGGCCGCAGGGGGATCAGGCAAGGAGGAAAGCAAGTCGAAGGCCTTCTGCCTCGCTTGAACGTCGGGATTGCGCAGCAGGACTTCGGCGGAGCGCTCCAGCAGCTTCGGTTGTGCCTGGGAGAGTGTGGTCGCCAGGAACTGCAGCAGCTCCGGGTCGGCGTCCTTGCCTCGCATGATCTGATCGGCCATCTCGGCCGCCAGCTTTTTGTCGCCCTGCACGCGCCGGATCAACTCGTCCGGCGTCATCGCCTGCAGCGACTGCCATCTCTGCTCGGCGTCGGAAAGCCGCCCGGCACCACCCGCCGTCGGTCCCGACACACTCGGTGTCGCCGGTCCCTGAGGACGGCCCTGGGCGAGCGCCGTGGGCGATGTCAAGGGACTACCGGTCGCTGCGTGCATCGGCGAACCGTCTTGTCCCGCTTCAGCCGTGGCGGGTGTTTCGGCGATGGACCAGCCCAGCCCGGCACCGGTGAGGCCGCTGATGACGGCGGTCAATGTCAGGGTCGACAAGCGCCCTGACGAAGTACGCTGAGAGAGGATTCCCATGTTGTCCTCATCGTTTCAGTGAGACGGGATGACAGTCACGCCGCTGCTGCCGCTGCGTCGCCCGCATCAGCTCACCTGCGCAGCAGCCGCGATCTTCTTGTACCGATAGGGCTTCGCATACCGATTACCCACCTTGTAGTTCACCGCGCGGATATGTTTGATGGCGCCATGCCCTCCCCTTTGCTCGAGGGTATGGATCTTCGTGCGGGCGGCATTCGCCCAACCATTGAAAATCACCACGTGGTTGTAGCGGCTGCCGTTCGGGGTGCCGAGCGTGCCCACGACGTCGCCCTTTCTGAGGCTACCCCGGCCAATGCGCCTGAGATCACCTGGCAGACTTCGGGTTGTCTCGCTTCTGGGGAGGTGCACGCCCATGGAGACCATCCCGGAGCAATCGGTACGGTAGCGCTTGCCCTGCGGATCGCGGTGGTATTTGGACATGCTGTATGGCACGTGCCGGTTCACCCAGTACATCGCCCTGCTGATGACTTCGCTGCGGGTGATGGTGCCGCCCACCTTGGATTTCGCTGCGGCTTGCGGACGGGCGAGATCGGCCTCCTGCGCGTGTCCACCTTGGGGCGCCATCAGCGCGCCCGAAGCCGCCAAGGCAGCGACCAGGAAGGTGCGCAACAGACGGTACCGGGCCCCGGAGTTCATGTTGTCCGCGTTCGTCGATGCGGGCTTGAACGATCCCGGTGGCGCGGCAAGCGCCGGCGTTGCCAAAGAGGGATGAGACAGGGCAGTCATTGGTGGAAGCTCCTGAGTTGGTAGACGACTTCGGGCGGATTTGTTCGACGCCACGCTGGACCTTGCGGCGCGGCCGCGCGGCGACCTCACAACAGGTCCTGTGACTTCGTCGATGGGCCACTCTCCAAGACGGCAGAATGCGCATGGCAACTTGCGGGAGCGACCGGTCAAAAAATGGTCGATGAGCCGTTGGTTAGGAACGGTGCTTTTCCCTTTCCAATGGTTCGAACTTGGACGGCGGTGAAAGACATTCGTCGATCAATCGAGGTCGGGACGCAGCGGATCTCTCTCGCCGGCTGGGCGACTCGGGCGGCAATGCCCGAACGCGAACGGACATCGCCCGAAGACACCGGTGTGCTTGTTGCATGCCTTACCTGTTGTCGGGCACTGCGAGCGGGCGCAGCGAGATCCACTTGTGCACGGGGCACGTCGCCGAATTCCCCGCCGGCCTGCGCCACCGGACGCTGCTCGACGAGCGGCTCGTCGGTGGCGGGTGGCCGGCATCAGCGCATCAGGCGGCAAGCTGCGCTGAAGCAGCACGCCCCGGCGGGCGATGCGGTGGTGGCGTCGCGCGGCTACCCTTCTTTGCGCTGGCGGAGCAAGTGCTCGCCGAAGCGGACCGAGCCCCACACCGACCCACTCGTCGTTGCGAGCCTTCGCCGGGGCTCGACCCTGGCTGTGTCTCGCGCCCGGATCGGGCCGGTTTCGCGCCCGTTCGCGAAGACCAACATGGGGGCCTACTACCGTCCCGGGTCGACCTCGACGCGCCATATTCTCGCGACCCATAATCGATCGTCGGGAGGGCTCTACGGCGGATTCCTCCAGCGCGAACGCGTCCTTCCCGAGAAGGTTGCCACCGATCCGTTCTGGGTCTACGTCAAATAAGTGAACGGAGGGGGACACCCCTCCCTACCTGCAGATGATTTCGCCACATCAACTGGACGCCAAGCTGCGCCTGCACGGGTTCTCGCCCCGAGGGGGTGTCGTTGCACCTGGGGTCCCCTCCGAAGCGTTGGAAGAACTGGAGCACGTGACCGGCGTCGAGCTACCGCCGGCGTTTCGGGAACTTTACTCCTACAGCTGTCGGCCGTTTCTCGACTGGGTCGATCCTCACGGCGATGACATGCCGGCGCCCATTGAGTGCTTCGAGACACCGCTAGCATGGGACGAGGTGCTTCCCGAGTGGCAGCTGGCGCGAGAACTGGAGCGTGACATGCCGGAACTCGGGTGCGGCGATTTGCAGCCGGGGCACGTCGTTCGTCCCTGCTTCTACTGGTCTGGTTGGCTACCGATTGCTCGGGATGCCACCGGATGCGTGACCTACATCGACACGGACCCCGGTCCTGCGGGGGTGGTCGGTCAGATCTTCATGCAAGGACCAAGCGGCGGACCGGTTGATGTGCTGGCTGCCAACTTGGGCGAATATTTCGATCGCCTCGTCTATTGCCTGGATGCCGGGTTGATTGTCGCGAAGAATGGGGAGTGGCTTAGTAGTACAACGGGCGAACTGGTCCATCAGTTCAAGGCCGAGGTGGATCGTGCCGCCGCGCTCGGCGCCTAACTAGTCGCCGCCACCCCCGCCGCAGCCGCCGCCGCACCCGCCACCCCCACCGTCTCCACCGCCGCCATCTCCCGCGCAGCCACCGCCGAGCGTGCCGCCACCGCAGCCCGAACCGTCGAGAGCGGTGGCGCAATAAGTGGCTCGCGGGTCGTCGGGCGCGAATTCGCGGCAGTCCAGGCTGTAGCGGAACCCGTCGGGGATGGCCAGCTGGGCGTCAAGCGCGAACAGCAGCGGCAGCGCCGTCGGCCGTGCCGGATCGATGCCCTGCGAGCGGCAGGCATGCTGCCAGGCGTGGCGCAGCCCCGCCTTGGCGCCCGCCTGGGTCTGGTCCAGGGTCGCGGCCGGCTTGTGGTCCAGGAATCGGCCGAAGCCGCGATGGCAGAACTCGCGGTAGGCCGCGGTGTCGAGGATGAACTCGTGCCACATCCGGTCCACCACCTGCGAGGGCATCGCGACGAAATCGCGGCCGTGCAGCCACACCACAAAAAACTGTCGCAAGCCCTTCTCGACCAGTGCGAGCTGCTCGGGCTGCAGGTGGGGGTAGGTCTTGCGCACCGCGCCGCGCAGGTGGCGGGGCAAGGGGGCGTGGCGCAGGAAGTGCTCACGTCGCTTGCGGTGGGCTTCGCCGGCCACCGCCAGCAGCGCGAGGCACAGCACGCTGGCAAGGATGGCCAGCCCCACCGAGCCGGGACCGGTCAGCACCGGCCACCAGGCGGCGCCAGCGACCAGCAGCGCCAGGTACCTGGGCAGGCGCCACAAGGGGGAACCGGCCGGGATGACATAGGACGTCGTCATTCTTGTTTTTCTCCTTTGTTGTTGTTCTTGCCGCGCACTATTGCCGCGCTTCATGACGTTTGCGTGACAGCGGCCTCCCGCGCCCCTCCCGAGCCCGGCGCCTGTCCCTAAACCACCACGGGCTCGGGTTCCAGACGGATGCCGAAGCGCCCGTAAACGCTTTCCTGGATGGCGCGCGCCAGGGTGACCACCTCGGCGCCGATCGCGCCGCCTCGGTTGATCAACACCAGCGCCTGCTTTTCGTAGACGCCGGCCCGTCCGATGCTCTTGCCTTTCCAGCCGCAGGCGTCGATCAGCCAGCCGGCGGCCAGCTTGAAGCTGCCGTCGGGCATCGGGTAGTGCACGATCTCAGGGTCGCGACCGATGATGTCGCGGCACTGCTCGACCGTGACCACCGGATTCTTGAAGAAACTCCCGGCGTTGCCGACCACCGCCGGATCCGGCAGCTTGGCGCGCCGGATCTCGCACACCCAGTCGTAGACCTGGCGCGGCGTCGGGGCGTGCTGGCCGGTCTCGGCCATCTTGCGCTCCAGGTCGAGGTAGCCCAGCAGGGGCTGCCAGGGTTTGGGCAGGCGAAAGCGCACCCGGGTGATCAGGCTCTTGCCCGCCAGCGACTGCTTGAAGACGCTGTCCCGGTAGCCGAAGCGGCAGCTGGGCCGGTCCAGGGTGGCGCCGCGGCCCGTGACGAGGTAGACGGCGTCCAGCGATTCGAAGCGGTCCTTCAGCTCGACCCCGTAGGCGCCGATGTTCTGCACCGGCGAAGCCCCGACGGTGCCGGGAATCAAGGCCATGTTCTCCAGCCCGGGCAGCCCCTGGTCCAAGGTCCAGGTGACGAAGTCGTGCCAGTTCTCGCCCCCGCCGGCCTCGACGATCCAGGCGTCGGCGCGCTCCTCGACGATACGCCGGCCCTTGACCTCGACCTTGAGCACCACCTGGCTGACGTCGCGCGTCAGCACGATGTTGCTGCCGCCGCCGAGAACGAATTTGGGCAGCTTGCCGAGTTCGGGATGGTCGAGCACGCGGCGCACGTCGGCGTCGCTCTCGATGCGAACCAGGGTCTGGGCCAGCGCCGGCAGGCCGAAGGTGTTATACGGTTTCAGGCTCACGCCTGTTTCGATTTGCATGGCAGAATTTTCTCCGATTCGCCTTCTGTCCTCATTTCCTCATCCGAACGCGCCACCACCATGCCCAGCTTCGATACCGTCCTCGAACCCAATCTCGTCGAAGTGCGCAACGCGGTCGACCAGAGCAACAAGGAAATCGGCACCCGTTTCGACTTCAAGGGCTCCGACTCCCGCATCGAGCTCAAGGACAAGGAGCTGACCTTGTACGCCGACAGCGATTTCCAGCTCGGCCAGGTGCTCGACATCCTGACCCTGAAGATGACCAAACGCAGCGTGGATGCGCGTTTCCTCGACATCGGCAAGATCGAGAAGATCGGCGGCGACAAGGTCAAGCAGGTGGTCAAGATCAAGGCCGGCATCGAGACCGAGCTGGCCAAGAAGATCCAGCAGCTCATCAAGGGCAGCAAGATCAAGGTCCAGGCCAGCATCCAGGGCGACACGGTGCGCGTCAGCGGCACCAAGCGCGACGACCTCCAGGCAGCCATCGCGCTGCTGAAGAAGGACGTCACCGAAGTGCCGCTGACCTTCAACAACTTCCGCGACTGACCCGCTCCGTCGCCCCCACCATGAAACTCGCTTGCAAGCGCGGCCTGGCCGCCGCCCTGGTCCTGCTGTGCCAGGCCGCCCTGGCGCAGAGCGTCGCGCTGACCGGCAGCCTCGGCAGCAAGGCGCTGCTGATGATAGACGGCAAGGCCCGCACGGTCGCGGTCGGCAGCAGCGTCGACGGCGTGCGCCTGCTGAGCCTGACCGACGGCCAGGCCCGCATCGAGGCCGGTGGACGGCAGCAGACCCTGGTGCTCGGCGGCTCGCCAGTGCGTCTGGGCGGCACGTCGTCCGGCGCCCGCATCGTGCTGAGCGCCGGCAGCGGCGGGCATTTCCACGCCGACGGCCAGATCAACGGGCGCAGCGTGCGTTTCATGGTCGACACCGGAGCCACGCTGATCTCGATGGCGGTGTCGGACGCGCAGCGCATCGGCCTGAAGTACCAGGACGGCCAGCGCATCAACCTCAGCACCGCCAACGGCGTCGTGCCCGGCTATCTGGTGTCGCTCGACCGGGTGCGGGTCGGCGACGTCGAAGTTTTCAATGTGCAAGGTGTGGTGGCGCAGCGCGACATGCCCTACATCCTGCTCGGCAACAGCTTCCTGAGCCGTTTCCAGCTCAAGCGCGAGAACGACCAGCTCACGCTGGACAAGCGTTTCTGAACGCCGCCCCGCTTCCCCCGCGCCCCCCGGAACGACCCTGATGTCGCGACCGGGACAAACATTTCCGAACGATCGTACTTAAACTGTCCCGTCAAGCCGCCCCGCGCGGGCCGGCACCCAAGGAGACAGCGATGGATTTGAACTTCACGCCGGAAGAGCAGGCTTTCCGGGAAGAGGTGCGGTCGTGGGTCAGGGCCAACCTGCCCAAGGAAATCAGCCACAAGGTGCACAACGGGCTCCGGCTGGACAAAAACGACATGCAGACCTGGGCCCGCATCCTGGGCAAGAAGGGCTGGCACGGTGCGGCCTGGCCCAAGCAGTTCGGCGGCCCCGGCTGGAACGCCGTGCAGCGCCATCTCTTCGAGGAAGAGTGCGCGCTGGCGGGCGCGCCGCGGGTGGTGGCCTTCGGGCCGGTGATGGTCGCCCCCGTCATCATGGCCTTCGGCTCGCCCGAGCAGCACAAGCGCTTCCTGCCCGGCATCATGAGCGGCGATGTGTGGTGGAGCCAGGGCTACTCGGAACCCGGTTCGGGCTCGGACCTGGCCTCCGTCAAGACGCGCGCCGAGCGGCGTGGCGACAAGTACATCGTCAACGGCCAGAAGACCTGGACCACGCTGGGCCAGTACGGCGACTGGATCTTCTGCCTGGTTCGCACCAGCAACGAGGGCAAGCCGCAGACCGGCATCTCCTTCCTGCTGATCGACATGAAGTCGCCCGGCATCAGCGTGCGCCCCATCATCACGCTGGACGGCGAGCACGAGGTCAACGAGGTGTTCTTCGACAACGTCGAGGTGCCGGTCGAGAACCTGGTGGGCGAGGAGAACAAGGGCTGGACCTATGCCAAGCATCTGCTGGCCCACGAGCGCACCAACATCGCCGACGTCAACCGCGCCAAGCGCGAGTTGGAGCGCCTGAAGCGCATTGCCCGGGTCGAGAAGTCCGGCGGCCGTGCGCTGATCGACGACGTGCGCTTCCGCGACCAGATCGCGCTGCTGGAGGTCGACATCGTGGCGCTGGAGATGATGGTGCTGCGGGTGCTGTCGGCCGAGCGCGGTGGCAAGCAGGCGCTGGACGTCGCGGCGCTGCTGAAGATCCGCGGCTCGGAGATCCAGCAGCGCTACACCGAGCTGATGATGCTGGCGGCGGGCCCCTACTCGCTGCCTTTCATCTTCGAGGCCATGGAAGCCGGCTGGCAGGGCGACTACGTCGGCGCGATGCACTGCGCGCCGCTCGCCTCCACCTACTTCAACGTGCGCAAGACCACCATCTACGGCGGCTCCAACGAAGTGCAGCGCAACATCGTCGCCCAGACGGTGATGGGCTGAGCGCGGATCGCGAGCCAGGAGACATCGCATGGATTTCGAATACAGCGACGACCAGCAGCAACTTCGCGACGCCGTCGCCAAGTGGGTCGAAAAGGATTACGGTTTCGCCCGTCGTCAGGCCATCGTCAAGGCCGGCGGCTTTTCACGTGAGACCTGGGGCCAGATGGCCGAGCTGGGCCTGATGGGCCTGGCCGTGCCGGAGGCACACGGCGGCATGGGTTTCGGCCCGGTCGAGGCGATGGTGGTGATGGAGGAACTCGGCCGCGGCATCGTGCTGGAGCCCTACGCGCCGGTGGCCCTGGTGGCCGGCAGCCTGCTCGGCGGCCACGCCCCCGAGGAGGTGCAGGCCGAATGGCTGCCGCGCCTGGCCGGCGGCGAGGCGATCGTGGTGCTGGCCCACCAGGAGCGCGAGGCGCGCTACGTGCTGCGCCATGTGAACACCAGCGCGCGCCGCCAGGGCGACGAGTGGCGGGTGAGCGGCACCAAGAGCGTGGTGCCGGTGGGCGACCAGGCGGATGCCTACATCGTCTCGGCCCGCGTCTCGGGCGCGGTCGACGACAGCCAGGGCATCGGCCTCTTCCTCGTCGAGCGCGGCGCCAGCGGTGTCAGCACCCGTGGCTACCCGACGCAGGACGGCGGCCGGGCCGCCGAGGTGAGCTTCGCCGACGCGCCGGCACGCCTGCTGGTCGGACCGGACGACGGCTACTTCGCGCTGGAGACGGCGGCCGACGTCGGCATCGCAGCGCTGTGCGCCGAGGCGGTGGGCGCGATGGACCAGCTCCTGAAGGTGACGGTGGAGTACCTCAACACGCGCAAGCAGTTCGGCGTGACCATCGGCAGCTTCCAGGCGCTGCGCCACCGCGTCGCCGACATGAAGATGCAGCTGGAGCTGGCGCGCTCGATGAGCTACTACGCGACGCTCAAGCTCAACGACGACCCGGCGCAGCGCCGCCGCGCGATCTCGCAGGCCAAGGTGCAACTGGGCCAGGCCATGCGTTTCGTCGGCCAGCAATCCATCCAGTTGCATGGCGGCATCGGCGTGACCGAGGAGTACATCGCCGGCCACTACTTCAAACGGCTCACCTGCATCGAAATGAGCTTCGGCGACACGCTGCACCACCTGGCGGAGGTGTCGGCGCGCATGCAGGACACGGCGGGCGTGTTCGCCTGAACGGCGGCGGGCCGGTGCCTGCCCGCCCCGGGCGGGCGCCGGGCACCGTGCCTGCCAATGCCGGACGGCCTCAGGTGGCGCAAGACCTTCAGTTGCTTTGATGGAGGTCGTCGTTCAGCCCGCCCCAGGATCTCCCATCGGTAGCAACGCATTCAATGCTGCCCGACTGGCTGTTACGCCGAAACAGCAAGCCCGACATGCCGGACAGCTCCCGGGCCTTGACGACCTTGCCGCCAGGTGTGCGCACCTTGCTGCCTGCGGTCACGTAGAGGCCGGCTTCGACGATGCAGTCGTCGCCCAGGGAAATGCCGATGCCGGCATTCGCCCCGATCAGGCTGCGTTCCCCGACCGAGTTGACCTGCTTGCCTCCGCCGGACAGCGTGCCCATGATCGATGCACCCGCGCCGACGTCGGCGTTGCGTCCCATCACCACCCCGGGCGTCACGCGCCCCTCGATCATCGATTCCCCCAGCGTCCCGGCGTTGAAGTTGACGAACCCTTCGTGCATCACGGTGGTGCCGGGTGACAGATGCGCGCCGAGGCGGACCCGATCCGCGTCGGCGATTCGCACCCCCTCCGGCACGACGTAGTCCGTCATCCGGGGAAACTTGTCGATCGACGGGATGCCCAGGTGGTGGGTGACGTGCTGCAGCTTGACGCGAAGCTCCGGCACGCGCGAGGGAAGGACCGGCCCGACGCTGGTCCATGCCACGTTGTTCAGCAGATCGAACAGGCCGTCCAGGTTCAGGGTGTTCGGACGGAATGCGAGCTCGGACAGCAGGTGCAGCCGCAGATAGACGTCCTCCGCGCTGGTCGGCGGCCTATTCGGCGATGGCAAGGACAGGGTGACGAAGTCGCCCACGATCAAGCCGAGCTTTTCAGCCAGGCAGTGCCGCTCGATAGCCTCATTCGAACGGGGAAACCACACATCGAGCGCCTTTCCCGATGCGGCATCGCGATAGCGGTGCCCGATCCTTGTGCTGTTCATTGTCTGACCTCCCGCAAGGATGGGCCAGACCGGGCCTGCACCGTGGCTCAGGCCCGGCCTTCCAAAACGCTCAGGCGCCGTAGATGAAGTCGGAGGTGTCGAGCGCGGCAGCCGCGCCCGTGCCGACCTTCGCCAACAGCCACGCGTCGCCGCCCGTGCCGCTGGTCGGGTTGTACCAGAGGGCGCCGCTGGCCGTGTCGACATAAAGGCCCGCAAGGCTGTCCGCGGCCTGGCCGGTGGCGCCGGCGCCCTTGAAGAAGCTGCTCACCGACAGCCGGTGGCCGGCGGCCGCGCCACCGTCGAACTGCAAGCCCACCAGGCCGTTCGCGACACCGCCGGCCATCAACTGGTCGAGCGCATCGCTGAGCACCAGGGTGTCGTGGCGGTGCGAGAAGTCGGTGATGGTGTGGTGGTAGGCGTCCGAGGGCCGCTCCAGCCCGAAGACGAAGCGGTCCCCGCCGCTGCCGCCGGTCAGCACGTCACCGAGCATGTGGGCGTACAGCGTGTCGTTGCCGGCACCACCGTCGAGGGTGTCGAAGCCGGCGTCGCCGTTCAGCGTGTCGTTGCCGCCTTCGCCGCGAAGCACGTTGGTCCACTGGTTGCCCGTGATCTGGTTCGCCCGGGCGTTGCCGCGGCCGTCGGACTCACGGGCCCAGTCCGTCAGCACGAGATTCTCGATGTTGGCCGACAGCGTGAAGCTGTCGTAGGCGTACACGGTGTCCACGCCGCCGCGGTCCTCCTCGGTCACCGTGTCGATGGCCTCCACCTCCCGGTAGATGTCGTTGCCCCGGCCGCCGTCCATGTGGTCGGCGTCGCCGTCGGCATAGCCGATCAGCGTGTCGTTGCCGTTGCCGCCCAGCAGCACGTCCTTGCCCCGGCTGCCGAACAGCGTGTCGTTGCCGTTGCCCCCCACGAGGAAGTCGTCGCGGCCGTAGATGTCGCCGTCCGAGCCACCGCTCAGGAAGTCGTCGCCGTTGCCGCCGAACAGCAGGTCGTCACCGTCGCGTCCGTAGATCGTGTCGTTGCCGTCCAGACCCATCAGCGTGTTGCCGTTCCAGTTGCCGCTGATCTCGTTGTCCATAGCGTTGCCGAGGCCGATGTAGGCGGCCGGCCGGTCCTCGACATGGCCATCGGGAAACTCGACTTGCTCGGTGGGGGCGTTGCTGAGCTGGAGCACTTCCACGTTGGGCGCCAGCGTGTAGTTGTAAAGCCTCGACACCACGACGTCGTGTCCTTCGCCGCCCCGCTCGACCACCCGGTCGCCTTGGGAGTTGATGTGGTAGGTGTCGTCCCCGGTGCCGCCGCGCATGACGTCTTCGCCACCAGACCAGTTCGAATTGAAGGAAGAGGACTCGCCGGCGGCGACATCCGCCAGGGAGTCGTCGCCCTCGGTACCGTTGATGGTTGCCATGTGAACCTCCTGAGTTGCATTGTCGGGATGCTGGAACGCACTCCGAGCCCCGCAGGACGACGCGCCGGCGTACTGCGTGAAGTCGGCTGTGCGCGCGGCCCGTGTCAGACTCGCAGGCCTGGCGATGTTAGGCGCAGTGCCCGGGCCGGAGGACCCTCGAATGCAGGGATCGTCAGGGAGAGGAAACCCGGAGCGGGGCCCGCACGGCCCGGCCCGGAACGGCTAGACTCTCCCCCTTTGCTGCCCCCACTGCAGTTCGGAGACGCACCATGCGCCTGGCCCAGGTGCTCTTTTCTCAAGGTTTCGGCACCCGCCGCGAGTGCGACAACCTCATCCTCGCCGGCGAGGTCGCCATTCAGGGTGTCGTCTGCGACGATCCCGACCACGAGGTCGACCCGCGAGGCCTGGTCTTCAGCGTCGAAGGCCGCGACTGGCCCTACCAGGAAAAAGCCTATGTGCTGATGCACAAGCCAGCCGGCTACGAGTGCTCGCACAAGCCCTCGGCCTGGCCCAGCGTCTACACCCTGCTGCCCTCGCCGCTGCGCTTGCGCGACGTGCAGGCGGTGGGCCGGCTCGACCAGGACACCACCGGTCTGCTGATCCTGACCGACGACGGGGCGCTGATCCACCGCCTCACCTCGCCCAAGAAACACGTGCCCAAGGTCTACGAGGTCGGCACCACCGACCCCGTCACCGAAACGCAGGTGGCCCGGCTGCTGGCCGGCGTGGTGCTGCACGACGATCCCAAGCCGGTCGCCGCTGCGGCCTGCGAGATCACCGGCGAGCGCGAGCTGCGCCTGACCCTGGTGCAGGGCAAGTACCACCAGGTCAAGCGCATGGTGGCGGCGGTCGGCAACGAGGTCGCGCGCCTGCACCGCAGCCGCTTCGGCGCACTGGAGCTGGGCCGCGAGCTGGCGCCCGGGCAGTGGCGCTGGCTGGCCGGACCGCAGGACATCCTCGGCACACCGCGATAATCAGTGCCCATGCGAGTCTTCCGCGGTTTCCACCATGCGGCGCTGGCCCCGGCCTGCGCCCTCACCATCGGCAACTTCGACGGCGTGCACCGGGGCCACCAGGCCATGCTGGCGCTGCTGAAGGTCGAGGCCGAGCACCGCGGCCTGCCCAGTTGCGTGCTGACCTTCGAGCCCCACCCGCGCGACTTCTTCGCCGCCCAGGCCGGCAAGCCCGAGTTGGCGCCGGCCCGCATCGCGACCCTGCGCGACCAGCTCAGCGAGCTGCTGCGCTGCGGCGTCGACCAGGTGGTGGTGCTGCCCTTCGACCAGCGGCTGTCGCGGCTGTCGCCCGAGGACTTCGTGCGCGAGGTGCTGCTCGACGGTCTGGGCGCGCGTTACGTGCTGGTGGGCGACGACTTCCGCTTCGGCGCCAAGCGCGCCGGCGACTACGCGATGCTGGACGCCGCCGGCGAGCTGCACGGCTTCGACGTGGCGCGCATGAACAGCTACGAGGTGCACGGCCTGCGTGTCTCCAGCTCGGCGGTGCGCGAGGCGCTGGCCGCCGGCGACATGGAGCGCGCGGCCGGTCTGCTGGGCCGGCCCTACAGCATTAGCGGCCATGTGATCCACGGGCGCAAGCTGGGCCGCGACCTCGGCTTCCGCACCCTGAACCTGCGCTTCCACCACCGCAAGCCGGCCGCGATGGGCATCTTCGCGGTGCGCACCTACGGCCTGACCGAGGCACCGCTGGACGGGGTCGCCAGCCTCGGGGTGCGCCCGACCGTGGAGGACGCCGGGCGCGTGCTGCTGGAGGTGCACTGCCTGGACTGGCCCGCCGCGCTCGGCGCCGAAGGGGGCTACGGTAAACTGGTGCGTGTGGAACTGCTGCACAAATTGCGCGACGAGGCCCGCTACGACAGCCTCGACGCCCTGACCCACGCCATCCGGCAGGATGCGGACGACGCACGTGCGTATTTCGCCTCGCTCCACGGCCAGACCCGGCGCCAGACCACACGCGACCGAATTTAACGCTCGCCGCCCCCCGCGAGCCGGGCCCGCCCGCCACCCCGGACGGCCCCTTTCCAGCCTTCATGCGCCCTGCTGCGCCGGCCCATCATGAGCGACACCCCGCAAGACTACCGAGCCACCCTCAACCTGCCCGACACGCCCTTCCCGATGCGCGGCGACCTGCCCAAGCGCGAGCCGGGCTGGGTCAAGGAGTGGGAGGAACAAGGCATCTACAAGAAGCTGCGCGACGCGCGCTGCGGCAAGCCGCGCTTCGTGCTGCACGACGGCCCGCCGTATGCCAACGGCCAGATCCACATGGGCCACGCGGTCAACAAGATCCTCAAGGACATGATCGTCAAGGCGCGCCAGCTGGCCGGCTTCGACGCCGTCTTCGTCCCCGGCTGGGACTGCCATGGCCTGCCGATCGAGAACCAGATCGAGAAGACCTTCGGCCGCAAGCTCAGCCGCGACGAGGTGCAGGCCAAGAGCCGCGCGTACGCGGGCGAGCAGATCGCGCAGCAGATGGCCGATTTCAAGCGCCTGGGCGTGCTGGGCGACTGGGAGCGGCCCTACCGCACGATGGACTTCGGCAACGAGGCCAACGAGATCCGCGCGCTCAAGTGCATCATGGAGCGCGGTTTCGTCTATCGCGGGCTGAAGCCGGTGTACTGGTGTTTCGACTGCGCGTCCTCGCTGGCCGAGTTCGAGATCGAGTACGCCGACAAGAAGTCGCAGACCCTGGACGTCGGTTTCCTGGCCGCCGAGCCGGACCGGCTCGCCGCCGCCTTCGGCCTGCCCCGGCTGGAGAAGGCGGCCTACGCGCTGATCTGGACCACCACACCCTGGACGCTGCCGTCCAACCAGGCGCTCAACCTGAACCCCGAGCTGGACTACGCGCTGGTCGACACCGAGCGCGGCCTGCTGCTGGTGGCCGAGGCCCTGGTCGAGAAGTGCCTGGCGCGCTACGGGCTGCAAGGCCGGGTGGTCGCGACCACCCGAGGCCAGGCGCTGGACGGCATCAACTTCCGCCACCCGCTCGCGCATGTGCACCCGGGTTATGACCGCCTCTCGCCGGTCTACCTCGCCGACTACGCGACCGCCGAGGACGGCACCGGCATCGTGCACTCGGCGCCGGCCTACGGCGTGGACGACTTCAACTCCTGCATCGCGCACGGCGTCAAGTACGACGACATCCTGAACCCGGTGCAGGGCCACGGCGTGTTCGCCGACCAGCTGCCGCTGTTCGGTGGTCAGCACATCTGGAAGGCGGGCTCCAAGATCATCGAGGCGATGCGTGAGGCCGGCCGCCTGTTCGCGTCCTCCGACCTGGTGCACAGCTATCCGCACTGCTGGCGTCACAAGACGCCCGTGATCTACCGCGCCGCCGCCCAGTGGTTCGTCCGCATGGACGAGGGCGAGGGGGTGTTCAGCGTCGACAAGGCGCCGCGGACGCTGCGCCAGCTGGCGCTGGACGCGATCGAGAAGACCAGCTTCTACCCCGAGAACGGCAAGGCCCGGCTGCGCGACATGATCGCCGGCCGCCCCGACTGGTGCATCTCGCGCCAGCGCAACTGGGGCGTGCCGCTGCCGTTTTTCCTGCACAAGGCGAGCGGCGAGCTGCACCCCGACACGCTGGCCCTGATCGAGCGCGCCGCGCAGCTGGTCGAGCAGGGCGGCGTGGAAGCCTGGGCCAAGCTCGATGCGCGCGACTGGCTGGGCGACGAGGCCGAGCACTACACGAAAAGCACCGACATCCTGGACGTCTGGTTCGACTCCGGCACCACCCACTACCACGTGCTGCAGAAGAGCCATGCCGACCAGTCGAACTGGCCGGCCGACCTGTACCTGGAGGGCCACGACCAGCATCGCGGCTGGTTCCACAGCTCGCTGCTGACCGCCTGCGCGATGTACGGCGAGGCGCCGTACAAGGGGCTGCTGACGCACGGCTTCACGGTGGACAGCCAGGGCCGCAAGATGAGCAAGTCGCTTGGCAACGGCGTGGACCCGCAGGAAACGTCCAAGAAGCTGGGCGCCGAAATCATCCGCCTGTGGGTGGCCGCGAGCGACTACTCGGGTGACATCGCCGGCGACGACAAGATTCTGGCCCGCGTGGTCGACGCCTACCGCCGCATCCGCAACACGCTGCGTTTCCTGCTCGCCAACACCAGCGACTTCGACCCGGCGCAGCACACGGTTCCCTTCGAGGAGCTGCTGGAGATCGACCGTTATGCGCTGGCCCGCGCCTCGGCCTTCCAGACCGAGATCCTGGCGCACTACGAGGTCTACGAGTTCCACCCGGTGGTCGCCAAGCTGCAGGTCTACTGCTCGGAGGACCTGGGCGCCTTCTACCTGGACGTGCTGAAGGACCGCCTCTACACGACGGCGCCCGGCTCGCACGCGCGCCGCTCGGCGCAGACCGCGCTGTGGCAGATCACCCAGGCGATGCTGCGCTGGATGGCCCCCTTCCTCAGCTTCACCGCCGAGGAAGCCTGGAAGATCGTCAGCGCCGGCCAGTCCCCCTCGATCTTCGTCGAGACCTACTGGTCCTTCGCCGGCGACGACGAGGCGCTGCTGATCAAGTGGGCCCGGCTGCGCGAGATCCGCGACGCGGTGAACAAGGAGATCGAGTCCGTGCGGGCCGAAGGCAAGGTCGGCGCCTCGCTGCAGGCGAATGTGACGATCGCCGCCGGCGAGGACGACCGCCGCCTGCTGCAGGCACTGGGTGAGGACCTCAAGTTCGTGCTGATCACGTCCGCGGTCGAGGTGGTGCCGGGCGAGGCGCTGCAGATCACCGTGGCGCCGTCGACGGCGCCCAAGTGCGAGCGCTGCTGGCACTACCGGGAGGACGTCGGCCACGATACGCAGCACCCGGGCCTGTGCGGCCGCTGCACCACCAACCTCTTCGGTGCGGGCGAGCCGCGCAAGGTGGCGTGATGGCGGCGGGCAGCAAAAAAAGGCCGTCTTCCGGCGGCGCATCGGGCACGCGCTCCGGCGGCGCCTCGCTGTGGCCCTGGCTGGGCATCGCGCTGGTCGTGATCCTGCTGGACCAGTTCACCAAGACCCTGATCCTCGGCTACTACACGCTGGGGCAGTCCACCGAGGTGACCGGCTTCTTCAACATCGTGCGGGTTCACAACACCGGCGCGGCCTTCTCCTTCCTGGCCAAGGCGGCGGGCTGGCAGCGCTGGTTTTTCATCGGGCTGGGCGTGGCGGCGGCGATCTTCATCGTCTACATGCTCAAGAAACACGGCGGCCAGAAGATGTTCTCCTGGGCGCTGGCGCTGATCCTGGGCGGCGCCGTCGGCAACGTGATCGACCGCGCGCTGCACGGCTATGTCGTGGACTTCCTCGACTTCCATGCCGCCGGCTGGCACTTCCCGGCCTTCAACGTCGCCGACAGCGGCATCACGGTCGGCGCCGCGCTGCTCATCCTGGACGAGCTGCGCCGGGTACGACAGGGCCGCTGAGGCAGCGGGCGCCGCCCGCCCGGGCGGCGCTCTTTCCTGTCTTGTCGCTCAGGGCAGCAGCACGCTGGAGCCGGTGGTGCGGCGGCCTTCCAGGTCGCGGTGGGCCTGGGCCACGTCCTTCAGCGCGTAGCGCTGGTCCACGCGGATGCGGATCTGCCCGTTGGCGACCATTTCGAACAGCTCGTCGGCCATGGCCTGGGTGGACTCGCGTGTCGCCAGGTGCGTGAAGACGCTGGGTCGCGTCACGTAGAGCGAGCCCTTGGCGGCCAGCACCCCGAGCGAGACCGGCGGCACCGGCCCCGAGGTGTTGCCGTAGCTGACCATCAGGCCGAAGGGCCGCAGGCAGTCGAGCGAGCGCTCCCAGGTGTCCTTGCCGATCGCGTCGTAGACCACCTTCACACCCTGCCCCCCGGTGATCTCGCGCACGCGGGCGACGAAGTCCTCGCGGCTGTAGTTGATCACGGCGTCGGCGCCGTGCTCCATCGCGAGCCGGCACTTCTCGTCGCTGCCCGCGGTGCCGATCAGGCGCAGGCCCATCGCGCGGGCCCACTGGCAGGCGATCAGCCCCACCCCGCCCGCGGCGGCATGGAAGAGCACGAAGTCGCCCGGCATCAGCCCGCCCTGCGGCTGGGTCTTGCGCAGCAGGTACTGCACCGTCAGGCCCTTGAGCATCATCGCCGCGGCGGTTTCGTCGTCGATCTGATCCGGCAGCTTCACGACACAACGCGCCGGCATCACGCGGGCCTCGCTGTAGGCGCCGGGCGGCTGGCTGGTGTAGGCGGCCCGGTCGCCGGGCTGGAGGTGCGTGACGCCCTCCCCCACCGCCTCGACCACACCGGAGGCCTCCATGCCCAGGGTCAGCGGCAGCGGCCCGGTGTAGAGCCCGGTGCGCTGGTAGATGTCGATGTAGTTGAGGCCGCAGGCGCGGTGGCGGATGCGGATCTCGCCGGGGCCGGGCTCACCGACCGGCAGGTCGACCAAGCGCAGGTTCTCGGGACCGCCGAACTCGTGGATCTGGATGGCCAGGGGCATGGTGTCTTCTCCGTCTTCAGGGGGCAAAGGGTCGGGCACGACCGCTTCAGGCCGTCACCTTACGCCAGCCGCGGCGTTTTTGCAGGGGGCCGACGGCCGGCACCGCAAAGGCCTCTGGATGCCAGGCGAAACACCCGGCGCTAACATGCCGGGCGCCGCCCCTCGCCTTCCTCTCGACCCAGCACGACCCCGCATGAACCACCCCATCACCCCCAAGACCGCCCTGCTGCTCACGCTGCCGCCGCTGCTGTGGGCCGGCAATGCCGTGGTGGGCCGGCTGATGGTGGGGGCCGTGGCGCCGCTGACCCTGAACTTCCTGCGCTGGCTGCTGGCCGCGCTGATCCTGCTGCCGCTGGGCTGGCGCGTGCTGCGGCCCGGCAGCCCGCTGTGGTCACGCTGGCGGCGTTTCATCCTGCTCGGGCTGCTGGGCGTCGGCAGCTACAACTCGCTGCAGTACCTGGCGCTGCAGACCTCCACGCCCATCAACGTGACGCTGATCGCCGCCAGCATGCCGGTCTGGATGCTGGCCGCCGGCGCGCTGTTCTGGCGCGAGCGGGCCCGCCCGATGCAGCTGCTCGGCGCGGTGCTGTCCCTGCTGGGGGTGGTGCTGGTGATCTCGCGCGGCAGCTGGGCCACCTTGCAGCAGGTGCAGCTGGTGCCTGGCGATCTCTACATGCTGCTGGCCGTCGCGCTGTGGGCGCTCTACAGCTGGATGCTGGCCAAGCCCAGCGACAACTCGGCACGCGAGTGGCACTGGGCCGAGTTCCTGCTGGCGCAGATCGCCTTCGGGGTGGTCTGGGCGGCCGGTTTCGCGGCGGGCGAGGCGCGCGTCCGCGACATTGCGGTGCCCTGGTCGCTGCCTGTTCTGGCCGGGCTGCTTTACGTCGCGGTGCTGGCCTCGCTGGTGGCCTACCGGTGCTGGGGCATGGGCGTGGCGGCCGTCGGGCCGTCCATCGCGGCCTTTTTCAGCAACCTGACGCCGGTGTTCGCGGCGCTGCTGTCGGCTGCGCTGCTGGGCGAAGCGCCGCAGTGGTTCCACGGTGCGGCCTTCGCACTGATCGTCGCCGGCATCGTGGTGTCGTCGCGGCGCTGAGGCAACGCATTGGTTCAGAAGGTGCCGGGGTAGGCGCCGCCGTCGAGCAGCCAGTTCTGCCCGGTGATGTAGGCGGCCTGGCGGCTGCACAGGAAGGCGCAGGTCGCGCCGAACTCCTCGGCGGTGCCGAAGCGTCCGGCCGGGATGCCCTTCATGCGCGCCTCGCGGGTGGCCTCGTAGCTGGCGCCGCGGTCGCGCGCCGAGGCTTCCATGGTCTTCTTCAGCCGGTCGGTGTCGAAGGCTCCTGGCAGCAGGTTGTTGATCGTGACGTTGTGGACCACGGTCTTGCGCGCCAGTCCCGCGACAAAACCGGTCAGCCCCGAGCGTGCGCCGTTGGACAGACCCAGCACATCGATCGGCGCCTTCACCGCGCCCGAGGTGATGTTGACGATGCGACCGAAACGCCGCTCGATCATGCCGTCCACCGTGGCCTTGATCAGCTCGATGGGGGTCAGCATGTTGGCATCCAGGGCCTTGATCCAGTCCTCGCGCGACCACTCGCGGAAGTCGCCGGGCGGCGGGCCGCCAGCGTTGTTGATCAGGATGTCGACCTGCGGGCAGGCCGCCAGCGCCGCGGCCCGGCCTTCGGGCGTCGCGATGTCGCCGGCCACCGCCCTCACCGCGCCGCGGCCCAGGGCCCGCAGCTCGGCCGCGGTGGCCTCCAGCGCCTCGGCACCGCGTGCGGTCACCACCACGTTGACACCCTCCTGCACCAGCGCCTGCGCGCAGCCCTTGCCCAGGCCCTTGCTGGAGGCGCACACCAGCGCCCACTTGCCTGCCAGTCCGAGATCCATCTTCCTTGCTCCTACTTACCGTTCTCTGCGGCGAGCCGGCGCGCCCGCGCCAGCAGCCAGATGCCGGCCAGCACCAGCGCCGTGCCGGCGACGATCCAGGGCGTGACGGGCTCGCCCAGGATCAACACGCCCATGATGAGGGTGGACAGCGGCCCGACCAGTCCGGTCTGCGCCGCCAGCGTGGCGCCGATGCGCTCGATCGCCATCATCACCATCAGCACCGGGGCGACCGTGCACAGGGTCGCGTTGAGTACCGACAGCCACACCACCTCGGGCGCTACCAGCGCTGCCGACAGCGGCCGCAGCAGCACGAACTGGGCAATGCACAGCACGCAGGCGACCAGACTGGCCCAGCCCACCAGGCGCAGCGAGCCGAAACGCCGCACCATCTCGCCGCTGTAGACGAGGTAGACCGCATAGGACACCGCACTGGCGAAAACCAGCGTCGCGCCCAGCATCACGTGGCTGCCCTGGAAGTTGGCTTCCTGCCCGAATACCAGCAGCACGCCGCTGTAGCTGACGGCGACCGCCACCAGCTGCCGCCCCGTGACCTTCTGCTTGAACAGCAGCACGCCCAGCACCAGCACCAGCGTGGGGTTGAGGTAGAGGATGAGCCGCTCCAGGCTCGCGGTGATGTACTGCAGCCCCAGGAAGTCGAGATAACTCGCCAGGTAGTAGCCGCTGATGCCCAGCCCGATGATGCCCAGCCAGTCGCGCCGCGACATCGGCGGCTTGCCGCGCCCGGCCCACCAGGCCATCAGCGCGAACAGCGGCAGCGCAAACAGCATGCGGTACATGATCAGCGTGACGGCATCGACGCCGTGGCGATAGGCCAGCTTGACGATGATGGCCTTGCCCGAGAAGGCGATCGACCCGAGCAGGGCGAGCGCGAGGCCGGACGCGGAGGAGCCGTGGGCCTTGGGAGTGGTCGCGGCGGCGGTCAAAAGGCCACCGCCTGTCCGTCACGGCGCGGGTCGCTGGCGGCGACATACCCCTCGACCCCCGGATCTCCCAAACGCCAGATGAACTGCCCGGCGCCGAAGTCCTGGTAGGAATCCTGGATCACCTCGATCTGGTGGCCCCGCTCGATGAGGCCCTGCACCACGGCCGGGTCCATGCTGGCCTCGACATTGAGCGAGAGGCCCGAGTTGTAGCGCCAGCGCGGCGCGTCGCAGGCCGCCTGCGGGTTCTGGCCGTGGTCCAGCAAACGCACCAGGGTCTGCAGGTGGCCCTGCGGCTGCATGTTGGCGCCCATCACGCCGAAGCTCATGACCGGCTGGCCGTCCCGGGTCAGGAAGGCCGGGATGATGGTGTGGAAGGGTCGCTTGCCCGGCGCCACCACGTTGGGGCTGGCCGCGTCGAGCGAGAAGGCGTGGCCGCGGTTGTGCAGCGACAGGCCGTAGCCGGGCACCACCACACCCGAGCCGAAACCCATGTAATTGCTCTGGATGAAGCTGACCATCATGCCGCGCTCGTCGGCCGCGGTCAGGTAGATGGTGCCGCCCTTGGAGGGATTGCCGGGGCCGAACACCTGCGCGCGCCGGGGATCGATCAGCCGGGCGCGGCTCGCGAGATAGGCCTCGTCGAGCATCTGCGCCGGGGTGAGCTCCATGCTGGCCGGGTCCGACACATAGCGGTAGGTGTCGGCGAAGCCGAGTTTCATCGCCTCGATCTGCAGGTGCTGGGCCTCGACGCCGTCGGGCGCGAGCGACGCGAGGTCGAAGCGCGACAGGATGCCGAGCGCGATCAGCGCCGCGATGCCCTGGCCGTTGGGCGGAATCTCGTGCAGCGTGTGGCCGCGGTAGTCGCGCCCGATGGGCTCGACCCAGTCGGGCCGGCAGGCCGCGAAGTCGGCCGCCGTCATGGCGGCGCCATGCTCGGCGGCAAAGCGGGCCGCCGCCTCGGCGATCTCGCCGCGGTAGTAGGCTTCGCCGCGGGTCTCGGCAATCAGGCGCAAGGTGCGCGCGGCCGCCTTGAACTGCCACCACTCGCCCACCGCCGGCGCCCGGCCGCGCGGCAGGAAGGCCTCGGCGAAACCCGGCAGGCCCTGCAGCTCGGCCACCGGCGCGGCCCACTTCTGCCCCACCACGGGCGGCACCACGTAACCGCGCTCGGCCAGCTCGATGGCGGGCTCCATCAGGTCGGCGAAGGGCAGCTTGCCGAAGCGCTCGCTGAGGGCAACCCAGCCGCCGACCGCCCCCGGCACGGTGACCGAGTCCCAGCCGCGCTTCGGCGGGCTCTTGGCATCGGCGCCGTACTTGGCACGAAAGTACTCGGGGGTCCAGGCCTGCGGCGCGCGACCCGAGGCGTTCAGTCCGTGCAGGCGCTCGCCGTCCCAGAGGATGCAGAAGGCGTCGCTGCCCAGTCCGTTGCTGACCGGCTCGACGATGGTCATCGCCGCCGCCGTGGCGATCGCCGCATCCACCGCATTGCCGCCGCGCATCAGCATGCGCAGCCCGGCCGCGGCGGCCGCCGGGTGCGAGGTCGCAACCACATTGCGACCGAACACCGGAAGACGGGCGGAGGGATAGGGGAAGCTGTACTGGAAGGACTTCATCGCGCACCTCGCAACTGCGCCGGAGATTATCGGCTTGCGGGCAGGGGCGTGCAGGCGTTCAGCGTGGGTTCAGCGGGCCACGACATGCGCTGATGGACGTCCCCGAACCGGTTGCCTAGCAACCGGGAGCCAGCGCGCGGCGATGCGTAGCGAGCCGTATGCAGTGGGGCCCCGTGTGGGGCGGCGAGGAGCGCAGGGCTTGGGAGCTTGCCCCGCCCGCAGGGCGGGGTCGGCGAGCACTGTCCGAGGTCCGTTTGAAGGGTGCGAAGCGCCCTTCAAAAAGGCCGAGTTGCGCAGCCGCCTCCCAAGCCCGAGCAGGGCGCCCTGCTCGGGGTCGCCTTCTCTTGCCTACTTCTCTTGGCGAGACAAGAGAAGTAGGTGCGCTGCCGGGCGCACATCCCGGCAACCGCCCCGCAGGGGCGCGCCCGCGAAAGCGGGCTTCCACGCGACGGCCTGCCCGCGCAGAAGGCTGATGCCACGAGCCCCGGATCCGGAATGTTTTTAACCATGAGGGTTAAATTTAACCAAGTCGGTTCAAAGCGGTTCAATACCTCCGCAACCCGCCCTACTGCGCCGCCCGCCACACCAGCTGGTGCATGCGCCGGAGCCCCGACCACACCCCCAGCGCGATCAGCGGCACCGCCAGCGCCACCAGCACCTCCGGCGACAGCGGCAGCAGCCCCGCTTCCTTGCCGCCCTTCGCGAGATGGCCGACCAGCCCCGCGCCGTAATAGGTGATGGCCGCCACCGACAGGCCCTCGACCGCGCTCTGCAGGCGCAGTTGCACCAGCTGGCGCCGGTTCATCGCATCGAGCAGGTCCTGGCTGCTCTGCTGCTGCTCGATCTCGACCCGCGTGCGCAGCAGATTGCTGGTGCGCGAGATGCGTTCGGAGAGCTGCTGCTGGCGCCGCCCGGCCCAGGCACAGGTCTGCATCGCCGGGCCCAGGCGCCGGTCCATGAACTCGCCGATGGTCTGCAGGCCCGCGAGGCGGTGCTCGTGCAGCTCGTCGATGCGCCGCTGCACCAGCTCGAAGTAGGCCGCGCTGGCCGAGAAACGCGCGTGCGTGCTGGCATAGAGGCTCTCGACACGGCCGGCCAGCTGGGTCAGCTGGCGCAGCAGCTCGGGCTCCCGGTCGCGCTCGGCGCTGCGGATCTCGCTGGCGATGCGGGCCAGGTCGCGTTCGGCGTCCGCCAGCGTCGCCGACACCTCGCGCGCCGCCGGCAGGCCGAGCAAGGCCGTCATGCGGTAGGTCTCGATCTCCAGCAGCCGCTGCACCGCCCGGCCGAGGCGCCGCGGGTGCATGCTGGCGGCCACCAGCACCACCCGAGCAAAGCCGTCGCCATGCAGGCGGAAGTCGGTGTACACCTCGGCCTGCCCGTCCATCACCACCGAGGCGACCAGGCTGTCCTCGTCCAGCGAGCCGCGCACCAGCGGATCGCTGCCGTCCTCGCGGCTGGACGTCACCATCACATGCATGCCCACCAGCCACTGCCCGGGCACCCCGCGCAGCCAGTCCTGGGGCACCGAGGCCACCGCGGACGGCTCGAAGGACGCCGGGTTCTCGGGCAGCTGACGCCAGAAGGTGTAGGTCTGGAACTCGGTGTGCTGCTCCCAGCGCAGGTGGACCCCGCCCAGGTCGATGCTCAGGTGACCGGCGTCGGCCGCGGGCAGCGGCAGGTGGCGCGAACGCAGCAGGGTGTGCAGATGCTCGCGGCTGCGGGTCTCGCCCGGCGGCGTGAGCAGCGCGAGGTGCGACAGCGCCAGCGGCGCCGACAGACGTTCGTAGGGCCGCGCGTGAACTTCGTTGTGCAGCACTTCGCGCAGCGGATGCGGTGTCGGCATTGTCGGGTTTCCTCCTTGTGCGCACCGATTATGGTGCGCTGCGGCAGAGCCCGCGGCGGCGCCAGCACTGGTCAGACAGCGAAGTGGCGGCTCCGCTGCCCAGGTGGATGAGGCAGCCGCTTCACATGACGAAAAAGGGCCGCACATGGCGGCCCTCGGCAGCGAGGCAGTGAGAGCGGCCTCAGTCGCCTTCGCTGAACGCCACCTCACGCTTGCGCCGCACGTTCGGCAGGGTCACGATCAGCAGCAGCAAGGCGGCGGCCGCCAGCAGGCTGGCCGACAGCGGCCGCGTGAGGAAGGTGCTCCAGTCGCCGCGCGACAGCAGCAGCGCACGTCGCAGATGCTCCTCCATCATCGGCCCGAGAATGAAGCCGAGCAACAGCGGCGCCGGTTCGCAGCCGAGCTTGTAGAAGGCATAACCCACGACACCGAACAGCACCGACATGTAGACGTCGAAGTTGTTGTTGTTCAGCGTGTACAACCCGATGCAGCAGAACAGCAGGATGGCCGGGAACAGGAAGCGGTAGGGCACGGTCAGCAGCTTGATCCAGATGCCGATCAGCGGCAGGTTCAGGATCACGAGCATCAGGTTGCCGATCCACATGGACGCGATCAGGCCCCAGAACAGCTCGGGGTTGCTCGCCATCACCTGCGGGCCGGGCTGGATGCCCTTGATCGTCATCGCACCCACCATCAGCGCCATCACCGGGTTGGGCGGGATGCCCAGCGTCAGCATCGGGATGAAGGACGTCTGGGCACCGGCGTTGTTGGCCGACTCGGGACCGGCCACACCCTGGATGGCGCCCTTGCCGAACTTCTCGGGCGTCTTCGAGAGCTTCTTCTCCAGCGTGTAGGACGCGAAGGCCGACAGCAGCGAGCCGCCGCCGGGCAGCACGCCCAGGATGGAGCCCAGCGCCGTGCCGCGCAGCACCGCCGGCGCGGCCTCCTTGAAGTCCTGGCGGGTCGGCCACAGGCCCTTGACGTCCTTGGTGAAGACCTCGCGCTCCTCGGCCGGCTGCCCCAGGTTGGCGATGATCTCGCCGAAGCCGAACAGGCCCATCGCGATGACGACGAAGTTGATGCCGTCGCTCAGCTCGGGCACGTCGAAGGAAAAGCGCGGCACGCCGGAGATCACGTCGGTGTTGATCTGGCCGAGCAGCAGGCCCAGCAGGATCATCGCGATCGCCTTGATGAGCGAGCCGGAGGCCAGCACCACGGCGCCGATCAGGCCCACCACCATCAGCGAGAAGTACTCGGCCGAGCCGAACTTGAAGGCCATCTCGGTCAGGGGCGGCGCGAAGGCAGCCAGCACCAGCGTGGCGACCGAGCCGGCGAAGAAGGAGCCCAGCCCCGCCACCGCGAGCGCGGCGCCGGCGCGGCCCTGGCGGGCCATCTGGTAGCCGTCCAGCGCGGTGACCACCGAGGCCGATTCACCCGGCACGTTGATCAGGATGGCGGTGGTCGAGCCGCCGTACTGCGAGCCGTAGTAGATGCCGGCCAGCATGATCAGCGCCGGCGTCGCGTCCAGCGAGTAGATCGACGGCAGCAGCATCGCGATGGTGGCGACCGGCCCCAGGCCGGGCAGCACGCCGATCAGGGTCCCGAGCACACAGCCGAAAAAGGCATAGGTCAGGTTGGAGAACGTCAGGGTGGTTTGAAAACCCAGCGCGAGGTTGTTGATGAGATCCATGGAATCCTCGTTGATCGTCGTTGCTCGGGGACGTGGCGGCGTTCAGCCGAGGAAGCTCGGCCACATCGGCAGCACGAGGCTCAGACCCTTCACGAACACGAGATAGCAGCCGACCATCAGCACCACGGCCAGGATGGCCGTCTGCTTCCACTTGATCTCGTCGCCGGCCAGGCTGGCGAGGCCGACCAGCAGCGCGATGGTGATGATCAGGCCGAGGCGCGGCAGCGCGAAGCCGAACACCGCGACGGCGCCGAGGATCAGCAGCAGCGGCTTCCAGGCGATGGCGCCAATCGGGTCGCCGTCTTCGGTCTCGATGGTGAGCGACTTGAAGGTCACCATCGCGCCCAGCACGGCCAGAATCAGGCCGAGGCCGAAGGGGAAGTAGCCCGGACCGGGCGAGGCCGAACTGCCGAACGAGTAGTTGGTCGCGCCCCAGGCAAAACCCAGTCCGACGACGATGAACATGAGCCCCGAGACAAAGTCCCGCTGGCTTTTGATCTTCATGTTGCGCTCCTCATTTTCAGCCTTTTTAAAACTGCAGCGATTCTAGGAAGCCGCCCCGCGGCAAAGCGCTGTGGATTACACGTAGCGCGAAACCGCGTCCTGCACCGCGGGACGACCGGGCGCAGCGCTGCCGATGCCGCCCGATTTCAGCGCTCCCAGGCCGGGGTCGCTCGCAGCACTTCCTCGAGGGTGGTCAGGCCTTCGGCCACCTTCATCGCGCCGGCCAGGCGCAGTGGGCGCATGCCATCCTGGGCGCCCTGCTGGCGCAGCTTGGCCAAATCGGGCGTCTGCCCGACCAGCGCTTTCAGCGGCTCGCTGACCGTGAGCAGTTCGTACAAGCCGGCGCGGCCCCGGAAGCCGGTCATGCGGCACTCGATGCAGCCCACTGGCCGGCAGGGCCGGAAGCCGCCGCTCATGCGCCAGGGCTGGATCGCCTCGGCGAGCGATTCGCGCGGGAAGTTCTCGTCCGGCTGCTTGCAGTGCGGGCACAGTGTGCGCACCAGGCGCTGCGCCAGCACGCCCAGCAGGGTGGCATTGAGCAGGTAGGCCGGCACACCCAGGTCCAGCAGCCGCGTCACGGCCGAGGTGGCGTCGTTGGTGTGCAGAGTGGTGAAAACGAGGTGGCCGGTCAGCGCCGCCTGGATCGCCATCTCGGCGGTTTCAAGATCGCGCACCTCGCCCACCATGATGATGTCCGGGTCCTGGCGCATCAGCGCGCGCAGGCCGTTCGCAAAACCCAGGTCCAGCTGGGGCTGCACCTGGGTCTGGTTGAAGGCCGGCTCGATCATCTCGATCGGGTCTTCGATGGTGCAGACGTTGACCTCGTCGGTGGCCAGACGCTTGAGGGTGGAATACAGGGTGGTGGTCTTGCCCGAGCCGGTCGGCCCGGTGACCAGGATAACCCCGTGCGCCTGCGTCACCAGTTGCTCCCAGCGCTGCGCCTCGTGGGGACCGAAGCCGAGGGCATCGAGGCTCTTGACGGTGGAGTCCGGGTCGAAGATGCGCATCACCAGCTTCTCGCCGAAGGCGGTGGGCAGGGTCGACAGCCGCATCTCCACCTCCTCGCCGTCGGGATTGCGGGTCTTGATGCGGCCGTCCAGCGGGCGGCGTTTCTCCACCACGTCCATGCGGCCCAGCAGCTTGATGCGGCTGGTCACCGCCGCCATCACGGTCAGCGGCAGCTGGTAGACGGTGTGCATCACGCCGTCGATGCGGAAGCGCACCGCGCCCATGTCGCGGCGCGGCTCGAGGTGGATGTCCGAGGCGCGCTGGTCGAAGGCGTACTGCCACAACCAGTCGACCACCTGCACCACACCCTGGTCGTTGGCATCGAGCTGCTTGCTCTTGCCCAGCTCGACCAGCTGTTCGAAGTTGGCCGGCCCGGCCGCCCCCTCGCCGGTCTTCTGGGCCGCCTTGACCGATTTGGCGAGGGTGTAGAACTCGGTCGTGTAGCGCTGCAGCTCGGGCGGGCTGACCAGCACCAGCCGGACCGTCTTGCGCGTGTGGCCCTCGATCTCGGCGATCCAGTCGGTATCGAAGGGCTCGCAGGTGGCGATGGTGACCTCCTGCATGCCCACCTGCACCGGCAAGGCCCGGCGCCGCTCGGCATAGTTGACCGACATGATGTCGGCGACCCGGCCGACGTTGACCTTCAGCGGGTCGATGCGCAGGTAGTCCTTGCCACAGCGGCCGGCCAGCCATTCGGTCAGCCCCTCGACATCCAGCGGCCGGCCGCTGCGCGCATGCGCCATGCCGACATTGGCCAGCCGCACCAGCGGGTGCTGCACGCTGTCCGCGGCGGCCAGGCGCTGGGCGGTACGCTCGGCCTCGGCCGGGCTGACCAGGCCATCCTCGCGCAGCCAGTCGAGCAGCGGCCGCCATTGCAGGCGGCCCTTGAAGCGGGGAGACGACACGGGGGAGACGGCGGTGGCGGAAGGAGTGGCGCCCATGAGCCCTGTTTCACGAACCGAGGTGCTTGATCATGCGCAGCCACTTCCGGGCCGGCAGCGAAAAGCGAGTTTCGATGTTTTCGGCGCGCCCGGCAAGCACGGCCCGGTCGACCGGGGGCAGGCCCTTGGTGGCCAATACAACGGTGTTGCCTTCCCTGGTCGGCTTGAGCGTCCACAAGGCGCCGCGGCCGAAGGTCGCCGCAATGCGCTCGACGCTGCGCTCGAAGCTGGCGTCACGACCGAACAGGTTAACGCTCATCACGCCGCCGCGCGCCAGCAGCTGGTGGCAGGCGGCATAAAAGCGCTCGTCGTCGAGCACCGGACTGGCGGCCTCGTGGTCGTAGAGGTCGACGCACAGCGCGTCGGCGCTGCCGGCATGGACCGGATCCTCGGCGTAGCGGGCCGCGTCCTGCTCCAGCACCGTCAGCCGCTCGTCGTCGGGCGGCAGGCGGAACAGGCTGCGGCACACCGAGATCACCTCGGGATTCAGCTCCACCGCGGTGCAGCGCATCTGCAGCGTCTTGTGGCAGAACTTGGTGATGGCCCCCGCGCCCAGGCCCAGCTGCACCGCGTGACCGGCCGTCAGCGCCTCCTCGGGCCGCAGCAGCATCCAGGCCATCATGCGCTGGATGTATTCGAGTTCGAGCGCATAGGGCTTGCGCACACGCATCGCCCCCTGCACCCAGATCGTGCCGAGGTGGAGAAAGCGCACGCCGTCGGATTCGGAAACGGTCACGGGCGCCAGGGCCGGGGTCTTGCGTCGGGTCATGCGAGATCGTGTTGTTCGAAAACCGCCTTCCATGCCGCGAGCTTGCGCTCAAAGCTCCAGGAGGCGTTCGCGGGGCTGGTCGAGGGCAGCCGGTAGACGGCCCGGCCCAGGCCCCGGGTGATGGCCATTGCGCGGGCCGACTCGCCGCCGTTGTGGGCCAGCGCCTGCAAGGCGGGGGCGCGTTGCGGCAGGCCGGCCAGGTCGTTGGGGCAGGCCTGCTCGATGGCACTGTCCAGGCTGCCTTCGCGGCGGCAGCTGGCGTAGACATCCCAGATGCCCAGGCCGCGCTCGCGCACCACCGCCAGGCGTTCGGCATAGGGCAGCGCGCGCAGGTCCACCTCCCACAGCGCCGACAGGATGGGCCAGAAGTGGTTGCGCGGGTGGGCGTAGTACTGCTGGGCCTGCAGGGACGCCACGCTCGGAAAGCTGCCGAGCACGATCAGCCGCGTGTGCGGCGCGAGCACCGGCGCCAGGCCTTGCAGCAAGGTCATTTCAGGGCTCCACGAGGGCCGCCAGCCGCGGCAGCGCCGCCAGCGTGTTGGCACGGCTGCGATGCTGCAGCTCGGCCAGCTGCATGCCGCGCAGTGCCGCCAGCTCGGCCGCGATGCGCGGCAGCGCGGCCGGCTCGTTGCGGCTGCTCTCGCCGGCGGCCCGCTGGGCGGCGGTCTTGTAGAGCCAGTGCGGCGGGATGTCGGGCGCGTCGGTCTCCAGCACCAGGCTGTCGACGGGCAGCGTTTGGGCCAGCCGGCGGATCTGGTGGGCCCGCTCGAAGGTCAGCGCGCCGCCGAAGCCGAGCTTGAAGCCCAGCTCGATGAACACCTGCGCCTGCTGCTCGCTGCCGTTGAAGGCGTGGGCGATGCCGCCCGGCACCTCGACGCGGCGCAGATGCTTGAGCACCACGTCGACCGCTCGGCGCGTGTGCAGCAGCACCGGCAAGGCGAACTCGCGCGCCAGCTTGAGCTGCGCCGCGAACCAGGCTTCCTGGCGTTCGCGCTGCAGACCGGGCACGAACAGGTCCAGCCCGATCTCGCCCACGGCGACCAGGCGCGGGTCGTCGCGGTGCGCCTGCAAGGCGGTGCGCAGCCGCTCCGGCGCATCGTCCGGCTCGCTGTTGACGACGATGGGATGGATGCCGAGCCCATAGCTCAGGCCCTCGGCCGCGGCCAGTTCACGCACCGTGTCGAAGTTGCCGCAGCCGATGGCGGGTAGCACCACCTGGGCCACCCCCGCCGCCCGGGCACGCTGGATCATCGCCGGGCGGTCGGCGTCGAACTCGGCGGCATCCAGGTGGGCATGGGTGTCGATCCACATCGGTGCCGGATCCCGTCCTCGACCCGCTCAGACCAGCAGGCCGGAGACCAGGTGCACCGCCCGGTCGCAACGCCGCGCGATCGCCTCGTCGTGGGTCACCACCACGAAAGACGTGCCGCGCAGGCGCGCCAGCGAGAGCATCAGGTCGAACACCACGTTGGCGGTGCCGCGGTCGAGGTTGCCGGTCGGCTCGTCGGCCAGCACGCAGGCCGGCTCGGACACCAGCGCCCGGGCGATCGCGACACGCTGGCGCTCCCCGCCCGAGAGCTCGGCCGGGCGGTGCAACACACGCTCGCCCAGGCCCACCTGCTGCAGCATCTCCTGGGCGCGTGCGCGTGCCGCGGCCGTGGGCAGGCGGCGGATGCGCAGCGGCATCGCGACGTTGTCGAGCGCGGTGAACTCGGGCAGCAGATGGTGGAACTGGTAGACGAAACCCAGGTGCCGGTTGCGCCACTGCCCCTGCTCGGCCGCGCCCAGGGCCGCGAGCTTGCGGCCCTGCAGCTGCACCTCGCCGGCGGTGGGCGCGTCCAGCCCGCCCAGCAGGTGCAGCAGGGTGCTCTTGCCCGAGCCCGACGCGCCGACGATGGCGAGGGTCTCGCCGGGCGCCACCGCGATGTCGACGCCGCGCAGCACGTGCACGTCGAGCGAGCCCTCGCGGAACCGCTTGTGCAGGCCGCGCGCGCTAAGGACCACGTCACTCATAACGCAGCGCCTCCGCCGGTTGCACGCGGCTGGCA
The DNA here is from genome assembly GCF_026153205.1 of Aquabacterium sp. A7-Y. Taxonomy (GTDB): domain Bacteria; phylum Pseudomonadota; class Gammaproteobacteria; order Burkholderiales; family Burkholderiaceae_C; genus Caldimonas. Next base: position 179,163 of record NZ_JAPFBW010000001.1, on the reverse strand, counting down.
CGCCAGCTCGGGTAGATCGTGGCCAGGAAGGCCAGCACCAGCGAGATCAGGCCGATGGGCACGATGTCGGCGGCCTGCGGGTCGCTGGGCATGCGGCTGATCAGGTAGATGCTGCCGGGCAGGAAGCTGGCATTGAAGAGGCGTTCGAGAAAAGGCACGATCACATCGATATTGAAGGCCACCAGCAGGCCCAGGCCCAGGCCGGTGGCGGTGCCGATGATGCCCGAAACGGCGCCCTGCACCATGAAGACGCCCATGATGGAGCCCGGGCTCGCGCCCAGCGTCCGCAGGATGGCGATGTCGGCGCGCTTGTCGGTCACGGTCATCACCAGCGTGGAGACCAGGTTGAAGGCCGCGACCGCGACGATCAGCGTCAGGATGATGAACATCATGCGCTTCTCCAGCTGCACGGCCGCGAACCAGTTGCGATTGGTGCGGGTCCAGTCGCTGATCAGGAGGTCGCCGCTCAAGCCGCGGCTGAGTTCCTGGGCCACCCGCGGCGCCTGGTGCACATCGCTCAGGCGCAGCTGCACGCCGGTCGGGCCCTCGACGCGGAACAGCTTGGCGGCGTCGTCGATGTGCATCAGCGCCAGCGCGCTGTCGTATTCGTAGTGGCCGGCGTCGAAGCTGCCCACCACCGTCATCTGCTTGAGCCTGGGCACCACGCCGGCCGGCGTCATCTGCCCGCCCGGCGAGACCAGCGTCACCTTGTCGCCGGTCTGCACGCCCAGCATGCGGGCCAGCTCGCCGCCCAGCACGATGCCCCACTCGCCCGGCACCAGGCGCGTGAGCACGGTGTCCTTGAGCTGCCGGGCCAGCGGCGTCACCTCGGGTTCGTCCTCGGGCGAGATGCCGCGGATCATCGCGCCGCGCATCTCGTCGCCGCGCGCCACCAGGGCCTGGGTCGCGATGAAGGGGGCGGCCCCCAGCACCTGCGGGTTCTCGCGTGCCTGGGTCGCGGTCGCGCGCCAGTCGGGCAGCGCCTGGCCGCCGGCGGCATACACCTCGACATGCGAGACGACCGACAGCATGCGGTCGCGCACCTCCTTCTGGAAGCCGTTCATCACCGACAGCACGATGATCAACGCGGCGACGCCCAGCGAGATGCCCAGCATCGAGACGCCCGAGATGAAGGAGATGAATCCGTTGCGCCGGGTGGCGCGGCCCGCGCGCGTGTAGCGCCAGCCGATCTGCAGTTCGTAAGGCCAGTTCATGGGAGTGTGGCGGCGCTGCCGACAAAAATGCGCCGTTTTCGCGAAGCGTTCGATGCTAACCGAGCCGCCGCCCGGCCCGCCCCCCCGATAATTGCCGCCCATGCACCTGCTGATCCCCTATGCCTCGGCGCTGTCCGACGCCTGCCAGCACACCCTGAAGGACTTGCAGCTGCCGGTGCTGACGCAGGTGCTCGCCCGGCTGGCGCCGGCCTTGCGCAGCCAAGCTGACGAGGACTCGCTCTCGCCGCCGCACGAGCGCGCGTTGGCGCGCGCGCTCGGTCTCAGCGGCCCGGACGGCGGCCTGCCCTGGGGCGCCTGGCTGGCGGCCCGCGACGGCATCACCACCGGCGACCTGAACTGGGCCCTGTTGACGCCAGCGCACTGGCATGTCGGCACCGACCAGGTCACCATGCTGGATCCGCAGACCCTGCAGCTCGGCGAGGAGGAGTCGCGAGAGCTGCTGGAGGCGGTGCGCGAGCTGTTCGAGTCCGAGGGGTATGTGCTGGTCTGGGGCGCGGCGACACGCTGGTACGCGGCCCACGAGAGCTTCCGGGAACTGCCCACCGCCTCGCCCGACCGGGTGATCGGCCGCAACGTGCACGCCTGGATGCCGGAGCACCCCCAGTTCTCGCGCGTGCGGCGGCTGCAGAACGAGGTGCAGATGCTGCTCTACACCCATACACTGACCGACCGGCGCATCGAGCGCGGCCTGCCGCCCGTCAACTCCTTCTGGCTGAGCGGCTGCGGCCCGGCCCAGCCGGCCCTCGACCCTCCCGCGCTGGTGGTGGATACGCGGCTGCGCGACGCCTGGTTCGCCGAGGACTGGGCCGCCTGGGCCGAAGCCTGGCACGAGCTGGAGCGCGGACCGCTGACCCTGGCTCTGGCGGCGCTGCAGCGTGGCGCGCCGGTGCGGCTGACCTTGTGCGGCGAACGCAGCGCCCAGGACTTCGAGCTGCGCGACGGCGGCTGGTGGACGCGCCTGAAACAACGCTGGCAGCGCACGCAGCCGGCCGACGTGCTGCTGAATCTCTGAGGCCCCGGACCTGGGCGAGGCCTGGTAAGACCTGCTTTGTTGTTGTGGCGATGAAAATCACTTCCCGAGACATCCCTCCCCGCGCCGCCTGGGCGCTCGAACAGGCCGGCGTCCACCCGCTGCTGGCGCGGCTGTTCGCCGCGCGCGGTATCGCCAGTTCCGAGGACCTGGACGATTCGCTGGCCCGCCTGCTGCCGCCTGACAGCCTGCACGGCGCGGCCGAGGCCGCGTGTTTCCTGGCCGACGCGATCGCCGCGGGCAAGCGGATCTGCGTGGTGGCCGACTACGACTGCGACGGCGCCACGGCCTGCGCGGTGGCCTTGCGCGGCCTGGGCCTGCTGGGCGCCCGGCCCGAGCAGCTCGGCTACGTGGTGCCCGACCGCGCGGTGCACGGCTACGGCCTGTCGCCGGCGGTGGTGGACCTCGCGATGGCCTGTCGCCCGGACGTGCTGCTGACGGTGGACAACGGCATCGCCAGCCTGCAGGGCGTGGCGCACGCGCGCGCCCTCGGCCTCGACGTCGTGATCACCGACCACCACCTGCCGGCGCTGGTGGAGGAGCGGTTGGTGCTGCCCGAAGCCACCGTGATCGTGAACCCCAACCAGCCGGCTTGCGGCTTTCCCAGCAAGTGCCTGGCGGGTGTGGGCGTGATGTTCTACGTGCTGCTGGCGGTGCGCGCCGAGCTGCGCCGGCGTGGCGCCTTCAGCGCCCAGGAGCAGCCCCGCCTGGATACCCTGCTCGACCTGGTGGCGCTCGGCACCGTGGCCGACGTCGTCAAGCTCGACGCCAACAACCGGCGCCTGGTGGCCCAGGGCCTCAAGCGCATCCGCGCCGGGCGCATGCACGCGGGCGTGGCGGCCTTGTTCAAGGCGGCGGGCCGCGATCCGGCGCGCGCCAGCAGCTTCGACTTCGGCTTTGCGCTCGGGCCGCGCATCAACGCCGCCGGCCGGCTGGCCGACATGACCCTGGGCATCGAGTGCCTGCTGACCGACGACGCGGGCCGGGCCGCCGAGCTGGCCCAGACCCTGGACGCGATCAACCGCGAGCGGCGCGACGTCGAGGCCGGCATGCGCGAGCAGGCCGAGGCGATGCTGGAGTCGCTGATGCCCGAGGACGAACCGCCGCCGGCGCTGGCGATCTTCGACCCCGACTTCCATGAAGGGGTGGTCGGCATCGTGGCCTCGCGCCTGAAGGACAAGCTGCACCGGCCGACCTTCGTGTTCGCGCTCGGCCAGGACGGCCTGCTCAAGGGCTCGGGCCGCTCCATCCCGGGTTTTCACCTGCGCGACGCGCTGGACCTGGTCAGCAAGCGCCACCCGGGCGTGCTGAAGAAGTTCGGCGGTCATGCGATGGCGGCCGGCTGCACTCTCGAGGAGGAGGACTTCGACGTCTTCGAGCAGGCCTTCCAGCAGGTCGCCGACGAGTGGCTGGACCCCGGCCTGCTGGCCCGCACCGTCGCCACCGACGGCCCGCTGGAAGCGCGCTGGTACGCGCCCGAGGTGGTGCAGGCGCTGGAGCGCGAGGTCTGGGGCCAGGCCTTCGAGGCCCCGGTGTTCAGCGACGAGGTCGAGATCGTCTCGCAGCGTATCGTCGGCGAACGCCACCTCAAGCTCACGGTGCGCTGCGGCGGCGCGCTGCGCGAGGCGATCTGGTTCGGCCGCAGCGAGCCGGTGCCCGAGCGCAGCGTGCTGGCCTACCGGCTCTCGCTGGACGAGTACAACGGCGCCCAGCGGGTGCAGATGGTGGTCGAGGCACTGGCCTGAGCACCGCGCCGCGGACCCGGGCGCCCGTGCCGGCGGGAGCGTGCCGCTGACCCGCCGACCGGTTACCCTCCGTTGCGTGAACGTTTCCCAGCTGGCTACTCTGGCAATTCCTTCACTGCCACAGCCGAAGTGCCAGCATGGACCGAGAAGACCAAGACGCCCTCCCCCATCCCGACCGACGCCGTGTCCTGGCTCGCCTGGCGGCCCTCAGCGCCCTGAGCGCGGCCGGCATGGCCGCCTGCGGCGGCTCCGACGATCCGGATCCGCCGCCACCGCCGCCGCCTCCTCCGCCGCCGCGCCCGCCAGGACCGCTCAAAGTCACTGCGCTCACCGGCGGCCTGGCTTCGGCCTGGAGCCTGTGTTTCCTGCCGGACGGGCGGGCCCTGGTGACCGAAAAGCCCGGCCAGCTTCGCCTGCTCAGCAGCAACCTGGGCGGCACCGGCGTCCCGCTGGCGGGGGTTCCGGACGTGGCCCACGTCGGCCAGGGCGGCCTGCTCGACGTGGTGCTCGACCCCGACTTCGCCACCAACCGGCGCCTCTACCTCAGCTACTCCGAGCGCGAGTCGGCCCAGAGCGACGCCAACGGGCTGGCGGTCGCCAGGGCTCGCTTGAGCCAGGACGAGACCCGGCTCGAAGAGGTGACCGTGATCTTCCGCCAGGCCCCCAAGTACAACGGCGACAAGCACTTCGGCGGCCGCCTGGTGTTCCGCCGCGACCGCACGCTGTTCATCACGCTGGGCGAGCGCTCGGACGCCGCGACGCGCGTCAAGGCGCAGACCTTGGACAACCACCTCGGCAAGGTCGTGCGCATCCGCAGTGACGGCAGCATTCCTCCCGACAACCCGTGGGCCACGGCGAGCGGCCCGCAGGCGGCGCTCTGGAGCCGCGGCCACCGCAATCCGCAGGGCGCGGCCCTGCACCCCGGGACCGGCGAGCTGTGGGTCTGCGAGCACGGCCCGCAGGGCGGCGACGAGATCAACATCGTGCGCGCCGGCCAGAACTACGGCTGGCCACTGGTCAGCTATGGTTGCGAGTACGGCTCGCCGGAGGGCGACGCATGCCGTATCGGCGGCGGCACGCACGCCCCGCAGTACCCGGAGCCCCTGACCACCTGGACGCCGACCTCGACGGCACCGAGCGGGCTGGCCTTCTACACCGGCGACCGGTTCCCGGAGTGGAAGGGCCACCTCTTCACCGGGGCGTTGAAGGGCACGGCGCTGTGGCGGCTGGAAATCGAGGGGGATCGGGTGGTGGGCCGGGAGAAGCTGCTGGCGGACCTCGGCGCGCGCATCCGCGATGTGCGGCAGGGGCCGGACGGCTGGCTCTACGTGCTGACCGACCACGAGAGCAACTCGCGCATCTACCGCCTGGAGCGCTGAGGGCCGGCTGCCGAGCCGGCGAGGGAGCGTCACGGCAGGGAAAATCGGTTTCAATGTGAAGCACCGGGCAGGCCTCTGGTCGCGTTACCCTGCCGGGTTTTGGGGCCGCTTGGCCGCCCGCTGGAATTCCACCCGATGCAGTACCTTGCCCCTCCCCGTCGTCCGGCCTGCCCGGACGACGCGGTCGCTTCTCCCGGCCGCCGCCTCTGCTTGCAGGTCGGCGCCCTCTCCGCCGCCGGGGCGCTCGCCGGCCTGACCGGCTGCGCCACCGGGGCGGCCGCGCCCCCGGGGCCCCGCGCGCTGCCCCACACCACCGGGCTGGAGCTGCCCTGGGGCATGGCCTTCCTGCCCGACGGCCGGCTGCTGGTCACCGAGCGGCCCGGCCGACTGCGCCTCGTCGAGGTCGACGGCCGGCTCGTGTCGGCACCCGTGGCCGGCGTTCCGGAGGTCGAATACCGCGGCCACGGCGGACTGCTGGACATCGTGGTGGACCGTTTTTTCGAGCGCAACCGGCAGGTCTACCTCAGCTACACCGCCGCCTGCGCCGGCGATGAGCCGCCGCTCAACTGCCTGATGGCCGCCCGCGCGACCCTGAGCGCCGATGCCACCGCGCTGGAAAACCTGCAGCCCATCTTCCGGCAGTGGCCGCCGGTGGAAAGCGGCGAGAACCTGGGCGGCCGGCTGGCCGTGAGCCGGGACGGCATGCTGTTCATCACCCTCGGCGACCGCCGCGAGCCGGGCGAGCGGGTGCACGCCCAGGACCTCGCCTACCACCAGGGCAAGGTGGTGCGCATCCGAACCGATGGCAGTGTGCCCGGCGACAACCCCTTCGTGCACACGCCGGGCGCGCTGCCGGAGATCTGGAGCTACGGCCACCGCAACCCGCAAGGCGCGATGCTGCACCCCGACTCCGACGAGCTCTGGACCAGCGAACACGGCCCTTTCGGCGGCGACGAAATCAACATCACCCGCCACGGCCGCAACTACGGCTGGCCCGTGATCACCTACGGCTGCGAGTACGACGGCTGCGCGGCGATCGGCGAGGGGCCGACCAAGGCCGGCATGGAGCAGCCGCTGACCTGGTGGGGCCAGCCCTCGATCGCCCCCAGCAACCTGCTGCTCTATACCGGCGGGCGTTTCCCCCAGTGGCGCGGCAGCCTGTTCGTCGCGACGCTGGCCGGACTTGCGCTGTGGCGCATCGAGCTGGGCGGCAGCCCGGCCGAGCCCCAGGTGCTCAGGCGCGAGCCGCTGTTTGCCGAACTGGGCCAGCGGCTGCGTGACGTGCAGCAGAGCCCGGACGGCGGCCTCTACCTGCTCACCGACGGCGCACCCGCGAGCATCTTGCGCATCGAGGCCTGAGACGGCGGGACCGGCGGGCAAGGCGGCAGCACGGTGCCGGGCGGCACCATACACAGTAGGATGGCCCCCAGCACAACGCCCACGGAGTCTTGCATGTGCCCTCGGTCCGTCCGCCCCACCCTCGTGCCGCGGCTCTCACGTGCCGCCCTGCTCACCCTGGCCCTGATCGCCGGGGCCTGGCCCCTGTCTGCCGCAGCCCTCAAGCCGGTGACGGTGGCGCGCGGGCTGCAGAACCCGTGGGGTCTCGCCTTCCTGCCCGACGGCCGCATGCTGGTGACCGAACGCCCCGGCCGGCTGCGTCTGGTCTCGCCCCAGGGCCGGCTGGGCCCGCCGCTGGCCGGGCTGCCCGCCATCGACGCCGGCGGCCAGGGTGGCCTGCTCGACGTCGCCGTCGATCCACGCTTCAAGGACAACGGCTGGATCTACTTCAGCTATAGCGAGGCGGGCGAAGGTGGCAGCGGCACCGCGGTGGCGCGTGCCCGGCTGCAGGGCGAGCGGCTGACCGAGCTGAGCGTGATCTTCCGGCAGGCGCCCAAATACAAGGGCGGCAACCACTTCGGCTCGCGCCTGGTGTTCGGCCGCGACGGCCGGCTGTTCGTCACCCTGGGCGACCGCTTCGGTCCGCGCCAGCAGGCCCAGGAGCTGGACAACCACCTGGGCAAGATCGTCCGCATCGAGGCCGACGGGCGGGTCCCCGGGGACAACCCGCTGGTGGGCAAGCCGCCGGGGCGGCCGGAGATCTGGAGCTGGGGTCACCGCAACGTGCAGGGCGCGGCGCTGCATCCGCAGACCGGCGAGTTGTGGACCCACGAGCACGGGCCGCAGGGCGGTGACGAAGTCAACATCGCCGAGCGTGGCAAGAACTACGGCTGGCCCGTGATCACCTACGGCCGCGAGTACGGTACCGGCCTGCGCATCGGCGAAGGCAACACCAAGGCGGGCATGGAACAGCCGCTGCTCCACTGGGTGCCGTCGATCGCGCCCAGCGGCATGGCCTTCGTGACGAGCGAGCGCTATCCCGGCTGGCAGGGCAACCTGGTGGTCGGTGCGCTGCGCGCGCAGGTGCTGGTGCGGCTCGAACTCGACGGCCGCAAGGTGGTGCGCGAGGAGCGCCTGCTGCAGACCCTGCACGAGCGCATCCGCGACGTGCGGCAAGGCCCGGACGGCTGGCTCTACATCCTGACCGACAGCGAGGACGGCCGGATCGTGCGGCTGCAGCCTTGAACGGCGTGGGCCGGGCGACGGGCGGTCGCCGCAGCAGCGGGCAAGGACTTTGCTCGCTGCGCCGGCGGCGCCGAAGCGGGCTCCCTACAATGTGCCGGTGAACATCCAGAACGCCGACCTGCACTGCCACTCCAACGTTTCCGACGGCACCCTCACGCCGGAGGAACTCGCCGCCCGCGCCAAGGCGAACGGGGTGGAGTTGTGGGCGCTGACCGACCACGACGAAGTCGGCGGTCAGCAGCGCGCGGCACAGGCTGCCGCAGCACTCGGCCTGCCCTACCTGAGCGGCACCGAGATTTCGGTCACTTTCGCCGGCGAGACCGTGCACATCGTCGGCCTGGGCTTCGACGTGGCCGACCCCGGGCTCGCGGCCGGCCTGGCGCGCACGCGCGGCGGGCGCGAGTTGCGGGCGCGCGAGATGTCGGCCGACCTGGAGCGTGTCGGCATCGCCGGCGCCTACGAAGGCGCGCTGAAGTACGTCGGCAACCCCGACCTCATCTCGCGCACCCACTTCGCCCGCTATCTGGTCGAGGTGGGCGCCTGCCGCGACACCCAGGAGGTCTTCCGCAAGTACCTCACCGAGGGCAAGCCCGGTTATGTCGAACACCGCTGGGCCACGCTGGACGATGCGGTGGCCTGGATCACCGGCGCCGGCGGCATCGCGGTGGTGGCCCACCCCGGGCGCTACAAGTTCAGCGCCAACGAGGAGTACGCGCTGTTCTCGCACTTCAAGGACATCGGCGGCCGTGGCGTCGAGGTGGTGACCGGCAGCCACACGGCCCAGGACTACGTCAAGTACGCGGGCGTGGCGGCCGAGTTCGGCCTGTTCGCCTCGCGCGGCTCCGACTTTCATTCGCCCTCCGAGAGCCACACCGACCTCGGCAGCCTGCCCTTCCTGAGCAGCGGCTTGAGCCCGGTCTGGGAGGCCCTGAGCGAGCGTGTGCAGGTGTGACGGGCAGGCTTCGAAACGGTCGGTGACCAGCCGGCCCTGAGTCGGCGCCGACAATGGGTCCATGGCCCAGTACTTCGAAGTCCATCCCGACAATCCCCAGCCGCGCCTGCTCAAGCAGGCCGCCCAGATCCTGCACGCGGGCGGCATCGCGGCCATCCCGACCGACTCCAGCTATGCGCTGGTCTGCCACCTCGACGACAAGGGCGCGGCCGAGTCGCTGCGCCGCATCCGCGGCGTCGACGACAAACACCACCTCACGCTGTTGTGCCGCGACCTCTCGGAGCTGGCGAGCTACGCCAAGGTCGACAACCGGCAGTACCGCCTGCTCAAGCTCGGCACGCCGGGCGCCTACACCTTCATCCTCGAAGCCACCAAGGAAGTGCCGCGCCGCGTCTCGCACCCCTCGCGGCGCACGATAGGCCTGCGTGTCCCGGGGCATGGTGTCGCCCAGGAGTTGCTGGCCGTGCTCGGCCAGCCGCTGCTCGCGACCACCTTGATCCCGCCGGGCGAGGACGAGCCGCTGAACGATGCGGCCGAGATCCGCGAGCGCTTCGAGAAGTCCCTCCAGGCCGTGGTCGATGCCGGCGCCTGCCCGATGCAGCCGACCACCGTGATCGACCTCACCGAGGACGCACCGCGCGTGGTGCGCGTCGGCCGCGGAGCGCTGGACGTGCTGGGCCTGGCCTGAGCGGGTCCTCGGCCCGGATCAGCGCTGCAGCACCCGGGCGATGCGCTCCGGGTCGAAGCCCACCTGGCGCTCGCCGCGCACCACCAGCGTCGGCACGCCGGGCGCCCGCAGCCGCTCGTAGCTGGTGCGGCAGGCGGCGCTGGTGCTGGTGTTGCATTCGGTGTAGGGCACCTGCCGCGCATCGAGCCAGCTGCGCGCCTCGGCGCAGTAAGGGCAGTCGGTGGTCGTGAACATGACGATGTCGTGCGGGCCGGCGTGCCTCACCAGCGCCCGCTCGATCTCCCGCTCGCTCCACCAGCGCGCCAGCGCCGCACCGCCGAGCAGCACGCCGGCGATCACGGCGAGGCTCAGGAAGCGGCGCACCCGACTCACGACGATGCGGCCGGCAGGGCCGCGGTGACCACCACCTCGATGCGCCAGCCGGGACGGGCCAGCGCCGCCTGCACCGTGGCCCGGGGCGGCGCATGACCCGCCGGGACCCAGGCGTCCCAGACCTCGTTCATGCCCGCAAAGTCGGCCAGGTCGGCGAGGAAGATTTGCGCCATCAACATGTGGCGCTTGTCGGTGCCGGCCTCGGCCAGCAGCCGGTCGACCATGCCCAGCACCTCGGCGGTCTGGCCGCGGATGTCCAGGGTCTCGTTGTCAGGCACCTGGCCTGCCAGCCAGACGGTGCCGTTGTGAACCGCCATCTCCGACAGGCGGGGGCCGACATGGAAACGCGTGACCATCGCTCAGGCCCCTTTTTTCGGTGCCGCGGCCGGGGCCGCCGGCGAGGACTTCTGGCCGATCTTGCTTTCCTTGCCTTCGATCAGCTTGCGGATGTTGGCCGCATGCCGCCAGACCAGCAGCAGGCTCATCACCAGCACCGCCCCCAGCGTGGCGCCCGGGCCCCAGCCCAGCAGTTGGAAAAACGGCGCGAACGCCGCGGCGACCAGCGCGGCCAGCGAGGAATAGCGAGTGAAGAAGGCGACGATCAGCCACGTGGCCAGGGTCGCGAGGCCCAGCCAGGGATTGATCGCGAGCAGCACGCCGGCCGCCGTCGCCACACCCTTGCCGCCCTGGAAGCGGAAGAACACCGGAAACAGATGGCCGAGGAAAGCCGCCAGGCCGGCCAGGGCGACCGCACCTTCGCCGAGCCCGAAAGGCTCGCCGCAGGCCCGCACCAACAGCACCGGCACCACACCTTTGACGGCGTCCAGCAGCAAGGTCAGGATGGCCGCGGTCTTGTTGCCCGAGCGCAGCACGTTGGTGGCGCCCGGGTTGTTGGAGCCGTAGGTGCGCGGGTCGCTCAGCCCCATCACGCGGCTGACGATCACCGCGAAGGACAGCGAGCCGATCAGGTAGGCGCCGATCACGGCGAGAACGAGGTAAAGGGTCTCCATGGAATCCTGCTGGCGGCCGGTGGCCTGTGGTCTGTAGCAACCCGCATTGTGCACGGCCGGCCCTGGTCCTTAGTCCACTGAATCAGGGAAATGGCACCCCCGTGAGGCCCCAAGCCGGCCCAATCTAGGCGCGAGACACAGCCGGGGTCGGGCCCCGGCGAAGGCTCGCAACGACGAGTGGGCCGGCTTGGGGCCTCACCCTGCGGGCCGGGGAGTCTGAGGGGCCGAGGCGTCGTTGCGCCGCTTGCCCAGGCGTCCAGCCTGGGCTGCGCGCCGCGCCTAGCCTCGCCCCCTCAGACTCCCCGGCGGGGGTGCCATTCCCTGATTCAGTGGACTAAGCCACAGGAACAGCCCTTGCTCGATTGGTGTGCTGCGTGAAGGAAACGAAGACCCAAAAACCGAGGCCTGACGCCGCCCTGCGTGCCTGGTAAAGGCTACACGGACTTGTAGAAGTGCCCCGTCCGCCAGCGAGCGTCGGTCCTCAACGTTTTCTGCAGATGGCGCAGTCAGGAGCTCGATCACCACCAGGCTTGAAAGGATCAACGATGCAGCAACGAAACTATGGAGATCAGCGTCGCAATGAGGGCAGCGACGACGACTACCGCTCGCGCAGCGACGACCGCTGGGGCTCGCCCGAGCGCTGGCAGGGCCGCGGCCAGGGGCGCGACTATGAAGGCGCCCGCAGCAGCGAGTTCGGAGGCGGCTACGGCGGCGGCTCGAACTACCAGGGCGGCAGCGATTTCGACAGCGGCCGCGGCTCGATGGGCGACTACTACACCGGCGGCCAGCGCGGCAGCCAGTACAGCACCGGCGGCTACGCCGGCAGCTACGGTTCGCAGGGGCCGCAGGGCGGCTCGCAAGGCTGGGAAGGCTCGCGCGGCTACGGTGGGCAGGACGAGTCCTATGGCCAGCGCGGCGGCAGCCAGTACGGCGGCGGGCAGCAGCAATACGGCGGTGGCCAGCAAGGCCGTGGCCAGTACGGGCAGCAGCAAGGCAACCAGTTCGGCCAAGCGCAGGGCGGCGGCTACGGCGGGGGCCAGGAGCAGCGCGGCCAGTACGGCGGTCAGCAGCGCGATCCCCAGGCTGGCCGCTACGGCAGCGTCTACGGCGGCTACGGCAGTGGCAGCAGCGGCGCGGGCTACGGCGGCGGCTATAGCGTGCAGGGCGACGACTACCGGGGCGGCGGCTACGGCGGCCAGTCCTATGACGAGCACTCCAGCGGCACCTACCAGCGCAACTATGGCGGCGCTGGCGGGCACGAGGGCTACAGTTACCAGGGCCAGCGCCACGTCGATCCGGACTACCACCAGTGGCGCACCGAGCAGCTGCGCAACCTCGACGAGGACTACCACCAGTGGCGCCAGGAGCGCTACAAGAAGTTCTCCGATGAGTTCAACCAGTGGCGCCAGGGCCGCCAGTCGGGCAGCGCCGGCCAGGGCAGCCAGGGCATGGGCGGTTCCGGGATAGGCGGCTCAGCCGCCGGCAGCACCGGCACCACCACCGGCGACACCTCCTCGGGCCTGGGCGCGAGTTCGGGCACGGCCAACGCGGGCAGCAGCGGCGCCGGCTCCACCGGTTCGACCGCAGGCAGCGCCGGCCTGTCGGCCAGCACCGGTTCGGCCGCCGGCAGCGACGCGAGCAACCGCGCCAGCGGTCAGCCGGGCAGCTCGGTGGCGCAGGGCGGCTCGTCGTCGTCCAGGACCAAGTGAGGCCGGCCGGGAGGCCCACCTCCCGGCCCCCAACAAAACACGCCGGCATTGCCGGCGTGTTTCTTCCTCTCGCGAGAGCGCGCCCTCAGACGTGCTTGCGGCGCTTCTCGACCGAGGGCAGGCGCATCATCTGACGGTACTTGGTGACCGTGCGGCGCGCCACGCTGAGTCCCTGGCGCGCCAGCTGGCGTGCGATCTGGGCGTCCGAGAGCGGATCCATCGCGTCCTCGGCCTCGATCATGTCCTTGATCACGCCGCGGATCGCGGTGGCCGAGCAGGAACCGCCGCTGACGGTGGGCAGCGCACGCGAGAAAAAGTACTTGAGCTCGAACACGCCCAACGGCGTCGCCATGTACTTGTTGTTGGTCACGCGCGAGACGGTGGACTCGTGCAGGCCCAGCTCCTCGGCGATCTCGCGCAGGCCCAGCGGCTTCATCGCCAGCGCGCCGTACTCCAGGAAGTGCCGCTGCCGCTTCACGATGGCCTGGGCCACGTGCAGGATGGTCGCGAAGCGCTGCTCGACGTTGCGCACCGTCCAGCGCGCCTCCTGCAGGTGGGCGGCGAGCTCGGAGTGGCCCGAGTCACGGTGGCGCTGGAACAGCTCGGCATAGACCTGGTTCAGGCGCACCTTGGGAATCACGTCCGGGTTCAGCGTGGCGGTCCAGATGCCGCGCACCTTGCGCACGATCACGTCGGGCGTGACGAACTGGGTGTTCGAGGGACCGAAGCGCCAGCCGGGCCGCGGGTCGAGGTGGCGGATGCGCTCGCACACCGCCTCGACCTGGGCCACGCTGGCACCGAGCGCGCGCGCCAAGCCGTTGACGTCGCGCGTGGCGAGGCGGTCGAGGTGTTCGCCGACGATGCGGCACGCCAGTTCCTGTTCCGAGGCCGGTTGGATGTCCTTGAGCTGCAGCAGCAGGCATTCGCGCACATCGCGCGCCGCGATGCCGCTCGGATCGAGCGACTGGACCAGCTTCAGCGCAACGTTCATCTCGGTGTCGTCCGCCGCCGGCGAGCACTCGACCAGGCCCTGCAGCTCCTCCAGCGTCAGGCGCAGGTAGCCGTCGTCGTCGAGTGCTTCGATGATGGTGCCGGCCAGGGTCCGGTCGCGCTGGGACAGCGGCATGACGTTGATCTGGCTGTGCAGGTGCTGGCGCAGCGAGATGTCGGCGGCCACCATCTCGACCAGGTCGAGGTCGCCGTCGCCACTGCCGCCGCGGCCCGAGCCACCGCCCGTGGAACCCCAGCTTTCGCGGTCCCAGGGGGTGTCGGCCGCCGGGGCCGACACCGGCGTCACTTCATTCCAGGTGGCCGCCGGCTCCGCAGCGGCGGCGTCCGGGGCCGTCTGGGGCGTGGCGTGGGCGTCGCTGTCTTCCTCGAGGAAGGGATTGCTGCCTACCGCCTGGTTGACCTCCTGAGCGAAGTCGAGGGACGACAGCTGCAGCAGGCGGACCGCCTGTTGAAGGCGCGGCGTCAGGGTCTGGTGTTGCCGGTGCTCGAGTCGAATGACCGGTGCGTTCATGCAGTCCTCCCGATGAAAGCCCCCATGACTGCTACCGGCAGATGGATGGGGTTGCGCATAAGAATGAGCAAGGATGGAAAACAAATGAGACAGGCCGGTGACGTCCGCAAGCTGCTCCCGCGGGGGACACGCTGTGTCTTTGAGAGCGCGGAGGCAGGACGGTACGGCACGGCAGAGGTGGCTGGATCAGTGTGGATGCGGGAAATGAAACTCCTGCCCGGCAGCGGGCGGCACCCGCCGGAGGTGGCAGTGCTCCGGCCCGGGCGCGTCCTGTTTGAGCAACCCCTGTGCCAAGCAATCGGGAAGCAAAAGTCCATGGAGGACGCCCGTGCGGCGTCTCCAGCGCGGCGCAGCCGCCCAACCGGCGGCTCGGCGTGTCGCAAGCCGCCCCGGTATTGGCTCCCGGCTCCGCGGAGGGAACAGGCGAGGGGCGGGCCCTGCCTAATTTCTGACCAAGGTCAGCCGCGGGCGACCCGTAACGGCCCGGCCAGGGAGAGGCAAAGCCCGCGCCTGGACCTGCGACAAATCCTCTGAGGCAGGAACAAATTGTGCGGTTTGCCGCAATAAATGCTGAAACTCCCCCGCAACTTGGGGGTGCCGGGACGCCTGGACGAGGTTGGCCTCGAGCCAGCTCAATGGGGCGGCGCAATCGAAGCGTCGACCCGTATAACGAAAGGCGAACACCGGCTCGGTCAGCAGCGTCGCGGCGAGCGCGTCGCGAAGGCCGGGACTCCGCGTCCGCGCGCCATGCCGCAAGGGCTCCAGGTTGGCGAAGACTCGAGGTGTGAAGACGCAGCGGCCGGCCGCCGTCCATATCCGGGCTTGCGGCCCCTGCGCGCCGGCCGGACGGCCCTGCCCTACCGCGCGGACGCAGGCCAGCCGCAGGTCGCTGACCGCCGTTTCCACCCAGAGTGCCGCGGTCGCCGAGGTTCCGGCGCCAGCTGCCTCGACCGCCACCATGCTGCCCGGCGTACGCGGGAACTGCGCCGCCATCTGGGCCAGCACACCGGGCTCGCCCTGCAGAAACTCCGCCGGCAGCAGCAGCGCGAAGGCGTCATCCTCGAGCAGCGGCCGCGCGCTGGCGAGCGCCCGCGCCAGGCCGCCCTCGCCCCCGGGGCGCAGCACATGCGCTTTCACGCCGCCAGGCAGCACCGCGAGTTCGGCGTCCAGTTGCTCGTCCACCGCCTCGTGCGAACGCTCGACGACAAACACCAGCTCGTCGATGCCGGCGGCCAGCGCCTCGTTGATCGCGTAGTGGATCAGCGGCCGGTCGACCACCGGCAGCAGCTCGACGGGAAGCGCCCGCAGGGCCGACCAGCCGACCGGCTCGGCGCCGCCGAGAGGAATCAGCGCCCGGCGCAGCGTCAGCCCACGCCGCGGCGGCTGGGGAAGCTCTGCGCGCTTGTCGCCGCCGAGGACACGCCGCAGGCAAGCCGGCAGCTTCATCGACGGTCGCCCTTGAGCTTCTCGTTGTAGACCTTGTCCATCACCGTGCCGCGGTCCGTGTCCACCAGGCCGCGCTCGACGTCGTCGTGGGCCTGCTGCATCACCTCGTCCTGCTGAGGCTGCTGCTGGTCCTGGCTGTCGGCGGATTCGTCGCGCTCGTGCGGCAGGCGCGGGTTGCGCTTGTGGGCCACGTTGTTGGTGGTCTGCCCCGTCTGCACACGTTGTCCGATGTCGGGACGCGGCCCGTCCCGCTCGGTGGACGGGGGCCGTCCGAGAGGCTCGCTGCCGGGCTGTGGGCGGCTCGTTGGCATGCAATGTCTCCTGGCAATGATGTTGCGTGTCGGGCAAGGGGCGTGCCGTCCGGCAGCGCCCGCCCACTGCCCGGCCCGCTTGCGATAGCGCCTTGCAGCAGGCGAGGAACAGCGATTGCTGAAGGCTTGCTTGACTCACCGACTTCATGGGCCAAGAAGGAGTACGTCATGACGACCCGCACCTCGAGCGCGCGCTCGGATGTTCTGGAGATGCTGAAGGAAGACCACAAGCGCCTGAAGAAGGCCTTCAGGGACTTCGCGAGGCTGGACCCCGAGCGCGACGTGAAGGCATGCCGGCAGCTTGTCGATCGGTCGTGCAGCGACCTGGAGCTGCATGCCCGGCTCGAGGAGGAGCTGTTCTACCCGGCTGCGCGCGGCGGCATGGACGAGCCCGAGCTGATCGAGGAGGCCGAGGTCGAGCACGCCTCGGCGAAGTCGCTGATCCAGCAGCTGCGCAGCATGTCCGCCGAGGATCCCAAGTTCGCCGCCACCTTCACCGTGCTGGGCGAGTACGTCAAGCACCACATCAAGGAAGAGGAAGGCGAGCTGTTCGAGAAGCTCAGCCGGGCGCGCGTCGAGTGGGAGGACCTGCTCGACGAAATGACCGAGCGCCGCCTCGAGCTCGAGAACGAGATGGGCGTGGCCGCGGGCGAGGACCACGCCGGCCACGAGGAAGCCGAGAGCGAGCACGTCGAGACCGAGGTCTCGCCAGCGGCCCGCGCCGGCCGCCACGAGTCCAACCGCAAGGCCGCCCGCTGAAGGCCGCTGCCGCACCGCCCATGTCGCGCTCGCCCTCGCTCCCGTCGTCCGGGGGCCGGCAGCAGCAGCAAGGCCCCTGGCCCTGCCCTCCGCTGGCCTCGTTCTGGATGGCCGGCTTCGAGGGCGCCGACCATCGCAACAGCCGCGACCAGCCGCTGGACATGGTGCGCAGCACCGGCCACCTCGACCAACTCGACGCCGACTACCGACACCTGGCTCGCTGGGGCTTGCGCACGGTGCGCGAGAGCATAGGCTGGCGGCTGGCGGAGCCGCAGGGTGGCGCGATCGACCTCGGACGCGCCCTGCAGCTGGCCCGAGCGGCGCAGCACCACGGGCTGCAGGTCCTGTGGACGCTGATGCACTACGGCATGCCGGCCGACGTCGACATCTTCGACGACCGTTTCATCCCGCGCTTCGTGCGTTTTGCCGAAGCCGTCGCGCGGGCGCTCAAGCCGCTGTCGGAGCTCCCCCCTGTCTACACGCCGATCAACGAGATCAGCTTCCTCTCGTGGGCGGTCAGCGAAACGCGGCTGGTCTCGCCTTACGGGCCGCGTTCCGACGGCGCCAGCGGCAGCACCCGCGCCAGCGGCTACAGCGTCAAGCGTCGCCTGGTGCGGGCAGCGATCGAGGCGATGCAGGCAATGCGGGCAGTGGATCCGCGCGCGCGCTTCCTGCACGTGGAGCCGGTGCTGCACGTGGTCGCGCCGAATGACCGGCCCGAGCTGGCGCCGCTGGCCGCGGAGATCCGCAGCTACCAGTGGCAGACCTGGGACCTGCTTGCCGGCCGGCTCGAGCCCGAGCTGGGCGGCAGCGAGGCGGCGCTGGACCTGCTGGGCCTGAACCACTACCACAGCGGCCAGTGGGAGGCGGGCACCGAAAGGCGCCTGCAGTGGCACCTCCGGGATCCGCGCCGCCTGCCCTTCGGCGAGCTTGCGCGCGAGGCCTGGGAGCGCTATCGGCACCCGATGATCGTCGCCGAGACCAGCCATGTCGGCGTCGGCCGGGGCCAGTGGCTGCACGAGATGGCGCAGGAGACCGAGCGCATCCGCCAGGCCGGCGTGCCGCTGCTGGGTCTCTGCCTCTATCCCATCGTCGACCGGCACGACTGGGACGACGAGGGCCACTGGCACCACAGCGGCCTGTGGGACGTCGCGACCCCGGGCAGCGCCCGGCCGCCCGGGCAGCCGCCCGGGCGCGTCCTGAACCGGCCCTATGCACGGGTTTTGCGCCGCTGGCAGCAGCGCCTCGGCGACTTGCACTTCAACAGGAAGCACCACGATGTCACGACCCACCCTGCTCGTCTTCTCGCACCTGCGCTGGGACTTCGTCTACCAGCGTCCGCAGCACCTGCTGTCGCGCCTGGCGGTTCAGTACCGGGTGCTGTTTGTCGAGGAACCGGTGCATGAGGAGGGCGCGCCGCGCCTGCAGTCCTTCCATCCCTGCGAGGGGGTGGAGGTGCTGCGGCCGCATACGCCGGTGGACGCCGCGGGCTTCCACGACGACCAGCTCTCGGTGCTGAAGCCGCTGGTGCAGCAGCACATCGAAGCCCACGGCATCGCCGACTACCTGGTCTGGTTCTACACCCCGATGGCGCTGCCGCTGCTGACCGGCCTGCAGCCGCGCGCCGTCATCTACGACTGCATGGACGAGCTGTCGGCCTTCAAGTTCGCGCCGCGCCAGATGCGCCAGCGCGAGTCGGCCCTGATGAAGACGGCGGACCTGGTTATCACCGGCGGCCCCAGCCTCTACGAGGCCAAGCGCGGCCAGAACCCGCACCTGCATTGTTTCCCCAGCTCGGTGGACGCCGGCCATTTCGCGCCCGCGACGGCGGGGCGCTCGCCCGAGGCGAACGCTGCCCACGCCCTGCACGCCAATATCCCGGCCCCGCGGCTGGGCTTTTTCGGCGTCATCGACGAACGCCTGGACGCTCCCCTGGTGGCGGCACTCGCCGACGCCCGCCCGGACTGGCAGCTGGTGATGGCCGGGCCCGTCGTCAAGATCGACCCGGCCCAGCTGCCGCAGCGGCCCAACATCCACTGGCTCGGCCAGCAGCCCTACGAGCGCCTGCCGGCGCTGGTGGCCGGCTGGGACGTCTGTCTGCTGCCCTTCGCGCTGAACGAGTCGACACGTTTCATCAGCCCGACCAAGACGCTGGAGTACATGGCCGCCGAGAAGCCGGTCGTCAGCACGCCCATCCGCGACGTCACGGGTCTCTACGGCGAGCACGTGCGGGTCGGCCACGACCCGGCGTCCTTCATCGCGGCCTGCGCCGACGCGCTGGCCGAGTCGGAGGCCGAGCGCAGCGTCCGCGTCGAGGTCATGCGGGCCTGCGTGGCGAGCACTTCGTGGGACGCGACCGCGCGCGCCATCGGCGCGCTGATCGACGCGGCGCTGCATCGCCGTGCGTCGCGCCAGCCTGCCTCGACCGGCGCGGCGCCGGGCACCACGGCGCCGGCCGTGCCGCTGGCACCCGGCAGCGGGGCCAGCCAGGCGCCGGCGCTGCGCTCGGTGCGCCACGTCGTGATCGGCGCCGGGCCCACCGGGCTGTCGGCCGCCTACCACCTGGGCGCGGACACCGTGTTGATCGAGCGCGAGGACCGCGTCGGCGGCTGGTGCCGCTCGATCCGGGACCAGGGCTTCACCTTCGACCACGCGGGTCACATCCTGTTCTCGCAGGATCCCTACGTCCTGGAGATGTACGACACGCTGCTGGGCGACAACCTGCACTGGCAGAACCGTGAGGCCTGGATCTACAGCAAGCAGGTCTACACCCGCTATCCCTTCCAGGGCTCGCTCTACGGGCTGCCACCCGAGGTACTGCAGGAATGCCTGGTGGGCGCGATCGAGGCCCGCTTCGGCCCGCTCAAGGGCGGGGCCGCATCGCCCCCGACCGACAGCGCGCCGCCGGCCAACTTCGAGGAGTTCATCTACCGAGTCTGGGGCGCCGGCATCGCCCGCCACTTCGCCGTCCCCTACAACCGCAAGCTCTGGGCCGTGCCGCTGTCGGAGATGGAGACCTCCTGGCTGGGCGGTCGGGTGCCGCTGCCCGACCTCGAACAGATGATCGCCGGGGCGCTGCAGCCGTCACCGCCGCCAATGGGGCCCAATGCGCGCTTCGGCTACCCGCTGCGCGGCGGCTTCCAGGCGCTGATGGACGCCTTCCTGCCGCACCTGCAGGCCGAGCTGTCGCTCAACACCCGGGTCGTGCAGGTCTCGCCCTCGCAGCGCCTGGTGCGCCTGGACGACGGCCGCACCCTGCAGTACGAGACCCTCATCAGCACCATGGCCCTGCCCCAGCTGGTGGCCGCCTGCGGCCCCGAGGCGCCGGCCGAGGTCAAGGCCGCCGCCGCGGGTCTGCGGCATGTCTCGGTGCGCTGCGTCAACCTGGGTGTGGCGCGCGAGGCGCTCACCGACAAGCACTGGATCTATTACCCCGAGGACACGGTGTTCCACCGCATCTTCGTGCAGGGCAACGCCAGCCCGCACTGCAACCCGCCCGGCGGCTTCGGCCTGACCTGCGAGATCACCCACTCGGCCTCCAAGCCGCTGCCCTGCGAGGGCCAGGCGCTGATCGACCGCGTGGTGGACGACTGCCGCCGCGTCGGCATGCTGCGCGAGGACGACCGCCTGATCTGCAGCCACCAGGTCGACATGCCCGGCGCCTACGTGGTCTACGACCATGCCCGCGCCGGCCACGTCGCGCGCATCCGCGACTGGCTGGCGGGACACGGCATCGTGCTGGCCGGCCGCTACAGCGAGTGGGAGTACTACAACTCCGACCATGCCTTCCTGGCCGGCCGTCGCGCCGCCGAGCAGGCGCAGGCCCAGGCGGCGGGCACGGCAGCATCGGTCGTCCGGGCCGGGTCGGCGGCATGATCATCGACGCCCACGTCCACTGTACCGGCCAGGAGCGCAGCAGCGAGGTGCTGCGCTCGCTCGACCAGGCCGGCATCGACATGGCGGTGCTGCTGGCGCCCTTCCTCAGCGAAGGCTATTCGCTCGAGGACCCGGCCTCGCTGCGCCGCGGCAACGCGCATCTGGCGCGACTGGTGCGCGGCCACGAGGACCGGCTGATCGGCTTCGCGGTGCTCGACCCGCGCAGCAAGGACGCCCCCGAGGACCTGCAGCGCGCCTATGATCAGGGTCTGCGCGGCGTGAAGATGGTGCCCACCGGCTGGTATCCCTATGACACCGAGGTGCAGCCGCTGTTCGCCAAGGCCCACGAGCTGAAGCTGCCGCTGCTGTTCCACAGCGGCATCTTCATCGACGGGCGCTCCGGGCGCTTCTGCCGGCCGACCTTTTTCGAGGCGCTGCGCGACTACCCCGGCCTCAAGGTGGCATTGGCCCACCTGGGCTGGCCCTGGACCGACGAGGCGATCGCCGTCGGCCTGATCGAGCTGATCCACGGCGTCGCGCCGGACCACGTGATGTTCCGCTTCGACATCTCCTTCGGCCCCCCACCCGTCTACCGGCGCGAGGTGCTGTCCAAGGCGCTGGCGGTGCTGGGGCCCGACCTGCTGCAGTTCGGCAGCGACTGTTTCCTGCCCTGCAGCGGTGCCCACATCGCCGAGCGCAAGGGCTGGGTGGTCGATCTGCTGGACGAGCTGGAGGTCGACGCGCGCGGACGCGAGCGCATCTGGAGCGGCACCGCGGCGGCCTGGCTCGGCCTGGATGCGGGAGAGGCCGCCATGCGGGCGGCCCGAGCGAAACAAGGCCCGCCGGAGGCTGAGCCGGAGTCGCGGCTGCTGGCCTCCACCGGCCGCCTGTTCACCTCTCTCCTCCGTGGGGACGAAGACCGCCCGCCGGGCTTGTCCCCTGTGTGCTGCTGAAAGGCAGCGTCGACCGTCCTGCGCACCATGGCTTCAACGCACACCCCCGAGCAGACCCACGTCCTGCAAATCGTCGGCAACGCCATCGTCGGCGGCATGGAGACCTATGTCTCGCGCCTCATCGAGCGGCTGCCTCGCGAGCGTTTCCGGGTCACCGCGCTGTGCCCCTGGGAGAGCCCGTTCAGCGAACAGCTGCGCGCGCTGGACGCCGAGGTGCTGATCGTGCCCATGCCCGACGACCCGCCCTGGGCCTCGATCCAGACCACCGCGGCGCTGATCCGCGCCCAGGGCATCGACGTGGTCCAGGCGCATCTGCCCAACGCCCACCTGCTCGCAGCCCTCGCCGGCCGCCTCACCGAGACACCGGTGCTCGCCACCGTGCACGGGCGGCAACTGCACGTGGCCGACCTGGAGGCCCACCGGCTCGCCGGCACCCACCTCAGCGTGGTCTGCCAGTACACCTACTACCACGCGCTGACCCTGGGCGTGGCGGCGGCGCAGCTGCACCTGATCCCCAATGGGGCCGACCTGGAGGTGTTTCGCCCGCAGCGGGTGCGCGACGGCGCGCTGCGACAGCGCTTCGGCATTGCCGCCGAGGCGCCCCTGGTCGGTTTCGTCGGCCGACTGTCGTGGGAGAAGGGGCCGGAGAGCTTTCTGCGTGCGGCGCTGATCGCCCATGGCCGCTGCCCCGAGGCGCGTTTTGTCCTGGTCGGCGACGGTCCGATGGCCCAGCAGTGCGCCAGATTCATCGAGAGCTTCGGCATGAGCGGCTACGCCCACCTCGCGGGGCTGCAGGCCGACATGCCGGCGGTCTTCGCCGAACTCGACCTGGTGGTCTCCACCTCGCACACCGAGGCCATGCCGCTGGCGTTGATGGAGGCGATGGCGTGCGGGCTGCCGGTGGTCGCGACCCGGGTCGGCGGCGTGCCCGACATGGTCCAGCACAGTCTGACAGGTGCGCTGGTCAGCCCTGGCGACTTTGACGGGATGGGCGCGCTGATCGTCAAGCTGCTCGGACAGCCCGAAACCCTGAGGTCCATGGGACAACACGCGCGCGAGCGCGCCGAGCGGCACTTCAACCTGGCCGAAGGTGTGGCGGCCACCGGCGACTTGCTGGCCCGCCTGGCCCGAGGCGTGCGGACTGCGCCGGCGCCGCGCCCGAGCAGCGCCGGCCATGCGGCCGCCCTCCCTGGCCCGCATCCGGCGAAACCGGCGAACGGCCACGCCGGCGCACATGCGAACGGACACACGAACGGCCATGCGAACGGGCACGCCGCGGGACACCCGACAGGGCATGCCGGCAGCCGCAGCGGCACCGGGCGGCGGGCGGCGGCCAAGCCGGCGGGAGCCTGAAACGGGGGGCCGGGCACGCTGGTTGCGTTCCTGCCTGGGGCTGGCGGCCACAGGCCGCGAGGGTTTATCAACACCAAGGAGTGATCCATGAAGAAGCTGTTTGTCGCCGGGATGATTGCCACCGCTGCCGTGCTGGCCAGCACCGGCTGCGCCGTCACCAGCGGCCAAAGTTCGGTGGGCGAGTACGTCGACGACGCGACGGTCGCCACCCGCGTGAAGACCAAGTTTGCGCAGGATTCGACCGTCGCGGCCTCGCGCATTCAGGTAGAAGTGCAGAATGGCACGGTCCAGCTGGCGGGTTTCGCCGCCAGCGAGGCCGAGCGCCAGAAAGCCGCCGATCTGGCGCGCAGCGTTCCGGGCGCCAAGAGCGTGCGCAACGACATCATCGTGCGCCCTGCCGACAAGTAAACCTGCCGTCGCACGGCCGGCCGGCGCTTGTGTAAATCGCACAGCAAATCCGACCGGCCCTGTTGTCCCCCGAGACTCAGCGCGTCACGTCACATGCCGCATGTCCTGATTGTTGACGATTCGCCCGACGAGCTCGGGTGGATGAGCGAGGTCGCAGAGGCCGAAGGCTGCACCGTGGCCACTGCGGATTCGCTGCGTGCCGCGCGGGTCCAGCTGGTGCGTCAGCAGCCCGAGGTGCTGCTGACCGACATCCAGCTGCCCGACGGCAACGGCCTGCAGCTGGTGCACGACCTGGAAGCCCCGGCCCAGACCGAGGTCGTCGCCATCACCGGCCACGCCTCGGTGGACAGCGTGGTCGAGGCGCTGCGCCTGGGTGCCACCGACTACCTGGTCAAGCCGGTCGACGTCGAGCGCCTGCGCGGCATCCTCAAGCGCCAGCCGGAGGCGGCCGAATTGCGCCACGAGATCGGTGAGCTGCGAGGCGAGCTGCGCAGGGCCGGCCGCTTCGGCCTGCTGCTGGGCGCATCGCCCGCCATGCAGTCGCTCTACGACAAGCTGGCGCGGGTGGCACCGACCTCCGCCACGGTGCTGCTGATCGGCGAAAGCGGCACCGGCAAGGAGCTGGCCGCCCGCACGCTGCACGACCTGAGCCGGCGCAAGCGTTGTCCCTTCCTGGGCGTCAATTGCGGCGCAATCTCGCCGCAGCTGATCGAAAGCGAGCTGTTCGGCCACGAAAAGGGCAGCTTCACCGGCGCCGACCGCCAGCACATCGGCTTTTTCGAGCGCGCCAACGGCGGCACCCTGCTGCTCGACGAGGTCACCGAGATGCCGATGGAGCTGCAGGTCAAGCTGCTGCGGGTGCTGGAAACCGGCAGCTTCGTGCGCGTGGGCACCACCCAGCCGATCTCGACCGACGTGCGCCTGGTCGCCGCCACCAACCGGCTGCCCGAGAAAGCCGTCGCCGAGGGTCGCTTCCGCGAGGACCTCTACCACCGCCTCAATGTCTTCCCGGTGGTGCTGCCGCCGCTGCGCGAACGCGGCAACGACATCGAGACGCTGGCGCAGCATTTCCTCGATGAGCTGAACCGCCAGGAAGGCACGCTCAAGAGCTTCTCTCCGCAGGCCATCGCACGGCTCTACGAGCAGAACTGGAGCGGCAACGTGCGCGAGCTGCGCAACTACGTGCAGCGCGCCTTCATCCTGGCCGACGACGTCGTCGAGGCGGCCGAGACCAGCGAGACCACGATGGAGTCCGGGCCGGCCGACGTCATCAGCATCCGCATCGGCACCCCGCTCGACGAGGTCGAGCGCCGCGTCACGATGGCCACCCTGGAGCGCTGCGGTCAGGTCAAGCGCAAGACCGCCGAGGTGCTGGGCATCAGCCTGAAGACGCTCTACAACCGGCTGGAGGTCTACTCGATGAAGGACCAGGCGCACGAGACCGGCTCCTTGCCTTCGGGCCACCGCCTGCCGCCGGCCCCGCCGCAGGGCAACCGGGGCGGGCCCGGTGCCGCCAAGCACTGAACCCCCTGCTCCCGCGTCAGGATGGCGCCGTCGGCGGCACGCCGCGCGCGCCATTTAGGCACCACGCCAGGGCCGCGCCCAGCAGCAGGATCTGCGAGGCGTAGTAGACCCACAGCATCAGCACCACGAAGGAGCCGGCTGCGCCGTAGCTGGAGGAGACGCTGGCGCGGCCCAGGTAGAGGCCGATCAGGTGCTTGCCGACCGCGAACAGCAAAGCGCTGACCAGCGCGCCGCGCCAGGCGGCCGGCCACGCCGGCGGCGACTCCGGCAGCCAGCGCAGCAGCGCCGCGAAGGCAAAGGACAGCACGATGGTGGAAACCGTCACGTCCAGCGCCGCGATCACGCCGCCAAGCGGCGGGAAACGCTGCGACAGATAGGCTCCCAGCGCGGCCAGCGCCGCACTCGCGATCAAGGAGACGATGGACAGGAAGCCGAAACCCAGCACCAGCGCGAAGGCGACCAGCCGCGCCCGCACGAAGGCGCCGAGGCCGGTCGGCTGCTCGGTCAGGCGCCCGAGCCGGTTGAGGGCGTTGCGCAAGGCCACGAACACCCCGCTCGCCCCCACCAGCAGCGCCGCCACGCCGAGCAGGCCGGCCAGACCGCTGTTGTCGCTGCGCCAGGACGACGCGATCATGGCCTCGATGCTGCGCGCCGCGTCGAGGCCCACCAGCTCCTGGATCTGACCGACGATCTGCCCGCGCGCGGCCTCCTCGCCGAACACGGCGCCGGCGATCGTGATCACGATCACCAGCAGGGGCGCCAGCGCGAACATCGAGTAGAACGCGATCGAGGCGCCCAGCTGCGGGCCCTGCTCGTCGGCCCACACGTTGACCGCCTGGATCGTCACGGCGACCGGCCGGCGCAGGGGCCGGGGCACCGCGCTCCAGGCGCGCTGCTTCCATGCGTGCAAGTCCATGCTCCAGTCGGGGCAGGGGGCATGCCCGCGGTCGGCACGGGACTCAGTGCGCGCGGTCCCAGTTGGGGCCCACGCCGACCTCGGCCAGCAACGGCACCTTGAGCTGGGCGACCGAGGCCATCACACGCGGCACCTCGCTACGCACCCAGTCGAGCTCGGCCTCGGGCACCTCGAAGACCAGTTCGTCGTGCACCTGCAGCACCATCTTCGTCGCCTTGCCGGCGGCGTCCAGCGCCTCTTGCACCGCCAGCATCGACAGCTTGATCAGGTCGGCGGCGGTGCCCTGCATGGGCGCGTTGATGGCGGCGCGTTCGGCGCCGCCGCGGC
This sequence comes from Aquabacterium sp. A7-Y, assembly GCF_026153205.1. Lineage (GTDB taxonomy): Bacteria > Pseudomonadota > Gammaproteobacteria > Burkholderiales > Burkholderiaceae_C > Caldimonas. Next base: position 153,065 of record NZ_JAPFBW010000001.1, on the reverse strand, counting down.
GCGGTCCGTTCGGACTGTTGATCTCGGGCAGCCAAAGCCGGCGCCCGAAGACCGTCTCGACATACCCCTTGTCCTTGGCCGAGGCGCGCGTCTCGTCCATGTAGCGCTTGACCATCGGGTAGCGCTGGAAGTAGCGGTCGATGTAGTCGCGCGCGGCCTTCTGCTCGATGCCCAGGTTGCTCGCCAGGCCGAAGGCGCTCATGCCGTAGATCAGGCCGAAGTTGATCACCTTGGCATAACGGCGTTGCTCGCTGGTGACCGCCTCGGGCGGCACGGCGAAGATCTCGGCGGCCGTGGCCCGGTGCACGTCCATGCCCTCGGTGAAGGCCTTGATCAAGGTGGCGTCCTCGGAGATGTGCGCCATGATGCGCAGCTCGATCTGCGAGTAGTCGGCCGAGACGATGACATGCCCCGGTGGCGCGACAAAGGCCTCACGGATGCGCCGGCCCTCCGGCGTGCGGATGGGGATGTTCTGCAGATTGGGCTCGTTGCTCGACAAGCGTCCGGTCACCGCCACCGCCTGCGCGTAGTTGGTGTGCACCCGGCCGGTGGCCGGGTTGATCATCGAGGGCAGCTTGTCGGTGTAGGTGCCCTTGAGCTTGGACAGGCTGCGGTGCTCGAGGATGCGCGCCGGCAGCGGGTAGTCCTCGGCCAGCTTCTCCAGCACCTCCTCGTCGGTGGACGGCGCGCCGCTGGCGGTCTTCTTGACCACCGGCAGCTGCAGCTTGCCGAACAGGATCTCGCCGATCTGCTTGGGGCTGCCCAGGTTGAAGGGCTGGCCGGCCAGCGCATGGGCCTCGCCCTCCAGCGCCACGATGCGCTGCGCCAGCTCCTGGCTCTGGCGGGCCAGCAGCGCCGCGTCGATCAGCACGCCGTTGCGCTCGATGCGCTGCAGCAGCGCCGACACGGGCATCTCGATGCGCTCGTAGACCCAGCGCAGCCCGGGCTCGGCCTCCAGGCGCGGCCACAGGGTCTGGTGCACGTGCAGGGTCATCTCGCTGTCCTCGCCCGAGTACTCGGTGGCGCGCTGCACGTCGACCTGGGCGAAGGGGATCTGGTTGGCGCCCTTGCCGCAGACATCCTCGTAGCTCAGGCCCTGGCGGTCCAGGTGGCGCGCCGCCAGGCTTTCCAGGTTGTGCGGCTTGTGCGCCTCGAAGACATAACTCTGCAGCATCGTGTCGTGCCGGTAGCCCTGCACCGCGATGCCATGGTTGGCGAACACGTGCAGGTCGTACTTGATGTGCTGGCCCACCTTGGCGCAGGCCGGGTCCTCCAGCCAGGGCCGCAGCCGCTCCAGCACCTCGGCCAGCGGCAGCTGCTCGGGCACGTCGCCGTAGCTGTGCTGCAGCGGGACATAAGCCGCCTCGCCCGGGGCCACGCTGAAGGAGATGCCGACGATACGCGCGCGCATCGGGTCGAGCGAGTCGGTCTCGGTGTCCACCGCCGCCAGCGGCGCGCTCTTCAGCCGCGCGATCCAGGCCTCCAGCGCCGCGAAGTCCAGCACCGTCTCGTAGCGCTTGTCCGTCACTGGCGGGGCGGCCGCAGCGGCGGGCGCCCCGCCGACGCCGAACAGGTCGGCGGTCTCGCCGGCCGGCAGCGCGGCCTGGCGGCCCAGCTGCTCCTCCAGTTCCTTGCGCCAGGTCTTGAAGCCGTAGCGCGTGAAGAAGGCCAGCAGGCCTTCGCGATCGACCTCGCGGAACTCCAGAGCATCGAACTCGGGCCAGCTGAGCACGTGGCCGCTGAGGTCGCAGTCGGTCACCACGGTGATCAGCCGGCGGCCCTGCGGCAACCACGCCAGCGCCTTGCGCAGGTTCTCGCCGGCCACCCCCTTGATCTTGTCGGCCGCGGCGACGACACCGTCGAGCGAGCCGTGCTCGAGGATCCACTTGACCGCGGTCTTCGGACCCACCTTGTCGACACCCGGCACGTTGTCGACCGCGTCGCCGATCAGGGTCAGGTAGTCGATGATGCGCTCCGGCGGCACACCGAACTTGGCCTGCACGCCCGCGACGTCCAGCGTCTCGTTGCTCATCGTGTTGATCAGCGTGACGTTCTCGTTGACGAGCTGGGCCATGTCCTTGTCGCCGGTCGAGACGATCACCCGGCGGCCGTGCTTGCAAGCCATCGAGGCGAGCGTGCCGATGACGTCGTCGGCCTCCACGCCCGGCACCTCGAGCACCGGCCAGCCCAGCAGTTTCACCACCGCATGGATGGGCTCGATCTGGGCCGCCAGCGCCTCGGGCATCGGCGGGCGGTGGGCCTTGTAGTCGGCATACCACTGGGTGCGGAAGGTGTCGCCCTTGGCATCGAAGACACAGGCCGCGTGGCGGGCCGGGAACTGCTCGCGCAGCCTGCGCAGCATGTTGATCATTCCGTAGATCGCGCCGGTCGGCTCGTCCTGCGCATTGCGCAGATCGGGCATGGCGTGGAAGGCGCGATAGAGGTAGCTGGAGCCGTCGACCAGCAGCAGGGTGTTGTCGCTCATGGCGGCATTTTCCTGCAAGCCCTGCCCGCGCCGCGCCGGCAGATGCAAGCGGGCCTAAAATCGGGGCCATGATGAAGCGCTTTGCCTGCCGCCTGTCCTGTCTGGCCGCCCTGCTCGCCGCCGCAGCCGTCCCCGCCCTCGCCCAGCCCGGTGCGGCGGTGCCCGGCAGCGCGCAGCCCGCCGCGGCCACCGCCCCTCAGGCCGCGCAAGGCGCACGCGGCGGCGCCCAGGAAGAAGCGGTGCAGCGCACCCGCATCGAGGACGACAACGCGCGCATCGACGAGTTGCGCGTGCGCGGCCAGAACCGCCGCATCGCGGTGCAACCCAAGAAGGGCGGCGCGGCCTACGAAGTGCTGCCGGCTGATGGCAGCCGCGACCTGTCGAACGAGGGCGGGCGGGGTGCCGCCGGCCAACGCGTCTGGCACCTCCTGTCGTTCTGAGCCGCCGCCGTCTTCCGTTTCATCCAGCCGCGTGCAGCGCACGCCGACCGTCATGGCCGTTTTCACGCCCGTTTCCCTCGAAGATGCCTCCGCCCTGGCGGGCCGCCTCGGCCTCGGTGCCGTCACCGCGTTGAAGGGCATCAGCTCCGGCATCGAGAACACCAACTACTTCCTCAGCACCGCGAAAGGTGAGTACGTACTCACCTTGTTCGAGCGCCTGAGCTTCGAGCAGCTGCCCTTCTACCTGCACCTGATGAAACACCTCGCGGTGCGCGGCATCCCGGTGCCCGAGCCGCAGGCCGACGCTGCCGACGAGATCCTGCACACCGTGCAGGGCAAGCCGGCCGCGGTGGTGGACAGGCTGCGCGGCGGCCACCAGCTGGCGCCCAGCCAGCAGCACTGCGAGCAGGTCGGTGCGATGCTGGCCCGTTTGCACCTGGCCGGGCGCGACTACCCGCGCAGCCAGCCCAACCTGCGTGGCATCGAATGGTGGGCCGAGACGGTGCCGGTGGTGGCGCCCTACCTGAGCGCGCCCGAGCGCGAGCTGCTGGAGGCGGAGCTGACCTTCCAGCAGACCCTGTACAGCTCGCCGCTGTATGCCGAGCTGCCGCGCGGGCCCATCCATGCCGACCTGTTCCGCGACAACGTGATGTTCGAGGGCGACACGCTCAGCGGCTTTTTCGACTTCTATTTCGCTGGCATCGACACCTGGTTGTTCGACATCGCGGTCTGCCTCAACGATTGGTGCGTCGACCTCGAGAGCGGCCGCCTCGTGGAGGAACGCGCGACCGCCTTCCTGGCCGCCTACGACCGCGAGCGCGAGATCACCCACGCCGAGTCGCGCCTGCTGCCGGCGCTGCTGCGCGCCGGGGCGCTGCGCTTCTGGCTGTCTCGCCTGTGGGACTACCACCTGCCCCGCGAGGCGCAGGTGCTGAAGGCGCACGACCCCGGCCATTTCGAGCGCATCCTGCGCCAGCGCATCCTCGCACCCTGGCACTACATCCGGGGGTGAGCACTGACCCCCCGGCGGGGCCACTATCATCGGAGCCCGTCGGCGGTCGGCCGACGACCCGCCACTTCCGACGCGAGCTCATGAAACTTCGACTGGTGAGGGCCCGCCGCGGCACCTTGTGGGTGCAGCAGGCGTTCCGGGTGTTTTTCCGCCAACCGCTGGCCTTCACGGCGCTGCTGTTCATCGCGCTGTTCGCGGCCTTTTTGCTGCTGGTGCTGCCGCTGGTGGGGCCGCTGGCGCTGCTGACCCTGCTGCCGGCCGGCACCCTGGGTTTCATGATCGCGACCCACCAGGCCGAGAACGGCGAACGTTTCCCCATGCCGGGCGTTTTCATCGCGCCCTTCCGCGTCAGTCGCGCGAATGCCAAGGCGCTCATCCAGCTGGGCGTGGCCTACGCGCTGGCCTCGCTGTTCCTGATGCTGGTGCTGCAGTGGCTGGAGGGCGACTCGACCGCGCTGCAGCAGGCCATGGAACGCGGCCAGGTGGGCGGCGAGGTGCTGGCCGACCCGGCGTTCCAGCGCAGCCTGCTGCTGCGCGCGCTGCTGGCGCTGCCGCTGAGCCTGATGTTCTGGCATGCGCCGGCGCTGGTGCACTGGGGGGGCGTGAGCGCCGTGAAGTCGGTCTTTTTCAGTGTCGTGGCCTGCTGGCGCAACAAGGGCGCCTTCGTGGTCTACGCCATCACCTGGGCTGGCGTGCTGGCCCTGTTCGGACTGTTGTCCAGCCTGGTGTTCTCGCTGCTGTCGGCACCGCAGCTGGTACCGCTGGCGGCCTATCCCGCCGCGCTGATGTTCATGACGGTGTTCTACATTTCGCTGTACTTCACATTCAGGGACTGCTTCGAGCTGGAGCTGCCGGATGACAACAACACATCGACTTGAGGGACGGGGAGCGCACGAGCTGGAGTGGCTGAGCCGGCGCGAGACCCTGCTCGGCGCGGCGGCCTTCGCCGCCGCGTGCGCGAGCGGTGGCGTCACCGCCCGGGGCCGCGGCAACATCGTCACGCTGATCGGCGAGGCACTGCTCAACGGCCGGCCCTTGCATCGCGACGACGTGATCCAGAGCGGCGACACGCTGCACACCGGCCCCGCGTCGATGCTGGTTTTCGTGCTCGGCACGTCGGCCTTCCACCTGCGTCAGAACACGCGCCTGACGCTGGAGAGGGGCCGCTCGGTGAACCTGGTCTCGGCGCTGCGCCTGCTGACCGGCGGGCTGGTGTCGGTCTGGACCCACCGCGAGACGACCCGCCTGATCACCACCCCCACCCTGACCATCGGCATCCGCGGCACCGGGGTCTACACCGAGGCGCGCGACGACGGCCGGACCTATTTCTGCAACTGCTACGGCACCGTGGAGCTCAGCTCCGGCGACACCCGGCTGCTGTCGCAGTCGGACTACCACCAGGCGGTCTGGGCCGAGCCCGACCGGCCGCTGCGCCAGCGCCTGCGCCCGGCCCAGTTGCTCAACCACACCGACGAGGAGCTGGAATTCCTCGCCGGGCTGCTCGGCAGCCGCACACGCTGGCAGGGGCTGGGCCGCAAGGGCGTGCGCGACGGCAAGGGCTACATGCCGGAACACAGCGAGCGGCCGCACCCGGCGCAGTGACCACGGGCCGGGAAGCGCTCGGAAGGTCTGGATATGAAGGTATCGGATCTGCTTGGACCCGCGACCCCGGCTGCGCCTTGGCCCTCCGGAAGCTACCGCTCTGCCGGCGTGCTGGCCGTGCTTGCCCTTCACATCGCGGTGATCGGCTGGGTCGGGCGCCGGGTTCCATCGCCGCACCCGCACCCCGCGCCCGATACCTCGAGGAGGATGGTTTACATCACTCTCCCCGCCCGCGCCGAGAACAAGGCGCGCCCCTCCGAGACCTCGACGCAAGGTCCGACGGCACCGACCGAGGTCACCCGGGAACACGCCATCCCGGCGAGCACGCGGGCCCCTGCGCCGCGAGCGACCAAAGCTCCCGCCACCGCGACACCTGAGCCCGCGCTGACCGCTGGGGACAGACAAGCGGTGCGTGAGCGCGACGGCGCAGGCGACGAGGTGGCGCCTCTCAGGGGTGAGGGATCCAAGGAGCAGCCGGCCGCGACGCCGGACTTGGACCTCGGGTCGGGCGTGATGAAACAGGCGACGCAAGGGAGCAAAGGCGCTGTGTCACAGATGGCCGAGCGCAGCCATGCCGGCTCGCTGATCAACGATGCGCCCTCTGCCAGTCAGCGTTTGAGCGGGCAGATGGAACACGCCGCCATTCCCGACTGTCTGCGCGAAGACGCACTGAAACATTCGGCGGTTCCCCTCGGCGGCCTGCTTGCCATTCCCTCCCTGGTGCACGCCGCCATGAGCGGCTCCTGCAAGACGCCATGAAGGCGCAAGGGGCCGGCAGCCGCGCCGCCGGCCCCTTGCGCTGAAGCGCCTGCCCGACTCAACTGCCGATGCGGCCTCCGTCGTCCTTGGTGATCACCACCGTGGCCGAGCGCGGGCGGGCGTTGCCGCCGTCCGGCCAGTGGCTGGTGTAGTTGGCCGGCGTGCCGATGTCGGCCAGCTGGGTGCTTTCGCCCGGGTGCTGGATGTTGACGAACAAGGTCTTGCCGTCCGGTGTCTCGGCGCAGCCGGTGATCTCGCTGCCGACCGGGCCGACCAGGAAACGCTTCAGCGTCCCGGCCGTCGCCGCCTTGCCCACCGGGGTCTCGAGGGTCAGCGTACTGCCGTCGGCCCTGGCATGGGTCAGCGTCTTCCTGGCACCGTCGCCGACCTGGCCCGGCAGGGCCGCCAGCATCATGCAGTTGGTGACATCGGTGTAGGCGCCGTCGTCGGTCTGGATCCAGCAGATGCCGGTAGCGCGGCTGAACCACAGGCCGTCGGGGCTGGAGAAGTCCTGGTCGGCGGTCAGGCCCGACAGGTTCACCAGCGCGGCGTCCGCACCGGCTTCCGCGCCGAACAGATAGACATCCCAGCTGAAGGTGAGCGCTGCCGCCTCGTCACCGGTTTCGCGGATGCGGATGATGTGGCCGTTGTGGTTGCCGGCCTTGGTCGGGTCGGCCGCTGTGCCGCCATAAGCGTCCGCATAGGAGCGCGGATTGGCCGCGTCCACGGCGACCTGCGAGGAGCCGCTGGGTTCGACCTTGCGGTTGCTGTTGTTGGTCAGCGTGTAGTAGATCTCGCCGGTGGTCGGGTGGGTCGCGCACCACTCGGGGCGGTCCATCTTGGTCGCACCGACGGCGTCGGCCGCCAGGCGGGCGTTGACCAGCACGTCGGCCTGGTCGGCGAAGTCGTACTTGTCGTAGCTGGCGATCGCCGTGTTGGCGATGTTCAGCTCGATCCACTGGCCGCTGCCGTCGGCCGCGAACTTCGCGACATACAACCTGCCCTCGTCGAGGTACTTGTCGCCGGTGGTGATGCGGTTGGCGGGCTCGGCGTCGGCAGCGTTCCAGGTCGCGGTCGAGACGAACTTGTACATGTACTCGCCGCGCGAGTCGTCACCCATGTACACCGCCAGCGGCTTGCCGGCCACCAGCTTGGAGAACGCCGCGCTTTCGTGCGCGAAACGGCCCAGCGCGGTGCGCTTGCGCATCGTCGAGGTCGGGTCGTAGGGATCGACCTCGACGATGTAGCCGTAGGTGTTCATCTCGTTGCGGTAGTCGGCGGCGGCCGAGGCGCCGCTCTGGGTGATGTCCCAGCGGGCGAAACGGTCCTCGCTGCCGGCGCTCTCCCAGCCGTGGCGGGTGCTGGAATTTTCCTTGCGGCCATAGCGCTCCAGGGCCACGTCGGCCTGGCCACGCAGCGCCTTGTCGGCGCCACGGCGGAAGTAGTTGGCCCAGTTCTCTTCGCCCGACAGCAGCGTGCCCCAGGGGGTATAGCCGGTGCCGCAGTTGTTGAGGGTGCCGCGCGTGTCGGTGCCGGCCGGCGAGTACTTGGTCTTGAGCAGGTCGTTGCCGCGCGCCGGGCCGGACAGGCGCACCGGGGTCAGCGGCGTGAAGCGGCGGTTGTAGTCCGAGTCCTGCACATACGCGAAGCTTCCGTCGACCTTGCGGACCTCGACGATGGAGATGCCGTGGGCCGCGACTTCCTTGTCCACCTCGGCCGCGAGACGGGCGTTGTTGGGGCTGCCCCCGGCGGGGTGCATGAAGATCACGCGGCCGCCGTCGTCGGAGGTCGCCTCGTGGTTCATCGCCAGCAGGCCGCGCTCCGAGCCGCCAGCGTCGCGAGCCGTGCCGGCGGCGTTCAGGCCGAAGTACTCCATGCCGTCGTGGTGGTCGCCGGCACGCTGCTCGTAGTTGTCGTCGCTGCCGTCGTTCTGGTACGCGGCCACGCCGGCCGCGATCGGGTCGCCCATGCGGTAGAGCACGCTGGCGCTGTAGCCCTCGGGCACCACCACCGTGTCGGCCCGGCTCTTGGCCACCGCGTGGAAGCCCAGCAGGGTTTCGGCCGGCGGCGGGTTGCCGCCGTTGTCGTCGTCCTCATCGTCACCATCGCCGCCGCCGCAGGCGGCCAGCGACAGGCCACCGAGCACGGCGGTCGCAGCGCTGCCCACACCGCCGCGCAGCAAGGAGCGGCGGCTCAGGCGAGCTTGCAGCACGGCGTCGAAGCTGGGGTTGCCCGAATTGTTGTTGTCGATGTCATCGTGGTCGATGGCTTGCGGGGTGAAGCCGAGCGTTTTGCTCATGGAGTCCGTCCTCTGGTGGGCGTGGTGAAAGACGGCGGCAGCTTAGGGAGCCCGCATGAAGCCCACGTTACACATTGATGACGAAGCCGTGACGCCTGCCCGACAGGCGGCGCACCGCAGGCTGGCACGGCGCCGATAATGCGCCCAGACAATCACTGAAGATCTGAACCATGCGCGCCACGCATCGCCTCCCTGCCCTGATGCGCCTCGCGGTCCTGACCGCGCTGGCCGGCTCGCTGCTGGGCGGCTGCGCGGTGGTGAGCGTGGCCGGCGCCGCGGCGGGCGCAGCCATCTCGGTCACGGGTGCGGTGGTCAGCACCGGCGTGAAGGTCACCGGTGCGGTGGTGGAAGCCGGCGTCGACGCCGTGTCGGACGACGACAACGAGGATTGAGCGGCCGCAGCCGCCCTGTCCGCCCGGCCGGGCTGCGTGTCAGCGCAGCGGCCCGCGCTCCAGCCGGGCGCCCAGCGCCACCAGGCGGGGGCGCACTTCTTCCAGCAGGAATTCGCGGCTCAGATTGAAGGCCGGCCCGCCGCAGTTGATCGCCATCAGCTGGCGGCTGCCTTCCGGGCGGAAGGCGATCGCGATCGCGTTGACGTCACGCTGCCAGTCGCCGAAGGAGCAGCACACCCCCAGTTCGCGGTACTGCTCGATGGCCGTCTCGATGCCCTGGCGTATCCTCGGCCAGGCCATCTCGTCGAGCTCGCGGATGCGGTCCATCAGGTCGCCGCGTTCGCTGTCCGAGCACAAGGCCAGGTGGGCCCGCCCCATCGCGGTGGTCGCCAGCGGAATGCGCGAGCCGACGTCCAGGCTCAAGGTCAGGGCCGACTGGCTGCGGCAGTTCTCGACATAGATCATGCTGAGCCGGTCGCGCGAGCCGAGCGAGACCATGGCCTGCGAGAAGTCCGCCAGCTCCTGCATCAGCGGCCTCGCCACCTGGCGCACGTCCATGCGCGCCAGCATCGCGCTGCCGAGCGAGAGCGTCGCGCTGCCCAGGCGGTAGCGGCCGGTCTCCTCCACATAGTCCAGAAAACCGAGCTTGGTCAGCGTGTAGGTCAGGCGCGAAACGGTGGACTTGGGCAGGCCGCAGCGCCGCGCCAGCTCCTGGTTGCCGAGCATCTTGTCGCTGGAGCGGAAGCAGCTCAGCACCTCCAGCCCGCGCGCCAGCGCGGTGACGAAATGCCGGTCCTCCTTGACCTTGCCGCTGCGCGCCGGGGCCGTCCCGGCGGCGGGGGTCGGACTGTTCAGCCCCTCGTCGATGTCCATGTCGTCCGCGGCCTCGTCGGCTGCCGGGGTGTCGGCCTCGTCGCGAACCGGAGCCACGCCTTGCATCTCAAACCTCCTTGTCCAACGCCTGCTGCGCCATCTCGCGCAGCCGCGCCTTGAAAACCTTGCCGGTGGGCGACGCCGGCAGCTGAGCCAGCATCACGATGTCCGACGGCAGCTTGTAAGGCGACAGCCGCTCGCGCAGCCACTGCTCCAACTCGCCGCGGGCCAACTCGCTGCCGGGCGCCGGCTCGACGTAGGCCACCACCTCCTCGTTGCCCGGCACGCTGCGGCCCACCACCGCCGCCTGCACCACCAGCGGGTGGGCGCACAGCACCTGCTCGACCTCCACCGGGTAGACGTTGAAGCCGGAGCGGATGATCAGCTCCTTGGAGCGCCCCACCACCTGCAGCGCGCCATCGGGCTCGACGCGCGCCAGGTCGCCGGTGTTGAGCCAGCCGTCCTCGCTGAGCGTCTCGCGCGTCAGCGCCGGATTGCCATAGTAGCCCTTCATGACATTGGGACCGCGCACCCACAGCTCGCCGGCCTCGCCCTGCGGCAAGGGCGCGCGCGTCTGCAGATCGACGACGCGGACCTCGATGCCGGGAATGGGCGGCCCCACCGAGCAGTCGCGCCGCGGGTCGTCGAGCCGGGTCTGGGCGATGGAAGGCGCCGCCTCGGTCATGCCGTAGCCGTTTTGCAGCACCACCCCGAAGACCGCTTCGAAGCTGTCCTTGAGCGCCTGGTCGAGCGGCGCGCCGCCGGACTGTGCAATGCGCAGCGTCGGCGCGTGCAGGCGGTGGCCGGGGCGGCGGCCCCACTCCAGCAGCTTGGCATACATCGCCGGCACGCCGTGCAGCACCGTGATGCCGTCGCCCGCCAGCGCGAGGGCGGTCTGCTCCGGGTCGAAGCGCGGCACCAGCACCAGGCTGGCGCCGGCGTGCAAGGTGGCGAGCAGCACGGCCGTCAGGCCATAGACATGCGACATCGGCAGCACGCCCCAGACGCGGTCGGTCGGCGACAGTCGGCGCACACGTCGGCTGTTCTCGGCGATGAACAGCAGGTTGGCGTGCGTCAGCATCACGCCCTTGGGGCTGCCGGAGGTGCCCGTGGTGTAGATCAAGGTCGCGACCTGGCGGGCCGGATCGAGCTCGACCGGCTCGGGCACGGCGGCCTCGTTGAGGGCCGACAGGAACACCGAGCCGCCCCCCGGCCAGGCCATCGGCTGCGCCTCCAGGCGCTCGGCATGCCGGGCCGCCTCGGGCGAGGCCTGAGCCAGGAAAACGATGCGGCGGGCCCCCGAGTGGGCCGCCTGGTTGTCGATCTCGCGCGCCGACAGCCGCGCGTTCGCGAGCGAGAACCAGACGTCCAGCCCGCTGGCCGCGAGCGCCAGCACCGCGGCCGCGACGCAGTTCTCGGTCACCACCAGCAAGCGGTCACCGGCGCGCAGGCCGGCCTCGGTCAATGCGGCGCGCGCCGACGCCACCTGCCCCGCCAGCTCGCCGTAGCTCAGGCGCACGGTGGCGTCCTCGATGGCCGGCGCGTCGGGGCGGCTGGCCACCCAAGGATCGATCACGCCATGCAGGCGCGTGGGCAGCGGGACGTGGGGGAGCTGGGAGGCAAAAACCATGGCGAAAAGCGTTCCGTATTGCGGGCGGTTCCGGGCCGAATCCTGGCACGCTCGACCGACTCCGTCAATGCCGGAACGGAACCTTGTTCCTGAATGCAGAACACCGGCCGCCTGCAGAGCGGTGTTAGCTCACAACTCGGCCCACCGCATGGGTTGACCGTCCGCCGCCGCTGCTCCATGATGTGGCAGTTTTCTTCATTTCAGAACTTAATTCCGCAATGCAGAATTATTCTTCTCCAGATCTGCACATCGCCGTCGTCGGTGCCGGCGTGATGGGCCGCGGCATTGCGCAAATCGCGGCGCAGGCCGGAGTGCGCGTCAGCCTGCTCGACAAGCGGCCGGGCGCCGCCGCCGAGGCACTGCGCGAACTGCAGGCCACTTTCGGCCGCCTGGTCGACAAGGGCAAGCTCACGCCCGAGCTCGCGACGGCGGCCGGCCAGCGCCTGCACGCGGCCGAGGCCATCCAGGAGCTGGCGGGCTGCGCCGCGGTGGTCGAGGCCGTGGTGGAGGACCTCGGCGTCAAGCGCGCGCTGTTCGCTGAACTGGAGGCCGTCGTCGGGCCCGACTGCGTGCTCGCGAGCAACACCTCCTCGCTGTCGGTCACCGCGATCGCGGCCGGCCTGCAGCGACCGCAGCGGGTCGCCGGCTTCCACTTCTTCAACCCGGTGCCGCTGATGAAGATCGTCGAGGTCATCGACGGCCTGCTGACCGAGCCCTGGGTCACCGACTTCCTGCTCGGCCTCGGACGGCGCTGCGGCCACACCGCGGTGCGGGCCAAGGACACGCCGGGCTTCATCGTCAACCACGCCGGGCGCGGCTACGGCACCGAGGCGCTGAGGCTGCTGGCCGAGGGCGTGGCCGAGTTCCACCAGCTCGACCGCATCCTGCGCGACACCGCGGGCTTCAAGCTCGGCCCCTTCGAACTGCTCGACCTCACCGCGCTGGACGTCTCGCACCCGGTGATGGAGTCGATCTACCACCAGTACTACGAGGAGCCGCGTTTCCGGCCCCAGCCGCTGACGCGCCAGATGCTCGCCGCCGGGCTGGTGGGGCGGAAGGTCGGCCGCGGCTTCTACCGCTACGAGGCGGGCCAGCAGGAGCGTGTCGAGGACGCGCCCGCATCCACCGCCCGGCCCGCGAGGGTCTGGGTCAGCCGCGCCGTCCCGGTCGCTCATCAGCGCATCACGACGCTGTTGCAATCGCTCGGGGCGGTCCTGGACGACGGCGCGACACCCGCCGCCGACAGCCTCTGCATCGTCACCCCCTACGGCCACGACGCGACCAGCTGCGCGGTGGCCGAGGGCCTGGACGCGAGCCGCACCGTCGCGGTGGACTGGCTGTTCGACACCCGCCGGCGTCGCGTCGTGATGAGCACCCCGCTGACCTCGCGCGAGACGCGCGAAGCGGCGCGCGGGCTGCTCGGCGCCGACGGCGTGCCGGTCTCGCTGGTGCGCGACAGCGCCGGCGGCGTCGCGCCGCGGGTGATCGCGACCATCGTCAACATCGCCGCCGAGATCGCCCAGCAAGGCATCGCCGCACCGGCCGACATCGACCGCGCCGTCACGCTGGGCCTGGGTTATCCCGTCGGCCCACTGGCCTGGGGCGACCGGCTCGGCCCGGCCACCGTGCTGCGCATCCTGCAGGACCTGCAGGACAGCACCGGAGACCCCCGCTACCGCGCCAGCCCCTGGCTGCGCCGCCGCGCCCGCCTGGGCGTGTCCCTGTTGACCGAAGAGGAATGACCCCCATGCTCGATGCTTATATCTACGACGGATTGCGCTCGCCCTTCGGCCGCCATGCCGGTGCCCTGGCCCCGGTGCGGCCCGACGACCTGGTCGCCGAGGTGATGCGTGCCCTGGTGACGCGCTCGCCCTGGAAAGCCGAACAGATCGAGGACGTGATCCTCGGCTGCACCACGCAGGCGGGCGAGGACTCGCGCAATATCGCGCGCAACGCGCTGCTGGCGGCCGGCTTTCCGGTCAGCGTGCCGGGGCAGACGGTCAACCGCCTGTGCGCCAGCGGCCTGGCCGCGGTGGTGGATGCGGCCCGGGCGGTGAGCTGCGGCGAGGGCGAGCTGTATCTCGCCGGCGGTGTCGAAAGCATGAGCCGGGCCCCCTTCGTGGTGGGCAAGAGCGAAAGCGCCTACAGCCGCGACTTCCAGGTCTTCGACACCACCATCGGCGCGCGCTTCCCCAATCCCCGGGTCACCCGCCAGTACGGCAACGACACGATGCCGCAGACCGGCGACAACGTGGCGCGCGAGTTCGGCATCACGCGCGAGCAGGCCGACCGTTTCGCCGCCGCTTCGCAGGCGAAATACGAAGGCGCCCGCGCCGCCGGCTTTTTCGAGGGCGAGATCCACCCGATCGAGGTGCCCACCGGCCGCAAGACGCCGCCGCTGCGTGTGGCCGAGGACGAGCACCCGCGCGCCGACTCGACCCTGGAGAGCCTGGCCCGGCTCAAGCCGCTCTTCGAGGGCGGTGTGGTGACGGCCGGCAATGCCTCGGGCATCAACGACGGCGCGGCGGCCCTGCTGGTGGGCAGCCGCGCCGCCGGCGAGCGCGCCGGCAAGGCGCCGCTGGCGCGCATCCTGAGCGCCGCGGCCGCGGGGGTGGAGCCCCGCATCATGGGGGTCGGCCCGGTGCCGGCGATCCGCAAGGCGGTCGAGCGTGCCGGGCTGTCGCTGCGCGAGCTCGATCTGATCGAGATCAACGAGGCCTTCGCCTCCCAGGTGCTGGGCTGCCTGCGCGGCCTGCAGGTCGACGACGACGATGCGCGCGTCAACCCCAACGGTGGCGCCATCGCGGTCGGCCACCCGCTCGGCGCCTCGGGCGCCCGGCTGGCCCTGAGCACCGCCCGCGAGCTGCAGCGCCGCCAGGGCCGTTATGCGGTCGTGAGCCTGTGCATCGGCGTCGGCCAGGGCCTGGCGATGGTGATCGAACGAGTCTGAACCCGGCCACGAGCCCCACTAGAAGACCTTGACCATGGATCTGAATTTCACGGCCGAAGAACAGGCCTTCCGCGAGGAGGTGCGCAGCTTCGTGCGCGAGCACCTCGACGAGAACATCCGCCACAAGGTGCACAACGGGCTGCACCTGACCAAGCAGGACCACGTGAGCTGGCAACGCGCGCTGCACGCGCGCGGCTGGGGCGCACCGGGCTGGCCGAAGGAGTTCGGCGGCCCCGGCTGGGGCCCGGTGCAGCAGTACATCTTCGACGAGGAGTGCGCCGCCGGCGGCGCGCCGCGCCTGATCCCCTTCGGGCTCAAGATGGTGGCGCCGGTGATCATGGCCTTCGGCAACGCGGCGCAACAGCAGCGTTTCCTGCCCAAGATCGCCTCGGCGGAGGAATGGTGGTGCCAGGGCTACTCCGAGCCGGGCGCTGGCTCGGACCTGGCCTCGCTGCGCACCCGCGCGCGGCGCGACGGCGACCACTACGTAGTCAACGGCCAGAAGACCTGGAACACGCTGGGCCAGCATGCCGACTGGATCTTCTGCCTGGTGCGCACCGACACGGAGGTGAAGCCGCAGCGCGGCATCTCCTTCCTGCTGATCGACATGAAAAGCCCCGGTATCACGGTGCGCCCCATCATCACGCTGGACGGCGCGCACGAGGTCAACGAGGTCTGGTTCGAGGACGTGCGCGTGCCGGTGGAGAACCTGGTGGGCGAAGAGAACCAGGGCTGGACCTATGCCAAGTTCCTGCTCGGCCACGAACGCACCAACATCGCCGGCATCGGCATCGCCAAGCGCGAGCTGGCGCGGCTCAAGCGCATCGCGGCCATCGAGCGCAAGCGCGGTCGCCCGCTGATCGAGGACCCGCTGTTTGCCGCGCGCCTGGCGGAGCTGGAGATCGAATTGATGGCGCTGGAACTCACCAACCTGCGCGTGTTGTCCGCCGAGGCGCAGAAGCGCGCGCCGGGGCCGGAAGCGTCCATCCTGAAGATCAAGGGCACCGAGATCCAGCAGGGCATCACCGAGCTGCTGGTGCAGGCGGTCGGCCCCTATGCCCTGCCGTTCCGGCGCGAGGCGCTGGAGGCCGGCTGGCAGGACGACCCGATCGGCCCGTCCCATGCGGTCAGCCTGGCCGCCAACTACCTGAACATGCGCAAGCTGTCGATCTACGGCGGCTCCAACGAGATCCAGAAGAACATCATCTCCCAGCGCCTGCTGGGACTGTGAGAGAGGCCGCGAGACCATGAACTTCAACCTCAGCGAAGAACAGCAGCTGCTGGAAGACACGGTGCGCCGTTTTGTCGCCGGCGAATACGGCTTCGAACGCCGTCGCGCCATCCGCGACGCCGGGCAAGGCATCGACCGCCAGGTCTGGTCGCAGATGGCCGAGCTGGGCCTGCTCGCGTTGCATGTGCCCGAGGCGCACGGAGGGCTGGACGCCGGCGCGGTGGAGACCATGCTGGTGATGCAGGCCCTGGGCGAGGGCCTGGTGCTGGAGCCCTACCTCGCGAGCGCCGTGATCGCGACCGAGCTGCTGCGCAGCGCGGGCAGCGAGGCCCAGCAGGCGCGCTGGCTGCCGGCACTGGCCGGCGGCGAATGCGTGGCCGTGACGGCGCATGACGAAGCGCCCGGCCGCGGCGCTGACCTGCACGTGGAGACGCGTGCCGAGCGCGAGGGCGACGGCTATGTGTTGAGCGGGCGGAAGTCCGTCGTGCTGCACGCCAATGCCGCGGACCTCCTGATCGTGTCGGCGCGCACCGCCGGCGAGGCCGGCGATCGCCACGGCATTTCACTGTTCCTGGTGCCTCGCAAGGCGGCCGGGCTGACGCTGCGCGACTACCCGACGGTGGACGGCCTGCGCGCTGCCGAGATCGTGCTCGACCGGGTGCGCGTCTCCAGCGCCGACCGGCTGGGCGAGGAGGGCCAGGCCTGGGAAGCCTTGTCGCGGGCGCTGGACATCGGCCTCGCGGCGCTGTGCGCCGAAGCGGTCGGCGTGATCAAGGCGGCGGTCGACGCGACCGTCGAGTACCTGCAGACGCGCCAGCAGTTCGGCCAGCCCATCGGCCGCTTCCAGGCACTGCAGCACCGCGCGGCCGACCTGCTGATGCACTACGAGCAGGCCCGCTCGATGAGCATCCTGGCGGCGGTGCGCTGCCGCGACGCCGATGCGGCCGAGCGCGCCCGGGTGCTCTCGGCCGCCAAGGTGGTGGTGGGCCGCGCCTGCCGCTACGTGAGCCAGCAGGCAGTGCAGCTGCACGGTGGCATGGGCATGACCGACGAGCTCATCGTGAGCCACCAGTTCAAGCGCCTGATGGCGATCGAGCTGAGCGCCGGCGACACCGACTGGCACCTGCAGCGCTACGCTGAGCTGTCGCGGCCGGCGTGACATTGTTCGCGGTGGCCCGGTTTTCTTGGCCGCCGCTGTCGCCAGCATGACAAGTTCTCAGGGCCGTCCCTGAGCGGGGCGCGCAAGCATCTCCTTACACTGAGCTGAACACAACAAGCACCGAGCGGGACGCCATTGGCGTCCCGCTTTTCTGTTCGGGTCAGCCTGACCGGCAGCGGGTCGGCAGGCACAAGGAGAAAATGATGTCTTTGCCTGCTTCGGCCGCCGGCCGTCTGCGCGCTTTCACCCTGTCCTTGCTGATGAGCGCGGCGGCCCTGCCCGCCGCGGCAGCCGACCTGGTCATCGGTCAGGTTGCTCCGCTGACGGGTGTCATCACCGGCACCGGCGAGGAGTACGTGGCGGGAGCGCAGGCCTACTTCGCTCACGTCAACGCCAGGGGCGGGGTGCTCGGCCGGCAGATCCGGGTGGTCGTGAAGGATGACGGCTACCGGCCCGAACTGACCCTGGAGCGCACCCGTGAGCTGCTGGAACAGGACAAGCCGCTCGCGCTGTTCGGTTTCGTGGGCACCGCCAACGTGCTGGCGCTGACCAAACACAAGGTGCTGAGCGAGGCCGGCATCGCACTGCTGGCACCCTACACCGGCGCGATGGACCTGCGCGTGCCGATCAACCCCTACCTCTTCCACGTGCGCGCGAGCTACGCCGACGAAACCGCCAAGATGGTCGAGCACCTGCACACCGTGGGTCTGAGGCGTTTTGCGGTCCTGTACCAGGACGATGCCTTCGGCAAGGCCGGCCTGGCAGGCGCCGAGGCAGCGATGCAAAAGCTGGGGCTGAAGTCGGTCGCCACCGGCAGCTACGACCGCACCAAGCCCGAGGAGGTCGATGCCGCAGTCGCCGCCATCGTGCCGGCCAACCCGGACGCTGTGATCATGGTCTCGGTCAACCGCGCGTCCTCGGTCTTCATCAAAAAGCTGCGAGCTGCCGGGAGTCGGGCCCAGCTGTTCAGCATCTCGGTGGTGAACTTCAAGGAGTTGCTCCACAACGCCGGCGAAGCGGTGGTGCGCGGCGTCGGGATCTCGCAGGTGATGCCTTTCCCGTATGCGGCCTCGACCCCGGTGGTGCGCGAGTTCCACACCCTGATGGCCCAGTACGCGCCGGGCAAGGTGATCTCCTACGCCAGCCTGGAGTCCTTCATCGCGGCCAAGGTGATGGTCGAGGCGCTGCGGCGTGCCGGCCCCGAGCCCACCCGGCAGAAGGTGCTGGCCGCGCTGGACGGCCTGAAGGAGTACGACGCCGGGGGCTTCAAGGTGGGCTTCGGCGCCGGCAACCGCAATGGCTCGCGTTATGTCGAGGTGACGGTGATCGGCGCCGACGGCAAGCTGCGGCGCTGAAGCCGGGGGTGCCGGACCGACTCAGTCGGCCAGCTTGAAGACGGCCACAGCCTCGACCAGCTGCTCCGACTCGCCGCGCACCACGTTCGCGGTGGCCGCCGAGCGCTGCACCATGGCCGCGTTCTGCTGCGTCACCTGGTCCAGCTCGCCGATCGCCTGCTCGATCTGGGCCATGCCGCTCTGCTGTTCGCCGAAGGCATTCGCCACATCCCCGATGAGCCGGCTGACCTGGCCGACCGTGCCCACCACCTGCTGGATGGTCTGGCCTGCCTCCCCCACCTGCGCCGAGCCGGCCTCGACCTTCTCGACCGAATCCCGGATCAGCGCCTCGATCTCCTTGGCCGCGGCAGCACTGCGCTGCGCCAGGGTACGCACCTCAGCGGCCACCACCGCGAAGCCCCGGCCGTGCTCGCCGGCACGGGCCGATTCCACCGCGGCGTTGAGCGCCAGGATGTTGGTCTGGAAGGAGATGCCGTTGATCAGGGTGGTGATCTCGGCGATCTTCTTCGACGCGCTCAGGATGGCGTTCATGCTCTGAACCGCCTTGTCCACCGCCTGGCCACCCTGCGTCGCGACCTCGGCGGCGTCACGGGCGATGCGGTCGGCCTCCTGCACGGTCTGCGCACTCTGCTTCACGGTGGCGGTGATCTGCTCCATCGTCGCCGCCGTCTGCTCCAGTGCGGAGGCTTGCCGCTCGGTGCGTGCCGACAGCTCGGCGGTGCCGCCCGCGATCCGGGTCATGCGCTCGGCCACCGTGTGAGAGCGCTCGCGCACGTTGCCGACCACCCGCACCAGGCTGTCCTGCATCGTGCGCAGGGCCTCGATCAGCTGGCCGACCTCGTCTTGCGTCGTGGCGCTCAGGCGCCCGCTCAGATCGCCCTCGGCGATGCGGTTGGCGGCGACCAGGGCCTGCTGCAGCGGGCCCAGGGTGGCCTTGCGGATGACCCAGAAGGCCGTCAGCAGCACCGCGATGCCGAGCAGGTTGATGGTGATGACCGAGGCCTTGATGAAGCCTACCGCGTCGGCCACCAGAGGCCCGAAGCGGTTGGTGTTGTCCAGCACCTGATCCATGTCGGGCTTGAGCCGGGCGACCAGCTCCGGGCTGACTCCGCTGCCCGGCTCGGCCTCGATGATCTGGCGCATGCGGTTCAGCTCGGCGACATCCTTGCGCGGCAGGCGGATGACGTCGCCGTAGCCCATCATCGACATCGCGGCCCTTTCGACCGCGAACAGCTCGATGTCCACCCGCGAGGCGATCTCGATGGCCTTGTCGATGTCGGCCACCATCTGGGCCCGCGTGACCTCCCCGGCGCGGCGGCTGCCCTCGGTGACGCGCTCCAGGGCCTGCGACAGGTGCAGCACCGTCGCGAGGTGGTCGCGCTCTAGGTAGTGGAATAAGGCAGCCTTGCCGAGCAGGCGGGTGCCCACCATGATCAGCAGCGAAACGACCACGACGGCAGTCAGGCCGAAGGCGAATTTTTGACGGAGGCTGTAGCCCTTCATGGAGCGATCCCGGTAAGGAAAACAGGTTGCAACCTGGTGTGCAGGTCGCCGCGCATACCGGGTATCGACCGTTTCCGGCCCGGCTTAAGGAATTTCCCAACGCCCCGCCGGCGTCCGCCTCAATCCACCGGCGTCAGTTTGGCGACGCTGAGCGCCAGCCACTTCATGCCGTGGCGGCCGAAGTTGATCTGGGCCCGCGCGTCCGGCCCGCTGCCTTCGAGCGTGACGATCACGCCTTCGCCGAACTTGGTGTGGAAAACCGCCTGGCCCATGCGCAGCGCCACGCCGTCGGAGGTGGCGACCTTGGGCGCCATCTTCTTCTCTCCGGCGCCGACGATGGAGCCGAGGCCGGAACCGCTGGCCCAGGCGGCCTGGTAGTCGCGCGCAAAACCGCTGCTGAAAGCCTGGGCCTTGGGGGTGATCCACTTGAGGGCGGCTTCGGGCAGCTCCTCGAAAAACCGGCTCTTGATGTTGTAGCGGGTCTGGCCGTGCAGCATCCGTGTCTGGCTGTGGCTGAGATAGAGGCGCTGTCGCGCCCGCGTGATCGCCACATACATCAGGCGGCGCTCCTCCTCGAGGCCCTGGTGGTCGGACAGCGAGTTCTCGTGCGGGAACAGGCCCTCCTCCAGCCCGGTGATGAACACGACGTCAAACTCCAGGCCCTTGGCCGCGTGCACGGTCATCAACTGGATCGCGTCCTGGCCGGCCTGCGCCTGGTTGTCGCCGGCTTCCAGCGCGGCATGGGTCAGGAAGGCCGCCAGCGGCGACATGATCTCGCCGGTATCGGCGTCGGGCGTCTGCTCGGTACGCGCCACCGCCGGCGGGTCGCCCTCGGCGATCGCGCCGGGCGACGCGCCCTGCTCGTCCACCGGCAGGGCCACGGCGTCCTTGCCGAAGCCTTCCTGGGTGACGAAGGCCTCGGCAGCGTTGACCAGTTCGTCCAGGTTTTCCAGCCGCTCGCGGCCTTCCTTCTCGTTGCGGTAGAAGTCGGCCAGCCCCGAGGACTGCACCACGTGCTCGATGATCTCGCGCAAGGTCAGCCCGCGGGTGTTGTCGCGCATCGCGTCGACCAGCCGGTTGAACGCCTGCAGGTTGGCGCCGCCCTTGCCGGTGACCGCGCCCGCGCTCTGGTAGAGGCTGCGGCCGCTCGTGCGCGCCGCGTCCTGCAGCTGCTCCAGGGTGCGGGCGCCGATGCCGCGGGTGGGGAAGTTGACGACCCGCAGGTAGCTGGTGTCGTCGTTGGGGTTCTCCAGCAGCCGCAGGTAGGCCAGCGCGTGCTTGATCTCGGCGCGCTCGAAAAAGCGCAGGCCACCGTAGACGCGGTAGGGGATGCCGGCGTTGAACAGGGCGCTTTCCAGCACCCGCGACTGGGCATTCGAGCGGTAGAGGATGGCGATCTCGGCGCGCGCCGTGCCGTCGCGGTGCAGCTGCTGCGCCTCCTCGATCAGCCACTGCGCTTCGGCGTAGTCGCTGGTGGACTCGTAGATGCGCACCGGCTCGCCCGGGCCGGCCTCGGTGCGAAGGTTCTTGCCCAGGCGTCGGGTGTTGTGGGAGATCAGCGCGTTGGCCGAGTCGAGGATGTTGCCGAAGCTGCGGTAGTTGCGCTCCAGCTTGATGACGTGCTCGACCTCGAACTCGCGCTCGAAGTCCGACATGTTGCCGACCTGGGCGCCGCGGAAGGCGTAGATGCTCTGGTCGTCGTCGCCCACCGCGAAGACACTCGTCTCGCGTCCGGCAAACATCTTCAGCCAGGCGTACTGCAGCCGGTTGGTGTCCTGGAACTCGTCGACCAGCAGGTGGCGGAAGCGCCGCTGGTAGTGCTCGCGCAAGGCGGGCTGGTCGCGCATCATCTCGTAGGTGCGCAGCATCAGCTCGGCGAAGTCGACCACCCCTTCGCGCTGGCACTGGTCCTCGTAGGCCTGGTAGATCTCGGCCAGCTTGCGGCTCTGCTCGTCGCGCACGTCGACGTCCTTGGGGCGCAGGCCCTCCTCCTTGCTGCCGGCGATGAACCAGGTCACCTGCTTGGGCACGAAACGCTCTTCGTCCAGGTTCATCGCCTTGATGATGCGCCGCACCGCCGAGAGCTGGTCCTGCGAATCGAGGATCTGGAAGCTCTGCGGCAGGTTGGCGAGCTTCCAGTGGGCGCGCAGAAAACGGTTGCACAGGCCGTGGAAGGTGCCGATCCACATGCCGCGCACGGGAATCGGCAGCAGGTTGCCCAGGCGCGTCAGCATTTCCTTGGCGGCCTTGTTCGTGAAGGTCACCGCCATCACGCCGGCCGGCGAGACCTGCCCCGTCTGGATCAGCCAGGCGATGCGGGTGGTGAGCACTCGCGTCTTGCCGGAGCCGGCCCCCGCCAGGATCAGGGCCGGGCGGCTGGGCAGCGTGACGGCGGCCAGCTGCTCCGGGTTGAGGTTGTTGAGCAGGGACGGGGGGGCGGCGGGCGCGAATTCGAGACTCATGCCGCGATTCTAGGGAGCGCGAAGAAGCCCCCAGGCGCGCATCCGGCTCCATGTGAGTAGAATCAGCCACCGGGCCCAAATTTTGGCGTCCGGTTTTTATGTAGGCGCAGCCACCCCGCTCCCCGGGGCTTTCGGCGGCCGACCGGGTCCCCAAGTCAAGCGCTCGCAGCCTCGACGCGCACTGCTTCAACGCGGCGTCCTATCTGCTTCCGGAGCGATCTCTGATGGAAATCTTCGACTACGACAACATCCTGCTGTTGCCGCGCAAATGCCGCGTGGACAGCCGCAGCGAATGCGACACCTCGGTGGAGTTCGGCGGCCGCCGCTTCAAGCTGCCGGTGGTGCCCGCCAACATGAAAACCGTGGTGGACGAGCGCATCACCGAGCAGCTGGCCGCCAACGGCTATTTCTATGTGATGCACCGCTTCGACCTCGACAACGTGGTCTATGCCAAGCGCATGCGCGAACAGGGCCTGTTCGTCTCGATCAGCTCGGGCGTCAAGCCGGCCGACTACGCCGTCATCGACCGCCTGGCGGCCGAGGGCGTGGGCGCCGACTACATCACCATCGACATCGCCCACGGCCATGCCGACTCGGTGCAGCGCATGATCGGCCACATCAAGCAGAAGCTGCCCGACACCTTCGTGATCGCCGGCAACGTCGGCACGCCCGAGGCGGTGATCGACCTGGAAAACTGGGGCGCCGACGCCACCAAGGTGGGCATAGGGCCGGGCAAGGTCTGCATCACGCGGCTGAAAACCGGCTTCGGCACCGGCGGCTGGCAGCTTTCGGCGCTGAAGTGGTGCGCCCGGGTGGCGACCAAGCCCATCATCGCCGACGGGGGCATCCGCGAGCACGGCGACATCGCCAAGAGCGTGCGTTTCGGCGCGACCCTGGTGATGATCGGCTCGCTGTTCGCCGGCCACGAGGAATCGCCCGGCCAGACGGTGGAGGTCGACGGCAAGCTCTACAAGGAGTACTACGGCAGCGCGTCGGACTTCAACAAGGGCGAGTACAAGCATGTCGAGGGCAAGCGCATCCTGGAGCCCGTCAAGGGCCGCCTGGCCGACACGCTGCGCGAGATGCAGGAGGACCTGCAGAGCTCGATCAGCTACGCCGGCGGCCGCTGCCTGGCCGACGTGCGCAAGGTCAACTACGTGATCCTGGGCGGCGACAACGCCGGCGAACATCTGTTGATGTAAAGGCCAGGGCCTAAAATCGGGCCATCCCAGACTCGGCGGCGTCCTGCGGGACGCCGCTTCGTTTTCCGTCCCCGACTCTCACACTCCGCATCCGGCACCATGTCCGACCTGCTCAAGTCATTCGAACCGAAAGCCATCGAAGCCAAGTGGGGCCCCGAATGGGAGCGCCGCGGCCTGTACGCGCCGACGCTGGACGAGAACCGGCCTTCCTTCTGCATCCAACTGCCGCCGCCGAACGTGACCGGCACCTTGCACATGGGCCACGCCTTCAACCAGACCATCATGGACTCGTTGACGCGCTACCACCGGATGCGCGGCGAGAACACCCTGTGGGTGCCCGGCACCGACCACGCCGGCATCGCGACGCAGATCGTGGTGGAACGCCAGCTGCAGGCCAAGGGCCAGTCGCGCCACGACCTGGGCCGCAAGAACTTCGTCGCCCAGGTCTGGGAGTGGAAACAGCAGTCGGGCTCGACCATCACGCAGCAGATGCGCCGCATGGGCGACTCGGTGTCCTGGCAGCACGAGTACTTCACGATGGACGAGAAGCTGTCCAGTGTCGTGACCGAGACCTTCGTGCGCCTCTATGAAGAGGGCCTGATCTACCGCGGCAAGCGCCTGGTGAACTGGGACCCGGTGCTCAAGTCGGCGGTGTCGGACCTGGAGGTCGCGAGCGAAGAGGAAGACGGCTCGCTCTGGCACATCCGCTACCCGCTGGCCGACGGCTCAGGCGAGCTGACCGTGGCGACCACCCGGCCCGAAACCATGCTGGGCGACGTCGCGCTGATGGTCCACCCCGAGGATGAGCGCTACCAGGCCCTGGTGGGCCGGCAGGTGACGCTGCCGCTGTGCGGCCGCACCATCCCCGTGATTGCCGACGCCTACGTGGACCGCGAGTTCGGCACCGGCGTGGTCAAGGTCACGCCGGCGCACGACGTCAACGACTATGCGGTGGGCCAGCGCCACGGCCTGCCCATCATCGGCGTGCTGACGCTGGATGCGAAGATCAACGACAACGCGCCCGAGGCCTACCGCGGGCTGGACCGTTTCGAGGCCCGCAAGCGTGTGGTGGCGGACCTGGAGGCCCAGGGTTTCCTGGTCGAGGTCAAGAAGCACAAGCTGATGGTGCCCCGCTGCGAGCGCACCGGCCAGGTGATCGAGCCGATGCTGACCGACCAGTGGTTCGTCGCGATGAGCAAGCCCGACGCGAGCGGCAAGTCGATCGCCGAGAAGGCCATCGAGGTGGTGCAGGACGGCCGCGTGCAGTTCGTGCCCGAGCAGTGGGTGAACACCTACAACCAGTGGATGAACAACATCCAGGACTGGTGCATCTCGCGCCAGCTCTGGTGGGGCCACCAGATTCCCGCGTGGTACGGCAGTGAGGGCCAGCTTTTCGTCGGACGCAGCGAGGAAGAGGCCCGCGCCAAGGCGCGCGCGGCCGGCTACGAGGGCGAACTGACACGCGACGAGGACGTGCTCGACACCTGGTACTCCTCGGCCCTGGTGCCCTTCTCCTCGCTGGGCTGGCCGCAGCAGACCAAGGAGCTGGACCTGTTCCTGCCGTCCAGCGTGCTGGTCACCGGCTTCGACATCATCTTCTTCTGGGTCGCCCGGATGATCATGATGACCGTGCACTTCACCGGCAAGGTGCCCTTCCGCCACGTCTACATCCACGGCCTGGTGCGGGACGCGCACGGCAAGAAGATGAGCAAGTCCGAGGGCAACGTGCTGGACCCGGTGGACCTGATCGACGGCATCGCGCTGGAGCCGCTGCTGGAGAAGCGCAGCACCGGGCTGCGCCGGCCCGAGACCGCGCCCAAGGTGCGCGAGGCGACCAAAAAGGAGTTCCCCGAGGGCATCCCGGGTTATGGTGCGGACGCGCTGCGCTTCACCTTCGCGGCGCTCGCCAGCCTGGGCCGCAATATCAATTTCGACTCCAAGCGCTGCGAGGGATACCGCAACTTCTGCAACAAGCTCTGGAACGCCACACGCTTCGTGCTGATGAACTGCGAAGGCCAGGACTGCGGCCTCGCCGAGCACGGCTCGCAGGCCTGCGGTCCGGGCGGCTACCTCGACTTCTCGCCCGCCGACCGCTGGATCACGAGCGAGCTGCAGCGCGTCGAGCACGCGGTGGAACAGGGTTTCGCCGAGTACCGGCTGGACAACGTCGCCAACGCGATCTACCAGTTCGTCTGGGACCAGTACTGCGACTGGTACCTGGAGATCGCCAAGGTGCAGATCGCCACCGGCGATGCGGCGCGCCAGCGCGCCACCCGGCGCACCCTGATCCGCGTGCTGGAGACGGTGCTGCGCCTGCTGCACCCCGTCACGCCCTTCATCACCGAGGAGTTGTGGCAGAAGGTCGCGCCGGTGGCCGGCCGCAAGGCGGCCGACTCGGACACCTCCATCGTCCTGGCGCCCTACCCCCGGCCCCAGCTGGAGCGCGTCGATGCGCAGGCCGATGCCTGGATGGAGCAGCTCAAGGCCCTGGTCGGCGCCAGCCGCACCTTGCGCAGCGACATGGGGCTGTCGCCGGCCGAGCGCGTGCCGCTCTATGCCATCGGCGATGCGGCCTTCGTGGAGCAGGCGGCCCCGGTGCTGCAGGCGCTCGCCAAGGTCAGCGAGGTGAAGATCTTCGACGACGAAGCCGCCTTCGCACAGGCCACGCTGCAGGCACCGGTGGCGGTGCAGGGGTCGATCCGCCTGGCCTTGCACGTCGAAATCAACGTCGAGGCCGAGCGCGAACGCCTGGGCAAGGAAATCAAGCGCCTTGAAATCGAAATTTCAAAGTCGCAAGCGAAACTTAGTAACGAAAGTTTCGTGGCACGCGCTGCCGCTAACGTGGTGGAACAGGAAAAAGTACGGTTGGCCAACAACACTGTTACCCTTGAGAAGGTGCGTTCCCAGATCTCCCGGCTGGCGTGAAGCTTGCAATATGGTCTGTCGCTCGACATAACAGGAGGAATTAACACATGCACGTCACAAAAGCCGTCTTCCCTGTCGCTGGACTCGGCACCCGCTTTCTCCCGGCCACCAAGGCGCAGCCGAAGGAAATGCTGCCGGTGGTGGACAAGCCGCTGGTCCAGTACGCGGTCGAAGAGGCTTATGCCGCCGGCATCCGCGAAATGATCTTCGTGACCGGGCGCACCAAACGCCCGATCGAGGACCATTTCGACATGGCCTACGAGCTTGAAACGGAGCTGGAGGCCGCCGGCAAGCACGAATTGCTGAAAATCGTGCAATCGATCAAACCGGACGACATGGAATGCGTGTTCGTCCGCCAGCCGAAAATGCTGGGCCTGGGCCATGCCGTGCTGTGCGCCGAAACCCTGGTCAACGGTCACCCCTTCGCGGTCATCCTGGCCGATGACCTGATGGTCGGCCAGCCGCCCATCATGAAGCAGATGGTCGACCAGTTCGCCGACTGGAAAGCCACCATCGTTGCGGTGCAGGAAGTGCCGCCCGAGCACACCAAGCGCTACGGCATCGTCGACGGCATCGCCGTCAACGACCGCCTGCTCGACATCCAGCAGATCGTCGAGAAGCCAGCCCCCGAAGTGGCGCCCTCGCGCCTGGGTGTGGCGGGCCGCTACATCCTGACTTCGGGCATCTTCGACGAGATCCGGCGGCAGGAGCGCGGCGTCGGCGGCGAGATCCAGCTGACCGACGGCATCGCCGGCCTGCTGCGCCGCGAGAAGGTATTTGCCTACCGCTATGAAGGCGTGCGCTACGACTGCGGCAGCAAGGAAGGTTTCCTGCAGGCCTCGGTCGAACTGGCCCTGGCCCACCCGCAGCTGGGCGCGGGCTTCCGCGAGTATCTGCAGGGCCTGAAGCTCTGAGCCGAGGGCAGGCCCGGACAAAAAAGGCGCCCCACGGGGCGCCTTTGCTTTAGCCGACCCGCCCGGTTCAGCGGCGTCGCAGCACGTGGATGAATTCCTTCTCCAGGGTCTGCTGATCGACCAGCTCGTTGCCGGTCTGCTTGGCGAAGGCCTGAAAGTCGCGCAAGGAGCCGGGGTCGGTGGCGACCACCTTGAGCAGTTCGCCGCTCTGCATTTCCGCCAGCGCCTTCTTGGCCTTGAGGATGGGCAGCGGGCAGTTCAGCCCGCGGGTGTCGAGTTCCTTGTGAATGTCCATATGGCTCGGTCCTTCTCGACGCCATTCTAGGCGTCTGCCAACCGACCCTGGAATGGCGTTTCGCAGCCGACTCAGACCCGCGGCAGCTCCAGCCACTGGGGCTCGTGCCCTCGCGATTCCAGCCACCGGGCCAGCATCAGGCCGGTGGCGGCCGGCCAGCACTTGACGTCCTCGGGCGCGAGGACCTGGTATTCCACCAGCTCGGGCGACAGCACGATCTCGCCGTGCGCAACCGCGTGATAGGTGATGATGACCTGGTTCATGCGCTGGAAGTCGGTCACGCCCTGCAGGCTCAGCGACGACACCTGCAAGGAGGTCTCCTCGGCGATCTCGCGACGGATGCCCTCCTCGGGCGACTCGCCGGCCTCCATGAAGCCCGTGATCAGCCCGAAAAAGCGTCCCGGCCAGGCCGCGTTGCGCGCCAGCAGCAACTGACCGCCACGATCCGACAGCTCGATGATGGCCGCCAGCACCGGCGTCGGGTTGTTCCAGTGGGTGTAGCTGCAGGCCGGGCAGCGTAGCCGGTCGCGCTCGCCGTCATGCACCCAGCCCAGCTCGGTGGCGCAGGACGGGCAAAATCTGAAGTTGTTCACAAACACTCCCTCGTGGCGGCCTGGCGGCCGGAAACCGATGCATCCTACCCAGCCCGCGCCCGAGCCGCTGTCGCCTGCGCGCTCCCCCTCCCGGGTCGTCACCAGTTCGCAGTCCGGCCCCCACCCGAAGCTGGAAAAGCGGGTCCGCAAACACCTCGAAAGCCGCTTCCTGGCGCCCATCGCGGCCTACAGCCGTGAGGCGCACGCGCGCCTCCTGACCACCTGGGACGGCCGTGTGCCGCTGGTGCTCGACAGTGCCTGCGGCACCGGGGAAAGCAGCGCCACGCTCGCGCGGCGCCACGGCGAGGCACTGGTGGTCGGCATCGACCAGTCGGCCGAGCGCCTGGAACGCGGGCAGCGCAAGCTGGCCGCGAGCGCTCGGCCCGAGAACCTGCTGCTGCTGCGCGCCGATGCCACCGAGCTGTGGGCGCTGCTGGCTGCCGACGGGGTCCGGCTGTCGCACCACTACCTGCTCTACCCCAACCCCTGGCCGAAATCCGAGCACTTGCAGCGCCGCTGGCACGGCCACCCGCGCTTTCGCGAGCTGCTGGCACTCGGCGGTGTGCTGGAGTTGCGCAGCAACTGGCGGCTCTATGCGGAAGAATTCGCGCTCGCGCTGCGGCTCGCCGGACGCCCGGCCGAGGTCGGCCCGGTGCCGGCTGGCGACCCGCCGCTGACGCCCTTCGAGCGCAAATACGGCGAGTCGGGCCACGCGCTGTGGCAGGTGTCGAGCCGATCCGTGGGCGCGGCTCAGGCCGGAAACACGCCGGTGGACAGGTAGCGGTCGCCGCGGTCGCAGACGACAAACACGATGGTCGCGTTCTCGACCTGGCGGGCCAGCTGCAACGCCACCCAGCAGGCGCCGGCCGCGGAGATGCCGGCAAAGATGCCCTCCTCGCTGGCCAGGCGGCGGGCCATGTCCTCGGCATCGGCCTGACTCACGTAGACCAGCTCGTCGACCCGGCTCGGCTCGTAGATCTTGGGCAGGTAAGCCTCGGGCCACTTGCGGATACCGGGGATGCGCGAGCCTTCGCTGGGCTGAGCGCCGACGATACGGATCTGCCGGTTTTTCTCTTTCAGGAAGCGTGAAACGCCGGTGATGGTGCCGGTGGTGCCCATCGCGCTGACGAAGTGGGTGATGCGGCCTTCGGTCTCGTCCCACAGCTCCGGGCCGGTGGTCTCGTAGTGGATGCGCGGGTTGTCGGCGTTGGCGAACTGGTCCAGCACGCGGCCCTTGCCGTCGCGCTGCATCTGCTCGGCGAGGTCGCGAGCGTACTCCATGCCGCCGGCCTTGGGGGTCAGCACCAGCTCGGCGCCGAAGGCCTTCATCGTTTGCGCGCGCTCGACGCTCAGGTCCTCCGGCATGATCAAGAGCATGCGGTAACCGCGGATCGCGGCGGCCATCGCCAGCGCGATGCCGGTGTTGCCGGACGTCGCCTCGATGAGGGTGTCGCCGGGCTTGATGTCGCCGCGCTCCTCGGCGCGGCGGATCATGCTGATCGCGGGGCGGTCCTTGACCGAGCCGGCGGGATTGTTGCCTTCGAGCTTGCCCAGGATCACGTTGCCGCGGCGCTCGTTCTCGGCGCCGGGCAGGCGCTGCAGCCGCACGAGCGGGGTCCGGCCGATGGTGTCTTCAATGGTCTTGTACGCGGGCATGATCATCCTCCAGCGGCGATTGTCTCAGGCTTGCGGCAACCCCGCCCACTGCCCGGGCCTATGACATAATCAGCGCCTCGCACGCGGGCCGGCTCTTCGGCCCCGCACCTGCCCAGGTGGCGAAATAGGTAGACGCAAGGGACTCAAAATCCCTCGCCAGCGATGGCGTGCCGGTTCGAGTCCGGCCCTGGGCACCAGATGCATGCAGCCATGGCGGCCGCTTCGCTCAACGTTGAAAGCTGGTCTGCTGCGGCCGCGCCGGCAGGCTCAGGTCAACGACCATCGGCGCCGTCCTTGCCAGCACCTTGCCCGCCCGCATGACCATCAAGCGCGTGGCCCGCAGCCGGATCGCCTCGACGGGGTCGCGGGCCTGCAGCAGCACGAGGTCGGCTCGGCAGCCGGGCTCCAGGCCATACCCCTCCAGGCCCAGCACGGCGGCCGGCGTACTGGTCACCGCCGCGTAGCACTGCCGCATCGCCGCCTGGGACGTCATCTGCGCCACGTGCAGCCCCATGTGCGCGACCTCCAGCATGTCTGCGCTGCCCAGGGCGTACCACGGATCCATCACGCAATCGTGGCCGAAGGCCACCGGGACGCCGGCCGCCAGCAGCTCCGGCACCCGGGTCATGCCGCGACGCTTGGGATAGGTGTCATGGCGGCCCTGCAGCGTGATGTTGATCAGCGGATTGGCAATGGCGGCCACGCCGGCCTCGCGGATCAGCGGGATCAGCTTGGAGACGTAGTAGTTGTCCATCGAGTGCATCGACGTCAGGTGGGAGCCGGCCACCCGCCCCTGCAGCCCCAGACGCTGGGCCTGGAAGGCCAGCGTCTCGATGTGGCGCGACATCGGGTCGTCGGTCTCGTCGCAGTGCATGTCCACCCGCAGCCCGCGCTCGGCCGCCAGCTCGCACAGCAGCCGCACCGACTCGGCGCCCTCGGCCATCGTGCGTTCGAAATGCGGGATGCCGCCCACCACGTCGACCCCCAGGTCGAGCGCCCGCTTCAAGGGCTCCCAGGCCCCGGCCTTGCGCAGCACACCGTCCTGCGGGAAGGCCACCAGCTGCAGGTCGAGGTAGGGCCGCACCTGCTGCTTGACGTGCAGCAGGGCCTCCACCGCGAGCAGCCGCGGGTCGCAGACGTCCACATGGGTGCGGATCGCGAGCAGGCCGCGCGCCACCGCCCAGTCGCAATAGGCCAGCGCCCGCTCGACGAGCGCCTCCTGGGTCAGCAGGGGCTTGAGCTCGCCCCACAGCGCGATGCCCTCCAGCAGGGTGCCGCTCTGGTTGACGCGCGGCAGGCCATAGCTCAGGGTCGAGTCCATGTGGAAGTGGGCGTCCACGAAGGGCGGGCTCACCAGCTGCCCGGCAGCATCGATCTCGTGCTGCGCCTGGGCGGGCAGTGCCGGCTGCACCGCGACGATGCGGCCGTCGGCGATGGCGATGTCCTGGCCGGTGCGGCCGTCCGGCAGGGTGCAGTTGCGCAGGAGGGTCTCTAGCATGGCGCGCCTTCTCGGAGGGGATCCTCTGCGGCACGATGGCGGCCGCAGGCAGGGCTGCCATCGTGCCATGCAAGAAAGCCGCCAGGCAGCGCCAAGTCCCCATGTGGGACGCTGACAGGCCCGCCGCTATGATGGAGCGCTTTTGACCCCAACCGTCGCACGGCCGCCACGATGCCCTCCCTGCCTCCCATCATCAAAGCCCTGCTGCTGATCAATGTCGCCGCCTTCTGCGTGCGCAACATCCTGGCTCCCCAGCTCACTTTGCCGCTGGCGCTGTGGCCGCTGCCCAGCGGCCAGTTCATGCCCTGGCAGGTCGTCACCTATGCCTTCCTGCACGGTGACACCCTGCACCTGTTCTTCAACATGCTCGGGCTGTGGATGTTCGGCAGCGAGCTGGAGCGCCTCTGGGGCGACAAGCGCTTCATCCAGTTCTACGCCGCCAGCATCCTGAGTGCGGCGGCGGTGCAGCTGCTGGTCACCTTCCTGGCCGGCTCCATCTATCCGACCGTGGGCGCCTCGGGCGGCCTGTTCGGCCTGCTGCTGGCCTACGGCATGACCTTTCCGAACCGCACCATCATGCCGCTGTTCCCGCCCATCCCGATGAAGGCCAAGGTGTTCGTCGCCGTGTTCGGCGCACTCGAACTCGCCTTCGGCGTGGCCTCCAGCGGCTCGGGCGTGGCCCACTTCGCGCATCTGGGCGGCATGCTGGGCGGCTTCCTGATGATCCGCTACTGGCGCGGGCAGCCCCCTTTCAAGAAGCGCCGCCGCTTCTGACGGCCCCGACCAGGGACGGCAATCCCCTGCCACAAGCGCAGGGATGCCGAAAGAGCGATGCTGCGTCATCCGCTCTTATCGCAGTGGGGTGCGCCATGCTTGGATCGCGTGCATCGTTCCCGTCGTCCCTGCTCCGCCGCCTGACGGCCGGATGCCTCTTCGTGGCGCTGGCCTGCGGGCTCTCGGCACGCGCCGCCGTACCGGACACGCCCGCCGCAGCCGCCGAGCCGCGCGCCACCCCGGCGAGCGACGCGGCTTCGGACCCCGCGATCCAGAAACAGGCCCGGGTGCTGCGCCACGCCGCCGCTGCCATGGTCGGCGTGCGCGCGGTCGCCACGCCGCAGGCGCACTCGACCGACACGCTGGGCCCGGTGCGCATGGGCTCGGGTGTCGTCATCGACAAGGACGGAACCGTGCTCACCATCGGCTACCTCATCATGGAAGCCGAGCGCGTGGACCTCGAGACCGGCACGGGCAAGGTGGTTCCGGCGCGCGTCGTGGCCTACGACCTCGCCACCGGCTTCGGCCTGCTCAAGCCGCTCGTGCCCATGGGCGTCGAGCCGGCTCCGCTCGGCGCCTCGGGAGCCGTCGACGAAACCGAGCCGCACGTGATCGTCAGCGGCGGCAGCGAAGCCGAGATGAGCCTCGCGCAGGTCGTGGCGCGTCGCCCCTTCTCGGGCTACTGGGAGTACCACATCGAGGACGCGTTGTTCACCGTGCCGCCGCGGGTGGACCACAGCGGCGCCGGCCTCTTCAACCGCCGCGGCGAGCTGGTCGGCATCGGCTCGCTGATCGTGATGGAGGCAGCCAGCCCCGGCGTGCCCGAGCCCGGCAACATGTTCGTGCCGGTGGACCTGCTCAAGCCGGTGCTGGCGGAGCTGCGCACCCGCGGTGCCTCGGCGCGCAGCACGCGTGCCTGGCTGGGCGTCAACTGCATCGAGCAGCAAGGCCTGGTGCGGGTGGTGCGCGTCAGCGCCGACAGCCCGGCGGAGCAGGCCGGCGTCGAACCGGGCGACCTCATCCTCAAGCTCGACGGCCTGCCGATCAACAGCCTGGAGGCGTTCTACAAGAAGCTCTGGGACCACGCCCAGGCCGAGCGCGAGGTGACGCTGGAGATCGGCCGTGGCGCCAGCGTGCAGAGCAAGACGGCCCACACGGTGGATCGCATGAAGACCTTGCGCCGCGCCGTGGGCATCTGAAGCTTCAGTCCAGCAGCCCGGAGTGCACCGTCGGGTGGCGCAGCCGCAGGCGCAGCTCCTGCTTCAGGCGGCGGTTGTCGAGCCGGCGCGACTCGCTCATGAAGGACAGCGACATCGGGGAGAGCCGTTCGGCGGCCTCGGCGCGGCTGAGGCGGGGCGGCCGCGGCAACCCGCACAGGTCGGCCGCGAGGTCGAAGTAGTCGCCCATCTTCAGCTCGGTGTCGTCGCTGGCGTGCACCACCCGCTGCGGCCGGCCCCGGAACAGCGCCGCCACGCAGGCGCGCGCCAGGTCGTCGGCATGGATGTGATTGGTGTAGACATCATCCTCCGGGCGCAACACCGGTACGCCGCGCGTCAGGCGTTCGCGCGGGTGACCGCCGGGCCGGTCGCCGGCGTAGATGCCCGGAATGCGCAGCAGCGTGACGCGCACACCGCTGGCGCGGCCGAAGCCGCGCAGGCGCTGCTCGGCGTCGACACGCCGCAGCGCCCGCGCGGACGCCGGGCGGGGCGGGCGGGTCTCGTCGAAACGCGTCCCCTGCGCATCCCCATACACTCCGCTGGTGCTGCCGTACACCAGGGTTCGCACCCGGCTCTTGCGGGCGAATGCCTGCAGCAGCGCTGCGGTGCGGGTGTCGCTGTCGCCCTGCGCCGGAGGCGGCGCGAGGTGCAGCACCCTGTCAGCGAGCCCCGCCAGTCGGCCCAGCGTGACTGGCCGGTCGAGGTCGCCGAGCAGCGGCACCGCGCCGAGCGCCCGCAGGCCGGCCATGGCCTCCGGGCGCGAGGTCAGGGCGTACACGCGAACCCGGGGCGCGAGCAGCTTGATGACACGCTGCCCGACATCGCCGCAACCGACGATCAGCAGGCGGCAAGTTCGTGACAGAGAGGAAAGGCACAGATCTGAACGGTGGGACATGTCGGGCACAGGGAGGCAAAAGGTCCGACGCGCGGAACCGGGGCACAATCACGGGCGGCTCAGTTTAAAAGGTCCCCCCATGACATTCACCGTGACCGTGCAGCCCAGCGGCCACACCTTCGAGGTCCAGCGCGACGAGACCATCCTGGCGGCAGCCATCCGACAAGGCGTCGGCCTGCCCTACGGCTGCAAGGACGGCGCCTGCGGCTCCTGCAAGAGCCGTCTGCTGGAAGGCCGTGTGCTGCACGGCGCCCACCAGGTCAAGGCCATGTCGCCGGCCGAGGAAGAAGCTGGCTACACCCTCACCTGCTGCGGCACACCGCAAACCGACGTGGTGATCGAATCGCGCGAGGTGGTCGGCGCCGGCCAGTTCGCGGTCAAGAAGATGCCCTGCCGCGTCAGCAGCATCGAAAAGCCGGCCGGCGACGTCGCGGTGCTGAAGCTGCAGCTGCCGGCGAACGACCGGCTGCAGTACCACGCCGGGCAGTACGTCGAGTTCATCCTGCGCGACGGCTCACGGCGCAGCTATTCGATGGCCAACGCCCCACACACGCAGGTGGACAAGCCGGGCATCGAGCTGCACATCCGCCACATGGTCGGCGGCAAGTTCACCGACCACGTCTTCGGTGCGATGAAGGAAAAGGAGATCCTTCGCATGGAAGGGCCTTTCGGCAGCTTCTTCCTGCGCGAGGACAGCGACAAACCCATCGTGCTGCTCGCCTCGGGCACCGGCTTTGCGCCGATCAAGGCGATCATCGAGCACATGCAGTTCAAGGCCATCACGCGCCCGACCGTGCTCTATTGGGGCTGCCGCAGCAAGCAGGACCTCTACCTCCACGAGTGGGCGCTGCAGGCGACCCGCGAGCTGCCCCATTTGCGCTACGTGCCGGTGCTCTCGGAGCCCAAGCCGGAGGACGCATGGAGCGGCGCGGTGGGCTTCGTCCATCAGCAGGTGATGCAGGACCTTCCTGATCTGTCCGGCTACCAGGTCTATGCCTGCGGCGCACCCGTGATGGTAGAGTCGGCTCAGCGTGATTTCATTGCGCATTGCGGGCTGCCGGAGGGCGAGTTCTACGCTGATTCCTTCACGTCCGAAGCCGACAAACACTGAACTCCACCGACCCTGAGCGCGCGCCCCCACGATGGGCGCTGCGCTTGCTGCCGGCGCATCCCCATCGGGGCGCTGGCCCCTGCCCTTCCTTGTCGGCATCGGCTTTTACCGAGCAGTAAACCATGAACCGACGCTCCTGGCTGCAGACCCGGGCCGCCCTGGCCGGGTCCTTGTGTTTCCCGGCTGTGCTGCGCGCTCAGAGCCGCACCGTCAAGCTGGTCGTCCCTTACACCGCAGGCGGTCCGCTGGACGCGCTCGCCCGCGTCCTCGCCGAAAAGGCCAAGGACCCGCTGGGTACGGTCATCGTCGAGAACCGCGCCGGCGCCGGCGGCAACCTGGGCGCCGACTTCGTCGCCAAGGCGCCGCCGGACGGCAACACGCTCGTGATGGGCGCGGTCGCCACCCACGCCATCAATCCCTGGCTCTACAAGAGCATCCCCTACGACCCGATCCGCGACTTCGCCCCCATCACGCTGGTGGCCCGCGTGCCCAACGTGCTGGTGCTCAACGCCGAAAGCGCCAGGCGCCTGCGGATCAACAGCGTCAAGGACCTGATCGACTACGCCCGCAAGAACCCGGGCAAACTCAACTACGGCTCGGGCGGCAACGGCAGCGCCGGCCACCTGGCCGGCGAGATGTTCAAGAACCAGGCCAGGGTCAGCATGGTGCACATCCCCTACGCGGGCGCGGCACCGGCGCAACTGGGCCTGCTGTCGGGCCAGGTCGACCTGAATTTCGACAATCTGGCCTCGGCCGCCGCCAACATCCGTGCCGGCAAGCTCAAGGCGCTGGCCGTCACGACGGCCGAGCGCAGCAGCGCGATGCCCGATCTGCCGACGATCGCTGAAGCCGGTCTGCCGGGTTTCGCGATCGACACCTGGTTCGGCCTGTTCGCCCCGGCCAAGACGCCGCCAGAGGTCGTCGCGCAGCTCAACAAGACCTTCGTCAACGTGCTCACGATGCCCGACGTGAAGGCGCGTTTCGCGACCTTCATGGCCGAGCCGGCACCAACCACACCGCAGCAGTTCGCGGCCTTCGTGAAGTCCGAGCTGGCCAAGTACCAGGGCGTGGTGCAGCGCAGCGGGGCCAAGATCGAGTGACGCAGGCGGCCGCGGCATTTGACGCACCGCAGCCTTTGCCTTAGCCTTTGCACCCATGTTGACGACTCTCCGCCCCACTGACCGCGCACTGCGACGTTCCTCTCGACGACGATGTTGAGGAACCCGCTCTGCCTGGCTCGCGCCGGAGAGACACGCCAAAGGCCACGGGTTCCCCTCGTGGCCTTTTTCTTTTTCTGGTTCGTTCAACGAGGAGGTGCGATGCACTTCGATTCCGCCACACCTTTCAACCACTACCCGGTTGACGCACTGATGCACGTCGCCCAGCGGCCGCCGCACGTCTTCGTGCGCGGCCAGGGCAGCTGGCTGTGGGATTCCACCGGCCGCCGCTACCTGGACTTCGTGCAGGGCTGGGCGGTCAATGCCCTGGGCCACGCGGCACCCGAGGTGGTCGAGGCCTTGGCCCGCCAGGCGGGGCGACTGCTGCACAGCGGACCCGGACTCTACAACGACCGGGCCATCGAGCTCGCCGCCGAGCTGGGCCGGCTCAGCGGCTTGACGCGGGTCTTCTTCACCAACAACGGCGCCGAGGCGAACGAGGGCGCCATCAAGCTGGCGCGCAAGTTCGGCCAGGTCCACCGGGGTGGCGCCCACCGTGTGATCACCTTCGAGAACGCCTTCCATGGCCGCACCCTGGCGACCATGAGCGCGAGCGGCAAGCCCGGCTTCGACCGGCTCTTCCCGCCCAAGGTACCGGGCTTCGCCAAGGCGCGCTTGAACGAGCTCGCCAGCGTCGAGGCGCTGGTCGACCGTGACACGGTGGCGGTGCTGCTGGAGCTGGTGCAAGGGGAAGCGGGTGTGATCGAAGCGCAGCCGGACTTCGTGCGCGGCTTGCGCCGGCTGTGCGACGAGCACGGCCTGCTGCTGATGATCGACGAGGTACAGACCGGCATCGGCCGCACCGGCCGGTTGTTCGGCTTCGAGCACCACCCGGGCCTGAAGCCCGACGTGGTAACGCTCGGCAAGGGCCTGGGCGGCGGCGTGCCGATCGGCGCCGTGCTGGCGCGCGAGGAGGTGTGCTGCTTCGCGCCCGGCGACCAGGGCGGCACCTTCAACGGCAACGCCCTGGTCTGCGCAGCGGCGCAGGCCGTGGTGGCGCGTGTGAGTCAGCCCGACTTCCTGGCCGGCGTGCGCGATCGGGCCGAGCAGCTGAAGGCCGGCCTGCAAGGTCTCGCCCGGCGGCGGGGCCTGGGCGCATGGCGAGGCGCCGGGCTGCTGCAGGCACTGGAGCTGCCGCCCGGGCTGCTCGCGGGGCCGATCGCCGAAACCGCGCTCGGCCTGGCGACCGACGTCGAAACGCCGGGCCTGCTGGTGAACCCGGTCCGGCCAGAAAGGCTGCGTTTCATACCGGCACTCAACTGCAGCGCCGCTGAAATCGAACTGGCGGTCGAACTGCTCCGACAGGCGCTCGACCGGGTCGAAGCAACGCGCGTCCTGCCCGCTTCCACGGCCGCTTGAGGTCTCACCGCCTCTGCAGCGCCCCTCGCGCATGAAAAAGGCCGCCCGAGGGCGGCCTGTGCTGGCGCGCTGCGGCTCACTCGCCCAGGTAGGCAGCGCGCACGCGAGGGTCGTTCAGCAGTTGGTCGGCAGGGCCGTTCATGGTCACCTCGCCGGACTCCATCACGTAGCCGCGGTTGGCCAGGCCCAGCGCGCGGCTGGCGTTCTGCTCGACCAGCAGCACCGTGACACCCTGCTTGTGGATGTCGTTCACGACCTCGAAGATCTTGTCGACCATGATGGGCGACAGGCCCATCGAGGGCTCGTCCAGCAGCAGCAGCTTGGGGCGCGCCATCAGCGCACGGCCCATCGCCAGCATTTGCTGCTCACCGCCCGACATCGTGCCCGCCAGCTGGTTGCGGCGCTCCTTCAGACGCGGGAACAGCGCGAACACCTTCTCGATGTCGGCCTGGATTTCCTTGTCCTTGCGGATGAAGGCGCCCATCAGCAGGTTCTCGGTGATGCTCATGCGGGTGAAGGTGCCGCGGCCTTCGGGCACCATCACCAGGCCCTGCTTCACCAGGTCCCAGGCGCCCTTGCCGGTGCAGGGGCGGCCGAGGTATTCGACGCTGCCGTCGGCGATGGCCTGGGTGCCGGTGATGGCCTTCAGCGTGGTGGTCTTGCCGGCCCCGTTGGCGCCGATCAGGCTGACGAGTTCGCCTTCTTTGACTTCGAGCGACACGCCCTTGACGGCCTGGATGCCGCCGTAGGCGACTTTCAGGCCGCTGATCTTGAGGATGGTCTGGGTCATCTTCGAGTGCTTTCTATCGGAGGCGAGCTCAGTGGGCGGCATGGCCGGCGCCGAGGTAGGCCTCGATCACCTTCTCGTTGCGCTGCACGTCGTAAGGCGTGCCTTCGGCGATCTGCTTGCCGTAGTCGAGCACCGTGACGCGGTCGCACAGGCCCATCACCAGCTTCACGTCGTGCTCGATCAGCAGGATGGTGCGGCCGTCCTTGCGGATGCGGTCGATCAGCTCGCGCAGCACCACCTTCTCGGTGGCGTTCATGCCGGCGGCCGGCTCGTCGAGCGCGATCAGCTTGGGCTCGGTGGCCAGCGCCCGGGCGATCTCGAGGCGGCGCTGGTCGCCGTAGCTGAGGGTGCGCGCCTTGTAGTCGGCGTACTTGCCGATGCCCACGTACTCCAGCAGCAACAGCGCGCGCTCGCGGATCCTGGCCTCTTCCTCCTTGAAGGACTTGGTGCGGAAGACCGCACCGAACAGGCCCGAGTGGGTGCGGATGTGGCGCCCCACCATGACGTTCTCGACAGCGGTCATGTCGGCGAACAGGCGGATGTTCTGGAAGGTCCGCGCGATGCCGGCCTTGGCGACCTCGTGCACCGCAGCCGGCTTGTAGGGCTTGCCTTCCAGCTCGAAGCTGCCCGAGTCGGGCACATAGAGGCCGGTGATGACGTTGAAGAAGGTGGTCTTGCCAGCGCCATTGGGGCCGATCAGGCCGTAGACCTGGCCGCGGCGGATCTCGATGCCGACGTCGGACAGGGCCTGCAGCCCCCCGAAACGCTTGGAGACGCCGGCGACCTTCAGGACGATGTTGTCGTTGCTCATGTTCCGTGCTCCCTCACTTCACGGCCGGCTGGGGGGCCGCCTTGCCATGCTCGGGCGCGGGCCACAGGCCGCGCGGCCGCAGGAGCATCACGGCGATCATCGCCAGTGCGATCAGCAGCTGGCGCAGGATGGCCGCGTCCAGGCGGCCGTCGGTCATCTGCTGCAGCGGGCCCGCGACATAACGCAGCACCTCGGGCAGCGCGGCCAGCAGCAGCGCACCCAGCACCACACCCGGCAGGTGGCCGATGCCGCCCAGCACCACCATGGCGACGATCATCACCGACTCCATCAGGCTGAAGGACTCGGGCGAGATGAAACCCTGGAAGGCCGCGAACATCGAGCCCGAGACGCCGCCGAAGGTGGCGCCCATGCCGAAGGCCAGCAGCTTCATATTGCGCACGTTGATGCCCATCGCCTTGGCGGCGATGTCGTCCTCGCGGATCGCCATCCAGGCCCGGCCGACGCGGGAGTTCTGCAGGTTGTGCGAGATCAGGATGGACAGCAGCACCAGTGCCATGAACAGGTAGTAGTACAGCACCACCGGCGGCAGGCGGTAGTCGCCGATCATCAACGGCGAGCCGAAGTCGAAGCCGAAGATGCGCATCGAATCGATCGAGCTCAGGCCGCGCGGGCCGTTGGTGATGTTGACCGGGTACTCCAGGTTGTTCATGAACACCCGGATGATCTCGCCGAAGCCCAGCGTCACGATCGCCAGGTAGTCGCCGCGCAGGCGCAGCACCGGGGTGCCGAGCAAGACGCCGGCCAGCGCCGCGACGCCGGCGGCCAGCGGGACGATCAGCCAGATCGGCGTGTGCAGGCCGGTGGGGAACATCGCCGCGATGGCGGGGAAGGTCTCGAACAGGTGGGGCGAGGCCATCAGCGCGAACAGGTAGGCACCCACCGCGTAGAAGGCCACGTAGCCGAGATCCAGCAGGCCGGCATAGCCGACCACGATGTTCAGGCCCAGCGCCAGCATCACGTAGAGCAACGCCAGGTCGATGATGCGCACCCAGCCCTGGCCGAAGTACAGCGCGATGTGCGGCACGAGCATCAGTGCGATGGCGATCAGCACAAAGGAAAGCAGCTTGTTTTTTTGCAGCATGGCAGTCTCCAGGCGGTCAGGCGCGATCCGCCACGCGCTCGCCCAGCAGGCCCGAAGGACGCAGGGTCAGCACGAGAATCAGGACGACGAAGGCAAAAATGTCGGCATAGTGGCTGCCCAGCACGCCACCGGTCAGCTCGCCCAGGTAGCCCGAGCCGATCGCCTCGATCAGGCCCAGCAGCACGCCGCCGACCATCGCGCCGGTCAGGTTGCCGATGCCGCCGAACACCGCGGCCGTGAAGGCCTTCAGGCCCGGCAGGAACCCCATCGAGTGCTGCACCGTGCCGTAGTTGGCGGCCCACATCACGCCAGCCACCGCCGCCAGCGAGGCGCCGATGATGAAGGTGGCGGAGATCACCATGTCAGGACGCACCCCCATCAAGCTGGCGACACGCGGGTTCTCCGCAGTGGCACGCATCGCGCGGCCCAGCTTGGTCTTGTTCACCAGCCACAGCAGGCCCACCAGCAGCACGGCGGTGGTGCCGAGGATGAGCAGCTGGGTCACCGTGATGACGGCGCCGCCGATGGGCACCACCTCGGTGGGCAGCAACAGCGGATAGGGCTTGGGATTCGGCTTCCACAGGATCATCGCGAGCGTCTGCAGCAGGATGGACATGCCGATCGCGGTGATCAGGGGCGCCAGGCGGGGAGCGTTGCGCAGCGGCCGGTAGGCAATCTTCTCGATCGCGAAGTTGAGCGCCGAGCAGACCACGATCGCGCACAGCAGCGAGATCAGCATCATCGCCCAGCCGGGCATCGTGGGCGCCACCTCCTGAAGGAAGCTGACCACGGTCCAGCTGGTCAGGGCGCCGACCATCAGCACCTCGCCATGCGCGAAGTTGATCAGGCTGATGATGCCGTAGACCATCGTATAGCCCAGTGCCACGAGCGCATACATGCTGCCGAGCACCAGACCATTGATGATCTGTTGGAGAAAGATGTCCATCCCGTCGGTCTCCGGAGAAAAGGTAAATGTCGGCCTGCAGCAAAAACCGGGCCCGCCTTCACCAGCAGGGGAAGGCCAGGAAACCGGTCAGCGAAGCGCCCGACAGCAGCCGGCAGCGGCGAGCAGCGCCACCGCGGCCCCAAAATGGCGCGGATTGTAGCCAGCCGCGGCTTGGTGAAAAGTTCGGGGTTTACCCTTCAGAGCCCGTGAATCCAACATCCGCACGAAAAGATCATCGTTTTTTGCGCGATTCTTCGTTCTTTTGACGCAATTCTTCGAGTTTTTCTCCGATGCGAATCTCCAGCCCCCTGGGTGCGGGGTGGTAGAAAGTCACCGCCTCTACGCCCTCCGGAAAGTAGGTTTCGCCGGCTGCAAAGGCGCCTTCCTCGTCGTGCGCGTAGCGGTAGCCCTTTGAGTACCCCAGGTCCTTCATCAGTTGTGTCGGAGCGTTGCGAAGATGCAAGGGCACCGGTCGGGTGCCGTCCTGCTTCACGAAGGCCCGCACCGCCTTGTAGGCGGCGTAGACCGCGTTGGACTTGGGCGCCACTGCAAGATAGACGACGGCTTGGGCGAGGGCCAGCTCACCCTCGGGTGAGCCCAGGCGCTCATAGGTCTCGGCGGCGTCCAGGGTCAGGCGCAGCGCGCGCGGGTCGGCCAGGCCGATGTCCTCGGCCGCCATGCGGATCAGCCGGCGCGAGATGTAGCGGGCGTCCACGCCGCCGTCCACCATGCGCACGAACCAGTAGAGCGCGGCGTCGGGATCGGAGCCGCGCACCGACTTGTGCAGGGCCGAGATGGTGTCGTAGAACTGCTCCCCGCCCTTGTCGTAGCGACGCAGCTGCTCACCGAGCGAGCGTTCCAGCATCGCCTCGTCGATTTCCAGCACGCCCTGCGGCCCGCTCATGCGCACCAGGTTCTCGTAGGTGTTGAGCAGGCGGCGGGCGTCGCCGTCGGCATAGCCGATCAAGCGATCGCGCGCGGCCTCGGTCAGGCCGGGTGAATTCAGCAAGGCTTGCGCCTTGTCGAGCAGCGCCTGCATGTCGTCGGGCCCGATGGCCTGCAGCACGTGCACCGTGGCACGCGACAGCAGCGCCGAGTTGACCTCGAAGGACGGATTCTCGGTGGTCGCGCCGATGAAGGTGAACAGGCCGGACTCCACGTGCGGCAGAAAGGCGTCCTGCTGCGACTTGTTGAAGCGGTGCACCTCGTCGACGAAGACGATCGTCTGGCGACCCATGCTGCGCGCCACCTGCGCCTGCTCGACCGCCTCGCGGATGTCCTTCACGCCGCCCAGCACGGCCGAGATCTGGATGAACTGGGCGTCGAAGGCATCGGCCATCAGGCGCGCCAGCGTGGTCTTGCCGACGCCGGGCGGGCCCCACAGGATCATCGAGTGCGGCTGGCCCGACTCGAAGGCAGCGCGCAGCGGCTTGTCCGCCCCCAGCAGGTGTTGCTGGCCGATCACCTGGTCCAGGGTGCGCGGCCGCAACCGTTCGGCCAAGGGGGCTTGCGGCACGGGAGCCGCCGCAGAAAGAAGATCGGGCATGGCGCGGATTGTGGCAGGCCCCGGCGCCTGCCGGGCAGCGCCCCTGACAGGACAGGAACAAAACCTGCTGCCTGGATGACGTCTTCCACCCCGTCAAAGAAGGAGACGTGCATGAAGGACTCTTCACCGATCTGCTGGCGGCTCGCGCTGCCACTGGCCACCGCGGCCCTGCTGGTGGCCTGCGCCGGCAAACCCGCTGCTCCCACCGACCAGATGGCGGTCTCGCAGGCCGCCGTCGATGCCGCCGTGACGGCGGGCGCCGTCGAGCATGCCCCGCTGGAGCTCAACCAGGCCCGGCAGAAGCTCGACAGCGCCAAAAACGCTGCGCGCACCGACGACCCCCTGACCGCGCGCCGCCTGGCGGAGCAGGCCGAGGTCGATGCCCAGGCGGCCAGCGCCAAGGCCAATGCCGAAAAATCGCGCAAGGCTGTCGCCGAGATCGAGCAGAGCATCCGCATGCTGCGCGAGGAGATGGCGCGGCCGAACACGCGCCCCGCGTCTTGAACAGAACAACAGGAGCACGCCATGAACCATCAATTCAGTCTGTCCGCGCTGGCGCTGGCCAGCGGACTGCTGGCCGGATGCGGCAGCACGCCGACCCAGCCCAACGCCGCCCTGGAGGAAGCGCGCCAGCTGTATGGCCGTACCAGCAACAGCCCGTCGGTCGCCAAGGGCGCGGCGGTCGAGCTGGACCGGGCGCGCCAGGCACTCAACCGGGCCGACCAGGCCTGGACCGACAACCGGGACAGCGCCGAGACCAACCACCTGGCCTACCTCGCCAAGCAACTCACCGTGGTGGCGATGGAGACCGGCGCCCAGCGCGAGGCCGAAGCCCGGGTGCAGCAGGCCAGCGCCGAGCGCGAGCGGGTGCGCGCCGACGCGCGCAGCAGCGAGGCCCGGGTCGCCCATGCGCGCGCGGACAGCGCGCAGCAGCAGGCCACGATGGCACAGCAGCAGGCTCGCGCGCTCGAACAGGAGCTGCAGCAACTGTCGGCCCGCAACACCGACCGCGGCATGGTGGTGACCCTTCAGGACGTGCTGTTCGACGTCGGCCAGGCCACCCTCAAGCCCGGTGCGGAGCGCACCCTCGAACGTGTCGCCGAACTGCTCAAGCAGCACCCCGAGCGGCGCCTGCTGATCGAAGGCTACACCGACAGCACCGGCAGCGAAACCACCAACCTGGAGCTGTCGCGCCAGCGCGCCGAAGCGGTGCAACGGGTGCTGACGGCACGCGGCGTCGGCGCCGAGCGCATCGAGGTGCAGCCGCGCGGAGAGGCCTACCCGGTCGCCAACAACGAGACCGCTGCCGGCCGGCAGCTGAACCGGCGCGTCGAACTGCTGTTCTCCGACGAGCAAGGCCAGATCGAGCCGCGGTGAGCGACCCGCTCCCTTCGAGCGCGCCGCCGCCCGGGCCGGCGCCGTCACGCAGCGTGCCGGCCTGGGTGGGCTTCGCGCTCCTGGGCATCGCGCTGGTCTTGCTGCTCAAGCTCGGCAAGTCGGTGGCGCTGCCGGTCGCGGTCGCGGTGATGATGACTTTCGTGCTCGCGACGCCGGTGCGCGGCCTGCAGCGCGCCGGCGTGCCCCCGCCGCTGGGGGCCGGTCTCGTGCTGGTGGCGCTGCTCGGCACGCTGCTGCTGTTCGGCAGCACCCTGG
The DNA here is from genome assembly GCF_026153205.1 of Aquabacterium sp. A7-Y. Taxonomy (GTDB): domain Bacteria; phylum Pseudomonadota; class Gammaproteobacteria; order Burkholderiales; family Burkholderiaceae_C; genus Caldimonas. Next base: position 108,409 of record NZ_JAPFBW010000001.1, on the reverse strand, counting down.
TGGCACCGGCGGCCGTCTGGTGGGAGCGGGCCCCCGCCAACCTGCAGCAGCTGATGGAGGCCATCGAGCGGCTGCGCGCGGCGCTGCCGGGCGGCGCCGGCAGCAGCGGCCCGGACAGCGCCGAGCTGCGTGAACAATTGCGCACCGAGGGCCTGTTGTTGACCCGCGTGGTGCTGGGCGAGCTCTGGCAGTTCCTGATCTCCGGCGCAGCCACCGTCATCCTGCTGTACTTCATGCTCGCCAGCGAACAGTGGCTGGTCGACTGCACCGTGAGGGCCCTGCGGCAGCGCCGCACCCGCGTGCTGGTGTTGTCCGGCATGCGCGAGGCGCAACGCGACATCGGCCGCTTCCTCGGCACCATGACGCTGCTCAACATCGGTCTGGGTGTCGCGACCGCCCTGGTGCTGCACCCGCTGGGCCTGCCCAACCCCATCCTCTGGGGCACGCTGGCGGCGGTGCTCAACTTCATCTTCTACATCGGGCCGGTGCTGATGACGGTGCTGCTGCTGCTCGCCGGAATCTCCACCTTCAGCTCGGCCGCCCTGATGCTCGCGCCGGCCTTCGCCTTCCTGGTCCTCAACGCGATCGAGAGCAACCTGGTCGGCCCCTGGCTGATGGGCCGCAGGCTGCGGCTGAACCCGGTGTTCGTGTTCCTGTCGGTGATGCTGTGGGGCTGGATCTGGGGCATGGCCGGCGCCCTGATCGCGGTGCCGATGCTGCTCGGCCTGCGCGCGGTGGCCCGGCGCGTGCCCCGGCTGCGGCTGCTGCGCAACTACATCAGCGACCCCCGCGACGTGCACGACCTCTGAGGCGGGAACGGCCCGTAGGCCGCGCCGGGGGCCGCATCAGGCCCCGCGACACCACGTCGCCCCGACCGTCTGTCGGAAAGTGCCTGACAACTTCTCTGGCCCAGCCCCGACTGTTGCCGCTTCGAGACGATGCCTACAGTGGCCGGCATTGCCACCAAGGCCTCCTTTCGAACGCCCATCGCAATGAGCCAGTCCGCCGTCCTCGAATCCACCGGCATCGCCGATCTGTACCGCCGCGTCTGGCACTACGCCGACGGCGTGCGGCTGCGCTGGACGCTGGCCATGGGCCTGCTGGTCAGCTCCCAGCTGATCAAGCTGAGCGTGCCCTGGCTGGCCGCCCAGGCCATCAACGCCATCCAGACCGGCGGCATGGCCGGCCTCACCCGTGCCGGCTGGTGGATCGCCGCCATCATCGGCGTCTACGTCGGCGCCTGGTGCATGCATGGCCCCGGCCGCGTGATGGAACGCTCGGTCGGCGTGAAGGTGCGCCGCGGCGTCGCCGACGCGCTCTACGGCAAGCTGACCCGCGTGCCGCTCGCCTGGCATGACAAGCACCATTCGGGCGATGTGCAGCACCGGGTCGACCAGGCCAGCCACGCGCTGTTCGATTTCGCACAGAACCAGTTCATCTACCTGCAGAACGCCGTCAACCTGCTCGGCCCGCTGATCGCGCTGAGCCTGCTGTCCCAGATGACCGGCGGCATTGCCATCGTCGGCTACGTGCTCGTGGGCCTGGTGATCGTGCGCTTCGACAAGGCGCTGATGGTGCTGGCCTCGCAGGAGAACCGGGCCGGCCGCCGCTATGCCGCGGGCCTGCTCGACTTCGTCGGCAACATTTCCACCGTGATGAGCCTGCGCCTGCAGGCCGCCTCGCAACGCCTGCTGGACAAGCGCCTGATGGCCGTCTTCGCCCCCTTGCGCCGCACCATCGTGCTGACCGAGTTCAAGTGGTGTGCGGTCGACCTGCTGACTCTCGCGCTGACCTGGGGCCTGGTGGTGAGCTTCGCCTGGCAGGTCGCCGGTGCCGGTTCCACCCTGCTGCTGGGCAGCCTCTTCATGATCTATCAGTACGCCAACCAGGCCGGCGGCGTGGTCGGCTCGCTGGCCTCCAACTACCAGAACTTCGCCCGCATCCGCACCAACTTCGCCGCCTCCACGCCGATCTGGGACGCTCCCGAACGCGCCCACACCGGTCCCGAGATCGAGCCCGGCTGGCAGCGCATCGCGCTGGCCGACATCAGCTACAGCCACGCCGGTGCCGATGCGGACCGCGGCGGCCTGAAGCACCTGTCCTTCACGCTGGAACGCGGTGAGCGCGTGGCGCTGGTGGGCCCGAGCGGCTCGGGCAAGAGCACCCTGCTGCGTGTGCTGGCCGGCCTCTACGACGCGCATCACGGCCACTACGAGGTGGACGGTGTCGCACAACTGGGCCTGCGCCACCTCGGCGGCATCTCGACCCTGATTCCGCAGGAAGCCGAGATCTTCGAGGCCAGCGTGCGCGAGAACATCACCTTCGACATGCCGACGCCCGAGACGGCAGTGGCGCAGGCGGTGCACGTCAGCGCCTTCGATGCGGTGCTCGACCGCCTGCCGATGGGCCTGGAGACGCCGATCTCGGAGCGCGGCTTCAACCTCTCCGGCGGCCAGCGCCAGCGCCTGGCGCTCGCCCGCGGCGTGCTGGCCGCGAGCCGCAGCTCGATGATCCTGCTGGACGAGCCCACCAGCGCGCTCGATCCGCTGACCGAACTGCATGTGCATCACCGCATGGAAGACGCCTTCCCCGACGCGACCATCGTCGCCTCGGTGCACCGCATGAGTCTGCTGGCCCACTTCGACAAGGTGGTGCTGATGGCGGCCGGCCGGGTGGTGGACGTGGGCAGCGTGGAGAAACTGCTGGAGCGCCAGCCGATGTTCGTCGAGCTCTACCGAGGCGCTGCGGCAGCCGAGGCAGCCCAGAATGCGGACGGCGTGACGGTGCAGGCGGCCGACCAAGCGGCCAACGAAACCACCATCGCCGCCTGAGAGAGGCAGCGCCGCCTCGCGCGGCGCCCCGCTGTGACCGGCCCGCCGTGCGGGTCGGTCACTTTTGCTTCATTGGCCAGGCACCCGGCCGGTCCCTCCTCAGCGCGGCAGCGACATCCCGCGCTCGCGGGGCGGGTTCATGCCGCTGCCGCCGTCCCGCGCCGCGCCGCTGTCGCGCTCGGCGCGCTCGTCGAGGTCCAGCACCTGGCGCACGCAGTCGGCCCGCGACTCGCGGGGCCGGCTGGTGCAGTGCGAGAGGGCGGTCGGCGCCTGGGTTTCGGCCCGCTCGGTGCTCGACAGCTTGGGTTGCGAGCGCTCGGCCTCGTTGCCGCCGGCCTGCCGGACCGCGTCCGGCTGGGTCACCGGCGGCGGCAAGGTGTCCGGAGCCGGCCGGCTGCCGGGCAGGCTGCCGGGACTCGTCTGGGCGTGGGCGCCGCAAACCGCGGCGATCCAGAAAAACGCTGACATCAGGTGGCGTCTCATCTCGGCTCCTTCCTTTTGAACGAAGACGGGAAGCCGCCCGCACGCACGCCGGCAGCCTTCCCCAGCCCGGGATGGCAAGGCCCGTGCCGGAGGGTCGGGCACATCGCTTGCTGACAAGCTCGAACGCTGACTGTGCAGTCTTCCCTTATGCCTTCCACCCGTATGGCTTCCGGTGCCTGGCATCCCGCCCGGCCCCCGCGTCTCAGACCCATGCCACCCCTGCCCGGAGGTCGGCCGCGTGCCGAGGCGGCGCCGGACAGCCCACGCGCCGACGGCGGCGAGTTGAGGCACCTGGCTCGGCACGTCACCACCCTGGCCAATGCGCTGGACCAGCCGGTCACCCCTGGCAACCGGGTCGAACTGCTGCTCGAGGCGTCCGCGACCTGCAGGGCCATGTTGCAGGCCATCGCCGCCGCGCGCAATCACATCAACATCGAGTGCTGCCTCCTGGAAGTGCCCGGCGTGGCGCAGGAGTTCGCGCGCCGGCTGGTCGACCGCCGGCGCGAGGGGGTGCGGGTCAACCTTCTTTATGACGGCTGCGGCGCGCGCGGCCAGGACTGCGAGTGGCTGGAAACACTGCGGCGCGCGGACGTCCAGCTGTGTGAATACAACCGGCCCACCGGCTGGCAGCGGGCCCTCGGCAGCCAGCCGCCGTCGCTCGAGCGGCGCAAGCTGCTGATCGTCGACGGCCGCATCGCCATCACGGGCGGCTGCGAGGCCGCGGCGCTGGTCCGCGCCGAAGCCCATGCCGGAGAGGCCTGGCTCGACACCCACCTGCGTGTGGAAGGGCCGGTGGTGGCCACCCTGCAGCGCCTCTTCCTCGACCACTGGTGCAGCGCCCGAGGTGCCGCGGTGCAGAAGGCGCGCTACTTTCCCCCGCTGGCGGCAGCCGGCGAGCACCAGGTCGCCATTGCCGCAGGCGACGCGGGCCGCCGCCGCCACCCGTATGGCAGCGCGCTGTTGCGAGCGATCGACTCGGCCGAGCAAGCTGTCCACCTGTTGGCCGCCTCGGGCCCCTTGCCCTCGCGGCGCCTGCAGCGCGCGCTGGCGGAGGCGGCCCGGCGCGGTGTGGATGTGCGCGTGGTGTTGCCCGGCCCGACCCGCGCCGACCGGCCTGCCCTGCAGGGGCGTGAACGGGCCTTGCTGGACGCCGGCGTGCGCCTGTTCGAGCGCCGCGCCGAACTGCCCCGGGCGGCGCTGGCCCTGGCGCTGATCGACGGCGTCTGGGCGACGGTGGGCTCGGGGCCATTCGACGGCTCCCGGCTGCTGCGACCGGGCGCCGACGCCAAGCTGGTGGTGCTGGACCACGGCTTCGGCGAAGCCGTCGAGGCGGTGTTCCTGCAGGAGCTGGGCCGCAGCCGGGAGCTTCGTGCGGAGCCGGGCTCCGTCGACGGCTGGCAGGCCCGCACGCTGGCCTGGCTGACACAACGGCTCGGTCCGCTGCAGTAGCGCCAGGGGCAAGCCCCTGCCCGGCTCGCCGCTTCAGGCCAGGCGCTGCGCGGCCAGCTGCGAGGCCGCCTGCGCGGCCACCAGCCATTCGGGCGCCAGCTCCTCGCCGTCCTCTGCGCCCGCGGCGGCGGGCAGGGACACCACCGGCCGACCGGTGTCGAGCAGGTGGCGGAAATAGGCGATGGTCTCGCGCAGCCCGTCCTCCAAGGTGACGCTCGGCTGCCAGTCGAGCAGCGTCTTCGCGCGACCGATGTCGGGGCAGCGCCGCCGGGGGTCATCGGCGGGCAGCGGCCGGTGCACCAGGCGTGAGCGGCTGCCGGTCATGCGCAACACCAGCTCGGCCAGCTCCAAGACCGTGCTCTCGTGAGGATTGCCGAGGTTGAGCGGGTCTTCGACCTCGCCGTCCATCAGGCGCAGGATGCCTTCGATGAGATCGTCGACATAGCAGAAGCTGCGCGTCTGCTCGCCCCGGCCGTAGATGGTGATGTCCTCGCCGCGCAGGGCCTGCACGATGAAGTTGCTCACCACACGGCCGTCGCCGGGCTGCATGCGCGGGCCGTAGGTGTTGAAGATGCGGGCGATGCGCACCGGCACGCGGTACTGCCGGTGGTAGTTGAAACACAGGGTCTCGGCGCAGCGCTTGCCTTCGTCGTAGCAGGCGCGCGGACCGAGGATGTTGACGTGCCCGCAGTAGCTCTCGACCTGCGGATGCACCTCCGGGTCGCCGTACACCTCGCTGGTGGAGGACTGGAAGATGCGCGCGCCGCAGCGCCGCGCCTGCTCCAGCATGTGGTGCACGCCGACCACGCTGGACAGCGTGGTGTGGACCGGATCGCGCTGGTAGTGCTCGGGGCTGGCCGGGCAGGCGAAATTGAAGATGCGGTCGGCATCGAGCGAGATCGGCTCGACCACGTCGTGGACCTTGAGACCGAAACGCGGGTGCCTCGAGAGGTGCTCGATGTTGCGCGGCGAACCGGTGCAGAAGTTGTCGAGGACCAGCACCTCCTGTCCGGCCTGGATCAGGCGGTCGACCAGATGGCTGCCGAGAAAACCGGCTCCGCCGGCGACCAGGATGGGGCGTGGTGTCATGACAGCTTTCGCAGTAGTCGTGCTCACGCACCAGCAGCAATCGATATGCCGCCTTCAAGCGATTTGAAGAGCCGGGCGGCTCTCGCCAGGCCGCTCAGGCGTTGTTGATGCCGTGCGCCCGCAGCTTGGCGCCAATCCCGAAGTTGAGCTCACTCGTAAGCAGTTGCCTCGTGCATTCGCGCGGCTGGTACCACACCAGCAATTCAAAACTCATCGCGCCGCCACCGAGCGACAGCAGAAAGACCGAGGGCGGCGGCTCGGCCATCACCTGGGAGTTGTCCGCCGCGGCCTCCAGCAGCAGCTGCCGCACCAGCGTGATATCGCTGGCGCCGGCGACGTTGACCGGCACCCGCAGGCGCACCGGGCTGGCGAGGTAGACCAGGTTCACGACGTTGTCGATGATGAAACGCTGGTTGGGCACCAGGATGGTCACGTTGTCGTTGGTCACCACCGTCGTGCGGCGGGCGCCGATGTCATGGACCACACCCTCGATGTTGGTCAGCTCGATGCGGTCGCCGACCTTGATCGGCCGCTCGAACATGATGATCAGCCCGCTGATGAAGTTGCTGAAGACGTTCTGGAGCCCGAAACCCACCCCGACACCGAGAGCACCGGCGACGACGTTGAAGGCGGTGAGATTGATGCCGGCGGTCTGCAGGATGACCACGAAGCCGATGATCAGCACCAGGTAGCGCACGATGGAGCCGATCGCCTGGCGCGTGCCGAGGTCCATCTGGAAGCGCACCAGCACCCGCGCCACCATCCAGCGCTTGAGCGTCCCGGCGGCGAAAAACAGCAGCACCACTGCGAAGGCGAGCTGCAGCAGCGACAGCGCCGTGAAGGTGGTGCCGCTGAAGGAAAACAGCCTGATGTCGTAGGCGCTCAGGCGAGCGAGCCAGAGATCCAGGTTCACGCATGCCCCCCGTTGAGGAAAACCCACCGGGCCGGTGCAGCAGGTCTCATGCCCCCGCCTGTCATCGCTCTGTCGCAATGTTTTGCCTCACTTCGGGTCTGGAGCTCCTGCTGCCTGGCGACAGGACGGGCACATCGCTTGCCTAACACCTCGGGCGTCTTTCCCAGGGGTCCACCGTGCGCATCGCCTACATCACCGAAACCTATCCGCCGGAACTCAACGGGGTGGCTCTCACCGTCGAACGCAGCGTCGGCCACCTGCGGGACGCATCGCACGAGGTCGAACTGGTGCGGCCGCGCCAGCCCCACGAGGCCCCGCGCGACGACCGTGAGGAGTGGCGCACCGCCGGCCTGCCGATCCCGATGTACCGGGATCTGCGCTTCGGCCTGGCCCTTGGCCGCACGCTGAAGCAGCGCTGGGAGCGCAGCCGGCCGCAGCTGGTGCATGTCGCGACGCCGGGCCCGCTGGGTTGGGCAGCGGTCCGTGCAGCGCGCTCCCTGCGTCTGGCCGTCACCAGCGACTTCCGCACTAATTTCCATCAATACAGTCACTATTACGGACTGGGCTGGTGCGAGAGCCTCGTGTGCGGCTACCTGCGCCGCCTGCACAATGGCGCACACCGCACCTTCGTGCCGACTTATGCGGTACGCCGCGGCCTGGCCCGCCAAGGTTTCGAGCGGCTCGCCGTGGTGGGCCGAGGCGTCGACACCGAGCGCTTCTCGCCCGAGCAGCGCAGCCAGGCCCTGCGTCGGCAGTGGGGCGCGGGGCGGACCACGCCGGTGGTGCTTTATGTCGGTCGGCTGGCCGCCGAGAAGAATGTTCCGCTGGCGCTGCAGGCCTTCGAGGCAATCCGGGCGCGCCAGCCCCACGCACAGATGGTGGTGGTCGGCGACGGTCCGATGCGCAGGCGCTGGGAGAACGCCTTTCCGGCGGCCCGCTTCGTCGGCCCGCTGCGGGGCGCCGAGTTGGCCGAGCACTACGCGTCGTCCGACATCTTCCTGTTCCCCAGTCTCAGCGACACCTTCGGAAATGTGGTGCTGGAGGCCATGGCTTCGGGTCTGGCGGTCGTTTCCTACGACTGCGGAGCGGCCGGCGAGCACCTCGAGGACGGCGAAAGCGGGCTGCTCGTGCGGCCTGGCCACGAGGCCAGCTTCGTCACCGCCGCCTGCTCGCTGGCCGCCCAGCTGCCGCAGTTGCGCTGGATGCGCGAAGCGGCCCGACGCACCGCGCTGGAGGCGACGTGGCGCTCGGTCTTGACACGTTTCGAAGCCCACCTGCTGGACGCCGCGCATGCAATGGAAGCCACGCACCCACGGGCCGCTTGCCCGGCTTGAGGCGAGCGGACTGCGGCAGCGCTGCGCGCTGTGGGCTCAGCATGACCTGTTGTGGACCCGCCGCCTGCACCGCGCCGCGAACCACCGCTCGCTGGTGCTGCTGCTGGCGCTCGTGAGCCGGCTCGGCAACGGGGTGCTCTGGTATGCAGGGATGGCCTTGCTGCCGCTGCTGGGCGGCTCGCGCGGCTGGGCCTGCTCGCTGCGCATGATGGCGCTGGGACTGCTCAACCTCACGCTCTATCTGCTGCTCAAGCGCTGGGCCGGCCGGCCCCGGCCGTTCGTCGCCTGCGCCGACATCCGCGCCTGCACCCGGGCGCTCGATCAGTTCAGTTTCCCGTCGGGCCACACGCTGCACGCGGTGGCCTTCTCGGTGGTGCTGCTGCAGTACTACCCGCTGCTGGCAGTGGTGCTGGTGCCCTTCACCCTGCTGATCGCGCTTTCGCGCGTGGTGCTGGGCCTGCACTACCCCAGCGATGTCCTGGCCGGCGCGGTGATCGGCGCGTTGATGGCGGCCGGCGTGCTGAGGCTGTTCTGAGCGGCGAGCGCCGGGGCCACCAGCGGCGGCGCGAGCGCCGCCTCCTCGACAGGATGCCAGTAGGTCGCCGGCAGGGTGTTGGCGCAGGCGCTGTCCTGCCACTGCCGCACGAACTCGGCCACCGTCATCGCGCGGCGGTACTGCAGATGCCAGGCCAGCAGCTTCTGCCACGAACGCCGCACCCAGAAGTGATCGGCGTCGTGGGGGTGTAACTCGAAGCGCACCAGCAGCTGAGAGTCCTGCCCCGCCTGGTAGAGCGCGTTGTTCCAGCAGATCGAGGCCAGCCGCCGCCAGCCCGCGCGCGTCGAGTAGACGACGCTGGGGCTGTTGATGGACTGGCGCTGCGGCAGCGTGTAGATCTTCCGCAGCGTGCTGGTGTAGCTCAGCGGGATGACCGACAAGGCCTCCCAGGTGCCGGGACTGAGCAGCCAGGCCGGCGCCACGAAGCCGTAGAGCGGCCAGCGATTGGCCTGGAACCAGCGCAGCCCGGCGACCAGGCGCTGGGTCGCCGCCTCGCGGCTCAGGTCGGCGAATTCGCCTTCGCCGGCGGTGTACCACTGGCGCCGCAGCCGGTCGATCGGACCGGCCGGCGTGCCATCGTCCTGGTGCGTGTAGCCGTGCAGGGCGAGTTCGTCGCCGCATTCATGGCGCTGCGTCAGGGTCTCTTCGAATTCGGGGGTGCGCGGCGCTCCGTGGTAGCGCGGCACGGCCAGCAGGGTCAAGGGAACGGGCGCGACTTCGCCCACGGCGTCGATCACCCGTTGACACGCTGCCCAGGTACTGGGCGCGACGTCGTGGAGCACGACACAAAGACTCGGTTCCATCAAGCCTCCGTTTGGGATGAGAGCGACAAGCTGGGCACCGCCGCCGCACGCCGCGTGAGCAGGCGGTGGTAGCGGGCCATCAGGGAGGGCATCACGCTCGACCAGTCGTAGGACTCGGCCCTGGCGCGTGCCGCGCGAGCCAGGACCTGGCGGTCGCGGGAGAAACAGGCTTCGATCGCCTGCGCGAAATCGTCGGCATGCGGACGGTCGACACCGATGCCCACCTGCTCGTCGACCAGTTCCGCCAGCCCTTCCGCCTTGCGCGCCACCACGGGCAGGCCGCAGGCGAGCGCCTCGAGGACCGCCAGGCCGAAGGTCTCCTGGTCGCCGGCATGCACAAAAGCGTCGGCGCTGGCCAGCACGCGTGCCAGGCGCAGGCTGTCGTGCTCGAAGCGCCTGACGATCACACGCGGCCCGCTGGGCGGAGTGGGCCCGGCACCGAGCGCCAGCAGGACATAGGGCGGGCCGAGCCGGGCCACCGCGCCGCACAGCAGGTCGAGGTGCTTCTCCGGCGCGAAACGCCCCGCATAAACCAGCACCCGCGCATTGGGCGGCAGCCCCAAGGAAGCGCGCCAGACGGCGTCGCTGCGCTTGGGGTGAAAGACGTGCGTGTCGACGCCCAGGGCCTGGCGCTCGACATTGGCCAGCCCGAGGTCGACCAGGTGGGCCTGCATGGCTTCGCTCGGTGCCAGCACCAGGTCGAACTGGCGGTACAGCCGCTTCATGTAGGCCCGCGCGAGCGCCGCCGCCGGCCGGCCACCGACGCGCTCGGCCATGGCGGCGAGGTTGGAGTGGCAGAAGGCGATGCTGGGGATCTGCAGCCGGCGTGTCGCATCCAGGGTGGACCACGCAAGGCGGTAGGGATCGCCCGCCTCAATCAGGTCGGGCGCGAGACCGGCCAACCTGTCGGCGCAAGCGGTTCGCTGCCACGGCATGCGGTAGCCGTGCGAAAACGGCAAGGGCACGGCAGGCATGCGGACCATCCGTTCAGTGTCGACCACCGGTGCGGCGATCGTGTGACGCCAGCCGGTGTGGCGCTGCAGCCAGGCCCGCTTGGCATGCAGGTAGCGGCGCACGCCCCCGCTGGCGGTGCTCCAGAACATCGTCACGTCGGCAAGATGGATGGTGCCCATGTCACGCTCCTGCAGCCGGCCGGACGCCCCAGCGGGCGCTCACCCCGCCGAGCAGCCTTGCACGCGGCTTGCTCGGTGAGTTCATGGAAGCTTCCCAGACGAAGTCCACCTGCCGTTGGGCAGGCAACCAGATATGGGTTTCGGTAACTGAGCGCTCAACAGCCCGCCGCGGATGGTTCATGGGGCTCCCTCTTGCAATGTGTGGCTAATGGCGCGCCATCAAGGCGCGGACCCACTTCGGGCGTCACGCAGCAGACACCCTCGGCACCCCCGAAGCACACTCGAAAGGCAAACGGTGTGCCTGCCAGACCTCGGGCACGCCACCTGCCACCTTGCTGCTGCCCGGGCCGGAGAATCGATCGGGCCTGAAAGTCAAGGAGTGCGCGATCAGACTTTTCGATGTTTCGAAGGCGCACCGGTCGAGTGAGCGCTTTCTTCACGCTCGGCCGTCGCGGCGGCCCCCCGGCCGGCCGCGGTCCGGGACGGGACAAGCCGGGTTCACGAATGCAGCTCGAACGCGGGGCGCCAGTCCGATCGGCCCGTCTAGGCAGGGGGTGAGCGCCTACCTGCAGCCCCTGCCAGGGCAGGTGGATAGCCCCGCTCCTGTGCCCCGGCAAGGCCGGCAGGAGGGTCGACATCAAGCACTTACAGACCGGCCTGGAGGCCTCGGACTGCATGCCGAAACCCGATCCCAAAACTGCCGCAGGCTGTACTTTTTTCAGGAGACCCCATGCGACGTTTCGACGCCTTGTTTCTCGCGCTGGCGACCGCAGGCCTGCTGACGCTTTCCGGCTGCGGGAAAAAGGAAGCCCCCCCGTCCACCACGGCCGACGGGCCGGCCGACAGCGCGCCGCAACCGGTGCCCACGCCGACCGGGCCGACTTCGACCGGGGCGGCGGGCAGTCCCTCGGACACCGGCACGGCGGGAGCGACCGGTACCGGGCCGACCGGCGGTTCGGCCGATGCGGCCACCGGCACCGGCCAGGAACGCGGCGCGCAAGGCACACCGCCGGCCGACTCTCCGGGCGGCGCGCGGGGTGACACCCGTCGCGCCGATGCGGGGGCCGGCACAACGATGGACCGCAGCACTGCGGCGCCCGCAGCCAGCGGTGCTGGAGCAGGCGCCGACTCCCCGCGAGCGAACCCGGCACGCAACAACCTGCTGACCGGCGGTGTCAGCGACACGGCCACGCCGGCGCCCTCGCCGGCCACCACCGACCCCAGCGCGCTGGCGCTCGAAGACCAGAACTTCATGACCACCGCCGCCAGCTCTGCGCTCTACCAGATCGATGCAGCGCGAGCCGCCGGCGAACGCGCAGGCAGCGCGGAGGTCAAGCGGTATGCCGCGACCTTGTTGAAGGACCACACGGCAGCGCTCGACGAGTTGCGCGCGCTGGCCGCCAGAAAGAAGGTCGCGCTGGCGTCGGAGGTGCCGGCCGGCCGCCGTCCTGCACTCGACCAGTTGCTGAAGGCCAAGGGGACCGAGTTCGACCGCGGCTTCGTGCAGACGGTGGGCATCGACAACCACAAGACTGACATCGGGCTGTTCGAGAAGACCGCCGCTGGGGCAAAAGACGCCGAGGTGAAGGCCTACGCCGCCAAGATGCTGCCGGCCTTGCGCGAGCACCTCGCCGCGGCGCAGAAACTACCGCGCGCCTCGGGGGGCTGAGGAGCCAGGCCATGGGAGTCGTGACTGCGGCCCTGCCCGCCGGAGACAAAACCCCGTCGAGGCGCCGGGCGGCCAAGGCCGTCGGTGCGGCGCTGGCGAAGGCGCTCCAGCCCGAGCCGGTCAAGCTCGAGTACGTGACCGACACGCTGCCGGGCCTGACCCGTGTGCGGCGCGGCAAGGGCTTCGCCTACCTGGATGCGGAGGGCCGGCCGGTGCGCGACAAGGCCGAGCTGCAGCGCATTCGTCAGCTCGCCATCCCACCCGCCTATACCGACGTCTGGATCTGCCCGCTGCCCGAGGGGCACCTGCAGGCCACCGGGCGCGACGCCCGCGGACGCAAGCAGTACCGCTATCACCCGAGCTGGCACGCGCAGCGCGACGCCGACAAGTTCGACCGCATGGCGGCCTTCGGCGCCGCGCTGCCGCGCCTGCGGGCCAGGGTGCAGCGCGACCTGGCGCTGCCCGGCCTGTCACGCGAGAAGGTGCTCGCCACCCTCGTCCACCTGCTCGACACCACCTACCTGCGTATCGGCAACGACGAGTACGCGCGCACCAACGGCTCCTACGGCCTCACGACCCTGCGCGACCGGCATGCCGACGTGCAGGGCGACACGCTCAAGCTGAAGTTCAAGGGCAAGAGCGGCGTGCTGCACGAGGTCAGCGTCAGCGACCGCCGCATCGCGCGCGTGGTGCGACGCTGTCAGGACTTGCCGGGGCAGGAGCTGTTCCAGTACCTCGACGAGGACGGCGAGGTGCGCAGCATCGGCTCCAGCGACGTCAACGACTACCTGCGCGAGATCGCTGGCTCCGACTTCACCGCCAAGGACTTCCGCACCTGGCACGCTTCGACCCAGGCGCTGCAGTGGCTGCTGCCCCTGGCCGCTTCGACGAAGGCCGAGGCGCGCCGCCTCATCAAGGAGGCGCTGACTGCCGTCTCCTCGCGCCTTGGCAACACGGTCGCCGTGTGCCGCAAGTCCTATGTGCACCCTCGGGTGCTGGAGTGTTTTGTCGCCGGCACGCTGGCCGAGACCTGCCGCCCCTGCCGGCGTATCCGGGTCCCCACCCGGCTGCCCGCCGCGGAGCAAAGGCTGATGCTGTTCCTCGCGCTCTGCGGCGCGAAGCAGCCTTAGCACACCGGCCATTTGGTGCGGTGCACCAGACATGAAGCGCTATGCCACGGGGTCATGCATAAGTTGCATGACCCCGTCGGCTTTAAGGGGTCGGCCCAGCCTACAGTCTCGGTACGCGCACGGCCCACGAGGCCGGGCCAACCGAAAGAAGCTTTTCATCGAAAGGAAATGGCGTGAGCTCCTTGTCTTACGTGACGCCCTCCACCGACAGCCCCTGGGGCACCTACCTCTCGCAGGTCGACCGGGTCATCCCCTATCTCGGGCCGCTGGCACGCTGGGCCGAGACGCTGAAGCGGCCCAAGCGTGCGCTGGTCGTGGACATCCCCATCGAGATGGACGACGGCACGGTGCGGCACTTCGAAGGGTTCCGCGTCCAGCACAACCTCTCGCGCGGTCCCGGCAAGGGCGGCGTGCGCTACCACCCCGACGTCACGCTGGAAGAGGTGATGGCGCTGTCGGCGTGGATGACGGTGAAGAACGCCGCGGTGAACCTGCCCTACGGCGGTGCCAAGGGCGGCATCCGGGTCGATCCCAAGCAGCTGTCGCTGAAGGAAGTCGAGAAGCTGACGCGCCGCTACACCAGCGAGATCGGCCTCATCATCGGCCCGCAGCAGGACATTCCCGCCCCCGACGTCAACACCAACGCCCAGATCATGGCGTGGATGATGGACACCTACTCGATGAACGTCGGCGCCACGGCGACCGGTGTCGTCACCGGCAAGCCCATCCACCTGGGCGGCTCGCTGGGCCGTGTCAAGGCGACCGGCCGGGGCGTGTTCGTGACCGGGCGCGAAGCGGCCCGCCGCATCGGCCTCAATCTCGACGGCGCGCGTGTCGCGGTGCAAGGTTTCGGCAACGTGGGCAGCGCGGCGGCCGAGCTGTTCGTCGGGGCCGGAGCCAAGCTGGTCGCGGTGCAGGACCACACCGGCAGCATCGTCAACGCCAAGGGCATGGACATGGCCACGCTGATGCACACCCTGCACACCGACGGCGGCGTGGGCGGCTACAGCCAGGCCGAGCGCGTCGACAACGAGTCCTTCTGGGACGTCGACTGCGACATCCTCATCCCGGCGGCGCTGGAAGGCCAGCTCACCGCCGACCGCGCCAACCGCACCAAGGCCAAGCTGGTGCTCGAAGGCGCCAACGGCCCGACCCTGCGCGCGGCCGACGACGTGCTGCAGGAGCGCGGCGTCCTGGTGGTGCCGGACGTGATCTGCAATGCCGGCGGCGTGACGGTCAGCTACTTCGAATGGGTGCAGGACTTCTCCAGCTTCTTCTGGAGCGAGGACGAGATCAACGTGCGGCTCGACAAAATCATGGTCGACGCCCTGAAGAAGATCTGGGACACCGCCGAGCGCCATCGCATCTCCCTGCGTACCGCGACCTTCGCGGTCGCCTGCGAGCGCATCCTGATGGCGCGCCAGGAACGCGGGCTCTACCCCTGAGCCCCGCCCTCGGGCTTCAGCCGGCGACGCTCCGGAACACATCCAGCCAGTCGTCGACGAAACGCTCGATGCCGAAACGCTGCAGCGCGGTCTCGCGCGCTGCAGCGCCCCACTCGCGCGCTTCCAGCGGATCGGCCAGCAGGCGCTGCATCGCCTCGACGAGCCGCTGCGGACGTGTGTCGATATAGCCGTTTTCACCGTTGCGGATCACGCTGACCAGCTCGGTGGTGGCCAGCCCGACGATGGGCAGGCCCACCATCATCGCCTCGATGATGGACAGGCCCAGGCTGGTGTAGCGGATCGGATTGAAGAAAAAGCGGTACTGCGCCATCACCTCGGCAAGCCGGTGGTTCTCGACCTCGCCGAGCCCGCCGATGTCCTGCAACTCGGAGGCGCCCATGCCCACCAGGCTTAGCGGCACCGCCTGCCGCACGTGGCGGTAGACGTCCAGCCCGAGGCGGCGGCCACGCCGCTGCAGGTTGTTGACCACCACGATGCCTTCGGCCTTCTCGCCGCTGTAGCGCGCCGGTCTCATCAGCTTCACGCCGTGCTCGACCACCCGGGTCGGCGTCACGCCGCTGTCCCACATCAGCGCGTTGAAGGGCGTGCAGTGAACCAGCATCACCTCCCGGTCCTGCACCCAGTGCCGGGTGTTGGTCGGGTGCTCCTGGGGCGGGTCGTGCTCCAGGTAGATGCGCGGCAGGCGCTGCTGCGCCGGGCTCAGCAGCTGGTGCTGGCCGACGTCCCAGGCATCACGCGACTGGAACAGCACCACGTCGAACTGCAGGTCGCGGATCTGCTCCGCCGGTGCCTCGAAGACGTTGTCGCCCCATGGCAGCGTGCCACTGCGGCCGGTGTGGTGCGGGGAGCGTGTCGCGTCGGTGACCAGGTAGAAGTCGTGCGGCACCTGGGTGAGGTACCAGAGATAGTTGCCGTGCACGTGCCAAGTGAGGATCCTGAGCCGCTTACTGCGGGACATGGGCGTTTGCTCCTGAGGACAAGGTGTGCCGGGCAGCGGCGATGACCGCCTCCGGGGTGATGGCGAGCGCGCATTCGTGCGCACTCGGGCAGAGTTCATGGCTGCAGGGGCGGCAGGCGACGTCGCCCCACAACACCCGGTGCAACTGCGCGTCCATGCGCTGCCAGCGCTGCACCTCCCCGCCGGAGCTGACCACCACGCTGGGCGAGCCCAAGGCCACGGCGACGTGCGAGATGCCGGTGTCGTTGCTGAGCACCAGCCGCGCTCCCTCGATCAGTGCACCGAGCTCCCACAGGCTGGTGCGGCCAACCAGGTTGGTCGCGGGCGCCTGCATCGCCGCTTGCAGCTGGGCCGCGAGCGGCGCCTCGGAAGCGGTGCCGGTGATCACGATATGCAGCCCCTGGGCGGCCAGCGCATCGGCAACCGCGGCAAAACGCAGCACCGGCCAGCGCCGCGAGCGCAGCTGCGCGCCGGGGTGGACACAGACATAAGCGCCCTGCGGCGCTTCCGGCCAGACGCGCCGCAGGCCGGCGCGGTCCTCATCGCGCAGCGGAAACTCCAGCTGCTCGCCGCGGCGCGGCAGCCCCAGCCGCTCGACCACCGCCAGCAGGCGCTCGATCTCGTGGCCGCCCTCGGGCCAGGGTGTGAACAGCTGCTCGTCGGGGCACCAGGCGCCGGGCTGCCAGAAGCCGGCCATGCGGCGGGCGCCGAAGCAGGCCACCAGCGTGTTCGCGATGCCGCCGCTGCCGTGCAGCTGCACCGCGAGGTCGGCGCGGCAGGCCTGCACCTGCTCCAGGAAGTCCGGCCAGGCCGCCATGTCGGCGGGGAGCTCGGGCAGCGCCGGGTGGCCGGGGAAGGCGATGAAGTCGTCCACCTGCGGCAGCCGCTCGGCCAGGCTGCGCGCCCAGGGCAGGCTCACCAGGGTCAGCTTTGCCTCCGGGTAGGCGGCCTTGAGCGCGCGCAGCGCCGGCACCGCGCACAGCAGGTCGCCCAACATCAGGGCCCGGAACACCAGGATGCGCCGCACGCCGGCGGCCGGCAGCACGGGCTGCGTCGGCCCGGGCACCGGCAGGCTGCGCGAGACCGAGGTGTGCGCCCTGTCCATCGCGCTCGACCTCAGAATGCGCCGTGGTACAGCGCGCAGTGCCGGCACACCGGAGGCGGCTGCTCGCTCTGCAGCTCGGCGCGAAAGCGCTGCGCCGCCTCGCCGTGCCAGCGCGCCGTCAGGCCCTCCTCCAGCACATTGCCGAAGCTGGCGCGGTCGGGGGTGGCGACCATGCAGCAGGGCAGCATGTCGCCGCGCGCGGTCAGGTAGAGCTGATCCCAGGGCCAGCTGCAGCCGCGCGCCCCGGGTTTGGCGGACAAGCGCGGCAGGTGCAGCGTGACGCCCAGCGCAGCGGCCAGCCGCGAGGCATGCGCAAAAACCTGGATGGCATGCGGCCGGTCGGAAGCGACGAGCTCGGCCTGCTCGACATAGTCCCGGATCGGGATGTAGCGCTCCGGCAGGTCGGGCTGCTCCAGGTCGCTGGAGAGCCGTTGCACCAGCACGTCTCGCACGCCGACGCGCTGCGCCAGCCGCAGCACCGAGGCCAGTTCGTCAAGGTTCTGGCGCATCAGCACCATCACCAGGCGCACTTGCAGCCGTGACCCGGCGGCTTCACGACGGGCCTGCGACAGGCGTTCCAGGTTGCGCACCACCTTGTGGAAGGAGGCCTTGACCCGGATCGCCTCGTAGAGCTCACGGCGCGCCGCGTCGATCGAAACCGACAGCGTGTGCAGGCCGCTGCTGACGCAGCGTGCAGCCCGCTCGGGCGTCAGCAGGGTCAGGTTGGTGTTGGCCGTCACGCGGATGCCCCTGGCCACCGCCAGCTCCACCATGTCGAAAAACGCCGGATTGAGCATGGGCTCGCCGAGGCCTTGCAGGTGCAGCTCCTCGAGCTGGGGCAACTGCTCCAGCAGCCGCTCGAACTGCGCCAGGCTCAGCATGCCGCCGGCGTCGGGCCGGTGCGTGACGGTGCACATGCGGCAGGCCAGGTTGCAGCTGCCGGTCGGCTCGATCTGGGCAAAGCGTGGCAGCGGCGGCGCCAACGGAGCGAGCGGGCCGGGGACAGCGGCGGTGGCAAGGGGCATGGACGGCGAACCTCAGATGAAGGGCACGCGAAAGCGCACGGCACCGGCGATGCGCCAGAACACCGACAGGAAGGGGATCGCCACCGAGGTGACCACCATCTCTGCGACGTGGCGCGGCTCGTGCGAGGTGTGGCGCAGGCGTTGCCAGGCGAAGGCGCCGATGAAACCCAAGGCCACCATCGCCAGCAGCATGGCCAGCACCGGCGAGCCGCCCAGCCCGGCGATCAGCGCACCGATTGCGCAGCTCACGATCAGGTAGTAACGCCAGGGCGGCAAACGCCGGATCAGTTCGCGGTAGTGGCGCGGGTGTTTTTTGTAGAGCAGCGCGTCGAAGAACATATTGGCCTGCTGCGACAGGCTGATGCCCCAACGGGCCGGCCGTACCGGGTGGATGACCAGCGCCGCCGGCACCGGGTCCACGGTGCCGAAACGCTGCAGCAGCGAGAAGTAGAGGTCGGCGTCCTCACGCCAGGCGCGCTTGAAGCGCTCGTCGAATCCGCCCACCGCCTCCAGCGCGTCGCGCCGGACGAAGGCGTTGGCGGTGACGAACTCGGCGTCCTCCAGCCCGCGGGTGTTTTTCTCGTGATCGGTAGGGTGGTCCGAGATCGGCACCACCACCCGGCCCCAGGCCGCCGCGCGGTCCATGGTCATCGCCAGCATGCCGTAGCGCAGCCAGTCGCGATCGGGGATGGTGTCGTCATCGGTGAAGGCAATCACCGGCGATTCGGCGGCGCGCCATCCTCGGTTGCGCGCCGCGGCCGGGCCGCGGGTGCCCTCGGGGCGCAGGTAGCGGATCTCGGGCGAGCCGCGCGTCAGCTCGGCGATCTGCGCCACCGCGGCCTCGGTGTCGTCGGTCTGGCCGTCGTCGACGACGATGACCTCGTAGGCGGTGGGCTCGAAGCTCTGGTCCACCAGGGCTTCGAGGCAGCGCAGCAGAAGTTGCGGTCGTTTGTAGGTGGGGATGACCACCGACACACGAAGCGTCATGCGTTTTTCTCCAAAAGGAAGGACCCGATCACCAAGGCGTCCAGCGGGGTGCTGTAGAACGCGTTGATGGCATCGCGCGGCGTGCACACGACCGGCTCGCCGCGCACATTGAAGGAAGTGTTGACGAGTACCGGCACGCCGGTCAATGTCGCAAAGGCCTTCAGGAGATCGTAGTAGGGCGGGTTGGTGTCGCGCCGCACCGTCTGCACCCGCGCGGTGTGGTCGGCATGGCAGACCGCAGGGATCCTGGCTGCCTGCCCGGGCAGCACGTCGTAGATGAACAGCATGAAGGGCGCCGAACCGCCGTTGGCCGCGGCGGGGGTGAACCAGTCGGGCAGGTCGTCCTCAGGCACCACCGGCGCCACCGGGCGGAAGTCCTCGCGGTCCTTCAGCTCGTTCAGGCGCGCCTGCATGCCGGGATCGATCGGCGAGGCCAGGATGGAACGCGCGCCGAGCGCCCGCGGCCCGAACTCCATGCGGCCCTGGAACCACCCGATGACGCGATTTTCTGCCAGCAGCCGGGCGGTCTCGCCGGCGACGTCGTCGAGGCGGCGGTAGGGCAGCTTGGCCCAACGCAGCAGTTGCTCGACGGCCGCGTCGTCGTAGGCCGGGCCCCAGTAGGCATGCTCCATCTTCCAGGTCCGCGGCGCCAGCGCCGCGCTCCCGCCGGCGCGCTCATGCGCGTCGATCCACAACGCCGCGCCCAGGGCGGTGCCGGCGTCGCCCGCGGCCGGCTGCACCCACACCTCGTCGAAGATGCCGGCGTCGCGTACACGCGCGTTCATCACGCAGTTCAGCGCCACGCCGCCGGCCATCGCGAGCTGGCGTTCGCCGCTCGCCTGGCGCAGCCAGCGCGCCAGTTCCAGCACGCTGTCCTCCAGCACCGCCTGCAACGACGCGGTGATGTCGAAGTGGCGCTGCTCCATCGGGGCGCCGCGCTCGCGCGCCGGACCGAACAGCGCGGCCGGCTCGAAACGGGCGATCTCGTAGCGGCCGTTCTCCCGCACCCGCACCAGGTCGCGGAAGGTGTCGAGATAGCGCGGCTGCCCCAGGGCGGCCAGCGCCATCACCTTGTATTCGTCGCTCGAATGCAGGAAGCCCAGGTGGCTGGTGATGCGCTCGTACAGCATGCCCAGCGAATGCGGCATGGTCACCTCGCCGAGCGGCTCGTAGCGCCCGTCGGCATAACGCCCGTAGGTGGTGGTGGCCTCCTCGCCCCGGCCGTCCAGCGTCATCACGGCACAGCGCTCGTAGGGCGCGGCCAGGAAGGCGCTGGCCTGGTGCGAGAGGTGGTGATCGACGAAATGCCAGCGGTAGGGCCCGTCGTGCCGCACGCCGGCGAAGCGCGCCTTGAGGTGGTGCGGTGCGCCGGAGGCCAGCTGGCGCGGTGCATTGACGATGTAGCTGGCGAACAGCGGGTCCCAGACGCTCTCCCACGCTCCCGGCGCGTGGGCCGACGGCTGCATCGGCAAGCTCACCGTATCGCCCTGGACACGCTCCCGGATGAAACGCTGCGGGTCGTAGCTGTAGGCCACGTGGTCCACCTCTGCCAGCGTGAGGCCAGCCTGTGCCAGGCAGTAGTCGATCGCGTGGAAAGGCAACTCCCAGGCCGAGAAGGGCAGCGGCCGCTTGCCGTGCTTGATGCGGGTGAAACGCTCCTCCTCCGCCGCGGCGACGAGGACACCGTCGACCACCAGGGCCGCGGAGCTGTCGTGGAAGGCTGCGTTGATGCCGAGTGTGATCATGCGTAGGCGATGGGTGGTGAAGAGAGGGGGGCCAGGGCGGGCGCGGCACCGGACTCGGCAAGCAGTTCCAGGGTCGCGTCGGCGACCTGCTGCGGCTCGACCTTGCGCAGGCAATCGTTGTGGCCTTGCGGGCAGACGCTCTTGAGGCAGTTGCGGCAGGGCACGTCGTGGTTCAGCACCCGCGCCGGCACCCGCCAGGGCGTGTGCTGCGGGTTGGTCAGCGCGTACAGGTCCACCACCGGCGTGCCGAGGGCGGCGGCGATGTGCACCGGCCCGCTGTTGTTCGACAGCAGCACCCGGGCGCGCCGCAGCAGCGCCGCGAACTCGCCCAGCGACAGCAGGCCGGCCAGCGACAGCGAGGGCTGCTGCATCACGGAGCGCGCCTCGGCGACGAGGCCGGCCTCGTCCGCGCCGCCGGTGAACACGACACGCAAGCCGCTGTCGCGCGCCACGCGCTCGGCCGCGAGGCCGAAATGCGCGGCCGGGTAACGTCGCGAGGCGGCGGTCGCACCCGGGTGCACCACCAGCAGCGGCTCCTGCGGCCCGATGCCCGCGGCGGCCAGACGGGCCGACAAGGCCTGGGCATCGGCCTCCCGACAGGCGAAACGCAGGCGGTCGTCGTCGCAGTGCAGCCCGACCGCGGCGACCAGTGCGAGCTGCCGCTCGACCTCGTGGCGGATGCCTTGTGCCGGCTCGGGATCCGGCACCCAGTCGCTCAGCAGCTCATACGGGTTCTCGCGGCTGTGCGCCAGCCGCAGCGGGATACCGGCGAGACGGCACATCAGCGCCGCCGGCAGCGCACTCTGGGTGTACACGGTGAAGATCACCGCCGCGTCGAAGCCGCGCTGCTCCAGCTGCTGCAGCAGCCGCCGGTCGGCGGCCGGATCGCGCGGCGCGCTGCCCTTGGACCAGGGCGCGTCGTAGACGATGGCGTCGTCCACGTCGGCCAGGTGGGGCCGCGCGGCGGCGCCCGAGCGCGAGCACAGCAGGCTCAGGTGGACCCCGGGCAGGCTGCGCCGGACAGCCGCCAGCGCCGGCGTCGTCATCAGGACGTCGCCGAGGTTGTCCAGCCGCACCGCGAGCAGCCGCCGCACGCGGCCCCAGCGCTCGCGCACCGACTCCTCAGAGCCTCGCGGGGGTGGCATGCGCGAGGTCCCGGTTCACTGCTGCCGGCCAACCCGCCGGCGAGGACCGCAGGATCAGGCGGGCCGCCTCGCCCAGGTCGGGGGCTCGATGGTGCGGGACACGCAGCTCGGAGGTGCGCCACACCGTCTCGTTGCCGACGTCCAGCATCACGGTGCGGCAGCCGGCGCGCCGCCCGGCCTCGATGTCGTCCAGGATGTCGCCCACCATCCAGCACTGCTCCAGGTCCAGGCCCAGCTCCTGCGCCGCCTGCAGCAGCAGGCCGGGCGCCGGCTTGCGGCATTCGCAGGGCGCGCGCGAGGCGTCCAAGCCCGGCGCATGGGTGCAGGCGTAGAAGCCGTCCAGCACCAGACCGTGCTGCGCCAGGCGTTCGGCCAAAGCGTGCTGCAGGCGGGTCAGCGCGGCCATGTCGAACAAGCCCAGGCCGACGCCCGGCTGGTTGGTGATCATGATCAGCCGGTAGCCTTCGTCGGCCAGCATCTGCAGTCCTTCGACGGCGTGCGGCGTGAAGCGCAGCTGGGCGGGATCGACGTTGTAGGGCACGTTCTCGACGACGGTACCGTCCTTGTCCAGGAAAACCGCCTTGGCGAGGCCGCTGGCGGCCCCGGATTGCATCAGGGCCATGACGTCTCCAGCAGCGGCAGCACCATCAGTTCAGGAATCACCGACTCGCGCGGCATCTGCAACAGCATGCGCACCGCCACGGCGACATTGGCCGGGTCCTGCAGCTTGCTCTGGTCGATGCCCTCGAAGCGGTCCAGCAGGAAGGGGGTGCGCATGCCGCCGGCGATCAGGGTCGAGACCCGCACACCCTGCGGCCGCAGCTCCGCATGCAAGGCATGCGAGAGGCCCACCAGGCCCCACTTGCTGGCGTGGTACGCGCTCGCGTTGGGCCAGGCACGTTTGGCCGCGGTCGAGGCGACATTGACGATCTGGCCACCGCGCCCGCGGTCGCCCTGGCGGAGGGCCTCGACGGCAGCCTTGCTCATCACGAAGGGGCCGCGCAGATTCGTCGCGATGACACGATCCCATTCCTCGAAGCTCAGCTCATCGATGGATTTGGTGACGTCGGTGCCGGCGTTGTTGATCAGGATGTCGAGCGAGCCGAAATGCCCCACCGTGCGCAGGACCGCTTCGCTGGCGGCCTTGGGATCGGCCACGTCGAGGGTGATCGGCAGCGCGTGCTGGCCGGCGGCATCGATTTCGCCAGCGATCTTGTCGGCCTTGGCGCCCTGGAGGTCGGCCACCACCACACGCGCGCCCGCGGCAGCGAGGGCACGTGCGATCTCGGCGCCCAGGCCACTGCCTGCGCCGGTGACCAGGGCCGTCTGGTTTTCCAGCGAGGTCATCTGGGGAGCTGAAGCGGTTGTCATCTGAAGGGATCTCCTGGAGCGGGGTTGAGAGAAAGAATCAGGTGGCGGCGGTCTGGACCGCGGTCAGCCGCGCCGTGCCGCGACGCATCGGCACCACCACCGCGGAACGCGCGGCTGTGGCGTGCAAGGTGCTGAAGGCCGCGCCCAGCTGCATGGCAACGCGGTCCCAGGTGAACAGCGAGCGCGCCCGCCGGATGCCGGCACGGCCCAGCGCGCGCGCCAGCGTCGGGTTGGCATGCAGGTGACTGAGGCGCTCGGCCAGCGCCGCCGGGTCCTGCGCCGGCACCAGGTAGCCGGTGACCCCCTGCATCACGGTGTACTGAATGCCGCCCACCTCACTGCCCACGACCGGGGTACCACAGGCCATCGCCTCCAGCGGTGTGATGCCGAAGGGCTCGTACCAGGGGGTGGTGACAAACACGTCGGCGGCGCAGTAGTAGCGCCGCAGCTGCTCGCGCTGGCGCCGGCCGGTGAAGGTGACGCGCGAAGCGACGCCGACGTCCTCGGCGATGCGCCGCAGGCGGCCGATCTCGGGCGTGACGGTTTCGTCCGGCTGGTCCGATTCGCCGCCGACCACCAGCAGGCGCGCCGGCACCTCCCTGGCCAGGTGGGCCAGCGACCGGATCACGTTGTCGATGCCCTTGCGCGGTACCAGGCGGCCGAGCTGCAGCACCACGAATTCGTTCTCGTCCAGGCCCAGTTCGCGCCGGGCCATGCCGCGGTCCATCGGGGCGAACTCGGCGGGGTCGAAGCCGCAGGGCACCATCACCATCTTGTGCTCGTCGGCGCCGTACAAGCGCACCAGGTCCTGCTGGTCTTGCGGGCACTCCGCGATGATGCAGTCGGCCTCCTCGACGAGGGTCTTCTCGATCTCGATGCGCTCCTCGGGGAAGGCGTCGGCGCCGCGCTGGTGCTCGCGCCGAACCAGGCCCAGCGCATGGAAGGTGATCGCGAAAGGCAGGCCGAGGTTGTTCTTGAGCTGCAGGGCAACCCAGCCGGACATGAAGAAGTTGGCGTGCGCCACGTCGTAGCCGCCGGCGTTGCGGCACAAGGTTTCGCAAGCCCGGGCAAATTCGGGCATGTACTGCAGCAACTGTTCCTTGGGCACGAACCGCGGCGGCCCGGCGTCGATATGGATCACCCGCAGCCCGGGGCGCAGGTGCACGACGGTCGGCAGGCTGACGTCGTCACGCCGGGTGAAAACGTCAACGTGGTGGCCGGCACGTGCGAGGCACTGCGCGACATGCATCACATAAATGTTCTGGCCGCCGGCGTCGATGCCGCCCAAGGTGGCCAGCGGAGACGCGTGTTCGCTGATGAGTGCGATCTTCAGCGCGGATCGTTTGGAGGGTGATCTCATGGTGATCCATCGTTAGAAGTGATACCGCCCCGAGGCAAATGGCGTGCCGCGTTCGGTCGCCATGACGGGAGAAGGTCCTTCGCCCCGGCGTCCCGGTAAGTGGCGGGCGCCCGCCGGTAAATCTTCCCTAGCGGGATGGGAGTGAGTCGGCGGGCACGGAAAAAAGGCCGGCGCAGCCTTGACGACGGCTGCCCCGGCCTCTCTGCGCGCGACCCCGGGCTACTGGCGCGTGCTGCTACCCGGTGCGGTCTTCAGTGTGTCGGTGCCGCGATTGCTGCCATAGGTATCCGAGGCACGCGACAGGCTGGTCCTCTCGTCGGCCCCGAGCCCGCGCGTGGCCGACGGTTCCGCGGAGGCGTCGCCTTGCAGGTAGCCCTCGGAGCCGCGGCCCCGCTGCAGGTAGTCAGGCTCGGCAGCCGCCTGGCGGCGTTTCTCACGCACCCGCCACGCCGCCACGCTGGCGCCGGCGATCAGTCCCAGGGCGAGGGCGATCCACAGGCCCCGGTTGGATTGGAGGGCAGCGCCACGGCTCATCAGGGAGTCGCGGGCACGCTCGATGAAACGCTTGCCGGTTTCGAGGTTGAACTCTGCGCTGTCCATGTTTCACTCCCAAAACGGCCGCGACTTGTACAGCGTGTGCAGGTTCTGGTGCCAGCTGATGTCGGCGGCGTTCGGCCAGTGGTCCTTGTCGAAGCCCTCGGCGTTGGAGAACAGGCTCTTGTCGGCATCAAGCACGAAACACTTGCGGTCCGTGTCCAGCGTCAACGCGCTCCAGGGAATCGCGAACAGCTTGTCGCCCAGGCCCAGGAAGCCCCCGGAGGTCATGACGGCATAGGCAATGCGGCCCCGCGGTACGTCGAGCATGATGTCGCTGATGGTCCCCAGGGTTTCGTCCTGGCGGTTGACGACCTTGTCACCGGTCAAGGTGTCCGCGGTCATGAGACGCGGACCGGGTCCGCTGTTGTTGATGTCGATGCGGGCGCCCTGGCCCGAGATATTGCTGTCCATCGCTGGCTCCTTTCGCTTGATTCGTAAAGGAGAACTCGCGGGTGCCGGCGGCTGTGCCCAGAAAAAACGTTTGCGCTTGGGGCACCGCGCGACACGAAGCTCTCAGCTCCTGCGCGGCAAGGCATATGCCCGTCGGAGCCCGCCGGGCGCCGATCGGGACCGGGCGCCGGCGGTCAGCTTGGTTACATTCAGTTCGGTCCTGGGGCCCCGAAGGTGCGCACCATCACGCTTGGCGCCCGCAGGCGCTGCAGCCTTGGTCCCCTTGCGATTTCCCATTTCCGCCCTTTTCATGTTCGAAGCAAAGCAGTGGCGCCGCTGGTTGCCCCAACCCCGCACAGCGGACACCCGCCGGTGGCGCCGGGTCATCCAGTGGCCGGCCTCCTCGCTGCGGGTCTACTTCGTGATCGTCATCCTGGTAGCGACGGTGCCGCTGGCGGTGTTCGTGTCCTATTTGATCTACCAGGAGACGCTGACCGGCCGCACGCAGATGGAGGACGGCCTGAAGCGCACCGCCGACACCTTCGCGCTGGCGGTGGAGCGCGAGATCGTGTCCTCCGTCGACGCGCTGTCCATCCTCGCCTATTCGGAGTCGCTGCAGCGCAACGACATCGCGGGCTTCTACCGCACGCTCACCCAGCAGCCGACCCTGCGCGCGACCTGGAGCAGTGCCTACCTGGTGGCGCCGAACGGCGACATGCTGTTCTCGACCGACCGGCCGCTCGGCGACACGCTGGGCAACGTCGAAGGCTCGCCCGAGTTCGAGCGGCTGAAAAGCACCCGCCAGCCGGTGGTGACCGACCTGGTGCTGGGGCACGACAGCGACCAGCTCGTGACCGCGGTGCAGGTCCCGGTGGTGTCCGACGGCGTGCTGCGTTATGTGCTGGGGGCGCGCATCACGGCCTCGAACTGGCAGGCGCTGATGCACAACGCGAGCGTTCCCAAGGGCGGTTTCCTGTCCTTGTTCGACGCCAATTCGCGCATCATCGCCCACAGCCTGCACCCCGACCAGCTGGTCGGGGCGGACCTGAACGACAGCCAGCCCATCGCAGGCGACCCCGGCGGGCTGCAGAAGGCCCCCTTTGTCGGGGCCAGTGCCGCCTATGCGGCCTGGCAGCGGGTGGCCATCGCGGGCTGGGGCGTGGGGGTGGGCATTGCCGCGGCGCCGCTCAACCGCGCCCAGCTTTCGGCCGTCGCTTCGGCGGTGGGCGCGGGCGCCCTGTCGCTCTCGCTCGGGCTGATCCTGGCCCTCATCGTGGCCCGCCAGGTGACCGACCCGCTGTTGCAGCTGGCCAACGAGGGGCCTGCCTCGGCCCGCGGCAAGATCGTGGTGCGCGAGATCGCGGTGCTGCGCGATGCGCTGGTGTCGGCCGCCGAGCAGCGCGAGGTGGCCCGGCAGCGGCTGCAGGCCAAGGCCGACGAGTTCGAGGCCTTGTTCACCAGCAGCCCGATCGGCCTGGCCATCGCGCAGGACGCCGGCTGCCGGGCGGTGTTGATGAACGCGGCGCTCGCCGCCATGTTCAACACCCGGGCCGGCCGTAACGAACTGCCCCTGCCCGGCCAGCCGCCGGCGCCCGGTGCACCTCACGTGTTCCGACACGGCCGCGAGCTGCCCGTCAACGAGTTGCCGATCCAGCGCGCCTGCACTGAAGGTGTGGAGCTGAGCGACGTCGAGCTCGACGTCGTGCATCCCGACGGGCACACCGTCAACGTGCTGGCCTATGCCGTTCCCTTGCGCAACGCCCGCGGCCTGCCGCGCGGCGCGATCGGCGCCTTCGTCGACATCACCGAGCGCAAGCACGCCGAGGAGCGCCTGATCAGCGCCGAGCGCAAGCTGCGCGAAAGCCAGAACCTCGTGGAGCTGGCCCAGGAAGCCGGCCACGTCGGCTTTTTCGACTACCACTTTGCCGAGGACGCGGTGGTATGGACCTCGGGGCTCGCCAAGCTGTGCGGGGTCAGTCCGGAAGCGCTGGAATCGAGTTGGGAGGGCTGGAGCCGCCTGCTCGCCAGCGAAGACGTGCATGTCGTGCGCGAGGCGGTGGACGACGCCGTCGCGCGCCGCGCCGAGCAGACCACCTTCGAATTCCGCGTGCAACGCCCGGACGGCTCGCTGCGCTGGCTCGCCAGCCGGGTGCTGCTGTCCTACGATGAGCAGGGACGGGCCGCCCGCATGATCGGCGTGAGCGTGGACGTCACCGATCAGAAGACCGTGGAACAGGAGCGCGCAGCCTTCGTCGCGCGCGAGCAGGTGGCCCGCCGCGACGCCGAAAGCGCCAACCGCGCCAAGGACGAGTTCCTCGCGATGCTCGGGCACGAGCTGCGCAACCCGCTCGGCGCCATCGCTGCGGCCGTCGAGGTGCTCAACCGGGTCGGCGCGCAGAACGACACCGCACAGAGCGCCCGGCGCATCATCGGCCGCCAGACCCACCACCTGGCGCGCCTCATGAACGACCTGCTCGACATGGCGCGCGCCACCGCGGGCAAGATCACGCTGAGCCGCCAGTGCCTGAACTTCGCGCAGCTGGTTCAGCGCCCGATCGGCGCCTTGGAAGTGTCGGGCTCACTGAAACAGCACACGCTGGATGTCGAACTGGAGGACGTCTGGGTGGAGGTCGACTCGATGCGCATCGAGCAGGTCGTCACCAACTTGCTGACCAACGCGGTGAAGTACACCCCAGGCGGCGGCCGCATTGAAGTGCGCGTTCAGGTCGACGGCGAGGATGCTGTGCTGGTGGTGCGCGACAGCGGGATGGGCATGCCCGCGACCCTGCTGCCGCGGGTCTTCGACCTGTTCGTGCAGGGCGAGCGGGCGCTCGACCGCCGCCAGGGCGGCCTGGGCATCGGCCTGACGCTGGTGCGGCGCATTGTCGAACTGCACGGCGGCACCGTGGAGGCCGAGAGCCCCGGGCCCAATCTCGGCAGCTGCTTCACGGTGCGGCTGAAGCGCGCTACCCCGCCGGCCGCGGTGGTGGCGCTGTCCGCGTCGATGAACGCGGGCGCCCGCGAGGTGGTGGTGGTCGAGGACAACGAGGACGCCCGCAATGCGATCGAGAACCTGCTGACCCTGGCCGGCCACCGGGTCACGGTGGCCGAGGATGGCGAGACCGGCTTGCAGAAGGTCATGGACTGCCAGCCCGACCTGGCCCTGGTCGACATCGGCCTGCCCGGCCTGAACGGCTACGAGGTGGCGCAGCGACTGCGCGCCGCAGGACGCAGCACCCGGCTGGTGGCGCTGTCGGGATATGGCCAGCCCCAGGACGTCGAGCGGGCCCTGGCGGCCGGTTTCGACGCCCACCTGGTCAAGCCCATCGACCTGGGCGAGTTGCAGCGTTTCCTGGCCGAAAGCTAGGCGCGCAGGCGGAGGCCCACGCTCCCGGACCTCAATGGGTGCCCTTCAGTCGGCCCTGCTCGTCGGTGTTGTCGACGTCGTCCTCGGGCGACAGCTCGTCCGCGGTCATGTCCTCCAGCTCTTCGTCCTCTGCCGCGAGCGCGAGTTCATCCCCGCCTTCGATGCGGTCGGGCGCGATGTCGGCGCCCTCGACCCAGCCGCCGTCGCGGTCGGCCAGGGCGCGTTCGCCGCTGCCGCCGGAATCGCTGTCGCTGTCGAGGTCGCTGTCACCCAGGTCCGCGCCGGCACCAGCGCGACGGTCCAGGTCCGAGGTGGGGCCGCTGTCCAGCCCCAGCGCCTGGGCGTCCACCAGCCCGGGTCCGCCCTGGACATCGCTGCCGCTGTCGGACGTGTCGCTCGGGCCCAGCATGCCGGTGCGGCTGGCTTCGTTGCGTTGCGGCGCGCGGCGTCCGCCGAGGATGCTGCTCTGTGCCATGGTGTGTGCTCCTGTGGCTGTGGGTTCCCTGCTTGTTCAGCAATCAGGGTGCCCTGCCCTCGGCGCCGGGCGCGCTGGAACGCGGCGCGCGGCGCTTGGCGTGAATCACGCTGACATTGCCATCGGCCTCCATGTAGGCTGCCTTGACATCGGTCAGATCCTCGACGCCCTTCTGGCGCAGCTTGCTCTGCAACTCCTCCAGCGAGAGGTACTCGCGGCGCAGGTTGCGGTGCAGCACCTGGCCGTGGCGCACCAGCGGCAGGGGCGGCGGCTCGGCGAAACGCCGCACCAGCGGGTAGCGAAAGCTGGCCCAGTCCAGCAGGAAGTTCCAGCCGACGATGCTTCCCACCAGCACGGCACCTTCGGCGAGGGTCGCATAGCCGCCTGCCATCGCGTTTTGCGAAGCATCGGCGATCAGCACCAGCAGCAGCACGTCGGCGATGGCGACCGAGCCGACGTCGCGTCGCATGATGAAACGGAAGATCAGGAACAGGAACCAGTAGGTCAGCGTGCCGCGCAGGACCAGCTCCCACAGCGGCACGCGGATGGCGAACAGATCCGACATGTCCCCCGGGACGGCGCTGTTTCAGTGGTAGGTCGTCGGGCGGTCCGACTCGCCAGGGGCCAGCGGCGCTGTCGTCGCGGCGCGCGGCTGGGTCGGGTCGGTCCCGGCCGCCGAGGTGTGCGCGGTGCGGATCAGGCGCTTGACGTCGAAGCCTTCCTGCTGGGCCAGGCGGACGAAGTCGTCGAAGGTCCCGGCATCCAGTGTCGGTGTGCGCGACAGCAGCCACAGCCCGTCGCGCTCCGGCGTGCCGACCAGCGCCGCGGAGTAGTCACTTTCGACGTGCAACACCCAGTAGTCGGTCCACGAGCCGGGCCACCAGCGCAACCACGCGGGCGCGAAGCTCAGCTCCAGCCGGGACGGGTGTTCCGGATCGGGTATGCGGGCCGTGCCCTCCTCGCGGCGTACGCTGCCGTCGCCGCGCAGGCATTCGGTGGTCACTTTCAGGCCGCCATCGGGCAGCGGCTCGAAAACGGTGACCACGTCGCTGGCACCCAGCTCCTCGGTGCGCGCCGGGGGCAGCGCCGCGATCTCGTACCAGACGCCGCAGTACTGGTCCAGGCTGAGCTGGGCAGCGGTGCCCAGCGCCACCAGTTCCGGCTGCGCAAACGGCAGCCCCAGCCCGGCCAGGAAGGCCGAGCCCTTGCGTCCGAGCAGCGGCGTCGCCAGCGACGCCAGCAGCGGTACCACGGCCGGCCCGAACAGGGTCCGCGTCCAGCTGCTGCGCCGGCGCTCGCGTTTGCCGCCGCCCTTGCCGCGCGTCAGGCGCCGCCACAGCCAGCCCGTCACCAGGGTGGTGGCGCCGCCGATCGCCAGGGCTTTCACACGCTGCTTGCCGGCTCGCTGAGCCTGCTGCCAACTGGCAAAGGTGCGTGCGTCCTGCAGCCGCACCTGGGCCTCGGACTGCTCGATCCGGGCGTCGATCTGGGTCAGGAGGGAACGAAGCATGTGGGCTCCAGCGGTGATAGAAGTCACGGGGTGTTCGGCTGCTGGGCGAAGGGCTTGAGCTGCCGTATCGTCGCCGGGAAGCCCATGCGGTGGACCAGCCCGCGCATCGCCCAGGCGAGCACGCCGGCGACCACCAAGTTGAGCGCGACCACCGTCAGCAGCGCCAGGCCCCAATGGATCTCGGCATTGATCACCATCCAGGCAGCGAGGCCGCCCATGAGGCCGAGCCAGGCCGTCACGATGAGGACCGCCGCCAGCACCGCGTAGAGCACCAGCTGCACCAGGGTCAGCCCGGTGCGCTGCGCCTCCAGCGAAAACAGCTTGGCGCGCTCCTGCAGCGAAGCCCGCAGCTCATGCCAGAGTGAACCGGCAGCGCGGGCGAAGGACTCGGCCGGGGCAGCGGCTGCTGCGGCTTGATGAACGGCTGCCGCTTGATGGACGGCTGCCGCCTGGTGGGCGGCGGCTCCGTCCATCGCGCCCGGCGCCTGGGTCGACGTCGCGGGCCCCATGGTCAGCGATGGCTCGTGATGCGGGCGATCAGCATGCCGGCCAGCGCCGCCACCGTGACGGCGGTGAAGGGGTGCTCGCGCACATAGCCGCGGGCCGCCTCGACCCACTGCTCTTCCATGGCGCCGAATTCGCCGCGCTTGACGTTGAACTGCTCGCGCGCCGTCGTGGCGCTGCCGCGCAGCCGCTCGAGCGTGGGGCCGGCCTTGGCAGCGACCCGGTCGACGGCCTCGTGCGCGGTCTGCGCCATGCGGTCCACCACGTTCGAGCTGGAGGCCGTGGAGCCCATGCTGGACGCAGAGCTGCTGCCGGCGCCCGCCGCGGAACTGCCCAGGCCCGAGGTCGAGCCGATCCCGTTGCTCGAGCCGGTGCTGCCGACGCCAGAGGTTCCAATGGAGGTGCTAGGCTGGTTTTCCATGATGAGTGTGCTCCGTAGACGGGCCCGAGGCCCGCGGTTGGGTAGGAATTGCAGAGAGAATTGCACCGGGCGGGATGGCCGTTTGCTCACCCCGCCCGTAGCGTCAGCGCATGCTGCCGCGTCGCACCAGGTTCACGACCGCCAGCAGGACGACCGCGCCCACCAGGGATACCAGCATGGCCCCTAGGCTGAAGGCGTCCTGGTTGATGCTTGGAACGCCGACCAGCGGGGAGATCAGCCAGCCGCCGAGCGCGGCGCCGACAATGCCGACCACGATGTTGAGGATGACCCCTTGCTGGGCATCAGTGCGCATGATCATGCTGGCGATCCAGCCGATCACGCCGCCAACAACTAACCAGATGATGAAGTTGATCACGGGCAGGCTCCTGTCAGAGTTGGTGGGAAGTGTCGTGTGAAGCAGCAGTCGAGTGCCTCTTGACAAAGGCCGGACAACTGCACCTCTCACACTGGGGACTGCAGCAACCGGCGTGCCGCGAGGTGTCCCGGGCGCCCTGCAAGGAGGCGCCGAACACGGGCAGCGACCGAACGAAATGCCCAACCAGGTGTAAGCCCTGCGGGTTTCTCCTGCACTGCCAACCCGGAGCGCCAAGCTGTGCCGGGACGCCATCCCGCCCGCCCTGCGGCGGCGCTTCGCGAGGGCCCGGGCAAGGCAGGCACGCTGTTTGCGTTGTAGCGTGTTGTGCACTCCCTCCGGACCCGCCGCGATGTGTCTGAATTGCCGCTTGCGCGGGTCTGGAGGGAGGAGTTTTGATTCCCCGATGCGCGCGCCAGGTGCCCGGAAGCTCCTCGCTCGCAGCGTCGGCAGCGACTTCGTGCAGGAGATTTTCGATGGCCAGCTCCACCGCCCATGATGTCTTCGGCGCGCCGCCGGGCCGCGTGACGCGTGCCCCCGGCGTGCTGGAGGGCCTAGAGCCGCCGCCCGGTGCCAGCCCTGACACCGCGCGGGACGGCCGGCTCCCTCAGGGCCCGAAGCCGGGCGAGGACGCCCCGCGCCGCAGCCTGCCGCAGCCCTGGGAGCGTGCCACCCGCTACCGCTAGTGCCCCACCCTCCTTGCCGCACTTGTTGCCGACCTGCCCACTGCCCTGCCGTTCGCGCCGCCCGTCGGGCACCTGCTGAGGACCTATGCAAGCACAACCGCACCCAAGCGCGGCCGCCGCCCCCATGCTCACCGACGCCGGGGTGGCACTCGGCGAACTGTTTTTCGTGGCCATGCAAAGCGGCCCGAATGCCCGCCCCTGTGTCGCGAGCGCGGGCGGCGCCCTCGAAGACCTCCTCGGACTGCCGGCCGACGAAGTGATCGGCCAACCCCTGGATGAGCTCCTCGAAGGCGCGACCAGCCTGCTCGACGACGCCGAAGGCCTGCCCCCGGCGGCCGGGACGCATGCCTCGGTGGCGCGCCTGCGGACCAGCACCCACACCCAGGGCTATGTGCAGGTTCAGCCCTTGCACACCATGACGGCGCCGGCCTGGCTGGTCAGCTTCCATACACTGCGGGCCACCGGCACGGCCGGACAGGCCCCGCTGCCGGCCCTCACGGGTTTGCCTTTCGCCGGCGTCGCGCATGCGGTGCCGGCGCTGCTGTTCGCCTGCTCGCCGGATGGCAGTGCGGTGTATGTCAACCAGCACTGGTTCGAATACACGGGCTTGGCCAACGATTGCTCCCTCGCCGACGAGTGGCTCGAGTTGGTCCACCCCGACGACCACCTGGCGCTGGTCGAGCAATGGCGGCAGGCGCACGCGCACGACGGCAAGTTCGAGGGCCAGTTCCGTCTGCGCGATGCGCGCGGGCAGTTCCGCTGGCATCTGTCGCGGGCCCAGCTGATGTGCGACCACCGCGGCGAACCGCTGCTGTGGGCCGGCATGGCGACCGAGATCGAACACCAGAAGCGGGTGGAAGACGCGCTCGACCAGCGCGAACGCGAGTTCCGCACCCTGGTCGAAAACGCGCCCGACGTCATCACCCGACTCGACCGCCAGCTGCGCCACGTCTACGCCAACCGGGCCATCGAGACCGCCTTCGGGCTGCCGCCTTCCGGCCTGATCGGCCGCACCAGCGGCCAGGCGGGCCTGCCGGCCGTGGTGGCCGAGGAATGGCGCAGCACGGCGCTCGCCGCGCTGCGCAGCGGTCAGGAACAGGAATGCCAGTTCAGCGTGCAGCGCCAGGACCCGGCGCGCCCGGTGAGCCACTACATCTGCCGCCTGATCCCGGAGTTCGACCGCGAGGGCCATGTCGAGACGGTGCTGTGCATCGCCTACGACATCACGCAGCGCCGCCACGCCGTGTCGGCGCTGGAGGAAAGCGAGCAGCGTTTCCGCCAGTTCGCCGAAAGCAGCGACGACGTCTTCTGGCTCGCCGACGTCAGCGGCGGCCAGCTGCTCTATGTCAGCCCTGCCTTTGAGCGGGTCTGGGGCCGGCCCTGCCAGGCCCTGCAGGCCGACCCCGGCCTCTGGCGCGATGCCTTGGTGGCTCCCGAGGCAGCCGGCCTGGGAACGCCCTTCTTCTCCGAGACGGCGCCGCCCGGCACTCAGGACGCCCTGCGCGAGTACCGCATTCGCCGCGCCGACGGCCAGCTGCGCTGGATCCGGGACCGGCGTTTCCAGTTGCGTGACGCAGACGGCGTGGTGGTGCGCATCGGCGGCATCGCCGAGGACATCACCGAACGCAAGGAGCGCGAGATCGAGCGCGAGGCGCTGCTGGAGCGTGAACGGGCCGCTCGCGCCGAGGCGGAGGCGCTGGCCTCGGCCAAGGACGAATTCGTCGCGGTGGTCTCCCACGAGCTGCGTTCACCGCTCAACGCCATTCGCGGTTGGGCCCACGTGCTGAGGCAGACCGGCGAGCTCAGCCCGGCGCAGTTGCGCGCGCTCGACGCGATCGACCGCAACACCCAGGCGCAGGCGCGCATGGTTGACGATCTGCTGGACACGCAGCGACTGCTGCGCAGCAAGCTCAATCTGGAGACGCGCTGCGCGGCGCTGGCACCGGTGGTCGAGCAGGCGGTCGAGAACTTCCGGCCCGGTGCCGAGGCCAAGCACATCCAGCTGAGCGTCTCGCACGATCCTCAGATCGGCATGGTCGACATGGACGTCGAGCGGCTGCGCCAGGTGCTGGCCAACCTGATCTCCAACGCCATCAAGTTCACGCCGTCCGAAGGCCGTGTCTGCGTGTCCACCCACCTGGGCCCGCACGCGCTGGAAATCGAGGTGCGCGACTCGGGCATCGGCATCGACAGGCAGTTGCTGCCGCAAGTGTTCGACCGCTTCCACCAGGCTGACGGCTCCAGCACCCGGCGCCAGGGCGGCCTGGGCCTGGGGCTGTCGCTGGCCCGCCAGCTGGTCGAGCTGCACGGGGGTCGCCTGCGCGCCAGCAGCGAGGGCCCGGGCCGGGGCGCCTCCTTCGTGGTCGAGCTGCCGCGCCGCCTCGCCGAAGCGGCACGCCAGGACGTGCCGGCCGGCCAACGCAGCCAGGACGGCCGCGCCCACCCGCTGGCCCGCAAGCGCATCGTGGTGGTCGAGGACGACCAGGACGGCCGCGAGATCCTGTCCTTCATCCTGCGCGACCAGAACGCCGACCTCGCGAGCTTCGACAATGCCGCGGCGGCCTTCCGCTACCTCGCCGAACTGCCCGCGCAGCAGCAGCCCGACGCCTTGATTTCCGACATCGCGATGCCCGACGAGGACGGCTACAGCTTCATCCGCCGCTGGCGAGCCGAGGAGCTGCGTCAGGGCCTGAAGCGTGTTCCGGCGGTTGCCCTGACGGCCTTCGCCAGCGCACGCGACCGCGCCAAGGCCTTCGCGGCGGGCTTCGACGCCCACATCGGCAAGCCGATCGACTCCGCCGTGCTGATCGAGACGCTGCTCGAGATGGTCACTGGCCGCGAAGCGGTCCCGTCCCCATCGTGAGCGTGGCCAGGGCCCGGGCAGGAGCGCGTGGCGCAGCGCGCCTGAGAAACGACACATCTTGCAATGGTTGCGTTCGTCTTTCGCCGGCCGACAATGACAGACACTGCGTTGCAATGGCGTCGCCGCGCCTCATAATTGACGCTCGCAACGCAGCACCCGCCGATGCCCGGCAAGCCAGGTTCCAAGGCGTGCAGTCGAACACTGCACGCCGGAGCCGCCCCGGGCCAGGCGCATGCCCGTTTCGCCCCGGTCTTCCAGTCCGGAAAAGCGAGGCGCGGGCGGCGAGGGAGCGGAGGCTTGTGACAGGGAGCAGCCGAACAACAAGCTATGAGGGATACCCCCGCGACGTTTCACTCTGGTGGCTCGAAGGGTCGCGCAAGGGTTCCAGGTGCTTTTCTTGCTCGTCGTTGCGCTGGTGCGGCGGCGAGCGGGCCGCTCACCGAGAGCGGCCCTGGGTTCAAACGCAGGCTCCATGCCACCGTGCAGGGGCCTGATCACGGAGGAAGAAGATGGGGCACGCACTCATCGTCGAAGACGATGCGGATTCGGCCGAAATGATGGCAGCGCTGATCGCGAGCGAGGGCTTCACGGCAGCGACTGCAAACAGCCTGCGTGACGCGCGGCGGCAGCTGGCACTCCAGGAGCCCGACATCGTGCTGCTGGACCTGATGCTGCCTGACGGAAGCGGCATGGAACTGTTCAACGAGCCCGAGACCCTGGCAAACACCGAGGTGGTGCTGATCACCGGCCATGCCAGCCTGGACACCTCCATCCAGGCATTGCGCCTGGGGGCGGCCGACTACCTGATCAAGCCGGTCAACATCAAGCAGCTGCAGGGCATCCTGTCGCGTGTGATGCGGCCCTCGACCTTGAAGGCCGAGCTGGCTGACTTGAAGGCCGAATTCGAACGCAGCGGCCGCTTCGGCCTGCTGTGGGGACGTTCCGCGCCGATGCAGCGCGTCTACGAACAGGTGGCCCGGGTCTCCAGCACGGCGGTGACGGTGCTGATCACCGGCGAGAGCGGCACCGGCAAGGAGGTCGTGGCGCAGACCATCCACGAACTCAGCCGCCGTCGCAAGAAGCCCTTCCTGGCGGTGAACTGCGGCGCCATCTCGCCGCAGTTGATCGAGAGCGAGATCTTCGGCCACGAAAAAGGCGCTTTCACCGGTGCCGATCGCATGCACCAGGGTTTCTTCGAGCGGGCCCACGGCGGCACCTTGTTCCTCGACGAAATCACCGAGATGCCGCTCGAGCTGCAGGTCAAGCTGCTGCGCGTGCTGGAAACGGGCACCTTCATGCGGGTCGGCTCCACGCAGTCGCAGGAAGCCGACGTGCGCGTGATCGCCGCCACCAACCGGGTGCCGGAGCAGGCGGTGCAGCAGGGCAAGCTGCGCGAGGACCTGCTCTACCGCCTCAACGTCTTCCCCATCCACCTGCCGCCGCTGCGCGACCGCACCGAGGACGTGACCCTGCTGGCCGAGCACTTCCTACACGACGTCTGCAAGCGCGAAGGCGAAAACAAGCGCTTCGGCCCGCAGGCCCTCGAGAAGATGCGCAGCTACCGCTGGCCGGGCAACGTGCGCGAGCTGCGCAATGTGGTGCAGCGCGTCTACGTGATGGAGGAAGGCCCGGTCATCGGCGACGACTGGCTGGTGTTCGACACCCCGGCGGTCCAGGAGCCGCGCGGCCCCTACCTGTCGGTGCGTGTCGGCACGCCGCTGGCCGACGTCGAACGTTCGCTGATCCTGGCCACCCTGCAGCACTTCGGCAGCCACAAGGAGAAGACGGCGGCCGCCCTGGGCGTCAGCCTCAAGACGCTCTACAACCGGCTCAAGGAGTACTCGCAGGAGCCGGGCAGCAACGGCGGCTCCGGCAGCGACCTGCCCTGAGCGGCGCCCTTCAGCGCGCCCCGACCTGCACCAGGGTCGGGGTCAGCAGCCGGATCGCGTCCCTGGGGTCGATGCGCACGAGAAAACCCCGCCGCCCGCCGTTGATGTAGATGTGCTCCAGGGCGGCGATGCTCGCCTCCATGTAGACCGGCATGGCCTTGCGGGTGCCGAAGGGCGA
Organism: Aquabacterium sp. A7-Y; assembly: GCF_026153205.1. GTDB lineage: Bacteria > Pseudomonadota > Gammaproteobacteria > Burkholderiales > Burkholderiaceae_C > Caldimonas. The sequence continues at coordinate 70,604 of NZ_JAPFBW010000001.1, read as the reverse complement.
GGTCCCGCCCACCAGAAAACCGGTGTGGCGCTGCGCCACCTCCGGCTGACAGGGCTGGACGGTCTTGACCTTCGCTTCGCGCGCCAGCTGCTTGGTCGAGACCGTCATGTCGCCATGCATCAGCACGATCAGCGGCTGTTTGCGCTCGTCCTCCATCACCAGCGTCTTGACGACAAGGTGTTCGTCCACCCCCAGCTCGCGGGCTGACACCTTGGTGCCGCCGTGTTCCTCGTACTCGTAGAGGTGCGGCTCGAAAGTCACCCCGTGCTGGCGCAGGAAGGTGGTGGCCGGGGTCTCGCTCGCGTGGTCCTTGCGTGCCATGGTCTGTGTCACTGTGCGGGGTCGCGCTGTTCCCAACGGATGCGGTCGATCTCGGTCAGCACTTCCGGGCTCAGGGTGCTGCCCCAGGCATCGATGTCCTCGTCCAGTTGGGCGCGGCTGGTCACACCGATGATGGTGCTCGCCACCTGCCACTTGGTGTAGCAGAAGGCCAAGGCCATGCGGGTCGGCGTGAGGCCGTGCTCGCGAGCCAGGCGGTTGTAGCGACGCGCGGCGGCCAGGGTCTCGGGCCGGGCCCAACGCTGCTTTTTCATGCTGTCGAACAACGCCAGGCGCCCCCTGGCGGCCGCGGGGCCGGCCAGGCCCGCCTCGTCGTACTTGCCGGTCAGGCTGCCGAAGGCCAGCGGTGAATAGGCCAGCAGCGACACCTCGTGGCGGTACATCAGCTCGTCGAGGCCGTTCTCGACGGTGCGGTTGACCAGCGAATACGGGTTCTGCACCGTTGCAATGCGGGCCAGGCCGTGCTGCTCGGCCAGCCGCACGAACTCGGCGACGCCATAGGGCGTTTCATTCGACAGCCCGATCGCCCTCACCTTACCCTCGCGCACCAGCCGGTCCAGCGCCTGCAGTTGCTCATGGATGGACGCCACCGGCACATCGCGCTTCGGGTCGAAGTAGACGCCGCCGAACATCGGCACGTGCCGGGCCGGCCAGTGGATCTGGTAGAGGTCGATGCGGTCGGTGCGCAGGCGCTTGAGGCTGTTGTCGCAGGCGGCCAGAATGTCGGCGCCGGTGAGGTCGGGGCTGGCGTTGCGGATCCAGTCGTAACCGCGCGATGGCCCGGCCACCTTGGACGCCAGCACGACCCGCTCACGCAAACCGGGGCGGGACGCGAACCAGCGGCCCAGGATGGCCTCGGTGGCACCGAAGGTCTCGGCGCGCGCCGGGACCGAGTACATTTCGGCCGTGTCGATGAAATTGACGCCGCGCGCGACGGCATGGTCGAGCAGCTCGAAGGCCGCGGCCTCGCCGACCTGCTCTCCGAATGTCATCGTGCCCAGGCAGATCGGGCTCACCTTCAGCTCACTGCGGCCCAGCGTCTTCAACTCCATCGTTCAGGCTCCAGAACAAAGCGGCAAGTGTGCCGCAGCCTGGCGGAACCTGCAGGGGCGACGCCACACCGTGAGTTTCGGGGCGCCTCACGAGGCCATCACCGCGCCGCTGGCAGGAGACCGCGTGGCGCTGAATTCGCTGTCAAAACAAGCGGGCCGCCGAGCAATCTGACCGGTCCGAGGGGCCTGCGCCGGCGGCCCTCGGGCCATCCGAGGCAAAATTGGGGGTTTCGCGCCTTGCATCCTTCGCGCCGCCGGCGAGCGCCGGTCGGAGGCTCACCGGGAAGGCGGACGTCCGCCGAGAACAAGTCCTGTCATGCGTATTCCTGATTTTTCCAAGCATCGCCTGCTCGTGGCAGGAGACGTCATTCTCGACCGCTACTGGTCGGGCAAGACGTCGCGCATTTCGCCGGAGGCGCCGGTTCCCGTCGTGAACATCCGCAGCGCGGAACAGCGCGCAGGCGGCGCCGCCAACGTCGCCCTCGGACTGGCGGCGCTCGGCACGCCGGTCACCCTGCTCAGCCGGATCGGCCAGGACGAAGCGGCGGCCACCCTGCGTGAGGTGCTGCGTGCCGGCGGGGTGCAATGCGAGCTGGAGTCGGACCGCAGCCTGACGACCATCACCAAGCTCCGGGTGATCAGCATCCACCAGCAGATGATCCGCCTGGACTTCGAAGACCCACCGACCCCGGCGGCCGCTGTACGGCTGGACGCCTTCCAGGCCCAGCTGTCAGGTGTCGACGCCGTGATCCTGTCCGATTACGGCAAGGGCGCCCTGCAGAACGTCCAGGACCTCATCCAGGCCGCTCGCGCGGCCGGCAAGCCCGTGCTGGTAGACCCGAAACAGGTCGACCTGGGAGTCTACCGACACGCCTCCGTCATCACCCCCAATCGGGCCGAGTTCGAGCGGGCCGTCGGCGTGTGCCGCAACGAAGAGGAATTGATCGCCAAGGGCCGAGAGCTGCTGGAGGCCATGGGTTGGGAGGCTCTCGTCATCACCCGCAGCGAAGAGGGCATGACCCTGCTCGAGCGGCACCGCCCACCGGTCCATGTGCCTGCGCAGGCTCACGAGGTTTACGACGTTACCGGCGCCGGCGATACCGTGATCGCGGTGCTGGCCGCAGCACGTGCCGCTGGCGAGAGCTGGGCCTCGGCCGTCGCGATGGCCAATCTCGCCGCCGGCATTGCCGTCGGCAAGCTGGGCACGGCCACCGTCAGTCTTCAGGAGCTCTGCGACGCGGCGGAAGCGCCGCACCGTGCCGTGTCCCGCCAGGGCATCGTCAACGAGGCCCAGTTGCTGCAGCAGGTGCAGGAGGCACGTCGCCGCGGGGAACGTGTCGTGATGACGAACGGCTGCTTCGACATCCTGCACCCGGGCCACGTGAGCTACCTGGCCGAGGCCCGCCAACTGGGCGACCGTCTGGTCGTCGCCGTCAACGACGATGCCTCGGTCCGACGCCTCAAGGGCCCGAGTCGGCCTATCGTGCCGGCGGAGGACCGGATGGCCGTGCTGGCTGGCCTGCGCTCGGTCGACTGGGTGGTGCCCTTCTCCGAGGACACACCTGAGCGCCTGATCGACGCGGTCGGGCCCGACGTGCTGGTCAAGGGCGGCGACTACCAAGTCGAACAGATCGCCGGCCACCGCGGCGTGCTGGCGCGCGGCGGTGAAGTCCGCATCCTGCCCTTCGTGGAAGGGCGCTCGACCAGCGGCATCGTGCAACGCATCCAGGAATCGTCCCGATGAAGCCCCCCGTGACCGGACAGCCGCCAGTGTCGGTGCTGATGTACCACCAGGTCGGCGTGTTCCCTCGGCCCAAGGCGCACCGGGCCGTCTTCTGCGACGTGCGGCGCTTCGCCGCGCAGATGAACTTCCTCAAGTGGGGCGGCTACGGCGTGATCAGCCTCGAGCAGGCGTGGCGTGGCGTGTTCGAGGGCGCGTCCCTACCGGCGCGACCGGTGGTGCTCACCTTCGACGACGGCTATGAGAACTTCCGCGAGCACGCTTGGCCGATCCTGCAGCGCCACGGCTTTCCTGCCTCGGTCTTCCTCGTCACCGACCTGATCGGCAAGGATTCGGCCTGGCTGGACAGCAGCTTTCAGAAGGCTCGCCTGATGGACGGCGCAACGGTGCGCCGGCTCGCCGGCGAAGGCGTGAACTTCGGCTCGCACACGCTCAGCCATCCGCGCCTCTCGCAGCTGCCCGAGGCACAGATGCGACGGGAGATCTTCGACAGCAAGGCGGCACTGGAGGACCTTCTCGGCGCGCCGGTGCCCGATCTCTGCTATCCCTATGGCGACTACGACGTGCGGGCGCGCGATCTTGCCGCAGAGGCGGGCTACCGGCTCGCCCTGACTTGCATCCGGGGCGCGGCGAACACCGCCGACAATGCCTTCGAGATCCCCCGCAAGGCGATTTCCTGGGGCGACAACCTCCTCGGCTACGCCTGGAAGCTGCACATGAAACACGCGCGCAAGGACAGGCCCGGTGCCGGTCCGGACGTCTACGACTGATGGGCGAGCGCAGGCCCCTCCCCCCCTGGTCGATGGTTGCCCCGAACCGCCCGATGCGCATCGTGCAGGTGCTGCACAGCCACGGCTATGGCGGGGCCGAACGTCACGCACTGACCTTGATGCAAGGACTGCGCGAGCAGGGCCACGAGGTGCTGTACGCCGGGCCGCAGGACGGCTGGCTGGCACAGGCTTGCCGCAGTGCCGGCTTCTCGACGGAAGGCCTGCGCATGTCCGGGCTCTTCGACCTGCCCTCCTACCTCAAGCTGAGGCGCCTGCTGCAGGACTGGCGGGCCGACATTGCGCATGGGCACTTGGTGCGCGGCGCGCAGTACGTCGGCCTCGCCGCGACGCGCCTGCCCGGTGTGACTGCACTGTGCACCGCCCACGCGACCACGGCGGCCAAGCACATGCGGCGCTGCCGGCACATCATTGCGGTGTCCGATGCGGTCAAGGCCAACCTGGTACGGCACGGCTACCCGACCACGGGCGTGACGGTCATCCACAACGGCATGCCACCCGGACCGCCCCCGCAACGGGAGGCACAACGCGCTGCACTGGGCATCCGGCCCGACACCTTCGCGGTGTTCAGCGCCGGGCGTTTCATCCGGGACAAGGGGCAGGACTTGATGGTGCGGGCGCTGCGGCAGTCCCGGACACGCTGGAGCCTGTTTCTGGCCGGGGACACCGCGACGCCGTTCGGCGCGGAGGTGCGGGCGCTTGCCGGCGAGGACCCGCGCATCCGCTTTCTCGGCTATCGCGACGACGTTCAGGCCCTGCTGCCAGCCTTTGACGCCTATGTCTCGGCCTCGCGGCGGGAGGCCTTTCCGCTCGCCCTGGTCGAGGCCTCGGCGGCTGCGCTGCCGATCGTCGCCACCGCCGTCGGCGGCGTGCCCGAATTGGTCGTCGACGGTCGCACCGGTCTGCTGGTGCCTACCGAGGACGCCGCGGCGCTGAACGGCGCGCTGAGCCGGTTGGTGCAGGAGCGGCAGTTGGCCCAGGCACTCGGCCAGGCCGCGCACGCCCAGTACCTCCAGCGCTTCACCGTCAAGCAGATGGTGGAGCGCACCGCCGCGCTGTACCGCGCGCAGATGGAGGCGAAGGCATGACGACGACGGCGCCGCGCATCCTGGTGATCCGCCTGTCGGCCATCGGCGACGTGGTGATGGCTTCGGGCCTCATTCCATCACTACGCCGGCTGTACCCCGACGCTCACCTCGCCTGGCTCGTCGAGCCGGCCGCGGCGCCGCTGCTCACCCACAACCCACGGCTGAACGAGGTGATCGTCTGGCAGCGCGGGCAATGGAAGGAACTGTGGCGCAAGCGCAGATGGCTCGAACTATGGCAACGGATTCGAATCTTCCGCCGTGAACTGCGTGAGCGCCGCTTCGACCTCGTGCTGGACACGCAAGGGCTGCTCAAGAGCGGCCTGTGGTCCTGGCTGAGCGGAGCCCCCCGGCGCATCAGCCTGGAGGGCCGCGAGGGCAGCCATCGTCTGGCCACCGAGTGCCTGCACCCGGCCGTTGGCGACACGCCCCGCAGGCCGCGTCTGCTGGGCGCCGAATACCGCTACCTGGCGAGCCATCTAGGCGCGCCGCCCGAAGCCTACCGGCTCGACCTCGTCGTCGCCGGCGCCGCCCGCGACGTGGCCCATGCGGCCCTGCTGAGGCAGGGTGTGCAAGGCGGATACGCCGTGTTGTGTCCCTTCACCACGCGGCCCCAGAAGCACTGGTTCGAAGACCGCTGGGTGGAGTTGGCCCAGGGCCTGCTTCACCAAGGCCTGCAGCCGGTCCTGCTCGGCGGACCGGCCGACCGGGAAGCGGCACAGCGCATCGTCGCTCAAGTTCCCGGGCTGGTCAGCCTGGCCGGCGAGCTGAAGCTGGACGAGTCGGTAGCGGCCATCGAATCGGCTCGCCTGCTGATCGGCGTCGACACCGGGTTGACCCACATGGGCAGCGCACTTCACAAACCCACTGTGGCCCTGTTCGGATCAACCTGCCCCTATCAAGACGGCGGCTCCCCACGCACTGCGGTCCTCTATGAAGTGCTGCCCTGCTCGCCCTGCCGACGCCATCCGACTTGCGGCGGCCGCTTCGATTGCATGCGGCTTCACACCGTCGAGCGTGTACTGGCGCAGGCACGAAGGCAAATGGAGATGTCTGCATGAAAGTCATGCACGTGGAGGCCGGCAAGCACCTGTACGGGGGGGCCCTGCAGGTGGTGTTCCTGTTGGAAGGCTTGCGCCGGCCAAGCGACGAGCATGTGCTGGTCTGCCCGCGGGGCAGCGCGATTGCCGAGGCGGCGCGGGCGCATGCAGCGCGTGTGCACGAGATCGAGATGAGGGGCGACGCTGACGTCGGCATGGTGGGCCGGCTGCGCCGGCTGATCCGCGAGGAACGGCCTGACGTTGTCCACCTGCACAGTCGACGGGGCTGCGACCTGTGGGGCGGCATAGCGGCACGGCTTGAAGGTGTCCCTGCAGTCCTCAGCCGACGTGTAGACAATCGTGAGCCGCGCGCCTGGGCGTCCGCCAAGTACCGACTCTACCAGCGCGTCATTGCGATCTCTGAGGGCATTCGGCAAGTGCTGCTGAGCGAGGGGGTCCTGCCCGACAAGGTCGTTTGCGTGCACAGCGCCGTGGATACACAGCGCTATTCACCCGACGGTGCTGACCAAGGCTGGTTCCGGCGGGAGTTCGGCCTCATGAACGATGAATTGACGATCGCCATGGTGGCGCAGTTCATCCCCCGGAAGGGCCACAGGGTTTTGCTGCGGGCGCTTCCCGACATCCTCGCGGCTTTCCCCAGAGTCAGGGTGCTGCTGTTCGGCCAGGGCCCGGAAGTGCCGGAAATCAAGAAGCTGGCGAGCGCGCGCCCGCTGCAGGACCGCGTGATTTTCGCTGGTTTCCGCAGTGACCTGCACCGGGTGCTCCCTTGTGTCGACCTCGTCGCGCATCCCGCTGAGATGGAAGGCCTCGGCGTGGCTCTGCTGCAAGCCGCAGCCTGCGGAATTCCGATCGTCGCCTGTGCCGCAGGCGGCATCCCGGAAATCGTCCGGTCCGGCGTGAACGGCGAGTTGGTGGCTCCGGGCGACGCATCCGCACTTGCCTCCGCCATCATCGAGCTGCTTGGGCGCCCACAGCGCCGTCGCGAATACGGAGAAGCGGGCAGGATCCTGGCGCTGAAGGAATTTTCAGTGCAGGCAATGGTGGCCGGCAACCGCGCCGTGTACGCCGGAGTAATTTGAAGCTGGCAGATGGACACGAGACCCAAAACAGCCGTTCTACATCAGTTCACCGGCATCGGCGATCTGGTTTGGCACATTCCCTACTTTGAGGCCGTCGCCCGCCAAAGCCGCGACGGTCAGGTCGCCGTCATCGCTCAACCATCGACGCTCGCACGGGATCTGCTGGCGCATGAACCCTGGCTCACCGAGGTCATCGATCACGACCACCGACGACGGCGTTCGGAAGGACGAGCGTCGGCTCATGGCGGACTGACAGGCATGTGGCGCATGGCGAAGCAGCTTCGTGAGCTGAAGTTCGACCGGCTCGTCCTGTTTTCCGGACGTCCGAGCCGAGGCCTGCTGGCGGCGCTTTCCGGCATACCGCGACGCAGCGGGTACGGCTACCACTGGCTGCAGCGAATTTTCCTGACCGAACCGCCGTTCATCCCCCGGTATCGGGGGCCGGCAGTCGCGGTTTACAAAGAAGCAACGGCGTTCGCGATCGCTCAGGGCTTCTGCGAAGACGCGATCGTTCCGAGGATCAGAGTGCCGGCGGAACTTGTCGCCGAGATGTCGGAGCGGCTGAGTCATCTCCCGAGACCGCTCTATGCTTTCGCAATCGGAACGTCGGAACCTCACAAGCAATGGGGCTTGGACAAGTTCGCAGCCCTCGCGCGTCGTCTCCTGCGGACCGGTTGCGGCGTGGTGCTCCTTGGAGGTCCCGGGGAGCGCCAACTCGCCGAGCAAATCGAAGCGGCAGCCGGACAGGAGCGACCACGCGCGATAATGTCGCTGACTCAAGTCCCGCTGGTACACACCGCTGCGGCACTTCACTCTGTGAACGCGTGTGTCGGCAACGATACCGGCGCGATCAGCATCGCGGCCGCTTCCGGATGCAGGACCTTTGTTCTGCTTGGGAATCGTCCGGCGCTCGATCATGACCCGCTCATCCAGGGGCTGTGCGCCGATCGCCTCGAAGACATCGCGGTCGACGATGTATGGCGTGCACTGAGGGGCTGAGCCTCGCAAGCTGAAAGATGTCGGATCAGGACATGCTTCCGCGCCGCGGAGGAACGGGAGGGGCGCCCCCAGGACGGCGCCGGAATGACTACACAAGACTCGGTTGCTGCGGCATGGGAAACACGAATATTAGAACGCTGGTCATCAGCCTGGCCGAATCGGCAGAAAGGCGCTCGTTGATGTCCGAGCGTTTGACAAAGGCGGGCCTCGAAGCGGAGTTTTTCGACGCCGTGAACGGCCGGACGTTGCGACGTAACTCTCGTTCACTATGGGCAAAAGCAGCGCAGCTCTCGGACGGCGAACTGGGCTGCTACCTCAGCCACGTAGGCGTCTGGCGAAAGATCGCCGACGAGAACATCCCGTTCGCACTTGTTCTCGAGGACGACGTCGACCTGCACGGCGACCTGGCTTCGGTCTGCACCGAACTCGCCGCACTGCCGTTGAGCTTCGATCTGGTGCGCCTGTCGAGCCTTGAGCCGCAAATCGGAAAGCCGATACGCCAGCTTGCGAACGATCGAACCTTGATCCTTCCCACCAAGGACCCGTTCGGTACGCAGGGCTACCTGCTCTCGCTCGCCGGGGCACGGCGCCTGCTGTCGGTCATTTCGGAACCGTGCCTGCCGATAGACCGCGAGTTCAATCTGTATTGGCGCCACGGGCTGCAATCCTTGCTCATTTCCCCCCCCGTCGTGCAGCATGACTGGGAGCTCGAATCGACGATCGTACCGACGGGGCGCGCGGAGATCGTCACATCTCTTCCACCACTTGCGCGGGTCATCCGTTCGCTTCAGAAGAGACGAGCCATCTATCGCATCTTCAAGAGCGTCGCACACAAAGGTCTCTTCTCCTTCATTTCGACCTCCTACGCTCACGAGTAGTCGCCAAATCCCGGTTTCATGCTTCCAAAAGGTTTCGTGCAGCCACAAGGCGCCTCAAGCTCTGCCACATTGACATCACTACAGCTGTCACTCCATGACCGCACTGCCCCCTATTGATATCTCGGTCGTGCTCAACGCCCATCGGGAGTCGGTATACATCGCCCGATCGCTCCGTTCGCTGTACGACACCGTCATCCACGCCCAGGCGCGAGGCATCTCCTGCGAATTGGTCATCGTCCTCGACGACGCGGACGCTGCCACGAGTGACCTTGTGCGAGGATGGGACTTCGGCTATTGGGACAGTTTCACGCTCGTCGAATGCTGCAACCGCTCTCTCGCGGAATCGCGCAACGCCGGCTGCCGGGTCGCACGCGGTCGCTATATCTGCCTCGCCGATGCGGACGACCTTTGGTCCTTCAACTCCTTGTCGCAGAAGGTCGCGACGGCTCAAGCAAATCCCAAGTCGATCGTCCTGCCACACTACATCCTTGCCTTCGGCGTCAAATCCTTCGTAGGACGCTACGACGCAGCACCGAACCTCCTGCTGATCGACCAGCACCCCTATATTTCTCAGATATGCGCTCCAGCTGAGTTGTTCCAACAACTGCAGCATGTGCATCCGCAGAAGGAACTTGGCTACGCTTTCGAAGACTGGCACTTCAACTGTGAAGCGGCGTCGCACGGCTGGCGTTTCGTGATTGCGCTAGACACCGTCTTGTTTTACCGCCAGCGCCACGGCAGCATCATGGCCGACATTCGGCTGCAGTCCTTCTGCCCGGTGCAGGCCTACAGCCGGCTGTTTGAGCCGGCGGCTTACCTTGCCGCGTGCGCAGGCGAGATGAACGCGGCTCCCGCGGGGGTGGTGAGCACTTCAGAAACTGCCGCCAAAGTGGCCGAGACATTCTGGGGAACGCCGGAGGTCGTCTCCGCAGTGCTGCTCGCCGCCGGCATAGACCCCACTATTGACCCCGGTACGGCGACTCGGCAGCAACCTTATCTGGCATATCGGGGCAACGATGGAGCAGGTCGCCTTTATTATCACATCTGCAAGCAACTGGAGCAGAAGAGCGGCCCGCGATTCACCGATGTTTTTCTCCTTCCGGATCTGTCAATCGGGGGCGGCGAAAAGTACCTGCTGCAGATGATCGAGGCCGTTGAGCAAAGGGCCGACAACCGTGTGCTGGTCGTCGGCACCTCGGCTCAGGCCCGCCACATTTGGCGGACAAGGCTCTCTTCCAAAACGACCTTCCTACCGCTTTCCGACTACGCCAGCTTCAGCCAGGCTGCGGCGATGTCAGCCGTGTTACGCCTCATTCAGGCGAGCGCCCAGGGAAGCCGCATCCACATCAAACCATCGGAATTCGGACATACTTTCGTCGAGCAACATGCCATCCATCTGCCCGAATGTAAGTTCATCTACTATCGGTGGTGCGATGGCATGAACGACTTCATGGGCGCAAAATATAAGAATCCGGGGAGCATCGCCTTGCTGGACCGGATGCGCCCTCGTATCAACAAGATCATCTGCGATTGCGAAAGCATTTTGCGCGATGACGAGTTTCTGCTGGGGCAGAAACTTCCGAACTACTATATCCTTCCCGCGTACGCAAACAAACCAGTAGGCATCGCGCCGGCGTACCAGAACAAGCGCAGGTTCTCTGGAAGAATGGTCTGGGCGGGACGGATCGACGCCCAAAAGCGCGTCGAACTCCTCGTCATGATTGCGGCACTGACACGCAAAACGGGCCTCCCCATCTCCATCGATGTGTATGGTGCGACCGAACAACATGCTAAGCTGAGAAGTCTTTTCATCGCTTCCCCAAACGTGTCGGTGAATCCGCCCTTCGCGAAGCTAGGGGACATCGACGTTTCGCGCTACGACGGACTGCTCTACACCTCCTGGTTCGATGGGATGCCAAATATGATTCTCGAAGCCCTGGCTCACGGGCTCCCAGTTGTCGCCCCAGACGTTGGTGGGATCGGTGAAGTGCTGAGAGAAGGGTGCGGCAAGCTTGTGCCGCATGAGTTCAACGACGAGCGCATGGCGCTCAACTATCGATCCGCTCTCGCGGATTTTTACGCCGACTTCGAAGGTGCTGTGCGCATGAGCACGATCGCGGTCGAACTCATCGACCGACAGCGCAGCCCCGAAGTGCATCACAACCAGGCGCTGCAGATATTAGAGTCCTCCGATAATGAGCGGTTTTTGCAATGATTGAAGAACGACTGAGCTTTTCCGATTCCGGTTCTACATACCAGGCGCTTAATTTCAGCGAGCATTTCAACCGCTACGCAGTGGCAGCCGAGGCTTGCAAGGGGAAGAAGGTCCTCGACATAGCGTGCGGGGAAGGTTACGGCAGCAAATTGCTGAGTCAATGGGGCGCTAGCACCGTGACCGGAGTGGACGTTTCAGTTGAGGCGATTGCTGCTGCGAACAAGTACTTCAGCGGGGAGAACGTCCGTTATCTTCGAACCGACGGCACTGATCTTCTTTCCATCCTCGGGCAGGAGCGGTTCGACGTAATCGTCTCGCTGGAAACCATCGAGCATGTTCCCGATGCAAAGATGTTCCTCGAGACATTGCGCGCTCTACTCGCTCCGGGCGGTACCTTGATCGTGAGTTGCCCCAACGATCATGCCCACGAGTGGATTGACAATCCCTTCCATCTCGTCAAATACACCCTGGCCGATTTTCAGGCCCTTGCAGAAGGCGTATTGGGAAAAGCTGACGAGTGGATCCTTGGTACCCCCGCGATCGGCCACTGCCACCTCCCGCTGCACCCGTCGCCCGTGGTAGCCGATTCGCCGCGCGACATCATGAAAGGTCGTGTCGACCACGTGAGAACATGGGTACTGCCGGCCCAGGAGAACACTGCCGCGACGCCCGCCTCCTGCGCGTATTACGTCGGACGTTGGGGACCGGCTCCCCTTACGCTCTCGTTGTCCTATGCGCCGCAGTCGTTCCGCGGTGCCATCGAACTGTGGGAACTGTATCAGGCAGCCACGAAGACGATCGCTCATTTGAGAGATGAAAACCGACGGATCCGTTCCGCCTCGCTGGAAAGCATTGTCGTCAAACAGTCGCCTGCATCCCTCTCCGAGGGCAAATGGGCAAAGCGGCGCCGCAAATGGATCCGCAGCCTGCGCAAGAGACTGGGACTCTCCATCACCGGCTATTGACGGTTGCGCCGGCTCAACTGTGCACCTCCTGCAGGACGCCTAACGGCGCCTGCTCATGGAAGAGACCTATGAACCTCAAACCCGCCGCCAAGCGACTGCTCGCCTACATCCGTCCACACGGAACGGGCGTGATCCTCGGCGTCATCTGTTTTTTCCTATCGGCCGCCATCGAGCCGCTGGTTCCCGCTCTATTCAAAGCCCTGCTGGACAGCGGCTTCAAAGCCGACCTGGGCTTTCCCACCTGGCTTGTGCCCGTCGTGATCATCGGCCTGTTCGCGACCCGGGGTCTCCTGGCGTTCACCGGTACATACCTGTTCAATTGGTCGACCTCGCAGGCCGTAATGGCCCTCCGCACCGATCTCGTGACGGCTGTGATGCGAGCCGATGCCAGCCTCTACAGCCGTATCAGTCCTGGGGTGGCCGCCACCAAGGTCATCAACGACCCGCAAAGCGCCACTGGAGCGCTGGCCAGCGCACTCACCAGCATTCTGCGCGATGGAACGACGCTGGTAGCGCTGCTCGGTTATCTGTTTTACTTGAACTGGAAACTGACGCTCATTTCGTTGGTGACCATGCCCTTGCTCGGCTTCGTGGTCCGCAGGGTACACAAGCGGGTCATGAAAGTCGGCGGGCAGTCCTACGAGTCTCAGGTCAAACTGGTGGGAATTGTCGACGACATCACCAGGGCCTGGCGGGTAGTACGTACCTTCGATGCCGGCGACTTTGAACGCCGGCGCTTCGCGGACGAAGCAGCCAAACTGCGGCGAGCTACGCTGAAGAGCGTTGCCGCTGGTGCCATGATGACACCGCTGACACAGGTGGTGGCGAGCACCGGCGTTGCGTTGATCCTCACGCTTGCCTTGATCGACGCGAACAAGGGCGCGACGACGGTGGGCGAATTCGTGGCCTTCATCACAGCGATGTTGATGACCATCTCGCCTATGCGTCACTTGACTGATGTCACCCAACCCATCATCAACGGCCTCATCACCGCGAACGCGAGCTTCGAATTGATGGATACTCCGCCCGAGCCCGATTCCGGTACCCAGGAGCTCGAGACCTGTTCGGGAGCGATCCAGTTCGATCACGTCAGCGTGGTATATCAGGACAGCGAGCAGAAAGCGCTGAACGGCCTCGATCTCGCGGTGCCTGCAGGACAGACCATCGCCTTGGTTGGATCCTCAGGTGCCGGCAAGACTACGGCCGTCAGCGCGTTACTGGGCTTCGTCGCACCGACCGCGGGCACTATCCTTTTGGATAACATTGACGTGCAAACCATACGCAAGGCGTCCTTGCGAAAACAGTTTGCCGTCGTTTCCCAGGACATCGTCTTGTTCGACGGCTCCATTGCAGACAACGTCGCATACGCCCAACCCAAGGACGCAGACCGGATCGAAGCCACCCTGAAAGCCGCCAATCTTTGGGAGTTCGTCGAAGCACAGCCCGACGGCGTCAATACGATGGTCGGCACCAACGGCAGCCGCCTCTCGGGAGGACAACGCCAGCGCCTGGCGATCGCCCGCGCCCTCTACAAAAATGCGAAGGTCTGGATCTTCGACGAGGCCACATCGGCCCTGGACACCGAATCCGAGCGGATCGTGCAACAGTCCATCGAGCAGTGGCACGGCGAGAAGACGCTCATCCTCATCGCCCACCGCCTCAGCACCGTCCGCAATGCCGATCGCATCTACGTGCTCTCGGACGGCCGTGTGGTGGAAGCCGGTACACACAAGGAATTGATGGAGCGCGGCGGCCTGTATGCAGGCATGGTGGCCGCGCAGGCCATGGAGTAGACATGCAGCCGAACCAGCCCACGCACGCAGAAGCACAAGCGCGAACGAAGGCAGACCTGCCTCCCTACAGCCCAGCCCGCCGTTCGACCTCGGTGATCGCCCAAGTGCGCGGCCTGCGCTACCACATCCGCAGCTGGGGATCACCCGAGGCAGTCTCTCCGGGGCGCCCCCCTTTGGTGATGCTGCACGGCTGGATGGACGTCGCTGCCTCCTTCCAGTTTGTGGTGGATGCGCTGCAGACGGAGCGTTACGTGCTTGCGCCCGACTGGCGCGGTTTCGGTCTCACGCAAAGTCCGGGCCTCGACACCTACTGGTTCCCCGACTACCTGGCCGACCTCGACGCCCTGCTCGACCAGCTGTTGCCCGGCCAGACCATCGACCTCCTGGGCCACAGCATGGGCGGCAACGTCGCGATGTTCTACGCGGGGGTGCGGTCGCAGCGCGTGCGCCGCCTCATCAACCTCGAAGGTTTCGGCCTGCCCGACAGCCACCCTGAACAGGCACCCAAGCGCTACGCGAAGTGGCTCGACGAGTTGAAGCAGCCGGTGGAACTGCGCAGCTACGACAGCCTCCAGGCCGTCGCCGACCGCCTTTGCAAGACCAATCCGCTGCTGCGCCGCGACCGGGCCGACTGGCTCGCGCCCCACTGGGCGCAGCAGGCGCACGACGGACGCTGGGAGATCCTCGGCGATCCAGTGCACAAGCGCATCAATCCGGTGCTCTACCGCAGGGAGGAAGCGCTCGCCTGCTGGCAGCAGATCAGCGCACCGGTCCTGTGGGCGGAAGGCGACCAGACGGACCTGAAGAAATTCTGGGGCGACCGCTACCCCCGCGCCGATTTCGAAGCCCGTCTCGCGACGGTGAAGCAGCTCGAGCGCCACGTGCTGTCCCCGGCGGGCCACATGCTGCACCACGACCAGCCGGAAGCTCTGGCACGGCACATCGAGGCCTTCCTGGAGCGCCGCTAGGCGCCCCGCCGACCTCTCCCGCGGCCGGGCCAGCCGGGCCGCAGCTCAGACCAGGCCGAGGCCTTCCTCGATGAGCCCGCACAGGGTGTGTCCGATCAGGATGTGAGTTTCCTGGATGCGCGCCGTCACCTGACTCGGCACCACGATGGCCACATCGCACATGTCCTTGAGCTGGCCGCCGTCGCGACCGAGCAACCCGATCGTGTGCACACCCAGCTCACGGGCAGTGGCAACAGCACGCACAACGTTTTTCGAATGCCCCGAGGTGGAAATGCCGACGAGGCAGTCGCCCGCGCGCGCCAGCCCGGCGAGCTGCCGGGCGAACACCTCCTCGAAGGCATAGTCGTTGCCGATGGAAGTCAGGGCCGAAGTGTCGGTCGTGAGGGCAACCGCGGCCAGTGGCTTGCGCTCCTTGACGAACCGCCCCGTCAGCTCGGAGGCCATGTGCTGGCTGTCGGCCGCGGAGCCACCGTTGCCACAGAAAAACAGCCGGCCGCCCGCGCCCAGCGTCCGGGCTGCCAACACACCGGCCCGGCCAACCACCTCGTCCAAGGACTGCAGCTGCTGCAGAAGGCCGATCTGTGCTTCTAGGTTGCGGAGGAACAAACTGCTCATGGATCCTGAACCGCTGCGCGGCCTTTGTCGTCATCGCAGGGGACTGCACAGCGCGAACTCCCGGCCTGACCGGGCCGCCGCGTCGCCGGCACAAAACATGCGCCCCCATCACCCGGTCACTATACCAGCGGGCCCGACGCCTTCCGCCCGCCGGACGCGCTTGGCGCACCGAGGAAGCGCCCGCTCACGCTCCTGCATCGCCGGATCGAAGCAGACGACGGGAGGCCCGCCGCAGCATGAGAAAATGCCGCGTTTTGAGAAGGACACGAGCCATGGACGCAGAACGCATCAACACCTTGGGCGCCACGCTGGAAGACCTGACTCGGCGCACCGCCGAGCTACGGAGGTATCTTTGACTGGGAGACCAAGTCTCACCGTCTGAGCGAGGTCAACGCCGCGCTGGAAGACCCGGCGGTCTGGAACGACCCCAAACACGCCCAGGAACTGGGGCGCGAGAAAAAAGCGCTCGAAGGCGTGGTGCTGACCATCAGCCGCCTCGAGTCCGAGCTCTCGGACAACGGCGAGCTTTATGAGCTGTCGAGGGCCGATGACGACATCGCGGGCCTGCAAGCCATCGAAGGTGAAGTCGATGCCCTCACGGCCGAGCTCGAGCAACTCGAGTTCCGCCGCATGTTCAGCAACCCGGCCGATCCCAACAACTGCTTCATCGACATCCAGGCCGGCGCCGGCGGCACCGAGGCCTGCGACTGGGCCAGCATGCTGCTGCGCCAGTACCTGCGCTACTGCGAGCGCAAGGGCTTCAAGACCGAGGTGATGGAAGAGTCCGAGGGCGATGTGGCCGGCATCAAGAGCGCCACGATCAAAGTCGAGGGCGAGTACGCCTTCGGCTACCTGCGCAGCGAGACCGGTGTGCACCGCCTGGTGCGCAAGAGCCCGTTCGACTCCTCGGGCGGCCGCCACACCTCCTTCGCGAGCGTGTTCGTCTATCCCGAGGTCGACGACTCGATCGAGATCGAGATCAACCCGGCCGACGTGCGCACCGACACCTTCCGCGCCTCCGGCGCCGGCGGTCAGCACATCAACAAGACCGACTCCGCGGTGCGCCTGACCCACATGCCCACCGGCATCGTGGTGCAGTGCCAGAACGACCGTTCGCAGCACCGCAACCGCGACGAGGCTTGGCAGATGCTGCGCTCGCGGCTGTTCGAGCATGAGATGCGCAAGCGCATGGCCGAGCAGCAGAAGCTGGAGGACAGCAAGACCGACGTCGGCTGGGGACACCAGATCCGCTCCTACGTGCTGGACCAGAGCCGCATCAAGGACCTGCGCACCAACGTCGAGATTTCCAACACCCAGAAGGTGCTGGACGGCGACCTCGACGCTTTCATCGAAGCCAGCCTGAAACAGGGCATCTGAAACTTCGGGCCCCGGACCGGGGCCCGCAATGAAAGAAAGCGACCACCATGCGTGAAGGCACCGCTGCAGTGACCCGCCGCGAGGACTACGCCCCGCCGCCCTACTGGATCAGGACCGTCGACCTGACGTTCGACCTCGACCCGGCCAAGACCCTGGTGGTCAACCGGATGACCCTGGAGCGCAATGCCGACGTCCCCGCGCAGGCGCTGCGCCTGGACGGCGAGGACCTGAACCTGACCCGCGTGCTGGTCAACGGCGAATCGGTCTCTTTCCGCGTCGAGAACCAGCAGCTGGTGCTGGAAAACCTGCCCGAGACCCCGTTCACGCTGGAGGTGCGCACCACCTGCGCGCCCGAGAAGAACACCCGCCTGTCGGGCCTCTACACCTCGAGCGGCGGCTTTTTCACGCAGTGCGAGGCGCAGGGCTTCCGCCGCATCACCTACTTCCTCGACCGTCCCGACGTGATGGCGGTCTACACCGTCACCCTCAAGGGCGACAAGGCGCGCTACCCGGTGCTGCTGTCCAACGGCAACCTGCTGGAGCAGGGCGAGCTGGAAGGCGGCAAACACTACGCGAAGTGGAACGACCCCTTTCCCAAGCCCTCCTACCTGTTTGCGCTGGTGGCCGCCAACCTGGTTTGCCGCGAGCAGAAGATCCGCTCGCGCAGCGGCCGCAACCACCTGCTGCAGGTCTACGTGCGCGCCGGCGACCTGGACAAGACTGAGCACGCAATGCGCTCGCTGATCGCCTCGGTCGCCTGGGACGAAGCCCGCTTCGGCCTGCCCCTGGACCTCGACCGCTTCATGATCGTCGCTGTCAGCGACTTCAACATGGGCGCGATGGAGAACAAGGGCCTCAACATCTTCAACACCAAATACGTGCTGGCCAACCCTGCCACCGCGACCGACGCCGACTTTGCCGGCATCGAGAGCGTGGTCGGCCACGAGTATTTCCACAACTGGACCGGCAACCGCGTGACCTGCCGCGACTGGTTCCAGCTCAGCCTCAAGGAAGGCCTGACGGTCTTCCGCGACCAGGAGTTCAGCCAGGACCTCTCGGGCTCGCCGAGCGCGCGTGCCGTCAAACGCATCGACGACGTGCGCACGCTGCGCCAGCACCAGTTCCCCGAGGATGCGGGGCCGATGGCGCACCCGGTGCGCCCGGACAGCTATGTCGCGATCGACAACTTCTACACCGCCACCGTCTACGACAAGGGCGCTGAGGTCGTGCGCATGATGCAGACGCTGGTGGGCCGCGACGGTTTCGCACGCGGCATGACGCTGTACTTCCAGCGCCACGACGGCCAGGCGGTGACCTGCGACGACTTCGCACAGGCGATCGCCGACGCCAACCCCGACAGCCCGCTGGCGCACAAGCTGGATCAATTCCGCCGCTGGTACAGCCAGGCCGGCACGCCGCGCGTGACCGCGCGCGGCTACTACAACGCCGAGATGCGCACCTGGCGGCTGGAGTTGAGCCAGCACTGCCCGCCGACCCCGGGTCAGCCCGAGAAGCAGCCCTTCGTGATCCCCGTTGCGCTGGGCCTGGTGAGCCGCGACGGCGCGGCGCTGCCGCTGCAGCTGGTCGGCGAGAGCGCCTCGGCCGGCACCGAACGTGTGCTGGTGCTGAGCGAAGCCACCCAGCACTTCGAGTTCACCGGCCTGGAGGCCCAGCCGGTGCCTTCGCTGCTGCGCGGCTTCTCGGCCCCGGTGGTGCTGGAGGACACGCTGAGCGACGCCGACCTGCTGGTGCTGCTGGCCCACGATGCCGACCCCTTCAACCGCTGGGAGGCGGCGCAGCGCCTGGGCCTGAACCGGCTGCTGGCCGCGGTGAAGGGCGACGGCCGCATCGAAGCCGACGCGCCCTACCTCGAAGCGATGCGTGCCGTGCTGCACCACCCCACCCTGGACGCCGCCTTCAAGGACCTGCTGCTGACCCTGCCTGGCGAAAGCTACATCGCCGAGCAGCTCCAGGAGGTCGACCCGCAGCTGATCCACACCGTGCGCGAGTCGCTGCGCCTGCAGCTCGCGCTGGCCCTGCAGGCCGACTGGGAAACCGCCTTCGACACCCACCAGACCGAAGGCGGCTACTCGCCCGACCCGGTGTCCTCGGGGCGCCGCGCGCTGGCCAACCTGGCGCTGGCCAACCTCTGCCTGGCAGCCACGGCGCAGTCCACCACCGAGTGGCCCGGCAAGGCGTACCAGCGTTTCAAGGACGCCAACAACATGACCGACCGCATCGGGGCCGTCGGCGCCCTGGTGGGGGCCCACCACGAGCTGGCCGAGCCGGCGCTGCAGCGCTTCCACGCTCTGTTCCGCGACGAGGCGCTGGTGATCGACAAGTGGTTCGCGCTGCAGGCTTCGGCGCCCGAGAAGGACGGCAAGGTCTTTGCCCGTGCCAAGCAGCTGCTGTCGCACCCCGACTTCTCGCTGCGCAACCCCAACCGGGCGCGCAGCCTGGTCACGGCGCTGTGTTTCAGCAACCCGGCCGCCTTCCACCGCCGCGACGCTGCCGGCTACGTCTTCTGGGCCGACCGCGTGCTGGAGCTGGACGCGATCAACCCGCAACTCGCGGCCCGCGTCGCCCGCGCGATGGACCGCTGGAAGCAGCTGGCCGAGCCCTACCGCAGCGCTGCGCGCGAAGCCATCGCGCGCGTCGCAGCCAAGCCCGAGCTCAGCGACGACGTGCGCGAAATCGTCACACGCGCACTGGCCGACTGAGGCCGCGAACGGCCACAACAATTTCGATAGACCATTGGGAGTATGAAATGACCCAAAAACGCGTCAGCCTCACGCAATACCTCGTCGAGCAGCAACGCATGCACGGCCACATCCCCGGCCAGCTGCGCCTGCTGATCGAGGTGGTGGCACGCGCTTGCAAACGCATCGCCATCAGCGTCAACAAGGGCGCGCTGGGCGATGTGCTCGGCACCGCCGGCACCGAGAACGTGCAGGGCGAGGTGCAGAAGAAACTCGACGTCATCGCCAACGAGGTGCTGATCGAGGCCAACGAATGGGGCGGCCACCTGGCCGCGATGGCCTCCGAGGAGATGGACGGCATCTACGTGGTGCCCAACCGCTTCCCGCAGGGCGAGTACATGCTGCTGTTCGACCCGCTCGACGGCTCCAGCAACATCGACGTCAACGTCAGCATCGGCACGATCTTCTCGGTGCTCAAGAAGCCCGAGGGCCACACCGGCGTCAGCGAGGAGGACTTCCTGCAGCCGGGCAGCCAGCAGGCGGCAGCCGGCTACTGCATCTACGGTCCGCAGACCACGCTGGTCCTGACCGTGGGCGACGGCGTGGCGATGTTCACCCTGGACCGCGAGCAGGGCTCCTTCGTCCTGGTCCAGGACGACGTGAGGATTCCTGCCGACACGAAGGAATTCGCGATCAACATGAGCAACATGCGCCACTGGGCCCCGCCGGTGCGCCGCTACATCGACGAATGCCTGGCCGGCAAGGAAGGCCCGCGCGGCAAGGACTTCAACATGCGCTGGGTCGCCTCGATGGTGGCCGATGTGCACCGCATCCTGACCCGCGGCGGCATCTTCATGTACCCCTGGGACCAGCGTGAGCCGGACAAACCCGGCAAGCTGCGCCTGCTCTACGAGGCCAACCCGATGAGCTTCCTGGTCGAGCAGGCCGGTGGCGCAGCGACCAACGGGCAGCAGCGCATCCTGGATGTGAAGCCGGGCAAGCTGCACGAGCGCGTGAGCGTGATTCTGGGCTCGAAAAACGAGGTCGAGCGCGTGACGGCCTACCACCAGGAAGCGGCCCGCTGAGGGCGCGCGGCAGGAGTTCACGAGGCGTTGGTTTCGGCGCCCCTTCCCAGGCCGGATTTTGCTGCTAGAATCTCGGTCTCTTTGCCGGTGTAGCTCAGTTGGTAGAGCAGCGCATTCGTAATGCGAAGGTCGGGAGTTCGACTCTCTTCACCGGCACCAAGACACAACGCCCAACCGCTCTCGGTTGGGCGTTTTGCTTTGGGCGTTTCCCGCGCCGGTGCGGGGTTCCGGGCCATTCTGCGTAGGCCACGCCCGCGCCCTTCTCCGCCCTTTTTGCCTCGTTTCGACTCTCTTTTCCTCTCTCTTCTCTAAAAAGTAGGGCAACTTTTTCCGCCCGGCCTACGCAGAAGTCCTTTGCTGACGCGGACTTACGCGAGGGTCAAATAGAGCGGTTTTCCAAGGTCTTGGTGTACCAGGAGAAGCCTCGACTGCGTACAGGTCACCAGTGGCCGACGGCCCTCAGCACGCAACTCGAACATTGACCGACGGCTAGCAACGTGCAATCAGCGGCTTTCGCCCGTTCAGGCGGAAGTGGCTCAGAGCGCGTCCGCTGTGACAGTACCGAGACGTCCGAAGGTCGCCATGACGCGGAGGGCCGCCTATGAGTTACAAAAAGAACTGCCCTTCGAAGCTGTGACAAGATTGCAGGCGTAGCCAAGAGCGATTGACCCCAACGCATGAATCAAGACCTGAAAAAGACCCTCTGGGCCGCCGCCGACAAGCTGCGGTCTTCGATGGATGCCGCCGAATACAAGCACATCGTCCTCGGCCTCATCTTCCTCAAATACATCTCCGATGCTTTCGATGAGCGCCGCATCCAGCTCCTGGCCGCGTTCAACGACAAAGCGGGCGACCTCTATCTGCCAGACGCGGCGGACCACGCCGAGGCGCTGGATGAGCGCGACTACTTCACCATGGCCAACGTCTTCTGGGTGCCGGCCTCGGCTCGCTGGGACGCCATCCGCGCTCAGGCTAAGCAGGCGGACATCGGCGTACGCATCGACGCCGCGCTTGAAGCCATCGAGGCCGACAATCCGCGCCTGAAGGGCATCCTCGACAAACGCTTCGGACGCACGCAGCTTGAACCGGGCCGGCTGGGCGAGCTGGTGGACCTGATTTCGACCATCGGCTTCGGCGAGGGCCATCGGGCGAAGGATCTGCTCGGCGAGGTTTACGAGTACTTCCTCGGCCAGTTTGCCAGCGCGGAGGGCAAGAAGGGCGGCCAGTTCTACACGCCGGCCTCGGTGGTGAAGGTGCTGGTCGAGGTGCTGGCGCCGCACCAGGGCCGCGTCTACGACCCCTGCTGCGGCTCGGGTGGCATGTTTGTGCAGAGCGAGAGGTTCATTGAGGCGCACGGCGGCAAGGTCGACGACATCAGCATCTACGGTCAGGAGTCAAATCCGACGACATGGCGTTTGGCCCAGATGAATCTTTCCATCCGAGGCTTCGCAGTGGACCTGGGTACGGAGCCTGCCGACACTTTCCATCGCAACCAGCACCCTGACCTGCGGGCCGACTACGTCCTTGCGAACCCGCACTTCAACGACAGCGAATGGGGCGGAGAGCGTCTTTTTGAGGACCGGCGCTGGGCCTACGGTACGCCTCCTGCCGGCAATGCCAACTACGCCTGGCTGCAGCACATCCTGCACCACCTGAGCCCGCGCGGCCAGGCCGGTGTGGTGCTGGCTAACGGCAGCATGAGCAGCAACCAGAACAACGAGGGCGCCATCCGCAAGGCGATGGTCGAAGCTGACGTGGTGGACGTGATGGTTGCGCTGCCGCCGCAGCTCTTCTTCAACACGCAGATTCCGGCCTGCCTGTGGTTCCTGACCAAGGACAAGAGCTGCGTGGCAACGCCGAGCGGCAGGCGTGGCCGCGACAGGCGCGGTGAAGTACTGTTCATCGATGCGCGTAAGCTCGGCCGCATGGCAACGCGGGTGAACCGCGTGTTCGACGACGAGGACGTGGCGCGCATCGCGGCCACTGTGCACCGCTGGCGCGCCGATGGGGAGGATGGTGCCAACGAGCCCTATGCTGACGTGGCCGGCTTCTGCCGTGCGGTGAAGTTAGCCGAGATTGCCGAGCACGGTCATGTATTGACTCCGGGACGCTATGTAGGTGCCGAGGCGGCCAAGGACGACGACGATACCTTCAACGAGAAGATGGACCGGCTGACTAACCAGCTCGCCGAGCAGATGGCGAAAGGGGCCGAGTTGGATGCTGTGATTCGGGAAAAGCTGGGAGAACTCGGATATGCAGTCTGAGTGGCCGCTGGTTCCGGTCGCCGACTGCTGCGACCTAATCGTCGACTGCGTGAATAAGACCGCGCCGGTCGTCGACCTTCAGACGCCCTACAAGATGATTCGCACGACCAACGTGCGACGCGGCTTCATTGACTTGACCGACTGCAAGTTTGTCGACGAGTCAACATTCCGGACGTGGACACGACGAGCCGCTGTCCTAGACGGCGATGTTGTACTTACGCGCGAGGCTCCCATCGGAGAAGTTGGCCTCGTGCGAGGAAATCAAACCATATTTCTTGGGCAGCGCCTGATGCAATACCGTGCCAACAAGTCGGTGTTGGATCCGAGATTCCTCTGCTATTCCTTTCTTTCTCCGCAGCTGCAGCATCAATTCGGAGCTCACGAGGGCTCCGGGTCCGTTGTGTCTCACATTCGAGTGGGAGACTGCTCGAAGTTCAAGATTCCTCTACCACCTCTCTCAAAGCAACGTGAGATTGCGAACCTACTCGGTTCTATTGACGAGCGCTGGCTGCTCTTCCGACAAACCAACGCCACCCTCGAATCCATCGCCCAAGCCGTGTTCAAGAGCTGGTTCATCGACTTCGACCCCGTACGTGCAAAGGCCGAGGGCCGCGAGCCCGAAGGCATGGACGCGGACACGGCGGCGTTGTTCCCCGCCGAGTTCGAGGAATCGGCACTCGGGTTGATTCCGAAGGGGTGGACAGCCAAGCCGTTTGGCTCGCTCTTGGCGCATGCGATAGGTGGTGACTGGGGTTCCGAGGCAGAGAGCGTCGACTGCTCTTTGCCGGCTACCGTCATCAGGGGCACCGACATCCCAGACATCTGCGCGGGTCGCTATCAAGCAGTCCCTCGACGCTTCGTCAGTCCAAGAAAGGCTGCAAAGCGTCTCCTGCATGACGGCGACTTGGTAATTGAAGTCTCCGGCGGCAGCAAAACGCAACCCACCGGACGCTCGCTCTACGTTACACGCGACCTCCTCGCCAAGCTCGGGGCTGCTGCGGTCCCTACAAGCTTCTGCAGACTGTTTCGAGCGAAAGACTCCCATACTGCGCTGGTGCTTGCGCGTCACCTCGCCCAAATCTATCAGGCCGGCAAGATGTGGAACTACCAAGTCCAAAGCACGGGCCTTGCTAATTTCCAGACCCAGCATTTCCTCGATTCGGAGATGGTCGTGACGGCACCGCCAGCAATTTTCGAGAGATTCTTCGAGCTGGTGCGCCCTCTTATTGACCGTGTTTATGCCGCACCAATCGCTGAGCTTGAAGCTCTGAGAGATTCGCTGCTCCCCCGCCTCATCTCCGGCAAGCTCCGCCTCCCCGAAGCCCAAGCCCAGCTCGAAAGAGCACTGGCATAGCGCAGGCAGGTCGCGATGAAAATTTCCGAGTACACCATTGAGTTCTTGGGCAACCTCATTGCCGGTGACATGGACGGTTCGCCCTACAGAAGTGGCCCGCAGCTCGTGAAATTCTTCAATGAATTCGGTGGACGGGACGTGTATCCGACTGGCGGAGGCTTTCCGACGCGGCGAATCTATGCTCAGGACAAGCTGCGGGAATTGAACGGGCAAGCCGTGATGAAGCAAATCATCAAGACGGCACTCGACCCTCGGGCATTTCTGAAGCATCAGCTCGACGTGGACGTCGTCGTAGCCAAGGTCAACGACCACCTCAAGCACGATGGCTTCGAGGTGGTCAAGGACGGGTTCACATACAAGGTTCGCGAGCTGTCCGCCGGTTCGGTCAAGCTGGAACTGCCCGCCAAGGTGTTGCACGAGCTGACTCAGCTCGCCATCGACGACAACATTCGCAAATGCGAAGGGAAGCTGGCCGAGGGAGACTACTCGGGGGCTATCACTAATGCGCGCTCCCTGGTCGAAAGCGTTCTGATTGGCATCGAGAAGGAGTTCGACGCCCAGGCGCCGGAATACGACGGCAATCTACGAGCGTTGTACAAGCGCGTGCAGAAGCACCTTCATCTGGAGCCGGAGCGCGAGGACATCTCGGATTCGCTACGGCAGATTCTTTCCGGGCTTGTCAGCGTCATTGGTGGTCTTGCCGCCGTGCGCAACAAGATGGGCGATGCGCACGCCACCTCTTACCGACCGAGTCGGCATCACGCCAAGTTGGCGGTGCACACGGCAGTCACCCTGTCAGAGTTTTTGTTCGAGACGAAGAACTACCAACAAGTGCGCGCAGCGAAACCGCAGGCGCGGCCGAGTGGAGGGGAAGCGAAATGAGCGGCATCAGCGAGGACGCTGTCGAACAGGCCATGCTTGAATGGCTGGCCGGCCTGGGTTGGGCTACCGCCCACGGCCCCGACATCTCCCCGCCCGATGCCAGGACCCCGGGCACCGAGCGCGCGAGCTATCGCGAGGTGGTGCTGGCCGGTCGGCTGCGCGAGGCCATCGCGCGGCTGAACCCGCACATCCCGGCCGGCGCCCGCGACGACGCGCTTCGCCGGGTGCTCAATCCCAACGTGCCGGGCCTCGTCAACGCCAACCGCCAGGTGCACCGCTGGCTGGTGGACGGCGTGCCGGTGGAATTCCAGAAGGACGGCGAGACGCGCGGCGACCGCGTGCGGTTGCTGAACTTCGGCGACGTGGAGGCCAACGACTGGCTGGCCGTCAACCAGTTCAGCGTGCAGGGCCCGAAGCTCACCCGCCGGCCCGACGTGCTGCTGTTCGTCAACGGTCTGCCGCTGGTGCTGTTCGAATTGAAGAACCCGGGCGACGAGGATGCCGACATCTGGGCCGCGTGGAATCAGATCCAGGCCTACCAGCAGGACATCGCTGACCTGTTCCACGCCAACGTGCTGCAAGTCATCAGCGACGGCATCCAGGCGCGCATGGGCTCGCTCACCAGCGACCGCGAGCGCTTTATGGCCTGGCGCACCATTGACGGAGTCACCACCGACCCGCTGGGCACCATGCGCGAGCTGGAGACGCTGGTGCTGGGCCTGTTCCAACGCGAGTTGCTGTTGGAGTACCTACGCCACTTCGTGCTGTTCGAGGACGATGGGCGGCCGGTCAAGAAAGTCGCTGGCTACCACCAGTTCCACGCGGTGCGGGCGGTGGTTGAGAGCGTGCTGCGGGCTTCGGTGCCTGGTGGCACCCGCAAGGGCGGTGTGGTGTGGCACACGCAAGGAGCCGGCAAGAGCATCGAGATGACCTGCCTGGCCGGCGCCCTGATGGCTCACCCGGACATGGGCAACCCGACGCTGCTGGTGGTGACCGACCGCAACGACCTGGACAACCAGCTCTTCGGCGTGTTCGCCGCCGCCAGCGAGATGCTGCGCGAGACGCCGGCCCAGGCCGATACCCGACCGGAGCTGCGCCGGTTGCTGGCCAACCGGCCCTCCGGCGGTATCATCTTCACGACCATCCAGAAGTTCACACCGGGCGAGGACGAGGACACCTTCCCCGTGCTCTCGGACCGGCGCAACATCGTCGTCATCTGCGACGAGGCGCACCGCAGCCAGTACGGCTTCGAGGCGCGCCTGGTGGGCGGCAAGGCCAAGTCAGCCGGCCTGGCGGCCAATGAGGGGCAGACGCTCAAAGCAGCCGGGTCGCCAGCCGAGTACCAGGCTACGAGCGCGGTGCGGTACGGCTACGCTCAGCACCTGCGCGACGCGCTGCCGGGCGCCACCTTCGTGGCCTTCACCGGCACCCCAGTGAGCCTCGACGACCGTGACACGCGCGCCGTGTTCGGCGACTACGTGCATATCTACGACATCGAGCAGGCAGTGCGCGACGGTGCCACCGTGCCCATCTACTACGAGAGCCGCCTCGCCCGTCTGGAGCTGAAGGAAGCCGACGTCACCCAGCTCGACAGCGAAGTCGACGAGCTGACCGAGGAGGAAGAAGGCGACGCCGCCAAAGTAGCCAAGCTGCGCCGCTGGGCGGCGCTGGAGCAACTGGTCGGTGCGCCACCGCGCATCCAGAAGGTCGCGGCTGACATCGTCGCTCACTTCGAGAATCGTCTCTCCGCCATGGACGGCAAGGCGATGGTCGTGGCGATGAGTCGGGACATCTGTGTGCATCTGTACAACGCCATCGTCTCGCTGCGGGCCGAATGGCACAGCGACGACCCGATGCAGGGCGCCATCAAAGTGGTGATGACGGGCTCGGCCTCAGACAAGGCACTGCTGAAGCCGCACATCTACCCAAAGGATGTGCGGAAGCGCCTGGAAACACGATTCAAGAATCCGGCCGACCCGTTCAAGCTGGTCATCGTGCGCGACATGTGGCTGACCGGCTTCGACGCGCCCTGCTTGCACACCATGTACGCGGACAAGCCGATGCGCGGCCACAACCTGATGCAGGCGATCGCACGGGTGAACCGCGTCTTCAAGGACAAGCCCGGCGGCCTAGTGGTCGATTACATCGGCATCGCGAACGAGCTGAAGGCGGCCCTGGCGGACTACACCCAGGCCCACGGGCGCGGCAAGCCCACCGTTGATGCCCACGAAGCGCTAGCGGTGCTGCAGGAGCAGATGGACGTGCTGCACGACATGCTGCATGGTGTGGACTTTGCCGATTTTCGCAGCAAGGCCTGGCAGTTGTTGCCGACGGTGGCAGACCATGTACTGGGTCTGGACGACGGCAAGAAGCGCTTCGCCGACACTGTGCTGGCCGCAAGCAAAGCGTTCGCCCTGTGCTGCACGCTCGACCACGCTCTGGCCTACCGCGACGAACTGGCCTTTCTGCAGGCGGTGAAAGCAGCGCTGACCAAGCACGCCGGCACCGACAAGAAGCTGACCGATGAACAGAAGGAACACGCGTTGCGTCAAATTATCAGCCGCGCGGTGGTCAGCGACGAGGTCATCGACATCTTCTCCGCAGCCGGCCTGAAGCGGCCGGACATCGGCGTGCTGTCGGACGAGTTCTTCGAAGACGTGCGCCATATGAAAGAGCGAAATCTGGCGGTCGAACTGCTGGAGCGTTTGCTCAAGGGCGAAATCAAGTCGCGCTTCAAGACCAATGTGGTGCAGAGCGCCAAGTTTTCCGAACTGCTGCAGCAGAGCCTGACGCGCTATCGCAACCGCGCCATCGAAACGGCCCAGGTCATTGAAGAGCTTATCGAGATGGCCAAGCGGTTCCAGGAGGTGGCGCAGCGCGGCGAGCGTCTCGGCTTGAACAGCGACGAGGCGGCCTTCTACGACGCGCTAGCCATGAACGAGGCTGCGGTACGCGAGCTAGGCGACGCGACGCTCAAGAAGATCGCCGTGGAGTTGACGCAGAATCTACGGAAGTCGGTCACGGTCGACTGGGCCAAGCGTGAGACTGTGCGGGCGAAGCTTCGCGTGATGGTGAAGACGTTGCTGCGTCGCTACAAGTACCCGCCGGACCGGCAGGAGGAGGCGACGGAGACGGTCTTGCGGCAGGCGGAGTCGTTGTCAGCGGAGTGGGTCGCTGCCTGACCGTCCTCAAATCTAAGCGGGTCGCGGTGCACTGCTGCCCCAAGAGCGCACTGTGCCGGTTACGATCGGTTCATGTGCAATCAGTACAACCCGTCTCGTGCGGACGGGCTTTGGCACTTCCGAGAAGCCGGAGGTCGGTCGGTGGAAAGTCCCGCTCCTTTCGCACGTGATATTGGCCCCTTCGGCCCAGGCGTCTTCATCCGCCCTTCAAGGGAAGACGGAAACCTTGAGGAAGTGTTCGGCCAATGGGGCCTCATAGGCTGGTTCGCCAAGACGCCGCAGCCGGCGAAGAAACCAGGCCAACGCACGATCCTGACGAACAACGCCCGGTTCAAGACCATTCATAAGCTCGCTACCTACAAGGCCCCCTGGGCCCGTGGTCAGCGTTGCATCATTCCCGCTTGGTCTTACCTGGAACCGAACTGGGAGACCGGCAAGAACCAGTGGTGGCGTTTTCGTCGGCCGGATGGCCAGCCGTGGGGCATGGCTGGGCTGTGGAATACTTGGATCGACAAGGAAACAGGCGAGGTCCATGAGAGCTACACGATGGTCACGCTCAACTGCGATGACCATCCCCTCTTGCGACGCATGCACCGACCAGACCCAGATCGTCCGGAGACGATGCAGGACAAGCGTGCTGTGGTGCCGCTTCATCCCGATGCATTTGAGATTTGGCTACGGGGAACGGTCGAGGAGGCTGTTTCCGCCCTCGTGCTCCCCCCGTCCGAGAGCTTCGATGCGGGCCCGGATAAGGTGTCGCCCAAGGCTCCGCCCCCGCAGTCCAGCCTACTCTGATGGTCAGCGCTGCCCCGTCGATGGAGGCAGCGAAAGGGGTCCTGCCAGCGCGTAGCAGAGCCAGGACTGACGGTAGCTAAAGGCTTGCGTGCCGACGCCACCAGGTGCGGGGTCGATGGAGCAGCGCCAGAAGCGCGTGCGCGGGCTTCAGTCGGTCTTTTCCCGGGTGTCGACGTTTCGCACTGCCTCGCTTGCTGCATGCGGCTCAGGCTTGGTCTTGCTCGCCCCCGGCTTCGCCTCCGCGCCGCAGTTCACCGTAGCGTCCAGGTTCGGACGATCCCAGGCTGGGTAGGAGCGCAGGCATCGCAGCTTGTTATCCACTTTGACGATCTCCAGGGCACGTCCGTTGTGCAGTGCTACTGTTTCGGCGGTCGCCTGCACCATCAGCCCCGCGACGGTCCGTACTCCCTCCGCCTGCTCTCGCTCGACAATGACGTGGCGCAGGTTGCGCTTCTTCAGCACAGCTGAGTCTCCGCGCTGATACGCCGCCAACTCATCTTTGAACTGGCTTCTGCCTTCGTGGAAGGCTACACGGACTAGCAGCCAACAGATCGACGCCGGTAGGAATAATGCCCCAACGACTCCGGCGCCCGTAAGTATCCACAACCAATCCGGCACCCTCCGACGACGAGGGCCACTCAGCTCCGCAACTCCGGCGCGATTGCGGTGCGCCCATGCTGCGAGTCGGCGCAAAGGCGTGCCAATTAGCGCTGCACGCCCCAGACAGCGGGCCAAGAAATTCCAAAGCCGCCACTGCTGCATTGCTGGAATCCACTGCTTTACGAGGACGAAACGTGCCCACGGTGCTAACGCCGTGAAGAAGGCTATGAGCAAGCCCCACCCCAACAGCACCCCCGCCAGCAACAGGATTGCAGACTGGAAATCGGCGGCAAGGCTGAGATACCCAAAGAAGATCAAATCCTGCGTTGAGTACGAGAAGAACTGGGTGGGCACACCGGCCGTCTCGAGGTACGACCAGGTGTACACGCGCCCTACAACAAGCCCAACAAAGCCGAGAAACGCGGAGACCAGACCGAGGTGCCCGATCCAACTCCAGTTGATGCCGCTGCCCTTGTTGGGCGTCCTCTGCTCCGGTGGTGGGGCACCCGCGGCGGGATTTGCGGCGGGCTCGGGCGCCGCCGGTTCTACTGTCATTGTCGCGTCTCCTCCCGTGTGGACCTGTCGCATCCATGTGCTTGATAGCCATGCACGCTCTCAGACCGAAGCCTACCCGCTTCGGCTTTTGGACGGACGCCCCCCCCGCCACAACTTACAGCACTGCAGCGGGAGACCGAGTTATACATCGCTGTGGGACCGATCGTCCCCAAATCGTCAGCCGGCCACTCAAGTATGCTCACGCGTTTCAGACGTGGAGAGCCTTTGTATGCTGAAGACCTACGCGCAACTTCAAGAACAGATGGAAGCCCTGCGTCGCCAGATGGAGGCGGCGAAGCGAAAGGAAGGGGCCGGCGTTCTGAAGGAGATCAAGAAGCAGATCGCGCTCTACGGCTTTACCGCCGAGGACGTGTTCGGGAGTGAGCAGAAGGTACTCGCGCCGAAGAAGCAAGGGCGAAAAGCGTCGGCGTCGGTAGCGCCGAAGTACCAGGACGGCAACGGGAACAGCTGGTCCGGCCGGGGTCCCCGTCCGGCATGGCTCCGAGCTGCATTGGAAAGCGGTGAGGCGCTGGAGTCGTTCCTCGCGAAGCCACCGGGCCAGTCCAACGCGACGGGCGACGGCGCTGCTCCGGCTCCTGCCAAGAAGCGGCGCGTGGGAGTGAAGAAGGCTACGGCCAAGAAACCGGGACGCCAGGTCAATGCGTCGGGGAAGAAGCCGAAGGCGGGCGCTGCGGCTTTGGATGTCACGCCCAAGCAGGGCCGCAAACGTGCGGCAGCTCCGAAAGCTGCGACCAAGCCAGTGGCTAAGACGCGACGCTCAGCAACGGAATCGTCTGCACGTGAAGTTACGGTGCCGATCGCTGCTCCTGAGGACGCGGTGTCCCAGGCAGCCGAAGCCTAAGGTTCGGGTCCCCCGCAGTTGTTGCTTCAGTCCACAGTCAAGACCAGACAGCCGACCATGATCCTGATGCGCACGCGGGCCTGAGGACCAGGGCCTGCGGCTTCGAGCCACTTGCCCTGCAGGCGAATCCAGGGGACCTTCGTCTCAACAACTTGAGGCCGGAGACCATGCGCCGCCCTTTCATGCGTTCGGAACATCGATGAGACGGTGATGAACCGCTCGTGCTTGGGGATCGGTGTTGCAGGCGATGCTTCGCTCGGCCTATCATCAACCACGACTGGACAGGAGGCCCGGGCCCTCTCGGCTAACCCAGGCCAAATCGGTCCCCCCTTGGGCTGCTTCAGGAACCTGACTGCTAGGGTGAACTGCAATATTGCCAACCCCTCTAGCGCAGAAGCAGCAAAACCCAGTTAGTCCCGCGCCGGGGAAGTCCGGTATCCCGAACTCAAGCAGGAGAACAAATTGTCAGCTTGGGAACATCTACGACTAGTTCTTGAAAAGTACGACGCTCCGAAGAACTTTGTTCGAGTCGGAACTGTCCTTGTCGCCTCGGCCGTTATCTCAATCGGACAGCTGGCACCGACCATGTACGAGAAAGACTTAGAGGCACACAAGCTGAAGTTCGAAGCCGAGTACGTGATCAAGCAGCCGGTGAACAACAGTACCGACTGTAGGAAGGCGGGCGAACATGAGGTGGCCTGTCGCGTCGCTCAACATCATATGAAGACGCTCGACGCGTCGATTCGCGCTTGGAATGCCTATATCAACGCGGCTTACTATGGCGGTTTGAGCTTCTTCGCACTCGCACTGTGTGCCATGTTGATCGTTGAAATTGGTCCCTCTCGCTTGAATTCGCAGCGTCCCGGCGGGCAGCCACCACCGAATACAGGCGAGGAGTAGCCATGACGCATCGTCTCCGCGGATACGCTTCTCATACAGCATCGCCCCGCCAGAGTAACTCTGCTGGGAACGCTAGTGTTTGAGATACAAGCCGAAAGAAAGCAACAAGATGACGGAGAGAGCGGCGAGCAGCAACTTTGCCAGGACCGCTGTGGATTGCGACGCTTTTTGCGATTCGGACTTCTGTTGACGGACCTCCCCCTTCCAGCGCTCCAGTTGCTGCTGCAGTTCATCCAGGCGGCCCTGCATAGCGGATTGGGCCTGCGCTGAAACCTTGAGATCTTCGGCGTATGCGTCAACCCGTGCTTGCGCATTCTCTGCGACCGCTTGCGTCTCTCGCAACGTGTGCCGCTGATGGGCTTCTCGCATTTCGATGAACGCCGCCAATTGGTCGCGGATGAAGAAACCGGCAGAAGTCGGTGTATCAGCAGCATAGTCGACCACATAGTCGAGGAGGCTCGAGTCTCCGCTGTGGCCAAGCCCCACGATCCGAAACGCGTTCTTTCTCGCAAGCGCCTCAGCCAGGGAGCGAGAGTTCAGTAGCGCTAGCTCTTCAACTGCCCCACCTCCACGGGCCAGAGCAATGATGTCGCCCGTTGCAGCATCAATCTTCTTGGCAATGGCACGAGCATCGTTCATGGCCGCGCTCAGATGCTCCATATCTATGTAGTCCAGAGCCGGGCCAAGTGCCCGCACAAAGTCTTCCCGAACCTGGCTAGAAGGGGAGCAAATCAGGGAGATCGTGAGGCGTTCCTTCAGAGGAAACGGATAGCGCCGAACTCCAAGGGCCTTTGCCGCTGAAAACGTCAGTTCTTCCTCGTGACGGCGTTCGGCCTCTTCGGGGGACTCGGCACGCTGGACGTCTACGACATCAAGCCGTACTTGCATCTCGCCCTTATACGAAGACGCGGCAATCCGGCCTGTCGCGACAACAAAGTCGCCTGCCTGAATGTTGCGCGCCGAGATCAGCTTCTTCCCAACGCTCACATAGGTGGTCTCACCGTCCAGTTCGAGCGGGACCTTGTAGTGTCTCTCGTAGTGAGTCTCATCTGCCCCGGGTACCCAGAGCCTGCCTTTAACGGAGACAAGCCACCCAAGGTCCTCAATGTAGGGGCGCACACCGGTTTCCCACAGCTCCTTGTGCAAGACGTTCAAAGATGCCGGGGTAAACGGATTCCGTGAATCTAGGGGACCCTCCTGGGGCTCCTCCTGCGGACGATGACGCGCCCTGAAGCTCAAACGTTCTCTTGTTGGTCCGTCACCGGCCTTGGCTTCGAATGTCGGCATCACCTCCCCTTCTCGCTATGCGGATAACGAGAACTCGATCGTAGTGGGAAGTAGACGCAGCAACGGGAAGGCGGGATCAAGGTAGGGATTTCGCCCCAACGTACGCGCTCCAGTGCCGAAGCACCAAGGCGCGCACGGCAATAGTCGTCCCGGCCGCCGTCTTCGGCCACGCTGACTACGGCAGGCTCTAGAGCGAGGTGAAACGCTCGACTCCTTCCTCACGGCGTCGGGGTCGTCTGGCGATGCCGACACCTCAAGCGAAACCGCACCGGCAACGAAGCGGCGCGCTGCAAGCAAGTCCGCCGCGGGCAAGACGCCAGCTGCCAAGAAGATTTCTCGAACGACCAAGGGGCGAACCAAATCCAAGGCCGCCTCGAAGAGGACCTCCAGCTCTGGCACAAAGACGGGGCGCCCGCGTAGACGTACCGCTGGCGCTGAGGCACCTGATGCCGGAACTGTGGGGCAAGAGCCGGGCGCGTCGTGAACCAGCGTGGTGATGAGCGGCAGCCCGCTTGATGTCAAAGCGACGCCCGCAACCGACGAAGAACGGGTTCTCCTAAGGATCCGTGTCGGTGCGCAGAAGCCGATCAGCTAGCTGCGCAACCTCATCGTCCCGGAGATGCCCGAACGCCTGCTGCAGCACCATCGCGAGGCGATCCATCGTCAGTGGGTAGCCTTGAACATGATCCCGATACAGCCGAGTGAGCCACGTACTCGCGCTGTCCGGGTCCATGCATTCGTCGCGCAGCAAATTGCCCAACCGGGATGTGGCCGGATGGATGAAGGTGTTGCGGATGTGCAAGCCGAGACCAAAGTGCAGGGAGAGAAGGTCTTCCTCCTTCAGTGCTCTCAAATCAGCCGTCTCATGCTCTGAGAGAGCAGCATCGAGTTCGCGAAGAAAGCTGAGAAGGATGCCTGCCATGATCGTGGGTCCCGAGCGATCGGTCTTGCCCACGTCTGACGGGCCGAGGGCCTGTCGACAGTGTAGGACACGCTGAACGCGTTGCTCGTGCACCCTTGGCGTCAAGAGCACAACGACCACGAAATCTACTTCCCTGTCTGTCGCAACGGCCCCTGCTAAAACTTTCAGCATCACAGCGAGAAGCGTCTCCAGGAGCCCCACGAGAACGGCTCTGCACCGCCTGCTCACAAACTTGTCCACAGCCATGGTGGACAACGCTCGGAGAGGCACGTAGACGCCACAGGGTCGCCGAGGAGGATGGGCCGCCTCCGCGGCCCGTTTGCCCTCCTAATCCGTCGTCAGCACCAGGCACCCGGCCATGATGCGCACCCGAACCTGCGCGTCGACCTCAAAACCCGCGTCCCTCAGCCATTTCCCCCGCAGGCGAACCCACGGCACCGGCGTATCGGCAGTCCCCGGGGGCTGGCGGGTGCGGTCATGCGGGAGGAATGCGCCATTGACGCTGAGGTATCGCTCGTGCTTCTCGAGCTTGGTTGTGGGCAAGGCTTCGCCCGGCCTATGATTGTCATCAGCCACGATTGACTTCCTGTGAAAGTTGGTTGTGGTTAGCCGGCCCGAGGTGTTCCCGCACCTTCGGGTCGGCGCCCTTACGGCGTCCGCCGCGCCCACAGGATAAAGAGACAGGCTCCCACAGGGAAGGACTCGATGGGCGCTTTTTGGGCTCATGGAGATACAAGCGCGTCCATCTGATCCCCCGCTCGTGCTGGCCTTGTAAGCTGCAGTGCGACAGGCAGTAATCGGTCCTATAGCCTCAGCGCATCGAGCCCGGTGTGCGCCAGTTGCGGCGGCGGTGTTGAAGGCGGCCACCGCGGGCTCGGCCCACGTGTATGGCGTCGTGCTTTCGCACGGCTGGCCCGTGTCGCGCCACAGTGAATGCTGTGCAAGGTCGTCTTGACGAACTGATTGCAGAGTCCACGCGGCAGCCCGGTCGCTTCCCAGACCCAGGTCCCCGTTCTGCCATTGACGTCGAACTGCAAAGAAGGCACGAGATTGCCCACCTGGATGGCGATCAAGAGCGGGTCCCGCAGCAGCGTGTGAACCAGCTGGTAGCGGTAACGAGGGCCCACCGATGAGCTGTCGTCCAGCACGACCATCACCGAGCGGTGGAGGCCGGTTGCAAAGCCCTCCGACTGCAGTTGCATCTCCAGCTGGCGGTACCAAGCTCGTCTGCCTCTCCACGTCAGCCCAGGGGCGAGCGTCGCATAGCACCAGAACCCGTACTGCGCGTGATCGTCCAGCATGCTTCTCCTTCCGAAAGCCTGCGCAACCCGCAGGCAAAGGTTTCCCTACCCCACGACCGTGATCGCGGAGATCAAATCTTTCGATTCATGCGTTCGCTCAGCTCGGCGTGGCGCGCGTGCGACTGACCGCTGTGAGCCACCGCCGGCAACTGCCTCTGCCGGCTTTGTGGAACCCGGTACCGCCGCCATGTTCCTCGCTGATCGCGCCCCCTTTAACGAGGTCGAAGCAGTAGATCTCAGACGCAGGCAACTCGACTTGAACTAGCATGGCGAGCCGTGCATTCGCCTGACCATCGTGCAGGGGCCGCGACGCCACCAACGTCGTCCCGATCAAGCCTAGTTGCTTCATTGCCGCCTCCCTAAGTACGCGCTATTTTTCGCCGACTTGGGCCCGTACTTCAACGACATATGTCGTCTGGGACCCATGCCAACCAGTTATGGGAGGTCGAATGGAATTGAGGCATCTGCGTTACTTTGCAGCGGTCGCCGAATCAGGCAGCCTGAGCGCCGCAGCGGAAAAGTTGTTCATCGCTCAGCCGGCCCTTTCGAAGCAGATCCGGCAGTTGGAGGAAGAACTTGGCGTGCTGCTGTTCGCCCGCCATGCAAGGGGCGTGGTGCTGACCGCAGCTGGCAAGGCGTTGCTGCCCGAGGTGCGCGTGCAACTTACGTCGATGGGACGCTTGGTGAACTTAGCGCGCCGCGCAAAGGCCGACGAAATTCACTGCCTCAGGATTGGACTGGTTCCGACCGCCACAGGAACGGTGCTCCCCGAACTGGCCGCCCGGCTTCGCGTGAACCACCCCGGCATCGACATTGATGTGCGCGGGATGGAAAGCAGCGACCAGGTCGGAGCGCTCCTCACCGACGAGATCGACCTCGGCATTGCCTGCATCCCGCCGAGGCACGCGGCCATCTCGGTCGTGTGCGAGCTCGACGACACGCTCTGCATCGCACTGCACTGCCAGGACCCCCGCGCACAGCAAAGCACGCTGGACCTGCGGCAGTTCGCCGAGGACAGGTTTGCCGCCTTCACCGAACAGCCGTGGCTGGCGCAGTCCAGCAGATTGAGCGAGCTCTTCACAGAAGCGGGATATCAGCCTTACGTCCACTACGAAGCCGCCACGGTGCACGGTGTGCTGGACGTAGTTGCAGCCCACCTGGCCGTCGCACTGGTGCCTGCAACTGTCGGGGTCCACCGGCCCAGGCAGGTCGTGCTGCGCGCTCTCGACAAGGCTCCCCGCTGCCAGCCCCTGACCGTGCTGCGACGGCGAGCGGACAACAATCCAGTGCTCGTATCGGTCGAGCCAGCGATGCGAGAAATCTTTAGCGACTGGCAGCGCGCAGGAGATGAAGCCTTGACCGAAGCGGCCTCCGCCGGCTGCCTTCCCGGGGCCCCAGTGTGTTGACGCCCTGGACCGCATTGGATCCTCAGACAATCGCTTTTTTCATGCTGTGAATGCCTGGCGCGTCGGACTGCCCTCACCTTCCGCACCGATGCCTGTCTCGGGCGACAAGGCTCGATGCGGAAGAGGAACAGCCGTCCGCCGTCGGTTGGCCTGATCAGTCCGTGGTTAGGACCAAACACCCGTTCATGACCCGAACACGGACACGCGCCTGTATGTCAAAGCCCGCTTCTTCGAGCCACTTGCCGCCGAGGCGTATCCAAGGGACCTTTCTCTCCGTCGGACGCTCGTAGACGCCCGGTGACGACGACGGCGATCGCTCGTACCCGCGAAACATCCCGGTCACGGTGGTGTACCGCTCGTTCTTCTCAAGCTTCCTTGTGGGCGATGGTTCGCCGGGCCTATGATTGATCTCAGCCACGAGTGACTTCCTGTGCAAGTTGGTTGTGGTTAGCTGGCTCGGGGTGTGCTACCACCTCGGGCCAGCGCCTTTGCGGCGGTTGCCGCCTGGACAGGATAAAGAGACCTGCCGAAGGAGGGAAGGAGAAGATGCGCATGGCCGTCCTTACGGCAACCGAAGTGGCGATAGTGCCGTTCATCGACATGCGGGTGAGGCGCAACCTACGCCGATGCAGGCGCGATGCAGCTAGCAGTATCGGTGGAGCACATGAAAGTGCTGGGTGCCATGGATGTTCCTGTCGGCATTGCAACCTGACCACGGGTGACGAGCACACGCCGACCCAACGCGTCAGACCACGCCGCCACCGCCGTGTCATGCGTCGAGCTGGACCCCAGCGGATTTGACGACCTCGCTCCATCGCGCGATTTCGGTATGCACGAACCGTCCAAATGCGTCGCCGTAGAGATGTGGCGTCTCTGTTCCCAGCTCGCTCCACGTCTTCTTCAGTTCGGCTGTACCGAGCGCTTTGCCGAGTTCCGCCTGCACTTGCTCCAGGATGTCGGCCGGCGTCCCTCGTTTAGCCCACAAGCCGTACCAGGTGGAGACCTGGTAGCCCGGGAGGCCGGCCTCCGCAGTAGTCGGCACATCGGGGAAGGCCGGTGCGCGTTCGGACGCAGCGACCGCAAGCGCCCGGATGCGTCCGCTCTTGATGTGAGACGCCGACGACCCGAGCCCGTCGAACATCAGGTCCAACTGGCCGCCGATCAGGTCTTGCAGGGCTGGGCCGGCGCCGCGGTAGGGAATGTGCGTGATGAAGGTTCGGGTCTGTTGTTTGAACAACTCGCCGGCCAGATGGTGGCTCGTGCCGGTCCCGGCCGATCCGTAGTTCAGCTTGCCCGGGCGCTTACGCACATGCTCCACCAGGCTCTTGAGGTCGGAGACCGGCACACGTCCGGGATTGACCACGACGACCTGCGGCACGTTGGACACCAACCCGACCGGCACGAAGTCGGTCTCGATGTCGTACGACAGCTTTCGGTACACGCTGGGCGCGATCGCATGATGCACGGCGCCCAGCAGGAAGGTGTAGCCATCGGGCGGCGCCTTGGAGGCCACGGTCGCTCCCAGGGTGCCGCCGGCCCCACCGTGGTTCACCGTGATCACCTGCGTGCCGAGTTGGCGCGTCAGCATGGCACTCAGTGGACGGGCGAAGGCGTCGGTGCCCCCCCCGGTCGCAAATGGCACGATCAGGGTCACGGGACGCGTCGGCCAGGGGGCAGCTAGCAGATTCACGCCGGGCCATGCGAGCGCGGAAGCACAGGCGCCGGCCTTGAGGAACCGCCTGCGCGAGACGCCGTCGGGCGGGTTCAGGTGGGTGGGAACGGTCATAGGTACTCCGTGTCGGGTTCCAGGGATAGGTGTTCGAAGCGTCTGCCGGCAGGTTCAGCGACCGCTGCATAAAAAGGAAGCTGTGATCCCTGACAGCGAGGCAGAGTGACGCGACCTGTAGCGGTTCCTGGCAGCAGCCCCTTGCCGACCGCTGCCGCCCGACTGAGCTACCTGCGGAACTGGCCGCTGGCAGACACGATGGAGAGGTCGGTCCACTCCAGACCGGTATGCTCGGTCGCCGAGTACGTCACGTTGTGGCCCGGCCACCCGACGTCGAACGGCGTCCCACTCTGAAGAGACTCGATGAGGTGGTGCGGCGTCGGCTTCGCTGCGGCGCGCAGTGCCGCAGCCAGCACTTTCGCGGAAGCCAGGCCTTCCAGCATCGCAGGCGAGACCCTCACGGTCTTGTACTCCTTGGAGCGACGCAGCAGTTGCGCTGCCTCTGCCACCAGGGGGATGTCCATGCGTCGTTCCGGCGGGAAGACCTGGGCGACGATGACGCCTGCCGCGTGCTGTCCCAGTTGAGCGATAAAGCCTCCGGAAGCGTTGTTGCTTAGGGTGACCACATGGCCGAGCCCCCCAGCCCTTCGGAACTCGCGGATCAGCGCGATCGTCGGCTCGTTGGTGGCGATGATGAGCAGGGCCTGGGCATCTGCCTTCACAGCCACATCGACGACCCGGCTGAAGTCGGTCGCCTTTCGGTCGAACTTCTCGGCGTAGGCCAGTTGCGCGCCGGTTTTCCCCAGGCCTGCCTTCACTCCTGCAACGGCATCGGTGCCGAAGGCATCGTCGACATAGATGAGGCCAAACCGGCGGAGTCCCATGCCGACGATCTGCTGCACAGCCTTGGAGGCTTCGCTTTGATACGAGGCACGGACGTTGAACACATACGGATGGCAGGGCCTGTGCAAGCTCATGGCCCCGGTGGACGGGCCGATGAGCGGGACCTTGTGCCGAGCGAGCACCGGCAACATCGCGGCCGTCGTGGCTGTCCCCCGAGACAGGAACAGCGCAATCGCTCCGTACTCCTCGATGAGACGGCTGGTGTTGGCGGCCGATCGCGCCGGCTCGTATCCGTCGTCTAGCGTGACCAAGCTGATTGGGCGCCCGCGGATGCCCCCGGTGGAGTTGATGGACTCGAAGTAGAGGTTGGCGATGGCGGTCATCTCACGTGCTGATGCCGACGCCCCTCCCGTGAGCGCCGTGGTCTGACCGATGACGATGGGCGGTGCCGTCTGACCGCTCGCACTGGCACCAACGATGAGACATCCGAGAACTAAGAGGAATAGTCGCGCTGCGATTTGACTCTGCATTGATGGATCTCCCTGAAGTAGCAGTTCATGTTGGTCTTGCTTGGAAACAGGAGCGCGATATCCACCGGCTCTCCCGTTGCAGTGAGGATCAACGGTGGACGCCTGGAGGTCATGGCGGAGGGCGACGTCCGAGCATCAAATGCGTGTAACGACGAAGCTCGGGGTACCAAGAGAAAAGCTGAACCCGCAGAGCCAACCGGCGCCGTGGTGTGGGAGGCGTGCGCCCGACTGTCTTCTGTGAACGGGGAACGTCAGGATCGAGCGACAAAGGTGGGCTGCTTACCCTCGTGAACAGAAAGCATCCACCCTGCACGGTCAACCGATCACCTGTTCGGCGTGCGGAAACGAGTTGGTTCGGGCGGAGGGTAAGTCACCGACGACGCCTTGTAATCTGAGAGAGTTTGCAGCGGCAAGAAACGGCTACTGTGCTCTACGCAGTACTGGCATGTTGGGCGTCATGTGGAGAGAGGCGCGTCAGCCAGGCCTGGCGTCGAGTACCTCTAGATGTCGCAGCCCGCCGTTTCCAACACCTCTCGCCCGGACTGATGTGCGTCCTCCCCGAGAACAAGGGGAGCTGCAGCGTCTCACATTGCCATTTGGCCCACGCTCCTCCTATCATGCGCTCGCCTGTGTTTCTCGCTGTCGTGAGAGACGCACACTCCAACAAGCGCAGTACGGTCCCGTTCACCGCAGAACCGTCTCCAGGGAGGGAGCATGAACAGCGATTACGTTGAGCGCACGCTTTTGCACGTGCGTCATCTCACGTCGGCCTTCGACACGTCGCCGGCCCCCGCGCTCTCCTCCCACTCCCATCGTATCAGCGGCTCTTCAGGCACGGCCCTGCTGCTGTCGCTTGCCGCTGCCCTGCTTGTCCCCCTGCCTGCATGGGCGATCCCGGGTGACGAGGTGTGCTTCCCGCTGTACCGCAAAGCCGGCGCGATCCCGGGCACGCGGTCCTGTCCACTCACCGCCTCGACCGCCCCGGTGAGCCTGGCCACCTATTTCTGCACCGCCAGCTCTGGCGCTGACATCCACATTCCCCGCTACTGTGGAACGATCCCGAAAAACTTCGGCGACGAGTGCGACCGCACGCCGCGTCCCATTGCGATCGGCAGCGGCAACAAGTCGCTGCGCGAATCGGACTACAGCACGGCATCACCTCGCGGGCTGAATCTCACCCGGTACTACAACAGCACGCCCGCTGCGGCGCCCGGCGCGCTGTTCGGTGCGAGCTGGCGCAGTGCGTTGGACGCCCGTGTCGTACCGATCGGTGAGCAGGTGGCGGCCTACCGGCCCGACGGCCGCATCGTGTACTTCAAGCCCAGCGGCGACGCCTGGGTCGCCGATGCGGATGTCGACGACCGCCTGCAACGACTGCCGGCCACCGGCACGTTGACCGGGTGGCGCTACCGGGACATCGAGCACGCGACGATCGAGCAGTACGACGCCGACGGACGTTTGGTGGAGGTGCACGGCGCCGCAGGGGACAGCTGGGAGCTTGCCTACAGTTCGGCAGAGCCAACACCGGGTGACCTGACGACCATGCGAGACCATGTTGGCCGAACCCTCCGTTTCAGCCACGACAGCGAGGGCCGCGTCACGCAGCTAACGCTGCCGGGCGGCACGGTGCTGCGCTACAGCTACGACGCCCGGTCCAATCTGGAGCAGGTGGTCCACACCGACGGGAAGCAGCGCCGCTACGTCTACAACGAGTCGGCGCGCACCGCAGGCACCGAGCTGCCGCATGCGCTGACCGGCCTCATTGACGAAAAGGGCGTCCGCCATGCCAGCTACGGCTACGACGCCCAAGGCCGGGCGATCGAGGAAGTGCTGCATGCC
Organism: Aquabacterium sp. A7-Y; assembly: GCF_026153205.1. Lineage (GTDB taxonomy): Bacteria > Pseudomonadota > Gammaproteobacteria > Burkholderiales > Burkholderiaceae_C > Caldimonas. The sequence continues at coordinate 28,617 of NZ_JAPFBW010000001.1, read as the reverse complement.
AGCGGCGACCGGACCGTCGGCCGCTACGCCGTCGCCTACCAGGGTGTCGCTGGGCCGGACGCCGCAATGGGCGAGTCCCGCCTCACCGATCCTTTGAATGCAACACGCACCTACCGCTTCGAGAACGTGCTCGGCGTCGCCCGCCGGACCGCCTTGTCGCAACCGGCCGGGGCCGGCTGCGCGGCCGCGACCAGCCACATGAGCTACGACGCTAGGGGGAACGTGCGCAGCCGCGACGACTTCAATGGCAAGCGCACCTGCCATGCCTATGAATCACAACGCAACCTCGAGACGGCACGGGTGGAGGGGCTGCCCAACACGGCCGCCTGCGACACCTACACCGCCTCCGGCGCCACGCTGCCGCCAGAGGCGAGCAAAACCAGCAGGCAGTGGCACCCCGACTGGCACCTGGAGACCAAGGTTGCCGAGCCGCGGCGTATCGTGACGACCGTCTACAACGGCCAGCCCGATCCCTTCAACGGCAGCGCAACCGCCAGCTGCACACCGTCCGAAGCGAAGCTGCCCGACGGCAAGCCGATCGCCGTAGTGTGCAAGCGGGTCGAACAAGCGACAACGGACGCGGATGGCAGCAAGGGCTTCTCCGCCGCACTGACCAGCGGCGTCGCGCCACGCCAGTGGCGCTACACCTATAACCGCTACGGCCAGCTGCTCAGCGAAGACGGTCCCCGCACCGATGTGGCCGACGTCACCCGTTACGAGTACCACCCCGACACCACGGCGGACTGGACCCAGGGCGACTTGAAGCAGGTGAGCGACCCGGCCGGGCAGGTGACCCGCTACACCCAGTACAACCCGCACGGTCAGGTACTCAAGCAGATCGACGCCAACGGCATCGTGACCGATTACAGCTACGAGCCGCGCCAGCGTCTGAGCAGCGTGACGGTCAACGGCCAGCGCACTCAGTACGAATACGAACCCACCGGCCTGCTGAAGAAGGTGACACAGCCCGACGGCAGCACCGTCGTGTACGGCTACGACAACGCCCACCGCCTTATAAGCATCCAGGACAGCCTTGGCAATTCGGTGAGCTACACGTTGGACAACGCCGGCCACCGGACCCAGGAAGCAGTGAAGGACCCGAGTGGGACGTTGACACGCAACATCGGACGCACCTACGACGCCCTGGGCCGAGTGCAGAGTACCACCGGCGTGCCGCGCTGAAGCGACACCCCGGCATCACGCCCCACCAACAACCCGGACCGTTCGGGGAGGAACTTCATGAGCCTACGACGCCCCTCGCTCCGCTGGGGACAACACGTCCTGGTCGGCGTACTGGTGACCACCCAGGCGCTGCCGTTGTCGGCCTGGGCCCAAGCCGCCCCCGTGCAAGACACGATCACCCAGTACGAATACGACGCCGAAGGCAACCGCACGAAGATCACCGACCCGCGCGGCCAGGTGAGGGTGCAAAGCTACGACGCCCTGCAGCGGCTGATCCAGCAGCGGCTGCCTCTCCCGAAAGCCGGCGCGGCCCAGCCGCAGATCGACTACGGCTACGACAAACGCGACCAACTCACCAGCGTGACCGACCCCAGGCGCAACACCAGCAGCTACGGCGTCGACGGCCTAGGCAACCCGGTCAACCTGATCAGCCCCGACACCGGCACCACCTTGAGCAAGGTCGACGCCGCCGGCAACGTCACCGAAGTCACAAACGCCCGCGGGCAGAAGATTGTCTATGCCTACGATACGCTGAACCGGCTCACACAGGCCACCTACCCCGGCGGTGCCAAGACCGTGTACGGCTACGATGCCTACAGCACCGCGGCCGGATCCGAGAACTACGGCCGCGGCCGGTTGACCAGCATCACCGAGTTCAACGCCAGCGCCCAGCAGACCAGCCGGCTGGCGTTCGCCTACGACGCGCAAGGCCGCCTGACACGGCGCTGCCAGATCTGGGGCACCGCCACGAACTGCACGCCGGCCCACACCCTCAGCTACCGCTGGGGCAGTGGTGCGCAGACCGGTCGGCTGCTCGGGCTGACCTACCCGTCCGGCCGCAAGGTCGACTACCAGTACGACAGCCAGGGCCGCATCAGCGCCATCACCACCACCCATCCCGGCGCCGGCACCGCTCAAGCGGTGATCAGCAAGGTGCAGTACCAGCCCTTGGGCGTTGGCGATTACGCCGTCAAGAGCTTCACGTTCGGCAACGGCAGCGCGGCTCCCGTGCAGAGCTACAGCCGCAGCTACGACCTGGACGGCCGCATCACCGGTTTTACCCTTGGCAAAGGCGCGCCGGGTGTCAGCGCCGAGCAGGCGCAGTACAGCATCAAGTACGACGCCGCCAGCCGCATCACCGAGATCGCCACCGGCGCGGCGAGCACACCCATCAAGGCCAGCTACGGCTACGACAACCTCGACCGGCTGATCCAGGCCACGCTGCCCAGCGCCACCTACAGCTACGATCTTGACCTCAACGGCAACCGCACGAAGCGGGTGATCAGCGGAGCCGGTAGCAGCACGACCACCTACACCTATGCCGCCACCAGCAACCGGCTGCAGAGCGTGCAGCAGGACAGCAAGCCGGCACAGGCGATCACGACCGATGCCACCGGCAACATCACCGTCGACGCGGCCAACCCGGTGGGCACCATCAACTACGCCTACGCCACCGGGGAGGGGCTGGTGGTGACCGGGCGGCTCAGCACCAGCTACGGGCCGCTGGCGCGCCACGTCTACAGCCACAACGGCCTGGGACAGCGCATACGCAAGGCTGGCTCCACGCTGAGCTCGGGGGGCGTCACCTACAGCCCGCCGGCGTACGTCGGTTCCAGCGACACCTACTTCCACTATGACCAAGCGGGGCAGCTGATCGCCGAGAGCGATGTGAGTCAGCTTGTCAAGCGCGAGTACATCTGGCTGTACGACATGCCGGTGGCGGTGATCACCGGGGCCACACCAACGCAGCCGGTGCGTTCCACCGGCACGCCGAACCCGCCCGCGATCCACAACATCCACCCGGACCACCTGAACACGCCGCGGTTGATCACCGACACGGCGGGGGCCGAGCGCTGGGAGTGGAGCGCCATCGGCGAGCCCTTCGGGATCACAGCCGCCAACGGGGCCCCCCAAGGGCAGGCGGCGGCGCAGCGGCTGGACTTCCACCTTCGGTTCCCGGGGCAGTACTTCGATGTGGAGACCACTACCGCGTACAACTACTTTCGGACCTACAACCCCCACACTGGGCGGTACGTGCAGAGCGATCCGATCGGGCTGGTTGGAGGCATCAACACGTACGCATATGTCGACGGAAACCCTGTCTTGTACATCGACCCCACGGGTGAGATTGCATTCGTACCGATAGCGATCGGCATTGGTGTGGGCTACGCTTTCGATTACATCCTGGAGCAGTACAAGAAGGAGCGCTGCGCATGCAAGGAGACCCCGCTTGGTCCTGTAGGCAACTCTGCCGTGGGCGGTACACTCGGTTTGTTCGGCCCGTTCGCCAGTAAGCCTAGGACGGGCATTGCTGGAGGCGGGCCATCAGGCTCAACGACATCGGTGTTTAGCCAGCTCAATCACGCCGCAGCGAGTCGTGGCTGGTACTCGGTGCCAACGCGCAACCTGATCACCAGGTTTGCTCGCAAAGTGCCGTACTTAGGTGGTGCACTGGGCGCGTACGAGCTCTACGATGCGTTATCTTGCGATTGAAACCATGAGCGAGTTGTCCGACCCGTTGCGTGAGTACCTGAGGCGTTGCGGTCTGCCTGAGAAGAAGCTTGCCGCCTGCACATGGGAAACACGGCTCTATCACGACCTTCGCATCTACGGAGATGTCGCAGAAGCTTACATGGGCGTTCTGGTTGATCACTATCAGGTCGACCTGAGTGGATTCGAGTTCGACAAGTTCTTCCCGCCGGAGTTCGCTGGGCGAAACATGCTCACCCGTGTGCTGCTTTGGATCGTGCCTTTTGCAGGCAAAGCAGCTAGGGATCAGGGCGAGTACCGGCCACTCACTATGAGCATGCTTGATCGTGTCATACGTGACAAACGATGGGTTCCTTCCGAGTGACCGGGAGGTGCAGGGAAGTGGAAGTCCCTTTTGGGATCGCTCGCTCGAAGCGGGACATCATCCGGACTCTTCTGGATTGCAGCAGCCAATGGAGCGCGCCGCAAGGTAGACCTTGGTACGAGATCTTGGTAAACGGTGCTCCGTTGACCTGTTGGTGTTTCCCTACGACCGCTACTTCGGTCCGGAAGCAGTAGCGTGAGCCGGTCGATCTTGTAGACCACCACGATGTCGACCCGACCGGCGTCGATATCTGCGAGCAGGCGCTGCAGCGCTGGCCGCTCCAGGTTGCCGCCGGAGTAAGCCGGGTCGTCGTAGCCGTCGTGCACGGGGACCCAGCCTTCGTGCCGCTGGCTGGCAATGTAGGCCAGGCCGGCATCCCGCTGGGCCTCGAGGCTGTTGTAGTCCTGGTCCAGCCCTTCGTTGGTCGACTTGCGGGTGTAGACCGCGCAGCGCCTTTGCGGCGTCTGCCGCAGGGACAGGATAAAGAGACCTGTCGGTTCAGGGAAGGGTGCAGGGTCCACTGTTCCTGCGCTGTTCGATACCAGCGCATGCAGTAGAAATGCTGCGCTTCTTTTGGCGGCCACCGCCTTACTGCACACGGCCATCGCTTGCCGGTCGCGAGGGTTGCCGGCAAAGCGCGTGAGTTTCCTGTCAGATCTGCGCGTGGCGGATTTTTCGCCATCCTGGCAAACACAGCAAGGTCGCATTTCATCTGGAACCGCAGCCGTGCTCCAGCCACGAGGCCTGCACCTGACCCGCTCGATAGATGACCCAGTCCGACTGTCCCACCCCACGCTGTGCCGCGAACGAGACACTGCCGATCCTGATCGTCGAGGACCACCCGCTGGTGGCCGAAGCCACGGCGGATCTGCTAAAGCGCTGCGGGACCCGCTCCGATCTGGTGATCTGCCATACGGCCGCTCAGACGCAGACGGTGCTGCAGCGGGAGCAGGCGTGGTTTCGCATACTGCTCGATCTCGACGTACCGGGTGCACAGGGCCTGTCCTTGGTCCGCGAAGTCGCCGACCGGGGCCTGGCCAGCCGGACCTGCGTCGTGAGTGCCAACACCAAGCAGGAATTCATCGAAGCTACCCGCCAACTGGGCTTGCTCGGCTACATCGGCAAGGCGCTTCCAGTCCCGGACTTCTCGGACGCGTTGTCCCGCATGCTGGCTGGCGAACACGTGTACATGTCTGCCACCCTCACGCCGGCACCGCCCACGACCCGCCTCACACGACGGCAACTCCAACTGCTCCAGCTTGTCGCTCAAGGCCTGGGGTCGAAGCAGATCGGCGTCGCGCTCAACTTGTCTGAAGGCACGGTCAACAACCACATGGCTTCCATCCTGCGCGTCCTCGGTGTGACAGGCCGGGCGCATGCCGTTGCGAAGGCCATGGAGTTGGGGCTGCTTTCTCCAACTCTGGAGCAACACGCGTCGTTCGGCGACGGCTCCAGCGCCGCCCTGCCCCTGCGACCTCCTGGGGAAGGCCACGACAGGGATGACGGGCCGGGGAGGTAGCCCGGTCGAGCCGTCCGAGATCCGCGATACCACAGCGAGGAACCGATGAACGAAACGATCAGGGTCGCCAAGGGCCAGCAGGCGTCGGGCTACTACTCCGTCCTGCGATACGGCTACTCCCAGGAGGAAACGGCCGAGGCCGTGGAAGTCACCAGCCAAGAGGACGCGCGATGGAAGTGGGTGACCAGCGCGACTGCGGCCACGCGCGCCTTCGCGATGACCCAAGTGCGTGTCATCGAAGCGACGTTCGCGCTCAGCCTGTTGCTGATGTACCTTGGTGAATGGCTGTCCCCGACGATACCGCGTGCCGCTTTGACTCAATGGGTCATCGCCGGCGTCTTGATTCTTATCGTGCGGCGCGTTCTCTTTACGCGGTTCATGTTCCCCAACTCGCCGCTGGCGCTCGCACAAAAGCCAGTGGCGCGGTTGACTCCGCTCTTCGCAGTGCTGCTGTCGGGTGCCTTCTGGATCGCCACTTCGGTTCTCTTCGTCGGGCAGGAGCTGACACCGACCTTCGTGATGCTCCTGATGGTGCTGGTGTTGATGACCGTGGCGGCGATGGGCAGCGCACCCGTATCCCACCTTGCTGCCGCGGTACACGCCGTGGCACTTTGGGTCCCCTTCGCGGTCCAACTCCGACACGCCACGTGGGCGCCGTCTGCATGGCTCCCGTTGCTCGTGGTCAGCGGGGTCGCGTTGGTGCTGTTGACCGTCTTCATCGTGGTCAAGCAGGTCACCAACTACCTGCAGCGCAGCGACAAGGTCGACCTGCTGGTCTCAGAGCTGCAAGAGGCCAACATGGCGCTCGAAGCGCTGCAGGCGGACGTGGCCACCGAACTGGAAGCGCGCTCCTCGTTCTTCAACGGTGCCAGCCACGACTTCCGGCAGCGATTGCACGCGATCAAGCTGCTCGCGCACTCCTCCCAACTTCAGTTCTCGCCCGGCGCTACGGACTCTCCGCTCAAGCGCCTCGCCGCGGCCGTCGAGGACCTCGACGCCTACGTCACGGATGTGCTTGAGTTTGCGAGGCTGGAGCGGCACGCCTTGCGGCCGAAGCTCGCAGCTGTCTCAGTTCAAGACATTCTCCAGAACATCGACCTGCACTTTGAGGAAGTGGCGATGAGCCGGAGAATCGATCTGCGCATGCGTGGGACCGCTGTGTGCTTGCTCACGGACGAGACGATGCTGCTTCGCATCCTCGAGAACCTGGTGTCGAACGCACTCAAGTTCGCCAGAAGCCGGGTCCTTGTGAGCGCGAGACGGCGTGCCGGTGCTTGTCTCATCGATGTGTGGGATGACGGTCCAGGTGTGCCGAAGGAAGAGCTGGCACGAATTTTCGAGGCGTTTCATCAGGGTCAACAGGACGGGCCGGGCGGCGTGGAGAGCTGCGCCGGTGTCGGGCTCGGCCTGGCCGTGGTCAAACGCCTGTCGGAGTGTCTGGGCTACACCATCGAGGTGAAGTCCCGGGTAGGCAGTGGCACCGTGATGCGGGTGCATTTACCCGCCACGGCGCTCGTCAAATGAAGGAGACCGAAATGACGTCGCAAACAGGATCTTCCCCGCACGCAGCAGATTTCAAACCGCCGTTCGATCTGTCCGGTCATTGGGACGGGGAAGGGATACGTGCCGCCTTCCAGAACGCCCGGCATCAGCCCTGGACGCTGGGTTACCGGTCTTTCGATGCGGAATCGGTCCAGGCCGGGCCGGTGGCGCTTCAGGGCGCCCTCCCGGCGGGCCTGCGCGGCACGTTCTTCCGCACCGGACCGGCCTTGCACGACATGGCCGGGCAACGCTACGCGCACCGCTGGGACGGTGACGGGCTGCTGCAAGCCTTTCGCTTGCGGGACGAAGGTGTGACGCACCAGGCGCGCTACCTGCGCACCGAGAAATACTTGCGCGAGAAGGCGGCCGGCAAGCGCCTGGTCAGCGGCTTCGGCACGCATGTGGAAGGTTCCCGCAACCTGCCGGAACCCATGGAAGAAATGAACGCCGGCAACATCAACATCGTGCCCTGTGCGGGCGAGATGCTTGCGCTGTGGGAGCCCGGCTCGGCCTACCGGGTCGATCCCAACACGTTGGAGACTCTCGGCATCAAGACCTGGCGGGACGACCTGAAAGCCGCCGCCTTTTCTGCCCATCCGCGCCGGATGCCCGACGGCACGATGTGGAACTTCGGCTGCGTGGCCGCAGAAGGCCTGGTGAGGGTCTTCCATGTGTCGGCCAGCGGCGCGCTCATCGACGTGCGAAGCCTCTCGATCCCCCACTCGGCCACCCTTCACGACTTCGCGGTGACCTCGCGGCATCTGGTTTTCCTGGCGCCGCCGCTGGCCTTGAGTCCTGATCGGATCCGCGGTGGCTTGCCGTTCGGCGCCGCGTGCGAGTGGCGCCCCTCCCTCGGGCTGCGCGTCGTGGTGGTGGACTTGCGCGACTGGAGCGAACAGCGGTTCGAACTGCCGGCGTCGAATGTCTTCCACATCGGCAATGCGTGGGAGGACGACGACGGCGTTATCCGGCTCGACTGCATGAGAGACGACCAACCACGCGCGATGCTCGCGGGCTGGACCCTCATGAAGGGAGAGTACCGCCACTACGGCGGCACGCGCATGACGCTGATCACAATCGATACCCGCAAGGGTAGCGTCGACTATCAAACCCGCCATGATCTTGAGGGAGAGTACCCGGCGGTTGCCGCCGAAGAGATCGGCCAACGCTACCGCCAAGTGGTCTTCGCCCGCCGCAGTCCACAGCGCGACCCCACTGTCCCCGGCTTCGACCAGGTCGCCAGCTTCGATGTCGAGGAAGGTGGTGTCGACTTCTATGAGTACGGTGCGGATTGGCTGGTGGAGGAGCATGTCATTGCCAGCGACTGCAACGTTCCGGGCCAACGATGGGTGATCGGCAGTGCTCTGGACTTGCTGGAGCAGCAGACCGTTCTGTCTGTCTTCGATGCTGGGGCATTGCGCGCCGGACCAGTGATGCAAGCCCGACTGCCCTACGCACTACCTGTCGGGCTTCACGGTTCCTTCGTCGCAGCTGACTGACGCTGCTGCGTTAGCGACGCTGCGATCACAGTGCAGCCGACCGGACATCACGCAGTGAGAATCTGCATATTCCCTCTGATTTTGATCAAGGGTCACCATGCGTCCTCACCACCTCATTGGGAGAGAACGCATGGTGTCATCCATCTACAGGAAGCTAGGCGCACGGCCTAGCCACCCGCATTCCTTATGTTCACTACGAAGTCATGGCCTCTTGCTCCTCTTGCTCCATGGGGAACATCGGCCCATGCTCCCGCCAACGCGCTGCCTCTACGTGCTGGGTGCTTTATGGGATGGCAATGCCACGATGAGCGAGCGCTGATGAGTGCCGCCGAAGTTCAGATCGTACAGAGCCCCCCGGTGGCGGCGACCACACGAGCGACACGAGTGCTCATCGTGGACGACCACGCAGATCTCGCGGACTCGCTGGCGGCGGTGCTCCAGCTGAAAGGGTATGAGGCCTGCTCCGCTTATGACGGGCAGCAAGGCTTGGAGGTGGCGCGGCGCTTCGAACCCGACATGGTCGTCCTCGACTTGAACATGCCGGTGATGGATGGCTACGAGGCTGCCGAGTCCCTGCGTCAGACGCGCGGCTGGGGTGTGATCCTCGTTGCCATGACGGGCGCGCCCGAGTGGGAGACCATGGAGCTGGCCAGCATCAGCGGATTTGACGCCCACCTGAGCAAGCCCGTTGATTCCCGGGATCTGGAGGGGGTGCTCATTCGCATTCGGAGTTTGAAGGCGGTGACGTGAGCCCGAGGATCTCCCGCTGCCGAGCCCACTCCCTCGGGAGCAGGTCGGTCCGGCCCCTCAGCAGCTGCAGATGGAGATGACGCGGCTGCTTGCCCTCGAAGATCGCCTCCACGATGTCGGGCGCTAGCAGCGTGAGACGCAAGACCTCCGCGACCCAGCCCGGGTCCAGCTTGAGCTGCCGGGCCAGTTCCTTCGTGCTGCTGACCTCCCCGGATTCCATCAACCGCTGCCAGTAGAACGCCTTGCCGAGTACCTTGATCATCGATAGGTCGAACGAGGACCGGGTCGGCGCCCCGCCGTCCCCCGCCGGCGGCGTCAGCACTTTGCGGATGTGCCGGCGCCGGATCTTCAGCGGGACAACCGTCACCCTCTGCACTCCGGTGCTGTGCTGCCGCGGCTGGCCCGCGCCCTCGACGGTGACCACCTGCCGGGCGCTGCCCTTCAACTTGACCGCATTGCCCATCAAACGCCCTCCTCTTCCTCGACCAGGAGCCGCTGCTCCTCCACAAACCGGTGCCGCTGGATCTCAGGGCCAAAGCCGGACCAGCCGTCCTCGCGCCAGACGATGTCGAGCCCGCCGTCGTGCAGCTGCACCCGCTCGATCAGCAAGCGGGCGATGCGCTGCTGCTCCGCCGGGAACAGCTGCTCCCACACGTCGCCGATGCGCTGCAGGGCCACCACCGCCTGCGGCTCGTCGATCTCCCGGCCTTCAGGGAGGCGCTGCGCGGCCATCCAGACGGCGATCACCATCTCTGGCTGCCGCAGCGTCGCCTGTAGTTGCTGGAGTACGGCCCCTTCGATCTCCGCCGCCGGCAGCAGGCCGATGTCGGACTTCCCCGGCTCCGCCACTGAACCGGCACACCGGCGCTTGTAGAGGGACGAGACGTAGTAGCGGTACCGCTTGCCCCCCTTCTTGGCGGTATAGGTCGGCAGCATGCGCTGCCCGTCCGGCGCGAACAGCAGCCCGGCCAGCAACGCCGGATGCTCGGTCCGGCGCTCCTGGGCGCCTCTGCGCCGCTGGTCGCGGATCGCGTGCGCGGCATCCCACAGCGCCTGCGAGACGATGGGCTCGTGCTGTCCCTCGTAGCTCGTTCCCTTGTGGACGATCTCGCCGAGGTAGACGCGGTTGCGCAGGAGCTTGCCGATATGGGTCTGGTCGATGAAACGGCCGGGCCGGTGGGTGCCGGCCTGCGTCACCCACGACTTGGTGGTGCGCCCCTCGATGGCCAGCTCGCGCACCAGCCGGGCGGGCGAGCCGTGCTCGGCGAAGCGCCGGAAGATGTCGCGCACCAGATCGGCCTCGGCCTCGTTGACCACCAGGCGGCGGTCCTGCACGTCGTAGCCGAGCGGCGGCATGCCACCCATCCACATGCCCTTGGCCTTGCTCGCCGCGATCTTGTCCCGGATCCGCTCACCGGTGACCTCGCGCTCGAACTGGGCGAAGGACAGCAGCACGTTGAGCGTGAGGCGCCCCATGCTGCTGGTGGTGTTGAACTGCTGGGTGACCGACACGAAGGACACGCCATGCCGGTCGAACACATCGACCAGCCGGGCGAAGTCCGTCAAGCTGCGCGTGAGCCGGTCGATCTTGTAGACGACCACGACGTCGATGCGCCCGGCATGGATGTCCGCGAGCAGGCGCTGCAGCGCCGGCCGCTCCAGGTTGCCGCCGGAGTAAGCCGGGTCGTCGTAGCCGTCGTGCACCACGACCCAGCCTTCGTGGCGCTGGCTGGCGATGTAGGCGAGGCCGGCATCCCGCTGTGCCTCCAGGCTGTTGTAGTCCTGATCGAGCCCTTCGTCCGTGGACTTGCGGGTGTAGACCGCGCAGCGCCTTTGGAGCGCCACCGGGGCGGCCAGGGGTGCGCGTGAGGCCTTCATGCCTTTCCTCCCTGGCGCGGCGTCCTGATCCCAAAAAACGCCGGCCCGCTCCACTGCGTGCCGGTGATAGCGCGGGCGATGGCCGACAGGCTCCTGTAGCGCCGGCCCTGGTATTCGAAGTCATTGGGACCGCGTGTCACCACCCGGTGCTCGATGCCGTCATACACGCGGGTCAGGAGCGTCCCTGGCAGCAGGCCGTTCGCCTCGCGCTGGCTGAGCCGCGGCACGATGCCGGTTTCGCCGATGCTCTCCAGCCGGCGGCGCACCGAGGGCGACAAGCCGCCGAAGGCGCGCTCCTGCAGTCGATAGGCAATGCGGCTCTCCAGGTAGACCCGGTTGTGGTGGGCGGGCCGGTCGTCGAACAGCGCGTCCCAGCGGGCCCACAGCTGCTCCATGTCCAGGTGCGGCAGCTGGGCGATCTGCTCGGCCAGGCTCGCCACTGCAGGACCCGGTCGTGCCGGTGCGAAGGTCGTCATGCGTCAACTCCGTTTCGGTTGAGAGGGGTTGGCATTCACGCTCTGGGTGGGCAGGAAGCCAAGTCCAACCGTCTCTATGTCCGAGTGAAGTGGCGCGGGAGCCGCAGTGGTCCAGGCGCGCAAGCGCAGCAGCGCGCCGGCCAGCAGGTCGGCGACTTCCTGCTGCGGAGGCCGGGGCGCCAAGCCCCCGCCGGTTTCCCTGTCAGACCTGCGAGTTTGATGTGATGACATTGGTAAGCAGCAGTACAAAGAACCGTTTCCATGCTAGGGTTTACTCTCGGCGGCGTATCGGGTTCTAGCGGGTTAGTGGGGGTTCGATACCCGCCGGACACTTGTGTGTGTATATGCAACAACAACCGCAGGGTTGGATCCCTGCAACAAGTCGGAGAGCGAAGCGTGACCAAGATGTGGACGTATGTGGACGTGCTGACCCATCTCGCCCAAGACGAAGTGCTGCACACCTGGCTGGCGGACCAGGGCCTCGAAGTGCCTCTTCAGCCATCCGAAGGCTGCGAGGCCGTCGCGCCTGCCGTCGTCCAAGCCGTTCAAACCCTTGAGAACTCGCAGGTCCGAGAGCGGATCATTGCCGGCCTGCAGCGAGGGGCGCAGCTGGCCCACCCTCTCGGCCGCGACGCCATGTTCGAGGCCGCAGCCACCCACGGCGACGTCTTCCTGGCGCTCGTCAGGTGCAAGAGCGATTTGCACCGATCGTTCTGGCTCTATGTGTGCTACCGCGCCATCTTTGATCAGTCCTGCGCCGCGGAATACCTGGACGCGAACGTCGCTCGCGCGCAGCAGCATGACCTCGGCTGCAAGGTGGTGCCCCGGCGTGATGCGGAGGCGTTGCAGGCCCTGTGCGCCGAGGTGGGCGCCTTCTACCGGCAGCAGTTCGGCTGCGGCGACCGGTGCGTGGCGCAGTTGTTCGAGCGCAGCAACGACGTCTTCGTCCTGACGCTCCACGTCAAGGACCTGCCGAACCTGCTGCTGGAGTTCGACGGCGACGCCGTTCGCCAGCGCATCGGCCACCCCACGATCCACATCGTCCTGGAGTACGCGCCGCGCACGGGCGCCACCCGCTCCCTGGTGCGCGGCGGCGCCAAGTTCCACCACATGCTGGTGAACGCATTCGCCCGCCACCTGCTGGAATGTGATGTGGACGCACAGCGCGTTCTGCGGCCCCGGCTCAATCTTTCCCCGCTGCGCGACGGCTTCCGGGTTCCCCGGGCGATCGAGGACGGTTTCTCGGTCGTGCAGGTGAAGTCGCTGTCCCTGATCAGCCCGGCCGGCACCTTGAAGCTGGAGTGCAGCGCGACCGCCGCGGGCGGGCGGCGCTCTGTCACCGAGTTGCTGAAGGAGATGTGGTGCGAGGACCATCCGCTCACCGACGGATGGAGGATCACCGCGGCCGACATCGCGCTTTACTACCCGCCAGAGCCAGGTCGAAGCCGAATGCGGCAGATCTGCCTGGAGATCACCGATCGCGGTCGCGTGAACCTGCACAAGTTCGAGGCGAGCCTGCAGCGCCAGCTGGAGAGCTATTTGATCGACATGGGCATCCTGCGCCCCGAGCAGACCTTCGAGGCACCCTCCTTGCCGACCGGAATGCCGGAGCACACGGTGGAGCCTAGTCCGTGACGTGGGACGCACAAGTCTGGAATTTCGCGTGCACCCTGTTCAAGCGCTCGACCCCGACACTGATAGCCGCCCTCCCCTGCGATCAGCGAGTGCTGCTCTCGGCACTCGTCGAAGCGCACGTCGTCGAGGCGCGCCCGGACAACAACCCCTACGTCTTGTGCCCCGAGTGCCACCAGCAGCACGGCCACGTTGTGGATCTCGGCGGCTCTGGCGGGACCGCCGTCGGCTGCGACTGCCCGGACTGTGGGATCGTCACGGTGACACCGGACTACCGGCTCACGGTCGAGCTCGACACCCGCTGGCTCGCCGCGCAGCTGCGCCTGGCGCTCGGCATTTCCGGCAACGACGGGCCCGTGGAGTTGGCTGAGGGCGTGTGGCGACTGGGTTCGCTGCGCCATGAGCCGGTGCTGCTCGCACGTTGCGTCAGCCGGCTCTGGGCGCGCTCCGCGCTGCTCGGACGGATGCGCTCAAGCACCACGGGGCGCGCGCTGGCGCTGACGCCTCAAACAAGCCTGCCTCTGCCGGCCGAGCCGTTCGAGGAGGGCATCATGTGGATGCCGCTGCAGCGCTGCTTCGTCCTGAACGGCTCGCGCCTGAGCTGTATCGAGCCGCCGCCGTCCCCGCGGGCGGAGCTGGCCCGCGCAGCGCAGAGGCCGGTGGAAGCCGTCCACGGGCCGTTCTCAGACGACTTTGAGTGGGTGTTCCTGAAGGACTACCCTCACAACCCAATCCGCCTCACTCGGGCCCAGGCTGCCGTCTTCAGGGCGCTCTGGTCGTTCAACGGAGAACCACGAAAGGGCGAGGTGGTGATGGCGCGCGCCGGACTGAAAGGCAACAAGCCGGCCGAAGTGTTCAAGGTGAAAACCGAGAACAAGGGGAAGCCCGAGTACGAGGCGCCGCGCTACGCCTACTCGCGGTTGGTGGAAGTCAACGCTCGTGAGGGCACGTATGCGCTGAAACTGTGAAGGGGAACTGCGCCGGTCGGCTGGCTCCGACCCGGCGCGGCGCCCAGCCACCGCCCCCTTCAGAGCGCCTTCGTCCTCCACGCTGACAGCAAACTGAGTTCGCTGCCCCTCCAACTCCGCATCCAGGCGCCCCGGCCGTCCTTGCCGCTGTGCGCCGGGCCAGCAGCGAACTGAGTTCGCTGCTCCCTCCCCGAAGGCCGCTGGACGTACTGCTTTTGGGCAGCGGCCTCGTTTGTCTCCCGCCAGCAGCGAACTCAGTTCGCTGCTGGTCAGCCGCTGTGCACCAGGTTGAAGCACAAACCACGATGCTGGCCCTTCTTCTCGCCTTTTCGCCTCTCCCAACCGCGGATCGACCTCGGCAGCGAACTGGAACTTTCGCAAAAGTTCGCTGCCCAGTTCGCTGACAGTTCGCTGCCAGAAATCTCCAATGCCTCCGGTGCGCGCACACACCCATTCACCGGAGGATCAATGTTGACGACATCTCAACGGGGGCGAGTCCCCCGCACGACTGGCAGTCCCGCCGCCCTTGCTTCGCGGGAACCGGTCAAACGCGAGGTGCTGCGCGCCGATGAACTGGCCTTGCGCTGGGGCGTGAGCGAGAGAACGCTCGAGCGCTGGCGCAACGAAGGCCGCGGCCCCAAGTACATGAAGCTCGGCAGCCGCATCGGCTACCCGCTCACCGCGGTGTTCGAGTTCGAACGCGCCGCCGGCCGCATCTCCACATCCGAACGCGATGAGTGAGGCCGCGCCCATGACCGACACCACTATCTCTGTTCTCACTGGTGCCGAGCTGACCGTGACCGAGCTGGCGCCCTTGCCGGCCCTGCTCGCCCTGAGCGTCGCCGAGCTGGCCGCCCTGCCCGCCCTTAAAAACGGCAGAGATCCAGCAGCAGCTGGCGACCGCCGCCGCCTGGCTGCGGCAGGCCGAACAGAAGTTCGACGCTGCGCTGGAGACCGCCTATGGCGACACCTGCCGGCGCGTGCTGCACGAGTCCGGCCGCGACTTCGGCACCGCCCACGGCCGCGACGGCGTGGTGCGGATCACCTTCGACTTGCCCAAACGCGTGAAGTGGGACCAGCAGCAGCTGCACCAGCTGGCCGAGCGCATCGTCGCGGGCGGCGAGAAGGTCGAGCACTACATCGACGCCAAGCTGTCCGTCAGCGAGGCCAAGTTCAAAAGCTGGCCGCCGACCCTGCAGGAGCAGTTCGCCCCCGCCCGCACGGTCGAGCCCGGCAAGCCGAGCTTCACCCTCCACCTCGACTCCAAGGAATCGATCTGATGGCCCTTCCCATCATCACCGCCGAGCAGCGGCTGGCGGAGCGCACCGGCGTCAAGCTGGTTCTACTCGGCAAGAGCGGGATCGGCAAAACGTCCCAGCTCAAGACCCTGCCCGAGGCCAGCACCCTGTTCATCGACCTCGAAGCCGGCGACTTGGCCGTCAAGGACTGGCGCGGCGACACGATGCGCTCGACGACCTGGCCGGAGTTCCGGAATCTCGTGGTATTCCTGGCCGGCCCCAACGCCGCGCTGCCGGCCGAGGCGCCGTTCTCGCAGGCGCACTTCGACCACGTCTGCCAACGCTACGGCGATCCGGCCCAGCTCGACAAATACGACTGCTATTTCGTCGACAGCCTCACCGTCCTCTCCCGCTGGTGCCTGGCCTGGGCCAAGACGCAGCCCCAGGCGTTTTCCGAGCGGACCGGCAAGCCGGACACACGCGGTGCCTACGGGCTACTGGGCGCTGAGATGATCGGCGCGCTCACGCACTTGCAGCACGCCCGCGGCAAGCACGTGATCTTCGTCGCCATCCTCGACGAGCGGTTCGACGATTTCAACCGCAAGGTCTTCCTCCCACAGATCGAGGGCAGCAAGACCGCCAGCGAGTTGCCCGGCATCGTCGACGAGGTGGTCACGCTGGCCGAGATCAAGGCCGAGGACGGCAGCGCCTTCCGCGCCTTCGTGACCCACACCGTCAACCCCTATGGCTACCCGGCCAAGGACCGCTCCGGCGTCCTGGACCTGCTGGAGCCGCCCGACCTGGGCGCCCTGATCGGCAAGTGCGCCACCACCCACCAGAGCTTTTCCTCCGAATCGAACGAACAACAAAGGACCACCGCATGACCACCTGGAACGATTTCAACGACGCAGAACCGCAAGTCTTCGACCTCATCCCCAAGGGCACCGTCGTGCCGGTGCGCATGACGATCAAGCCCGGCGGCTTCGACGATCATTCCCAGGGCTGGACCGATGGCTGGGCCACCCAATCTTATGAGACCGGCTCGGTGTACCTGGCCTGCGAGTTCGTGGTGCTGGCCGGCGACTACGCCAGGCGCAAGGTGTGGTCGAACATTGGTCTCTACAGCCCCAAGGGATCGACCTGGACGCAGATGGGCCGCAGCTTCATCCGGGGTGTGCTCAACAGCGCCCGCAACCTGCATCCGAAGGACCTGGGTCCCGACACGGCCGCTAGGCGCTTCATCTCGGGCTTCCACGAGCTGGACGGCATCGAGTTCCTCGCCCGCATCGACGTCGAGAAGGACGGCCGCGACGAGCTGAAGAACGTCATCAAGGTCGCGGTCGAGCCAGACCACCCGGACCACGCGCGGCTGATGGGCGTGACGCCGCGTATCGCGCCGGCCGGCACCGCCGTCCCGGCGCAGCCCATGGCCCAGGTGCTCCCCGCGCCGACCGCCGCCCCCGCGGCCCAGGGCTACCGGCCGGCAGCGCAGCAGCCTGCCGCCCGCGCCCCCGCGCAAGCCGTCGCGCCAGGCCGTCCGCCCGTGAGCGGCAAGCCGGCGTGGGCCCAGTGAGGAGGATGGACATGAGTGATGCTGTCATTCCCGTCGTCTGCCATGGTGTCGTGCGCTTCCTCGATGTCCCCTGCGAAGCCGTCGTGCTGGAGACGCGCGAGCGCGGATTCGTTTGGCCCCACGTGGCCCTTGAGCTGCGATTCGACGAAACCTCTTACGGCGACCGGCTGGGCTTGCTGCTCGGCGAGTTCGCCCCGACGTCCGAGCCGCTGCTGGATGAAGGGCCGAAGGACATCCTCCTCTTGGACGGGCAGAAGGGCCAGTTCTGTCCCGCCGGCATCATCGGCGAGGTTGCGTCCAACCTCTTCGAGGCGGCGCTCGCCGGCCGGCGGCACGGCGCCTCGGAGCGATTGCTGGCGAACTGCATCAAGGTCGTCGCGACCCTGGCCGCGCGCACCGAGGTGGAGCTGATCGACGAGGCGACAGGCTACGGCCGCCACCAGGCGCCAGGTGCGGTACTGGGGCGCATGGCCGACCTGCTGAACGAGATCTGCCCGGCGTGGGAACGTCGCTTCGGTGCGGACTACCACCGTGCCCTCTATCGGCTGTTCCGTTGGCACTTCAAGGGCCAGGAAGCGCCGCAGCCCCTGGCCGTCGAACAGGTCACCCTGCAGTGGGTCTACCGGCCGGTGTTGCCGCAGGCCCTGTTCCGGCACGTCCAGAGCGGGCGGCCGGTGTCGCAGCAGCACCGGCGGTGGCTGTCCGAGGAGGGGGTGCCGCGGCTGCAGGCGCAAATCGCCGCCGTGACCGTGATCGCCCGCCTGTCGAGCGGCTACCAGGACTTCGCGAAGCGGTGCGAGGCCGTCTTCGCGACAGCTGCCGAGGCCGCCGCGCCCGCCTTGAAGGAGGACGCTTGAAATGCTGGATCTGCTCACGCAGCGCCCGCGGCTTCGGCCACAGCGACACCCGCTACGCGCTGACCGACCCGCGGCACTACCCGATCGACTGGGTCTTTTGTTCTCGCCGCTGCCTGGAAGCGTTCCATGTGCTGTACGGGCGTTGGCGGGCCGTACTCGCGGGGGACGTCGACCGCAAGGAGGTTCCGATGATCGATCCCTCTGAGATCGAGCAGGCCGCGATGCGCCGCTGCCTGCGCGCCTTCGGCGAAGCCGGTGCGGCCATCGGTTTCGGCAAGCCGCTGGGCCAGTACACCGAGACCGAGGCGCTGCAGGTCATCGATGCCATCGTGACCCGCTACACCGAGGCGATGGTCGAGCACCACGAGGCAACGAAGTACCCGCCCGTGCGGGGCATGGTGCCGACGCCTGATCCGCTCGCGAACGCGTCGAGCGACGCACGTGGGGAGGCGACCACCCGATGATGGACTTCAACCCAACGTCCAGCCTGGGCGAGCGGGTGGAAGCGCTGATCGACGACGGCCTGCAGCGGCAGGCCGCCGCGCAGCCCGCCCGCGACTACCTCGGCGCCTCGCGCGTCGGTGTCGCCTGCGAGCGGGCCTTGCAGTTCGAGTACGCGCAGGCACCGGTCGACCCCGGCCGGGGCTTTTCCGGCCGCATCCTGCGCGTCTTCGAACGCGGTCACCGTATGGAGGAGGTCATGGTCGAGTGGCTGCGTGCCGCCGGCTTCGATCTGCGCACCCGCAAGCCCGACGGCGGGCAATTCGGCTTCAGCGTCGCGAACGGCCGCCTGCGCGGCCACGTCGACGGCGTCATCCTCGCCGGCCCGGACGGCTTCGTCTGTCCGGCGCTTTGGGAGATGAAATGCCTCGGCTCGAAATCCTGGAAGGAGCTGCAGAAGCACAAGCTGGCCAAAGCTAAGCCGGTCTACGCCGCGCAGGTCGCGATCTACCAGGCCTACCTGCAGCTGCACGAGCACCCGGCGCTGTTCACGGCGCTGAACGCCGACACGATGGAGATCTACGCCGAGCTGGTGCCCTTCGATGCGGCGCTGGCCCAGCGCATGTCCGACCGCGCGGCGCGTGTCATCCACGCCACCGAAGCCGGCGAGCTGCTGCCGCGCGCTTTCCACGACCCCACCCACATCGAATGCCGGTTCTGCCCATGGCAGGACCGGTGCCACCGAATCCAACCATGAAAACCAACGACATCCACCCCGCCGCCAAGGACCGCCTGCTCACCGCGCAGCAGACGGCGCGCGCCCTCAACCTACCCGAGTGCTTCCTGTCGGACGCTACCCGGCGCCGGCAGCTGGGCATCCCCCACTACCGCATCCACAGCCTCGTGCGCTTCAGGCTGCCGGAGGTAGCCGCCTGGCAGGCGCGCCGCAGCGAGGCAGAAGCGGCCGAACGCGAACGGCAAGGAACGCGGCCATGATGCTGCGTCCCCGGCAAGCGCTGCTCGTCGAGCGGTCGCTGGCCGCCCTCGGGCAACACCACAACACGCTGTGCGTCGCGCCCACCGGCGCGGGCAAAACCGTCATGCTCTCGGCGGTCGCCGGGAGCGTGCTGGCCAACCCCGACGCCAAGGCCTGCGTGCTCGCCCATCGGGACGAGCTCACCGGCCAGAACCGGGCCAAGTTCCAGCGCGTCAACCCGGGCATCGGCACCTCGGTGTTCGACGCCAAGGAGAAGTCTTGGTCCGGCCGCGCCACCTTCGCCATGGCGCAGACGCTGTCGCGCGGCTCGCATCTCGACTCGATGCCGGCGCTGGATCTGCTGGTGATCGACGAAGCCCACCACGCGGCGTCGGACTCCTACCGGCGGATCGTCGACCAGGTGCTGGAGCGCAACCCCGGCGCCTGGATCTTCGGCGTCACCGCCACGCCGAACCGCGGCGACCGCAAAGGGCTGCGCGAGGTGTTCAGCAACGTGGCCGACCAGATCACGCTCGGCGAGCTGATCGCGTCGGGCCACCTGGTGCCGCCTCGCACCTTCGTGATCGACGTCGGGGCGCAAGAGCAACTGAAGAGGGTGCGGCGCACCGCCATCGACTTCGACATGAACGAGGTGGCCGAGATCCTGAACAGCGCCCCGATCAACGAGGCCGTCCTGCACCACTGGCGCGAGAAGGCCGGCGACCGTCAGACCATCGTGTTCTGCTCGACGGTCGCCCATGCCGAGAGCGTCTGCACCGCCTTCCGGGAAGCCGGCGTCTCCGCGGTGCTGATCCACGGCGAGTTGTCCGACGCCGAGCGCCAGGCGCGGTTAGCCACGTATGAAAGCGGTGCCGCCCAGGTCGTGGTCAACGTGGCCGTCCTGACCGAGGGCTACGACCACACGCCGACCTCCTGCGTGGTGCTGCTGCGGCCCAGCTCGCACAAGTCGACGCTGATCCAGATGGTAGGCCGGGGCCTGCGCACGGTCGATCCTGCAGAGCACCCGGGCGTGGTGAAAACCGACTGCATCGTGCTCGACTTCGGCACCGCCTCGCTGACGCACGGCCGGCTGGAGCAGGAGGTCGATCTCGACGGCCAGCCCCGCGACGGCGAAGCGCCGACGAAGGACTGCCCCGAGTGTGAGGTCGAGGTGCCGCTGGCCTGCCGGGAGTGCCCTCTGTGCGGCCACCTGTGGGAGCGCGAGCCGGCCGCGATCTCGCCACGCGCCAGCGTCGTCATGACCGAGATCGACCTGCTGGAACGGTCCAACTTCCGCTGGTGCGACCTCTTCCAGGACGATGCATCGCTGGTGGCCACGGGCTTCAACGCCTGGGGCGGGCTGTTCCGCTGGAAGGGCCGCTGGTATGCCGTGGGCGGCGCCGAAGATGCGCGGCCGCGCCTGCTGGCCGTGGGCGAGCGCGCGGTCTGCCTCGCCCGCGCTAATGACTGGATCAACGAGCGGGAGAGCGCCGAGACGGCGTACAAGACCCGGCGCTGGCTCGGCGAGCCCGCCACCTCCAAACAGCTGCAGTACCTGCCCGAGAAGCTGCGCACCGACTACGGACTCACGCGCTACCGCGCGTCGGCCTTGCTGACCTTCAAGTTCAACAAGGCCGCGATCCAGCGCCTCGTGCACACGTCCTCGACGAGCGAATCGATACCGGCGTGACGCTCGCCCGCACCTCCCCATGCACTTCGAACACTGGCCCGGCCAGGCCGGGCCTCTTACCCGAATACCGCAGAGAACCTTCATGACGATCCACGACGACAACACGCTCCCTCCGCTGACCGCCAGGGAGGGGGCCGCCGCCGACGATGCGCCCGTGCGCTTTCTTGACTTCAACGACGCTCCCCCCCAGGCGCAGCCCCAGCGTGATTTCGATGCCGAGCGCGAGGAGATCCGCGCCGCCTTGCTCGCACGGCTGGAGCCGGTGCTGAGCACGATGTTCCCCGCTGGCAAGAAGCGCGGCGGCAAGTTCCTCATCGGCGATGTCCTCGGCAGCCCCGGCGACAGCCTGGAGGTGGTGCTCGACGGCGAGAAGGCCGGGCTGTGGACCGACCGGGCCGACGGCAGCGGCGGCGACATCTTCACGCTCATCGGCGAGCACTACGGCATCGACACGCAGACCCATTTCGCGGAGGTGCTGCAGCGGGCGTGCGACCTGCTCGGCCGCGCTCCGACGGAGCCCGCCGCACCGGTCAGGCGCGGGCCGCCTGTCGATGAGCTCGGGCCTCACACCGCGAAGTGGGACTACCTCGACGCGGACGGCAAATTGATCGCGGTCGTCTACCGCTACGACCCGCCAGGGCGCCGCAAGGAGTTCCGGCCGTATGACGTGAAGCGCCGCAAGACGGCGCCGCCCGACCCCCGGCCGCTGTACAACCAGCCCGGCATCGCCAAGTCCGCGGTCGTGGTGCTCGCCGAGGGCGAGAAGTGCGCCGACGCCCTCATCAAGATGGGCTTCTGCGCCACCACCGCCATGCACGGCGCGAACGCCCCAGTGGACAAGACCGACTGGTCGCCGCTGGCCGGCAAGGTCGTGATCATCTGGCCCGACAGGGACAAGCCCGGCTGGGAGTACGCCGAGAATGCGGCGCTGGCCATCCTCCAGGCCGGGGCGGTCTCCTGCACGATCCTGTACCCGCCGGAGGACAAGCCCGAGGGCTGGGACGTGGCGAACGCGGTCGCAGAGAGCTTCGACGTGCGCGGCTTCATCGCACACGGCGAGCGCCGCAGCGTCAGGGCGGCGCCGGCCCCGCTGCCGTCCTTCACGCTGGGCGACCTGCTCGACGACGACAGCCCGCTGCCGCCCGACCTCATCGCGCCGCGTGTCCTGACGCCGGGCGGCATGCTGGTGTTCGGCGGCGCGCCCAAGGTCGGCAAGAGCGACTTCCTGCTGTCCTGGCTGGCGCACATGGCCGGCAGCGCCCCCTTCCTCGGCATGCGCCCCCATCGGGCCTTGCGGGTGTTCTACCTGCAGGCCGAGGTCCAGTACGACTACCTGCGCGAGCGCGTGAAAGAGATCCGGCTACCGGCCAGCCGGGTGAGTGCGGCGCGGACCAACCTCGTGGCCACGCCGCAGCTGCGGCTCATCCTGGACGACGCCGGCCTCGCGCAGGTCATTCCGACCATCACGGCGGCCTTCCGCGGCGAGCGCCCCGACATCATTGCCATCGACCCGCTGCGCAACGTGTTCGACGGCGGTGAGGCGGGCGGCGAGAACGACAACGACGGCATGCTGTTTTTCCTGTCCCAGCGGGTCGAGCGCCTGCGCGATGCGGTGAACCCGCAGGCTGGGATCGTCCTGGTGCACCACACCAAAAAGCTCGGCAAGAAGCAGTTCGAGGAGGACCCGTTCCAGGCCCTGGCCGGCGCGAGCAGCCTGCGCGGCTACTACACCACGGGGATGCTGCTGTTCCGACCGGACGAGGCGAGCACCGCGCGCCAGGTCATCTTCGAGCTGCGCAACGGCGCGGCGATCTCGCCCAAGGACGTCGACAAGATCAAGGGCGAGTGGCGGGAGATCGCTGCGAGCCGGCGCTTGGTGATGCAGGACCACGGCGCGCGGCTGGATGCCGAACGCAGGCGCAAGCGCGACGTCATCCTGCAGATCATCTACGACGAGGCGGCAGCAGGCCGCTGCTACACCACCAATCAGTTCGCGGAAGCCTTCGAGGGCAAGGCCGGGCTCGGAGGCGAACGCACCATCCGCCAGCGCATCTCGGCCCTGTCGACGCAGGGCTACATCAAGTTCTTCCGCAATGCATCGGACTACGGCTTGCCCTCTCCGGAGCGGACCAAGTTCGGCTACCTGTGCGTCGAAGCCATGGTCCTGTGCGTGCCGCTCGGTGAGCCCGACGTGGCCACCGGCGAGCTGCCCCTCACCGAGCTGATGGTGCTGCCCACCCATTACAAGTGCCGGCCCACCGGCGCGGCGCTGCCGGTCGAGAACCCCGAAGTGTGGGTCTATCACGACGATGAAACCACCCTGGAGGTCAACGATGAATGAGCGCTGCGAAGCTGGCAAAAGCGCTGCCAACTGCCAACTGCTTTCGGCCGAATTCGAGGAAAAAATCCAGGCAGGACAAGGACTTGCGCGATTGCTGGCAGTTGGCAGCCGCCAGTTGGCATGCCAACTGACCAACTGCCGTAAGTCATTGTCGGAACTGGATTTTTTCGACAACCCCAGTTGGCGAACACTCTCCTCCTACTACGTAGGAGGGGGAACAGAGGTTCCCCCTCCGCTACGTAAGGAGGTTGCTCCGGGCTCCATGCACCAGCACCACAACAGCAGAGTCGCGATCCTCGCGCTGGACATGGGGACCAGCACGGGGTGGGCAGTGCGCCAGCGCGATAGGACCATCACGAGCGGCACCCAGCACTTCCGCCCGCAGCGCTTCGAGGGGGGAGGCATGCGCTTTCTGCGCTTCAAACGCTGGCTCTCGGAGCTGCACAGCGCCAGGGGCGAGCTGGGCTCGGTGTACTTCGAGGAGGTCCGGCGGCACACCGGCATCGACGCCGCGCACCTGTACGGCGGGCTCATGGCCCACCTCACCGCCTGGTGCGAGCAGCACCGGGTGCCCTACCAGGGTGTGCCCGTCGGAACCATCAAACGGCATGCCACGGGCCGCGGCAACGCGGGCAAGGAGCACGTGATGGCAGCAATGCGAGTGCGCGGCCACGCTCCCGTCGACGACAACGAGGCCGATGCCCTGGCGCTGCTGCACTGGGCGCTGGACACGCAGGAGGGCGAAGCATGCTGACCCCCCATCACCGCTACCGCTGCGCCCTCGGCAAGCTGCAGCCACAGAGGACCGACCTCGACGCGGTCAAGGAGGAAGGCTGGCGCAAGCAGCGCATCCTCGTGGTCCACGAAGCCGACGAGCGCCTGGATCTCATCGAGCGGGAGATCGTGCGCCGGATCGGCGAGCGGCTCTACGGCAAGGGAGGCAAGCGCGATGGCTGAGCAATGGACCGTGGAGGCCGTGGCCATGCGCTTTGCGGACGCGGCGGACACGGCACGCCGGCTACCGCCGGTCAGGGTGCAGGGCTACCTGAGCAGCTGGCCGCAGGTCACCCGCGAGGCGTGGGAGGCGCTCGGACGCGACGATGACCGCCCCCTGACCTTCCCGCCCAGCCCCCAGGCGGTCGAGCGCATGCTGCAGGCCATGCGGTGGGTGCAGTGGCTCGAAGTCGAGCAGCGGCACCTCGTGTGGATGCGCGCGAAACGCTACGGCTGGAGCGAGATCGGAAAGCGAATGGGCTGCGACCGCAACACGGCGTGGCGCCGATGGCTGGTGGCCCTCGGTGTGGTCGCTGACCGTCTCAACCAGCAGCAGCTGCCTTAGCCCGGAACCACAGCGGGAAATAGCGGGTTGTAGCGGGCCATCGGGGGGCAGAGCGGGCTCCCGCGGGCTACTGCGGGAAATGGCCGTGCAGCATTTCGGGCCGGTTTTGGCTACAGTTCCAGCTATGGTGACGCAAGGACCAGCAGTAGCAAACGTCCCCTGAAGTCAAGCTCTCAGCTTGCCTTTCGGGGCTCTCAGAGGAGAGTTTGCGGGTCCTTCCTTCTGGTACCCAATGCGGGCGGGAAACGCACGACGCTTCGCTAGCGTGCACCGCGAACTGAGGTTCGCAGCGTTCGCACCACGTATTTAACTTGCCCGGCGACGCAATGCAATGACAACAACCGTGACCGAACGATCACGAGCTTGACCCTCTAAAGTATCTGGATAGCGCGCTTCGGCGGTCGAAGCTTCGACACTGACGCGTGAGTCGAGGCCCGCAGACATGAGGTATCGACGAACAGAATCTGCTCTCTCCCTTGGCAGTTGAAGCGACGCAATTTGGCCTTCTATGCGATCCTGAGAACCGACAACTCGAACCGACTCAATTTGGTAGGTTGTTCCCATCCTGAGGATGAGTTCATTCAACTTCTGGAAGGCAAGGTCCGCAGGGTAAGACTCAAGCCAATCGAAAAAGACATCGACCTCGAGGCGTACTCGCTCTGACGAGGTCAAAGGCGCTTCTGGCCGAAGCGAGAGCACAGGAGCCTTTGGGAGCGGCATGCCGTTTAACTTCAACAGTGCTCTGCTGAAGACCGGAGAACCGGGCGAGCAGGCCGACTTAACGGACCGGACGGCTTCTGGCGTCGTCGCCGCTTGTAGTGAACTAAAAGAACAGGGCCCTTCAGCGCTCCCTCCCGGCCGGGTAGAGCAAGCAGAAACTACGACAAGGAACGCAGCAAGAGCAGTTGGTCGAAGCAATGACGTCAGCATGGAAGGAACCGTCCCTAGGCGTTTGGAGACTGCACTTTACCGTGCTGGTCCCGCACACTCACACAGCTCCTGCCTGCTGTAGCAGCATCGTATCGCGCCGTCGTTGTGCCTTCTTGCCTTCTCCGTCTGGCCGCTGACCCCGCCTCCCGCGGCCCGCCTCCGACCTCCGCTCGGAGCGGGCCGCATTCTTTGCACGTCGTTGTCCCCCAGGGGAAGCGACGGCACCCCTGCGTTTCCTCCTGAAGCCGCGTAAGCGGCATTTGCGGCCCGTCTCCGTTCCTCGCCTCCTGCTCGGGGGCGGGCCCGCCTTTTCCTGGAAGTTTCGATGCTCCCTGCCCCGTCCCCCACCGTGAACTGGCTGGCCGCCAAGATCGAGCACTGGCCCATCGAGCGGCTGTTGCCCTACGCGAACAACACGCGCACGCACTCGGAGGCGCAAGTTGCCCAGATCGCGGCGAGCATCGTCGAGTTCGGGTTTGTGAATCCGTGCCTGGTCGGTGCCGATGGCGTGCTGATTGCCGGCGAGGGCCGGCTCCTGGCCGCGCAGCTGCTGCGGCTCCCAACGGTCCCGGTGGTCGTGCTCGACCATCTGAGCAAGACGCAGCGGCGCGCCCTTGTCATCGCCGACAACCGCCTCAGCGACCTCGGAGGGTGGAACGACGAGCTGCTGCGCCTTGAGCTGCAGGCGCTCGACGCCGACGGCTTCGACCTGGACTTGACCGGCTTCGATGCGGATGCCCTGGCCGAGCTACTGCAGGGCGAGGAGCCGGAATGCGAAGGCGCGACCGACGACGACGCTGTCCCCGAGGTGGCGGAGGTATCGATCTCGCAGCCGGGCGACATCTGGCTGCTGGGCCCGCACCGGCTGGTCTGCGGCGACTCCACCACCGCGGAGGGCTACCGGCTGCTGATGGGCGGAGAGCAGGCCGACATGCTGTTCACCGACCCTCCCTACAACGTTAACTATGCCAACACCGCCAAGGACCGGCAGCGCGGAACGGCTCGCCCCATCCTGAACGACGCGCTCGGGGAGGGGTTTCAGCAATTCCTGAGCGATGCGCTATCGCTGATGGCGGCCCACTGCCGGGGCGCGATGTACATCGCCATGTCCTCCAGCGAGTTGGACCGGCTGCAGATGGCGTTCCGGGCTGCCGGCGGCCACTGGTCGACCTTCATCATCTGGGCCAAGGACAGCTTCACACTGGGCCGCGCCGACTACCAGCGCCAGTACGAGCCCATCCTTTACGGCTGGCCCGAGGGCGCGAAGCGCCACTGGTGCGGCGACCGCGACCAGGGCGACGTGTGGCAGATCAAGAAACCCAGGAAAAACGACCTGCACCCGACAATGAAGCCGGTGGAGCTGGTCGAGCGGGCAATTCGGAATTCAAGCCGGCCAGGGCAGGCGGTGCTGGACCCGTTCGGCGGCTCAGGCACCACGCTAATTGCTGCAGAGAAGAGCGGCCGCGTTGCAAGGCTGATAGAACTTGACCCGAAGTACGTCGATATCATCGTTCGGCGCTGGCAAGACTGGACCGGCAAAGACGCGACTCGTGAAACTGACGGCAGCGTTTTCGACAACGTTGCGGAAAAGGTCTGTTCGCTGGCAGAAGCCTGATGACGCCTGCCCCCCACAAAAATCGCACATCAGACGCCCGATTTTCGGGTGGATGAACTCCTCGATGTTTCGTACTGTCGTCTCTCCACTACTCGGAGGACTCAGCATGACTTACGAAACCCCGCCCTCACCAGAGCCTGCACACGTGATCCTGCGGAGGATCTATGAAGACATTGTTCGGTACGCACCGGAGACCGCATTTGCATGGCAGGGCGTAGCAAACGGAAGTGACCTCGGGCGCTTGCTCTTTGCCGCGTCGGCCGTACGCGCAATGCTGATTGTCATCCACAGCACCTTTGATCTTGTTGGCGTACCCAGAGTGACGAGTTTGCGCTTCTGGCGCGTGAACATACCAATCAGCCTGATCCTTCTTGCGGCGGTTGCTCTGCTCTGGGCCGGTTCAGCGATGTTAATGGGAGCAGCCTTCGAGGCTGTACAAACGATGGCATCGTTGGTGTACCCCACGATGCAGAGCTCAGAGCTTCAAGGAGACCGCGTGCTTGCGGCCCACTACTGGCTGAGACGCTAAACCAGCCTCTCCTCCAACGCGGCGAGGGCGACAAAGCCCAGCAGATGTGCTGTTCCCTGGGGGATACCGTGGTGCGCGGCAATCTTGGCGCCGACTCGCCACGTCATCCACCGGTCCACGGCAGTCAGGATGGCTGCGGGCAAGGTAGTGCCCTCGTGCAGGCTGTTGAGCACGTCGTTGGCGAAGTGCCGGCCCCACCGGCTGTCGAGAAACGCCCTCACGGCCTCCAGCGATTGGCCGGTGGCCTCGGCCACGGCGCTCATCGCCAGTGGCCAAGCCGCGGGGGCGTGCACGCCCATCGCGCCAATGAAACCCCAAGCTTCGTTCTCGGTTGCCGGGATGCTCACCGTATGGCTCATGGTCTCTTCCTCCTGTTGATGCGTGAAGAGGGGCCGGCGGCCCGGCCCCTTTCGCTTACCGCGCCAGCTTGGCGAGCGCCGCCTGCTGCTCGGCCATCAGGGCGATGTTGAGGTTCGGCTGGATGTTGCTGGCCAGGTGGTTGATGATCCGGTTCACGACCGCTGCCCGCTCGGTGTCGTCCCGGGCGTCGTCGTAGTCCCGAAGCCGGCTGTCGATCTCCTCAACGGCGCGCTCCAGGACGCTGCGGGCGCGCAGCAGCACGTCGCGAGCGTTGTGGCGGGCTTGCGCGGCGAGGATTTCGTGGAGGTCTTGCATCGCTTGGTCCTTTCAGGTTGGTGGTTGCGACACCCCTATTACGCTCTGTGTGCCGGATAAGCCAACGGGTGCTGAGCATCTGTTTGGATAGGAATTGATAGCCCGGACCTCGC